>JAHHHD010000087.1 GCA_019359505.1 Drouetiella hepatica Uher 2000/2452 | reverse complement strand
TTAAGCTTTCCTTCAATCGGTTTAGGAGAGTGGGTGAGGAGCGAACGATATGTTAGTAGACATGAATACTGTCACCCAATGCATGGTCGTCTCCTTTCCCTTTTCTAGTGCTCGTCTCCCCATAAATCGCATTGCAGCAGACAGTTGAAGATTTCTTCGTCTATCGTTTTGGTCAATTTGCTGCCGCTGAATGCAATCGTTAGGTTGCTGTGTCTTGATGAGAAGACCCTAAACCCACAGCCCCCACCCACCGCTACCGCAAAGCTTGTCCTCAACCTAACAAAGCATCCACAGTCGAAGAGGCTATAGAAAGTAATCCTCGCTCAGCAAAGCCCCGTCAAGTCAGCAACGCTCAAAGCCCTGATGAGAGAGGCGATTGAGCTTAATCGCAATTCAGAATATGCACAGGTAATGATGCTATGAGATAGGGTGATCCTCTGTTAGCAAAGCCCTGATAAGAGAAGCGAAGCTCTGCCATCCAAGTCAATGAAGCCTCGATCGCCATCAAACGCTCATTTAGGGTACGCTCAAAGCCTTGAAAAGCTTGATATCAAAGGGTTTATTGCTAGAAAAAGTACCCTAAATAAGCAATTGCAGTGAAATCAGGCTCAAGTAGTCCAGGATGCAGTCCTTGATGGGTCAATATAGTACAATTGAACTGCTACAAGATCCACCCTCCTGCCTGCCGGAAACGGTGGGCTTTTTGGCAAGGAAGGTGGATCTTGCGTGATACTCATCACGGGCAGCGTTAAACCACTGCCCTATGATCGCAGCAGCATTCTACACATCATGCTCCCTGCCCATCCATTAGCGATGGGCTTTTGCTTGGGCATCCTACCTAGCCTTGAGCAATCCAGCAGGCTTCATGTTAGGTTGACAGTCGCTGTGCCATGTCTTTGTTGTTGCTCCATAGACTTGCTCCATCGCACAAGCCAGGTCTGGAAACAGTTGGGGCAAGACAAGGTGATTCCAAGCCGTGAGGGAGCAGCTCAGCACTACAGCAGAAGAGAGCAAGATCTTGAGGCGCAGGATCATATTAGGGGGAAAGGCGATCTAATCAATTTACGAGGTGGCATCTATGGCGATCGCCTGCTATTAGGGTGCCCACAAAAGCGTTGAGCTATCCCTACCTGGCACGGGCATTGAAAACTCTTATCTCTCGATGGTTTAGCTAGAATAACCACCGCTACTTAATGTGCATCTTGACCTTAATTCTGGGAGAAATAATGATGATCATTTAGAGCTAAAGCTGAGGATGAATCCTTGAGCAATGTTTTGCAATGACTTGTCGCATAACCTCTTTGACCTCCCGATGAAGGGCTCTGGCTTGATTCCTTCCAGTAGTGGTTATGTGATCGCCTAGATGAAATAAAGCGCGCTTGACCTCGATTGCTAATTTATGAATTTGGTGAATCTATTGTAAAACCAAGACGATCGCCAGTTGGCAGTGCCAAGATGATGGGTACCCTGAATATGGCACCTGCCATATTGACATTTGGTTTGGTCATGTCAGTTATCAAGCAACCTGAATTTAGTCAGTTAGTCCAAGAGATGCGTCATCGCAGTGGGCTAACTCAAGCCGAACTTGCTGCCAAGATTGGGGTGTCGTATTACTCTGTTAACCGCTGGGAGAACCAGAAAACAATGCCTGTTTCTTTGGCTTTAAAGCGTGTTGAAGAGATTTTGCGTGAGATGGGCGATCGCGGTGCAGACCTGCTGGAACAGTATTTTCCTGTTGAAGGGCAGTAGCTATGGCGTCAGTAAATCAAAACCCGGAACAGCAAGCCCGCGATCGCATTGACGAGCTTTTGAAGCAAGCAGGTTGGGATGTTCAGCCCAAGAGAAACATTAATCTGAGTGCGCGTTTGGGTGTCGCTGTACGGGAATATCAGACTGATGCTGGCCCCGCTGACTATGTGCTGTTTGTCGATCGTCAGCCCATCGGCGTGATTGAAGCCAAACGAGAAGAGGAAGGTCATCGTTTGACGGTAGTAGAAGAGCAGTCGAGCGAGTATGCCGATAGCAAGCTCAAATACCTTAACAACCAGCCTTTGCCGTTTATCTATGAGAGCACTGGCATTCTCACACGCTTCACCGATCGCCGTGACCCCAAGCCGCGCTCTCGCCCAGTCTTTTCATTCCATCGTCCTGAAACATTTCAAGCCTGGTTAGCCCAGGATCAATCGCTCAGAACACGGTTGCTGGATTTGCCTGAACTGCCGATTGAGGGGCTAAGGGAGTGTCAGATTCGCGCCATCAATAATCTGGATATCTCGTTCAAAGCGACTCGACCTCGCGCTCTGATTCAAATGGCGACGGGGAGTGGTAAGACATTTACCTCGATCAACTTTATCTACCGCCTGTTGAAGTTTGCAAAAGCTCAGCGGGTCTTGTTTTTGGTGGATACTAAGAACCTGGGCGAACAGGCAGAGCAAGAGTTTATGGCTTACACGCCCAATGACGATAACCGCAAGTTCACTGAGCTTTATGCGGTGCAACGGTTGAAGTCGAGCTATGTGGCGACCGATAGCCAGGTCTGCATTTCCACGATTCAGCGGCTCTACTCCATTCTCAAAGGAGAGGAGCTAGAGGATAAGGCAGAGGAGGCAAACCCAAATGAATGGGTGCAGCCTAAAGCCCCATTGCCTGTGGTGTATAGCGATCGCCTGCCAATCGAGTTCTTTGACTTCATTGTGATTGATGAGTGCCACCGCTCGATCTACAACATCTGGAAGCAGGTGTTGGACTACTTTGATGCGTTCTTGATTGGGCTGACGGCGACGCCTGATAAACGCACCTTTGGCTTCTTTAATGAAAATGTGGTGAGCGAATACACCCACGAGCAGGCTGTGATCGATGGGGTAAATGTGGGCTATTTGCCCTACATCATTGAAACCGAAATTACAAAGGATGGTAGCCGACTGGTTGCTAAAGAGTATGTAGAAAAGCGAGAAAAGTTGAGCCGTAACCAGCGCTGGGCACAGCTAGACGAAGAGATTACCTACTCTGGCAAACAGCTAGACAAGAATGTGGTTAACCCCAGCCAGATTCGTAACGTGATTCGCGCCTTTCGAGACAAGCTACCGGAGATCTTTCCCAATCGGCAGGAGGTGCCGAAGACGCTGATTTTTGCTAAGGATGATAGTCATGCCGACGACATCATCAAAATCGTGCGGGAAGAGTTTGGCGAGGGCAATGCCTTTTGCAAGAAGGTGACGTATAAAGCAGAGGAAGACCCCAAATCGGTGTTGGCGCAGCTGCGAAATGATTACTATCCTCGGATTGCGGTCACGGTGGACATGATTGCCACGGGCACGGATGTGAAACCGCTAGAATGCCTGCTGTTTATGCGGGATGTGCGATCGAAAAATTACTTTGACCAGATGAAAGGTCGGGGAACGCGCACCCTCGATATGGATGCTTTGAAGAAGGTGACGCCATCTGCTCAAACGGCTAAGACCCATTTTGTGATTGTTGATGCGGTCGGTGTTACAAAGACATTAAAAACAGACACCCGTGCGTTAGAGCGCAAGTCCTCTGCTGCCATCAAAGATTTGATGATGGGCATTCACATGGGGGCAGAGGATGAGGATGCGTTTTTGTCGTTGGCAAGTCGGCTAACGCGGCTGGAACGACAGATAACCCCGAAGGAGCAAAGCAGGCTTCAGGAATTGTCCAGCGGCAAGAACATCAAGGCGATTGCTGAGGCGCTGCTGAATGCCTATGACCCAGATGTGATTTTTGACAAAGCGATCGCCGACAACAATCTATCTGCAACCGAAACACCCACGGATGGTCAGCTAGAAACCGCTCAAAAGTCCCTAATTCGGCAAGCGGCAGCCATCTTTACGGGTGATCTAATTGATTATGTAGACAATGTGCGCAAGGTTCACGAGCAGATTATCGACACAGTGAATCTCGATCGGGTGACGTTTGCCGGATGGGATCAGCAGGCTAAGGATCAGGCACAGTCGGTGATTCAAGATTTTGCCCAGTTCATTGAAGCCAATAAGGATGAAATTACGGCGCTGCGAATCTTCTACAATCAGCCCTACCAGAGGCGATCGCTCACCTATCAAATGGTGCAGGAGGTGTTGGATATCCTGAAATTGCAAAAGCCGAACCTGGCTCCGCTGCGGGTTTGGCAAGCCTACGAGCAGGTCGAGCAGGTAAACGGCAAAAGCCCGATTAGCGAACTGGTAGCGCTGGTCTCGCTGATTCGGCGAGTGGTGGGGACGGATGCCAACTTGACCAACTACGAAGCCACGGTGAACCGTAATTTTCAGGATTGGGTGTTTCGCAAGCAGGCAGGGGCGTTGAAGTTCTCTGAGGAGCAGGTAGAGTGGCTACGGATAATGAAGGACTATATCGCTACCTCGTTTCACCTAGAGACGGACAATTTGGAGTATGAGCCGTTTGGCATGGGGGGACAATCAAGATGTATGACCTGTTTGGCGATGAAATGGAGTCGCTGATTGAGGAATTGAATGAAGCGCTGGCGGCATAATGAGAAAGAGGTGAATATCCGTCGGAGCGATCGATCTGCATTGGATCTCAACCGTGAAGCTGTTTGTCCCATCCACCTGTAAAGTAAGGCAATGACTCAACTACTTGAAAACCCAATTGAGCAACGGATTGTTCACGGCGGGCATACGTGGGAACAGTTTAAGCTGATTCAGCAGGGATTTGAAGGTTTTCCTGGGGTCAGGCTATTTTACTACAACGGGACGGTTGAAATTCTGATGCCGGGACGTGATCATGAGGTATTTGCTAGCTTCATCGGCTATTTGGTGATGACGTTTCTGCTAACCAAGGGTATTCGCTTTAAACCTACCCGCTCAATGACTCAAGAAAAAGCGGGGGTGGTGTCTGTTCAAGCTGATGAGTCGTATTGCATTGGCGAGGCAAGTATTAATGACTCTAGAGCAATTCCCGATCTTTCCATTGAGGTTGTTTTTAGCAGCGGGGGGGAAGGGAAGCTGGCTCGATATCAGGCTTTGGAGGTCAAGGAGGTTTGGTTTTGGGAAGATGGAGTCTTCAGCCTCTACCATCTGCGGGAGGGGGGCTATCAGCGAGTCGATCGCAGTCAACTACCAGGATTGCAAGAGTTGAATATTGATTTGCTGAATCGCTGCGTGATGCTAGCTGAAACTGATGAAGGGAAGGCTGTGGCAGAATTTCGACGGGCAATCGAGGAGAGGTAGAATGGATAGCGCGGAAAAACTCTATGAGCTAGTAAAAGCTTTACCAGAGGATCAAGCGGCAGAGGTTTTAGACTTTGCAGAGTTTCTGCTGCACAGGTCTAAGCTCCGGGCAGAGCAGAATGAAACCCAGAAGGAAGCACCACAAGCTGGCAGGCTTCTATCAGAATATGCCGGAATTTTGAAAGACTCACCAAACTTTAACGAAGATCCCGTCGAACTCCAGAGAAAAATGCGTGATGAATGGAGTTAGGTTTCTTCTAGACACAAACTATGTGATTGGCTTGGTCAAGCAACAGGAAGCCGTGGTCAAAGTTGTGACCGATCGCACTATTGAAACCAAAGCCTGTGTCTATAGTTTCGTCACGCGGATCGAGTTGCTAGGGTTTCCAGGCATCACATCGCAAGAAATAGATGGCATTGAGCGCACATTAGCCCAAATGCAATACACTGCCTTGACCAAAGAAATTGAAGATTGCACGATCGCCCTTCGACGAAACTACCGCTTAAAAACACCCGATGCCATCATTGCGGCTACTGCCAAATGCTTAACGCTGGAACTATTGACTCTAGATCAGCAGTTGGTAAACCGGATGCAAGAGATTGAAGCGAATGCAGAGTGATAGGTAACGAATGACGAAAGGGAACAGAGAAGTTAGAGAATTGCCGAAAGGGTGGTTACTCACAAAGCTTGGGCAAGTTTGCGAAGTAGTTAGAGGTGGTTCTCCAAGACCAATGGGAGATCCCAAATATTTTTCAGGCAGTATTCCTTTTATCAAAATTGCTGATATCACAAAAATTAAAGGAAAAACTATTTTTGATGCTGAAACTAAAGTGAATGAAGAGGGTTCTAAGAAAAGTCGTTTGTTACCAAGAGGATCTTTAATACTGTCTAATAGCGGTACAGTTTGTATACCAAAATTTCTTGGTGCTGAAGCCTGTATACATGATGGTTTCGTATCTTTTTTAGGTTTGCCAAACGAGATAAGTAAAGAATTCCTCTTTTACTATTTTCAATACCTTAGACCCTATGTAGTCCAAAAACATAAGCAGGGGATTACTCAGGTAAACCTAAACATAGAAATTGTTAGTGATTTTGACTTAGAGCTGCCACCGACCAATGAGCAAAATCGAATTGTTGAAAAAATTGAGGAGTTATTTTCTGATGTAGATCAGGGTGTTGAAAGCCTGAAAACAGCGCAGAAGCAGCTAAAGGTTTATCGTCAGGCGGTGTTGAAGTGGGCGTTTGAGGGGAAGCTGACCGAGGAATGGAGAAAGCGGCAATCAACCCTCAAAACTGGAGAAGCGTTGTTGGCTCAAATCAAGGCAGAGCGCGAAAACCGCTATCAGCAACAGTTGGCAGACTGGGAGAGGGCTGTTAAGGAATGGGAGGCGATCGGGAAGGTAGGGAAGAAGCCTACTAAACCATCAAAGCCCAAAGAACTAATGCCTTTAACTCAACTTGAACTAGCTGAATTACCAGAACTTCCTATTGGTTGGTGTTGGGCAAGCGTTGAACAGTTGGGCTATGTACAACTAGGACGACAGAGATCACCACAAAATCGATCAAAAGATTTTCCAACTAAGTATATCAGGGCTGCCAATATTACTGAGAATGGTTTTGATTTGACCGATGTTTTAGATATGGAATTCAAGCCCCATGAATTTCAGCAATACCAACTGAAGAGCGGGGATATTCTTCTTTCAGAAGCATCTGGTAGCCCTGAACAAGTGGGCAAACCTGCTGTATGGCGTAATCAAATTCCAAATTGTTGTTTTCAAAATACAGTTATTCGATTTAGACCAACATATTTGTCAAGTGAATACTTCTTGCTTATCTTCAAAAATTTATACTCCAATGGAATTTTCTCAAATATCGCGAGTGGAGTTGGGATCAACCATCTGAGTGCTAATAAATTTTCAGCAATTCCTATTCCGTTAGCACCTCTAGAAGAACAAGAACAAATTGTTCAAGAAATTGAATCACGCTTGTCTATTTGCGATCAACTTGAAGCAACCCTTATTGAAAACCTGCAAAAAGCTGAGGCACTGCGGCAGAGCATTCTTAAGCAAGCCTTTGAAGGCAAACTGGTGCCTCAAGACCCCAACGACGAGCCAGCCGAGACGCTGTTAGAGCAGATTCGAGCGGAGAAGTCTGTCAATAAGAACCCCTCTCGAAAACCACGTAAAACACAGGATGCACAGATTCAACTTGACTTAGCAACAGATAATTGATTCAAAATTCCACAGCTTATTTGCTTAAAAGCTCATGACTACACTAGAAATCATTGATGTTGTTACGAAACTACTTGGGCTTATCTCAATTATTTTTGCTGGTATTGCGCTTTGGCAAAGCAGCCGTTATGCCCGTAGGCAGTGGAACCTCGATGCATTCACTTATTACACTGAAAAATATGAACGAATCATGAGTTCATTCCCTAAAAATGCTTATATGTATAGGTTTGAGATTGACAAACAAATTCAATCTAATGAAGAAATACGTCTCGCTGCTCTTAGATACTTGAATTTGACTTCAGAAGAGTACTATCTCTGGAAAGATCACTATATCAGTAACGATGTCTGGAAGATATGGAAACCAGAAATCATCAGAACCCTTCAAACTCCGCTGTTCGTCCGAGAGTGGCAAACTCTCAGGCACGAGTTCAAGTCTTACCCTGCATTTTCACAATTTGTCGACCGAATTCAAGCAGAAACAACTTTAATCTTCAATAGATAGTCTTGATATTGATGCTTTCGCAGGGCATATCTGTGAAGGTTTTAGGTTGGGGGGGCATATTAGAGAGCGGAAGTTCCTCGAAGTTAACCACTACACAAGGCGATCGCTACTATGGTCGATATCGCTCCAGACAAACAGAATATCGATGGTGTTTTTTCTAACACGGTCTATTACATCGACTTCTACCAACGCGATTACAAATGGACAGAGGAGCCAGTCACCCGGTTGCTGGACGATGTTTTCTATAAGTTTAGCCAGGAATACGCACTCCGCAAAGATCTTGCGCCTTCCAAAGAAACCATTACCGCCCGATATCCCTGGTACTACCTGAATACCTACGTCACCAACACGATCGACGGCAAAGTGTATATCGTAGACGGGCAGCAGCGCCTCACCACCCTGACACTCATTCTCATCAAGCTCTATCACCTAGCACAGCAGTTTGACTCAAGAGCTGAGAACTGGCTAGAAAGCAAGCTGGTTGGCTTCTCAGGGATGGAGCATCAGTTCTGGATGAACCACGAACGCCATAAACAGACATTGGAAGCCCTCAAAGCTGGTGACGACCTAGGATTGATCGACACCGCCTCCGGCATTACCGCCGTCAATTTGGTAAAAAACTATAAAATCATCACCACCTATTTAGACAAAGAGTTAACCGACCAGCACAAGCTAGAGTCCTTTGTTTTCTACTTCCTCTATAGGCTAGTGCTGATCAACCTGGCGGTCGAGCAAACCGATGTGCCGATGGTGTTTGAGGTAATCAACGATCGCGGTGTGCGTCTGCGTCCCTACGAAATCATCAAAGGCAAACTGCTGGGTCAAATTGACAAGCTAGAGCTAGACCAGCGCGACTACAACGGATTTTGGGAACACCAAGTTCGATCTATCAACGATTCCTACGAAGACGAAATCGACACCTTCTTCCGGTATTACCTAAAGGCAAAATTTTCAGACGCCCGTAGAGATGGCACTCGCTTTGATGGAGATTACCATCGAGAAATGTTTAGCCACAACATGAATGGTGTACTACATCTTACCCATAACCCATCGGGGGTTAAAAACTTTCTAGACGGCGACTTCAAATATTTCACAACTCTTTATCTACAACTATTGAAAGCTCAAGAAGTCGAACATTCTGACTATCCTCATGTTTTTCTAAATCGACTTAACGACATGGACGGACAGTACCTGTTAATTCTGTCCAGTTGTTGTCTCAAAGATCCAGAGGAAAAAGCAAAAATTCGCACCGTTGCCGCTGAGATCGATCGGCTTTTCTCCTTACTCCAATTGCAAAACGCTTACGACAGCAACGCCTTTGGCGAACGGCTCTACCGCATTTCAGCCGAGATCCGCAACAAACCCGTCCAAGACATCCGCTCTGCATTCGATCGCCATTTGATGGAGGAGCTATCACGCCAGCGATCGGCTACCGTAACCGAACCCTTCCAATACACCTTTTTTCGCAACACTGGCATCAACCTCAATACCCGCTTTAAGCGCTACTTCTTTGCCCGTATCGAACGCTTCTTAGCTGAACACACCAACATGCAGATGAAGCAGCCAATTGAGGATCTGGTTCTTAAGACGGGATATGTGAATGGTTTCCACATCGAGCACATACTTTCCCACAACGACCAGAACAAGGCACTGTTTGACAGCAACGAAGAACTATTCGAGCAGGAACGGAATCGCCTGGGTGGATTGCTACTGCTCAAAGGGAGAGACAATATCTCTAGCAGCAATGAGCTTTACGCCAATAAACTCAAGAGCTACGCCAACACACTCTACTGGAACGAAACTCTTCGTGACGACTCATATAGGTCAAAACTAGATATGAATGCGCTGATCACCAGGTTCAACCTGGATCTGCGCCCCTTCGACAGCTTTGGCCCCAACGAGCTGGAGTCTCGCCAAAAGCTGCTGTTTGACATTAGTTCTCTGATTTGGAAATAGTAATGAGCACACAGGCGATCGTCTCTAAAGTTTGGAGCTTCTGTAACACCCTACGCGACGATGGGGTGGGCTATGGCGACTATCTGGAGCAGTTGACCTACCTGCTGTTTCTCAAGATGGCAGACGAGTACAGCCGCCCACCCTACAAGCGCAACACTGGCATTCCAACAGAATATAACTGGAGCAGCCTCACCACCAAACGTGGCGCAGAACTCGAACTCCACTACCTCAAAGTGCTGCAAGAACTCAGCAAAGAGAAAGGCATCCTGGGACAGATTTTCACCAAAGCTCAAAATAAGATTCAAGACCCGGCAAAGCTGTTCAAGATCATCGACCTGATCGACAAAGAAAGCTGGGTGCGCATGGGAGCCGATGTCAAAGGCGAAATCTACGAAGGGCTGCTAGAGAAGAATGCTGAAGACACCAAAAGTGGAGCAGGGCAATACTTCACCCCCCGTACCTTAATCTGGGCAATGGTCGAGTGCATTCGCCCGGAGCCGTTGAAGACGATCGCTGACCCTGCCTGCGGCACTGGAGGCTTTTTCCTAGCAGCCTATGATTTCTTAGTCAAAAACTACCAGCTCGATAAAGAGCAATCCCAGTTCCTCAAAGACAAGACTTTCCGAGGCAACGAGATTGTGCAAAGCACTCGTCGCCTTGCCCTAATGAATAGACCTGTCCGAAATATAAATAGTGGTAAAGAAAGATGGTAGAACGGAGTTTTACCGCTCTACCAAAGATGAAAAATCCACTCGATTATATCCACAAATATCCTCATCGCACAAAACGAGTCTT
>JAHHHD010000025.1 GCA_019359505.1 Drouetiella hepatica Uher 2000/2452 | reverse complement strand
GAGCACATTGCTCCATTCTGACAAGGCTTCTAAGGCTGAACCTGTGAGAAATGGGTTGTCCGATTCAAACATGACTATTTTCCAGGTAGACTGAAAACTAGCTTACATTATCTACAACTGTAATACTTAGGACGCAATGCTAGAAAGCAACGTAGAAACAAGCATGACCCCGATCGCAAAGTTCACCTATTGGAAACCGATCGGGGTTGGTTGCGTCATGCCAGACAGGGCTTGTTGAAAGATCCACGCCACAGGAGCGCTGTATTGCCTAGAAATCAGCTGTACAGTCCCGTGACCAGTCACCTCTGAAAATGGTGCCATAGGTCTTGAAGCAGCTGCCATCATTGGCAGTTTGATTGAACAGCTCTCGCTTAGGCTCCCAGAACAAACCTGTGAGCATTTGTCCCCGAACCCTGATGCTTTGGCTGCCCACAGGCAGTGTGACGGTTTGTTTTTTACCGACCACCAGACCAGAGACTTTGACTTCGTTACGTTGTCCATTGGCGGTGTAGCTAACTTGGTAGTCCGCAACATAGCCGCCCTGGTTAAAGACGGTGACTTTGGGGCCAGACAAGGCTAAGGCAGACATGGAGATTGCAGGAACAGTTGCAAGAATCAAAGCTGAGACTGAAGCGATTTTACGTAGCATGTTGTTTCTCCTAGTTTTGTGTCAGTGTTCTTGGGCTTCTGAGGATAGGAACGATCGAAAGTTTTGACTTATGCAAGGTTAGGAAAAATTAGCTAAAGGTTGCGATCGCGTTCTAGAACGTTCCGAAATGTTTGGAGACAAACCTTGTCAATGACACGGGAAAAAATCCAACCCAGAGCGAGAGATTGAGGACTACCGAATTATGAATTGACCCACCTTGAATATTTAACCGTCTGGGTTTGGCATTCGATAGACAGATTCTGTCTAAGTTTCAAAGCTTTTGCCCGAATGCTGAACCTCTCCAGGTCATGGACTGATTAAATTGTTGTCCAATCATTCCTCTGGATCACCCCGATGGGGGAAGGGCGATCGCTCTTCTCCCAATTATTCTGGAGCTATAGCTGATTGCACAGACAAAACGATGTAACCCCAGTGACACAAACCTGACTACCCTATCGTCTAACTGTTCAGCGTTTACTGAACATTCAGAATATGATAGATTTAAGGTTACAAAAGGTTACACATTCACCTGTCGTCATCGTCTGGGAAGGGGTCTGAAATTGAATAGCGATCAACCCTTTGAGCAAATGCACTTTGTTGAGGAAGTGGGTTTAATGTTTGAGCTGGTGGGAATGCCGCGCATGTCAGGTCGAATTTTTGGCTGGCTCCTGATTTCTGAGCCTCCCCAGCAGTCCAACAACGCGCTGGCAGAGGTTTTGCAAGCCAGTAAAGGATCGATTAGCACCATGACTCGGTTCCTAATTCAGCTTGGGTTGATCGAGCGCGTCAGTATTCCGGGCGATCGCCGTGACTATTTTCAAATCAAAGATCATGCTTGGTCGCAGTTGACCAAACAGCGGCTAGTTCAAATTGGTGCATTTCGCAAGCTTGCCGAGCGCGGGCTAGATCTAATGTCAGCGTTCCCCACTCAGCACAAGCGCCGCCTACAGGAGATGCATGACATTCATGCCTTCTGGGAACGCGAACTGCCCCTGATAGATGAACGCTGGGAGCAAGAGCAGGAAAATCGGCGAATGTCTGAAGGCACCTAAAGTCGGTTCAGCAGGCTGGCAAGTTGACCGAGATTCTGGGAACTCTGGATTCAGCGATCGCAATTCAAATTTCAGCTCAAATTCTCATTCAAATCCTCGTTATTTAATTTGCACCTGAGCTTTATGACCATGCAACTCCCTTTGATTGGCAAACTTCAGCGGCCGAATCCCTGGATGGTCGGGTTAATCCTGACGGGATTATTGGGTACAGGAGGCATTGCCTATTCCGTATTGCAGCAGAAGGCGGCAGTTCCAGATATTGCAAGTCTGACGGTGCCTGTTAAGTCTGAGCCACTACAGGTTCAGATTGATGCTAGCGGTACGGTGCAGCCGATTCAGACGGTCAACCTTAGCCCCAAAAACGCAGGCATTGTAGCCAAGCTGTTTGTAGAACAGGGCGATCGCGTCAGCAAGGGTCAGGTTGTGGCGCGGATGCAAAATGATGACATTGATGCCCAGCTCACGCAGTCTAGAGCTAGAATCGCGCAAGCTGAAGCTAGGCTGGCTCAGTTCAAAGCAGGGAACCGCCCTGAAGAAATTGCCCAAGCTGAAGCTAGAGTCTCTCAGGCACGGGCGCAGGTGACAGAAGCTCAGGCTCGCCTCAATCTGGCACAAGACAAACAGCGTCGTAACCAGTCCTTGGCAGACGAAGGGGCGATTTCTAGCGATCGCTTCAATGAGTTCTCCAGCGAAGTTGCAACTGCCAGAGCTAGCGTTGAGCAGTCGCAAGCCAATCTTGCGCAGTTGCAGCGCAGCCTCGACCTGTCTAGAAATGGCAGTCGTGTGGAGGAAGTTGCTCTAGCCCAGGCTCAGCTTGATGAGGCGATCGGCAATCTGCAGTCAGTGCAGGTGAATCAGGAGGATACGCTGGTGCGTGCCCCTTTTAGCGGCACAATTACCCAAAAGTTTGCCAATGTGGGTGCGTTCGTTACTCCGACAACTTCCGCTTCAGAAGCCACTTCTGCGACTTCTACGGCGATCGTGGCGCTTGCCGAAGGGCTGGAAGTTTTAGCAGAAGTCCCTGAAGTAGATATCCAGCAGCTTCAGATCGGTCAGTTGGTAGAAGTCCGAGCTGATGCCTACCCAGATCTGAAGTTTCAGGGGAAGGTACGGCGAATTGCTCCAGAGGCGGTTGTTAGGCAAAACGTCACCTCCTTCCAGGTGCGGATTTTGTTGGTGACAGGGCAAGAGAAGCTGCTGTCTGGCATGAATGTGGATGTTACCTTCTTGGGCAAGCAGATAGACAGCACTCTGGTCATTCCCACGGTGGCGATCGTCACCCAGGAGGGGCAAACGGGAGTTCTCGTTCCCGACAAATCCAACCAGCCAGAATTTCGTCCGGTGACGTTGGGTGTAGCAGTAGGCAACCAAACCCAGGTGCTAGAAGGAGTTCAGCCTGGAGACAAAGTATTTACAGACATCCCGCCCAACAGCAATTGGGGCAAGCAGGAGTAGCGCATGGATATTCTAGAAAGCATCAGTATGGCGGTTAAAACCCTGACCGCAAACAAGATGCGCAGCACCTTGACAATGCTGGGCATCATCATTGGCAATGCCTCGGTGATTATGATGGTGGGCGTGGGGCAGGGGGCACAGCGCTACGCCTCTGAGCAGTTTGAGTCTCTAGGACCTAACGTTCTGTTTATTATTCCGGGCAGTGAAAAAGCGCAGAATCGAGCAACCGATCGACCCCGATCGCTGACCTTAGAGGATTCTGAGGCGATCGCCTCTCAGGTGCCTACCGTCAGCGCCGTTGCGCCACAGTTGCAGAGTCAGCTCTTGGTCACTTATCGCAACAAAAAGGCAGACACCTCGATCACAGGCATCACACCAGATTTCACCGTCGTGCGCGACTTTAACGTAGCGCGAGGGCGGTTCATTACCGACCTGGATGTACAGCGCCGCAACCGAGTCGTGGCGCTAGGTTCAGACCTGGCGACAAAGCTGTTTGATGGCTCCGATCCGATCGGTCAAGAAATTCGCATCCGCAACATCAGCTTTCAGGTGGTGGCTGTCATGGAGGCAAAGGGCGCATTTTTGGGCAGCAACCAGGACGATGTAGCGCTGATCCCTATTACCACTATGTCTAGCCGCTTGGTGGGACGCACCTCACCCTATGGCACCTCTATCAGCTTTATCAACGTCAACGCTAGGGACGAAGCTTCGATCAATGCGGCGCAGTTCCAGATCACCAACCTGCTGCGACGGCGGCATAAGGTCGTGACTGAAAACGATTTCACGATTCGCAATCAGAAAGACGCGTTAGAAATTGTTGGCAATGTCACCGGAGCTTTGACGCTGATGCTGGCAGCGATCGCCGGGATCTCTCTTTTTGTCGGCGGCATTGGCATTATGAATATCATGCTGGTGTCGGTGCGGGAGCGAACGCAGGAAATCGGGCTGAGAAAGGCGATCGGCGCGGCTCCTAACGATATCTTGACGCAGTTCATGATTGAGGCAATTATTTTGTCGGCGATCGGCGGTCTAATTGGCACCACGATTGGAGTGGGCGGCATTACCCTTGTGGGAGCCGTGACTCCGCTCAAAGCAGGCGTCTCTGTACCTGCGATTCTGGTGGCGGTGGGTGTATCGGGTGGCATTGGTCTGTTCTTTGGCGTATTCCCGGCGCGTCAGGCGGCAAAACTCGACCCGATCGTGGCACTCCGCAGCGCTTAGGCGATTTATAGATAGCGATTGATACATACGGATATTCCATGCAAAAAACGATTATTCGCCTCGAACATATCTCTAAAACCTACGGCGCTGGCGATATCCAGGTCAATGCGCTCTCTGACGTTAATCTGACGATCGAAGCCGGGGAATATTGCGCCATCATGGGTCCTTCGGGTTCGGGCAAATCGACTGCCATGAATGTGATTGGCTGTCTCGATCGCCCCACTTCAGGCGCGTATTTTCTGGATGGTCTGGATGTCTCAACTATCCCAGATGGTCAGCTAGCCAAGATTCGCAACCGCAACCTAGGCTTTGTCTTTCAACAGTTTCACCTGCTGCCCCAACTTTCGGCATTGGAAAATGTCGTGCTGCCCATGGTTTACGCCGGGGTTTCTAATGCCGAGCGGAAGGAGAGGGCTGCCGAGGCGCTGACTCGCGTTGGACTGGCAAATCGTATGGGCAATCGTCCCAACCAGCTTTCGGGGGGGCAACAGCAGCGGGTGGCGATCGCCCGTGCTATCGTCAACCGTCCTGTTGTGCTGCTGGCAGATGAGCCGACGGGAGCGCTAGATTCTCATACTACCCAAGAGGTAATGAATATTTTTGCAGAGCTGAACGCCTCCGGAATTACGGTCGTCATGGTGACACATGAACCTGAGGTGGCGCGTCTAACCCGACGGGTCGTTTGGTTCCGAGATGGGCAGGTGGTTGAGTCGCATCTTGCTCCGACCGAGTTGGGGCATATGTTGGCGGCTTAGAGCGATTGGGGTCTGCGGTGGCGATCGCCCCATCTCAGCCTTGAGTTCATCCAGCTTTTGCTTAGCAGGTTTTGAAGATTGAGAGTAGAGTAAGTAGATATACATAAGCAGATCTACGCACTCGACGGATAAGACTATGGCTAGCAGCGAAGCTCAAAATTCGGGGGCGCTCTCAGGGGGAACACTCTCAGGGGGGTCGCTCTCAGGGCGCGAACTACAAATTGTCGAATTGGTTGCTGCTGGCTTAACAAATCAGGAAATTGCTGAGAAGTTAGAAATCAGCAAGCGCACAGTTGATAACCATATCAGCAACATTTTGACCAAAACTTCAACAGGTAATCGCGTCGCTCTGGTACGCTGGGCATTGCAGTGGGGCAAAGTTTGCATTGATGAGGTCAATTGCTGTACGCTACCCATTTTTACTGCCGATCTGCCTCCTGCCCAGCCTTGAGCCGCTGAATAGCCGCCAATTAACCCGCGATCGCTATGGATACCCCAACGCCTCTCGCCTCTTCTCACTCACCGATTTGCTGTCCTCAGCTTCCCTTAGCGGTCTATCAAGAGGTAGCAGCCCACCTGCGTCAGGTGTTGGAGGTTACGGTAGAGATATTGCCGCAGCAGTCCCGGCAGTTTGACTATGCCCAAAGCCAGGTGGGCGGACTGCAAATTTTGTATGCTTCCCCCGTAGATTCTGCCTCTTTACGGCGAGTCGAACAGATTTTGGCGTATTATGGCGATCGCTACGGAGCATGGCAACCGTTAGAAGAACAGAGTTAAGCAGGGTGAATCCGCAAGTGCTAACCTGCATGACACCCAGAAGAAGCCCCCAAAACTATGTTATGAGCGCCATTCAAGCAACACGCGGCACAAGAGACATTTTGCCAGAGGAAATTTCTTACTGGCAGCAAATTGAAGCGATCGCCAGAGATATTCTGGGCAGAGCGGCCTATCAAGAAATTCGTACCCCTCTATTTGAGCAAACCGATCTGTTTGCGCGGGGAATGGGCGAAGCGACTGATGTAGTCAGTAAGGAAATGTACACTTTCCAAGATCGAGGAGGGCGATCGCTGACCTTACGCCCTGAAAATACGGCAGGTGTCGTGCGCGCCTTCGTGGAGCATAACCTCCAGGCTCAGGGGGGCGTACAGCGGCTCTGGTATTTAGGAGCTATGTTTCGCTACGAGCGTCCCCAAGCCGGACGGCAGCGCCAGTTTCACCAGCTCGGTCTGGAGTCAATAGGCAGCGCCGATCCCCGTGCTGATGCTGAGGTAATTGCCATTGCCAACGACTGGCTTCAGGCGATCGGTCTTGAAAATCTGCGGTTGGAGTTTAACTCAATTGGCGATCGCGCCGATCGCCAAAACTATCGAGAAGCCCTGATTGCTTATCTGACTCCGCACAAAGCCGATCTTGATCCCGACTCGCAGGATCGGCTGACCCGAAATCCGCTGCGCATCCTGGACAGCAAAGATCAGAACACCCAAAAGATCCTGCAAGATGCTCCTAGCATTGTGGATTATCTCAGCCCAGAGTCTCAAACGCGTTTTGAGCAGGTTCAGAGCCTCCTCACGGACTTAGGCGTAAGCTATCGCCTCAACGATCGCCTCGTGCGTGGACTCGATTATTACACCCACACTGTCTTTGAGATTCAGTCCGATGATCTGGGCGCACAGGCAACGGTTTGTGCGGGAGGACGCTATGACGGGCTGATTGCAGAGCTAGGCGGTGCAGAAACCCCTGCTGTAGGCTGGGCAAGCGGCATTGAGCGGCTAGTGCTGCTACTGCAACAAATGCAGAAGCCCCCAGCTCAGGCTCTAGATTTTTATCTGGTGTCACGGGGCGATCGCGCTGAGGCTCAAGCGCTGAGGCTGGCGCAAGCCCTACGGCAATCTGGATTTTCGGCAGAGCTAGACTTAAGCGGCAGTGCCTTTGGCAAGCAGTTCAAAAGAGCCGATCGCAGTGGAGCCGCAGCCTGCCTAATTTTGGGCGACGCTGAAGCCGATAGCCAAACCGTACAGCTCAAATGGCTAGCCTCTGGACAGCAGGCAGCTATTTCCCAGGCTGAACTCTTGGCAGATGCCGACGCATTGCGTCGGCAGATTCGGGATGCTCAAGCTGAAGCATAATACTTTGCCGTAGGCTTACGATTCACACGAAAAAGTTTTGTGGTGTGCCTGGTATAGATATCGCCAGTTTTCTTAGGACATTTAGGGTGGGGCGCGAAGCGCCCCACCCTAAATGTCCCCATCTTAACCGCCTTGGCGGTTGCCATATCTCTACATCGCGTCCTGATATATTTTCCACATCTGAGTATAGGCTTGCTCAATTTGTTGGGCAAAGGCTGGAGTATTCCAGAGCGGAGCGGTCTGGCGAGACTGACGAAGGCGATGGGCAATGTTGCCGCGTAGCGCTGTGTCCTGCCCTAGGCGAATCCCCCACTCAATATATTCATCATCACTCCAGGCAATCCCTTCAGTGATTCCTGCATTGATCATCATGGTGTAGCTGTTACGAGCCGCGAACTGTTCACCCACGCGAGTCACGATCGGTAACTCCATCCAGAGGGCTTCGAGTGTAGTTGTGGCTCCGTTGTAGGGATAGGTGTCGAGAACAATATCGGCTAAGCCCAAGTTGGCGCGGTGAGTTTCGTTAGCGACTACATAAGGCGAAAAGTGAATTCGATCGCGTTCCACTCCAGCATCATCTGCGAATTGATGAAAGAACTCTGCCAGTAAAGCGTGATCAATTTGAAAGTTTTTGACCAGAAAATGGCTGTTGGGAACCGCCTTGAGGATTTGCATTTGCAGCCGAATATTGTCTGGATTTGCCTTTAGCCCGGTCTGAGAATTAAGGTAGACGATCGCTTCTGAAGGAATGCCCAATTGGTCGCGTCGTAGAGAGGGCGTACCCACTTCAAAACCATCTACAGCAATATAGGTGTGGGGCAACCGCCAAATTTTTTCGGCATAGTAGTCTTGGGCAGAGGCAGGTAGCACGTAGGGGTCTGCCAAGTAATAGTCAATCGCAGGCAACCCAGAGGCATCATAGCCCAGCCAGCTCACCTGAATGGGTGCAGGTTTAAGGGAGGTGACGGCACAGCTGCCGAAAGCGGTGATGCTGTCGAGTTCGACTAAAATATCAATGCCGTCTTGATGAATCTGATCGGCAATTTCACCAGCAGAAAAAGGAACGAGATGAAAGCGATCGCCATAAGCTCGAATAAAGGCTTGCTGAATCTGATCGTTAGATTGGCGAGTAGAGTAAAGATGGATGTCGAAGCGCTGCCGATCGTGATGCTGCAATAGCCAACGACAGAGCCAGCCAACTGAGTGCAGCCTCAAGCAGTCTGACAAGTAGCCAATCTTCAGGGGTTTTGTCTCAGTGCGGCGGATGAGATGGCGCTGGGAGTAACGATTGACGCGATCAACATGGTAGGTTTGCAGCTCGGCTTGACTTACGGCTGCGATCTGATTGCGAATGGGACGGTTGACGCTTGGATTATCCTCAAAGTAGTTGAGAATCATCCCCATTGCCATTGTATGGTGAATATTTTTTATCTTTAGTGTATCTGGAATTTTAATTGACTGTAGTAACGCTTTATGTTTTTCATAATATTCATAAGTGTCCTGCCAGGGTTGACAGTTCATGATTAGGCTGGTCAAAATATACTGCGTTACAGTAACCTCCTCTATGATATTGCTGGCGCTTTGTAGCAGCCACTTTGCGAGAGGAAGGCTTTCCAGCAGATCAACAGCATTGCCACTCTGCATGAAAAACACCGCTTTAGACACGACCCTAACATCTTCTGGAGCCATCTTCAGACAGAACTTTGCCAGCTGAATAGCCGTCGCATAATGAGATATTTTATGGCTACGATCGGCGATTTCCATCAATCCACGAATCAGCTCTATCAGTTGCCCTTGGGCTGTAAAGTGAGGTTCGCAAGCTGAGAGAAATTCATAAGCTTTAGGATGTTCGTCATCACTTTTGAGCAGGAGGGATATGATCGATCGCAAGGTTTCCAAAGGCACAGCTTCTGAGGTTGGCTCAGTCGATGTTAAGACTGTAATCGCTTCTTCTACCAGCGCATTGTCCAGGCCAATAGCTCCCGCCTTCAGCCCCGAAGCCAGTGCTTTTAGCAGCGTTGCTCGCTCGTTTCCCGCTTCCAGCCTAAACTCGCGCATGTGCTGATGCAGCAGCCACGCGGACTCGTAGGATTCGTTTGCTTCTTGGCGATCGGCTTCAGCTTGCAACACCTGCAACAGTTCTGCCGTCCATTGCTCTGCCTGTTCAGGCTCGGCTTCCATCAGCGGAGTCATCCAGGTCAACTGCGCCTCAGCTTCCTCTCCTTGAAGCAACAGAGCAAGACCTAAATACCAGTAGAGTGTGGCATTGCTAGGGTCATCAGCGATCGCCTGTTCATAGGCTATTGTCGCTTCCGAATAGTTACCCTGTATCCTGTAGCTATCTGCTTGCAATCGCACGTTGTCTATCATGATTAGTTCTCAATCCACACACCTGTTAATATCTTTCCCACATCTGCTGATAGGCTTGCTCTAAGTTGCGAGTAAATGCAGGAGTATTCCACAACGGCGATGTATGACGCGCTCGCTTTAGTCTATGGGATATCTCCTGACGCAATCCAGTATCCTGACCTAAACGAATTCCCCATTCGATATATTCATCATCGCTCCAGGCAATTCCTTCAGTGACACCTGCATTCATCATCATGGTGTAGCTGTTGCGAGCTGCAAATTGTTCACCCACACGAGTAACAATGGGCAATCCTATCCAGAGTGCTTCTAGGGTTGTCGTTGCACCATTGTAGGGATAAGTGTCTAGCACGATATCAGCCAGGTTCAGGTTTGCGCGGTGGATAAACTCAGAGGGTACGCCCGGTAAAAACCGGAGACGATCGCGGTTTAACCCTACTTCATCGGCAAATTGTCCAAAAAACTCTTCTAACTGAGCTAAGTCAGCACGCCAGCTTTTAATCAAAAAATAGCTATTAGGAACTGCCCTAAGAATCTGCATTTGCAGCCGGATGTTGTGGGGATTTCGCTTTAGCCCGCTCTGGGAGCTGAGATAAACGATCGCCTCTCCGGGAATCCCCAACTGATCGCGTCGTAGGGAGGGCGTATGCACCTCAAAGCCATCGACCGCAATGTAGGTCTGTGGCAAGCGCCAAATCTTCTCGGTGTAGTAGCTCTGTGCCTCCTCTGGCAGAACGTAGGGATCGGCAATGAAGTAATCAATTCCTGGAATGCCTGCTGCATCGTAGCCCAGCCAATTGACCTGAATCGGTGCTGGCTTGAGAGCCATTGTTCCGCAGCCGCTTAAACAGGTAAGGCTGTCTAGCTCCACCAAAATATCAATCTGGTCGGCGTAGATGCGATCGGCAATATCTACGGTGGTAGGAGGCAAATCGTGAAAGCGATCGCCGTAACTCATTCTGAGACCGTTTTGAATCCAGTCGTCAGACGGCATGAGCGAATAGAGATGTACTTCAAAATGATGGCGATCGTGATGTTGTAACAACCAGCGAATTAGCCAGCCGATGGAATGCTGGCGTAAACATTCTGAAAGGTAGCCAATTTTCAGTGGCTTAACGGCAGCCGTCCCCAAAGGCACAAAGGACTGATGATATTGCTTTCCCTGCTGCGCTGCCTGCTGCCGAAACGACGCCTGACAGGCTGCCGCAAATTGGTTCCGAATAGGACGGTTGGTGTGCGGACTGTCCTCGAAGTAGAGCAAAAAAGCTCCCATACCGAGCAGATTGGGTAATGCAGCACGATCGCCCTCATTCAACTTCGGCTCCGCTATGGGGCGAACCGCTCTGCCCTCATCCCCTAGCTCCTTCTCCTCTGGGGAGAAGGGGAACTGATCCTGGCTCCCCTCTCCCGTCGGGAGAGGGGTTGGGGGTGAGGGCATCTTCAGCGATGCCAGCAACTGCTTATGAATTTGATAATAATGCCAGGAGTCCTGCCAACTGCCGCAGGTAGACATCAGAGCCGACAGGATCAGATGAGTTGCCAGCACCCGATCAACATAGCTGGACGATCGCTCCAGACAAGCCGCCGCTAGCGAAATACTCTCGGTCAGATTTTCAGTTAGCCCGGTGTGCTGCATCCAGCTGGCGAGCGGCAGCAGTACCTTCACGTCATCGGGTGCAAGCTCGACGCAAAAGCGCCCTAGATCCACTGCCGTATCATATTGTCCGGCGAGGTTGAGGGCTTGAGCTTGAGCTAACAAGAATTCTATGAGGCTTTGTGATCGCGCTACTTCCAATTCAGGCGATTCTAGCAGCGGACTCATCCAAGCCAACTGAGCGTCAGCACCCTCGCCCTGGAGAAATAGCGCCAGTCCAAGCTGCCAGTAGTGGGAGAGATAGTCTGGCTCTAGCGCGATTGCTTGCTCATAGGCAATTGCTGCCTCAGCATAATTGCCCTGCGCCATATGTTGATCTGCCTGCACAGCTATTTCCATCTTTTAGCCTTTTGCCCTTTCAACTACAATCTTTCCCACATTTGCTCATAGGCGCTCTCCATGTCTTGAGCAAATTGTCTGCCGTTCCACAAGGGTGAAGTGTGCCGTGATCGCTTTAACCGATAAAAAATATCCTGCCTCAGCGCTGCGTCCTGACCTAGCTTGATTCCCCATTCTAGATATTCATCATCATTCCAGGAAATCCCTTCAGTGATTCCTGCATTCATCATCATGGTGTAGCTGTTACGTGCCGCAAATTGTTCACCCACACGGGTGACAATGGGCAATCCTGTCCAGAGAGCTTCTAAGGTGGTCGTGGCACCATTGTAGGGATAGGTATCTAGCACCACATCTGCGATCGCCAGATTTGCTCGATGGACAAACTCAGAGGAGACATCGGGCAGAAACCGGAGGCGATCGGCACTCACGCCTTCAGACTCAGCCACATCTTGGAAGAAAGTTTTAATAAATTCGGGATTGGCTAAAAAGCTCTTAATCAAAAAATAGCTGTTGGGAACTGCTTTAATCACCTGCATTTGCAATCGCACATTGTCAATATTCCGTTTCAAGCCTGTTTGAGAACTAAGGTAGATGATCGCATCCCCAGGAATCCCCAACTGATCGCGTCGCAAGGAAGGCGTATGAGTTTCAAAGCCATCTACTGCAATATAGGTGTGGGGCAATCGCCAGAGTGTCTCAGAGTAATAGCTTTGCGCATCTTCTGGCACAACGTAAGGATCGACAATGAAGTAATCTACACCTGGAATGCCAGAGGCATCGTAACCCAGCCAATGAACTTGAATTGGCGCAGGCTTGAGTGCCACAACCCCACAGCCGCCAAAGTTAGTCAGGCTATCCATCTCCACTAAGATGTCAATTTGGTCGTCATAGATTTGATTAGCAATATCCGCAATGTTGGAGGACACATCATGAAACCGATCGCCATATTCTTGCCGAAATTGCTGCTGAATGGGATCTTGTGATGGTCGAGGCGAGTAGAGGTGAATATCGAAGCGATCGCGATTGTGATACGTCAGCAGCCAACGAGAGAGCCAGCCAACCGAATGCTGCCGTAGAGTTCCAGCAAAATAGCCAATGCGGGGTAAGCGCTTGCGATCGGATGCAGTGAGTAAAAGGGGCGATCGAGATTGGTATTTGCTAACTTCATCGCTCAGGACAGTTCGTAAATGAGACTGAGCAATTTGAGCAATTTGATTCCGTAAGGGGCGGTTAGTTTTCGGCTCGTCTTCAAAGTAGAAGAACAGTGAACCTACGGGAGCTAAGTTGGAGAGAAATCCTAGTTTCTGTTCTACGTCCACTACTTCCCCAATAGCATTTGGCATTTGTGCATAAGACTTAATCAGGGCTTGCAACAGCGCCTTGTAGGTTTGATAAATTTCTACGGCTTGCTTCCAGTCGCCGCCACTATATAGCCAACTCGACAGTAGCGCATTGGTTGCAGAAATTTTTTCTGATGGATTAGTCGCTAACTCTAAACATCTCTCCGCCAGCTTGATGCTTTCTAATCGATCGACAATGCTTCCTCCCTGTAGTTGGTAAATAATATTGAGCAATATTTTGATGTTATCTAGAACCAAAGGGATCGCTAGGTAATTTAGTTTTGAAGCGATCGTGAATTGAGAATTTTGAGAATGTCGCGTAGCAGCAGCTAGCACCCAATCAATCCACTCCGTGAGCTGTTTACCCGACAGGTACGGAATGCAAGACTCCAGAAAATTAAGCGTAGCGGCATGTCCAGGATTGAGCTGAAGCAGCAGTTGGCTGACTTGCAGTAGGCGATCGGGACAAAGAGCTGCCGCAGAAGAAACCGTTTGCAGACAGTGGATTATTTCTGGCAGCAAACTGTCTTCAAAGCTAAATATTTTTGCTTGCAATGCCAACCCCAGAGTTCGCAATAGATTGTCTGTATTGTTAGGGGCAAACTCTCGTAGGTGCTGCCGCAAGAGCCAAGCCGTCTCGTAGTTAGAAAGAGTCTCTTGCCGATCGGCTTCCACGCTCAATACATTGATGAGTTCAAGCGTCAATTGTTCTTGCTGGACTTCCGATTCTGCTTCCAAAATAGGTGTCATCCAGGTAAATTGGGCTTCAGCTTCCTGACCTTGCAAAACAAGTGCTAAACCCAGATGCCAGTAGTAAGAAGCCTGTGCAGGATCGTCTACTAACATCTGCTCATAGTGCTGACTTGCCGCCTTGTAATTTCCTCCTGAGAAATAGATATGGGCTTGTTGTTCTATTTCGGTTAATGAGGGGGCAGTAAGAGAAGAATCAGCATTCATGATTATTTTTCAAAGGGGGATGACCATCGGTGGCTAGCCCGTATTATGCCCTGAAATACAAAAAAGCTATCCAGTGACTCCTGGATAGCTTTTTTAAGTAAGTTGTGTTGTGAAGTATTACGGCTCAACAGCACAGATCTGCGAATACATTTGCTGAGGTTTCAAACCTAGCGCATGTTGTTGTCAGGGGTAGCGCAGGTTGTGTCAGCCGCTCCAAAGGTGATGGCAGGAGCTGTACCACTGGGGGCAGTAGATTGACAAGCGGCTGCGGAAGACTGACCAGTCGTAGAAATTACCTGAACACCACCTGCATAGGAACGCAGCGTGGTTGAATCATTAGGTATCGCTGTAAAAGTGGTGTTCGCTGCTGCCGCAGGGGTAACCGCGTAATCGTAATCAACGGTGGAGGTAGGAATACCAATTTCCAAAGCAGCGATCGTACCTGAAAAAGCGGTCTTCTCAATCCGGTAAGCTTGCTGAGCACGGTTTACGGAACCGACATAGCTCTTGGCTTCAGACTGTTTCGCTTTAGCAGCTTGGTTCAAGAAGGAAGGCAGAGCGATCGCAGCTAGAATACCGATGATGATGATAACGACCAAGAGTTCAATCAGCGTGAAGCCCTGTTCGCCTTTCTTGCGACCGAGCATGTGCTGAAGAAATTTGGCTTGAAATTCAGATTTCATGGGGTGAGTCTCCTTGAGTTGCGGGATTTTGTGGATTTGTAGCTCCTAGGTATAACTTGCCCACCTTTGTCGGATTTTATATCACCCTGCTGAAGAAATTGGAAAATTGATTCTGTCTAGTTGAGCGTTATCTTAGGGCAGCCAGGGATATTGGCGAAAATCGGGCGATCGCTTTTCTAAGAACGCCTGTTTGCCCTCGGCACCTTCTTCGGTCATGTAGTAGAGCATGGTGGCATTGCCCGCGAGTTCTTGCAGCCCCACCTGTCCGTCACAGTCGGCATTGAAGGCGGCTTTGAGGCAGCGAATGGCGATCGGGCTTTTTTCTAGGATTTCCTGCGCCCATTGGATGCCTTCGGCTTCGAGTTGGGCGATCGGCACCACACAATTAACCAGACCCATTTCTAATGCTTCTTGGGCGTTGTACTGGCGACAGAGATACCAGATTTCCCGCGCTTTCTTTTGTCCAACGATCCGCGCCATGTAGCTAGCCCCAAAGCCACCATCAAAACTGCCGACTTTGGGACCTGTTTGTCCAAAAATGGCGTTGTCTGCGGCGATCGTCAGATCACACAATAAATGCAGCACATGCCCACCGCCGATCGCATAGCCCGCCACCAGCGCAATAATCACCTTGGGCATGGAGCGAATCAGCTTTTGCAAATCCAGCACGTTGAGCCGGGGTACGCCTTCCTCATCGATGTAGCCTGCATGACCTCGGACGCTCTGGTCGCCGCCAGAGCAAAAGGCGTGGGTGCCGTCGGGGTGAACGGCTCCCGTCAGCAGCACGACCCCAATGCGGGGATCTTCGCGGGCGTTGATGAAGGCATCGTAGAGTTCAACGATCGTCTTGGGACGAAAGGCGTTGCGCTTGTGGGGTCGATTTATGGTGATTTTGGCGATGCCGTCGGCTTTGTGGTAGAGAATGTCTTCGTAGGGTTTGGCTTCGTTCCAGTCGAGGGGCATGGATCAGAGGAGGAAGGACGAAGCTCATTATCCTCAGCAATGCGTCCTAGATACAACCATTGATGATGATCTAGGTGGGTGATTATCGATCGCGGCTAGTGGTCAAGGCAGTGATTACCATGTAGGCAACCCCCGCAGCCAGCCCAATTTGCCAAGCGTGAGGCACCAAGACATATCTCACCCAATAGCCGAAGCTGTTGGCGATCGCGGCAATAGAGGTTAGACCCCAGCCCAATGCCTGTAGAAGAAAGTAGCAAATGGCGAAGATTCCGGCAGCGCGAACGAAGGGGTTGTTAAACATAAAATTGCTCTATCAATACTGATACCGATTTAAACGAATTTGTGGGCACATCGAACCTCGGAAGGGGCTTGGCATTGCCAAGCCCGTACCGGGATCTGTCGTGGTTCCAATTCAAATTAGTATGACTTTGATGGGAAGTAGCCTGTAAGTTGGTTGTCGATCATCACCTAAGACGTAGCCAGATCACTTGCTGATACGTCGTTAATTTAGCTCTAAAGTTCCCTTAGCAGAAAAATCGATATCGTGACTTTACTGATCCGGCAATTCTCGCTGCACAAATCGCCCCAGGTACAGCACCAAAAATTCTTGAACGGCTTCAGGATGGAGCTGATCAAGGGCTTCCAAAATGTCTGGGATAGATTCAGCTAGAGGATCTCGGAGTTCATTTACCCAATAGTGTACAGTTGAGCGTCCTATGCCCATGGTGATTGCAAGCTGGTTTTGATTAATACCGTAGGTATCAAGAACTTGTTTAAGGGCTTTCCCAGCTTTTCCCATGTACTCGGTTGCGTCAGGAGAGCATAATTCAGCAAATGTTCACAACTAGGAATTTCTGATAAGATAGATTTGTTCCTACTTGTGAGCAAATGCTAAAGACATTTGATCCGAGTTGAGGAGCAAGCTCAGTCAGAAGCCAGTCCGGAACCGTGGAAAGTAAGGGACTGGCTCTGATGTTCCTAGTTGGAGACATTCACCATTATGCCGTATCGGGAACGCCTAAATTACTGGGCGATCGCTCGTCTTTTGCCTGCCCAAAATTGGGTGATTATTGCGCGATTTCATCGACGATCGGATGCTGAGGGGCATTGTGCTTTCTTGAGGCGATCGATCCCTGATGCGCAGTTCAGAGTTGTGTTTGAGCTTGCGGAGGAGGCTTAAAGATACAAACCTACTGCACGACCTGAAATCCAAACTTCGCACCTTGGGGGGCAGCGCTTCCGGAAGCGGCTTCTACTAGAATCGGTTTCTCGGTGCGATCGCCTGTGGGGGTAAATTGCAGTGGCTCTCCGGCGGTTTGGTCGGCAGGGAGGTTGAGCGATCGCAGGGCTTGAAGTACGGCAGGGCGATCGATGGCGGTGGCTAGGGCGGCAGTCAAGGCCTTTGCGGCATCAAAGCTGCTGGCGGTGCGCCAACTTACCTGACCAAGCCAACGCTGAGCTGCGGTTTGGGCGTAGGCATTTTGGGGATACCAGGGCACGGTGAGAACTAGCCCTTTGACGGCATCGCCCCCGTCGGTGAGCGTAGCAGGGTTATAGAGGGCATCGCCACCCAAGAGCTGCATCTGCTGAGCGGCTGGAAGCTGGGCGTTTTCGCGGGCTACGGCGATCGCCACTGAGGTGGTTTTGGTGCTGGGAAAAAGCAGGGCGGCTCGGACGGTACCAGCCGCGCCTGTGACGGAGTTTTTGATATCCAGCGAGGGGCTAGAGAGATCGATGGGGGGCTGGGGCACCTGTCCGCCTAGCTGGGTAAATTTTCCGGTGAAGGCTTGCTGAATGCTGTTGCTGTAGTTGCTGGCAGAATCGTAGAAGACGGCAACTTGCTTGATATTCAGCCTGTTGCTGACATAATCAGCAAGGGTTTCACCCGCGAGTTGATCGGAGGGGACGGTGCGAAAGAAGGTTTTGCCGGAGAGGACGGTGCTGGTGCTTGTGGGGGAAATCATGGCGAGTCCGGCACTCTCGTAGATCGGCAGGGCTTTGGCGGTGGTGTCGCTGGAGTTATGCCCAATTACGCCCAAAATATTGGGGTCGCTTGCCAACTGTTGGGCAACGGCGGCGGCTTGCACAGGGTCGTTGCTATCGTTGACTAACATGACTTCTAGGAGGCGCTGGCTGGCTCCTCCTGCGGTGTTGAACTGGGTTTGAGCATCGGCAACGCCGCGCAAGATTTCCTCGGCTGAGGTTGCCTGGTTGTCGATCGGCACGACTACGGCGATCGTTAGCGGGTTTCCAGTTTGGCGGGCGCGGGCGTTGTTGGCGTAGAGTTGCGGTTCGGGGTCGTTGGGGGAGCTGCGGGTGGCTTTCTCAAAGGCAGTGATAGCCTGGGCGTAGTCTCCTTGGGCAAAAGCTGCGATGCCTCGATCGCGGTCAAAGTTGCCTCGGTAGGTGAATAGAGTGCGTTCGCCGCTGCTGAAGCGATCGGTGGGAGCGGCGGTAAGGGGGGGAGCGGGAGAATTAGGGGAGGGGGAATTGGTGGCGATCGGGGAGGGGGATTTGCCTTGGAGCTGTTTCCACACAAACCAGGCTCCTGCTCCCAAGAGCGCCAGAAGTAAGGCAGTGATTAGTCCTGCGGCAAGTCCTACGCCTGTCCGATTGCCTGATGGGTTGGGTGCGGCGCCTGCGGCTGGGCGTTTGCCTTTGGTTTCGATCGCTTCTCTGGGTAAGCCGCAAATGGCGCAGTCGGGGCCAAAGTTTTCGTAGGGCTGGTGGGCGAAGGCGTTGGGGTAGTCTTTGCCGTCTTTAGGTTTGCCTTCGCAGAGCCAGCTTTTTGAGGTTGTCACGATCGGTTGCCCTGATGAGTGGTGGTGGGGTGTTGGAGAATGCTGAACCTGGGATTTAGGGTAATTAGGTTTTAGGTGATTAGATTATCTCATAATCGTTTGGGGAAACAGCCAACAGCCTTGGGGGTCTCCCCCAAACCCCCGGCAGGGGACGATGCGCGTCCCCCACACCCCCTCCGCATGAGATGGGTGTCTGTAGTCGGGGGCGCTTTGCATTGAGGGGCGATCGGGCGTTTGGGTGGGCAATCAGTCTGGGGCTTAGTCAAGCTTTAGGGTTAGCTGACCTTTGTGAGTTTTGTGCCGCATTTGGCGCAGAAGTTGGAGGTGGCTGGGTTTTTGAAGCCGCAGCTTGTGCAAAAGACTTGGGTTGCAAGATCAACTGCTGTAGGGGGGGCTTTTGCAGGGCTATTACTTACGGTTGGGGGCTGGGAGGGTTCTGGTGATTCTGCTCGGTCTGGGGTTTCGAGGGGGGCGATCGCCGTTTGTAGTTTATTCTGCCGAATTAGCTCCAGCAGAATGTCGGATTCGCGGCGATATTCCAGGCTGTCTTTGCCGCCAGCTTTGGCGAGGTCTTGCTCTCGCTGCTGGAGGTAAGTCATGATTTGCTGAAAGAGGGCCTGTTTTTGCGGTGGGGTTTCGGTGAGGGAGAGGCGGCGCGTCACTTGCTTTTGAATTTCTTCGCGATCGGGTCGGCAGGCCAGCACTTCTAGCACCTGGGCGGCTTCTTCCCAGCTTGAGGCAAGGTCAATATTTTCGGTGCCAATTTCGGTGCCGCGCGTGTAGCGAATCACCTGTTCCTGGGTGCTTTGGTTGACATCTTGCCGCATGACGCGCAGGGCGCGGGCTTGGACGACGAGCCTCAAAATATTGGGATCTTCGGGGAAAACATCCCAGAAGGGCGGCTCTTTTTGGATATGGACGGGAATGGGCAGGTCGCGGTTCTCGCCTCTAAGCTGGGCGCGTTTTGCCAGAATAATTTGCCCTTTCCAGTCCTGGTAGGACTGGCGGAGCTGGGGCATGCCTTCGATGCAGCGTAGGGAGAAGCCGCCGATTTCCTGGACGAAGACGACGCGGTGGCGTTCGTTATCGCCGAGAGGGGTGATGGCATCGCTGCTAGGGACAAACTCCTGAATCATTGGGATCAGCTTTTTGGCGGCTTCGTTGGCGGTGTTGCGTCCGCCGATTAGGGCGACTTTGGTGTTTTGGGCGGGGGTGAAGCCTGCGTCTTGTCCGGTCATGACGGCACGAGACAGCAAGATCATCGGCTTGGATTTGTTGTAGGCAATCCGCAGGTTGTTGGTGATTTCGGCTTCGTCGTTTTTGTAGAGCTTAAAGAGGCGATCGCAAGCCGATAATTCCGTCTTCAGCCGACTGCTTTCAGGCGCTTTGGCAATGACTGACTGGGCGCGATCGTGAATAATTTCGCGGAAGTCGTCTTCCTGCACGTCCGAGAGGCTGGGCAGGTCGAACAGCCGCATTACCTCGTCGTTAGCGCGCGTTTCCTTCCAGAGGGGGCTGGCTTGCCGCAGAATGTCCTGAGACAGGGTGCTGCACAGCCCGTTCATGCCGATTTCGTAGCGGGTTTTGCTGCCTTCGGTGGCTCCGGCTTGCTGTTCGATTAGGTCTTGGTAAAGGGTGTTGAGTTCCTGGCGATCGAACAATTTAATCCCATTAATTTGCAGCGCGTCGGCGTTGTCGGCTTGCTGATTGGCTTGGTTAAAGAAGTGGTCGCGGGTCTGGTTCAGCTTTTGGGTAAAGCGGGCGAAACGCTGTTCTAGGGCCTGCAGGTGCTCTTGCAGACGGGCGATCGCCTCTAGTCCCAAAGCCCGCGACTTGCGTTGAATCGTTGCCGATAAGGTGCCTTCAATGCCCTGGAGCGCGGCATCGCTGAACTCCTCCATCTTGGCCTGCTTGGTCACGCCAAATTTGTCTTTGAAGTGGGTGATATCTTGCAGCGCGGCTTCGTACTGACTCTGGCGGTTGGTTTCGTTGGGCTGCCAGGTCTTTTCCATCTCGCGGCGATAGCGTTCGGCGGCATTGTCGAAGATTTGCCGCACCGCCAGGATAAAGGCATCAGCAAATTTAGGCCCTTGCGTCCGGTCTTCCAAGATGCGGTAAAACTCGGTTTCCAATGCCTTTCTACCCTGCTGAATCACCTTATTGCGGTTGTCGTACATCTTTTGCAGGTAGTCGCCATGCAGCCGCTCGTCGGGGCTGAGTTCGCGGAAGTGCGCGGCGCGGTAGTCGTCTACTTTGGGCTTCAGATAAGTCTCCACAAAAGAAAGGATCTTGCCCTTCTCTGCGCCAATCATGTTCACCCCTTGCTGGGTGCATTGCAGCTTATTGTCGGTAGCAATCTCGTTGCGAATGCTGTTCACCCAGGCAGAAACTTCGGCGGTATAAGGGCGATCGCCAGCCGAGGAAATATCGGTCAGCAGCTCCATATCCGTCAGCCGCATGGTTTTGAGGGCAGCCTGTACGGTTTCCAACATGCTGGGCGGAAGCTGCACGTCAGGATTGAGCCACCAGCGGATAAAGTCTGTGGAGAGGCGATTTGCCATCGAGGTGCGAATCTGGGCGATCGGGATCTCGGCAGTCGAAAGCCCAAAGCTCATAAAGTTCTTGGGATAGCCGCGCCCACCCGGATCTTGCGATGCCCAAGCCGACTTAATGTTGTCGCGGATCGATCGCTTGTGGGGGGCAAAGTCGGAGGTCAAGTCCAGAAAGATATTCTGGGCGATCATTTCCCGCAGCTGCTCTAGCGAAAAATCGGACTCGCCGTTTTTAGTGCCCACCAGATAGGTGTAGTCGGCAGGGGCAGAGGCGTTGCGAACTTCATCGATCAGGCTTGCGCCAAACTGCCCGACATATTCGGTGCGGTGGTCAGAAAAATAGCTCAGCTCCATCAAGGCCGCGTAGCCGTTTGCCAAAACGCGATCGCCCACATCAATGCCCGAAAAGGCCGTCGGCATCGGCACGATCGCTGTCACCAGCGGGCTAGATTGCCCCTTTAGCCAATGCCGCGCACAGTAGCAGAGGTCAATCAACATACCGCTGCCTGTACCGCCCGACAGTGAGCCTGTGACAAACACGTTGATCTGGTTGTTGCTCACTTTCACGCCGTAGCGATCGAGCATGAAGTTTTCTTTGCCCTTGACGCGATCGCAAGCCTGGATAAATTTCTTCTGAATCGCGTGATAGTTGCAAAAGAAGGCAAACCGACCGCAGGCGCGAATCTGTCCGGCTCCTGCCTCCAGGGCGTTGATGTTGCGCTCTAGCTCGCGGGGAAACCAGCTATCGATCCAGGGATAGTTATCCATGTTGGCAATCATGTCTTTTACCTGACTGCCGCTGACGCTCGCCCAATGCTTTTCGGTGTCTTTGAAGGGCGACCCGGCGGCTAAGGGATTGGTGACTTTATAGTCGCGATCGGTATCCACTGTCAAGAAGCTGAGAATAGGGAAGTTCTTCAGGCTGCCGTAGGTTTCCTCGACGAGCCGCCGCACCCGCGACAAAATCTCTGTCCCCGTCCCGCCAATGCCAATAATGACGGTCGGAACCATCGTTTTTTCTTCAACCGCAGCCATGAGGAAGTTCTCCCAACAAATTGTTTAGCTTTGAATGAGGCGATCGGGCGGCAGAACAGATGCTGACCCCAGGATAAGCTTCTATCTTACCGATTCAGCCTCAAATTCGACAGAGTAATGGTTGAGAGCTATCTTTCTATAGCTGGGGCGATCGCCCTTGTGGTTAAAATTGAGGCACTGGACTTGAGAATGCCATGAGAACTTTCACCGCAATTGTTGAGCGAGATGCTGACACCCATCTCTATGTCGGCTATGTTCCTGGCTTCCCTGGAGCGCATTCTCAGGGCGAAACTTTAGACGAGTTACAAACCAACTTGCAAGAAGTAATTGAAATGCTGCTGGAAGATCAGCAAATTGTGTTTAGCACAGAGTTTATTGGCACTCAACAGATTGCAGGGCTATTTCATTCTAGTTAAGTGCTTGATAGGGTAGTTATGTCATCGCTCCAACTGTGATACCAGATGTCCCAACTTGCCATTGTCGAAGCCTTTGCAGACCTTTGTGATACTCGTCGCACAGCCGGACAGCGACATCAGCAGGCACTTTGTCTTGCCCTGTTCACCCTAGCAGTTACGGCAGGGAATCGAGGCTTTTTGGCAATTGGGGATTGGCTGAAAGCGTATCACGTTGAATTAGTTGCCCTGTTTCAACCCCCCAAAGACCGCTTGCCTTCTTACAGCACAATTCGACGGGCACTTTTGCGTCTAGATTACCGCGAGTATGCGGCTCGTTTAGCTCAATTCTTCGGCATCGACCCCTTGCCTGGAGAAACCCTTGCCGTCGATGGTAAAGTGTTGCGTGCTTTTTGCTGCCCCGTCCACACTTGACAGTAACTCACCATTTACAAACATTCTCTTACTGACCATCATCGTAATCAGGCATAATTTCTTCAGCATTCCGCAAGTGTTGGACTGCAAAACCACTCACGCCTAATACAATGATGCCGATTGAGACTATGACATAGAGAAGTGCAATGCCGCTACCTGGGCCGACGCCCAAAATGGGAGAAACAAGTGAGGATAGAGTCCCTCCAGATCTTAGGGATGGCTCAAAAATCTGATCGGCAAGCGGCCCAGCCAGCAGGCTAGCGATCGCCGCAATCACTAGCCCAATGAAGTGATCAGCCGCAAAGACCCGTCCCTGTAATTTTGGAGCAACTTTGGCATACCAAACCGCCGTGTAGGAACTGAAGACAAGCGGTGAATGTAGCGATGCACAAAACTGGGCTGTAAACCAAATCAAAGGTTGCTGACCCATACCAAATATCATGTTGCTCACGCCTGTTCCCACGAATCCGATCAGCATCCCTCGAATTTGAGATCGAAATCCTCCCCAAATACTCAAAATTAGTCCCCCAATGACTCCGCCCACCCCAGAGGCAGCAACCGCCATCCCTAGCACTTGAGCGTTACCCTGCGTGCGAGCCAGGATCATCGGTTCATATAGGGCTTCTCCCAGTTGACTCATAAAGACAAAAGCAGAAAGTACAACTACCATCGACACTAAGCTGAGCCTAGACCCGATGTAGCGAAAGCCAAAGGTGATTTCTTGCCAAATTCCCTCGATTCGCGGTTCCTCTGATCCTGGTTCTGAGTCATTTTTAGAAGAAGGAATACGCACCAGCAGTACCGTAGAGATGGCGATCGCAAAGGTGGCTAAATCAATCAGCGTAATGCCTGATAAACCCAATTTGGGATAAAGTATTCCTGCCAAAGCGGGGGCAACAATCGCGGCACCTGATCCAACGAGTGACCCCATGCTGTTCGCACGGAGATACTGCTGTTTGGGCACAATCAAGGGAACGGTTGTAGTGTAGGTTAGCATCTGGATATGCCCAAAGCAGCCGTAGATTGCTGCAATGCAGTAAAGATTCCAAATCTGTAGATGCTGAGCGGCAGCGAGTAGCCCGACGGAGAGAGTGCAGCCCGCAGCCACTCCATCACTTAGCACTAAGAGCAGCTGACGCGGAACGCGATCGACCAGGATGCCAGAAAATAAAGCAATCCCAATTTGCGGAAGTTGAAAAAAGAAAGCGATTAGAGCGATCGCCGTTACAGATTCTGTAAGGTGCCAAACCCAGAGGGTGAGAGAAAAGTAGGTCATGCCGCTGCCGATGGAAGAAGCCATCTGCCCCAGCCAAAGAATGACAAAAGTACGCACGTTGAATTATTGAAAGTTGCTGTCAGCCTCAAATCCTGAAATGGCGATCGCACTTGCTGCTGCATAGCATGAAGTATGACTAATGCTCAGTAACCAGCGGTCAATTCCAAGCTTTGCGGCGATTTCCTGACCCCTAGCCGACAGGACAATAGTAGGTTCACCCCTGGAAAGCTGTTGGATCTCGATGTCATGCCATAGAAAATGCCAATTTTCTTCAAGATCGAGGATTTTGAGAACTGCCGTTTTGGCGGCAAGGCGACTTGCAAAATACTGCATGGAGTTTGCGCTTGTTTTAGACATTTGGCGTTCTATAACTGTAAAGTATTGCTGTTCAAATCGTTCACCAATTTGTTCTACAAACTCTTTAATTTGCGATACTTTTACAACCTCAACGCTGTTAATACTACACATCAGGCTGTAAAACCAAGTTAGTTAGCATTGTATTCATCTTATTGACCGATTCAACATATTCTTTCTGGGTATCTGACTCAGCCACAATACCTGCCCCAGCGTTCAGATGAATTTCATTGCCGTATTGATAAACCGAACGGATAGCGATGGCTAAATCGGCTGAGCCATTGCTGTCTACCCAACCAATACCGCCCGCATAAATGCCTCTGGGTTCATCCTCTAGGCGATCGATCCAATCCAACGCCCGAAGTTTATCAATACCCGTCACGGTAACGCCGGGAAACAGCACCTTCAATGCATCCCACAGGGTATGGTCAGGCTTCAGCTTGCCGCCTACTCGCGAAGATAAATGCTGCACGCAGCGATATTTCTTGACTTCCATGAAATTGAAAATCTGCACCGTTCCGGGTACACAAACTGAGGTAAGTTCGCTTTGCGCTAGCCAAATAGAAAGGGCATGTTCTTTCACCTCTTTGGCATCCGTAAAGAGTTCAGCTTCCAAACGAGCATCTGCTTCGCTGTCCTCTCCACGCGGACGAGTGGCGGCTAACGGATTAGTGATCACCGCTCCATCTTCGTAAACTTCCATCAGAATCTCAGGGCTGAACCCAACGGCACGCACCTCTCCCAAGTTGAAACAATAGGAACGTGCTGAGTTGTTGGCGGCGGCTCCAACGACATAAGTTCCGAGCAGATCTAAATTGCCAGTCAGCTTTTTCGATCGCGAGATAATGGCCTTGTGCAGTTTGTTCTGTTGAATGGCTTCAATCAGCGTTTTAACCCGCTGAGAATACGGCTCACAATCTGCCGCGTTTTGCTCTAAGCAGATAGGCACGTAGTTGCAGGGTTGGCGATCGCTTTTTATCAGCTCAAGCAGGGGTTCCAGAGGTTCCACACTTCTGACATAAACCCCGGCTGCGGTAAAGCGAAGTTCAGTTTCGGGAACTAAAAAATAAAGCAGCGGCTGCTGAATGGCCTTGGAGTAAGACGAATAGAAGCCAACGAGATCAAACGCTACGTAGCCATAGGCAGTCCAGTGTTTAATCGGCAAAGATCTAAGCAGATCCCCAACCTGCTGGAACGGATCGGTGGCTGCTTCAGTGTGGGTTTTTCCCATACTTTGAAGCTGTACCGTGTCCTGGCTAACCGACACGATCGCCAGCTCATTTCCGGCGATGCGAACCTCATCGTTCTTTTCATACATCACATAATGATCAAAAATCCCTGCTTGCAAGAGGGTCTGTAGAACGGCGATCGCGTTTCTTTTGCCCGGTATAAATGTTTCCTTATAAGTCGTAACAGGCTTTAATTCCGTGACCATTAATTTCTCCTAATTTATTCCTGATTAATCCTGTGTTAGCGGTAATTGGCAATTGCTTTACGATGAATTTTTCCCGTTGGGGTACGCGGTAAATGCTCTACAAACCGGACGACTTTGGGAGCCTTAAAATGAGGCAACCGCTGTTTGGCAAACTGGCAGAGGTTCACTTCCAGTTCGGGCGATGGAGTTTGCCCCGACTTGAGGCTGACATATGCCACGACCTGCGTCAGTTGTTCGCCGTCCGCCGATTCAGGGACGATCGCCACCTCTAACACCTGGGGATGCTGATGCAGGACATCCTCAATCTCCATCGGAGACACCCACTGGCCATTCACCTTAAACAGATCGTCCTGACGACCCATAAATTTGAAATAGCCGTCTGCATCGAACTGATACTTATCCCCCGTTCGCATCGTGGTGCCATAGAGCGCCTGCCGGGTTTCTCGCAGCCGATTCCAGTACCCCAACATCAGGCTTTCGCCGCTCACTACCAGGTTGCCAATTTCACCCGCAGCACAGGGATGGCCTCGGTCATCGAGCACTTGAACTTCGTAACCGGGCACCGGGCGACCCGAAGTGCCGGGTTTGCACGCTCCTGACGGATTCGAGAGGAAGATATGCAAGAACTCTGTGGTGCCAATTCCCTCACAAATCTCCTGGTTATAAGTCTCTTGCCACTGTCGCCAGATGCTTTCAGGAAGTTGTTCGGCGGCCGAAACACATAGGCGAAGGGACGAGGCATCGAGCGGTGCAATCTCCTGTACGGCCAGCAGATTGGCGTAAACGCTAGGAATTCCAAAAAAAACGGTCGGCTTGTACCGCTGAATATCCGCAACAATGTCAAAGGCGTTACTCGCGTCTGACAAAATCGTTGCAGATCCGACTGCCATAGGCATATAAAGTGTATTACCCAAGCCATAGGCAAAGGGCATATTGGCGACTGAATAAGTAATGTCCTCTCGATGCAGTTTCAATGTGGACTTAGCATAATTTTCTGCACAAACCACCATGCTTTGATGCAGATGGATCACCCCTTTAGGCTTACCTGTACTGCCAGAGGTATAAAGCCAGAAAGCAGGTTCATCCCGCAAGGTTTTGGCGCAGGGAACAGCTTCATCGGCCTGCTGGGTAAGCAGAGATAAAAATGGGGTTTCTCCATCCTGGAGCAGCCTGTGCTGCAAGAACGCAGACGAGATAGGAGCCAGTTTCGCTTGCCAATCCTGAGTCGTAATTAACAGCTTGGCGCGGGAGTCTTGGAGAATATATTGCACTTCATCCACGCTACAGGCGGTGTTGATCGGCACAGGAATGATGCCCAGCCAAATGGCACCCCAAAAGGCAAAAACTAGCTCAGGCGTGTCTGGAAGTAAGATGGCAACTCGATTTTCCTGCTCCAGTCCAAAATTTAGAAACACCTGTGCTGCCCGTTGAACAAAGCAGTTCAGTTGGCTATAGGTGTAAGTCTTATCCTGATAAAACAGAGCGACTCGCTGGCTGTTTTCCGCTGCTAGGCTGCTCTCCAGGAAGTATGCCGCCACATTGAAGACTTTGGGTAATCGTTCAGAAATGCTTTCCATTCACTTTCCTTTTAACCTTAGCGCTGCCAAACCGAGAATATGGACGAGGATGTGTTGATCCCATTCGCACCAGGTTGCTATCCAAGTCTCAATGCCATTCTGTTTCGCTTGACTGTCTGCTTCTCCATATAACTCAACTGTCAATTGATCTTGAATTAAAACGGCTTCGATTTCATCCCAGGCAATGTCTACCAATCCAGTTCCTAAAGCCTTGCCGATCGCTTCTTTTGCCGCAAAACAGATTGCGAAGGCGCGATCGCGTTTCGGATCAGATTGACACCGATCCATTTCACCCGCAGTAAACAACAACATTAATGTGTGGCGATCGTATCGCTCGGTGAGTTGGGCAATCTGGGGAATAGACACGATATCAATCCCGACTCCCTTAATTTCAGGCGCTGGCAATTTTAGGAATGATTTATTTGTGAAAGGGGCGCGGAGCGTTCCTCTCACAAACAAATCCTCCCCCAATTGAGCAATGCCAATCTCAGGTGCCATGATTAGGCGATCCCATGATGAGGATGAGACTGGGCAAACTGCGCAGCTTCAATCTGATGACAAACCTGAGTGAGCGTCATATCCTGCCTACTTTCCAACTTCACACTCACTCCCAGCCTCCGTTTCAGTCCTAGAGAAATTTCGACGATTTCAGTCGAGTCAAGCTGGAGATCCTGATGCAGCCACGTCTCAGGGTGAAGCAATTCTTCTGGAATGCCCAAGTCAGTCAGGATGACTTTTAAGGTATCGATCGAATTGATAGGGGTGTCATCTGCCTCACTCATGCCGCAAAATCCTTCAAGACTCTAGTACATCGAAAACCATAAAAAGCTGCGAGACTCTAACTTCGGAATGGACAACCCGCAGCCGCTCGGCGGTTTGGGTCAAGCAACTGCCAACGGCTTTGAGTAAATTTATCCAGCGTGCTTGTTGCCGTACTTCGATCGCAACGTAAGCTCCCCATTTCACCCCCCCCAAATTTTTGGCAAACTGCTTTGTGGGCATGAGATAAGCTAAAATAAGCTGCCACAAAGCTGTCATGCTGAGCCGTAAGCGCCGCAGGCAAAGCCTCAAATACAGGGCGAAGTCGTTTCCAGACTTCAACCAGAGCAGCATGTTCCCAGGACATCAATCCGCTAAAGTCCTGTGATTTCACATGCGGCGGCGACATGGTTGGGCGAACTTGATGCTCATACTCCTGTGGGCTAAAGCTACCTGCTAGCTCCATTGCCGCGCCGGATGCCAACATCAGAGTCGTCGCTGTCTCAAGTTCAATTTGCGCCTGAGCCATGTTGTTGGCCGCGAGGCTGAGTTCAAAGCGACGTAGACAAATAATCAACCCCTGAACATTAATAAAAAACAACCAGTGGCAGTTTTTCCAAATTTGCTGTGGATTAACGTTCGTTATCATAAGATTAAGTATTCAATTCACTCTAAATTGAGATTAAAAACTCTGGCTAATAAGTAGACATAGCCTTTAAATCCTTGTCTTTGTTGTTCTACTTGAGTTTGGTCAAAATCACTCCCGCGATCGCTCAAGATCAGAAAAACTTGATACGCAACTAGGAGGCTCCACACCATACAGACAGCAGGTTCTTGGGTTTGCACATGGCTGACTTCAAAATAGCTGTCAAAGTCTTCAACTTCCCAGGCATTAAGGGGAGTTTGAGTCGAAGAAAGTTGGATAGGAACAACGGCACTGATATCGAGATAGGCTAACTCCTGGTGAATGATTGCGATTGCCTCCTGAACGGAATGTTGCTCTAACGCTTTTAGGAACTGTTTGAGCGATCGCTGTAATTTAACGTTGTCAATATCACTCAAAGGTTGTTGAATCGGTAAATCCCAAGGAACCAGCAAATAGAGTTTGGAGGGAAGAACAGGATAGGTCATGGGTCTGGGAAAAATCCTACTTCCTGGAGTTCGGCAATACTGTCTTTCATGGCCTGGAGAATACGATGAATATCTTCATCAGTGTGAGCCGTTGACAGAAAGCCGCCCCCTTCGCCGCGCAGCAAAATTCCTCGATCGCATAGGTGATAGCGCAACAGGCTAAATCCTGCCATCAAGGGAGCAAGGGTTGCCGGAGCAACGTCTTTGAGAAAAACAGGACTAAAGAACGAACCAAAGTTTGCCATCCGAATCGGCAATTGGCTGGTTTCCAAATACCTATTGAATTGTTCAACGAAACAGGATGTACGCTGGTTTAAATGTTGTTGCAGCATCGGGCCTTGGCGCTTTAAATGCTGGAGTGTCGCCCATGCTGCCGCCATTGCAAGCGGATGTTTGCAGTGCGTTCCGGCAAAAAAGGTTGTCTCGATCGCAGGGTATGAATCATCCCCATAGCGCCACATGCCGCCATCAATTTTATCGAGGTAAGCCGCCTTACCCGCAATCACGCCGATCGGCATCCCGCCTCCAACTACCTTGCCGTAGGTCGCAATATCGGCTTCAATGCCAAACCAAGCCTGTGCACCGCCCAAATGCAACCGGAACCCCGTCACCATTTCATCAAAAATCAACGCAATGCCAGAGGCTTGGGTCAACTGTCTGAGCTGCTGGAGAAAAGCTTTAGGCTGCAAGTCAGGCTGTGCCGTCTGGATGGGTTCCACCAAAACGGCTGCAAGCTGATGCCGATGGGCGTGAATCACCTGAAGCGCGTCAGGGTTGCCATACTCCAGCACTAAGGCATCCTTGGCAACGGTCGCAGGTACACCGGAGGCAATGGGAACGGCACGAGAATTAAAGCGCGTCATCAGGGCTTTACCCGCCAGCTTCGAGAGTCTCTCAGACCCTGTCCTCCGTGCTTCAACTAATACAGCATCGGCATGACCATGATAGGAATGGGTAAATACTGCAACTTTGGTACGCTGCGTTGCAGAACGCGCTAAGCGGATCGCCGTCATCACCGCTTCAGTTCCGGTATTGCTAAAAGCGACTCGCTCTGCCCCCGTCAGTTCACTAATCAACTCAGCCACTTCACCCGCCAATTCCGCCTGAGGCCCCAATGGAATGCCTTTGTCAATCTGCGCTTTTAGCGCTTCCTGAAGGAAAGGGGGACTGTGACCCAAGAGATTGGCTCCAAACCCCATAATCAAGTCAATATACTCATTGCCATCTGCGTCCCAAACTCGCGCACCTTGCGATCGCTCTCCCACAATCAGATAGCACATCTCTTTGGTGGGCAGATCAAACCATTCTGTTTGCCTTGGATCGGCAAGAAATTGGCGGTAGGTTTGGGCGTTTGCCTTTGAAGCTTGGGTTCGCTTGTTGTAGCGATCGATCAAGGCTGCTAGATGCCCCTCTTGGGAATGAAGCTGGGAACTCAGCGTTTCCTTGTGTATCACTTGGCTACTCTGCTCACTCACATTATGCATAGAATTAGGACTTGATGCGGATGGAACCCAAATAAAATTTCCAGCAGATAAGGCTAATTAGTCGAGAAAGATTCGCAAGAAGTAATGAAAGTATCATAGTGGGCTGAAGATCTTCTTTTCTTTGTGAAATGTACTTTTTTCTTCGTGAAACGTACTTCCTGAGAAGTCAACCGTTTAGCGCTCTAACCTTATTACAACAGTCCGGACAGTTTTCAATCACCAACGGTAGAATGCGGGTTTCAGGCTTCGCACTGAGACAACTACTAACGGTAGAATGCGGGTTTCAGCCGCCGTTGCAAAAACTGTCCGGAGTATTGTTATTACAGAGGCTGCTTTCTAAAGCAGGCAAAGATCTTTCGCTCATTCAGTCAGCCGATTTGCAAGCCACAAAGTAAGCAGACTGGGTATTGTTGGGTGCTGATACATTCCCTCGGAAATCGTAGATGGCAACTTGAGTGAATCCTACCTCTTCTAGCGCCGTTTGAACGTCTTGTTTGGCATAAGGTTTGACTGAAAACATCAGGGTTGAAGGGAGCCAATCTTTATCAACTAACTGAAGTAAGACTGAAGGATGTAACGGGCGTAAGACGCGATTGTAGAAGAAGCATTTTAGCTGCATTAAAGTACCTGAATTTGCGGCTTTTGGCTTTAAATTTTGGCTGCTTGGCTGAGTTTGGCTATTCGGCTGAACTTGGCTGTTTGGCTGAACTTGGCTGTTTGGCTGAAATAGCGTGATGGTGAATGTACCTGTTTTATTCTCTCGATCATAAGTCTCTCCCACTGTCCAAGCATATTCAGGATGAAGTTCACCATTGTCAATTTTTATGTTGCGATATCTATCCTCCAACCCTAGATCAAACAAGAAAAGACCCTGATTTTTGAGCGCCCCATACACATTGCGAAAGACTTGCTTCAGTTCGTCCAGACTCATGATGTGATTGAGGGAAGAGTCGGTAGAAATGACGGCATCAAAGGTCGGAGAGAATTCAAAAGAACGGGCGTCTTCTAGAACAAACTTCCCTTGGGGTGCATTTTCACGAGCGTAATGCAACATTTTTTCGGAGCCATCCAATCCTGTGACGTGATAGCCCTTCAAGATGAGTTGCTGTGACACCTGTCCTGTGCCACAACACAGATCGAGAATCTGCCCATTTTCAGGCAAACGGGGCAAGAGCAGCTTTTCCAAAAGAGGCATCAGGTTTTGCAGAGCTAGATGTGCCTCTGACTGGTTGTATAACCAAGCCCAGGGGTCGTAGGCGGTGTAGCGATTTTCTGAGGGCATTACCTTTATTGCTCCTGACGAATAGGGGGAGTTGCTAAAAATCCGGTTTGAATCAAATGTGAGAAGTATTTGTGCAGCAGCGATTGATCGAGAGGGGGACAGGCGATCGCACTCCCTACCAGTCCATCGAGCGTATTCTGACAGTCAAATGTGAGAACAGCTTCAGTCGGCTGCGTTTCGCTTCTTGCCGGGAACAGGGAAACGAGTGGATACAGCGCATGATCTGGATTAGTTTCAGCAATCTGAAGCAGCTTGGTACGCCACTGATCATACGGAAGCGGGTGAATTGCATAACCGATCGATCGCAGTGACTCCAGTAGGATAGCTGAATCAACTGGATGAGGATGAACTAAGTGAAAGGCTTTTCCCTGGGACGTAGACTGTCTTGAGAGATGCACGATCGCCTGACTCGCGTAATCAATAGGAATCATGTCCAGCATGGTCTGATCTTCTGGCGCACTGCCCAACTGCACACAGCCAATAATCAATCGATACAATAAGTCATTTTGATTAAAGACACCCGTTTGGCTATGCCCAGATAATCGCCCCAGCCTGTAAATTGAGATCGGAATGCCGCGATCGCTCCCCATTGCAACTAACCGTTCAGCCACCCACTTGCTCTGGTTATAGCCCCCCCAGGGAATGCGATCGGCAATGCGATCGGCCTCTCGGATCACCTGGATTTCTGGCGCTTGACTGGAGGAAAGAGTGGGCGAAAAAACGCTGGTAGCAGACATAAAATGAACGGGTTTCACTTTATGTTGACAGGCGAGTCGTAAAACTTCTTGAGTTCCCAAAACATTGGTGGCTTTGAGCAAGGAATAGGGAGAGGCGTGATGTACCCAAGCCCCACTGTGATAAATTACATCAACTTGCTCTGCTAGCGTTTGAAACTGGGATTCGGAAAGACCCAGAAGCGGTTGAGACAGATCGCCCAGGACTGGAATGATTCGCGGCTTGAACCGTTCCTGCCACAGCCGATAGGATTCGAGGCAGGTTTGCAGTTTTGTTTGAGCCGACTCGATCGAGGTTGCCCGCACCAGACAGTAGAGTTCCGCCTGAGTTTGTTGCAGGAGTTCGTGGAGTAAGAATGCACCCAGAAACCCGGTTGCTCCCGTTAGAAAAATCCGGCTGGGTGCCACCCTAGTCTGAATCGGTTTCGTTCTTGGGTGAATGGTGGAATCCAGGATGGCCTCAGCGTTGAGGAATGCTAGTGTGTTTTCACGCACCGAGCCTCCCATGATGCGTTCTGCTAAACCTGCCACTGTTGGCACTTCAAACAGGTCTACGATCGACAACTCTATCTGAAACGTCCGAAGTAACCGGGCAATCAACCGGGTTGCCAGCAGCGAATGTCCACCCAATTCAAAGAAGTCGTCATGGATGCCCACCTGCTTCACCTCCAGCACTTGAGCAAAGACCTGTGCCAGAATTGCCTCTGTGGGGGTACGCGGGGCGATAAATGCATCTGCTAGGTCAGGACGAACGGAGTCAGGTGCGGGTAAGGCTTGGCGATCGACCTTACCGTTAGGATTAAGGGGCAGCGCCTCCAAGAAGACGAATGCCGCAGGCACCATGTACTTGGGCAGCTTCTCGGCAATAAAGCGGTGCAGGTCGCTAGTGGTTGGCGTTTGATTGGCAACAGGGACGACATAGGCGATCAGCCGTTTGTCACCGGATTGATCTTCACGGGATCGATCTTCACGGACAATTACCACCCCATCTTGCACATCCGGATGTTGGACTAACAGCGCCTCAATTTCTCCGGGTTCAATGCGGAAGCCGCGAATTTTCACCTGATAGTCGAGACGACCCAGCAGTTTGATGTGACCATCCCGGCGATAGCAGGCTAAGTCTCCGGTTTTGTACAGGCGGCTTCCTAGCTGATCGCTGAATGGGTTAGGGATGAATGCCTCAGCGGTTTTTGCCGGATGATTGTGATAGCCTCGCGCCAAACCAACTCCACCGATATACAGTTCGCCAGGAACGCCGATCGGAACGAGTTGCAGATGGCGATCGAGAATATAAAGCTGCTTGTTGGCAGCCGGACGAATCGTAGGCTGTGCGCCGCTAGCACACTCAACCATGCTGGCGTTGACTGTCGTCTCGGTAGGACCATAGGCGTTGATGAACCGTCGCCCGGTTGACCATTGAGCGATCAGTTCTGGAGAGGGAGCCTCGCCGCCCACCAACACCATCTGTAAGGCAGGCAACGCTTCAGCGGGCAATGCGGCTAGCGCAGAGGGGGGCAGAGTGATGTGAGTAATTGCCTGTTCGCGTAGGAGTCGCAGAAGACCCACACCGGGCAGCAAATCTTCTGAGGTTGCTAAATGCAAGGCGGCTCCACAGCCCAGACTCATCACAATTTCCGGGATCGAAGCATCGAAGCTCAAAGAGAAAAATTGCAGGACACGACTGTCAGGCTGCACCCTACAAGTGCGAATCTTATCTTCCGTCAGGTTAATTAATCCTTCATGCGGCACCAAAACGCCCTTGGGAATTCCTGTTGAGCCGGAGGTGTAGATCAAATAGGCTAGATTCTCGACGGTGACTCCACTCTCAGGATTTTGCTCACGCTCCTGAGCGATGTGATTCCAGTCTGTATCTAGACAGATAGCCTGGGCGGCATGATCGGGTAAGGTTGCTGCTGATGTTCGGGTGGTTAAGAGAATAGGGATTTGCGAATCTGACATCATGAATGCCAGCCGATCTGGAGGATAGGTGGGGTCTAGCGGCAGATAGGCTCCACCCGCTTTGAGAATGCCTAATAGTCCGATGATCATAGAGGGCGATCGCTCCAGGCACAATCCCACAATCGTTTCTGGCTTCACCCCCTGTTTTTGCAAATAATGGGCAACCTGATTCGCACATCGATTCAGTTGATCATACGTGAGTTGTTCATTCTTAAAGACTAGGGCGATCGCCTCCGGTGTTTTTTGTACCTGCGCTTCAAATCGCTGATGCCAGCACTCGTTTTGCGGATAATCAATCTGCGTATCGTTCCACTCTACGAGTTGCTGATGCTGTTCAGATTCAGTGAGTAACGGCAAGTCAGAAATTTTCTGCTCTGGATGCTCGACAATTCCGGCTAATAGACAACAGAGATGCTCTGTCATCCGAGTAATTGTCACTGGATCAAACAAATCGGTGTTGTACTCAAATTGTCCTTTTAGTCCTGAAGTCGTTTCAGCCATGTCCAGGCTCAAGTCCAACTTGGCGGTTGGGTTTTGGGATTGAAGAAACTTCAGCGTCAAATTTGGCAGCTTCAGTTCGTCTTGTGGAAGATTTTCCAGCGCGAACTTGACCTGGAACAGCGGGCTGTAGCTGAGATCCCGATCGGGTTGCAGAGCCTCAACCAACTGTTCAAAGGGGAGATCCTGGTGATCGTAGGCGGCCAACGAAACCTGCTGCACCTGACTCAACAGATCCCGAAAGGTCGGATTGCCTGACAGATTGCTTCGCAGCACTAAGGTATTCACAAAAAAGCCAATCAGCCCCTCTACTTCGGTGCGATTGCGGTTGGCGATCGGTGAACCCACGAGAATATCTTCTTGAGCCGTGTAGCGATAGAGCAGCACTTTGAACGCTGCCAGCAAGGTCATAAAGAGCGTGACACCCGCTTGCTGGCTCAAAGCCTTGAGGGATTCTGTCAGACCCGCGGGTAGCTCAAAAGCGTGGATAGCTCCCCGAAAGGTTTGAATTCGAGGACGGGGGCGATCGCTCGGTAACTGCAAAACGGGCAGATCGCCGCTCAACTGGTTGCGCCAGTAGGACAAATGCGGGTCTAGAACCTCGCCCTGAAGCCACTGCCGTTGCCAGACGGCAAAATCAGCGTACTGAATCGGTAACGCTGGCAATGGGGAAGGCTGACCTGTCGAGAAAGCGGTGTAGAGTGCCATCAGTTCTCGAATCAATACCGCCATTGACCAGGCATCAGAGACGATGTGGTGCAGTGTTAAGAGCGCGACATGCTCTCTGTCATGGAGGCGAACCAGGGTGACGCGCAGCAGCGAATCTTTCGTCAAGTTAAAAGGCTGCTGGGCTTCCCAGTTCACTAGGCGCAGGACTTCAGCCTCCTGCTCTGCTTGTCCCAAGTGCTGTAGATCGATGCGCTGTAGTGGTAGGGGTGCAGGGGGAGAAATGACCTGGACAGGCTGACCCTCTACGGTTTGGAAGGTTGTGCGTAAGGCTTCATGCCGCCGCACAATTTCGTTGAAGCTGCGCTCTAGGGCGATCGCATCCAGCGAACCGATTAAGCGCGTTGCCTCCGGAATGTGATAGAGCGGACTACCGGGTTGCATCTGGTCAAGAAACCAGAGCCGTTGCTGAGCAAAGGAGAGAGGTAAATTGCCCGATCGAACAACGGGGCGAATCGCGGCAGCCGAGGCGCGTGAAGCCGCATGGGCTTGATTCAGAAAAGCGATAATTTCGGCTTTGCGGGCAGAAATTTCAGCTCCTAAGTCGGGAGTGAGAACAGCTTCGGGTGCATTGCAGTGCAAGCGCATCTGATCCGATTCGCCATCTACCCGCTCTAGCCACAGCTTGACATCAAGACTATACAGGTTCGATAAAAAGGTTTCGATCGATTTCATAACTCTATCTCCTTACGACCGTTTCCGATTACAGGCAGAGGGTTTGAGGCTTGGGCAAGCGATAACCGCAGGATGTCAATCCGCTCTGCCAACTCAGCAACAGTAGGTTTTTCAAACAGGCTCCGCAGCGGCAGCTCCACCTCGAAGGCTGCGCGCAACCGAGAGATGACGCGGGTGACGAGCAGCGAATGTCCGCCTAGCTCAAAGAAATTGTCGTGGATGCTGATGGCTTCCAGCCCCAACACCTCAGCCCAGAGGGTGGACAATGTGACTTCTGTAGCAGTACGGGGCGAGACAACATCACTCCCAGAATCACTCCCAGATCGAGGCATCTCCCATTGGGGGAGCAATGCGCGATCGACTTTGCCATTAGAGTTCAGCGGCAGCGCCTCAAGCGGCACGAAAGCCACAGGCACCATATAGTCAGGCAATTTGTCCTGAAGAAACCGACGCAGGTCGCGGGTCGCCCCAAAGGGTTCGGACTGGAGAACTACGTAAGCCACTAAGCACGGCTCTCCTGCCGGATCGGTCTGGATGACAACCACGCTCTCCCGCACCTGCTGATTTAGCACAGCTTCAATCTCTCCTAGCTCAATCCGGAAGCCGCGCAGCTTCACCTGATGGTCGATACGCCCCAAACACTCGATTTGTCCATCTGCCAGAAACCGAGCCAGATCGCCCGTCTTGTACAGCCTTGCGCCAGGGCGATCGCTGAACGGATGCGGGATAAACCGTTCGGCAGTCAATTCAGGACGGTTGAGATAGCCGCGCGCCAGCCCTACCCCCCCGATATACAGCTCTCCCGGAACACCGATCGGCACCGGGTGCAGATGGCGATCGAGAATATAGGCTTGCAGGTTAGCCAGCGGACGACCAATGGCGATCGGCAGCTCCGCCGACTGAATTTGACAGCCTGTTGCCCAAATCGTGGTTTCCGTGGGGCCATATAAGTTCCACAATTCGCCCCCCTTGCACAGCAGTTGATGTGCCAGAGATGGAGGCAACGCTTCCCCGGTGCTAATCATCTTCAAGTTGGGAGTGGGTTGCCATCCAGCGGCAAGTAGTAGTCGCCAGGTCGCTGGAGTCGGGTGAAGAACTGTGGCTTGGCAACGCTGGAGTAAGGCGAGGAGCTGGATGCCGTCTGCCGCCACCGCTCGACTGGCAAGCACCAGTTTGGCTCCGACAGCAAGCGGCAAAAACAGTTCAGATACCGCCACGTCGAAGGAGAGCGGAGTGACGGCCAGCAGCGTATCGGCGGCAGTCACTCCGAGCTGCTGGCAAACGACATGAAGCAAATTCACCACGCTGCGATGCTCAATTTGAACGCCTTTGGGTGTGCCTGTTGAGCCGGAGGTATAGATCACGTAGGCCAAGCTGTCTGGCGTGACTCCACTATCGGGTGGCATCAGAATAGTCTCCGCCGCCGCTGTCGAGCCAGAATGCCCGTAGCGATCGACGCAGATCAATGGAAATTGAACTTGATCTGGCAGTCTGTCTCTCAAATGCTCCTGGGTCAGCAGCAGTGAAACCTGGGCATCTTGTAGCATCCACTCTAATCGCTCGATTGGATAAGTCGGATCAAGGGGAACATAGGCTCCTCCTGCTTTGAGAATCCCCAACACGCCAATCAGCATCTCAATAGAGCGATCGCAACAGATCCCTACCCAATCCTCTGGTTTGACTCCTACTGTTCTTAAGTCATGCGCAAGTTGATTCGCTTGAATGTTTAGCTCTTGGTAAGTTAACTGCTGATCTTCAAATATGACGGCGATCGCATTCGGTGTCCGCTGTACCTGTGCCTCAAATAACTGATGAATACACAACGTTTGAGGATAGTCTGTCTGAGCTTGGTTCCATTGTGAGAACTGTTGCTGTTCCACAGACGTTAATAGCGGTAAGTCAGAAATTGGCCGATCAAGATTTGCAGCCATCGCCTTCAGTAAGGTCTGATAATGTCCTACCATCCGGGCGATCGTGTCTAGCTCAAATAGATCGGTGTTGTACTCGATCGTTCCGACCAGTCCTTCGGTGGTTTCTTCTAACAGCAGCATTAAATCAAATTGGGCTGTGCCGCGATCGGTTTCGATCGTCCTCACCTGCAATCCCGGTAATTCAACGTTCGGAATCGGGGCATTTTGTAGCACAAACATCACTTGAAACAGGGGAGTATGGCTTAAGGAGCGCTGCGGCTGGAGGACTTCCACCAATTGCTCAAAAGGCAAATCCTGATGGGCATAGGCATCTAGAGCCATGTCCCGCACTTGCTCCAATAGCTCTAATACGGTGGGATTATTCGAGAGATCGGTTCGCAGCACCAGCGTATTGACAAAGCACCCAATTAAGCCCTCAACTTCCGTCCGGTGGCGATTGGCGATCGGCGTGCCGACCACTATATCTTCACTGTTGCTGTAGCGTCCTAATAGGACATTAAAGGCAGCCAGCAGCGTCATGAACAGCGTGCATCTGGCTTGCTGGCTTAGGTGATGGAGCGATCGCAATAGTTCTAGGGATAGCCGGAAACTGTGCGTGGTGCCGCGATAGCTCTGAATGGCAGGTCTTGGGCGATCGGTCGGCAATTGTAATTGGGTCGGGGCATCGGCTAACTGCTGACGCCAGTAGCCCATCTGGGCATCCAATACCGCTCCCTGCAACCACTGACGCTGCCAGATGGCAAAGTCACCATACTGAATCGGCAATTCGGGCAGGGGCGACGGCTGCTGTTGACAGAATGCCTTGTACAGCGCAGACACCTCATTGACAAGAACCCCGATCGACCAGCCATCGGCAGCACTATGGTGCATCGTCAACAGCAAAATGTGGTCGCCTGCCTCTAGACGCAGCAGTTTCACCCTCAGGAGTAAATCACGGTTCAGATCAAAGGGTTGCTGTCCTTCTATAGAGATGTATTTTTTGACTTCAGTCTCTTGTTGCGATTGGGGTAACGCACTCAAGTCAATGACGGGTAACGGTAGTGCTGTCGCAGGGGTGACAATGGCGATCGGCTGTCCTTCTACGACAGTTACTTTGGTGCGTAATGCCTCATGACGACGGAGAATTTCGGTAAAGGTTTGTTCTAAGGCAGGGTAGTTGAGCGAACCCTGGAGAGAAGCAGCGGTTGAGAGGTTGTAAAAGGGATTCTCTGGCTCTAGCTGCGCCAAAAACCACAGCCGCTGCTGGGCAAAGGATAAGGGAATCGTTCCTCCGGTGACATGTCGTTCGATCGCGGGTGCTTCCAAGCCTGCTAGAGTCACGGTTTCAATGGCGGCAGCAAGTTGAGCAATAGTAGGCAACTCAAACAGACAGCGCAGCGGTAGCTCTCGCTGGAACACCTGCCGCACCTGAGAGATAATCAGCGTTGCCAGCAGAGAATGCCCGCCCAACTCAAAAAAGTTGTCGTGAATACCGACGCGATCGCAGCTCAACACCCTTGACCAGATGCCGACAAGAATTTCTTCAACTGAAGTCGTAGCTGCATCCGACCCTGATGGAACCAGTGATTTTATTTCTGGTTCGGGTAGCGCTGCCCGATCGACCTTGCCACTGGGGGTTAGGGGTAAGCGATCGATCAGCACGAAGGCAGAAGGCACCATGTAATCGGGCAGTTTTGCCTGGAGGAAGTCGCGCAGGTCAGAAGCAACAGGGCCAATGGATGCATCAGGAACCACATAAGCCACGAGATGTTTGTTGCCCATTCGGTCGTCCCTGACCACCACAACCGCTTCTTTGAGGGCTGAATGGTGGCTCAAGGCGGCTTCGATTTCGCCCAGTTCAATGCGGAAGCCGCGAATTTTCACCTGATGGTCGATGCGTCCCAAGTACTCGATCGTGCCATCCGGCAACCATCGGCCTAAATCTCCGGTTTTGTAGATGACGTCTTGATGATTTCGGACTGATTCAGGATTCGTAAACGGGTTAGGAACAAAGCTCAGATTCGTTTTCGATGCATTCTTCCAGTACCCATTCCCTACTCCAATTCCGGCAACACAAATCTCTCCAGGAACTCCAATCGGCACCAACCGCATTTGCGCGTCCAGCACATAGAGCGTTAAGTTTGCCAACGGTTTACCGATCGGAATCGATCGCTGATTTTCTGGAAGCGGCTGTTCAACAATTAATTGCGTGATATCATCTGCTGCCTCGGTTGGGCCATAAGCATTCACGGCTGGAATGGTGGGATAGAGCGTTAGCCATTGGTTGACCAAGCGAACTGGAACAGATTCCCCCGTCACCATCATCCACTGCAACTGAGGGAGCGATCGCTGCTGCGCTGGCAGCTTGGATACATAGTCGATCAATCCTTGCAGCACAACAGGAACCAGTTCGACCAACGTCAGATTTTCAGCTTGTATCACCTGAAATAGTTTTTCTGGATCACAAACTGTTGCTGTATCAACGATGAGGGTGCATCCCCCAATGAGTAAAGGTGCCAGAAATTGCCAAACTGAAATATCAGAGGAAGCGGGGGCACTTTGCAAAAACCGTAGCCCCTGATGTAACTTCAGCGCATCAAACTGAGCATAAATATGATTAATTGCCCCATCATGTCGAACGATCGCCCCTTTGGGTAATCCAGTTGAACCAGACGTGTAGAGCATGTAAGCGCGATCGGTGCTGCTGTTGCTGCTCTCGATGTTTTCTTCTGAGTATTGGCTAAAATCCGATCGATCATAGAGACTGACTCCTATGAATTGAGATTTAGCTTGATCGTCAGATATCTCTAAGCAGATAACCGATTTCAAGTGAGGATAATGCTCCAGACGCTCAGCCAAATCTTGAAGGCATGAAGCCTCGGTCAAGAGCACCTTAACCTCACTGTTGGATAACATGTACTGAATGCGGTCTAGTGGATAGGTGCGATCGATTGGGACGTAAGCACCACCAGCCTTCAAGATCGCCAGAATTGATCTTAGAAAGTCCAGATTTCGCTCTTGCAGAATACCCACAAAATCACCGTTGCCGATGCCTAGATCACGCAAAAATCCAGCTAATTGATTTGCTCCTGCATTCAGTTCTCGATAGGTTAACGACTTTCCTTGGTAAACTCCTGCAATGCTGTTGGGCGATCGCTCTACCTGTGCCTCAAATAAGCTCTGAATGGTTTGATCGACGGGATATAGCTTAGTATTACTGTTGAATTCCTCTAACAGCTTTTGCGTTTCGTCTGCCTTCAGCAAAACAATATCTGAAACTTTAATCGTTGGATTGGCGATCGCACATTCAATTGTATTCACATAGTGTTTTGCCAATGCTTCAATAGTTTCATCTCTAAAAAGTGAGTCGCTATACTCAATTCTGCCTACAATTTTGGTTTCATTTACGCACCAGGAAATCGTCAGATCGTTGTTTAGCCCAACGGGATGACTATGAATATTTTCCAGTAAAATAATGATGTCATAAAGAGCGCAGCGACTCGACTGCTGCGGTATGTTTAACGCTCCCAACAGCTTGTCTAACGGATACTCTTGATGTGTATATGCTTGAATGACAGCATCTTTTATATGCAGCAGTAGATCTTTAAAGGTCAGTTCATCCGTGAGCTGCAAGCGCAAAGGTAGGACCTGATTGGCCTGATTTGTCAAAGCCTCATCCTGATCGATCGGGTGATAGCAAGGTATCCCAACTATTAGGTCATTATGGTGAGTATATTGGTTGAGCAAGCTGCTAAATGCAGATAACAGCAGCAGATAGATAGAAAGATGAGAGTTTTGACCGAGCTGAATCACCGATTGAGAGAGGCGATCGCCCAACTCAAACTGGATAACTTTGTTTCTCCTGCTATATCGATCGGGTCTGAGATAGTCTGTGAGAATATTTGTCTCCGGCAACTCTCCAGCCAACTGATTAAGCCAATAGATTCTGTGATAGAGCAGATTCTCAGAAATAATAGGATGTGAATTTAGGGTTTTCATCATCGGTTTCATTATTTAAATAGTTTCTTAAACCAAATTGTTTAAACTAAACAGTCATCCAATGCCTGTCTTAATATAGAACAGCCTTTTTGCAAAATTGGCATCTCGATCGTCAAGGGGGGTAACAGTTTGAGAACCGTATCCTGTCTGCCCACCCGCTCAACAATTAAGCCTAGTTCAAAGCAGCGAGAAGCCACTTTTTTGGCAAAGTTCTCACCTCCAAACTTGGCAAGATCAATACCCCAGATCATGCCGATTCCTCGAATTTCTATGTAGGGACTGAGGGGAGCGATCGCTTCTTCTAAAAATGTCTTTAGGAAAGATGCTTTAACACTGACCTCTTTTTCTAATCCCATTATTTCTCGATATTCTAGCGCTGCCGTGCCGCCGACAAATGCAAGCTGATAGCCTCTAAAAGTTCCCGTATGCTCACCTGGCTCCCAAAGATCAAACTCCGGTTTAATCAACAACAAGGACATGGGAAATCCATAGCCGCTGATAGATTTTGAAAGGACAACTAGATCAGGAACAATGTTTGCTCGTTCAAATGAAAAGAAGGGCCCTGTCCTGCCACACCCGACTTGAATATCGTCACAGATTAAGAGAATGTCATGGCGATCGCACAATGCCCTCAGCCGTTGCATCCACTCAATCGGGGCGACTACAATTCCACCTTCAGCCTGCACTGTTTCAAAAATAATGGCGGCTGGTTTTTCAATCCCGGAATTCACATCATTCAGGATAGATTCAATATAGGCGATCGTATCGATTGTCTCCATAAATCCGTAGGGATAGGGCATAAATGTAACGGCATTGGCTGTTCCTCCCATTCCGGCACGAATGGCAGTATTTCCTGTTACCGATAAGCTGCCCAATGTCATGCCATGATAGGCTCCCATGAATGAGAAAATGCCCGGTCTTTTCTTCACTTTTCTCGCCAATTTCAAGGCAGCTTCGACGGCATTGGTTCCTGTAGGGCCACAACACTGAACCCGATAATCTAACTGCTTTGGAAGGAGTACATATTCAGAGAAAACTGTCAAAAATTTCTCCTTTGCAGCAGTATGTAGATCTAGACCGTGGGTGATCAGATCGGCATCTAAATAAGACAACACCTTTTGCTTGATGTAGTCGTTGTTATGCCCATAATTCAGAGCACCTGCGCCTGCCAGAAAGTCGATATATTCTTGCCCAGACTCCGAGTAGACGATCGATGCTTTAGCTCGATGAAAGACTGCTGGGAAACTGCGACAGTAACTTCTGACATTTGATTCACATTGTTCAAAAATACTCATCGTGTTGTTTCCTGCGTGAAGAGAATGTGAAAAGTAGTGTGATTGCCTCAATTACACAAAGCAAAGTCAAACGTTACTTCTTGTTCTAACCATTGCGTCAATTGCTTTTCTGCTGGCGTCAACAATGACAGATCTTTCAACTTCACATCAGGTGTAGCTGCCATGCTCTGAAGCATCATCTCGAAATGCTCTAGAATTCCAGTGATGGTCGTGGAGTCAAAGCGACGACAATCATAGCTGATGCCAAAGACTAGCTCTGAACCGGGATAGCCGACGATCGTCAGAGGATAATTAGTTTTGTAAAAGACCGTAGATTTCTGAAGTTCTAGATCGTTTTCGCCTTGTTTAATCATTTGAGGAGTCGGGTAGTTTTCAAACACCACAATGCTCTCAAACAAAGGGATGCCCCGTGAAACCGGACTCCATCCTTGCACTTCAACCAACGGGCTGTATTCATATTGGCGCATTTCCACCAGTTGAGCCTGAAGCTGCTTCAGCCAAGGCATCAAAGCCTGCTCCGAATGGACATCAACCCAAATCGGTAAGGTGTTGATGAACACGCCTACCATCGATTCGATACCGTTTAATTCTGCCGGACGACCCGACACACAGCACCCATAAACCACCGACTCCTGACCACTGTAGCGGCTGAGCAGCAACGCCCAAGTGGCTTGAAACAGCGTGTTCAGCGTCAGTTGATGGTGACGTGCTAAGGATTGGAGGGCAGTTGTTGTGGCTGCCGATAGCTTAATTTGTTGCTCATCGTACCTTTCTTCCAGGGCAGGTAAGTCCTGACTTTCCAGGTAGGTGAGCGGTGTGGGCGCTTTGATCGGGCTAAGTGCCTGTCGCCAATATTTCTCAGCTTTCACCAGATCCTGCTTTTCTAACCAGGAGAGATAGGTTTTGAAAGGAGCAATCGCTGCCAAGGAGAGATTTTGACCATAACAAAGCGCCTGATAAAGCTGAATCACCTCACCCATCACTGCCGATGTAGACCAACCGTCAAGAATGACATGGTGGACGCTTTGAATAATTTCATAGGATTGATCAGCCAGACGCAGCACCGTTATCCGCATCAATGGAGCTTGTGAAAAATCAAAGCCTCGATCGCGATCGCCCTTCAAAAACGCTTCTAAGCGCTCCTGCTGTTCTACCGGATTGATGCCGCGCCAATCCTGCTGTTCTAGCGGAATAGCAGCTTGCCGATGCACAACCTGTAGGGGTTTATCTGCTTCTTCCCAATAGAAACTTGTGCGTAAGATGGTATGTCGCGGGGGCAATTGCTGCAACGCCCGCTCAAATGCCGCGTGATTGAGGTTGCCCTGCACGCTATAGCCCGTTTGCATGAAGTAAAGCCCTACTTCTGGAGCGTACAAACTGTGGAAGAGAATTCCCTTCTGGATTGGGGTCAGTTCGTAGATGTCTTGGATAGTATCTGTCATTTGTGGATTTTGAATTACGATGTGTCGATGATCTAAGCAAGTATTTTTTGTATTCTCATCGTTGTAATAAATAGAGTTAATTTCGGCGTTTAATTTTGGTCAGAAAGCGATCGAGTGCCTGTTGACTCAAGTTGGCTTCTGAAAAATCAGAAGGGGTGTAGCCGCGTGCTTCTGGAGATTGACAATGGGTGATTAGCGATCGCAATGCCTGCAAAAAGTTCTGAGCCAAAGCCGCGATCGTGGATTGGTGATGGATCGCCTGACTATAGTCCCAATGCAGGTGCAGTTGTTCATTACTGATCCAGCAATTGATTGCCAGCAAATGGCTACGATCGCCCTGTAAGCTTTGGGTCGGCTCACTTGGCTCTTGAACTGGGCAAAATAATGAGGAGTTGGGTAGGCTTTGATCAAATTGTCCCAAGTAATTGAAAATCACTTCCGGTTGCGATTGGTTGTTCAACGCTTCGGTGATTTTCGAATCGTCACTGCAATAGCGGAGAATCCCGTAGCCGATTCCCCGACGAGGAATGCGGCGTAGCTGCTCTTTGATACTCTTCAAGGTATACCCTGGATGAATAGCTGCTTCGAGTTTCAAGGATACCGGAAAAACCGTAGTGAACCAGCCTATGGTGCGCGACAGGTCTATATCAGTCGCATTGACATGAGATGCGATATCCTCTCGCCCATGCCCTTCCAGATCGATCAGGAGGGTGCGATCGCCCGTCCATTGAGCAAACGCCTGCACCAGCGCTGTCAGCAGGACATCGTTGATCTCGGTGTGGTAGGCTTTCGGCACATCTTTGAGTAAGGCTTGGGTGTCCGAAATACTGAGGGTGCTAATGATCTGATCTGCCGAAGCCACGGTATTTTTGCCGTCTGGGCAATCAACGGGTAACGGCGTGAAGGTCGGCTGGACTCGCCAGTAATCCTGCTCTTGCTGGAGGAGAGCTGAATGAGCATACTGCCGCAGCGTTTGCGACCACTGCTGAAACGACGTGGTTTTGGCGGGCAGTTGCACTTCTTCACCGCGACTGAGTTGCTGGTAAGCTGTCTGCAAATCCTCTAACAGGATGCGCCAGGATACCCCATCTACAACCAGGTGATGAATCACAATGAGGAGACAATGGGGTTGATGTTCGCCTAAGTCAAAGAATCCAACTCGCACCAAAGGCCCAGTTGAGAGATTGAGGCTGGTCTGGACTTCAGTTGTCGCAGAGGCTAAAGCGAGTTTTTGCGCTGCTGCTGTCAGGGCTGAGAAATCCCAACGGATTAGGAGCATTGCCGCATCAGGAGGGGCGTAACTCTGCTGCCAGCCAGACTCAGTTCGCTCAAACCGCAAGCGCAAGGCGTCATGGTGGCTCAGCAACTGCTGGAGGGCTTGCTCCAATAGCGTCAGGTCAATTTGCTGAGGGAGTTGCAGCATTACTGCCTGATTAAAATGATGGGGATCAGGTAAATTTTGCTCAAAGAACCAGCGCTGGATAGGGGTGAGGAAGACTGATCCAGTCACAAGTCCCTGTTCAACCGACGTTCCCTGTTTTGTTCCCGCTACCGTTGCTAGTTCAGCGATCGTCTGGTGTTCAAACATCTGTTTTGGCGTGAACTTTAGACCTGCTTGATTTGCCCTAGCAACGACCTGGATACAGAGGATAGAATCGCCTCCCAGTTCAAAGAAGTTATCGTGAATCCCGATTTGCTTCACTCCCAAAACGGGTGCCCAGATTTCTGCCAAGGTGATTTCGATCGCCGTGCAGGGAGCCACAAACGATTGTTCTAACTCAGGTCTAGTCAGGTCTGGATCAGGTAATGCGTTGCGATCGACCTTTCCGTTTGGCAGGAGGGATAAGGTTTCAAGCGACACAAAAACCGCAGGGATCATATATTCAGGCAGCTTTTGTTTAAGGAATTGGCGTAGATCGCTGATAGAAAGTTGCTGTGAATTCGTCACGATATAGGCAACCAGTCGCTGCTCATGCCCCATTTCCCGAACCACAACGACTGCATCTCGCACAGCGGGGTACTGACTCAGGGCGGCTTCAATTTCTCCCAATTCGATGCGGAAGCCTCGGAGCTTCACCTGATGATCGATCCGACCGAGATACTCGATATCGCCATTGGGCAGGTAGCGCGCCAAGTCTCCAGTTTTGTAGAGGCGTGCTTCTAGTTGAGGATCAAAAGGGTTGGCAATAAACTTTTCGAGGGTCAGTTCTGGACGATTGAGATAGCCTCGTGCCAACCCTGCACCCCCAATGTGCAGTTCACCCGAAACACCGATCGGAGTCGGTTGCAGATGCTCATCCAAGATATAGGCTTGCGCGTTGGCAATGGGGCGACCGATCGGCAATGTCTGTTGAGCAGAGCTGCCTTTGCCAGTCCAGTAAGTGGCATCAATACAGGTTTCAGTAGGGCCATAGAGATTGAAGAATTCCACCTCTAGACTCGCCAATAAACGCTTTTGGAGAGCGACCGATAACGCTTCACCGCCGCAGAAGATCCGCTTTAAAGTGCGACAGGTTTCAAGCCCACCCTGCTCTAAAAGCATTCGCAGCAAGGATGGCACCAGTTGCAGCGTCGTCACCCGATGCTCAGCAATGGTTTTGATCAGGTAGTTCATGTCTTGATGCCCTCCAGGCTGCGCCATCAGCAACGATGCCCCTGCCAACAGTGGAGCGTAAAACTCCCAAATGGATGCATCGAAGCTGAAGGGCGTTTTTTGCAGAACGATATCTGCATCTGTCAGCGGAAAGGTCGTTTGCATCCAGTGCATGTGATTACAAATGGCGCGGTGCGACATCATCACGCCCTTGGGCTGCCCCGTCGATCCAGAGGTATAAATCACGTAGGCAAGATGCGAGGGGTTCACCTCACTGACTGGATTCTTGTCGCTCGCTTGGGCGATCGCTCCCCAATCGGCATCTAGGACAATCCGATCCGCAGGGTGGTCAGGCAAGGTTTTTGCAACCTGTGCATGAGTTAATAACACAGACACCTGAGCGTCAGACAGCATCCACTCCAGGCGTTCTTGAGGATAGGTGGGGTCTAACGGAACATAGGCTCCGCCTGCCTTGAGAACGCCCAATAAACCCACGACCATTTCCAGCGATCGCTCCAGACAAATGCCCACGAGAGTTTCTGCTCCAACGCCCCGCTGTTGCAAGAAGTGTCCCAGTTGGTTCGCTCTGGCATTGAGTTCTCGATAGCTTAACTGATCATTTTCAATGATTACGGCTACTGCATCAGGAGTGCGTTGCGCCTGTGCTTCAAATAACTGGTGCAGACACTGCTCCGGTAGGTACTCGATCTGCGTGTCATTCCACTCCACTAAAATCTGACGAGACTCTACCTGCGTGAGAAGTGGTAACTGTGAAATCTGTTGCTGAGGATTCGTTACTATTCCGTCGAGTAAGGTCTGGTAATGTCCTGCCATGTGAGCGATCGTCTCTGGATCGAACAGATCGCTGTTAAATTCCAATTTCCCAGACAATCCCTCTGCCGTTTCTACCATCGATAGGGTTAACTCAAACTGAGCTGTACCGCTGTCAGTCTCAAGAGGAGTCACCGTTAAGTTGGGCAATGCGATCGCAGGTAATGGCGCATTGTGTAAGACAAACATCACCTGAAACAGGGGTGTGTGACTCAGCGATCGCTCAAGCTGTAACGCTTCTACCAATTGCTCAAAGGGCAAGTCTTGATGAGCATAGCCCTCGAGGGCGGTTTCTCGTACCCGATCGAGTAATTCCAGAACCGTGGGATTTTCTGAGAGCTGGGTTCGCAGCGCCAGGGTATTGACGAAGCAGCCGATTAAGCCCTCAATTTCGGCATGGTGGCGATTGGCAATGGGTGTACCCACCACAATATCCTTGCTGTTGCTATACCGTCCTAACAAAACCTTGAAAGCAGCTAGGAGCGTCATGAATAAGGTACATCCGGCTTGCTGACTCAGGCGGCGGAGCGCTTGCAATAACGCTGGCGGTAGATCAAAACGGTAGCTGCTTCCTCGATAGGTTTGTAGGCTGGGGCGGGGGCGATCGGTGGGTAATTCCAGCACTGGCGCGTCTTGCAACTGCTGACACCAGTAATTTGTTTGGGCTTGCAGCACGACTCCCTGTAACCACTGGCGCTGCCAAGCAGCGAAGTCGCTGTACTGAATCGGCAGGTCAGGTAAGGGAGACGGGCACCCGTCACAGAATGCCGTGTAAAGCACCGTCACTTCATGGATCAGGACACCGAACGACCAGCCATCTGCGGCAATATGGTGCAGTGTCAACAGCAAGATATGATCCTGTTCGGACAGGCGCAGCAGGCTCACGCGCAGCAGGGGAGCACGACTGAGGTCAAAGGGGTACCGAGCCTCTGTTGCAATCCATTTCTGGACTTCAGCCTCTTGCTGAGCCTCTGCTAACTCGCTCAAATCAACAGGCGATATCTGGAGCGTTGTAGAGGGCATAACGACGGCGATCGCTTGACCATCTTGGGTTTCAATACGGGTTCGCAGCGCCTCATGGCGACGGAGAATTTCATTCAACGTCTGCTCCAAAGCACGGAGGTTGAGTTGTCCCTGAAGAGAAACAGCGATCGGCAGGTTGTAGAAGGGGTTATCTGGCTCTAGCTGTGCCAAAAACCACAGGCGCTGCTGAGCAAAGGATAAGGGAACCGTTTCAGTAGAACGGGGTTGGATAGGAGGAGCCTTTAAGCCTGTTTGAGTAGCGGCGATCGCCTGGGATAGCTGGGCAATAGTAGGTAACTCAAACAGACGGCGTAGGGGAAGTTCAATCTGAAATAGCTGTCGGATTTGAGAGATCACCTGAGTTGCCAGCAAGGAGTGTCCGCCCAACTCAAAAAAGTGATCGTGAATACCAACGCGATCGATCTTTAGAACGCTTGTCCAAATACCCACAACCATCTCTTCGATAGGATTTGAGGGAGTACTGTCGGTGGATACCCTTATCAGTTGTTCTAAACCTATTTCTGGTAAAAACTTGCGATCGATCTTGCCATTTGGAGTCAGAGGGAGCTGCGCGATCGAGACAAAGGCAGAAGGCACCATATAATCGGGAAGCTGCTGCTGGAGAAATTCACGCAGTTCGCGGATGGCAACTTCCCCCTGCGGAACGATGTATGCAATCAGGCGGTTGTCACCCAATGGGTCTTCCTGCGCCACTACTACCGCTTCTCGAACCGTAGAATATTGGCTCAGGGTGGCTTCAATTTCTCCCAATTCGATGCGGAAGCCTCGGAGCTTTACCTGATGATCCATCCGACCTAAATACTCGATCGCACCATCTGATCGGTAACGCGCTAAGTCACCCGTTTGGTATATTCTGCCCCAGGTTGGATGCAGTATAAACTTTTCGGCTGTCAACTCAGGACGGTTGAGATACCCTCGCGCTAATCCTACGCCGCCAATGTGCAACTCACCGGGAACACCCACTGGCACAGGCTGTCCCTGGCGATCGAGCAGATAGATTTGGGTATTGGCGATCGGTCGTCCGATGGGGAGAATCGCAGGGAAGCGATCGCCTTTCTCTAGGCAGCTAACCGTAGACCAAACGGTAGTTTCTGTTGGCCCGTAAAGATTCCAGACCGTTGCTGCCTTCTCTAATAGCGACTCGGCTAACTCCCGGCTGAGGGCTTCACCCCCACAAAGAATATTTAAATCTTGCTTGCCCTGCCATCCCGACGCTAACAGCATTCGCCAAGTTGCCGGAGTTGCCTGCATCAGCGTGGCACCGCTGGAGTGGAGTAAATCGCTCAGTTGCTTGCCGTCCATAGCCGCAGAACGACTGGCTAAGACTAGCCTTGCTCCCGTTATCAGCGGCAGATACAGTTCCAATCCTGCGATGTCAAAAGAGACAGAGGTGACAGCCAGCAGAATATCGTTGGCAGTCAATCCGGGTTTCTGCTGCATAGAAGCGAGGAGGTTAACCATACTACTGTGGGCAATTTGTACTCCTTTGGGTTTGCCCGTAGAACCAGAGGTATAAATGACATACGCTAAATTGCTGGGATAGGCAGAAGCATGAGGATTCTCTTGACTATGCTGAGAAATAGTAGCCCAATCGCTGTCTAAACAAATCCCCTGAGCATGATGATGGGGGAGGCGATCGAGCAGTGCGGATTGAGTTAGCAGAATGGGCATCTGAGAGTCGGAAACCATCCACTCCAATAGCTCTTGGGGATAGCTGGGGTCAAGGGGAACATAAGCTCCTCCCGCCTTGAAGATGCCGAGCAGCCCGATCGCCAGATCGAAGGAGCGATCGCAGCAGATGCCAACTAGCACATCTGTTCCCACCCCCAAAGTTTGCAAGTAATGCGCCAGTTGATTAGCTTTGTGATTAAGTTCTAGATAGGTTAATGACTGATTTGCAAACACAATTGCGATCGCATCTGGAGTGCGTTCAACCTGCGCTTCAAACAATTGATGAATGCAGACTTGCGGATAGTCTGTCTGGGTCTGATTCCACTGCAAAAACTGCTGGTGTTCAGCTTCCGTTAAGCAGGAGAATTCTGAAATTCGCTGCTGGGGGTTGAGAGCGATCGCTTCCAGTAACGTCTGAAAGTGCCCACTCATGCGGCGAATTCTGTCTGCATCAAACAAATCGGTGCTGTATTCCCAACAGCCCACTAATCCCTGATCTGTCTCTGTCATATCCAGACGAAGATCCAATAGGGCGCGACGGCGTTCCACATCCAACGCGGTAATGGTTAGACCTGGTAACTCAAACTGCTCTCTGGGTGCATTATGTAAGGTGAAGGATACCTGAAACAGGGGATTGTAGGGGGCATCTCGGTCTGGCTGTAGCGCTTCCACCAGTTTTTCAAAGGGTAAATCCTGATTTTCATATGCCCCTAGCATCACTTGCCGTACCTGCCCCAACAGTTTCTCAAAAGTTGGGTTGCCCGAAAGATTGGTTCGCAACACCAGACTGTTAACGAACATGCCGATCAACCCTTCAATTTCTGCCCGATTGCGGTTGGCGATCGGTAAACCAACGATCAAATCTGCTTGTCCTGTGTAGCGATAGAGCAGGAGATTGAACGCCGCCAATAGCGTCATGAAGAGCGTCGCTTCAGCCTCTTTGCCAGTAGCTTTCAGCGCTTCAGTCAATCGCTGGGGCAGCAAGAAAAATACCGTTGCGCCCTGATAGGTTTGGGCAGACGGGCGGGGGCGATCGCTCGGCAGTTGCAGCAGGGGCGGAGCATCGACCAATTGCTGCTGCCAGTACGCAAGCTGAAACTCTAGGGTGTCTCCCTGTAACCACTGCCGTTGCCAAGCCGCAAAATCGGCGTATTGAATCGGTAATGCCGATAGAGAGGCTGCGTCCTGGTCAGCCGAAAAAGCGGGATAAAAGGCGGATAACTCGCGAATCAGAATGTCGATCGACCAGCCATCAAAAATAATGTGATGAATGGTGAACAGCAATACATGCTCCTGTTCACCCAGTTGGAGCAATGTCCAGCGCAACAGCGGAGCGTCAGCCAGATTAAACGGACATTGGCTTTGCGCGATCGCCAGTCGTTTAATTTCCGGCGCGGCATCGGGTAACGCGCGCAAGTCTACTGTGGATAATGGAATAAATAGATCTAGAGCAATCTGTTGAACGGGTTGTCCGTCCAAGATCTCGAACGTGGTGCGGAGCGCTTCGTGGCGTTGCACGATCGCATTCAGACTCTGCTCCAGAGCAGCGATGTTGAGCGAACCTGTCAGTTGCAAAGCGGTATGTTCATTATAAAAAGGATTGTCGGGTTCCAACTGCTGAAGAAACCACAATCGCTGTTGAGCAAAAGATAGAGGAGAAGGTTCTAGGCTGAAACGTCGAGAAATCGCTGTCATATTAGTCCCAACGTTAGCCCCAACATTGCCCCGCAATCGGGCTTCTAGGAGCGCCCGTTTCGCGGGTGAAAGTTTAGAACTTCGTGTGAATAGATCCTCTTTGTTTCTGCTCATTTATTTTAAAGTTCAATAATAATAATGAATAAACGAATGACGAGACTAAACTCTATCGATCGCGAATCTCAAGGTTCATATAGTTGGGATAGGGTTGAATATGAGTCAAATCATGTTCAAACATGACTCGATTCCCGGTCTTCTCAATTTCCTTAAAGCCTGCAAACTTGTAGGTAATGTACATTATGCGGTTGCGATCGTTGGCAACAAATTCAGCGCAAAGACGAACGTTATGCTGCTGGGCAAGCTGCATCAAATAATGGAGCATGACTGTGCCGACGCCTCTGGACATGACTCGGCAAGACATGAGCAGTAATTTAATTGTCCATAGGCTGACTTGACAGTCTACCAGCACTAATCCGATCGTTCCATAAGTTCCATATTTATCGTTCAAGCTGGCGATTAATAGCTTGTGCTGATCAGACTGTCTAAAGTAATCGAGTTCTTCGTAAGAGTAAGTATAGCCAGTGGTGTTCAACTGGTTCGTTCGGACTGTTAATTCTTCAGCACGCTGTAGATCGTCTTCTTGAGCAGATGCGATCGTCAGGCTCATCTTAAGAGTGGCTAAAAACTCTGCTGAAGAGCCAACAAATTCTTCCTCTTCCTGCTTACGCTTAATGTCACTGAGATACATAAGTCGTCTTTGTTTAGCATCCTCTGTGATAAAGCAAGGATTCATTTCCGGCATCTCCAAAAGCTGTTCCAGATTGGCGGCATCAATACAGAGAATATCCGGCAGGGAGAAGCTAACTTCTTCACGTTCAAAGGGCTGATCGTCGATAAAGGCGATCGAGTCAACGCCGATATTGATCGATTGCGCAATTTGTTGAATGGAAGAAGATTTAGTGTTCCAGTTGATTTGGGGATAAAGAAAATAGTCATGTAATCCTAGATCCTCTAGTTTCGACATTGCTTTGGCGTACTCGTTTTTGCTGACTAGGGATTGCAAAATACCTCGACTGTCCAATGTTTTGATGATGCTCACCACATCCTCGCGCAAGAAAACTTGCTCATCTTCCAACAACACGCCGTGCCATAGGGTATTGTCTAAATCCCAAACGACACATTTGATCGGTTTAGAGGAATCTCGTTTATTTTCTGATTGCCCTGACGTTAGACTGATCATGGCTTAAACCCTTGCTCCTGATTCTGAGTATCCAGACTGGGCGATTGTCATTTGTTGAATCTGGGTGCTGCCCTCAATAATTTCCATGATTTTGGCATCTCGAAAATACCGTTGCACCGAATAGTCACTGCTGCAACCGTTGCCACCATGAATTTGCACTGCATGGTTGGCGGCTTGAGTTGCCGTTGTTGAGGCAAAATATTTAGCGATCGAGGTTTCCATAATGGATTTAGGATCACGATTCTCTTTCAAGTAGCCCGCTTGATAACACAACAATCTTGAAGCCTTCACATTGACAATCATCTCGGTAATCATTTGTTGAATGAGGGGATGGTCTTTTAGAGGCTGACCAAACTGTTGACGTTGACTTGTGTAGTGCAGGCAGGCTTGTAGGCACGCCTGGGCAATCCCGACACATCCCCAGGCAACGCTGTACCGTCCGTAATCGAGGGCAGATGATGCGACATGGGACAAGCCCAATCCTTGTCTACACACCAGGTTTTCCTGCGGAATTTTACAATCCTCCAGGTGTAATTCTGCTAACATCGATGCTCTGACCCCTAGCATTCCAGAGATAGGTTTAATGAAGAGTCCTGGACGGGTGTTTTCGACTAAAAAAGCAGAGGGTTTGCCCTCACACTGGGCAAACAGTAAAAATACATTAGCAATTTGCCCGTAAGTAATCCATTTTTTTTGTCCATTCAGGAGATAAGCGTTTCCAGAAATCGTTGCAGTTGTCTCGATCGCTTTGGCATCGCTACCCACATTCGGTTCACTCAGGGCAAAGGCCGCGATCGCCTCACCGGATGCCAGCTTAGGCAACCAAACCTCTTTTTGTAAGGAACTTCCCCACTTAGACAAGGCATAAGCCACCATGCTATGAACCGTCAGCAAACTCCTAAGCGACGAGCATCCTCGTGCTAGCTCTTCGTTCACAAGACCAAAGGCGATCGCATCCATGCCACTGCCGCCGCAGATTTGGGGTAACACAGCCCCTAGATATCCTCGCTGAGCAAGCTGTTGAATCACATGAGATGGAGTCTGTTCTTCACGATCCCATTGATCGGCATAAGGTGCGATCGATTCATCGACAAATGCCTTGAATTCAGAGCGATATTTTTCTTGCTGAGGGGTCAATTCTATCTTCATCATGTCACCTGGGCGTTGACGAATTTCATTCTTATTTCCCGCTTAAGCACTTGTTCACCTTTTAAGTAGCTGCAATTACGGTAGTCTTGCGTTCTAGCAAATGAGCGATCGCATTAATTGTTCTAAAGTTATCTAGATCCAGATCTTCGTTTTCGATCGTCACCTGAAATTCTTTTTCTATGAATAATATGAGCTGCATGGCGAACATTGAATTAACAAATCCGGCGGCAAAAATATCGTCATCCTCTTGCAATTCATGGTTGCCAAAAAACTGGGAAAGGAACGTTTTGATTCTGTCTTTAGCATCTTTCATGGTGAGTAACTTGTTGAAAAATTTTGGTTACTTAGCTTCTTTAGTAGTCTGGGAATCTAATAGTCAGGACTTGCTGTAGGTGTGAAATCCCTGCCCACTTTTTCGACCATATAAACCCGCATCGACCATTTTTTTAAGCAAAGGACAGGGACGATATTTACTATCATTGAAACTTTCGTATAAGACTTCGATCGAAAACAGAATCGTATCTAACCCAATTAGATCAGCGGTTTCTAAAGGCCCCATCTTGTGACCAAAGCAGGTTTTGAAAATTTTATCTACGTCTGATGCTGAAGCCACCTGATCATGTAACAGAAAAATAGCTTCATTAATGGTCAGCATTAGGACGCGATTCGACACAAACCCTGGCGCATCATTGACCAGAATCCATTCCTTTCCCATTTGAGTGAGTAGCCCTTGAGTCGTCTCAATGGTGGCATCAGAGGTGTGATAGCCGCGAATCAGTTCAACCGTTGGCTTTAGCGGTACGGGATTCATGAAATGAATGCCAATTACTTGAGGCGATCGCTGAGTGGCTGAGGCAATGCGCGTGATGGGGATGGCAGACGTGTTAGCGGCAAAAATAGAGGCTTTAGGGCAAATGGCATCCAGTTTTGCATAAACCTCTTTCTTAAGATCCCATTTTTCTGGGATATTTTCAATCACGAATTCCGCAGAGTCTAGGAATTGATCGTTAGTGGTGAATTTGATACGTGACAGAATATCGTCAAGATTATCAGTCTTCTCTTTTCTATTAAAAAGAGTTTGAAAACGAAGATTGTTTCTAATTTCTTGTTTGGCCTGTTCCAGAATCTGATCAGAAACATCCAGCAACAGCACTTGATGACCTGTTTGGGCAAGATTTTGTGCTACCCCAGCCCCCATCACTCCTGCTCCAATCACACCAACGACTTGAATAGTCATCTTCTCGTTTACCTCCAGCTAGCTTTTGCTATTTTTTATGGATTAGCCAAAATTAATTTTTCTGCGTCTGCTTCACTCAATGCTTCTAACTCTTCAACCAGTTTTTCTTCAATTAATAAAGCCAGCTCGGCAATGGAAGGAGACTCTAAAAAGGAACGCAAAGAGACTTCAACCTGAAAGTCTTGCCGCAGTCGGGAAACTAACTGGGTCGCCAGCAGTGAATGTCCGCCCAAATCTAGAAAGTTGTCATAAATTCCGACGGATTCGATCGCCAGAAACTCTTGATAAAGATGAGTGAGCTGGTGCTCGATCGCTGTGCTAGGTGCCACATAAGCCGTCCTTAAATGCGGTCGGGGGTGCGTTGAGGTGACGTGCCCTGCTTTTTCCGTGAAACTGCCTAAGGCAAAGGTTTCATGTTGCTCAATCACAGCCTGGAGGTTACGGGTGGATACCACGACTTGGGGAAGTTGACCCGACAGAATGTGAGTGAACGCCTTAATGCCCTCTTGAAACGTGATGCCGTATTGCTGCCGCATTTGCTTAAACTCAGCTTGTATATCTGGCGCAAAGGACAGCAGTGAATCTTGCCAACTGTCCCACTGCCACCAATCCCAATTAATAGAGATCGTCCGCCGTTGATGTCTAGCAGCATCGTCATGGGCAAAGGCATCTAGGAACGCATTGGCAGCACAGTAATCCACCTGCCCTAATCCGCCATAAATGGCAGTTAAGGAAGAACACAGCACCCAAAAATCTAGCTGAATATCCTGCAAGACTGCTTCTAGCACGAGGGTACCTTTGACTTTGGGGTCAAGCACCTGTGCCGCCAGTTCAGCAGTCTTAAGCTGCATCAAGCCCGCCCCTGGAACACCTGCGGCGTGAATCACACCGTGAATTGTCCCGAAGCGATCGCGCACTTGCTTAACTGCCGCTTGCATTTGTTCGAGGCTGGTCACATCGGCTTGGATCACGAGCACCTCTGCTCCCAGATCCTCTAGATGCTGAACTTGCTCGATCTGGGTGCGAATGGGGTTTTTCTCGTCGTGGCAGCATGACTGCCATTCAGATCGAGGCGGTAATCCCGATCGCCCAATCAGCACCAGCTTGGACTGCACGGTTTCTGCAAAGTATTGGGCGATCGCCAATCCGATTCCTCCCAATCCGCCTGTAATCACATAGACTCCGCCTTGCCGGAGCTGAGGGGTACACAGGACATTATTTTTCACGGGTACTGGCTCAAAGCACTGTATCCATCGACGATTCCCACGATGAGCAATGAACGGGTTAACAGGTTCAGCAACGAGTTCTGCCATCAGTAAATTGATCAGGTTTAGTCCTTGCTGTTTTTGCCACTCTTGGGAATCAGGCAGCGTTATGTCAATACTCCGACAGGTGATGTTGGCATATTCCTGGGGAATGACTTTACAGAGACCTAAAATTGTTGCTTTCTCAGGACATAGCTGATCTTCATCTGTTATCTCTTGAAGATGATTGGATATTACATCTATTTGAATAGAACGAGAAATATTTTGGTCTGCTAGAGCCTGCACTAGAAATAGAAGACTGTAAAATCCCAGTGTCTGAGATTGTTCCAGATGCTCAAGTCTTGCCAATCGCTCCTGATTTGAAGTGGCGTTCCACAAATGAAGAATACGTTCAGGACTTTTATCTAAGCCGCAAATGGTTTTGAGAAGGCGATCGTAATCTTCTTTGTTGACTGGATTAATCCTATAGTCCCGCTCACTGAGTTGGCTAAATTGCTCTCCTATGGTGACAGTGATGATATTTTGATAGGCGCGATTAAGCTGTTCTATAATTCGCGCACCGACTCCACAAGGATCAATAAACACTAGCCAGCATTGGGGCTGAGTCGCTAATTTTTCGGGTTCAAACCAGGCCAGCGGTGCAGCTCGTTTCCAGGAAGGACAATGAAACCACTGCGCCATCTCTAGCTTTTGCGTGAATGCTGCTGGATTCAGGTGGGTATTGCCTGTTGGTTTAGGGGGATCGATCCAGTAACGCTGGCGCTCAAAGGGATAGGTGGGTAGCGGCACGCGATGACGATGCTCATGGGCATGAAACTGCGACCAATCGATCGACAGACCTGAGAGCCAAAGTTGTCCTAATGTATTCAGCAAGAAGGCAGAATCGGACTGTTGATTATAGGCATCTCGCAGCGAGGGCAGTACCACTTTTTCCGTCCTCTGGGTACTTTCCAGGCATTGAATTGCTAGACTGCTCAACGTCTGTCCGGGGCCAATTTCCAGCAGAATCGGCTGGTGCTGGTTCCACAAGGCAGTTATCCCATCGGCAAAGCGAACGGGCTGGCACAGATGCTTTGTCCAGTAGCTTGGATCGGTAGCGGCGGCAGTCGTCATCCAAGTTCCCGTGACATTCGACACATAAGGAATCTGCGGTGCCTTGAGATTAAGCGTTTGGGCAACGGTTGTGCAGGCAGCGGCGATCGGTTCCATCTGGTGAGAATGGAAGGCATGAGAAGTCTGCAACCGCCGACAGGCAAGCCCCTGTTCAGCGAGATCGGCTGCTAACTGATCAACGGCAGCGATCGTCCCAGCAATGACGCAGAGATTGGCTCCATTAATTGCAGATAAGGAGAGATTTTCATTTAGGAAGGGAGTGATCTCAGCTTCGGACAGCGGCACTGCCAGCATGGCTCCACCGGGCAACTTCTCAATGATTTGAGCGCGGTTAGCCACTAGAGTTAGAGCATCTTCCAGAGACAGCACCCCCGACAAACAGGCGGCTACATATTCCCCAATGCTGTAGCCAATCATTGCTACAGGACGAATGCCCCAGGACAGCCACAGCTGAGCCAGAGCGTACTCAATCACAAAAATAGCGGGTTGAGTGAAACGAGTTTGATTCAGGGTTTGCGTTGCTGCATCGGTGGGTTCTGCTTTGCGACCTAGCATCTGACGCAAATCAAAGCCCGATTGGGGAACGGTTTGCGCTAGAGCTTGATTTCGGGCGGGATACAGAATGTCTCTCAGATCAAGACCCATCAACGGCTGGAGGAACTGACAGCAGCGATCGACCTGTTCTCGAAAGGTCGGCTCAACCTGATAAAGCTCCCACCCCATGTTGACATACTGCGTTCCCAATCCGGTGAACATGAAAGCGATCGGGCGATGACTCTTCTCCTGTACGCTAGTCAGAACGCGTTTGGGATCTTGGAGCGCATGAATAGCATCTTGAAGATCTCGGCAAACCACAGTCTGTCGGTGGGCAAAAGGCTGACGACCGACTTGCAGGGTATAAGCCACATCTGCCAGGTTGAGGTCAGGATGGTGCTGGAGGTGTTCAGCCAAATTTGCAGTCGCTTGCTCCAATGCTGGACTCGTCTTAGCCGATAATGTCAGTAACTGCCAGGGGCGATGCGACGCAGAGGTTGAAACGGGGGGTGCCTCTTCGAGGACTACATGAGCATTAGTGCCACCAATCCCAAAGGAACTGACTCCAGCGCGACGGGGATGCCCATGCGTTTTCCATTCTCTCAGGTGAGTATTGACGTAAAAGGGACTGTTGACAAAATCAATTTCGGGATTGGGTTGTTCAAAGTGTAGGCTAGGGGGAATCTGTTTATGTTTCAGGGCTAGAACCGTCTTGATCAGACCTGCGACCCCAGCCGCAATTCCGAGATGTCCGAAGTTACTTTTCACCGAGCCGATCGCACAAAACGCTTTTTGGTCGGTCTGGTGCCGAAACACCTGGGTTAGGGCTGCGATTTCAATCGGGTCTCCCAATGCAGTGCCGCTGCCATGCGCTTCGATGTAGGTGAGGCTGTCTGGAGTCACCCCTGCGATCGCCTGAGCCTCTGCAATCACGGCTGCTTGCCCTTCTGGACTAGGAGCTGTATATCCTGCCTTCAATGCCCCATCGTTGTTAACGGCTGAACCTTTGATCACCGCATGAATACAGTCTCCATCGGCGATCGCCTCTGACAGTCGCTTCAGGACGACGATGCCAACCCCGTTGCCGAAAAAACTTCCCTGCGCTTTTGCGTCGAAGGTACGGCAATGTCCATCGGGCGAAGCAATTCCCCCCTCCTGATAGAAATATCCCGTTTTTTGAGGTACCGTGACGGAAATGCCTCCGGCTAAAGCCAGATCGCATTCACCATTCAGCAAGCTTTGACTAGCCAGATGCACTGCCACCAACGAGGTGGAACAGGCCGTTTGCACCGTGACAGAGGCTCCCTTTAGGTTCAACTTGTAAGAGACGCGGGTAGAAAGATAATCCGTGGCGTTGCCCAAGAAGGTTTGTAAATCTGGGAAGCCTCCAAAGGTCGGACCAATTTGATGGAGCAGATACGTGTTGGTTTCTGCGCCTGCATAAACCCCGATCGCCCCTGCATAAGTTTCCGGGTTGTAGCCCGCCTGTTCGATCGCCTCCCATGCCGATTCTAGAAAGAGCCGATGTTGCGGGTCCATGCGTTCGGCTTCTTTTGGGCTGAAGCCAAAGAACTCTGCATCAAAGCGATCGATGTCTGAAAGAATCGACTTGGCTTTGACGTAATTCGGGTCGCTCAGCGCTGTTGGATCGATGCCTGACGCGAGAAGTTCCTCATCCGAGAAAAATGAAACGGACTCTACTCCATTTCGTAAATTCTGCCAGAATGTATCGATGTTGGCGGCACCAGGGAATCGACCGGATATGCCGACGATCGCAATGTCTGAACCATTTTCTGCACCATTTGTAGCTTCGGATAAATTCACGTCACTCATTTGAAATTTTTACAGGGGGATTTTATAAAGGAGCTGATTAAATGTGTATCTATCTCGACTGTTTTCGTTGTTCTCTGATGGCTTGGCGATCGCTGCGTAACTTTGCACGCTCATTGCCTTGTTCTGTGGAAGTTTTTGTCTTTTTGTTGTGACTTAAGTAGTTAGCCAGCGAGTGAATGGTTGGAGATTTAAACAAGTCAACGATCGGGATATCTTGATGCAAGAGGGCTTGCAATTTGGCTTGAGTTCTGACCATGAGCAGAGAATTTCCGCCCAATTCAAAGAAGTTGTCGTAGATTCCTACTGTTTCGAGCTGCAAGATTTCTCGCCAAACGCCCGCAATCAGTTGCTCAGACTCGGTTTGGGGAATGACATAGGCTTGACGCACTTGCGGCAGCAGGTCGGGTGCTGGTAATGCTAAACGGTTGACTTTTCCGTTGGAGGTGAGCGGCAGGGCATCCAGCACGATATAGGCAGAAGGCACCATGTGGCTGGGGAGTTTTTGCTGCAAAAAGTGGCGTAACTGATCTGCGATCGCCTCCGGCTGCCGATCGGGGACAGGCTGCAACCATTGGGTCATCCAACTGGGTTCTATGCCGCCCCCGACAAAGCTATGCAGCAAAATTTGGCTGGATTCTAGAGACAGCAGCTTGCTCAGCCCTTCCTCTAGAGAACCAATGGGACACAGCCCGATCGCCTGTTCAGTTGCCGCTTCCATTAGTAGCTGACTGATGTAGCCCGCTTCCAGTAAACAAAAATCCCTTGCTAGCTCCCCATACATCGGCGCGATCGCCCTCAGTTGCCCAATCAAAAATAGGGAAAATGCAGATTGCTCAAAAATCGGCTGATTTTTGCTGTCATAAATCTGGCTGGTCATCTCGCTTGCCGCATTCAGGTAGGCTAGCCGATGATCAATTGGATGGTAGTAGTAAAACCCAGCCTCTAGCCCCTGAATGCGATCGGGTTTAACAAACAAATAGGCTTGGATTGGATAGAGTCCTCCAGCAGAGGCATAGCGATATTTCGGCAATGGAGATCCATCCACCGTGATCGGCAGCAAAACGCTGAGCCATTGCCCTAATTGAGTTAAAGACAAGGGGCGATCGAGAAATTGGCGATAGCTCTGACGCTGTAGGTAAGCCTGTATCAGCGCAGCATCCCGCTCAGGTTGGGGCAACTGAACCGTGGGCTGCGTCGGCTGAAACTGCTGTAATCCTAACTGCTTTAGCTTAAATTCAATCCGCTCTACTGGGTCAAGCAAGACGCCTCCAAGGGGATTAACCCTATCCGCCAGCTTTGGCAATTCTGGCTTCTGGGATGGATTGGCGGACTGGTCGATAGACTGATCAAGTACTACATAGGCTGCTAAACCTTGCGGGTTCGACGGTTCGCCAACGGCGGTGACCACTGCCGATCGCACCCGTGGATGCTGGGTCAAGGTTGCTTCAATTTCACCCGCTTCGATCCGCTGTCCCCGCAGCTTAATTTGGAAGTCTACCCGTCCTAAAAACTCAATGTTGCCATCTGGCAGATAGCGCCCCAGATCCCCAGTGCAATAGAGGTGCTCTCCGGTACGAGGATGAAGGGTAAAGCGATCGCGCGTCTTCTCTTGATTGCGCCAGTAGCCTTTTGCCACCTGCACTCCGGCACAGTACATCGTACCGGGCACCCAAGTCGGACAGTTTTCTAGAGCTGCGTTGAGAATGTAGTATTTTGAATTGGACATGGGCTGACCGTAAGGAATACTCTTCCAGTCGGGGTCAACCTGTTCGATCAGATAGCCGATATTCCAGATGGTGGTTTCCGTCGGCCCGCCAATGCTGAGAATCTGTATTTGCGGCACTAAGGCTCTCAACCGTTGCGGCAGCGAAACGGGCAGCCAATCTCCTCCCAAAATTGCCAGTCGCAAGTTGGGAAAAGATGCGGCTTGCGGCTCAACGGCATCCACCCACATTTCCATCATCGCCGGGACTGAATTCCACAGCGTTACCCGATGGCGAATCATTAAGTCAGCCCAATGGTGAGGATCTTTAACCGCATCTGCATTGGGCAGAACTAGCGTACCGCCTGCACTCACCAGACCAAAGAGGTCGTACACTGACAGATCATGATTGAGCGCGGTTAACGAGAGAATGCGATCGCCAGAATTTATCTGAAACCGCTCATTGGTATAGACGACTACATTCACTACATTGCGATGGGTAATCATCACGCCCTTGGGCAGTCCGGTGGAGCCAGAGGTATAGATGACGTAGGCTAAATCATCCAAAGTTTGTACGGGCTGAAGCGGTGCGGTGCTCTCGGCAGCGAACTCACCTGTATCGAACTCACCTGCATTAAACCCACCTACATCGAGACACAACCGCTTCACATTGTTCGTCCAAGGCAGGTTAGGTTCCAGCCAAGATTGAGTCAGCACAATATTCACTTGGCTATCTTCTAGCAGGTATAAAAACCGTTCCTGGGGCAAGGTCGGATCGATCGGCACATAGGCTCCACCTGCCGCCAAAATGCCCATGACCGCAACGATTTGCTCCCAGCCTTTTTCCATCACCACGGCTACGAGCTGATTTGGTGTCACCCCCAGCTGGCGCAACCGATGCCCCACCTGATTCGATCGCCAGGATAATGCTTCGTAAGTAAGGGTATGAGTAGATGTCACTACCGCTGCCTGTTGCGGCTGCCGAGCCACTTGAGCGGCAAACAGCTGATGGAGGAGTTGATTAGGGAGAGCGATCGTCTGGCTATTCAGAGCAAATCGTTGCTCTAATTGAGCGGGAGGGATAAGCGGTTGTTGGGTGTCTTGCCAAGCCGTCTCCTCTGAGGCGAGACGCTGCAAAAGGCGACAGGCGGCATCAAACATATCCTCTACCATCCCCTCTGGGAAAAGGTCAGCAACCACCTGCCAGGTGTAGGTGAGGGAACCGTCTGCATCCGAGTAGTAGATGTTGTCTAGCCAGACTTGCGGCGTTTGATAAACGCTGTAGACCACTTCGCCTAAAGGAATATCGCCAACGGTTTGCTGATGGCTTAAGGCTTGCGGCGTTATTTCCTGCGGAGTCGTGGTGAAGACGATCGGCATGGCGCTGCCGCTAGCTTTCCCTTGCTGCTTCGCCAACTCCCGCAGCAGCCGCACCCCACTCACCGCATCATGCTCCAGATCCTGCCAGAGCTGCGTCTGAATTCGCTTGGCGCGGGCAGTAAACGGTTCATCTACCGAACAATCTACTTCCAAGAGGGTAAATGACGCTAACTCGCCCATAATGTCGTTGACTTGCGGGTGCAGGGGCAGGCGATTAAAGCGTGGCACATTCAGGGTAAATCGTGAGCTTTTGCTCCAGAGATGGATCACCTCAGCATAGACAGTGAGGAGGGTACAGGCTAAGGTCAGCCCAGCTTGGGCGGCTCGGCTTGTCAATTGCTGAAGCGCCTGACGCTCCAGGGTGTACTTAAAATTGACGAATCGCGGGGTTTTTAGAGCGGCTGGATTTTGTGCCAGCGGTAACTCTGGCGGGGGCGGCAGGGTGGGAATCCGGCGCTGCCAGTATGCCAGGGATTTTTGGTAAAAGGGCGAGTTCTCCAGGGCGATTACCGCTAGCACATAGTCTCGGAAGGACAGATCCAGCACTGGCATCGGGGCAGTCGGAGCCTCATACAGAGCTTTCAACTCGCGGAACAAGAGCTGTAAACTTCTGCCATCCAAACACCAACCCTCTAAACTGATGTGGATTCTGGTGCGCGTTTCATCTAGACGAGCGGCAAGGATCTCAAATTGCGGCCACTGTTCTAGGGGCAGCATCTGGTGAGAGAGGCGATCGCGAATGGCAGCAGATTGCACCCTAACCGTCTCAGCCTCCTGATCCCGCCAATCGAGTTGTTGAATAGCATAAGGCGGCACCTGCGCCAAAATTTGCTGTTGCCCATCCGGTAGAACAACGGCACGCAGCATATCATGACGGTTAATTAACTGATTCCAGGCGTGGCTAAATCGCGCCAGATCGAAATCATTGATCTCAATCTCGGTGTAGCTGTGGATCGAGACATTTCCCATATCAAAGGAATCCATTCTGCCGATCCAATATGCCTGCTGCATCTCGTTGAGCGGAAACGGCTGATGGCGATTGTTTTGATCGGGGACGATCGCAGGTAAATCCAATCCTGCCGCAGAGGGTTCGCTCAGGCTCTGCAAAAATGCCAAAATCTCTGGCTTGCGCTCGGTGAGCTGCATTTGCAGATCCGGCGTTAAAACTTGTTTGGGGGCATTACAGCGCAGACGATCGCCATCAAACCAGAGCTTGATGCCCTGTTCACTCAGATTGAATAAAAACTCTGCAATGGGTGGGTTCATAGTTCGATCTCCGCGCGATCGTCCGAGTCTGCATGGATAGGGGACTGCAAATTATGGGCAACACAGCGAATCCGCTCAATGTACTGAGCGATCTCAGCCACTGTCGGTTGTTCAAATAGGACGTTCATCGAGAGATTGACCTGAGCGACTCCACTCATTTGCGCCATCACCTGAGTTGCCATGAGGGAATGTCCGCCTAATTCAAAAAAGCTATCGTGGATACCGACTGGATCAATGCCCAGAAACTGTTGCCAGATTTGGGCGATCGCCTGCTCCAGTTCATTGCGGGGCGGTACATAGGCGTAACTCAAGGACGGTCGTGGATAGGTCGAAGGGGTGGATTCTTTCCGATCTTGGGATGCTGAAGTATCCAGGGAGGTGAATAAGGTGTATTCTTGCTGATCCATATCAGCGAATAAATCGGTGGTAGATACCAGCACTTGAGGGAACGAACTCCCCACAATTCGACTGAAGGCTTTGATTCCTTCTGAGTCGGAGAGGCCATGTTTAAGCAAGTCTGCCGACGAGGAAGAATGGGGCTGGAGTTGCGCTAATTTTTTCGCCGCTTCGACCGCTATGCCCCCCTCTTGCCAGGGAGAGATCCAGTTAATCGAGATCGTGGGTGTACCCGCATTCACAGTTTTGTAGTGAGCAAAGGCATCCAAAAAAGTGTTGGCGGCAGCATAGCTCATCTGACCAAATACTGGGTTGATGGCAGCCCGTGATGAGCAGCAGATGAAGAAATCTAGCTGAACCTCTTTGAAGATGGCATCTAGCACCAGCGCGCCTTTCACTTTAGGCGCTAGAACTTTTTCCGCATCCTCAGCAGTGGTTCGTCCGATCGCTCCCTCCTTGAGAATGCCTGCCGCATGAATCACGCCATTAATTTGACCGAATCGCGTCTGAGCCTGAGCGATCGTCTGTTGCATCGGTTCGAGCTGGGTCACATCTGCCTCTGTCACCCAAACCTCGGCTCCTAGGTCTTCCAGCTGCTTGAGCTTGCGAATTTTATCGCTGACCTGATCGTCCTTGTCATGCGTTGTCAACCAGGTTTCCCAATCCTGGCGATCGGGAAAGGCTGAACGTCCGATCAGGATCAGTTTCGCTTGGGCAGTCTGTGCCAAATGGGATGCCAGAGCAAGTCCGATCGCACCTAACCCTCCAGTAATCAAATACACGCCGCCTTGCCGTAGCCGTGACGTACCCTCAAACGTTTCATCCAGTCGAACGGAGTCAAAAGCAGGTATCCAGCGATGTTTACCTCGGTAGACAATGATGTCGTCAGAAGTATCCGCTCTGAGTTCTATCAACAGGCTGTCTATGAGTAACTTTAGTCTGCTGTCTGTATCGGGCAGCAGCACATCAATGCTGCGACAGCGAATGTTGGGATATTCTTGCGGAATCACTTTAACTACACCGAGTACCGTTGATTTTTCAGGAGATATTGGTTCTTCTCCCGTTACACTTTGGAGATGATTAGAAACAACCGCTAGCTGCAACGCCTGTGTCACGTTCTGTTTACCGAGTGCCTGTACCAGAAATAGCAGCGAATAGAATCCTGTGACTTGAGTCTGGTCAACGGTTTCTAGCAGTGTGGACACTGTGTCATGCTGGATAGTCCAGAGATGAAGAATCTGGGTGGGTATCCAATTTTGAGCTTGTAGTGCCTTGAGCAGCGCATCATAATCATCTCGGTTCTGAGGGTTGAGCGTATACTCCTGTGGACTGTCGAGCGTCTGGTTCTGGCAAACAAATTGTTCCCCTATTCCAACCGTAATTACATCCTGACCGTCATGCTGCAATTGCCGCAAGAGTTGCGCTGCCAAATCGCACTGATGGCGATCGCCAAACACCAGCCAACGCTCTGATTGAGGGGTTTGTATGCCAAACTGAAACGGCTGCGGCAGCAGCGCACGTTTCCATGTCGGAACATAGAACCAGTCTGCTAAATCTGGCTTTTTGCCTGAGCGCACGGAATGAATCGAATCGCTCGGCTGCAAGGGTGCAGTAAATGCGGCAGGGACGGATGGGCTGGCAGATGTGGCAGCCTGAGCAATTAATAGGCGTTGTCCGAAGACATCCGTTTCCAAAAATGCTGCCACCTGCACAAATCCGCCGGCTTGCAGGGCATCCTGCCACTGTTCCTGAGATAAATAAGGATTTTTCAGGCGGTGGGCTTCGTCCTGTGCTGGATTCATCAGCAACGCCCAAGTCATATAAAAATCTGGAGTTTGCTGCGTTTTCTCCCAGACTAAGAGAAAGCCACCAGGCGCTAGTAACTCATGAATTTGCTGAAGCGACGCTTCGATATTCTTAGCAATATGTAGAGACTTGACCGCGATCGCCACATCGACACTATGTTTCGCAAATCCCTGCTCCGTTAGCGGTTGATCCAGGTCTAGGGCACGACAGGCGATCGAGGCATACTGACTAAATCTCTTGCTGGCCTCATGGAAGAAGGAGTTACCAACATCGGCAAAGCAATAATGGGTTTGTGACAGCGGCAACAGCGGCAGCAACTCATCGGTGATGTGACCGATACCGCTGCCGATTTCCAAAATTCTCAGGTGGGCGATCGAGGGTAATGACTCTACCGCCTGTTGTAGAATTGCTCGAATTATCTTGCTGTAGTAACTGTGTGAAGGAAATTCTGAAGCTAAATTTTCTATTGAATCGAGTAGGGGATATATTCCCCGCCGCTCTGCGGCGAAGCTTTGGGGCTTGCAATCCGAATCTCGTATTCGGGAGAAACTCTGCTTCCATACCCCGTCCGCTTGCGGCGGGGTTCTTGATTTAAAGTCATAGAGTAATCCTTTGAAGAGCGTCAGCGGTTCTGTCTTGCCAATCAGCACAGACCTTAAATTTTCACCACAGCGTTGAACTAAATCTATGACCTGCGGAGAATCTGCCCACTCGACTCGGACTGTTTCTAAAAGTGCATTCACAGACTCTAAAGAACAGGAAATCAGATGGGTAAAGCGTCCCTGATCCTGCTGCAAATGACCCTGCTCTACCAAAACCTGCAACCATTGAGAGACTAAGAGTTGATATCGAGGTATGATGCCATACCGATCGAATAACTCCTGATCAGAATAGGTTTTGTTGATATCGCTAAAGGCACCTAAACTCCTCAGTGCTAGGTTAATGTAGGCAAGTGACAACTGCGCCAATCCTTGCTGATTTGCCAAGTACATTGGCTGATCCACTGTTGCGGTTGTATCCTGCGCTTGACCTGCCTCTAGCAAACAGTTCCATTGTTCTGACGCAGAAATCAAAGGCTGAAATGCCCTCGACTGAGTGGAGGGAGGAGGGGGGTCAATCCAATACCGCTGGCGCTCAAACGGATAGGTGGGTAAGGGGAGACGATCGCGCTTCTCGTGCTGATAGAATCCCGCCCCATCCACCTGCACCCCCGCTAGCCAAAGGCGACCCAACGTGTTGAGCAGAAATGCCATATCGGACTGTCGATCGTGAGGATGGCGGAGCGACGAGAAGATAGCTCTCCCCTCTGCTTGCTGTTTCGTGAGAGTAGCCAACGTTCGACCTGGCCCGACCTCTAGAAAAATTCGCGTTGAATCCTGCAATAGCTCGGCAATGCCTTCAGAAAATCGCACGGTCTGACGCAGGTGCTTTGCCCAGTAAAGCGGATCGGTGGCATCGGTGGCAGTCATCCAAGTGCCCGTCACATTTGAGATCAGCGGAATTTGGGGAGGATGGAGTTGAATGTGCTTAACCGCTAGCGTGAACGGTTCAGCGATCGCCTCCATCATTTCAGAGTGAAAGGCATGGGAGGTATGAAGACGACGAACATTGACCCCTTGATCCGTTAGTTGACGTTCTAGGGATTCAATGGCTTCTACCGTTCCCGAAACCACATTTAAAGCAGGACTGTTGTTGGCTGCGATCGAAAGTTTTTTACCGCTCTCCCGAATAAGCCGTTGAACATCGTCTAATAACAACTCGACGGAGAGCATGGCTCCCTTCGGCTGCTGTTGCATCAATTGTCCACGTCTAACCACCAATGACAAGGCATCTTCAAGGGAAAAGACTCCCGCCAGACAGGCTGCCACATATTCCCCAATACTGTGCCCAATCATCGCTACGGGCTGCACGCCCCATGACATCCACAATTGTGCTAGCGCATACTCGATCACAAATAGAGCGGGTTGGGTAATCGCAGTTTGCTGCAATTGTTGCGTTGCCGTTTCAACGTTTTCTACGGTGGGGTAGAGAACCTGGCGCAAATCAAAGCCGAGTTGGGGATGGAGTAGGGTGCAGCATCGATCGCACACTTCCCGAAAAGTTGGTTCGCACTGGTAGAGTTCCCGCGCCATATTTACATATTGTGCGCCCTGACCCGTGAACATGAACACAACCGGGCGATCGGAATCTGGATCAATCAATCCATACTGAGGTTCTCCTAATGATTCCACCGCCTCATCTAAAGTTGAACAGACTGCTACACGACGATGCTCAAACGCAGTACGCCCGATCTGGAGTGTATAGGCAACATCGGCTAAATTGAGATCAGGATGCTGTTGTAAATATTGGGCAAGATTGACGGTAATGGCATCAAGTGCCGAACGAGTTTTCGCCGAAAGCAGCAATAGCTGATGGGGTCGCGACGGACTGGAAACTTCTGGAGGTGGAGCTTCTTCTAGAACCATATGAACATTGGTGCCGCCAAAGCCAAAGGAGCTAACCCCCGCTCGCCGGGGACTATCCTTGACGTTCCACTCCGTCAGCTTCGTATTGACGTAAAACGGACTATTGGCGAAATCAATCTCTGGGTTGGGGGTCTCAAAATTAAGGCTAGGGGGCAAAACTTTGTGATGCAGCGACAAAACGGTTTTGATCAGTCCGGCCATGCCTGCGGCTGCATCTAGATGTCCCACATTGGTCTTGACCGAACCAATGGCACAAAAGCCCGTGTTCGCCGTCCCGATCCGAAAAGCCTGCGTCATAGCAGCCACTTCGATGGGATCACCCAAGGCCGTGCCAGTCCCATGCGTTTCCAGATAGCTAATCGTGTCTGGCTCTACCTCCGCCATAACCTGAGCAGCGCGAATCACCTTGGCTTGTCCCGCTTGACTGGGTGCCGTATAGCCCACTTTCAATGCCCCATCGTTATTGATGGCAGACCCTTTAATCACGGCATAGATAGCATCCCGATCGGCGATCGCATCCTCCAACCGTTTTAGCACCACTGCGCCCAGTCCATTGCCGCCTACAGTGCCGTTGGCTTTGGCATCAAACGCTTTGCAATGTCCATCGGGTGAAACAATCTCATCAGGCGATAGGGTCAATTCAGTTTGCGGGACTTTCACAGCAACACCCGCCGCGATCGCCATGTCGCATTCGCCACTCAACAGACTTTGACAAGCTAAGTGAACCGCGACGAGCGAACTAGAGCAGGCAGTGCCAACACTGACACTCGGCCCTGTCAGATTCAGTTTGTAAGAAACGCGGGTGGGCAGGTAATCTTTGTCTACCCCAATCAGCGTTTGCAAAAATCCCTTGGATGCCATCCATTCTGGGTTCGGACTGAGGTTATGGAGCAAATACGTCCCCATGCCCACGCCTGCATAAACGCCGATAGATTTCTCCTCAGTGGCAGCGGTATAACCCGCATTCTCTAATGCTTCCCAGGCGCATTCCAAGAACAACCGATGCTGTGGGTCCATACTTTCCGCTTCTCTAGGATTGAAGCCAAAGAATGCTGCGTCAAAGTATTCAATATCGGTTAGAACAGCACCCGCTTTGATCCGGCGATCGTCTTGATGAGATGGCGCTGTTGGTGATGGCTGCTCTGCGTTAGAAAGAACTGTGCTAGAAAAAGCTGAGACTAATTCTACTCCTGCCTTTAAATTTTCCCAAAATTGATCAAGCGTCTGGCTGCCGGGAAATCGTCCAGCAAGACCAATAATCGCAATCTCTAACCCGTTGAATTGAGTATTCATCCACAAACTCTTTGATACTGCTTAGACTATGCAATTCTTAAGAAATTTAGGTCTGCTTGGATTGTTTCAGGCGCTGTTTGAGACGATCTTTTCCTTGGGCTAACTTTTGTTCTCTATCGGCGATCGGCTGCATGAACACAGGAGCAGATTGATCTTGATTGAGGCGCTGAGCTAATGTTTTCACCGTTGGGTAATGAAATAAATCGATCAGCGAAATTGACGTTGTTTCATCTGGTAATGCGTTGAGAAGCGATCGATACACTTTCGCCAGCAATAATGAGTTTCCTCCCATATCAAAGAAGTTATCATTAACGCCTACTTTGGATAGTTCCAGAATGTCTTGAAAGATGGCGACCACCGTTTGCTCCAGTTCATTGTTAGGGGCAATATATGTCGCCTCTACGGCGTGAATTTGAGCGTCGTGCAGGAGTAATTCATTGCGATCGACTTTGCCATTGGTTGATAGCGGGAATGCGTCCAAAAACACAAACGCCGATGGCACCATATGAGCAGGCAACTTCTGATGGAGGAACTGCTTGAGTTCTTCAGGGTTAGCGATGAATTGGGAAGTGGTGGATTCAGAATTAGTCACCACATAGGCGACTAGCCGATCAGGATGTGGCGTCACAGCAACAATCGCCGATCGCACCTGCGGATGCTGGGTCAAAGTTGCCTCAATTTCACCCGCCTCAATCCGCTGTCCCCGAATCTTGATTTGGAAATCGACGCGTCCCCAAAATTCGATCTGTCCATCGGGCAAATAACGACCTAAATCTCCCGTGCGGTAGAGTCGCTCTCCCGTGTGAGGATGGGTGATAAACTGAGCGCGAGTCTTTTCTTGATCGCGCCAATAGCCTTTTGCCACCTGCACTCCGGCACAGTACATCTGACCAGGAATCCAAACCGGACAGTCTTCTAGAGCGTCATTCAAAATGTAATATTTTGAGTTTGCCATCGGCTGACCATAGGGAATACTCTTCCACGCTGGGTCAACCTGTTCGATCAAATATCCAATATTCCAAATGGTGGTTTCCGTTGGTCCGCCAATGCTGAGGATTTGCGTAGTAGGCACTAACTTTCTGAGGCGATCGGGTAAGGAAACGGGTAGCCAATCACCTCCTAAGATCGTTAACCGCAGACTGTTGGGGAGGTCGATCGCCTGTTCTTCAGCCTGGTCTACCAGCATCTCCATGAGAGCGGGAACGGAGTTCCACAGCGTCACCTGTTCGCGTTCCATCCAGGCTGCCCAGTGGCTAGGGTCTTTGACAGCATCCGCGTCGGGCATGACGATCGCACCCCCCGCGCTCAGCAAACCAAAGATGTCGTACACCGATAGATCGTGATGCAGTGCGGTCAGAGCCAGAATTCGATCTTGGGCATTCACCTGAAAGCGTTGGTTAGTGTGAACCACGACATTCGCCACATTGCGATGGGTGATCATCACGCCTTTGGGATTGCCCGTAGAACCGGAAGTGTAAATGACATAGGCTAAGTCATCAGCAGATTGGACAGACGAGAGCGGTTCTACACTCTGCCGATCGAAGTCACCAGCATCGACGCATAGGCAGTGAACGCCTTCAGGTAACTTCAGTTTTTTTACCAGTCGAGATTGAGTCAGAACGATCGTCGCCTGACTATTCTCTAGAAGATATCTTAGACGTTCCTGTGGCAAGGTGGGATCAAGGGGCACGTAGGCGGCTCCAGAGGCCAAAATACCCAGGACGGCAACGATTTGCTCCCATCCTTTCTCCATGACGATCGCCACCCCTTGATTAGGAACAACTCCCAACTGACGCAATCGATGTCCGACTTGGTTAGCGCGATCGGACAATTCTTGATACGTCAAGATGCATTGCGAGGTGATGACTGCCGGATCGTTTGCGTGAATAGGAACTTGCTCTATAAATAAATCATGTAAGAGTGTATCTGGAATAGGTGCATCTGTCGCGTTGACTGCCTCTCGTTGCAACCGTTGAGCTGGAGGCAGGAGGGAGCGCGTTGTTTCTACCCAGCTAGATTCAGTGTGGGCGAGCTGCTTGAGAAGCCGCCCATAGGACTCAAACATGGCATCAATTAGCCCCTCTGGGAATAATCCCTCTACCACATCCCAATTAAAGGTCAGCGTCTCTTTCTCCTCCCAAACTTGCACATCCATCCAGGCTTGAGAGGCTTGGCTAATGCCATAGACCCTCTCGCCAAAGTGGCTAAAGGTTAGGGTTTCCTGTCCCAGAGAGCGGAAGCCCAGCGTACTCGTGAAAATGATTGGCATCGCACTTGGCGGCGTGCCTTGTTTCCGAGCAAGCTCTCGGATCACCCGCACCCCACTAAAGTATCGGTGTTCTAAATCTTGCCAAAGCTGCTTCTGGAGACGAATAGCTCGATCTCTAAAAGAGGCGGGAGTGGAATGATCGATCGCTAAGAGCGTGACGGAGGTGAAATCGCCAATCAGGGAGTTGACTTGCGGATGCAGGGGCAGCCGATTGAACAGGGCAAGATTGATTGTAAATTGTGGGTGCTTGCTCCAAGCCGCCAGGATTTCGGCAAAAGCTGCTAGCAATAGTGCAGAGGGCGTTAAGCCCATTTGTGCCGATCGCTGCTTCAACTGCTGCCAATCGGTTTGTTCTAATCGAGCTTCGTAGCGCTGACTCCGATGCTGCTTCAGATCTTTAGGGTGTTTAGCCAGCGGTAAATCGGGAGCGGCAGGTAAAGTATCCAAACGGCTCAGCCAGTATGCCTGCGATCGCGCATACAGTTCCGTGGCTTGCAGCGCTTGCTCAGCCAGCACATAGTCGCGGAACGAGAGTTCTAATGGGGGTAATATCGTTTCAGGCTGTGCATCCGGATGCGTGTATAATTGCGCCCATTCATCAAACAGACGGAACAAACTCCAGGCATCAAACACCTGCAAATCGTAGCTAATATGCAGTCGCACCCTGTCTCCATCCAGGCGCGTTGCACAAAATTCAAACAGCGGCCACTGATCAGCAGGCACCACCTGATGAGAGAGGCGATCGCGAATTTCTTCCAGCGTTTGGCGAACCTGATTTTCCGCCTTTCCTCTCAGATCGGACACCTGCATTTGATAAGGCGGTACGGTCTTTTGCACCTGTTGCTGACCATCTGTTAGGACGATCGCCCGCAGCATATCATGGCGATCGATCAGCGTTTGCAGTGCGGCATTCAGTCGCTCCAGGTCTAAGTTCTGTCCTTCAATTTCGTAATAGCCATGATTGGCAACTTCTCCTAACTCCAATACGCCGCTCCTTCCGACCCAGAAGGCATATTGCATATCCGTTAGGGGAAACGGTTCATAGCGTGATTCAGACAAGGGCGTGAGGCTTGGAAGGGCGGCTCCACTGCCAACCTGACTGTTTAACAACTGGATAATCTCTGCCTTATGCTCAGCGAGTGCGCAGCGCAGTTCGGAGGTGATCGCGCCTTGCGGAGCGTCAACCTCCAGTGAATTGCCGTTGACAGCAAGTTTGACACCGTTGCTAGAGAGAGTCGTTAACAGTGAATGTAGTTCCATATTACAGACTCAATGTTTCTCGGTATTCTGCGGGAGTATCGGCAGTAGAACTTGAATTCGGTGCAGTTAAGCTGGCTAAGATCAACTGGTTAAGGACTCGTTCTGCAAACTGGGCGATCGTGGTTTCACCAAAGAACTGTTCCATTGGTACTTGCACCTGTAGATCTGTTTCAATCCGGCTTTTCAGCGTTAGTGCCAGTAAGGAGTCCAGCAATGTAGCAAAAGATTGTTGAGACGTGAGCTGAGTTGGGGGGAGTTGCAACGAGGTTGCCAGCCAGTTCAGAAGATAGGCTTCTAGCCTCTGCTGTCTTTGCGTTGGCTCAGCCTTTAGCAGTTCTTCTCTAGAGAGTATGCCTGAATCGAAAGATTTTTCTGCTACATCTGCCCCGGCGCAAAGCACCTTTTCTTGCTCTGCGGTAACGCGCAGAGGCGGCGCAGGCATTGTCCCTAATCCCGCTTTTCCCCAACGCATCACGGTAGCGCCAGCCGTTGCCCCTGCACCATTCGTGTAAACGAGAACGAGGTCGTTTTCGCGCAGTTTGCCTGATGCAGCCGCGTGGTAGAGATTGGCGATCGGCAAAACCGCCCCCACATTGGCGTATCGCGGATAAAGGTTGATCGTCCGGGCTGGATCGATCCCCAAGGATCGAGCACAGACGCTGGCGTACCAGGCTGTGGGCGTATTAAAGGCAAAAAAGTCGATTTGATCAAGCTGAACGCCCGCCTTTTTGACGGCCTCTTCGCAGCAGGTGCGGACAAACGCTACGGCAGTTTCAGCGATCGCACTGGCATTCTCCCCCGTTCGAGTCCGCATCCGAGGCACGCCTTGGGCATCGGCAACTAGCTCATGCGCGTAAGCCCCGCACGTCTCACGGGTGCTGATGAGAGAGATACTCAAAATGCCCTGATTGGGCTGGAGCGAACTGACCACCAATGCCCCCACCCCGTCTCCCATCGACCAAGAGAGGGTATCGGCTTCATCTACCGCACGAGAGCCAAATTGTGAAACCACCACTAGCGCATTACGATACTCTCCTGCCTGCACCAAGCGATGGGCAGTTTGCAGAGCAACTAACGCACTCGAACAGGTAGATTCCAGATTCCAGGCAGGACAGCGTAATCCCAACTGGCGGGCAAGATAGGGCGCGTTGCCGCCAAGCTCTGAAAAGAGGGTGCTAGCGATCGCCAGCTCAATGTCGTCAGGGCAAAGGTTCGCTGCCGCCAGCGCGTCTTGAGCGGCACAGCACTCCAGCATCAGGGGTGACTCCGCTTCAGCCAAAATTCGTCGCTCAACATTGCCCCGGAACGGATCATTTAAGTAAGGCGCTACTTCCTGTGACCAGATATCAAGCTCAGGATTGCTGTAGGAAGACCGAGTTTTGGATGAGCGAACTCTTTTAGCCTGAGCGTTAGCCAGCTCTGGAAACGTTTCGTACCAATACTCGTTTGTCCGAATCACGCTTGGAAAGCTGACAGCCAGCGAACAAATACCAACGGCGGAACCCGTCATGCGATCACTCCGATGAAGGGTGGTAAAAAAATCTTGTAGAAGGTTTAACTTAGGGGGCAGTAGCCGCTCAGGTTAGCTGTGAACTAATCATGGAGATTAGTAATCAAGAATCTTTTGCAAATAGTGACATGAAAATAATAGGGGGCTGAAGCCAGGGTTTTCTTTGTAAAGTGGACTTTTTCCTTTGCAAAGCGGACTTTTGTCGCTAGAAGCGCTGACTGAGCTGATAGGCTTTTGGACTCACAGCAAATTTGCGCCGGAAAGCAGTGCTGAATGCCTCTGGATTGCTATAGCCAATGGTGGTTGCGATCGCCGCAATCGAAAGATCTGAGTCGTGCAGCAACTGTTTAGCCTGCTGCATCCGATAGTCGTGCAAATACCCAAATACAGTGGTGCCAAACAGCTGACGAAACCCTTGCTTGAGCTTACGATCGTTGATGCCAACTTGACGGGCTAATTCAATCAGTGAAGGGGGCTGGGTAGAGTGTTGAATGAGAATTTCTCTGGCATGGTGAAGCTGCTCAATATCATCTGAACGCAATAGGGCTTCTCTAGATAAACTGAGTTCGGTAGAGCGATCTGTTGCAGTCCAATGGGCAAATTGAAGTGTCAATAATTCTAAGGCTTTACCCTCTAGATAAAGCTGTTGCATGATGCCCTGATACGGACAGTGGATAATCTGCTGAAGGACTTGCTGCATAGAGAGCGTAGTCTTTCCTAACGATTGGTGAAACCGTTGAATCACATTGGACTGCATGAGTGCCTGCAACGGTCTAGGTAAATCATTGCCAGCCCAATTGAAGGATCGAAAGTAATCGACCTCGGCATAGATCATCACCACCTGATTAAGTTCATGAGCTTGCCATTCTTCAATCTCTTTTACATCAGGTAAGTGGTAGAGATAATGACACCCTGCTACTTCTTCGTAATCGGACTGAATTCCTGAAATCCCTTGAGTCTGCACTCTAGAAGAGCCAGACAGATAAAACTTGGCAGTCAAGGGAAAGACAGGCGCATGCTGTTGCTCCATCTGGGTTGTTTCCCAGAGTTTGCCGTTGCGAATATGCAGGGTTAGCCCCCCTCGCAGGTGAATGATGCGATCGCCTCCAGACCCAAGCTGTTTCGGCAGATTAACTCTCACTTCTGACGCTGTTCGTTGGAAAATCGATTCGCCCTGCTGCTGAGCTTGCTCAAACAGAGCGTCTAACTCTGCTGTTGTCAGTATGTTTGTCCTGCTTGCTGAAGGAATCGCAATTTTCATTCAGAGTCTGTTCCAGCTAGTTGCAATTAATTCTTATTAGTCTACAGTACGATTGACGCTTTATAGCAAATCTCTGTTGATCATCAATGGTTTTTAGGGCGTGCAGAGCGCGCCCTAAAACTCTAAAGCCTAATTTTTCCCGCGCACTGCGCGGGAAAAATTAGGCTTTAGAACTGTATCCATTACGCTTAGAACATTTTTGTGGGCGCGCTCCACACGCTCACAAAGCAGGTGTTAACCGTTCGACTAGCAGTGCCGACTGATGGCAGCATTAAGCGCTTGCAGAAGTGAAGCCTGCCTCGAATGGATGAAAAAATGATCGCCTGGAAGCATTTGCAGGGAAAAGGTCGCACGGGTGTATCCGCGCCAAGCTTCTAAATCATTGATGCTCGTTTTCCAGTCCTGCAAGCCACCAAATACCGTGATGGGGCAATCTAAAGGGAATTGATGCGTGTGAGTATAAGTTTCAACCAAGGCAAAATCAGCCCGTAGAGTCGGCAGCAGTAGCTCCATCAGTTCAGCATTTTGCAGGATGATTTCCGGTGTGCCGTTATAGCGACGCAGAGTATCCAGAAATTCCGCTTGGGGTAAAGCATGGATGGGTAAATCTTGATCGGGTATATGGGGTGCCCGATGACCTGATATAAACAGATGAGTAGGGCACAGATTATGATTCTGTCGCAGAGCCTGCCCTAACTCATAGCTAATCAATGCTCCCATACTGTGACCAAAGAAGGCAAAGGGCTGAGTCAAGCTGGGTGACAGAGCAGTTTTTAAGGCATGAATCAAGGGTTGTATGCGATCGAATGCTGGCTCCATTAATCGCGTTCCATGTCCAGGAAGCTCAATAGAATAAACTTCGACACGATCGAGGATATGATTTGACCAAGTCCGAAAGACGGATGCATTACCCCCTGCGTAATGAAAGCAAAACAACCGCAGGTCTGCATCTGGATTAGGCGTGATGCATTTAATCCAACGATTGAGCATGTGGGGAGTAAAGGTCATAAGTCAGTTAACAGCTGGTCTTGAAGTTCCTTAAGATATAACTCGGTACCAATGGAACCGGGCAATCCCAAACAGAGATAGGCAGGAACAAAATAGACCCGCCCAGATTTGCTGGCTTGTAAGGATTGGGCAATTGCATTTTTTTGCCATGCCTGCTTTAAATTCGCCAGTTGGTGTTCTTCAAAGTCACCTGCACCCTTGAATTGCTTGAGTTCGCTAAAATTGCTGCCTAGCAGAATGATTGAGTCAGCGTCATTCAATTGCGGCAATGTTTCTAGAGAAATAGGCACCAGTGAGTTGGCTTCAGAGCTATCGAATCCGGGCGGAGCCACAAGTTGAAATCCTAACGATTCTATGAGGGAACTGCAAAGCCCATGAGCAGCGTTGCCTAAATTAATTTCCTGTAATTGACCTGAACTGAGCAAGAGCAGTTTGGGATGGCTAGCAACAAGTGGGGCAAAGGCAGCACGAGCCGACGCAATTCGCCGTTTTGTTGCTGCCAACAAGGGTTTAACTTGATCAGAACGCTCAACGGCTTGGGCGATTGTCCTCAAACTCGCTTCCGGATCAGCCCACTTGAGCAGTAAGGTGGGAGCCATGTTAGAAAAGGTTTCATACTGGCTGGCATTACTACCCGTACCCAAAATCAGATCGGGCTGGATCTTGAGCATGGCTTCGATCGAAGGGCTAGATGATAAGCCAACATTGGCCAACGGCTGAGTGATTTGACGACCCAGATAAGGAATTTGTTGACTGGGATCGTCATAATCTCCCTGATGCAGCATCATGTCATCCGCAAATCCGGTTGGCTGAACACCCAAGGTAAGCAGAGATTCCAGGACGTAGGGACCCAGTGCCACAATCCTCTGGGGCTGACCACAAACTTCGGTTTCGCCTAGCTCATGCCGAATCATCCGACAGTCGGTTAGGCCAGAGGATGAGGGACGGGTAGGATTAACGGCTGGATAGTCGCCCTGGCAGGCGGCGATCGCAAACGCTGTCAATATGGCGAATATTAGAAGCCGAATCATTGTAAGAGGTAGATTTGAGGTGAGGTCAAAATTCTACTGAAATTGAGCCAATCACACTGAGCGGAGCGCCGGGTTCAATTCCACTGGTTCTACTATTTTGAGTAGCTGAAATATAGTCAATATCAAACAGGTTTTTAACGTTGACTGCAAATCGCCAGTTACTGCGTCGATAATAAACGGCAGCATTGGTGAGAAAATAGTTGTCCACCTGAAAACTATTGGATAAATCACCTTCGCGTTCCCCCACAACGTCAAATCCAATACCAAATCCTAATCCCTGTAAATTGCCCCGTTGGATCTCATAGGTCGTCCACAGACTGGCACTGTGTTCAGGCGCATTGAAGAGGCGGTTGCCTTCAGGAATCGAGTTATCGTCTGTCACTTCCGCATCAATGTAGGCATAGGTGACGATCACATTCCATCCCGGCAAAATTTCTCCCACCACATCCAGTTCAACTCCACGACTGCGCTGCTCTCCCGTTGCCACCGAGGAAAACGGATCGCCAGGATCAGGCGTGGCAACATTCTGTCGGGTAATATCAAAGTACGCCAGCGTGACTAACAAGTCGCCATCAAGAAGTTCTGCTTTGGCTCCCACTTCATAGCCCTCGCCCCGCTCAGGGGCTAGAGGATCGCCTGAGGATGTTCTGGCTGTGTTGGGGGTAAACGATTGGGAATAGCTAGCGTAAAGCGAAACTTCTGGGATGGGTTGATACACAAGTCCGAACCGAGGAGTCCAGGCCTGATCATTTTGAGTGGTTTCAGAGCGGTTAGGGGCGAAAGCAGCCGGGTAGTTGACTATGGTTTGCTCTACGGTGTCATAGCGGATTCCTGCCAGTAAGATCAAATTATCTAGAAATTCAATCTGGTCTTGCAGATAAACGCCGAGCCTATCCGTTTGGGTATCTACATTGAATGCCAGCGGCAAGTTATCAAGGCTAACGTCGGCAAACGCTCCATAATCAGGGTCAAAGATATTCAGGGGCAGAGGGGTAGAGGTATCAAGCCTCGTGACATCTCTGTCGTCTGTTCGATTCAGATCAACGCCAAATAGCAGCGTGTGGTCGATCGATCCAGTCGCAAATTCTCCGACGACATTGGTTTGCAGCGAATAATTTTCAGTGTCGAAATTTTGCTCTCCTGCGAACCGGGTCACAATGCCAGTCGCTTCGTCAAATCCAAATGGAATGGCACCCACATCCAGAAGATCGCGATTGGTATACCGAAAGGCATTGCGGATTTGCCAATCGTCGTTAAAGCGATGTTCCAAGTCATAGCCAATATTGAGGAATTCGCTGTCCGTAAAATCATCAGGTTCGCCAATAATCCGCTCAAATGGGACATCGACGACACCACTGCCGAAGGCAACTAAACCATTATCAAGCGGTGCCTGTTCATTGGTGTATTCCAAGTAGGCGTTTAAATCCGTGCGCTCCCCAATCTGCCAGCTTAGGGCAGGGGCAACAAAAGCGCGATCGTATTCTTGATCGAAGTTTGTAAATCCATCACTATTCTGATACAACGCATTCAGTCGGTAGAGCAAGCGTCCATCTGAGGTTAAAGGACCCGCAATGTCCATTTGAGGTTGAAACAAGCCTCGATTTCCAGCTAGCAATCCGAATTGATAAAATGGCTCTGCTAGGGGCTGCTCTCTGACCAGGTTAATTACCCCCCCTGGCTGAATCTCTCCATATAAAATTGAAGCTGGCCCTTTGAGGACTTCTATCCGCTCAAGATTGGCGGTTTCTGGGATTGACCCCTCAAACCCCCCGAAGTCTCTGAAGCCATCCAACAAAACGGGAGCATTATCAAACCCTCGAATATTGAAATTGAGGTTTGTGTTGCCAGATGTGCCAGCCGTCGTCACACCGCTGACGTTGTTCAGTGCTTCATCCAGTCGAATCACCTGCTGGTCTTCCAGCACCCTACGGGGAATGACCTGAATTGATGCGGGGACATCTAAAACGGGCGTATCTGTCCCTGTCGCGGTACTCGCCTCTGGAACGAAGTATTCTTCCTGTTCGCCTGTGACAACAATTTGAATAGAATCATCTGCCCCAGTTTCAGCAGTTGAAGTTTCTGGCGTTACGCTCAACGTCAGCATAGATGATTCAGAAATAATCTCAACCTTGGGTGGGGCATCAGTTCCAGTAATGGCAACTCGTACCCGATTACCTGGAAGATTGGTGACATTGACCTGTGCAATCCCAGCAACTGGGTTGCTGGCAAGAAGCTCATCACGGTCAGGCAGTGCCAGCACTGCATTAGCAATCTCAACAATCAGTGCATCGCCTATCACTAATGTTGTGGGAAACAGCTCGCCAGACGTTTCCAGAATCAGTCCAAGCGCTCCTTCAGTCGTGTCTAATCGGATGCCCGTAATTTCTGCTATGGCAGCTTGATCAACAGCTTGGGTAATTTGCTCAAGCTCTTGATCAAGGGTAGTCGGTTCGCTTTCATTCTGCTTCAGATACAGAACCTCTGAGGCAGAAATATTTTCTGCTGCCTGTGTATTAGCTTCGTGGCCGATCGCCGACTGACCTAGCAACAGAAACAGCCCAATGGCCAATTGAACTGATCGCCCCATCCAAAACATGCAAGCCCTCGCAATCATATCCTCGCACTCCCAGCCAAAAGTCAAACCAGACACTAGAGCACCTCAACAATTAAGAAACTTTCTCAACAAGAGGCACTAAGTAACAGTAGGTGATTTGGAGACCGTTTTTCTTTGTCAAACGGAGTATTTTCTTTGTGAAATGGGACGAAGTCTATTCCACAATTACGCCTTTGTTATGGAGTAGGAAGGACTTCTCCAATGTTAGGCTTGCTTTGAATTCTCCGTTGCTGTCGCCTTTCGGTTTCAAGAGTGCATTTGGGCATAGCGTAGTTCTGTTGACTTAGGGGGGCAACAGGAACCTCTGAAGCTGAAGCAGCTTTCGGTGGAACTTCATAAGCAGGTATGGGAGAAGCCTCATAGGTTGGTTCAGGCAGTAGTTCATTGGCAGGTTCGGGCAGCAGCAAGTTGGCAGGCCCCGGCGACGGTGCAGCGGCAGCAGGTGTAGGGAAATCTGATGACGGCACAGACTCTAATACTGATGGTGCAACCGGATCAGGTGAGGTAGCTGCCTCAGGTGTTAGCGCAGCGGGTGACTCAGCTGCTGCTCTGGCGGGGATCCTGATGAGGCTCTAGCTGCACATCTCCTAGAACAGACTCATTGGGTGTAGGTGCGCTTGCAGGAGAAGTTTCCGTAGGTACAGCAGCTTCACTAGGTGGCACTTCCTCAGCCGCGACTGGCGGTAATGGTGGAATACTAACCTCTCGGCGATCGCCCCGTTCTTCTGCCTGTCGGTTAAAGTCAGAACCATCGATTATTATGATGTTGTACCCCGAAAACTAGACAAGCTAACTCAATTACGTAGGGCTATAGAGCTTTTGCTGTTGCTGGAGATGGTGGCTTTTGTAACCAAACTTCTTCTGCTGTTTGCCCTATCAAATAGATGGCTGACACTAGGGAGATTTACCCTGGCTGCTTGTCTCTCTAGCAAAAGTCCCCGCTGAAGTTGACGGCTTCACTGGGGACTTTATTATGGTCTGCTTGTACAATCCGACACTAATGTCTCTGAATGATGTCATACCAATTTGAATTGGAACCACTACAGATCCCGGTACGGGCTTGGCATTGCCAAGCCGCTTCTGAGGTTCGATGTGCCCATAAATTCGTTTACAGCGGTTTGCGCTTGATTAAGTATGGGTTATTTTTGTAGAAGCCGCGCTCCGCGCGGCTTCTACAAAAATAACTGTGGTTTATGCAATTGAAAATTGCTGTAAGTTGGTAGCATTTTGGTGTCTCAGTTCGTGCGGACAAGCGTGACTTTTTCTCAGTCAGAGATTCTAGCCAGCCTTACAGAATAGCAGAAATTTCCTTCCAGTAAATTCGTTTGAATGGCTCCTGCTCTCCCAGCTGATATTGATTGAGCAAACCCTTACTACGAACCGTGATCATGGTTCCTTGCTTAATGACGATCGTCGCATCATCAGCAATGTTCTGAGTCAGCATCATCTCTATCTCGGTCGGTTCATTCAGAATCACAATGTCACTCTTGTCATAAAACATGCCCTGCTCCTCAAGTATCCTTTCAGAATACTCAGCAATCAATAAATCTAGTTTAGGATTGCGGAGCAAGCTTTGTACTTTAGTACTATAGCTGCCAATCATCTGCTTTTCACTGCGATCGACAAACACGCCCTCTTGGCAGATGGCACCGATCGCCCAATGGGGATGCTTCACGGAGATATCGTCAATCAACTCCTTCAGTTCATCTACAGGAATGTAGTTAAAGCTAAGGATAGGAATTCTGGATTCCTCAGCTGATGCAAAGAAGTTTTCAATAATTTCCCCACCTACATCTACGCTTTCTCCTACGGCAGGTCGTAAGTGCATATACACACCGGGTGCTGAGTTAATCTCAACGATGCCAAACTTGCCCTCTTTCCAGGAGCGAGAAATGTCAGGAGTCAGGACATCAATGCCCAGGCATACCAATTGAAAATGCTGAGCGATATCCTGCGCCAAGATGATGTTGTCAGGATGCAGCTTAAGAGTTGCGTCTAGACTCGTGCCCCCCGATGACAAATTCGCCACCTTGCGCAGATAGATCTGGCGATCGCGCCCTGGCACACTATCCAACGTCAAGCCTTGTTCTGCCAAGAAATGCTCCATTGAATCATCGCTGATGATCTTGCCCAGCGGAGAGGTAGGCGTATCGAGTCGTTCGGGTTTGGCGTTTTCGTCTTCAATGAGTTGAGCAATCGTGGATTTGCCATCGCCTATCACTGAGGCCGGATGACGCTCGGTTGCCGCAACAAACTTGCCGTTGACGCACAGCAAGCGGTGGTCATTGCCATAAATATGCTGCTCCACAATTACTCGGATCGGCTCCCCTTCTGGATGCGCTTTGACGGCGCGATCGAATGCTCGCTCAGCTTCGTCATCGGTTTGCACCTCTGCCGTCACCCCAATCCCTTTATGACCCACAACGGGCTTGATGGCGACCGGGTAGCCAATCCGCTGCGCTGTTTCCAGCACGGCTTTTCGAGTTGAGACAATCTCTCCTTTGGGCACGGGGAAGCCCAGCGTGGCTAAAAACGCTTTGCAGTCATCCTTGCGAGTCGTGAAATCGGAATCGAGATGGCTGTCTGCATTAAAGGTAGTGGCGATCCCGCGCACCTGCTTACTGCCATAGCCATACTGCATCAATCCTTCGTCAGGCAGATAAAAGGTGGGAATACCTCTAATGTACGCTGCATTCAACAGCGCATACACCGTCGGCCCGCCATAGGACGATCGCCGAAATCGATTCTGCAAGATCTGAATTTGTCCATCCAGGTTGAAGTAGCGATCGCGGGAAATATCTTCAAACCAATCCCAGACGGCATAAACTACGCCCCGGCTGGTAGATTCATGCAGGGACTCAATGGCGATCCGGGTTGCCTTGCCTAGCGACTTGAGGCTATGGCGATCGCAGCGCAGATCCATTTCTAGCTTGCCTAATTCAACCGCAGTCTGGGCAAACAGCTCGGCATGAGACTCAAACGATCGATCCCTAAACTGAGGAAAGCGTTGTGAAATCCAGTCTACGTAAGCTTTGATGGGCAGAGGCTCGCCGTAGCCGCTCAAGGCAAAGTCAAATACGAAGGCTCCGCTTTGCAAATAAGGATTAGGACCTAAGTAGTGCTTGAAATGGAAAACGTCGAAGATATCGCTGGCTCTGGCGTTAGCGGGTTGGCGGGAGTCAATGTCTGAAACCATGATTCAAAAGGATTTGAGGGCTAGTCATTTATCTATCCTGACACAGCGCTTGAAAAGACGAGGCAGGTTGTAAGGGCTGTGAGGCTGCTGTGACGCTACACATGGCGCTACGGTGGACTTTACCTTACTTTATCACCTGTAGCTGATGCGATATCCTAGAAATACACCTCAGCTTGGAGCCATCTCAGCATGGTTGACGCTACGCCCAAACTGTCACAGCCGATTCATATGCCACTTGACTGGCAACCGTTGCCCCCAGATAATCTCATCTTCGATGATGGAGAACCCTTGGAGACTAATCGACACCGCATTGCCATGAACTTGTTGATTCGATCGCTGCCTCAAGCCATGGGCGAGCGCACTAATTACTTCACGGGCGGCAATATGTTTGTCTACTATAGTCGCAATCAAGCAATGAATCGTGACTTCCGAGGTTCCGACTTTTTTGTGGTGCTTGATGTAGAGAGCGATCGTGAGCGACAAGGCTGGGTGGTATGGGAAGAAGAAGGTCGCTATCCTGATGTGATTGTGGAACTGCTCTCATCCAGCACAGCAAAAATAGATCAAACGATTAAAAAAGATCTTTACGAACGGATTTTCAAAACGTCAGACTACTTTGTTTTTGATCCCTTTGATGCGAGTTCGTTTGCGGGCTGGACGCTGGTGCGTAACCAATATCAGCCTTTGCAGCATGACGATCGCGGATGGCTCTGGTGCGAGTCACTGGGCTTGTGGCTGGGTGCTTGGCAGGGTATAGTCGATCGAGAGCCGACAACGGGTAGCTGTCACTGGCTGCGTTTTTATAATTCGGCGGGTGAACTTGTGCCATTGCCTGAGGAGGCAGCACAGCAGCAGCTCTCAGACGTGCAACAGCAGCTCTTAGGCGCGCGACAGCAGCTCTCAGACGCGCAGCGAAAGATAGACCAGGAAAGACAGCAGCACGAGGCTTTGATCGCTAAACTGCGACAGCGAGGCATCGATCCTGATGATCTTTAGGCAACCATACGCTGAGTTTTCATCTGGCAGAGGGTTTGCTGTGAAATGCCTCTCACAACAAACCCTTTAAGTTGCCTCACTTTTCAGATTTTTGCCCAGTGCTAAGCCGTGCAAGCCGCTCCTGAACATTAATCCCTAATCGGTTCAACATCCGATTCACGGCACTCATCACAGCTAGCAAAGCAGCCGTTGTGAAGTTTGAGTCAATGCCCACGCCGCAGACTGAACTTGTCCGATCGCCTATCCGATCGCCCATCAACTCAATATAGGCGATCGCCAAAGCATCACTCCCTCGACTGAGCGATCGCTCCTCATAATGCTGAATATTGAGACTCGCGTTTAAAGCAGGGTTAAGCGCGTTCATTAAGGCATCGATCACGCCATTGCCGTGACCTGTGAGGCAATAGGTTTGATCTTCATTTTTCACCAAAACTGAGATGATCTGTACTTGATCTTCCGACCAATTTACTGAAGCTGCCGGGGACAAATCATGAGACACATACTTCAACGGAGAATGAATCTTGAGATACTCGCGATCGAATAATTCCCAGAGCATACCTGCCGTCATTTCTGTACCGTTCGTATCCATCACCTGCTGCACCACTTGGCTAAATTCAATCTGCAATCGGCGCGGTAACACCAAGCCATATTCTTGCTCTAACAAGAAAGCAATGCCGCCCTTGCCAGACTGGCTATTCACCCGCACCACAGACTCATAGCTACGCCCTAAATCGGCTGGATCGATCGGCAAATAAGGGATTTCCCAGAGGTCATCTGGCTGCTGAACGACAAAGCCTTTTTTGATTGCGTCTTGATGCGAACCCGAAAAAGCCGTGAATACTAAATCACCGACATAGGGGTGGCGTGGATGAATGGGGAGTTGAGTGCAATGCTCGACCGATCGCGCCACTTTGTTAATGTCCGAAAAATCAAGCTGGGGATGAATGCCCTGCGTGTAGAGATTTAACGCCAACGTCACCAAATCCACATTGCCTGTACGTTCGCCGTTGCCAAACAAACAGCCCTCAACGCGATCGGCTCCTGCCATCTGTGCCAGTTCAGCGGCGGCAATGCCCGAACCGCGATCGTTGTGGGGATGGACGCTTAAGATGATGCGATCGCGGTAAGCCAGATTGCGGTGCATCCACTCCACCTGATCGGCATAGACATTGGGCGTTGCCACTTCAACCGTAGCAGGTAAATTAATGATAGCTTTTCGGTCTAAGCTGGGTTGCCAGACATTGAGAACGGCATTACAAATCTCTTGAGCAAAGTCTAGCTCTGTGGCGGTAAAGGTTTCGGGCGAATACTCAAAGCGCCAGTGAGTTTGGGGTTGTTCTGCGGCAAGTTGACGACATAACAGAGCGCTGGAAACCGCCATCTCAATAGTTCCGGCTTGATCGAGTCCAAAAACAGCGCGCCGAAAGACGGGAGAGGTAGCATTGTATAGAACCCATTTGAGATCTTAAGAAGATGCTGCAAGCCTCTTCACCATTAGCCTAACGAAGCAGAGGTGAATCTTGGTCGTGGCATTCGGCAATGTCCGCTCAAAGTTTTTCACGAGAATTTT
>JAHHHD010000024.1 GCA_019359505.1 Drouetiella hepatica Uher 2000/2452 | reverse complement strand
ACCAGGTTATTAGTGCTATACTGACTTTCAAACTATTAAGTTATCTAGGTTCGGTTGTCTCGGAAATCCTCCGCTCCGCTCTCGCTTCGCTTCGTCCCCCCTCGACCGCTTTATCAATATAGCGGAGGTTTCCAAGCTCTGTCAACTGGTAATTGAAAGTAATTTTGCATATGCCTGGTTTTGATGAGGAGAAGCATCCTTGTGAGCGACTCATAATCGCGACTAGCCATAGATCCAAAGCAGCGATAGGTTGTGAGCCTGACTCTTCTGAACACGTATAGCTGTGTTCAGAAGAGCATGATGAACACAGCTATATCACAGAGCTTTAGAGCAAAGCAGGGAGTAGAGCATCTTGTAGCAGGGCAAACGCATACTCTCAGATAGTCAAGAGTGCATGAGAGTATAGACATTGGATTTTTATCCATCTTCCGTTGCCCCGACATCAGTCGATGTTGGCTGGCTCAGGCACCAAGCCTATGGGTTGCGCCTGAGCCATCTCCTGCTTCATAGGAAGGACGCGGGGTCTTGCCATCACACAATGATGATGGTTTCGTCTGGAATCAGGAGTGCTATCACTTTCACCCAGCCCAAGAAGCACTCCTACAGCATTTGAGGGTTGAGAGCGGCAAACAAACGCTCAATTGTGTTATGAGATTGAGATGCCGCCCGATAATGGTAGAACTTGCCGCAGCCATTCTTCCTTGGCTGCGGCAAGTTCTACCATTATTGACTCAGCTATCTCCCCTGCACGCGCAGAGGCTCAGGGCAATGACATCGAGTAATCGATTCTTTACTCGCGGGTCTTCTAGATGTTTGAAGTGCTCTATCAAAGACACAGAGGACTAAGATGGCTGGAACATGAGTGGTGTCCCAAATTATCACCACCGATCTTCACATCTAAAAGTATGCGTTTGCCCTGCATCTTGCAAGTTTTAATCAGCTGTCTCTGCTTCTTACGGTAGGATCAGTGAGGCGTGTATTTAGGGAGAAGCGATCGTGGCAAGAACTGCCTCAACAATGTTGGCATTGGGAACTTCGGCTCCTGACTTTCAATTGCCGGACGTGGTGACGGGGGCAACAATCTCACTGGCAACTTTTGCAGGGAAGAAGGCGCTGTTGGTAATGTTTGTTTGTCAGCATTGCCCCTTTGTCATTCATGTACGGGAAGAGCTCGCTAGGTTGGGGAAGGACTATAGCGATCGCAATGTTGGCATAGTTGCCATTAGCGCTAACGATGTCGCCAATTATCCGGATGATTCGCCTGACCACCTTAAGGCAATGGCAGAGACGTTGGGCTTTACATTTCCTGTTTGCTACGACGAGAGCCAGGAGACTGCTAAAGCTTACACGGCAGCCTGTACACCCGATTTTTTCTTGTTTGATGGTGAGGGCAAGCTTGCTTATCGAGGACAGCTAGATGATAGCCGTCCGGGAAATGATAAACCCGTGAATGGTCAAGATTTAAGAAAGGCGATCGATTCCTTACTGTCAGATCAGCCAACTCTTGTGGACCAAAAGCCTAGTATCGGCTGCAACATTAAGTGGAAGCCGGGAAACGCACCGGATTATTTTGGGTAAAAAACAGATTGCGAAGGCAAGCTTTGTTCAACCGAGTTACAGTTTCAGCTGAGGCAGGTCTGCAAGCAACGTTGTAGCAACGTCGGCAGCTTGCAGACCTGTGGCTTCGATCGGATAAATTTTGACGTTGCGGCGTTGCAAATCGTAGGTATAAGTCTTATCGTAGTAGCCCAGGATAATATCAAAGGCTTCCGTTAGTTGATTGGATTGAATCAGCTCGATCGCTTCTTTGGTGCGCTGCCCGCCTAGCCTTTTTTGGATGCGCATCGTAGCACTAATCAAATCTTGACGATCGGCACTTCCATAGACTTGAACTAGCGTTGATAGACGTTCTGAACGCGATCGCTTAATTTCTAGCACGGTAGCTTGATTCATCTGAAGAAACAAAGATTCGGGGACTCGGCAGGTGCCAATGCGATTGCTTTCCGCCTCAATCCAAACAGGCTGGTTGGGATCAAAGGCTGCCCAACGTACCGCAATTTCATTTTCAAATTGCTCATTTGTAGGCTGAGGCGGCAATCCTAAGCTGCCATAGCTGCTGCCTCGATGGCTGGCTAACCCTTCCAGATCCAATACCTGCGCTTTTTTGTGATGCAGAGCCGCAAGGATGTTGGTTTTGCCTGTACCCGTCATACCGCCCACGATCAGAATGGGTTTGGGTGGCTCGAAAATGGCGATCGCCCAGCGGCGAAACATTTTGTAGCCACCTGCTAGCGTGATTAACTTAAATCCTGCGGTTTCTAGCACCCAGGCGACTGCGCCACTTCGCATCCCACCCCGCCAACAGTGAATTCGGACGTGGCGATCGGGAGAGAGCTGTTTTGCATCGGCAATAAACTGGGAAAACTTGGGTCCTGCGATCGCAAATCCCAACTCCACAGCTTCATCTCGCCCCTTCTGCTTATAGCAGGTACCCACCTGGGTGCGTTCTGCATCCGTAAATAGAGGAAAACTGACGGCTCCTGGAATATGCCCTTGCTGATATTCAGCGGGACTACGCACATCAAGAATGATACCTGGTGCGCTCAAAAAACTCTCTAAAGACGTTTGAATCAAGTGAGCTAAGCTGTTCTGCTGAATGAGACCAATACTAATCTACTCATAATCTTGTACACATTGCCGATAGGCGGAAATCTGCAATTCGCGCGAGATCAATGCACCTACCAACAATCCCTCGATCGCAGTGCTAATCTCTAGATCCGAGCAAGCTCCATAGAAGCTGTTATTTAGCAACTAATATTTTCTTGTTACTGCTCTCACATAGACAGCCAAAATACTTCTAGGTAGAACAATTAATACTTGCAATGATTACTCTCGCCAATGCCGCAGCAAAAGAATCCTTTCTGCCGACCATGCGTGAGTTGGCACGGGCTTATCAGGTGTTTTCTGCCTGTTCGGAGACCCACCTGCGCCAGCTCGATCTGACTCCGGCTCAGTTTGATGTCATTGCCACATTAGGAAACACAGCAGGTATGTGCATGGGAGAGCTAGGTGAAAAGACGCTGATTACAAAAGGAACATTAACTGGAGTAATCGATCGCTTGATACAAAAACAATTAGCGGCGCGAGAAATCCCAGGAGATAATCGTCGTAGCGTCATTGTGCGGCTCACGCCAGCCGGAGAGAAGGTATTCGAGCAAGTCTTTCCAGCTCATATTGCTCATTTAAAACAGCGGTTTGAGCAGCTTGAACCTTCAGAACTGGAGCTGCTTAGGGTTCTGCTAAGTCGCCTCCGCCAAGCTTTTCAACCTGGATAGGAGCGTTGTGTTTCTTGACAAGCTCAGAAATCATGTGATAGTTTTAGACCATACAGTTCTAGTAAGTACAGTTTTAACCCGTATAGTTTTAAACAAGGATTTTCTGAAGAAGGAAGGATGTATGGAGCAATTCCCAACTTTATTTATTTCTCATGGCGCACCTGATCTATCTACCCACGAGGGGGAAGCACACAGCTTTCTGAAGCAGTTGGGTCAGCAGTTCCCAAAACCTAAGGCAATTTTGGTGGTTTCAGCCCACTGGAATACTTCTCACCCAACCGTGAGTAGGGCACTACAACCTCAGACAATCCATGACTTTTCTGGTTTTCCGGCATCGCTGTATCAACTGACCTATCCTGCACCCGGTGCACCCGATTTGGCAGACCGAGTCGCGACATTGCTGAATCAGCACAGTTTATCGGGGACAGTTCACTCTAATCGCGGCTTAGATCACGGCGCTTGGGCACCGCTACTCTTGACATATCCAGAGGCAGATATTCCCGTCACTCAGCTATCCATTCAATATGATGCAGATCCCACGCATCATTTGCGCGTTGGGAAAGCGCTAGAACCGCTGAGACGGGAAGGGGTATTAATCCTTGCTAGTGGCGGAGCCACCCATAACCTGCAAGCATTTGGCGCTAGCAGCGATGCGAATCCGCCCACCTGGGTCAAGAGGTTCGATGAGTGGCTGGCGGCGACGATCGCTCAGCATGATCTTGCTTCACTACTCAGCTATCGTCAGCTTGCGCCCTATGCCAAAGAAAATCACCCAACAGATGAGCATCTGCTACCGCTATTTGTGGCGTTGGGGGCAGCAGGGGGAACTGCAAAAGGAACCCGCCTCCACAATAGCTATACCTATAGCGTGTTTAGCATGGCAGCTTATGCCTTTGACTAGGGCTATATGGCAACCGCCAAGGCGGTTAGGACAGGGACATTTTTGGTGGGGCGCGAAGCGCCCCACCAAAAATGTCCGAAGCAAACTGGCGACAGTTATAGCTTCGAGTTTAGATTAATGGCGATCGCCTCCATCCCATTCACAGTCACCATCAGTTCGCCCTTAGCATTGACGATCATTGGCTCAGGTAAAGCTTCTTCTGCGATTAGGTTGCGATATTGTCCCGCAGGTAAGTTAGTCTGAAACGTTTGAGTTAGCAGCTGGTTCTCACGATTGATCACCACAAACCCTTGACTACCACGACCGAAGGCAATTTGATTATTGCCATTACTCCACCAGTGAGTTACGGGCGCATCAGGTGCAACCTGATTGCGAAATTTCACCATAGGGGCGATCGCTCTATGGCGATGTTCGCAGACCCACTGCTTCAAGCAGGTGGTTTGACCGTTCACGTACACTGCATCAGTTTGCCCTTGAGCATTAGCAGGAGGACCTTGATCAGAATCTGTGAAAACATAGCTAGACATCACCTGCGGCGTGCCATAGGGAAACGCCAGCATAAAGACATTGGCAAGATCGTAGAGTTTGCCGTTTTTATAGGTTAGATAGGTGCCTCCACCCGCATGTCCGCGCTGCTTGTCGTGGTTGTCGATAAAAACGATCGCCTTTTCGTTAGGCATCAGCCCCCAAGCTTCACCCAAGGTCTGGAGCTGAGACAAGGTTTGACCGCCAATGCCAAGGAATTTTGCCCCCAGAAATTTCCCATACTCAGATTCAATGACCTTGCCGTTGGGATAATATTCGCTTTTACGAACAGCTTCATTCCCAGGATCAATGACTTCCTGATAGATAAACGGCTTGACATTTGTGGCGTTTTGCAGCAACTGAACGATCGCCCCGATATCTTGCGTGTCCATGTGCTTAGCCGCATCTACTCGGAAGCCATCTACACCCAGATGCACCAAGTCTGCCAGGTAATTAGCAATTTGCCGCCGCACTTTGGGCGAACTGGTATCTAAATCAGCTAAGCCTACTAGCTCGCACTGAGTCACTTCTTTATGAATGCCGTAGTTTTTAATGTTGGCTTTACAAGTATGAAAATCACTGGGCTGATACAGACCTGGATAGTCATATTTGGTGAAAACGGAACCCGCGCTGCCTACGCCACCCTCTATACCTGCCATGTGGTTAATCACCGCATCAGCATACACTTTCACTCCTACGGCATGGCATCGAGCAATCATTTGGGCAAACTGAGAGCGATCGCCACTGCGGCTGTTGATCTTGTAACTGACAGGCTGATAGCGCTGCCACCATGGATTTTGGGGAGCCAGAATATGCTCAGTAGCGGGCGAAACCTGTACCGCACCATAGCCATTGGGCGCTAAGAAGTTCTCGCACTCTTGCGCCACGTCATCCCATTTCCATTCAAATAGGTGAACAAAGACAGAACGCTCGGAAGAAGAGGTTGGGACTGGTGAAGACACAGATGAAGATACCGCGAAGAAACCATCAAAGCTTTTGGAGGTCAGCAACAGGGGCAACACCAAAAAGCTGAAGAATAATGCACTACACCAGAATTTCTTAAACCTCATGAGATCTAGCAGTCAGACATGATAGATAGCTAAATAGGGCGATGCGTCAACCATCCCAGGTAATGCAGTATTCCCGCTCTGTAAGCTGAAATCCCATATCTTCCATTGCCATCACGAGCTTGACTAGACTGGAGAGGGTTTTGAGCCTAAATATTTTCGATACGCTGATTTTGCATTCTTTATAACGTTGCGCTTCAAAAAATCAGCATATAAAGGCTTGATATGAAGTGAATTGTAGGCAAGATGCGGCAAATCCTGACGCTTTGTGAACACTACAAATACTTCGTTGGCAAAAACAGGCGCATAGCCTTGAGTGAAAAACTTGAACAGTAAGGCCCCCGTGCGATCGCCCTTACCTTTGTGCACTACCGCCCAAGATGCCGTGTCTCCGCGTAAAAACGCATCATAGCTGACGATAGACCGAGGCACCGCAGCTCGAAAAATTAGAGGAGCAGCGATCGTTTCCTCAGCTTGGGCTTGCTGCTGAAGAAACTCAGCCGTCATTTTCCAGGCTGGAGAATCAAACGTGGAAGCCAGGGAGCTTTTTTGATATTGCAGCTTTGCTGGAAACACCTGCATATAATTGAAAGCCAGCCCTAGAATTCGGGCATCTGGATTATTGGGAAAAAGCTCCTGTAGTGAAGCAGTGCGACAAACCTGAAACGCAAATTCCGTGAAGACGCGATCGCTTTTCAGCACTGCACTAGGAATAAACCCGTGGTAAAAGCGAGAGCCTTGGTCATTATGGAGAATGTCTAGGGCGATCGACTGCCCATTGACTGCAACAGTCAGGCTATTGAGAATGTCTGGAGCCACAAGATGGGTATGCAGAACCCGAAACTCAATTACCAAGTCAGTCTCAGGGTTAATTTGCAGCGGTAGATCCAGGGTGGCGATCGTGCCAGGACCCATCCAGCGGAAGCCACCTAGCTCTGGCGATCGCTCTCGGCGCTGCCAGCCCGAACCCCGCAGAGGTTCAGCGAAATTGTAAGAAGTCTGCTCAGAGGTAGGAATCCGCCGATCTGCATAGCGCTGGTTGTAGTGCTTGTCGAGCAGTTTAGCTAGCGCTTCTGAAGAGATCGGCTCTGAAGAAGGCGGTTCTGCCTGACTCAGGTACTTTTGCCGCAAATCTTGCTCCATCTGATCAAACCGCTGCTCAAAAATATCTTTGGCGTACTGATAAAGCTCGATATCGTAAGCGCTATTTTCCTTAAGGACTTCTAGCGTTGTCGCCGGGATTTCATCTAGCGGGCTTTTAGATTTAGCAGCATTCTCTCGGCGCGTATTGATAATGGGATTCCAGCCAAAAATATAGGATAGGAGATAGAGCGAATCTTGAAACCGCTCTACCAAACCCACGAAGGCGCACTGATCTAAACTTTGCTTAGCAAGCTCAAAGATTTCGTCAGGTGGCGTTTGCGACAAATCAAACTTGATTAGCTTAGCCAAATAATAAGTTTGCAAATTTTTCTTGAGGCTGCCTGCTGGGAGCTTATGGGCAAACTCCTCTAGGGTCATGTCTTTGACAGCTTCATAAAAAGGATCTCCCGGCATTCTGCGGATGTACTCGTAGTGAGAAATGACGCGAGCGATCGGCTCTCGCAGCACAGTCACGTTAATCATCCGCTTACCAGGAGGCAGCAGTTCCGGCAGATTTGTGTAGGCTAAGTGCCCACGAAACAGGCGATATTTTGCAAACTCCTCGGATGGAATAGGCTTGATTTGCGCATTCAGAGTCGCAGGGCAGGTTTCCTCGTCCCGAAACTGATCTTCGACGATCGTTCTAAAGGTCATGCCTGCGGTTTTAGGGATGTGCGAGAAGTTCAAAACATCCTGAGGTTGCAATTGATATTGCGCCGGAAAATTTCTCATGAATCAGCCTGACACTTTTACTGAATAAACTTTTGAGCGACACAACGCTTGTCTACAAACTTGTGGTGCTGAGTTCACCTTTAGTCGGAACTCCCAAATCGACTTCTACGCCTGCCGCCTTGCAATATTGCTCAGCAATTTCATAGGGATCGCCAATCATTCTGACGACGTGATCTTCGATCCAGAGGGCGCGATCGCAAAGTTTGGCAATGCTGGCGATCGAATGCGTCACCAGCAGCAGCGTCACCCCACTTTCTTTGAAGCTCAGCATCTTCTCCTGACACTTCTTCTGAAAACGGATATCGCCAACGCCCAGGATTTCGTCGATCAGCAAAATCTCTGGATCAAGAGAGGCGACGACCGCAAAGCCCAGCCTTGCCAGCATTCCCCTAGAGTAAACCCGAATGGGGCTATCAATGAACTCGCCCAACTCAGCGAAATCAATGATCTCATCCATCTTTTTCATAATTTCGCGCCGAGTCAGACCCATCAGCACGCCATTAAGAATAATGTTTTCTCTGCCCGTCAGCTCCGGATGAAATCCTGCCCCCAGCGCCAGCAGAGGCGAAATTCTGCCTCTCACCACAACCCTGCCGCGTGTGGGTTCTAGAACTCCAGCAATCAGCCCCAGCGCCGTACTCTTTCCGGCGCCATTGTGACCGATAATGCCAAAGTTTTCGCCCTTATACACATCAAACGAGATGTCTCGTAGCGCCTCATACTGAGCATTTTTAATAGAGGCTAAGCTGCGGTGCAGATTAAAGGCAAAGTTCTTGATACCCGTAATCTGCCGATAGAAAGCATAGGACTTGCTAACATTCTGAAAACTAATGACCGGCTCTCTCACTGTCTCTCTCATATAACTTCCGCAAATTTCCAGGAAAGCTTGCGATAGACCCAATATCCGATCGCAAAAAACAGCAGGGCATAACCCAAGCTCACTCCCAAGTTCATAGGATCTAGCTTTCCCTGCAAAATCAGCTCACGCCAGCTCACCATTAGAGGTGCAACAGGATTAAGGTAAAGTGCGTCTCTAAATCGCTTAGGCAGATTTTCCAGGGGGTAGAGAATCGGCGTGATGTAGAAGACAAAGTGGAGAACAATGCCGACTAACCGCTCTAAATCTCTAAGAAAGACATTGAGGGATGCTAGCAGCAGGCTAATACCGTAAACCATGATGAACTGGATGGTCAGTAGAATGGGAAACCCATAAAGCCAGGATAGCGTTGGCGACTTGTGGAATATAAACAGAAACAGCAGGATAACCGGAATAGAAACGATGTAGTGGATTAGATGATTTAGCCCACCTGAGAGCGGCACAATCTGCTTAGGAAAGTTTACTTTCTTAATGATCGACGAGTTTCCGACAAACAGCCCAGTCGATGAGCCTACGGCATTGGTGAACCACTGCCAGGGAAACACGCCCGAAATCAGCACCAGCGGGTAGTCTTCAATCTGAACCCGCATGAAAACCTTGAACGCAATGTAATAGATCAGCGCAGAGGATAGAGGATTGGCGATCGACCACAAATATCCTAAAACCTTGTTGTTGTACCGAACTTTCAGCTCTTTTTGAACTAAAACCAACAAGAGATCTCGATAGCTCTCCCAACTCCTCTCACTGCCATGGTGCTGCACCTTACCTCTCGCAGTTGCCAGCCTGACATCTCCACTTGCCACTCACGCCACTCCTCTGAAATCGTTAATGCTCAACCACTTAATGCTGATTCTGTCTCAAACTCTCCTAGAAACCATCTCTATCGTACTCTACACAGATTTCAGTATTGGTTTTACCCGAAACCCACACATACGCCACAAAGCAAGATAATACTCTACTCTGGCAGGATGCAAAATATGTTGCAGGAGTAGTGCGTGATTGCATAGCTGTATTCACAGCAATTAGGAGGGGGACATTTTTGAGGGCGCGCTCCGCGCGCCCTCAAAAATGTCCTAAACCCAATAATTATGGCTATATGAAGCTGTATGGTCTCACAAAGACAAAGAGACGATCGCTATTTTCTAGAGTTCCAAAGTAATGATCAGCTCACCTTCCTGTTGAACACGAGAGGAGCAGGCAGCTGAGATTTAGAGGATTTCAGGCACGGTAGGGGCAGGCGCAATAGAAGCAGGCGTGGCAGGCGGCATCAAAACCGAGAAAACCGTTGCAGAGTAAAGCATCCAAAACATATTGTTCTGAATCATCAAGCTGCTTTCAGTCAAATTAGCCAAAACCATGTAGGTGAGGTAGAGCATTGGCCATACTGCCTCCGGTCGGGGATTGAGTCGTATCCAGGCGATCGCCCTTACCGCACTCGTCCAAAAACTGAACAGGAAAAGAGTAACTCCTACAGCCCCCAACATCAACCACACATCAAGCAGCCCGTTGTGCGAATCCGGAACTTCCCATCGAGCAGCCTGAGCGATGTAGGCAGACTCGTCGCTAACGCCATTCCAAAAAGCGTTGTAGCCGTACCCCAGCCAAGGACGCTTAGCAATGATTTCCACAACTATGGGCCAAAAATCGGTGCGACCTGTCAGGCTAGGATCTTTGCCCAGCAGATTAAAAAAGGTATCTGAATTAAATATCAGCAACGTGTAGGAGCCGACACTAGCAAAGAAAAGCGCAAACAAGGAAGGAACCAAAAGAGTGTATCGCCATCGAAAAGCGCGATAGATCTGTAGGGCAGCAACCAGAATTAGGGTATTGACGACGGCAGTTGTAGACTCTGCCAAAATCAGTAGAGCCACCGTAACGGCGCAGCTTCCCCACAGCAAAACCCGATATTTAGGAGTATCGATCGCCAACAGCGCAAAAACAATTACCCCAGGCACCATAATTTTGCCAAAGCCATTTTTGTGGAGATGAATGCCTCGGAATGCGCCCGCATGAACACCGCCCATAATGCCGTAATGAGGCGGAACGATCGCAAATAGAATACTCAACACGACAGAAATACCGTACATCCACGCCAAAAGCTGAAGCTGCTCTTTGAGGGTGTACCGGGTTGCGAAATAAAGCCCAAACAGCGTTGTGATCAGTAACGCAATCCAGCTGCTAATAGTTTTTGAGGGAGCTAAAGACCAGGAAAACGAGAAGATAGCAAATCCAAGCAGTAGCCATATCCAGCCGTCTTTTAAGCTAGTATGCAAAACTTTTTTCCAGCGAATAAATAGCAAAAAAAATGTCAGCAGGTAAATGACAAAAAAGATTTGTAGATTTAGAGAGTAATCAAATGAGCTGCTAGAAACGTTATCGCCCTCACTGACTCCTCTACGCAGAATCAGCGGTAGCGCTCCCTGAGAGTAGTGAAACAAGCACAGTACGGTGAGCGCGGGTTCAACCCGGTGTTTGAGCCAATTCATAGCGCGATCGTCCGGATGGATTTACCAAAGCCTCTTGGATTCAGAGTTCCCGGATCAGCCCGAATTAGCAAAGTGAGATCTGCTAAGGTTTGGGGCATATTAATTTCAGATGAAAGGGAGAATTTACATAGCTTTATGGAGTCTCGAGATGCTTTGGATGTGGACTTTAGCCGTTATCGAGAGGCGTTGTGCCGCTCTTGGATACCCGCTCTAGCAGCTTTTGTAACAACCGTGCTTCTGTCAGCCTGGTATACAACGCGGCTCAAACCTCTATACCAAGCAGATGCCAAGTTACTCTTTAAAGCAGACAGAGCTTCTGCCCTAACGGCTCTTACTAAAAATCCGCAGGACGGCGAGGCGCTGAAATCGTTGTTACAGGAGCAAAGTCCCTTGAACTCAGAAATTGAGATTCTGTCTTCTCGACCGTTACTTCAGCAGACGATCGCCAAGCTAAACCTCAAAGCCAACAACGGCAAACCGCTAGATGTTCAAGGACTGGAGGCAAGATTAAACATCAAGATTGTAGGTGCAGCAGATGTCATCCAGATGATCTATCAGGGTGAAGATCCGCAGGAGGCAACCGCAGTCATTAATACTCTGGTCGATCTTTACATTAGAAGCTCTACGCTGGCTGGTCAGTCGGAGACGGTTTCTGCGCGAGAATTCTTAGCCAGTCAGACTCCGCAATCAGAGGCAAACGTGCGATCGGCAGAATCGGCGCTACGGGACTTTAAAGAGCAGAATCAAGTCGTGGCGCTGGACAAAGAGGCAGAGTCAGCCGTGGCGATTTTAGGAAATCTGGATAGTCAAATTTTGTCTACTCGTGCCGAGATGGAAGAGACCTCAGCGCGAACCCTTTCGTTGAGGGATCAGATTGCGTTAGATCCTAGATCGGCGATCGTCGTTAGCGCCCTTAGTCAGTCTCCGGCAATTCAGAGCATACTCACCGACCTTCAGCAGATCCAGCGACAACTTGCCGCCGAACGCTCCCGCTTCAGCGATGCTAGCCCGATCGTCCTGCGTTTAAATGAGCGTGAGGCTTTGTTGCGTAGCCTATTGCAACAGGAAGTGGCGAAAGTAGCGGGCAGTCCAACCTCAGTTCCTGAAGGTCTGCTTCAGATTGGCGAATTGAAGCAAAGCCTAATTACCGCCTTTCTCACTGCTGATGTGCAGCGCTTGAGCCTAGCAAGAAAGCTGGATTCTTTACAGAATTCCAAAGCACAGTACCAACAGCGCGTTTATAGTCTACCTGAGCTAGAGCAAGAACAGCGTGAGCTAGAGCGACGGCTGACTGCGGCTCAAAACACCTACGAGGCACTCCTAGCCCGCCAGGAAGAGCTTCAAGTCAAAGAGCGCCAGGTGGCAAAAAACGTGCGGGTGATTGAACCCGCGATCGTACCCACTCAGCCCTTAGCCAGTAAAAAGATCATGGTTTTGGGGTTAGGCACCGTTGCCGGGGCGTTGCTGGGCTTGACGATCGCCCTAATCTCGGAGTTTCGCAGCACCTATGGCAAGAAAAAGCTGCCCTCCGATCGGAAATTTAGCCCTGAAATAGAGAAGCATGAGGAGAAGTTAGAAATTCCTACAGCGACAAAGCTTGAGCCGTAACACCCGCGACACCACCTGCTAACACCAGCCATGCAGAATTTACCCGATACCGAAAGATTGCTACCAAGCTAAGCAAAGCTAAAGCAACGGTGAATCCATTTATTAAAGCGGCTTGCCCCAATTGCCAGGTCACGACTGCCATCAGCCCTAGCGAAGCGGCATTTACCCCATCCAGAAAACCGCTTGCCCAGGCAGACTGGCGCAATTTGGGCACAAAGGGATTAACCAACGCCACGAAAACGAAGGCAGGGAGAAAGATGCCGAGAGTAGCCGCGATCGCTCCCCCATTTCCCGCCAGCAAATAGCCAATAAAAGTTGCCGTGGTAAACACAGGCCCTGGCGTAATTTGCCCGACTGCAACAGCATCTAGCAACTGCTGAGAGGTGAGCCAGTGCGATCGCTCCACCAGATCTCGCTGGAGGAAGGCAAGTAGCACATAGCCGCTGCCATACAGCACTGAGCCAATTTTGAGAAAAAACAGGAAAACATTAATGCTGCTGGCTGGAGCCACCGTTGGTGGAGCCTGAACTGAAACAGGTAATACGCTAGCAACAGGCAGCAACAGAGCAAAGTTGGCTCTTATTCGATCGCGATTTTTCACGAGCATGACGCTCAATCCTGCCCCTAACAGCAGCAGAATTTCATTAATTTTAAGGAAAGAGCAGAGAATCACCATCACTCCTGCCGCGATCGTCGGCAGATCCTTGAGCGCCGACTTACCCAGTTTCCACAGCGCCTGAATGACGATCGCCATAATCACAGGCTTGATGCCATACAGCAATCCTTCTACTTGAGGTAAAGTTTGATACTGAACATAAATGGCTGCGATCGCCCAAACCATCAGCGTGGCGGGCACAATAAAGCAGAATCCGGCTACTATTAGTCCTTGCCATCCGGCACGTTCATAGCCAATGTGGATCGCTAGCTCAGTTGAGTTGGGCCCCGGAATCAAATTAGTAATTCCCAACAAATCCAGCAGCTTTTCGCGGCTCATCCACTGCCGCCGCTTCACCACCTCATCGTCCATCAGCGCAATATGTGCAGCTGGGCCACCAAAGGCGATCGTGCCCAATTTCAGAAAGACTGGCACTAGCTCTTTGAGCTTCTGACGCTGTAACTTTACGAGTTCAGCAGAGTTAGGAAGGCGATTGTCCTCCATGGTTGCGACCTGTTTGCAGTTTTTACATTCAGAGCTTACCGAAGTTTTGAGCGAGTCTGCTATAGAACTTTAGATTTTGGATTTTGCAACCCTTAAGCATCACTTATGAGTTTTCGGTGAAGCTCAGTGCTAACACTGAGTTAAACACAGTAGACAGGTATAATTAGTGAATTATGTACTTGGGTTACTTGCTTAAGAAATAGCGGGTGAGCCTCTAAGAAAGAGCTTTCTCAAAATCGCTGGGGTGTATGTTATTCAATTCTTTTGAGTTTCTATTCGCATTTTTGCCGGTGGCGCTATTGGGCTTTTTTCTGATCGGTCGAGATCGACAGCCGATCGCTCAACGCCGCGCCATTTTGTGGCTAGTGGTTACTTCTCTGTTTTTCTATGCCTGGTGGAATCCGGCGAATCTGGCGCTGCTAGGCTTTTCAGTCATATTTAATTACTGTTTGTCTCGGCAGTTGGGGCAGGCGGAGCGATCGCCCAGCACCCGTAAGCTGCTGCTGTCTTTCGGAATTTTTGTTGACTTGGCGCTGATTGGCTATTTCAAATACGCCAATTTCTTTGTGGACACGGTGAATCAGACGGCTAGAACAGAGTTTCATCTGGCTAAAATTGCCCTACCGCTAGCGATTTCGTTCTTCACTTTTCAGCAGATCGCCTATTTGGTGGATACTTACCGAGGAACGGCGCAGCGATACAAATTTCTGGAATACACCCTGGTTGTCACCTTTTTCCCGCACCTAATTGCGGGGCCGATCGTTCGGTATCAAGATATCTTGCCGCAGTTTGCTAAAGAATCGGTTTATCGGTTCAGCGGACAGTGTTTTTCCATCGGCTTGACGGTGTTCATGGCAGGGCTATTCAAAAAAATGGTCTTTGCTGACCGCATTTCAGGATTTGCTAACGCTGCATTTGGGGCGGCAGCTCAAGGCGTGTCGCTTACTTTCTCAGAGGCCTGGGCGGGAGCGTTGTCCTACGCACTACAGCTTTATTTCGATTTTTCCGGCTACTCCGACATGGCGATCGGGCTAGCGTATATGTTCGGCATTCGATTTGGCATCAACTTTGACTCGCCTTACAAAGCCATCAGCATCATCGATTTTTGGCGACGCTGGCACATCACCCTTTCCAATTTTCTGCGGGACTATCTATACATTCCCCTGGGCGGCAGTCGCCAAGGCACATTTCGACGGCACCTAAATTTGATGATTACCATGCTGCTAGGCGGACTGTGGCATGGCGCAGGCTGGACGTTTGTGGTCTGGGGCGGGTTGCACGGTGCCTACCTGGTGATTAATCACCAGTGGCGATCGCTTCGGCGCAGCCTAGGGCATGACCTCCACCAAGATCCGGCATGGTTACGAGGTATGGGCTGGCTAACAACATTTCTGGCAGTCGTGATTTCTTGGGTGATTTTTAGGGCGCACAATCTCCAAACGGCAGGGGCAATTTTAGGCGCAATGTTGGGCATGAATGGCTTGGCGCTACCGCAATTTCTGGAGGCAAGACTGGGCTTTCTTCGCAGCGTCGGAGCCACCTTTGACGGGTTTACAGTCAATGTCGGCATTAGCCAGCAGTACGCCGTTTTTGGCATTGCGATTTTGCTGGCAATCGCCTGGTTTACGCCTAATACGCAGCAGTGGATGGGTCGATACAGCCCCACATTAGATCAGCCGATCGCTGCCAATCATCCTGTCTGGTTTGAGCAGTTTTGGCAAAAGTTATCTTGGCATCCCGGCAAAGTTTGGAGCGCGATCGTGGCTTTGTTGACCGCCGTTTCCCTACTTTGCTTCACGCGAGTCAGCGAGTTCCTATATTTCCAGTTCTAATTCTGTCTTCCTAAAAACTATGCACCTCAACTTTTCCACCAAGGCGCTGCTTAGAGGCATTCGACGATCGCAATCACCGCTAGAGAGGCGCGATCGCCCTACACCACCACAGGTTTCTAATCCACAGACTGCTAAATTCGACTTCTGGCTATACTCCATCATTTCGGTAATCATCTTCTCAGGAGCCGGATTATTGAACTGGTTAATTGATCCGCTTTGGTATAGCCATGGGAATCAGTTGACGAACAAAAACTTTGCGTTCAATGAACGGATTTCTAAAACAAATTTATTTTTACGAACCAAAGATTCAGGATACGATTGCCTGATCTTGGGCAGCTCTAGGGCGATCGCGCTCAGAGCCTCTGCCTTCAAAAATCAGCGCTGCTTTAACTACGCCATCAAAGGCGGAAATATCAGAGACTTTATTGCCTATGCCAAGTTTCTAAAAGAGCAGGGTTTGATTCCCAAAACAGTCTATGTTGGCGTAGATGAGTTCAACCTAGTTGCTGGACAAGAAATAGAGAAAGCAGGAGAAGATGCGGAACATATTGCCACTCCTTCTGTCTACCATGCGTTCTTTTCAGCTGATGTTTTTCTGTTCTCGCTGATGACGCTGGCAGGAGTCAGCCCGGATAAGGCTCAGTATTACGATCGCAATTTTGAAGTGGCAGATTTTGAGCATCCGCCACAATATACACCGCAGTTCACCCAAAAGCTTTCTCCTCAGCAGTGCAATTTATCAAAGGTTGGTTTATTTAATCAGCTTAGAAACATATTCCCAGATGCCAAATATGTGGGTTATGTACCACCACGATCGGCTTGGAGTGTTGTGAATGAAACCTACAGCCGCAACCTGACAGACTGTACTCTACAAGGGTTCTATCAGATATCTCAAAGCTATGACGTTTTTTATGACTTTTCAATTCCCTCAGCTGTTACCCAAGAGCCGCGCAACACGTTTGACGGCAGCCACTTCTTTACGCCTACCAACGATCGCATTGCCGCCATTCTTCAGGCTGAAAATCAGGCTTCAGCCTTTGGCATCCAGGTGAATGCATACAAATTTGAAACCTATAAAAAGCGCTACAAAGATCAAATTCAGGCGTTTTTGAAGCAGGAAAATGCACTCGATCGTTGGCAAAACTAGCTCATTTCGGTAGTGGTATTTAGGTAAGGATTTTTTTGTTGCTTGGGCTTTGCCCAAGCAACAAAAAAATCCTTACCCTTTAAGAAATACCCTCATTTCTTGTCCGAATTTGCGCTAAAGCGACCGGGCTGCATATGAGCCGGGAATCCCTTAATCGGCTTGGGCGAGGGCACCTGATAAGTTAGAGCCTTGCTGTTCTGTTTGTGCAATGAGACGATCGCCTCTGCCATTTTGACGGCTGCGGCAACGGAGTCAATCACTGGAATCCCCAGCCGTTTTTCCAGCGCGTGATCTAAGCCGCTCATCCCAGCACAGCCGAGGCAGAGAGCTTCTGCTTTGTCTTGGGCGATCGCCAACCGCCCAATTTGCTCCAGAGCGTCCGTTGTTGCCTCGCGCGCCGTTTCGGTTTCTACCACAGGAATACCCGTCGTGCGAATCGAAACGCACCGATGGGAAAATCCAGTTTTGTAAATAGTTTTCTCAATCATGTCGAGGGTACGGTGCTGGGTGGTGATCACGCCCCATCGTGCCGCAACCATATTGGCAACATACATACTGGCTTCCGCAATACCAATCACAGGCTTTAGGGTAATCTCTCTCGCTGCCTCAACACCGGGATCGCCCCAGCAGGCGATTACAAAAGCATCAAATTCGTCCCCAGATAAAATAATTTCCTCAAGAATTCCAGGAATCGCCAGATACTCGTCATAATAGCTCTCCACCGACTCTGGTCCCGCTTTAGGTTGAGTCGTGACAATTTCTGTGTCTGGAAACCGCGCCGCCTGAGCAGACTGATCGATGCCCTGTGTCATAGACTCAAAGGTATTGCCGTTAATCACTTTAATTCGCATAGATGTCTCTATAAATTGATTGTCTGCAAAGGGTGCCGTGCACCTGTTTGAAACAGTGAACATTACACCCAAGCCATTCTATGAGCCTGACCGAACAAATTCTGTCACAAATGCCAGGAAATCCCTTCGCCGGATTGCGACAAGCCGATCGCCTCTGGCAAGCCTACCGGGAAGCCAAGATTCCCCCGTCTGAAGTGGTTCAAGAAACGTCTGAGCCGCTAGCGATCGACTGGGATGTAGTCATTTGCGGCGGCACGTTAGGAATTCTCATCGGCGCAGCGCTTGCCCAACGCGGCTGGCGGGTGGCAGTTTTGGAGCGCGGCAAGCTACGCGGACGTGACCAGGAATGGAATATCTCGCGGCGAGAGTTACAAGCCTTGGTGGAGCTGGGCTTGCTGACTGAGGCAGAGCTAGAAGGGACGATCGCCACCACCTACAATCCGGGCTATGTTCGCTTTCACGAGGGTATTGAGCTACAGGTCACCGATGTGCTAAATATCGGCGTTGATCCAGTCGAGCTGCTTGACACCCTCAAAACAAAATTCTTGGCTGCCGGAGGGCAGTTGTTTGAAGACACAGCGTTTAAGGGGGCGGTCGTCCATCCCAACGGCGTCACCGTTCAGGTTGCGGAGACACTGTTTACAACCCGCCTTTTACTGGATGCCATGGGTCACTTCTCGCCCGTTACCCAGCAGGCACGACAGGGAAGGTCACCCGATGCCGTCTGTTTAGTCGTCGGCACTTGTGCTCAGGGCTTCCCTGAAAATCCTACAGGCGATCTGTTTGCCACCTTTACGACGGTGCAGAATCAGTGTCAGTATTTTTGGGAGGCGTTTCCGGCGCGGGATGGCAGAACTACCTACCTGTTCACGTATTTAGATGCCCAGCCAGAACGCCCCAGCCTAGAAACCCTATTTGAAAGCTATTTCCAGCTTTTGCCGCAGTATCAGGGGATAGAACTCGATCGCCTCCAATTCCAACGTGCCCTGTTTGGCTTCTTTCCCTGCTACCGTCAGAGTCCGCTAAAGCCCGCCTGGAATCGGATTTTGCCCATTGGCGACAGTAGCGGCAATCAATCACCCCTCAGCTTTGGCGGATTTGGAGCCATGATTCGCCATTTGAAACGGCTAACCGCTGGCATTGATGCGGCGCTGGCTGAAGATTTGCTCGATCGCTCTGCCCTTGCCCTGCTCCATCCCTACCAGCCCAGTTTGGCGGTAACTTGGCTATTTCAGCGATCGATGAGTGTGGGCATTCACCAGAAAGTTGCGCCCAACCAGATTAACGCTCTGCTGTCCGCCGTATTTGAGGAAATGCAGCAGTTGGGCGATCGGGTGCTAAAGCCTTTCCTGCAAGACGTGGTGCAGTTCTCGGCGCTGGCTCAGACGATGCTGCGTGTGGCGATCGCCCATCCCTGCCTGATATTGGCAATCATTCCCCATGTAGGCTTGTTAACGTTACTGACCTGGATGGGGCATTTCCTGGCGCTGGGTTTGTACGCGGCTTTGTGTCCTTTGGCGCTGAGGTTGAAGCCCTGGACTAAGTCACTGCCAACCGCTTGGCAATATTATGGCGATCGCTGGCTGGAGGCATTGCAGTACGGCTCTGGCAATGATTACCCCTAGATGAATAGCTCGGTACGGGCTTGGCAATGCCAAGCCCCTTCATAACTGCATGTGCCTTACAAACTGTTTCAATCGGACTTGAATTTTAGTCCGGTCAGGGATTAAAGTTTTGCGAAAAATACGTCATCGCCAGAGCGATCGAGCCTTCACAAATTTCCAGAAAAACTCCTTGACATGAAGAAAGCACTTTATATGCTGGCAGCATTCAGCGATCGCGACTTCGATTGGTTGATGACAGCGGGTCGAAAGAAATCGGTGGCAGCAGGTAACACGCTGATTCGGGAAGGCGAACCCACCGATGCGCTGTACATTGTCTTGGAAGGTGCTTTGGTAGTCTCTTTGGAAGCGGCAGGCAAGGAGATTGCTAAGCTAGGCAGCGGCGAGGTAGTGGGAGAAATGTCATTTGTCGATTCCCGCAATCCTTCGGCTACCGTCAAATCAGCGATCGATTCTCTGGTCTGGGTAATTCCGCGATCGCAGCTTGCCACCAAGCTTTCCCAAGATCGAGACTTTGCCAGCCACTTTTACCATGCGATCGCGGTGTTTCTGTCCGACCGATTGCGCGATACGATGAATCCGCAGGGCGATCGAAACAGCTCTGATGACATGAGTCCGCAAATTGCCAAGAATATTGAACTCGCCGAGGCGCGGCTGGGCTGGCTGCTCAGTCGTCTGAAGCAAACTTTCTAGCCTCCTCATTACTCGCAAGCATGAATTTTTCTCTAGGATCTTCTCTGGCACGGCAGCGCTTCTATCAAGAAATTCATCAGCCCCCTGACCAGATTGATCTGGCAAAAGCAGCCCTATATCTGGCGCAAGAGGAATACCCGGATCTGGATGTCGAGGAGTATCTGAGCGCCTTGGATGCCATGGCGGTAGAAGTGCGGGAACGTCTGCCCAGAGAGCCATATCCGCTGCGTATCATCCAAACCCTGAATCGCTATTTCTACGAAGATCTGCAATTTCGAGGCAATACCGAACGCTATGACGACCCGCGCAACAGTTATCTAAATGAAGTAATCGATCGCCGTACAGGCATTCCGATTACGCTATCCCTAGTGTATTTAGAAGTTGCGGGTCGAATTGATTTCCCCATGGTAGGGGTAGGAATGCCGGGGCACTTTCTCGTCCGGCCGATCGGCGACGACATGCAAATTTTTGTAGACCCGTTTCATCAGGGCGAGGTGCTGTTTGCGGAAGACTGTCAGGAGCGGCTTAGCCAAGTCTACGGCAGACCGATGGCGCTCCGCCCCGAATTTTTGGAGGCAGTTAGCCCACACTATTTTTTGGCGCGGATGCTGACTAACCTAAAAGGGGTCTACCTGAAGCAGGAAGATTGGTCAAGGGCGATCGCCGCCATCGATCGGATCTTGCTGCTGCTACCCCATTCCTGGATGGAGCAACGGGATCGTGGTTTACTCTACTATCAGCTCGGACGCTGGGCAGAGGCACAACAGGATTTGGAACACTACCTGATTTGTGCGCCCTCCATGGTGTCAGATGCTCCCAGGATTCGAGATCTGCTAAAACGGATAGATGAAAATAAGAAGGGATAGTTCGCTACAAGTAGCGTTATTTAATACTTAACGCCAATCTCAACGCTATTAGTAGCATAATCTTGAAATCTGTTCTACACTTAACCTGACAATTCACGCTCTATCTGGGTCGTAAGTGACCCATTTGACCTGATCTCTTACTTTTCTTAGGTTATTTTGCTTAAGATAGGCGGAGATTAGGTCAATTCCTCATCTGTACTCCTAATGGCGAATTCTTCCGAACGGACATCTGTCGATCGCTTGCATAAATGGTCAAGTCCTAGCGCCTCAGGTCATGAAGTACTAAATCAGGCGGTTTTGAGACGATCGACCCCAGGCAGTCCCATAGACTACGTTGCCATCAAAGGTCTAACTTCCTGGCTGCTTTGGGGAATTGCCCGTAGCGCCTACGGAGCTATGCGCTTGCTAGAAGGAACTCCCGCTCGAATCTTGCAGTCTGACGAGAGCTGGCAAACTGGAATTTTGCGCCTAGTCGCTCAGTTACAGGTCAAGACTCCGACGCTGTCTGACAAGTTCGATTTAGTCACACAGCAACCCCTATCAGAACTTTTGACAGACGATCGCCTGATTCAGCTCGGCGATTCTACCCTCTATCCCCAGCCGACAACGATCGCTGAGGCAGTTAATTTATTAAGTCGGCAAATTCAGATCACGACACTTGCTCTAATGCCTTTTCTGGAAGGCACCCAGACTGAATTATTGATTCCTCAGCAGCCTTGGCAACCCGCCACGCTTCACCTCAGCCTGGGGTTTGAGTTCACGACAGCGCCAACGCCTCCGGCAACCCCGGCTCAGCCCAGCCTCAAATTTACGGACGCAGCCTGGATTGAGCAGTATCGAGGGGCGATCGCTCCCCCAGTTTCAGGAATAGAGACAGCCGACGATCGCCTCCACACTGACCTGACCCTGACCAGCCGCAATTTTCTTCAGCCAGAATGGCAAACGGACGAGCTGGCGTTGCGGCTGCTCTGGTGCTTTAGCCACAGTTCTTACGAAGTGATGCAGCTGATGAGCGGCATTTCTGTGACCTTGCTCCAACCCGATCGCCCGTGGGAAATGGGAATCCTGCGTCTGTGGATTGGCTTGACGGTGCAAACGCCAGAACTAGACTGGAGCTTGGATTTGATGACAGGGCATGAGATTGGAGGCTTCTCTACCATTGAGCTACCTGAGATTGCGCCTACGGTGGTTGAGCTGAATAGCGTGGTGCGATCGCCCGATCTGTTCTGGCTTCAACAGCCCGCGTTGCTGGAAACTTTGGAGGCTCAGGTGCAGCAGCACATCGCCCAAACCACGCCTGAGCTACTGCTATTACTGCAAGGTACGGAGGTTGACCTGATAGACCAAGACGGTGAATGGCAGTCGGGATGGATGCGGCTAAGCATCAGCTTTGAATTTATGGCTAACCTGTAAGCTACCTAATGACTTAGCGACGCAATTCGTCTGAGAAACGATCGCCTTTCGACAAATCACCAAAGCTTTATCGATATCGCGCACCTTGATCGCCCGGAGCGCCGTCAGGATCGATCGGATTAAGACGACTTCATCATCGGAGAGTGTGACCATAAGTAAGTTTCCTTGGTTCCTGCCTTAGATTGATTGGACTTGATAGCTAATATACGTCATTGTGGCAGTTGCCACAATACGGTAGATGAAACATTTTGCAGCTGTGATCAGAGAGAATAACTGAGATCAATACAGGTGCCCCCAGTGGCTGCGAAGAAAAGGAAGCCAGAAATTAGAGTCTTTGTTGAGGAGGATTTAGATCGTCTCCTCAAGGCACTGGCAGGTATCAGAGACACCTCATTGAGCGGCTTAGTTAATGAGGCAATCGAGTTCTACATCAACCATAATGCTGACGTGCAAAACCTCATTGAGCGGTTTAATCTGGAAGACTTGAGTAATTTGGAAGAATGAGGGCGATCGAGCTATGGATACATCGAGTGGTAGAACAATCGCTCACATGGTAGTAACGATCGCTTGTATTTGTCCGAAGCTCACAATTGAGAGCCATCTCAAAGCAGGGCTTACTCGAAGCACTAGCCGAAAATCTGACGGATTTTTGGGTAATAGCAGGACAGATAACCGCCTCATAAACTGAGTCTGACAAGCTATGCTGAGCATAGAGTTCATGCGATCGGATGTCAGGGGTTTTCAATGGCTTGCTGAATGCAGAAAACTTGCTAGATGTAGAAAAGGTGATAGCTTTATGATTCCTCTATTACAGAAGCCGCTTTTGGTTGGCGGATTAGGTTTAACAGCCGGAGTTTGGTTGCTGGGTAGTCTAGATCCCCATATGATTGGCATGGGTAGCAGCGCTGTATGGAGTGCTGTCGCTCTAGGTTCGGGTCTATGGTGGCTTAACCAAAAGCGTAGGGTCGAGCGTCCCCTACTGTCCTTTACGCCTGTCGATCGCACGGCAGTAGAAAAGGCATTGGCGGAAGTAGAGGTGCAAATCAACCATCTCTCCACCGAGCTGAATGCCAGTCTGCCTGAGACAGCCGTTCTCATCGTGAACTTGCGCCAACAGCTAGCGGCTCTGGCAACTGAACTAGAGCGCAAAAGCATCCGCCTTGCTTTCTTAGGAGAGCGATCGGTCGGCAAAACAACGCTGACTCAGCTTTTGAGCGATAGCTCCATTAGTGTTCAAAAAACTAGCATTCAATCAACAGCTTCAGCCTTAGATCAGCCAGAGTTCTATAGCGCTGATTCTGCTGTAGCAGATGCTGAGAATGCTGATCTAGTTATGTTCCTAACAACGGGTGACATCACCGACTCTGAGTTTCAAACCCTCAAGAAGCTACTCGTTAAAAATCACCGGATTTTGCTGCTGTTTAACAAGCAAGACCAGTATTTGATCGCCGACCGCCCCGTTATTCTTCAGCAAATCCGCGATCGGATGGCAGGTCTGCTGGCTACAGAAGACATTATGGCGATCGCTGCTCAGCCCGTCCCGATTAAAGTCCGCAAGCATCAGCCCGATGGAACCTTTGAAGAGCGATTTGAGCAACCTGCCCCTGATGTTGCCATTCTTCAACAGCGGCTTCAGCAAGTCTTGACCCAAGAATCGCAACAGCTCATCTTGGCAACCGTCAAGCGGCAGGCTCAAGCCTTGAGTGCTGTCGTTCAAACTGAACTCAATCAAGTTCGCCGCCAGCGCGCTTTACCCATTATCGAGCAATACCAATGGGTTGCTGCGGGTGCTGCTTTTGCAAACCCTGTTCCCAGTCTCGACCTACTCGCTACTGCCACAATCAATGCCCAGCTTGTGGTTGACCTTGGCGCAATCTATCAGCAACAGTTCTCTTTGGATCAGGCAAAAACCGTCATGGGCAATCTAGCTAGCCAGATGGTGAAGCTGGGTCTAGTGGAAATGGCGAGTCAGGCGATCGCACCTCTCCTCAAGAGTCATGCTCTTACCTATGTTGCCGGAGGTACGCTCCAAGGAACCAGCGCAGCCTATCTGACTCGAATTGCAGGGCTGAGCCTAGTTGAATACTTTGAAGAACAGAGCCTTGACCCCGCTTTAGAACCTAACTTCAAGGTCGATCGCATGCTGCAAAAAATCAAAGCCGTTTTCGATGCCAATCAGCGATCAGAATTTCTGCACTCGCTCGTTAAGCAAAGCTTGGGTCGATTTGCTCCAAGTCCTCTAGTCCCAGCTACCACTCCTACTGTCTAGGACCCGCAAGGCCAAGACAAACTTAAGCAGGTTAATGAGAAGAGGCTCTTTCTCAGAAAGAGCCTCTTCTTTATTTGTATAGCTGTATTCATCTGGGTTAGGACGGGGACATTTTGGGTGGCGCGCTCCGCACACCACCCAAAATGTCCTAAAGAAATTGAATACGGCTATAAAAATCTCTAAAAATATTAATTATTGATGCAATTCATATCTAAGGGAGGGCATTCTTTGGTAGAAGTTCACCTAGATTTGAAATCATTGACAAGTTATTAAGGAGAAATTTTGGTGTATACCCCAGCTTTACTTGCCGCTGTTCCTAACACTCTGGAGTGGTCTCCCACAGTCGGTTTTATCATGATTGCTTGCAATATTCTGGCGATCGCCATTGGCAAGCTAACCATTCAAAAACCTAGTGAAGGACCTGCTTTACCTTCATCTAATCTATTTGGCGGGTTAAGTTTGGGCGCTCTATTGGGAACCACATCTCTTGGGCATGTTCTAGGAGCTGGAGTGATTTTGGGACTATCTAATTTAGGTGTCATCTAGGGAGATCTAGCCATATTATCGCGGTCTGTGCACTCTAGTATGGCGCGCAGACCTTCCAAACCTTTGAATAGGTTAACGAGCAGCTACCCAGCACGCTGCAAATCTGACCGAGAGATAATGCCACTCTCTAAGGAGTTACTAAACACAGCGATCTACTATGTAGAGTGCTGTGTCTCTCTGGGTCACAATTCTGCAACAACCCTTTGGCTATTGCCAACTTATTTGAACTTGTGTTAAGTTTATTTACACAAGGTTGATTTTAAGCGAGGCATAAGCAGTCATGGAAAACCAGCAAACTAAATTTGGCTTCACTCAGTTCGCTGAAACCTGGAACGGTCGTTTGGCAATGATGGGGTTTGTGATTGGTCTGGCTACAGAATTTTTGACAGGTCAAGGGATTCTTTCTCAAATTGGCCTAATGTAGAACGTAGAGCCTGGTAGCTCGGTTTGAATATCAATTTTAAGTGGGGATGCAGTACATGCGTCCCCATTTGTAGCGATAGCGAGATTCTCCACAACTCCAGTGCTCAAGAGTCTGGTATGTTTGGCAAAAGTCAAGGTACATTCGCCACTTTTGTGATTAAGATTAAGCAAACAATTGGGTCAGGTCGCTTCGTGCCCTGACCCAATTGTTTGCTTAAGTGAACTAGGGAAGAAAGCCTAAGAAATATCGCCTCCAGATTCCTCAGATTGCCAGCCGCGCTGTCGTACAGCCCTTCGCTCATTTTGGCTGCTTTCTCGTTCTCTTGGCTTCATAGCTAGAGTCGCAATCCCGCCACATGCCAAAATATAAATGGGGTTGATCATAGCGTTAAGGATGCAGTCCACCATGTACAACGTGATAATCACTGCCAGCGCTGCTGCTGATGCAACCTTGCGATTAAACCATAGGCTAGCAGGATAGCGCGTTGAGAAGAGTGCAATGACAGGCGAAAGCATTGAGGCAAAGCAGCTTATCAATCCAACTATACCGAACTGACCCAAGGCAATAACCCATAGACTATCCTGAACAGTCATACCGCCAAACTCATCAATAACGACTCTTGATCGGCTCCAGCCGCCCCAGCCAAAAATGAATCTTTCTCTGGCGTGATCTACCAAGATTTCCTCATTGTTCAATCTGAATATGTAAGATTGAATTCGATCAGGCGGAAATATATCAGACAAATAGGCAACAAGCTGATCAGAAGAATAGGTTTCAGTCCCAGCGTTGACGTAAAGGTAAACGCCCATGCCTATCATCAGGAGAAAGACGGGCAGCGCTGTACGAAATTGCTTGGCGATAAACAAGGTACCAACGCCGACAATAAATAAGGTATAGGCTCCATAGGACTTGAGCAAAGCAAAGGTGATGATTAAAATCCATACTAGCCAGGAAATGGGAATATTCCAGACTTGCTTAACCACGCCAGACTGCCAAAACCAAATGCCAATCAAAGTAGCTGCCATCATGAAGGCTGACAGCATTAGCCCTGATTCCATAAATACGTTGGGTCTATAGCCTCCATCTCGAATCATTTGAGCGAAAGAGTGAGGAAAATCTCCATAGACAATCCTGTGTAGCTGAGGACTAATTCTCACCTCAATTAGGCACAGGGGAACGTATACCAGCCCACCTATGAAGATTCCCATTGCTAGCTGCTTCAGCCCATCCAGAGTGTTGAAGTAGATGCGTCCTAGGAAATAGGGTACACCCCAACTCATTGTTTGGTCTAGAAGGGTTGAAAAGCCGTCATAAGGACCCAAGTCGTTGGTTATGGATGAGATGAATGGACAAAAACACCAAATTGCCATGGGTACATCTACCCAGCCAAATTTGAATGTGCGAAAGCGTCCAACATCAAAAATAAAGGTAGCTAGCAGAATGCCGTAGCAGGTTGCTGATATTTTGTCATAGTCTGGGATGCTAGGCAGTGTAAGGCTAGCCTGAGGCAAAAACAGCCACGCTCCTAAGAAGCTAGCAACAACTGCTTTTCTGGCAGGAAACCGTGAAAATAGGTAAAGAACGACTGGAATCCAGAGAAACATAACTATGGGAACGGTGATCGCCGCATACCCTGCTGGATTATTAGGCAATGTAAATCCCATAGTGACCTCTTTTTCACAGTTAAGTTGGTTTAAGCTTCATGTCAGGCACTGGGTTGCAAACCTGCTATCGTTTCAAAAGTAAATTTCAAAAATCAACAGCCGATCGACAACATTACTCGCAACAGGCTACCTGTCTTTAAGCAAAGCACTGGATAAAATTTCTGAGCTATGAATCCAGGGTTCACTCAGATCGCGGCAATTAATCCTTGGCAATGATGGGAAGCAGCTTCTTAATCGATGACTTGACTCGAGCGCCAATTGGCTCTTTCTCAATGTTGATTGTTTCACCAGGTCGAGCACGGAATAAAGTTGAGTGTCCAGCCCCCCCTTTACGAATTTCTGAAGCGGGTCTGCCGTTACTGTAATAGTAAAGCGCCAGAGACTTACGAGTTTCGCCTTCAGGGCAGGTTAGTGGCTCAGGGTGACCGTGGAACGAAAAATCGGTTGTAGTAAAGACCACGCATCGATTGAAGATAGGAAGGATTTTTTTGCTGCACTGAGTTACTTCTTTGTCCCACAGCTCTAAATATCCACCATACTCTTCTTCCCAATCTTTGTTGAGATAAATTAGCAGATTGAGGCGGCGATCGAGGCGCAGTCGCTCATGGCGGTTGAAGTCAACATGCATTTTCAAGAAGCCACCTGGCTCGATTTGATGTAAACCACCCCCAACGAAATGAGGATCAGGAATCAGTCCATCAACGCCAGTCAAGCGCTCTAGAAAGGTAATAAATGTGGAGGAATTAAGCTGGTACAGCAAAAAGCGAGTCATTTCTCCCATCTGGAGTTCTGACTTGGAAGCCAGTTTTTTCTCAGCCGCCGCATCAAATTTCTGCCATTCGATCGCCCCAGCTTTAGGAAATTCTTCAAGAATTGAATCCAGTAGGGTTTCCGGTAGAAAATTGTCAATCACCGCATGGGGAAAGGGTTTAGCGCTCTGATAGTCGTCCCGATATTTTTCAGCGAGGTTGCTCAGGTAATCTGAGTCGAGGTAGTACGTTGAACTTAGCTTCATATTTTTCTCCTAGTACACTTCTTTCATCACTCTTAGGGACTGATTAGCAGAATCAGAAGTATCCTAATTTACAACTTACTGATAAGTAGAGGATATCAAAGTCCTTTTCATCTCCTAGGTCAAAATTTGTTGCCTTTACGAAAACTTTGCTAGACACACAAAAAATTCAGTTTTGTCTAAAGTTGTGGCTAGGTTCAAGCTAGTGGATTCTCACTTCATGCAGCAACTAACTTTTACTGGCTAGTAGAGCGACTGCGATCGCTCCATGGCGGTGGAAAGGGCTGATTCAAACAGCTCTATTGCCATCTCTAGAGTGTAGCTTGTGGCTTTTGTGTAGGCAGTATTAGACATAGCCTTCCACTGATCTTCTGAAATTTGACAGATTTTGACGATTGCCCGTGCCATGTCTACTGGATTTTCCAGATCAACCAGCACTCCTGCCCCTCCTGAAAGTAGTTCAGGGGCAGCTCCTGCAGGGGTACCAATGACTGGGGTGCGGCAAGCCATAGCTTCCAAAATAGGCAATCCATATCCCTCAATACGGCTGCCAAAGAGCCAAGCATCACACTCAGAATAAATTTTTTTGAGCTGTTCTTGAGAGGGACTGAGGTGGAACTCTGTATCCGCAGGTAGGGGTAAATCAGGTGTAGGTTGCTCGCTACCAAAAGATACAAGGCGCAAATCAGGTATTTGCTGAGCAGCGATCGAGAAGGCTGCCAGACTAATATCACACCCCTTCCAGGGAATGTCAGAATAGGTCAAACCTACAGTAGGAAATGGCTGTTTACCACGAGGAGGAGCAAAAAATTGGGTGGTGTCAACGCTATTGGGTACCAGAGAAACATGAGGATCTTCGTACTGAGTTTTCATCAAGTCTACGAGCCATTGTGCGATCGTAATTTTGTGCAAAGGCAGTCGGTAGCTTGCTTCAACCTTTTCTTTAGGTAAATAGTCAAAAACCTCGTGATGCTGGATAAAGTACGCCTTTGCCCCCTTACCTGGAGAGAGATTGGCTACCCATTCAGCCGTTTCCCACCAAGTTGCAATCACAACATCCGCATCAGGCAGATCATTATCTCCAACCGGACCAAAGTGGTTAGTCAGGCGACAAGGAACATCTAGATGATCGAAATGAGAAGGATATTTTTTCTTATCTGGTAGCCATCCCTGACCCTTCAGGAGAGAACGTACGCGTTCAGACAATGTAACTGGGATGCGAGGGCGAGAAACCACCAGAACATCGTGACCTCGCTTGTGCAGACCTTCAGCGTAGGTTGCCACCACGCGATCTCCACCTGTGAGCGTAAACCCACTTGCCATAACAAACGTAATTTTCATAATGATCGGCAGAGCATTGCACTCAAAGTTCTCACATTAACAAAGCTTAACTTGCACCCTAGCAGACCTTACCTAATATCTCCAGGCTAAAGGTACAGCGCTCCATAGCAGGGTTTGAAGGAGGAGAGAGGCTATGCAGAATTAGTAGTGGATTGACCATAAAGTTCCCATTTAGTCTGAGAAACAAGCGGAGCTGTCTTGTGAAATACCGACTGAAACACCGATACTTACGCCTTAGCTCTAGATAGCGGCAAGGGCATTAAAGCAGACGGTAGAACAAACAGTAGACATAGAGCCAGTTGTCCGATTGTCTTAGCAACCATTGCTGTGGGCGGGTGAGTTTGGTGGGTGACTAAGATAATGAGTGCAGAAGCAGTTAGCAAGCCTAAGAGACAGCTGCGAATCAGCCCTTGCTCAGAGATTTGCCGGACTGCACTGCCGATTCTATCCATCCGAGCAGCAAGAAAAAAGCTGAGGGCAAGGATGGCGATCATCACCCAATAATATGCCGCAGGCTGAATTGCTCGCAGTCCTAGCCAAAACCCTGTGTCAATGAGGAAGTAATGGATAGGAACGATAGCAAGGGAGCTAATGCCCTTTAGCGACAAGAACCGAGGCCCAAATTGGGGGCAGAGATTGCTACAAAGCATGAGTGAAAAAGCAACACAGACTGCAAGGGCAGTAAAGCTAATGATATAAAATGCTAGGCTCACCGTTCCCCACCGGAAGAAAACGGCTCCTTTGAGCGCCAGATACACAGCAATTATTCCTGGTACGATCGCTACCGCCAGCAGACCTAGAGCTGCCCTCCATCGCTGCTCCTCAACCCTAGACCTGAAACGATCGATCGCAACACCTACCAAATATCCCAGGAATGGATAGGCAAGCCACGGAGCCAAAGGATAGGAAACACCTGGCGTAATCTCAGTTCCCAGCAGAAAGCTTAAACCCCAGATTTGCTGATCATAGCCAAACTCATGGGCGATCGGTCCAATCAGATAGCGCAGTAAGGAAACTGCACCCAAGCCAACTGCACTAGCCACAACAGGTGATTTTGAATTTCTAACACATTCCAAGATCAATATACATAGACCAATGAAACTTAAGAAATCAAGTCGCCACCAGCTGCCTCCGCTCCATGCCATCAAGAAATCAGCCAGCACTAGAATCCCAACTTTGTTAATGACGCTAAACCAGCGGCTTGCTTGTTTTTTCTGACCGGACTGAATCCCAGCCCCCACACCTGTGATAAAGAAAAACATTACGGGTGCGAAACTGCCGACAAAGAGCACTGCTTCTGTGAGGCCGCTTTCAGTATGTTGAGGACTGAGAAACTTAACGCCAACGTGATTGGCGATCATCATGACAGCGGCAATGCCTCGTAAGACATCAAGTTCTCTCCAGTGCCCTTGAACTTTGCCCTTGTCGGCTGTATCGGCATTCGATCGCGTCATATATCGCGTCATATGTAGTGAGGTGACTTTGATAGGCTGACCCAAAGTTTCAAACTGATGACTTTCAAACTGATGACATCGTGGCTATCCTAGCCTAGCCTCAAGCCAGGATGCAGCTATCTATAAACTCTTCATCAGGGGGTTGATAATTGTAAGGCGGAAGCTCATGAAATTACCTAGTGCATCCGTTGCCACCTGAATCTTGGTACTCAATCCACCTTTGGTGAAGCCAATGGCTTCTGATTCTCCCTCTTCGCGAAGCCCCGCAGGATATTGTCTGTTCAAGGGATTTCTATAGCGCTACGCGCTTAGATCCAATGAGTTATTTTTTGAGAGCCGCGCTCCGCGCGGCTCTCAAAAAATAACTCGTCCTAAACTCAATTACGTAGGGCTATATTATCAATGTCAAATATTTCGATTTGTAAAAAGTATGGAGTACTAGGCACTTTATTTGCTGATGGCTGAGCGTGAAAAGCAGACGGATAAAGGCTTTGAATTTTGAATTATTGTAAACCTGCGCTGAGTTCGACCGGATTACAGATCTATAATGCTCGTCAGTACCTCCCCAAGCCGTTGATGTTGCGCTGAGAAATCTTGGATCTGTTCTTAAGACCTAATCCAGAATCTCACAGGCGGTTAACTGCAACCCGTTTTTTCGAGAGCCAATGTAGGCTTCAGACTGATCGACGCTCCCCCCTGAGTCTGAAGCCTGCTTGGTAAGTCGCTATCATCTGATACGTTTTTAGAAAAACGCTGCTGTTAGACGCGAACTTAGGCGGTTTGGGAATAGGATTTATCTCGTCCTTGTCTAGAGAGGAGAGTCTCGAATGACAACTACCCCACGCGGGCAGTCGGAAAAGGTAAAAGTTGTGGTAGACAGAGATCCGGTACCTACTTCTTTTGAGAAGTGGGCTCAGCCAGGTCACTTCGATCGCACGCTAGCTAAGGGTCCGAAAACAACGACCTGGATCTGGAACCTTCACGCTGATGCCCACGATTTTGATAGCCACACCAGTGATTTAGAAGACATATCCCGTAAAATTTTCAGCGCTCACTTTGGTCATTTGGCCGTTGTGTTTGTCTGGCTCAGCGGCATGTACTTTCATGGCGCTAAATTTTCAAATTACGAATCTTGGCTGGCAGATCCCCTCAGCATTAAGCCTAGTGCTCAGGTGGTTTGGCCCATTTTTGGTCAAGAAATTTTGAATGCAGATGTTGGCGGCGGCTTTCACGGAATCCAGATTACGTCTGGACTGTTTCAACTGTGGAGAGCTTCCGGGTTTACCAATACCTACCAGCTTTACTGCACCGCGATCGGCGGTCTAGTAATGGCGGGTCTGATGCTGTTCGCCGGCTGGTTCCACTACCACAAGGCTGCTCCAAAACTGGAGTGGTTCCAGAATGTGGAATCAATGATGAACCATCACTTGGCTGGATTGCTGGGTCTGGGCTGCCTCGGATGGGCAGGGCACCAGATTCACGTCTCTCTGCCAATTAACAAGCTGATGGATGCGGGTGTCGCCATTAAGGACATTCCGTTGCCGCATGAGTTTATTCTCAACCCCAGTTTGATGACGGATCTCTATCCCAGTGTGGATTGGGGCTTCCCTAGCGGCTTAATTCCCTTTTTCACGTTGAACTGGGGCGCATACGCTGATTTCCTCACCTTCAAAGGTGGCCTGAATCCGGTAACGGGTGGTCTGTGGCTCTCTGATACAGCGCATCACCATTTGGCTTTGGCGGTGCTATTTATCATTGCGGGTCACATGTACCGTACCAACTGGGGTATCGGTCACAGCATGAAGCAGATCTTGGAAGCTCACAAAGGTCCGTTTACGGGTGAAGGTCACAAGGGTCTCTACGAAATCTTGACGACCTCCTGGCATGCACAGCTCGCTATTAACCTGGCGATGTTGGGTTCGGTCACGATCATTGTGGCTCAGCATATGTACGCCATGCCTCCCTATCCGTACATGGCGACTGATTATCCTACTCAGATTTCGCTGTTTACTCACCACATGTGGATTGGCGGCTTTCTGATTGTGGGTGCGTCTGCTCACGGCGCGATCTTCATGGTGCGGGATTACGATCCGGCTCAAAACGTCAATAACTTGCTCGATCGCGTTTTGCGTCAGCGAGATGCGTTGATTTCTCACCTCAACTGGGTCTGTATTTTCTTGGGCTTCCATAGCTTTGGTCTATACATTCACAACGACACGATGAGTGCTTTGGGTCGCCCTCAAGACATGTTCTCGGATACGGCGATTCAGCTCCAGCCTGTGTTTGCTCAGTGGATTCAAAATCTGCATACGCTGGCACCAGGCGCAACGGCTCCGAATGCGATCGCTCCCGCTAGCTATGCTTTTGGCGGCGGTGTGGTTGCAGTCGGCGGTAAGGTGGCTATGATGCCGATCGCCCTAGGCACGGCAGATTTCATGGTTCACCACATCCATGCCTTCACGATTCACGTCACGGTTTTGATTCTGCTAAAGGGTGTGCTGTATGCCCGTAGCTCTCGTCTGATCCCAGACAAAGCTAATCTGGGCTTCCGCTTCCCTTGTGATGGCCCCGGTCGGGGTGGCACCTGCCAGGTTTCTGGTTGGGATCACGTCTTCCTCGGTCTGTTCTGGATGTACAATGCCATCTCGGTTGTAATTTTCCACTTTAGCTGGAAGATGCAGTCAGATGTCTGGGGCACGGTTGGCTCGGATGGTACGGTGACGCACATTACGGGCGGAAACTTTGCTCAAAGTGCCATTACGATTAACGGCTGGCTGCGTGACTTCCTCTGGGCACAGGCGGCTCAAGTGATTGGCTCTTATGGATCGGCACTTTCGGCTTACGGTCTAATGTTCTTAGGCGCACACTTCATCTGGGCGTTCAGCCTGATGTTCTTGTTCAGCGGTCGGGGCTATTGGCAAGAGCTGATCGAATCGATCGTTTGGGCCCACAGTAAGCTGAGGGTGTCTCCTGCAATCCAACCTCGCGCTCTGAGCATCATTCAGGGTCGTGCGGTGGGGGTTGCTCACTTCTTGCTTGGAGGAATTGCGACCACCTGGGCGTTCTTCCTGGCTCGGATTATTGCAGTAGGCTAGCGTTGGCTGATCGCTAATCTCTCTAGATTAAGTGTGGGCATAGGTTAATCTATGCCCTTTATCTAACTCAGGGAAATTAGGCGAGAGGCGATCGCTAATTGAGAACTTCAATTAGGACTTATGGCAACAAAATTCCCAAAATTTAGCCAGGATTTGGCTCAGGACCCGACCACGCGTCGGATCTGGTATGGGATTGCCACCGCCCACGACTTTGAAAGCCATGACGGCATGACGGAAGAGAATCTTTACCAAAAGATTTTTGCTTCCCACTTCGGTCATATAGCAATCATCTTCTTGTGGACTTCCGGCAACCTATTCCACGTCGCCTGGCAAGGTAACTTTGAACAGTGGATTAAAGACCCTCTGAACGTTCGCCCGATCGCCCATGCGATTTGGGATCCTCACTTCGGTCAAGCAGCGGTAGATGCCTTCACCCGTGCAGGTGCTTCTAACCCTGTCAACATTGCTTATTCTGGTGTCTACCACTGGTGGTACACCCAGGGGATGCGGACGAATGCTGACCTGTACCAAGGCTCTATCTTCTTGCTATTCCTGGCGGCAGTGATGCTGTTTGCAGGCTGGCTGCACCTTCAGCCGAAGTTTCGCCCTAGCTTGTCCTGGTTTAAGAATGCAGAGTCTCGCCTTAACCACCACCTAGCGGGTCTATTTGGCGTTAGCTCTTTGGCTTGGACAGGGCACATGGTTCACGTTGCCATTCCCGAATCGCGGGGTGTGCATGTGGGCTGGGACAACTTCCTATCGGTGAAGCCTCATCCTGAAGGTTTGATGCCCTTCTTTACCGGAAATTGGGGCGTGTATGCCCAAAATCCGGATAGTGCGAACCATATTTTTGGCACCTCTCAGGGCGCTGGAACTGCAATTCTCACTTTCTTGGGTGGCTTCCATCCTCAAACTGAGTCGCTGTGGTTGACGGATATTGCGCATCACCATCTGGCGATCGCCGTTCTGTTCATCATTGCGGGTCACATGTACCGCACCAACTTTGGTATTGGTCACAGCATCAAAGAAATGCTGGATTCTAAGAAGGGTCTGCTCAGCGCCAAGAGTGAAGGTCAGTTCAACCTGCCTCACCAAGGTCTGTACGACACTCTGAACAATTCGCTGCATTTCCAGTTGGCACTGGCATTGGCTGCGCTGGGCGTAATCACGTCTTTAGTGGCTCAGCACATGTACTCGCTGCCTCCTTATGCCTTTATGGCACGGGATTACACGACTCAGGCGGCGCTTTACACCCATCACCAGTACATTGCTGGTTTCATTATGGTGGGGGCGTTTGCTCACGGCGCGATTTTCTTGGTGCGGGATTACGATCCGGCTCAGAACAAGGGCAACGTGCTCGATCGCGTTCTGAACCACAAAGAGGCAATCATCTCTCACTTGAGCTGGGTATCTCTGTTCTTGGGCTTCCATACGCTGGGTATCTACGTCCACAACGACGTGATGCAGGCCTTTGGTACGCCTGAGAAGCAAATCTTGATTGAGCCTGTGTTCGCACAGTTTATTCAAGCTTCCCATGGCAAGCTGCTGTATGGCTTTGATACATTGCTCTCAAACCCTGACAGCATTGCTTCGACGGCTTGGCCCAATCACGGCAACGTGTGGCTGGCTGGCTGGCTAGATGCCATCAACAGCGGCAAGAACTCTTTGTTCTTGACCATTGGACCTGGCGACTTCTTGGTTCACCATGCGATCGCTCTGGGTCTACACACCACCACCTTAATCTTGGTTAAGGGTGCGTTGGATGCTCGTGGCTCCAAGCTGATGCCCGATAAGAAAGACTTTGGCTATGCCTTCCCTTGTGATGGTCCCGGTCGTGGTGGTACTTGCGATATCTCAGCTTGGGATTCCTTCTACCTCGCCATGTTCTGGATGCTGAACACTTTAGGTTGGGTCACCTTCTACTGGCATTGGAAACACCTGGCGGTCTGGAGCGGCAACGTGGCTCAGTTCAATGAGTCTTCAGTGACGATCATGGGCTGGCTGCGGGACTACCTCTGGCTCAACTCTTCGCAGTTGATCAACGGGTACAACCCCTATGGCATGAATAACCTGGCGGTCTGGGCTTGGATGTTCCTATTTGGACACTTGGTTTGGGCGACGGGCTTCATGTTCCTGATCTCTTGGAGAGGTTATTGGCAGGAGCTAATCGAAACGATCGTTTGGGCACATGAGCGGACTCCGCTGGCGAACTTGGTTCGTTGGAAGGATAAGCCTGTGGCGATGTCGATCGTTCAAGGTCGCGTGGTTGGCTTAGCTCACTTTACGATCGGCTATGTCTTAACCTACGCTGCCTTCTTGATCGCTTCGACAGCAAGTCGATACGGTTGATCGGTCAGTGTTGAATAGATGAATGAAGTCCCCTGCTGAAAAGCAGGGGACTTTTTTACGGGGCTAAGTATTGAGTTAATCGATGAACTTGAAGTCGGCGTTTAATTGAGCATTTACTAATACCAATTTAAATTGATGAGGCAGCAGATGATTTTCGAGAGCCGCGCTCCGCGCGGCTCTCGAAAATCATCTGCCCTGTTTGGGTCTTAAATTAGTATAAGTTTTGAACAATACCAATCTGATCTCTGTTGCCAAACGCGTCTATGTAATAAATTTCAGTATCTTTGGCGCTAGCGCCAAAGATACTGAAGTGTGCTTCAGATCATATCGGCTAATTTTGCCTTTCACTTCAATTCATTTACTGGGTTTCAATCTTGGATGACTGCATAGCTATTTTCAACGTAGGAAGCGCCCCAGACACCGCCTAATATGAAGTAATCGCTACCTGTTTTGCCTCCATCAGGTTATCGAACTGTAAGTCGTTGGTTCGTACGGTGCCGTACCCATTGAGAGGATAAGTATAGGTATGGATTATTCGATCGCCCAAACTACTCTCAAGCAAGCTGATCCGATCTTGGGAACAGTGATCGATCGCGTAGGAAACTGCACGTTGAATCAGGAGCCGCACCAAGGTGAACTGCTTGACGCTCTGGCAAGGTCTATTATTTATCAGCAGCTTTCTGGCAAGGCAGCTGCCGCAATTCATCGCCGCTTTCTTCAGCTTTACCCTGAACTTAATTTGCTTACCGCAGAAGCCATCCTCAGTACCTCAGATGAGACTCTTCGGAGTGTAGGGCTGTCCCGCTCCAAAGTGCTGTACATCAAAGACTTGGCGCAAAGAATCCAGGTGGGGCTGCCGCCGATCGCTCACCTAGAAACTCTAGACAATGAGTCAATCATTCAGTTACTGACGCAGGTTAAAGGCATTGGGCGTTGGACAGTGCAAATGCTGCTGATTTTTCGTCTGCACCGCTGGGACGTTTTGCCTGTCGATGATTTGGGCATTCGCTCAGCTATCCGCAAGCTTTATGGGCTGGAAGAATTGCCAGATAAGAAAACCGTTGAGCGAATTGGACAAGTCTGGAAGCCTTACCAGACGATCGCCTCCTGGTATCTTTGGCGCAGTTTAGACTGAGGGATAGCAGCCCTCGTCTAAATCTCGTCATGAACTGTAGAGGACAAAGTTTCTGGGTCTAAGGTGGGGCGATCGGGCGCATACTCAATCAGGTCGAAGGGTGTGCAGTTTAGATGGGTGCAGAGCGCATTGAGCATATCTCCACCGATGCGCGGCATTTTGTCTTGATTTTTGAGAGATGAGATGGCATTTGGGTGAACACCAATAAGTTCGGCTAAGCGTTTGTTGGTCATACGCTGCCTTGCCATTACTTCTCTTAGTCGCCAGCGGACGGTCAATTTCTGAATCTCACAGAGATTATTAAGCTTGTGCCTACACAAATAAGAGCTGGAGGTACATAAATAATCAGCAGTAGACCAATGTTTAACTTTTTTAGTACATGGTCGAACTGTGTGATAATATTTAACCAACTAGCAAGCCAGTGCGTCCCCTGGAAAGTTCTGCACTGGCTCTAGCTCCAACTTGCAATGGAGACAATTTATTATGACCTATGAACGTCGCATCAAGCGATGGATTGTCGTGCGGATGTTGCCGAATTTGCGGCATGTCTATGTGGCTCGGTTTTACAGATTCTCGGATGCTGAGGGCTATGCCCAAGTTTTGCGGCAGCTCCATCCCCAAGCACGATATGAGGTGATGTTTGATGGGGGAGAGGGCTAGAGGTAAAGTCAGCGGCTTCCGCCCTCAAAACAACCACGATCGCCTTTCAACCCTCATTCTCCAGCCTCACAACTCGAAACTTTCGGTTTGAAGCAGAAAACTCTGGCTTTGTGTTCAATTGATCTTATACCAGTTTGAATTAGAACCACGACAGATCCCGGTATGGGCTTGGCAATGCCAAGCCCCTTCTGAGGTTCGATGTGCCCACAAATTCGTTTAAATCAGCATTACTTACAGCGAGAGAAATCTCGCTTTTTGCTCAGTCGATCGTCTTTTCAGCTAAAACAACCGCACTTCTTGCTCAAAACCGTGCCCTTACTGGGGAGCAGTTGTCACACAGTTAAGCATTCTCAACGTTGCCGCCGCTGCATAGTTGCGCTGAGCTTCCGCATTAGGGGCAAAGTTGGTGCCGATCTCGTTGTAGGGCGAAGCTACGCCGCAATAGGTAGACATGGCGCTGATCAGAGCTTCGCCCCAGTGCCCTGAAATATCGGTAAACGGCTGAGGGGCTTGGGTAGAGGGTAGATCAGGACTCAGTTGACGGAGCGATCGCCCATATTCGGCAGTGCGGCTCAAGATCGCCATCATCTCGGCACGGGTGACGGGATTGGTCGGACGGAAGGTGCCATCTTCGTAACCGCTAACGATGTTGTTGCGGCGGGCAAATTCAATCTTGGCGGCGCTCCAGCGAGTCATTTCCACATCGCCATAGGGGGCAGATGCCGCAGTGCTAGGTACAGTCAAGGTGACTCCCGGCAGCGTCTTCAAGGACTCTAACGCCATAGATACCAACTGCTCACGGGTGAGCGATCGCTGGGGACGAAACGTACCGTCCTCAAACCCAGCAATAAAGCCGAGCTGAACGGCTTGCTGAATTTCGGTGGCGTAAGTATCGCCGCCCACATCCCTGAAGGTCAGCGTGTTGGGGTTAGGCGGCGGTACAGGAGTCGGCACGGGCGCATAGGCAATCGGGCTAGGAGGGAAAGTGCCCTCATAGGTGAGATAGATATGCCCTAAGGGGCGATCGTCCAGCACACGGCGAGTAAATCGCCAGCCCGGATTGAGCCTAATCTCAGTAAAGTCAGCACTCAGTCCGTTAGCATGACCAATATCAAATTCGGGGTTGGGGCATTTACTGCGATCGGGATTGTAGCAGCCGAGCGGATCGCCCACTAGCACTAGATTTTGGTTGCGGCGAATCACGCGAACGCTATAGGCCAGAGCCAAGTCTTGACCATTGACTCGAATCGAGTAGCCGTTGGCATCGATGCTGCGTCCACAGATCCCGTTGAAGTCAAAAGTCCGCAACACCGGATCAACAATAATCGGGGTGCCCCCCAAAACATTCCAGCAGGGGCGTGTGTCCTTTACCTGCTCCAGAATCAAGAGCTGGTGAGCTGTTCCACCGGAGTAGGGAGCAGCGATCGCAATGAAACGGCTTTGCTCAACTTCTTGTTGTCCAAATCCAGCGGCAAGGGCGTAAGAGGCTGTCCAGGCGGTGCTCAAGGTGGCGACGGCAACCGCAGTTAGGCGTTGAATCAGCAGGTTCATACAGTGAGAAATTCCAGCAATTTGGCAATTGAAAGTGAATAGATGACTCCTCAGCCTTGAGAAGCTTAGCGGTCAGTCGATCAGAAGTCAACCGCAGGCGCTTCGGGCAAATAAACCACTACCGCAGTGCCAGGAGCTTGACTGGAATCTTGACTGGGAGCTTGACTGGGGGCTTGACTGGGAGACTGGTTAAGAGATTGGGGAGCGATCGGCTCATCCCCATCATTAGCTAAGCTACTGGGCTGCGTCAATGCGCAGGTGGCAGCAGGACTAAAGATCTCGATTTCGCCCTGCATTTGCAGAACCAACTCGCGAGCGATCGCCAACCCTATCCCCGACCCTGGAATATCAGTCGCTGCCTGTACCCCTCGATAGTGACGCTCAAACAGACGCTCTAAATCTTGAGGAGGAATACCTGGCCCATTGTCAAAGATAGCGATCGCCTGCCGATGACCCAAAGCCGTTGAGAATCGGTGCACCCTCACCTCAATTTTCCCGTTGGCAGGGGTGTACTTGAGCGAGTTATCAAGCAGATTACTCAACACTTCCCGCAGCGCCCGGACATCCATCTGCACCGGGGGCAGGTCGGGAATATCCGCATTGAGTTCTAGCTGTCGGTCTTGAGCGATCGCTTTTACCGACTCCAGCATCGGCTTTAGCACCTGTGCGATCGAACAAGTTTCCAGACGGATGGATGTGCCGAGCAAGATATGATTGCTAGACGGCTTATTGGGCGAGGCGCTGCCAGACGAGCTGCTACCAGACGAGCCGCCATCCGGCAAATTATCGCCGAGGGCAGCGCTGAGCAAAGGCATAGAGCGCGGGGTCAGCTCTGGACGGGTAGCATCAGGGCTTTCAGAATCGGTCGCGCTAAGCAATCGCCGCAGATCGGTTTCATCAAGATCGATGGCTGCATCAAACTCTTTCAGCAGGTCTTGTAGGCGATCGCTCTCCCGCACAATGCCCTCAGCCGCCGTGTGATTAGCATCTTCAGGGCGAATTCTTCTGGTCAGCAGCTTGCCAAACGTGCGCATGGCAGTCAACGGATTGCGAAACTGATGCAGCAGATTATCAAACAAGTCGCGGCGCTGCTCGCGAAGCAAACGCTGCTGCCGCGAATCTTGCAGGAGCCACTGCGATCGCTGATCTAGCACACACCCCAGCGCCAAAGCCTTGGCAATTTGCTCGATCTGCTCTTGTTCAGCTTCTGTCCAGGCACGATCGGCTCTTGCCGTCACCAGCAAACCCATCACAACCTCCTCGTGAATGATAGGCAGCACAACCTGCTGCTGACGTGAGAAAGATCTGTCCGTCGGTTCTAAAGGACGCTCTGAGGAAAGCGGGTCATAGTGAGAGTCACGAGCGCGATCGTCGGAGCCAGAATAGGGAGGCAACAGAGCAAACTGAGGCGAAGTATGGGGCTGGAGCGATCGCACCTCAGCATTGCCCGTGTAGCTATCGTAGGAGTGGGCACCGTAGGAGCGGCTGTCATAGGACAAATTGCCCCGCGACAGCAAAGAGAGAATTTGCTCCTCACCCCAGCCCGCGACAGCCTCTGGGTAAGCCACCACAGGCACCATTTTGGACTCTGCGACCTCCGTCAACTCTTCAGTCAGATAAATAATACTCAAGGTCGCTTTCAGCCCCTGGGTCAGCAAGGCAACCTGTGACTGGCAAAGTGCAACAAATTCCGAACTGGCGGGCATCAACATGCGATAGGTTAACCTGGCTTCAAAAAACGTTGGCTTAGTAACGTTGGCTTAGTAGCATGGGGCGATCGAATCTGCAATAATTTTTTACGATCGCCCTTAAAATCATCTCTACAAAATATTCAGCACTTTTCGCTAGCTTATACAATTTGACTTTGTAGTCTACACTACGTAATATAAGGTGCCTTTAGCTTTTGTTTCAAAAGTTTAAATGAAGTTGAAATTAAATTTTTAACTCGGTATACTTTGCTCGGTCTAGATTTTGTAACGAAGGTTACAGAGAGCCTGTTTTGGTCACTATAGACACGTTAGGAGGTGGGTTAGGTTGGCAAGAAGACGTAAGCGTAAAAGTCGTCGCCGATTAGAGGGTCGCCGCATCCTGGAATTGGTGCCTCAGTACAGCATTGAGAGCGGTGAAGATAAGCCCGTAACTGCTGCCCGTAAGTTTATTCAATCTGAGGGCATTGCGCCACCCGCACTTTTGCTGGTGAAGCGGAATGAGCATACCACGGATCGATACTTCTGGGCAGAGAAGGGACTATTTGGCGCGCAGTATGTTGAAGAAAATCATTTTCTGTTCCCAAGTTTAAGGGTTCCAGAAGATGAAGAGTCAGATACTCTGGCAGTTGCAGCTCGCTAGTTTCCACAGGTATAAGGAACTGGTTCAGATTCATTCTCCGTCTCAAATTTGCCTCTTTAGTATTCTAAACGTCCATGTATTGATATCACTATTTGATAGCGATACTGCCTCATTTAGGTCTTACTGAGATAGGTCGCCACAAAAAGGTCGAATTATTGAATGGAGAAAAGCTGAGCTGGTTCAAAATCTGAGGTTTTACAGCGTAGGTAACGTGTGCTGCTTAGGTATCGAAAGAATCGAATATTCGACCCAGCGAGCGAGATCAGATTTGACCTCGCTTTGCTGTTTTTATACGTATTAGGATTTATTGGTATTAAGATTTATAACGACAAAGTTTAGGCATACGAAAATTTAGATATCGGAACAGCGCTATAGAAACACTGGAATTAGGAGTAAGAGTCATGAACCAAATTAAAACCATTGGGCTATTGGGTCTGCTGAGCGGATTGTTTGTTGGGATTGGCTACTACTTGGGCGGAGCTAGTGGCGCGTTAATGGGGCTAGTGTTTGCGGCAGTTACGAACTTATTTTCCTGGTACTCATCCGATAAAATTGCGCTTGCCGCCTACCAGGCGCAACCCCTAGAACCTACCGACGCACCCGAACTGTATGCCAGCGTCAAGAAGCTCTGCGATCGCGCTGAACTGCCCATGCCCAAGCTGTACTTAATTCCCACCGAAGGTGCAAACGCCTTTGCCACCGGACGTGACCCGCAACACGCCGCCGTTGCCGTCACCCAAGGCATCGTCAATATGCTGCCCAGCGACGAGCTAGAAGCCGTCATTGCCCATGAGCTAACCCATGTCAAAAACCGTGACACCCTAACCCAAGCCGTTGCCGCCACCGTTGCTGGAGCCATTTCCTACCTGGCACAAGTGCTGCAATTTGGCGCGATGTTTGGCGGCATGTCCCGGAACGATCGCCAAGGCAACAGCAACCCGATCGCCCTAATCGCCACCATTTTTCTAGCCCCCCTAGCCGCCAGCGTCATCCAAATGGCGATCTCCCGCACCCGCGAATTTGAAGCCGATGCCGGATCAGCCCGGATCACAGGCAACCCCCGCGCCCTAGCTCGTGCCCTACAGCGCCTCGAAGCCAGCGCCCGTCAGATGCCGATCGCCGCCAACCCCGCCTTCGAGCCGCTCCTAATCGTCAATGCCTTACCCAAGCAAACCTTCGGCAACCTCTTCTCCACCCATCCCACCACAGAAGCCCGGATCGAGAACTTATTGAGAATAGAAAAGGAGCTGTCAGGTCAATCTAGCAGCAACCTACCTGAGTCGCCGCTGAGCTTCTAGTGATCTGTCAATTATTGGTAAAGGGGTAGAGGGGTAGATGTTTTGGAAGCCGCAGTATATTTACGCCCGATCGCCCCACGCATGCAAAGCGCCCCCTGCCGCATATCTAGTGCCTTATGTGGAGGGGGTGTGGGGGACGCACCCGTCCCCTGCCGGGGGTTTGGGGGAGACCCCCAAGGCTGTTGGCTATTTCCCAGCCCGTCCATCCCCTACAGGCAAACTCTCCACCCCAAATTTAGGCAAGGAAAGGATTTTATTTCATAACCCAACCCTTCCCCAGATAGAATAGGGCTGACAGCTAGCTATCCCCTATCCCATTAGCCTCTATGCGTACCCACTACTGCGGTCAACTTCGAGCCGAACATGTCGGACAAACCGTCACCCTGTTTGGTTGGGTCGATCGCCGCCGGGATCATGGAGGTGTCATATTCATCGACTTGCGCGATCGCTCCGGCATCTCCCAAATCGTCAGCGACCCCGAACGCACCCCAGAGTCCTACCTTCCTGCCGGAGACTTGCGGAACGAATACGTCGTCAAAATCACAGGTCGCGTTACCCAGCGCCCCCCCGACTCCCTTAACCCCCGCATTCCCACAGGCGAAGTCGAAATCTACGCCGATCAGATCGAGCTGCTCAACGCCGTCCGCAAGCCCCTTCCCTTCCAGATTTCTGTCTCAGAAACCGAGTCTGTGCGGGAAGAATTGCGTCTGAAATATCGCTACCTGGATTTGCGCCGCGAACGCATGAGCCACAACTTGCAGCTTCGCCATCAGGTGATCAAAGCCATCCGTCGTTTCCTGGAAGATCAAGAAGGCTTTATCGAAGTCGAAACCCCGATCCTGACGCGATCGACCCCCGAAGGAGCCAGAGATTATCTGGTGCCTAGCCGCGTCAATCCCGGCGAATTCTATGCCCTCCCCCAATCGCCCCAACTCTTCAAGCAGTTGCTAATGGTGTCAGGATTCGATCGCTACTACCAGGTGGCTCGCTGCTTTCGAGACGAGGACTTGAGAGCCGATCGCCAGCCCGAATTCACCCAGCTCGACATGGAAATGAGCTTCATGGATCAGGAAGAGGTGCTAGCCCTCAACGAAAAGCTCGTTTGCCATATCTTCAAGCAAGTCAAAGGCATTGACCTCCCCTCCCCCTTCCCCCGTCTCACCTATGCCGAAGCCATGGATCGATACGGCTGCGACAAGCCCGACACTCGCTACGGACTAGAGCTAGTGGATGTCTCGGACTTGATGAAAGACTCCGGCTTCAAGGTCTTCTCAGGGGCAGTTTCTAGCGGCGGTGTGGTCAAAGTGCTGCCGATTCCAGACGGCAATGCGGCGATTTCTAACGTTCGGATTAAGCCAGGGGGCGACTTATTCAGAGAGGCGGCCGAAGCCGGAGCCAAAGGACTTGCCTATATCCGGGTGCGCGAAAACGGCGAAATAGATACGATCGGCGCGATCAAAGATAATCTCAGCGAAGCGCATAAGCAGGCATTGCTAGAGCGCACGGGAGCCACCGAAGGACACCTGCTGCTGTTTGGAGCCGGAGACTCGCCTACCGTCAACAAGACACTCGATCGCATCCGTCAGTTTGTCGCCCGTGAACTCCAGCTCATCGATCCCGAAAAGATTAATCTGCTGTGGGTAACAGAGTTTCCCATGTTTGAATGGAATGCCGATGAACAGCGGCTAGAAGCCATGCACCATCCGTTTACCTCGCCATTCCTAGAAGATGCGCACGATCTGAAGACTGCCCGTGCCCAAGCTTACGACATTGTGTTTAATGGCTTCGAGATTGGCGGCGGCAGTCTGCGGATTTATCAAACTGAGCTTCAGAAGCAGGTATTTGAGGCGATCGGTCTTTCTGATGAAGAAGCCCAAAGCAAGTTTGGCTTTTTGCTAGAAGCCTTTGAGTACGGCACGCCTCCCCACGCCGGAATCGCTTATGGTCTAGACCGACTGGTCATGCTGCTGGCAGGTGAGGAATCGATTCGAGATGCGATCGCCTTCCCCAAAACCCAGCAAGCCCGCTGTCTGCTGACCAATGCCCCCTCCGAGGTCGATGGGAAGCAGCTTAAAGATCTGCATATCGCCACAATTCAAAAGCCCAAGACTTAACTAGCATGGCTTAATCGGGGGATGAATTCGAGAGGGGCACTCCGCGCCCCCCTCACACAAAAATTTACCTCTAAAATTAGCAACGCCGCTTAACTTACCAAAACGACTCAAGATTAAGGAAAAACCCTGCCAGAACTGCCTCACCCGACAAGGTAACTGGCGCTTCTAAAACTTCCTTCTCGCGATTTGACCTGTAAATTTCAACCTGTCGGTCTTGATAGTTGAAGAGCCAACCCAAGCGCGCGCCATTGTCGAGATATTCCTGCATTTTGTCTTGCAGGGGCTTGAGGGCATCGCTAGGAGAGCGGAGTTCAACCACAAAATCTGGGCAGATGGGCGGAAATTTCTCCTTCTGCTCTGGCGTGAGAGTATTCCAGCGCTCGCGGGCAATCCAGGCAACATCAGGCGATCGATTGGCTCCATTAGGAAGCGTGAAGCAGGTAGAGGAGTCAAAAACCTCGCCCAGTTCAGTCTGTTCATTCCAAATGACAAATCGAGCCGTTAGCTTGGCGTTACGTTTGCCCGTTTCCCCTCCGGTAGGCGGCATAAGGATCAACTCTCCGATAGCAGTACGCTCGATTCTCAAGTCACGATTGATCTGACACAGCTCATAAAATTGCTCGTCAGTCAGTTTTGCTGAGGCAGGAACGTTGAGCGTGAGGGACATCATAGGATTAATGGATTTTCACCTATCAGTTTTAATGTCTTGTCTCTTCTATCCATTGTGTGATTCCCTCCGCGATCGCATCCGCCAATTTCTCCTGCTCCTGAGGATTGGTAATCCACTCAAACTCTTCAGGGTTGGTCATGAAGCCCAGCTCTAGCAAAACGGCAGGAGCGACCGTAGGGCGGGTGAGCGCCAGGTTGTCCCAAAAGATGCCATAGGACGGGCGATCGAGACGGGTAACTAACATATTGTGCAGAGAATCCGCAAGGCTATGTGCCTGAGTGTTGTACCAAAATGTGCTGACACCGCGAGTGTTTCGGGCATCACCGCTGTCGGGTAAGGCGTTGTAGTGGAGGCTAATCGCGATCGTCGGCTCCATCTGATTAATCAGGTTAGCGCGATCGTTTGGATACAAATCAACATCCCCCTCACGAGTCATGTAGACCGTTGCGCCCTGGGCAATCAGGCGATCGCGCACCAAATTCGCCATGATCAGCGTCACATCCTTTTCGGGATAGCCCGTCGGCCCTCGCGACCCCAAATCTTCAGGCCCTCCATGCCCTGGGTCAAGCAAGATACTGACACCGGATAGGGGCTTCTGATGGGTCAGTTGGGGCAGATGCTTCAGCGACAGAATCAGCGTGGTGCCTTCGTAGCGCAGCTTGTATCCCCAGGGCTGCGTCTTAAGCTGAAAGGTATACTGTACCTGCCCAGGGGCGATTTGTTGCCAGTCGAGTCGGGCGATCGCCGGATCGGTTTCCAGGGCAATAATATCGGTCTGAGCCGTGGTGTTGTAGAGGGTGAGGGTGAAGGTGCGATCGCCCTGCTGCACGCTCAGCGGCACCGGAACCTGGAGCGGAAAAGCAATTTCCGTCCAGTCGCCCTCTTGGCTAGCACGGACGCTACGGATCAGGGTTTGGGGCAAGACGGCATTAGGAATAATCTGAGTTTCAGCCGCCTTGATCCAGCCGCCGTAGTCGAGCCGCAGCCATTCGCCTTCTTGGGCAGTCACCGCCGCGCGAGTACCTTTAGGTAAGGGCGTGAGCCGGGAGTAATCAGTGCTGGCCCCTGTACGAGCCGTGCCGGATTCGGTAATCACTTCCACAACGGGCAGTGTGGCGGGGGACAGGATTTCGACTTTGCCTTTGCCCTGTTCCCTTACTGTTTCGCCATTGAGCGCAAGCTGAAACAGCGGATAGCCCAAATCGAGGCTCGTAAGACGGTTCCCTCCACTGCTGCTCGCCACGTTACCAGCCTCATACCAGAGTTCGCCCGTGATGCAGCCTTGATAGCTTTGGGCTGTGGTCAGAGTAGGCTGATTTTGCAGCGTCAGAACGGCAGAGTTAGGGGGCAGTTCTGAGATGTTGGACTGCGGAAAAAGCGGGATAGTCTGTTGGTTAAGGGTAACGGCAACCTGGGCATTGGGAGGGGCGATCGCTCCAAAGCAAATTGGCTCACGGGGCAGGCGGGCTATATCAACGGCAGGAGTGAGAGAGCCTTCTGCAAAAGTTCCTACAGGCACAGCAGCACTATCCGCTAACCGCTTGACGCGCAGAGTGACAGCCTGATTTTGATACTTCAGCGTAAACAGATTCTCGCCCACTTGCAGCGGCAAACTAGGGGCAAAATGTCCAGCAGGGCTACGATCGATCGCCATGCCATTGACCGTTACTTCACCTTGAGCCGGAGCCGTGCCAATCAAAAAAATCTGAGCCGAGGTGGTTTCGTGCCCATCGGGTGGGTAAGAAACGAAAAGGGGCTGCTCTGCCCAAGCGGCTGAGGTGATGCCGATCGTACCCATCATTAATCCACTGCCGAATCCTATCCATTTCAAGCCGTGAGTCATGAGGTCGTGCCTTACAGCGCTTTGCGCTTGGTTAAGTATGGGTTATTTTTTTAGAAGCCGCGCGGCTTCTAAAAACAACTGCGGTTTATGCAATTAAAAATTGCTGTGGGAGTTTGCGGTCGCTAAGTCCGTATATCGAGACAGTATACGGGACGGAAGACGGCTATTTTGGCAGTTCCAAGGCTGATTTTCAACTCTTGATCCTGTTTGAGGAGGCGCGATCGAAGCCAAATCAGTTAATCTGATGATGCGCTTGAGAAACGCTATACCCCAGAAATTTCTGGAATGGATTGCTGAAAATGCGATCGCTCAATTGCTTCTGAGCCTAAAATTCTAGACCTAAGACTGCCGAACCTAGACGCATTGCTGTACTTCAACGGATAAATCTCATGAATTCTGATAACCTACTCCAGCTTGCTCAAAAAAGCCTGCGCGTTACTCTAGGCGCAACGGCAACATTTATCGAAACGCTACAAGACCCGCAACAGCGAGATGTTAATCTGGCAAAGCTTAAAACAGAGCTGAGCCAACTCACGGAAGAATGGGAGGCTAAAGGCGAAAGCGCAGAGCGAGAAGCGCGTGGATTTGTAGATTCGCTGATCAATCAAGCTTCTAGTCGAGTCAGCCAACCCAACGCCACCAGCACAGTCTCCACGCTAGCGACTTCAGTTTCACCCGCCGCACAGCAAGACTTACAAGAGCTAACTGAACAAATTGCCGCCCTACGAGCCGAAATAGAAAAGCTACGAGCACAAGACTCATAGCTTCTTCCAAATGGGTACTCTAGATCTTGCCATCTAGTTCTTAGATAGCTGATCGACATATATAGCAACCGCTAAGGCGATTAGGACGGGGCATTTAGGGTGGGGCGCGAAGCGCCTCACCCTAAATGCCTTAAGCAAAAAGTGCCCTAAGCAGGCTGCGACAGCTATAAGCAGCAGATATAGAGTTCTTCTAATCCGCTGAGAAATCCAGACTTTGGAAATCAGCGGAATTTTTGTGCAAAGTTTTGTCTAGTCATTTGTCCAATCTTCACGACCGATCAAATCGCCGATTCGATCTCTCAGAAGGTAGTCATTGTTCTCTAACACGCACTCCACACAAGACCATTCTCGAGCTGGAATATATTTGCAGAGAACATAGATAGGCTGCTGGCGGTTAACTACGCCTGTCTGCACCAACTGACGTGCCTCATCCTGAATCAAACTCATTGAATATTGAAGTACATTAATCATGATTCACCCTCCATTTATCAGACTTGGAAACTGCGACAGAGTGAAGAGTAGAGCTAATGTCTACCCCCGAAAGCTGCCTAATATTTAATTAAATGGCTCACTTTGTGATCCGGTATACTGAATAATTTCTATTCTTGCGCCACTACCCTCCTGATTATATTAATAAACATTGCAAAAGTCACTGAACCTTGACAATGTGATAGCCCCGAAGAAAATTTAGAGGTGGCTGATCTGAAGAATTGCCTGGGATGCTCCCATCTCAGCGATCGGCACGATGAACCCAGACCCTATGTTGAGATCATAGATCTGCATTGTGCAGAGATGCCTCGCGTTAATAGATGCACTTCATGAACAATCGCGGTAACAGTTTGCAGGTGCAGTACCAGATCGCAGTAGGAGGCGTAATGAACTCAATTGCTAATGTCAAAAGTATACAACGTAACTAAATTGAGCGGGAATTTGGCTCAAGCCCCTTCTCCAAATCCAGATTAGTTTCGTATTGAGGCAACACACGGAGGAACATTCTTTGGCATCGCTGGCTTTATGTGTTTGAAAGGGGCGCTCCGCGCCCCTTTCAAACACATAAAGCCAGATTCAGCACGTTTCTTGAGCTTTAGTCACGTGATTGTTAAACCATTCAAACCTTCAAAGCAGGAAGCCCCTAGCCAAGGAGTAAACACAGTTTTGAAGTGCAACATACCGCTTCCACCGTTAATATTGCACTTCAGTGGAAGTTTGTCTTCAGAGGGCTGCCTGAATTTGGCAACAAACTGTATCTTGGCATCCGTAAGATTACGGTTGTTAGACAGGACGAGTCATGGATGCAATCGTCTCCCCACCGCGTACAAGCCGCTGTTGAGTTAGCTCTGCCGCCAGCAAAATAGCCGATTTCATGCTGGTCGCATCGGCAATTCCCTGTCCCGCAATATCAAAAGCCGTCCCATGATCAGGAGAGGTACGGACAAAAGGTAGACCAATCGTTGTATTCACTGCTCGATCGAAGGCCATCAGCTTCACAGGAATTAGCCCCTGATCGTGATACAGCGCTAGGTAAGCATCATGAGCCGTCTTAGAAACTTTCTTAGAGTCGGCACTGCCATACCAAACTTGCCCTGGGCGCACCCAAAGGGTATCAGGGGGCACAGGGCCTTGCAGCGAGGCATCTGGAAATCGATCGCCCATTTGTCGTATCCAAGGAATTAGCCAATCTTGTTCTTCTCGTCCAAGCTGCCCCTGTTCGCCGCTGTGGGGGTTGAGTCCAGCGATGGCAATGTGGGGATGCTGAATGCCAAAGTCTTGCTGCAAACAGTCCAGGAGCAGCTCTAGCTTGCGGGTGAGCAGATCGGGCGTGAGCGCCTCTGGGACTTGCCGCAAGGGAATATGAGTCGTTGCTAGCAGCGTTCGCAATGTCCAGCCTGTATGGGGCGATCGCGCCACAAACAGCATCCCATAGCGCTGCACCTCCGATCGCTCTGCCAACAGCTCCGTTTGTCCCGGATACAGATGCCCTGCTGACTTCCAGGCAGATTTAGAAATGGGTGCCGTGACAATGCCTGAGACTTCCCCTGCGAGAGCTTGAGCGATCGCCTTCTCCAGAAAACGAAAGCTTGCCTCTCCACTAGCTACATTTTCCTGACCTGGAGCAATTGTGTTAATCGCCGCCGCATCCAGAGGCACGTCCACAATGGAGAACTGTGTTGGGTCAGCCAAAGAGACACCTGCACCGAGCCGTTGAGACAACGAGGCATAGGACTGGCAGAGCAGCGATCGATTGCCTACCAGCACTACGTCACAGCATTGCGTTACTGCCGGATCGCTCAATGCCTTCAGCGTCACCTCAGTGCCAATTCCGGCAGGGTCGCCTAGAGCGATCGCTAACTTAAGACGAGAAGGCAAGGAGATCGAAAGCGGAGTTGAACTTGCTGAATGCGCCATAGATGGCTGAATATGTCCTAAAAGTGCGTGATGGAACTTGGGGAGAGGGCGATCGCGGCACACTTGCCTTTGTGTTGCCCTAAAATTTGCACCCCGAACTGTTTTACAATGCTCTAAACGGTTTTATTAAAGACTTGCCCATCTACTTGGCGCTGTTGCACCTTGCCGCCACAGCAGCAAACAAAGGGAGATAGATAAAGTCTTAATTTTTGTAAAACTTCCACCTTGGAGAATTTCACCCCATGAATATCGAAATTTTTAGAGCTGCAATCCTGTCTTCATCCTTAATTTTAGTGGGTCTTAGCTTGGGCTTCTTAATGCTCAAAATTCAAGGCGGTGAAGAGTAAGCGCAGTTTTTGGGGTCTACTTCAGACCTCTAAGCAAATTTCCCAGAATCAGAAAGCCATGCAAAGAGGCAGCTTGAGGAATTTTTAAGCTTTCAGGGTTTAAGCCTCTAATCTTCTGGCTCATCTAAGTGCTCCGCAACTTCTCGATATAGATTTGCGACATGGCTATCTTTCAGGTAGTAGAAGACATTTCGCCCCTGCTTACGGTAGCTTACTAGCCGCATAGCCCGCAAAGCCCTAAGCTGATGAGAAACTGCTGACTCTGTCATCTTTACGACGGCAGCCAGATCGCAAACGCAAAGCTCCTGATGGGTTAATGCTGACAAAATCCGCAGACGGTTGGCATCTCCCAACAGGCTAAAAAACTCTGCCATTCGCTGAGCTTTCGCAACATCTAGAATATCTTGATGGACTTGACGGACATTGTTGAGATCAACCGGATGCTGAACCTCACAGTTTGGAGCGGAATCAGGAGTTGTGGAGGCAAAATTCATAATGCAGAATCAACTCAAGTGCAGAATCGACATCGCTCAAGGTACAGGGTGCCTTTCGAAAAGGTGAAACCCCGATGGCACCCTAAGCCTAACATCTATTACTACGGCACTTGATTCAGCACTTACAGCGCTTTGCACTCGGTTAAGTGTGGGTTATTTTTGTAGAAGCCTCGCTCCGCGAGGCTTCTACAAAAATAACTGTGGTTTACGCAATTGAAAATTGCTGTAATGGTTGAGGCGCTTCCAAGACTGAGGCAGATGCAGTCAAGATGCAATCAAAACCGCCTTGTCAAAGCAGGTGCATTTCAGGGTATCTTGTATATTAACGAAGTTTAACAATTCTTTACGGTATCCCTCATGAATATACTGGTTGTCGGTGCCACTGGGACTTTAGGAAGGCAAATTGTTCGCCGCGCGCTGGATGAGGGATTTCAGGTGCGGTGTTTGGTGCGCAGCTTTAGAAAAGCATCTTTCTTAAAGGAATGGGGTGCAGAGCTAGTTCAGGGCGATCTACGTTACCCAGACACTCTGCCTCCTGCTCTAGAGGGCATGACAGCTGTGGTTGATGCTGCTGCCGCCAGACCTACAGATGCCTCTATTCGCCAGGTGGATTGGGATGGCAAAGTGGCGCTGATCCAGGCAGCAAAGGCGGCAAACATCGATCGCTTCATCTTTTTCTCGATTTTGGATTGTGAGAAATACCCCCATGTGCCGCTGATGGAGATTAAGCGCTGCACTGAGCTGTACTTGGCAGAGTCTGGATTAAACTACACGGTCTTGCGACTCTGCGGCTTTATGCAGGGATTGATCGGGCAATATGCGATCCCAATTTTGGAAAAGCAGGCAGTTTGGGTGATGGGGGACGGTGCGCCCACGGCTTACATGGACACGCAAGACATCGCCAAGTTTGCGGTGCGATCGCTCCAGGTGCCAGAAACTGGGAAGAAGTGTTTCCCTGTGGTGGGTTCACGAGCTTGGGGAGCCTACGAAGTCATTCGACTGTGTGAACGGTTGTCGGGGCGAGAGGCAAAAATTACCCGAATGCCGATCGGAGTCTTGCAAGCTGTGCAAAAGATAGCTCGCTTCTTCCAGTGGACTTGGAATGTTGCCGATCGCCTTGCCTTTGCGGAAGTCGTGGCTGCCGGACAGCCTCTAACGGCATCCATGGATGAGACTTATACCGCGTTTGGCATCGATCCTAAAGACACTACTACGCTCGAAACCTATATGCAGGAATACTTTGGGCGCATTACCAAGAAGCTGAAGGAGCTAGAGTACGAGCGCGAAAGAGCGAAAGAACGCAAAAACAAGAAGCGGAGTCCGTTTAAGCCCATGAATGCTAAAGAGGCGATCGCTAAATCTGCTGCTGCCCGATCGGCAACTCAATCGACTGCCATTAGCGATCCGACCAAAGAAGAGTCCTAGGGGATTGAGAGGGTTTCAGATGGAAGGGGTAGCGGTGTAGCTTTACGCCTAGCCCCTAATCTACTCCTTCGTTGACGGGGAAGCGATCGATCGCCCGAATCGCCAACTGTGCGCTTTCTTTCAGCTCACCTGGGAGGTAAGGCGCATGGGGCACCTGAGAGAGGAAGTCCACCGTCCGCCGCAGGATTCTGACGATATCGCCCTCATCTAGGCTCGTGTTACTGCACAGCTCAATCCAGTCGGCTCCCATCGCCCATTGCTCTACCAGGGCGACCCAGTCCGCCTCTAGCCAAATGGGTAGCGCCACCTGGTAGCGACGCTGGAGCTTAAACAGCTCTCGGCGCAGCCCTCGCAATCCGCCCAAAGCCTCATCAATTTCTCCAGAAGCTTCGTATCGCGTCCAGCTATCGGGGCGCGAAACCTCTGTCACCAGCGCTGCACAGGCGGCAGCTAAGTGCTGCGGCTCTAGGCGATCGAGTTCCCCAGAAGCTAAGGCTAGACCCAGCCACAGCTCATTATCGCCTCGGATGGCAGCAGCGATTTCGCCTAATGAAGTTGGCTGCCACTGTTCGCCCGATCGAGAACCGATCGCCTTGGCGGGGTTGCTGTCTCCCGGCTGATCCTCAATTTCAACAGGTCTGAGACAGCCAAAGTAGCGCAGGATTTCCATGAGATTGAGGAATTCTTGCCAGTAGCGCTGAGAATACTGATTCAGCTTTTCCTGACGATCCTGAAGATCTTTTTGCAGCTTGCTGACTCGGCTGTAGCGTTTTAGCAAGTTACCTGGATCGCCAAACTGTCGGAGCGGATGGGTCTGAAGCTGGGTTTCTAAGGCGTTAACTCGTCCTTGCTGCGTTCGGACTTCAGGCGGCAGATCTAGCTCGGCATCTAGCGGCGGAATTTGTTGAACGATCGCCCTTGTGACTTCATCCCCTTTACGGATCGATCCAGCTCTAGGGGCTAGCTCTAGAGGGGGCACTAGCTCATCGGCTTGCACCAATCTGGGAAACTCAGCATGCAGCCCCACCACATCTGAAACCGTCACCACATACCAGCGGTTGTCTTGCCCTAGGCAAACCAGATGAGGAAACTGCCCAGAACCCTGCATTTTCATCACCAGAATGGCGGGTAACGGGGCAGATAGGGGCACATGCTTACCCTTAAGGCTCACCACCGTTCCGGCAACCGCATAGGAAATGGCGATCGCCATATTGTCGGCGGTAATCTCTAGAGCCTGCTGCTGCAAGACCTTTAGCAGCCGTCTTTCTTCCTTCAGGCGATCGTTTAGCTTCTCATAGCTGCTCAGCAGAGCCGGGTCAACGGCATCAATCTGAGTCTGCTGCTGGCTCAGCTCGGCATTAAGTCGGGCGATTTCCTGCTGCTGCGGACGCAGATGAATCGTGGACAGATAATGTCCAAAGCTTCGCTCTACGAGATTTTTAGCTTCTTCCAGCGTATGGGTTTGCAGCAGATTGAGCACCATGCCATAGCTGGGCGTAAATTGGCTGACCAGCGGATCGGCTTTAGAGGTCGCCAGATAGGCTGCTTCCGAGGCTCCTTCAAAAGGCGTTTGTGCCGTGACCACATAGCCAATCTCATCCATGCCTCGCCGCCCCGCCCGTCCTGCCATTTGCAGAAACTCAGATGCGGTTAGAAGCCGATGTCCGCGATCGGTGCGCTTGGACAGGCTGGAAATCATCGTGGTGCGGGCAGGCATATTGATTCCTGCTGCCAGGGTTTCTGTGGCAAAAACCACTTTAATGAGTCCCTGCTGAAATAGCTCCTCGATCAAGGTCTTCCAGGCAGGCAACACCCCTGCATGGTGCGATGCAACGCCTCGATAGAGCGCCGAAACATGACCATTTCTTGCCGCTTCGGGGTTGCGCTCCAGAAAAGCATCAATTTGTTCTTTAAGAATGGCGGCTTCGCGATCGCTCACTAAAGAGAAGTTATTCATTTCCTCCACCGCCTTATCGCATCCTCGACGGCTGAAAATGAAATAAATGGCGGGCAGCATATCTCGCTGCTGAAGCTGGCTGACAGCAAAGCCAATATGGGGCGGCTCCTGCCTGCCGCGCTGCTTACCGCCTTTAGGCTTCAGCCGAGCATTGATGCCCTTGCCGCTGTCATTGAGCAGAGGAAACAGCCCTTTGGGACTGCAAAAGTGAAACTCTAGGGGCACCGGGCGAAAGTCCGAATAAATCAGCTTTGCCGAACCATGAACCTGGTTGATCCAGTCAGTCAGCTGGTCGCTGTTGGCGATCGTGGCAGACAGCGCCACAAGCTGAATTCCGGGCGGCGCATAGATAATTGACTCTTCCCAAACGGTGCCGCGCTGACGATCGTTCATGTAGTGACATTCGTCTAACACGACGGCTTCTACATCCACCATCGAGGCTCCCACCTGCCCGATCGGCGTGCCGTAAAGCATATTGCGAAAGATCTCGGTAGTCATGACCAGGATCGGTGCGTCTCGCTGCACCGACATATCTCCCGTCAATAGCCCCACGCGATCAGCCCCAAATCGATCGCGGAAGTCTCGCAGCTTTTGATTGGAGAGTGCCTTCAATGGCGTGGTGTACAGAACCCGCTTGCCTCTAGCCAACGCCCGATGAATGGCATATTCACCAATCAGAGTCTTTCCAGAGCCAGTTGGGGCACACACCACAACCGATCGATCAGCATCTAGTGCCTCGATCGCTTCCCTCTGGAAGTCATCTAGCGGAAAAGGAAACAGCCTGTTTAAGTCAAGTCCAGGCGAATCATGTCCAGGCAAGTCGAGTTCAGCATTAAAACCAGAATTGGGGGAAACACTCACAAATTTAAGGATGCGATCGCAATCATGAATCAGACAAAATCACATAGACACCGCTATTGTAACCCTGGATTCAAATTCTCCTCATTTCGGGCGATCTATACGTATAAGCTGTCTGGGTTTGGGCGTTGCTGGTTAACGGTGTGTAATTTTAAAAAAAGGCGCCGATCGCCTCTTTCAAAAAAATCATACCCAGATTCAGCAATGCCTGGGGATGATGTCTGAAATTTAGGAGTTTTCAGTCTTTTGGGCGATCGATACAGCCAGTCCATGATACCGACGCGGATCTCCCTCTGCTAACACAAGCCGCTCTTGCCCTTTGCGGCTGTATAACCCTTCTAAAATGACCTGCCAATCTGTAGAAGAGAGAGGCGATCGGTCCTCAACAGGTGGCACAATAGCGCCTGCCTGAATCTGCTGTTGCGCCATCCAGACGCGGGCACGCACTGCTGCACTCTGATCATGATTCGCCATGTACTCAAATTGAGAGTGAATGCGCGATCGCCACTCTGAATAAGTCTCGTCAACGGCACCCGTCAGCGACTGCAAACCCACCACGGCAGCATAACGCACCACCCATTCATCATCCTGCTGAGCTACAAACAGCAGGGCTTCTAGCACCTCCTCCTGGGCAACTTCCAGCAGATCGGCAGGGAACCAGTGCCATTTCATCATGCCCAGCCCACGAGCCGCCGCCCGTCGGACGCTGAGGGAAAAGTCGGCGGTTGCCACTCCCAGCAAAGTCACCAGCCCTCTGGGATCGCCAATGCCTGCCAAAGCGCGAATTGCCCAAGAGCGAGCGGTATAGTTGTGCAGATCAAGCAGCTCAATCAGCGCAGGAACGGCTGGCTCTCCCAGATGAATGAGTCCTTCCACTGCCGCCACTGCCGCTCCCGGATTGTTGTAGCTCAATGCCGCAATGAGCGTAGGAATAGCACCTGTCTGACGAGCTGCCGCCAAATTTTGCACCGCTTCTGTCAATAGCGTAGAAGAATCTGCGGCTTCTACAGCCCGAATCAAAGGGGAAAGAGAGTCAGACATGGCAAGGAAAACGATCGATAAATCCTGTCTTCATTGTGACTCCTGCTACAACAATTCATCCATAATTGTCATGACTTTAATCGCGCCCGGAGACAAATGGGGTGGCGAAGTCAACAACACCTGTTTTTCTAGCAAGCCCTTCAGCGAAATTAGCTTCAGGCTATTCTCGGCCAGAGTCTGAGCAATAGCATCAGCAGCACCCAGATAGCCGATCGCCCCCAAATCTGCCAGCACAGCGCGACGGAGCTGCAAGTCATCGTGAGATAGGGCTTGAACCAAGCGATCGCCGTATTCGTCCGCCATTCCAGGTTCAGATAACTGGTACATGGCGCGCGCGGCTGCATACTGAACGCGCGGCACAAAATGGTCTAAGAAGGGGCGAATATCCGGAATTGCCTCGACTGCGCCCAAAGTCCCCAACGCCTCCAAGATGGCATCGAAGGGTTGAGTCAGCTGAGGCGGTTCGGGAGCAGGATGCGTTCCGGCAACGCGATCGTTCAACAGCTCCACTAACAGGGAAATACTGGAGCGATCGCCTAACATTTCCAAAGACTGCGCCGCCGCCTCTCGCACATAAAAATCTGAGCAGGTCAAAGCATGGAGCAACACGGGAACCGCACGACGATCGCCCAATTTTCCCAATGCCCTTGCCGCATTGCGCCGCAGCGGATAGCCGCCCGTATGGGTGCGATCGTCCTCATCTTCCAGAGCCGCCATCAGCACATCGATCGCTTCTGGCGCATCGACTCGAAACCGCCCCAGCCACCAGGCCGCATAGACTCGCAGCCCCAGATCTTCTCCCTGAAGATTGGCGATCGCCTGTTCTATGGTGAGTTGAGTATCGTCCTGAATCCCAGATTCGCTGTTCATGTTGAGCCGTAACAAAGTCTGTGCTTAATAGCTTGCCATTTTTTTAGCAGGCTGCCTCTTTAAAGACGATGCCCGGAAGCGTAAACAAAGACCAACCTGAGCTGGCTACTGCTTACCCCTCCGGGCAAAATCGTTCACTTAATCGGCTTCATGCCAACCCAATACCTAGCTCAGCGCATTGATTGCGTAGTCGAGGTAGGAATTTGCTTCAACAGCAGGGTCGCCGCTCAAGCCGTGGTTAGCCTTGATGTGCTTCAAAGCTTCAACATACCAGCTAGGAGACAGATCGAAAGTGCGGTTGATTTCAGCAATGCCGCCGATCAGATAGTCATCCATGGGACCTGTGCCGCCCACAACTAGGCAGTAGGTGACCATGCGCAGGTAGTAGCCGATGTCACGCACACACTTGTCTTTGCCCACTTGCGTAGAAGCAAAGTTAGGCCCAGTCATGCTGGTGGTGTACGGAAACTTTTGGTACACAGCATTTGCCGCGCCAGAAGCCAGGGTCGAAGCCTTAGAGCTTAGAACTTTTGCTGCTTCCAAACCAGCAGAAGCCTGACGGAAACGACCAAATGCAGTTTGGATCTCGGTGGAGCTTAAGAAGCGTCCTTGGGAATCAGCAGCAGAAACTGCTTCGGTTAAGGGGGTTTTCATGTTCAGATTCTCTCCAGTTAATCTTGTATTTTGAAATGACCTCAGGCAACTATCTCAGATGCCAACGGACTGAAAAACTTGAGGCGCAGCTTAAGCAACCGCAGAAGCAGCCTTGTCAAAGTAGCTAGCCACTTCACCCATTAGGCTGGCACAGTCGCCTTTGGTCACGCCATCAGGATTGTTGGCGATCGCCAAAGCAGCATCCTTCATTTTCTGAACGCCAACTGCCACAGAAGCGCCGGGGGTGCCCAGAGCCAAGTAGGTTTCTTTCAAACCATTGAGGCAGCGATCGTCCAAGATGCTGGCATCTCCTGCGAAGATTGCGTAGGTGATGTAGCGCAAGATGATCTCCATATCGCGGAGGCAAGCTGCCATCCGACGGCTGGTGTAGGCATTGCCGCCGGGGGTGATGAGCTGAGGCTGTTCTGCAAACAGCGCACGAGCTGCATTTGCCACGATTGTCGATGAATTGCTGGTGATCCGGTTAACGGTATCCATGCGCTTGTTGCCTTCAGCAACCATTGCGCTCAGAGCGTCTAGCTGATTGGTGCTGAGGTACTCGCCCCGTGCATCAGCCTGAGAAACCACCTTTGCAAATGCGTCTAACATAAACTAAATCTCCTAGTTTGTTTGTAATGAAACGGTTTCCTTATCTTCCAATGAGGAAGCTTGGAATATTTTACAATTCTTAAGCGATTTGAAGAACCTGCCTCATCAGATAACAGGTAGCCCGCATCTGCTTTGCACAACACTTCAACATCTCTGTTTATACTATGTCGTTGGATCGTTATTTATTACAAATTGTCAAGGATAGTGCCTTTAAGCCGAGAAGTCTCAGATTTGCAGGTCGCCCTTAAACACTCAATAACCCGCCCATTCAGGTGATTAGGGGCATTCTTTCCAGCGCTACAGAGGGGTGCGCTTTTCCAACATGCGGAATTCAAAGCCTCAGAAAAATAATTGAGAATATGAAGAAGTGTTAACAATCTAAATTCTTTATTAAGGGCATCAGCGGCTAAGCACCCTCTTTCTTTCTAGATCGAACAAAAATCCGTGGATATATTCCTCTGTCCATTCAGCGCCATAGAAGCGCGTCAGCATTCCCCTTGCCGGATCTTTTTCGGCTCGATAGCGAAGGTAGCGGAGTTGCGCTTGCTCTATGTCTGCTAGGAGCTGAGGCTGGGTGACGGGCTGTGCCTGCTCGACAAAGTTTAGATAGGTCTGAAGATAATCTTTGAAGGCAGCAAACACATAGGTTTCTACATCTTCAACTTGCTGGGGGCGCGTCCAGAGAAAGGCAGGTGAGAAGAAGGGACGAGCCTCATCTGGGAAGTCGCCACCCCAAGGCAGATGCGATCGATGAGCCTCAAACATCGGCAGAATCGGCTGGGTATATTTTGCCTGGTAGCCCTCATCATCTCGAAACAGCGGCTGCATATCTATCGCGATCAGATGTCCGCCCGGTAGCGTCACCAAATCCGCGCCAAAGAAGGGCAGATCGTAATTGAGATGAGGAAAAATTACAAAATTTAGCACTTGAAACGAGTTGCTCTGGACATGGGCTGCCCGGATTTGCCGCAGTTTTTGCGTTTGGTAGGCATAGCTAGTGGTCAAGATCTCATCCTGATGCTTGCCTTTGCCGACGATCGCCGACTTCGTTTCAAACCCAGCCGGAATCGGGTAAGGCTGTAGGTCTGGGCATTCTTGCAGAAGGGCGATCGCGTAGTCGAGAAAGGGCTGATAGAGGGTCATGGAGTATTTTTAGTAACAGATTAGACCGCCGCAGTCGCTAACGACACGGCATCTTCAAACAAAAAACCATGTAGGAAGCGCTCTGACCAGTCCTGTCCGAAGTAGCTGCCAAACAAGCCTGATGCAGGGTCGCGTTCAGCGCTGTACTGATCGTAGTCCTTCTGCGCTTTGACAATTCGCTGAATATCTTCAGGATCGGTTAAGGGTTGCGCGTTTTCCAGCATTTGCCAGTAAAGATTCAAATAATCCGTGAACGCCTCAAACACTCTGGTTTTCACGGTTTCGGCATCAGTTTTGGCAAACAGCAGATATTTCGAGAAATACTGGTTTGCGTCGTAAAACTTCATTTCCAAGTCTTGCGCCAGGTCTGGATATTTTTCATGCAGCACCTTCAGTGGATGAATATATTTCTTCAGATAGGCTTCATCTTGGAACAGCGGCTGAAAGTCCATCACAATCAAGTTTTTGACCTGACCAAAAGATAAAAAATCAATGCCCAGCAGGGGCAAATCGTAGTGGCATCCAGGATAAATTACGCTATTGAAGATCTGAGCGCTTGCCCCGGCATCAATGTAGGTGTAGCGAATTTTCCGAAACTCTGGACATTGGTAGCACCAGCTTTGAATGGTAGCGGGGTTGCGACCGCGATCGCTCACCCGATACTCTAGCCCTGCTGGAATCGAGCGACTCTGCAAATCAAACTTTTGAAACAGCGATCGTTCCAGATGCTCAAGAAAAGGTTTGTACATGAAAAGATTTGTATACGGGTCTATAGGGAGAAGATTAAGCTTGATATCTCAGACCCCTGACATTACGGGATTCATAATCGGCTTGTCCCGAATCAAGCAGAGAAAGTAACGATTTTTAATGTATGTAGCTGATGGCACAAAATTACTGACTCATTTTGCAGCTTTATAATTTAGCCTTGGCACCTCCTTCCTCCTAATGCTTTTCCAATGTCTATCATGGATTGTATGTTTCCTGATTGAGGCTGCTGCATGAGTCAAATCCATAAGCTTGATACGGTTTACTCAGAGGCAAAGTCCGACCCAGATTGTCTCGATTTAGAGGTAGGACAGCCTCGTCAAGCTTTCATGGGAGCCTATAATCTTCATCTGTCGGATAATCTCTTGCATCTGAACGAGCAAAAGTTTTTTAAAGCCTTTCAAGAGTCCTCCCAACTGACGGCTCTGCTAGATGCCTTTGGCACGGTATTAGAAGCCAATCGAGCTTTGCTGAAGTTTGTGGGCGTGCCGATCGCCGAAGTTGTGGGGCAACCTTTTTGGGAAGTTTGCGGTGGGTCGGAGTCTACTGCTCGGACGCAGCTACAGCAGGCGATTGCTGCCGCCGTGAGCGATGAAGCCGTGTCTTGCGAAGTTGATCTCGTGGCAGGCGATCGGGCAATGACGATCGATTTGTCGCTCAAGCCTATTTGCAGCGACGAAGGCGTAGTCTTGCTGCTGCTAGCAGAAGGCAAAGATATCACTCAATATAAAAAAGCGGCTGAAGCAGCTGCCCAAGTTACCCCATGTACCCCAGCGGAAATGCAGCTTTACACAGATATTGTTCAAGCGATGCAGGTTGGGGTACATGTTTGGCGTTTAGCCGATCGCGCTGATCCCTATTCGCTGGAGCTAGTCACCTCTAATCCTTTGGCTGAGCAGATGGCAAACCGCCCGACTAAAACCCTGGTGGGTAAGCGGATAGCCGATTGTTTTCCCGCCATTCCTCCAGAAGATGTCGAGATCATTGCCAGAGTTGCCCGATCGGGCGTTGCAGAAACCAAGCCCGAAGCTGAGTATAGCGATGATCTTGTCAGCGGTATCTACAGTTTTAGAGTCTTTCCATTGCCTAATCAATGTGCTGGGGTAGCCTTTGAAAATATTATGGAGCGCAAGCAAACTGAGAAAGCCCTTCAGGAAAGTGAACTCTTGTTTGCGACGTTAGCGCAACGCTCTCCAGTGGGCATCTTCCGTACTGATCCCCTAGGCAAGTGCCTTTATGTCAACCAGCGCTGGCGAGAAATCTCAGGATTTTTAACGGGTGATATCGAAGGCGAGGGTTGGACGAATGCCCTCCATCCTGACGATCGCGATCGCGTAATTTGGGAATCGCAGGAGGCAATGAGTACCAAGCAGGCGCTTTATACCGAGTGTCGCTTTCAGCATCCCGATGGGCAGGTTGCCTGGGTATTAGGTCAGGCTTTCCCTGAAACTCTGGAGGACGGCAGAGTGGTGGGCTATGTGGGCACCATTACTGACATCACCGATCGCAAGCAAACCGAGCAGGCTCTGCGGGAAAGCGAACACCGCTACGCCAACTTGGCGCGGATGTCTCCGGTGGGCATCTTCAAAACCGATCGCAATGGCAAATACCTCTACGTCAACGAACGCTGGACAGAAATTGCGGGATTGACCTTTGCCGAGGCAAGAGGCAGCGGTTGGCGGCGAGCCATCCACCCCAACGATCGCCGTTCGCTCGTTAAAAACTGGTATGAAACCGTGCGCGCCCGTCTGCCGTTCCAGGCAGAGCTGCGGTTTCAGCACGCTAACGGTGAGCTAGCCTGGGTGGTCTGTCAGGCTTTGCCCGAAATGTTGGATAACGACGAGATCATTGGATATGTGGGCACCATTACAGACATTACCGATCGCAAGCAAGCCGAAGAAGCTCTCCGGGAAAGCGAACGCCGCTACGCTACGCTCAACCAGATCTTACCCGTCGGCATGTTTCGAACCGATCTCGACGGACGAGCCACCTACCTCAACCAATACTGGGCAGAAATTGCCGGAGTGCCAATCTCGGAAGGGCTAGGAGAGGGCTGGCAGCAATCGATTCACCCCGACGATCGGCAACACATGGTGACAGAGTGGCTTGCCTCGGTTAAGAATCGATTGCCCTATCAGGCAGACTACCGCTATCAGCGACCAGACGGCAGCTTTACTTGGGTCGTTTGTCAAGCGCTGCCCGAAGTTCTCGAAAACGGCGAAATGATTGGCTATGTGGGCACCATAACGGATATTACCGATCGCAAGCAGACCGAGATGCAGGTTCAAGAACGTGCCAATGAGCTATTTCAGGTCAATGGTTTGCTGACAAGCACCACGCTGCTATTGGAAGAGCGCAACCGCGAACTTGATCAGTTTGCCTATGTTGCCTCCCATGACCTGAAAGCCCCTCTGCGAGCGATCGCCAATCTCTCAGAATGGATTGAGGAAGACTTAGGCGATCGCCTCCCTGATGAAAATCAGCACCAGATGCAGCTTTTGCGGGGGCGCGTTCACCGCATGGAGTCTTTGATCAACGGGCTGCTGCAATACTCACGAGTGGGGCGTACCCAGGTTGCAGCCGAAACGCTGTCTGTCCAGACTTTGCTCAGTGAAGTGATTGATTCTCTGGCTCCACCCGAATCTTTCACGATTCAGGTCGCGCCAGATATGCCGACTATTCTCACCAAACCCCTCCTTTTGAGACAGGTTTTTTCTAACTTAATTAGCAATGCTATAAAGCATCATCCCCGCGTTGACGGATCTGTGGCGATCGCCATTCAGGACAAAGGCTCAATGTACGAGTTCACGGTCACTGATGACGGTCGCGGCATTGCCCCTGAGCACCACGAGAAGATCTTCGCGATCTTCCATACGCTTGAGTCGAGAGATATCAAGGAGAGTACAGGGATCGGGCTATCGATCGTCAAAAAAATCGTGGAGACAGAAGGGGGAAGCATTCAGATTGAGTCTCAGTTGGGTGCGGGCACCACTTTCCGATTTACCTGGCCCAAGCGTCCTAGAGGCTGAGTTTAGAAGATGTGAGGCGATGCCTGAATAAGCGTTGCCTGAATAAGCGTTTACGGGGGTAAGCGAATGGAGTTGTGAGGCTAGGTGGGCGGTTGCACAGAGGTTATGGATGTATAAAATTCCTGGAAAGGGCTTAACTAATTTTTGGGCAAAGCTGCCCACTCGTCAGAGGGCAGCAATTGTCATTGCCATTCCGGCGGTCTGTATTGCCATTACGCTAGCAGGCTGGATCTGGTCAAGAGACAGCAATCTCATGGTGCAGCAGCAGTCAGATTCTACCGAGCAGGTCATTGTTGAGAGCAATACCCTCCTGCTAGAAATGCTGAATGCCGAAACGGGTGCGCGGGGATATATCATTACCCGAAACGAAGATTTTCTAGCCCCTTATAACCAGGCGATCGAGCAGGTGCCGATAGAATTGCAGAAGCTAGATGCCTTACTGCCAGACGATACCTCAGCACAGAGTCAGCGATTGCAGACGATCAGTCAAATGTCGCAGCAACGCCTTGACATCGTGACAGAAGCTATTCGCCTCATTCAAAATCAAACTTCATCCGATTCATCACAAATCATTCAACGGGTGTTTGAAGGCAAAGTGGCGATGGATCAGCTCCGGTCTGCCATTGGTGAGTTTCAAGCCGATGAACGGGCGCTGCTTGAGCAATACAAGTCAGACAAAAACAATGTGCAGCAATTTACTAACACGCTGCTGTGGTCGGCGGTGCTAGTTAGCATCATGGGCACGGGGTCTGCCCTGTTTTTGTTTAGCAACCTTGACCAAGAGCTAAGAACTCGCGAGCGACTGCTCCGCGAAAGTCGATCGATGCTTCAAGCGATCGCTACCCACGTTGTGGATGGCGTAATTATTTTGGATGATGATCGCGAGATTGAGCTTTTCAACCCGACGGCTTCCAAAATGTTTGGCTATGAGGCGATCGAGGTTAAAGGTAAGCGGCTCAATATGCTGTTTGCCGATCCAATTTTAAAGAGCTATGAGGAAGATAAGAAAAGGCGCTTTGTGGGCAGTCAGCAGTCGAAGACGATGGGGTTGCGTAAGGTGGGTTCTCCTTTCCCGGCTGAGATTTCCATTAGCGATCTTCAGGTAGAAGATCGGCTGATTGTGATTATCCGAGACATTTCTGTCTTTGAAGACGCTCAAGCTAAGCTGCAAAGCCGAGCAGATGAGTTAGTCCGACTGGCATCTGTCTTGGCTCAAACCAACAATACTTTGGAAGATCGCAACAAGGAGCTAGAGCAGTTTGCCTACGTTGCCTCCCATGATCTGAAAGCACCCCTAAGGGCGATCGCCAATCTTTCGGAATGGATTGAGGAAGACTTAAGCGGACAGCTTCCCCCCGAAAATCAGCACCAGATGAAGCTGTTGCGGGGGCGAGTCATGCGCATGGAGGCGTTGATCAACGGTCTGCTGGAATATTCGCGCGTTGGACGCAGCAAAACTCCAGTTGAAACGGTAAATGTTAACGATCTGATTGTGGAGGTGCTAGATTCTCTCGACCCGCCGCAGCTTTTCAATATCAAAATTCAGTCCAATATGCCGCAATTCAAGACAAAGCGCATCTTGCTCCGCCAGGTTTTCGCCAATCTGATCGGCAACGCCATCAATCACCATCCCCGTGCCGATGGCTCGATCGATATTTCTTGCCGAGAGCAGGATAAATTTTACGAATTTGCCGTCTTAGATGATGGGAGCGGCATTGCACCTGAGTATCACGAGCGCATTTTTACTATCTTCCAAACACTACAACCTAGAGACACAAAGGAGAGTACCGGAATTGGCTTAGCGATCGTCAAAAAAATCGTGGAGACGGAGGGCGGCATGATTTGGGTAGAATCTCAGGTGGACAAAGGCGCAACGTTTTACTTCACCTGGCTCAAAGAATCTCTCCCATTCCCAATAGAAACTTAAAAATTTGCTTAAAAATCGGTTGAGCGATCGGGTAAATACATAGAAGTCATACAAAAACTCATACAGACCGTATAAGTTGCGTGATTTCAACAAGTTGTGCAAGATTCGTCCAGGCTGAAGCTAAATATGGGCGATCGATAGAATGTCCTTCCCCAAAGCTTTCTAGCTATAATTGGCTTATTGCGTTCTGGATAAGAATGTATAAGTTGTATAAGAATATGGTCTACTTACATAAGTTAAGCCAATATCTAACTCATGGGCTAGAAAAAAGGTGATGCTTTTAGATATCTTTTATACATAGAAACTTAATTAACTGGGTTAAACGTTCTTTTTCAAGTGTGATTTAATGATCTTCTCAAAGTGTTCTCAATGTTAGCCCAAGTTAAAAAAATGCAGGAGCGACTTATTAATATTCTCCTTGTCGAAGACGATGAAGTGGATGTGATGAACGTTCAACGAGCCTTCAAAAGACACAATATTGAAAATCCTCTCTACGTTGCCTCCAACGGATTAGAAGCTTTAAGTATGCTTCGTGACCAAGGCAAGGGAGCTATTCCAGCCTCTAGGCGCTTAGTATTATTAGATTTAAATATGCCTCGGATGGGCGGCATTGAATTTCTCTATGCTCTGCGATCGGATGCTGAATTACGAATGACTCCTGTGATTGTCTTGACGACCTCTAATCAAGATAGAGATCGGGTAGAAGCATACAACTTAAATGTTGCAGGATATATCCTGAAGCCTGTGACCTTTAGCAAGTTTGCAGACACCATGGATGTTTTGAACAAGTATTGGGCACTCTGCGAAATGCCTGTTGAATAAGCCTTGTTGAGTAAGCCTTACTCAATCAGAGTCAAACTCTGGAAGTTCTCTCTATGGGAGGACATTTGATAAAAATACCGACTGTTGTGCATTTGTCCCCGACTCTCCAGTTTTGGGGGCTTCTATTTGTCTGCATATGCAAAGCACAGCTGGCTTGAAATAGCATTAGGCATTCTCTAAAAGTCATCTGCACAAAGGTCAAGTTTGTAAAAAAACGTCTTTTTACCGACAGCATTGAGTAGAGATATCCCCCAATCCCAAACAGAGAATCTCTGAGAGAATGAGCTTAGCGCTGAAGTTAAGCGCTTCCATCTAACGATTCACAGTGATTGAGTTGTGCAAGTTGTTCTAATCTGTGCGTTGTTCTAAAGCTTCGATGTCTTTAGGAGGTTAGTTTTTGCTGTGGTTTGCGATCGACCCACCAAAGTTACAGCCGTACGCCATAAAAAGAACAGGCTACAGAAATATTTTCGGCGGAGATCTCCTTGAGCGCTCTGTCAAACCCACTGAAAAAACTGTATTAGGGTAGGAACTGCGTTAGGAGGGTTGACCTCAAATTCTTATTCCATGAGTTACCTATATGGATGAAATTCTCAAGATTCTGATTGTAGATGATGATGAAGTCGATCGCATGGCATTGCGTCGTCTTTTGAAGGCGGCAGGTGTAGCCATAAAAGCCGTAGAAACGGTTGACTGTGGAGAGGCGATCGCTATCCTCAAAGAGCAGATCTTTGACTGCGCGTTTATCGACTATCGCCTGCCCGATATGACTGGGCTAGAGCTGGTGCAGGTACTCCGAGGAGACAGCATCAGAATCCCGCTGATCATTCTTACTGGACAAGGTGACGAACAGATCGCTGTCGAACTGATGAAAGCGGGAGCATCCGACTATATTGCCAAAGGACGGCTCTCGCCCGAAGCCCTGGCTCAAGTGTTGCGCAATGCCGTTCGTATCCACCAAGCAGAGATGCAAGCCGCACTCGCCGAACAGCAGAAAGAGCAGTTAGCACGCCAGCGCGAAGACTTTGTCTCTCGGCTAACCCACGACCTCCGAACGCCGCTAGTTGCTGCCGATCGAACGCTTAATCTATTTCAAGAGGGAGCATTTGGCGACATTTCTCCAGATATGCAGGATATGCTAACCGTGATGATCCGCAGCAACCAGAACTTGCTGCACATGGTCAACACCATTCTGGAAGTTTATCGACATGATGCAGGTCGCAAAACCATGTCTTTTGAGTCTTGCAAACTGTATCCCCTGGTTAAAGAAGTGGTGCAGGAGTTAGCGCCCTTGGCACAAGAGCGCGGACTGAAGATCGCCATAGATGCAGCCATTGACACCACGATCGCCGCCGACTGCATGGAGATCCGGCGGCTGCTCACCAACCTGATTGGTAACGCCATCAAATTTACCGATCGCGGCTCGATCACGATTCGATTGGACAAAGCCACTCAATCCACAGCTCAACCTGGTCTGGTGGCGATTGAGGTAGAAGATACAGGTTCGGGTATCTCTCCAGAAGATCAGGCGACTCTATTCGATCGCTTCCGGCAGGGCAACCACAAGCGATCGGGTAGTGGGCTGGGTATGTACCTGTCCCGCAGAATTGTAGAGGCTCATAATGGCACGATCGCCGTTAAGTCAGCGTTAGGGCAGGGCAGCCTGTTTATTGTTCAATTGCCGATCGTTCAGAATGCAGAGTAGCCCTACAGCTGATTTAGGATTGCTATGGAGCCGTTAATGTCCATCAGATCTCGCCAATCTAAAATCCACATTCCCCCGCCATGACTGAGCCACAGAATATTGACTCAGCCCCCGACTCATCATCTGGTCAAGGCTTCATGCGCTACTTGCCGATCGATCGCCTTACTCAAACGATCGTTCAGTGGTTCAGCGTCAGCGAAACTCAGGTTGCCGAAATTCTGGAAACGGTGCGGGCAAACCTGCCCACCACCGAAGCTCTGCTCATCGGCAAGCCCCAAGCCGGAAAAAGTTCGATCGTTCGGGGGCTAACGGGAGTTTCTGCCGAAATTGTCGGTCAAGGGTTTCGCCCTCATACGCAGTACACCCAACGCTATGCCTATCCGTCTGACGACCTGCCGCTGCTGATTTTTACAGACACCGTGGGCTTAGGAGATGTCAATCAGGATACGCAAACTCTGATCCAGGAGCTAGTAGGCGATTTAGAGCAGAAAAGTAGCCGCGCCAGAGTCTTGGTGCTGACGGTCAAAATCAACGATTTTGCGATCGATACCCTGCGGCAGATTGCTCAGGACTTGCGGCGGCAGTATAGAGAGATTCCCTGTCTGCTGGCAGTTACCTGTCTACATGAGGTCTATCCGGCTGAGGCAATCGATCATCCATTCTATCCGCCCAATTATGAGGCGGTGAATCGCGCCTTTGCCGAGCTTCAGCAGGCTTTCAGCGGATTATACGATCGCGCCATCTTACTAGATTTCACCCTAGAAGAAGATGGCTACACTCCGGTGTTCTACGGTCTAGAAACGCTGAGAACAGCCTTGGCGGATTTGCTGCCCGAAGCCGAAGCCCGCGCCATTCATCAGCTCTTAGACGAAGGCATCGGCGGACAGCTAGGCGATCTTTATCGAGATGTTGGGCGGCACTACATTTCGGCTTTTGCCATCATGGCAGCCGCGATCGCCGCCGTCCCGCTACCCTTTGCTACCATGCCTGTATTGACTGCTTTACAAGTCTCAATGGTGGGTCTGTTGGGCAAGCTCTATGGGCAAACCCTGACTCCCTCTCAGGCAGGAGGTATTGTCAGCGCCATTGCCGGAGGATTTTTGGCACAGGCGATCGGGCGAGAGCTGATTAAATTTATTCCAGGGTTGGGTAGCGTTATCGCTGCCTCTTGGGCAGCCGCCTATACCTGGGCATTAGGGGAAGGAGCCTGCGTTTATTTTGGGGATCTGCTGGGCGGCAAGAAACCCGATCCCCAGCGCATTCAAGCCGTCATGAAAGAAGCCTTTTCCACGGCGAAGGATCGCTTCAAGGGATAATTTATTTCTCAAGTTTGTATGGCTGTCGCTAGTTTTCTTAAGAATTCTAACCGCCAAGGCGGTTGCCACAGCCGTATTCAATTTAGGACATTTCGGGTGGCGCGGAGCGCGCCACCCGAAATGTCCCTGTCCTAACCCAGGTAAATACAGCTACATATAGCATCACGTAGTTGAGTTAGGACAAGTTATTTTTTGAGAGCCGCGCTCCGCGCGGCTCTCAAAAAATAACTCATTCGATCTGAGCGCGTAGCGCTATATCTCACCCGATCGGGCGATTCTCAATTCTTCTTTTCAAACAGTATAATCATATACAGAACAAAGTAACGTTCATCCTAAATGGCTAAGCCAAACAGGACGGAAGTAAGGGTAAATCCTGAAGGAACGCGCTTCTCTCCCCTCTCAACACCACGCTTTTTGGAGAAGCGAAACCATGAAACTGATTTATCGCGGTCAAACTTACGAATATACTCCCGGAGTTTTCAACACTGGAAACGCAGGACGACCTGCTAGACAGGCTCACCGTTCTCAGGCACCCTACAGCCTGACCTACCGAGGAGTCACTTTTGAAGTTGATCCCAGTGTGCCTCAAGAAGTAGCGCAGCTACCCACCCACTACAATCTAAGTTATCGGGGCGCGACCTACCACGTTGGTCGCGATCGCCAAAGCATAGCGACGATCGCTCCTCAAGTCGCCAATGCCGCCTCTGTGTCCATTCCTTCTACGATGCCTCGCCACTACATTGGTAAAGTGCATCAAGCTAACCTGCTAGAAAATGTGCAGCGCCGCTTGAAAGTCGCCCAAAGTTTAGGAGATCAGCGTCTTGTTGAGCTATTAGAAGCTGAGCGTCAGCAAATCACAGCGTAGACTGCTCAGGGCAGATTAATAAAGGGATAGCGAATCGTGTGGGTGGACAATGATGTCCACCCTTTTTATTGGCTGATTTTATTGGCTAACTTTATAGAGAGCCTTACAGCACTTTGCGCTGGGCTGTAGCTGTCGCCAGTTTGCTTAGATCCAATGAGTTATTTTTTGAGAGCTGCGCTCCGCGCAGCTCTCAAAAAATAACTCATTGGATCTAAGTAGCGCTATGTGTGGTGATGCAATTGAAAATTGCTGTAAGAAAGGAATCAAATTAGGAAATGCTGCAACTAGGACTCTTTTTGCTGGGCGTAGTCATTGGGAGCATAATCACTGGAAGCACAATCACTGGAAGCATAATCACTGGAAGCACAATCACTAGAAGCTTCGTGATGACGCTATTGCGGCGAATCCAACAGCCCAACGTCTGGCTTAATGCCCTTCACCCCGAAGCTCCTCTACAAGCTGCGGAACAGAACCCTGCTGTGCTCGGTACTGGACAGACTATCCCTAACTCTAAGCAAGCAGCGGTAGAACTTCGCCGCAGCAAAGACTTGTTTGAAGCCATCTTTGAAGAATCAGCGGATGCCATTTTCCTGGTAGATGCGACGGCTCATCTGACCCTAACCTGCAATCATCGAACTCTAGAACTGTTTGAAGCAGACGGTCTGAAAGAATTAATTGGGATTCGCGGCTCTGCTGTCTTGCACAAGCATCCCTTCACGCCAGCAGAATCGGCAGCAGTGAAGACGGCGCTAGAGCATCAAGGAACCTGGCAGGGAGAGGTTGAATATCTCACCCGTCAGGGCAATACTTTTTGGGGCAACGTTGCCTGCAAACGGATTGAGGTGGCGGACAAACCCATGGTTCTAGTGCGGATTACAGATATTAGCGATCGCAAACGCACCGAAGCCGAACATCAGCAAGCCGTCGCTGCATTGCGCCAGAGTGAGGCTCGGTTTCAGCACCTCGTTGCCAACATCCCCGGCATTTTCTATCAATCCCTGATCCGGGCGGATGGCTTGCGCCAGTTCAATTACGTCAGCTCCGGTTTTCAACGCCTGTTTGAGCTTGAACCAGCCCAGCTCATGGAAGATGCAATGCTCTTTTGGACTATGGTTCATCCCGAAGATGTAGAGCCTCTGCGGGCAGAAATGACTCGCACTTTGGTCACTCAAGAACCCTTTCAGTTGGAGTATCGAATTATTCCTGCATCGGGTCGCATCAAGTGGATTCACAATGTCGCCAGTCGGCAATACTTGGCAAACGGCGATATTGTCTCGGATGGGGTGGTGCTTGACATTACCGATCGCAAAGTCGCCGAAGCCGCGCTGCAAATCTCAGAACAGAATCTTCGCACCATTATCAACAATGTCAATAGTCAAATTTGGGTTCATGATGCTGATGGCACTATTTTGGATGTCAACGATCGTGTGCTAGAACACTTTGCCCTAGAGCGAGAACAAATGCTGGAACGCTCGCTGCTCGATGTTATCCCACCCGAAGCTCATGCCTTTCACCAAAGCCATTGGCAACGGGCGATCGCTGGGGAAGAGAAAGAAGTTCGCTTTGAGTGTCAAATTCCAAACTACGACGGCAGCAACTTTATTGATCTAGATATCATTCTCAACCGCATCATTTGGGGTGGCAAAGCAGTTATCCTTGGCTCTGTGCAGGATGTGAGCGATCGCAAGCAGGCAGAGCTACGGCTTAAACGGCAAGCAGAAGCGGATCAGCTATTGGCTGCGATCGCCCAAACCATTAGCCAATCCATCCAGCTCGATGAAGTTTTGGAAACTTGCCTAGAGCAAATCCGGCAATTTTTGCAATGCGATCGGATCGTGATCTGCCGCTTTGATAGCGACTACAACATCGTGATTGAGCGCGAAGCCGTTTCACAACCAGAATTCTCTCTTTTAGGTAGAGCCATGGAAGACTCTTGCTTTGGTCAAGCCTGGGCTGAACGCTATCAGCAAGGTTACACCACGGTTCGGAGCGACACTCAAGCTGGAGACCTAGTGGCTTGCCATGCTGAATTTCTCGATCGAATCCAGGTGCGAGCCAATCTGGTAGTTGGAATTTTGCAGGCCCATCAAATTTGGGGGTTACTCATTGCCCACCACTGTAGAGAACCCCGTCAGTGGCAGCCCTTCGAGGTTGATTTATTGAAACAACTGGCACTGCAAGTTGGCATTGCGGGTCAAAAATCAGACCTGTACACCCAGCTTGAAGCCGAACTCACCACCCGCCGCCAGACCGAACAGGCGCTTGCCCAGCAGGTGCAGCGAGAACGAGTGCTGCGAACCCTTTCTCAGCAAATTCGGCAGTCGCTTCGCCTCGACGAAATTCTGGCAACGACCGTTACAGAAGTGCGGCAACTGTTGGAGGCTGACCGGGCAGTTATCTTTCAACTGAATGGCGATCGCCCCGGCACCGTAATCCAGGAATCCTGGCTAGATAACCTGCCTGTAACCGCAAAGATGCACCTTGCCGACCCGCATCTTTCTCAAGAATTCTACGATTTTTACCTGCAAGGGCGATCGTTTACTGTCAATGGAGTAGAGAAGACTCACGCTAGCTGTCCAGCGACACTTGAGGAGCAGATTGGCGTTAAGTCCAAAATTGTTGCTCCCATCCTCCAAACACTGGAAGATAATACCCCGACCGTGTGGGGGCTGCTGATTGTCCAGGCTTGCGCCGACGATCGTCAGTGGCAACCCGCCGAAGTGGATCTCCTCCAACAGCTTGCCACCCAGGTCGGCATCGCCATTCAGCAGGCTGCCCTATACTCTCGGATCGAAAATCAACTGGCACAGAAAGAAGTTTTGTTCAAGGAAGTTCATCACCGAGTCAAAAATAATTTACAGGTGATTTCCTCAATGCTGTGGTTGCAGACCGAAGCAGCGAATCATCCGGCGGTTTCCAGAGCGTTGGCAGATACACGCAATCGATTGCATACCATGTCGCTAATTCATGAAACCCTTTACCAGCAAGGTGATCTCGGTCAGATCAATTTTCATGATTACATCCGACGCTTAACCAACAGCATTTTAGCCGTCTATGCCACCCGACCGGATCAAATTGCCCTACGCTTCCATCTCCAACCCGTCACTTTTAATCTGGAAACGGCAATACCCTGTGGTTTATTGCTCAATGAATTGGTTACTAATGCTATTAAACATGGGTTTCCCAACGGGCAGCATGGAGAAGTCTGCATCACTCTAGAACATGTAGCCTACCCGGAGCACATTGCTGCAACACCATCAACGTCACCGAATTCGCTGTCTTCCCCCAAAGTGCTACAGGCCAGCTCCCAATATATTTTGACCATTCAGGACAACGGCATCGGCATCCCAGCAACCTTGAACCTCAACAGGCTGCAATCTTTGGGGCTGAAGATTGCCTATGATCTGGCTCTACAGCTTGAGGGCAGCTTAGAACTTGAACGCACCCATGGCACCCGATTTTGCCTAACTTTTTCGGCACTAGCGTACGGGAAGCGCCTCTGAGGGAATGATTAAGAAGATTCCTATATTCCTATCAAGCCTCAGCACTTTTCCCATATATTTCTCATATATCTCTCGGATTTAATCATAAATACGCCCAGCGTAGAATCGTCGCGCTGATATTCACGATCAACTTCTGCACACTGCGTTTTCATCCCTGTCTTCGAGCAGAAGCCACCCTAAAGTGTGTCTGACAGACAAAACCCATGGTAAATAAGAGAATTTTAGTGGTAGAAGATGAGATTCTAGTCGCGAGAGAAATTGAGGGGAGTCTCCATAAGATAGGGTATTGCGTTGTTGGCATTGCGGCGAGCGCAGAAACGGCTCTAGAACAAATTGCTGAGCTACAGCCCGATCTAGTCTTGGTTGATATTGTGCTTAAGGGAGAGCAGGATGGAGTTTATGTAGCTCAACAGGTGCGCGATCGCTTCCATATTCCGGTCGTTTATCTCACGGCTTATGTTGATGACCTAACCTTAGAACGGGCAAAGCTCACCTCTCCATTTGGCTATATCCTGAAGCCCTTTGGTCAGCATGATTTACGAGCAACTATTGAAATTGCACTGGCTCAATATCAAGCAGGATTAGCCGAAAAAAGCACAATCATTGAGGACACAAACTCTCGATCCTTCGAGTATCTCTCCATTCTCTCCCACGAACTCCGTAATCCTCTCTCAGCCATCCAGCTTTCGATCGCTATGTTAGAGGACAGTCATTACGTCGTAGATGAGGCCAAAAAGCAACAGCTGCTATACCGCATCCAATCTTCAGCCGACTGTATGAATCAGTTAATTGAAGATGTGTTGACAATGGGACAGACAAACTACGATACAACCCTGTTTAATCCTGAAATGACTGATGTTGTAGAGTTCTGCCAAACTTTGCTAGAACCCTTGCGATGGAATCCAGATGAGCAGCACCCCATTACTTTTTCACACAACCCTAGCTGTATCTATGCCAACGTAGATCAAAAGCTGCTTTGGCACCTTTTCAATAATCTGATTGGCAATGCTATCAAGTATTCACCAGAGGTCAATCCGATTCTGCTGAGGCTTTATCGCAGGGATGAAGCGGTTTGCTTTGAAATCCAAGATCAAGGCGTTGGCATTTTACCAGAAGACTTGAAGTATTTGTTTCAGCCCTTTCGACGTGGCAGAAATGTAGGCAAGCTGCCAGGAACCGGATTGGGGCTGGCGATCGCCAAACGGGTGGTAGAACTACACAATGGCAAAATCACAGTCGATAGTCAGGTGGGTCGTGGAACCACGTTTACTGTCAACTTGCCCTTGCCGATCGACGCCAAGATAACCCAAGGCGGTTAGGACGGAGACATTTTCGGTGGGGCGCAAGCGTCCCGCCAAAAATGTCTTAAGCAAACTGGCGACAGCTACATGACACAATCAGCCCCGTTTAGCAAAGTACCCTTGAGGGGAATATCGCTTCATAGGTGCATTCTTCACAATGGAACATAAGGTCTTTAGAAAACAAGGTCTGCTGATGTTCAAAGAAGATGGAATATTCAATAGCGGTCTCTAGCTCAAGGGCAAGTGTAGTTGTTTTGTAGTATACTGTAGTATAGTAACCCAGCAAGCTTTGCGGACATTCTTAACGGAAGGATGAAATGAGCCTGGTACTTAAAACACAGAGGTTACTCTTAAACCCAATCTTAGAGAGTGAGCTTAATGTACTCCACAGCATCTTTATTGATCCATCCGTTAGAAAGTATTTGTGCGATGACAAGGTGTTTACCCTACAGCAAGTTGAAGAGATGTTGACGGAGAGCCAAAGGCTCTTGGATGAGAAAAAGTTTGGTCTTTGGTTTATTGAAACTCAGGATGAGAAAGAAACGATCGGATTTGTGGGTCTTTGGTATTTCTTTGAAGAGGAGCAGCCTCAATTAGTTTATGCTTTGCTGCCCCATGCCACCCAGAAAGGTTACGCCACCGAAGCTTCAGCCAAAGTATTGGAATACTGTTTTAGCGAACTTGACTATTCGTATCTGGTGGCAAGCTGCGATCGCCCAAACCTGAGTTCACAGAAGGTGGCAGAAAGGATAGGGATGGAAAAAATAGAGGAAAAGCTCGTGAGCGGTAATCCCATACTCTTCTTCAGAATTGAGAGGTCGCAAATGAAATAGGAATAGAGATGGGTAGAGAAGGTTTGATTTTGAGTTCTATATTTTCACCCTAATTTCATTCAAGCAGTAGACCTATTTTTGCGTCTTTAATCACCTGTGATCACCGCTATCCGCTCTAATTTGCGCCCTATGAATACGCTAATTGTGCGCTCCTACGTTGGGGAAACTGATTTAGAACCGATCGCCCATCTCCTGAATATCTGCGCCAAGTTCGATCGCAGCGATCGCTACCACTCTGCCTCTGGGTTGAGCGCAGAATATGCTGAGCCTGGATTTGATGCGGCACGGAACCTGCGCCTGTGGGCAGATGCCGAGGGTAAGCTAATTGCGATCGCGAGTCTTTGGCTGCCTGAAGTTTCAGAAAATCTGGAAGCGTCAGGCTGGCTGATGTTTCACGTTCATCCTACCCAGCGCGATCACGGACTGGAGTTTGACATTATTGCTTGGGGTGAAGTACGGATGCAGGCCCTCGCAGCTGAGCGCGGACTGTTTGCCAAGCTGTATTTAGCCTGTCGAGACGATCAGGTCGATCGCGTTGCGTTATACGAAGCCTGCGGCTATGAGTTGGAGCGACGATCGCTTCGCATGGCGAGATCGCTGTCAGAACCAATTGCCGAGCCGCAGTTTCCCAATGGCTTTACGCTGTCCCATAGTCGGGGCGCTGAGGATGCGGCAGCTTGGGTTGAAGCCCATAACGAAAGCTTCAGCGATCACTGGGGCACTTATCCTATGACGATAGCCGAACATTCCTACTGGTTGAGCCAGCCAGACTACCTGCCAGAACTGGATCTGGTGGCGATCGCCGACGGTAAAGTTGCGGCTTTCTGCTTTTGCCACATCGACTTAGAAGACAATCAGCACCGCCATTGTCTAGAGGGGTGGATTAATATTTTGGGGACAAGGCGCAGCTTTCGTCGTCAGGGCTTGGGGCGGGCTATGCTGTTGGCAGGGCTGCGAAAGCTGAAGGCAAAGGGCATGGAAACAGCGCGCTTAGGGGTCGATGCCGAGAACGCTCACGGAGCGCAAGCGCTGTATGAATCTGTTGGATTTCGTCAGCTCCATGTCAAGCTTTCTTTCACCAAGAGCTTAAGAGATAGCAACTGCCAAGGCGGTTAGGACGGGGAAATTTTGGGCGGGGCGCGAAGCGCCACCCAAAATTTCCTAAGCAAACTGGCGACCGCTATAGCTTGGCGCTGGCGATAGGAAGTTCAATCACAAATTCTGTGCCTTGACCCAGTTCTGAGTGGCAGCTCAGATGTCCACCGTGGGTTTCTTCAACAATTTGACGGGCGATCGACAATCCCAGTCCTGTCCCTTTCCCCACCTCTTTAGTAGTAAACAAATGACTGAAGATCCGCGATCGAATCTCTTCAGGAATACCTATACCATTATCTCGAATCTGAACCACAACCTGATTTTGATCTGCCGAAAGTGCAGTTTTAATCGTGATGGTCTGATTCTCTAGTGAATCCGTTAAGTCGTCCTGATTACATTCATCTAAAGCATCGATCGCATTTGCCAGAATATTCATGAATACCTGATTGAGCTGTCCTGGAAAGCATTCAACTTTGGGTAAATCGCCATACTGCTTAATCACCTTAACGGCACTACGATTTTCGTTTGCCTGTAGACGATACTTGAGGATGAGCAGGGTACTTTCTATCCCCTCATGAATGTCACAAGCCACCCGCTGATCGGTATCCAATCGAGAAAATGTGCGTAAACTCGTGCTGATGTTGCGAATCCGCTCGATCGCCCCTTTCATGGAGCTGAGCATTTTCGGCAAGTCTCTTGCTAAAAAGTCTAGATCGATTTCTTCTGCGTGATTTTGCACCGCTGGTGAGGGATCAGGGTAGCTGCACTGATAGCAATCCACATGAGCTAGCAGTTCCTGGATGTATTCTTCTGCATTGCGTAAGCTGCCCTTGAGGAAGCCAACCGGGTTGTTGATTTCATGGGCAACACCCGCAACCAAATTTCCTAAAGCCGCCATTTTTTCGTTTTGCACAAGCTGAAGCTGGGCTTGCTGAACCTGCTGGAAGGAGTCTTGAAGCTGTTGAGATTTTTCCTGCTCTCGCGTGTAGAGATAGGCATTTTCAATGGCAATCGCCGCCTGTGTCGTCAGGAGTCCAAGCAGCTCTAAGCGATCGCGGCTAAAGGCTCCTGCAATCAAATGATTCTCAAGATAAAGAATGCCAATCAGCTTCCCCTGATACAGAATAGGATTGCATAAAATTGATTTAGGCTGATGTTGAATAATGTAGGGATCAGCCTCCGAAATAGGGTCACGAATCGCGTTTTTCAGAACGAGCGACTGTCGAGTTCTAGCCACATAGCTAATGAGAGAAGCAGGCAGATCGGGGCTGGTTTCCACTGGAACAGATTGCAAAACGATCGCGCTCTGGTTGGCATTATGGGCGATCGCTTCAATTAAAAGCTGTCCGTTTTTTTCAAGAATCAGCGCCCCGGTCTGAGCTGCCGCATTTTCTAGAATAATGCCTAGCAATTTCTCTAGCAATTGATGGAGATTCAGTTCGCTAGAGATAGTCTGAGCTGCCTTCATCACCGTCGTTAGATCTAAAATATTCTGGCTATTGGTAGAACCGTTAGCAGAGTAAGATCGATTCGCCACCAAAGTCTCGGTTGCCTGAACGGGTAGCGCAGTCTGCTGAGTGCTGACAATCAGAGGGGCGTATTTCTCTTCAAGCTGATGAACTTTGGCGATCGCCCCCCACCGGATATAGCCATAGTAGGCATCCGTCATGTAGCCTTGGGCAATATGTTTCTTGCCTTGAGCTAGATAGAATTTTGCGGCAAGCTCGCTAGCAAGGGCAGCTTCTGGATAGTAGCCGTAGGTCATTGCGCCCTGAATTGCTAGATCGTAGGCTTGCATTGCCTCATATTTCCGGTCTTCAATTCGCGCAATCTCTGCATTTACCAAGTCATACTTATGCTGGTAATTCATAGGTGCAGATTCAGCCCACTTTTGCATCACCTGCTGATGAGCGATCGCTTCCCCTAACCGTATCCCATCTGCATCGCTATCTGCCAACAGCGCCAGAGCATGATAAAACCGATAGACCGCAGATAGCACCAGTCCGGCTCCACTTCCGGCATACTGCTCTGCCAAGGCAGCCTTCTCGACGGCTCGCGGATACTGCTCAAAGGTGTAGTTCAGAATGAGCTGTGCGGTGTAAAACGCAAACAGCGACTGCTGGTTTTGTGCAATCTGTAGGCGAGGCAGGATAATCGTTTCATCAAAACTGTCGCCCATGAGCCGACAGGGATCGATCGCCTTGCCCTGGAGATTCAGCATGACCTGCTGCCAAAGCTGCATGTAATAAATTTGAAATTCTTGCTTGAGTTTCAGAAGCAAATCAATGTAGTGCGACTGAGTTTTAATCACACTCTCTAGAGAATTGCCGCTGAAAAACAGATGGGTGCCCAAATTCATGGCGGAGTAGCTGACATAGCCAATATCTCCCGTTTCTAGCCCAATGTGAATCGACTTTTGTAATGGGGCAAACGTCTCTCGAATATGTTCTTTTTGGTGTTTAACGAAGCTTTCAAAGAGTTGGTAGAAGCTGCATTCTAGCTCCTTTGCTTGAAACTGTTCAATCAGCTTCAGGGCAATTTGTCCAGAATGGTAGGCGCGATCGGACATCTGAATTGCCCCACAAAACCAGGCATAGGCAGTGTAAGCAAAAGCTGCTAAAGCCGAATGCCCATATTCGACGCAGAGTTCGAGCTGGGTCAAGACAATCCAGCGGTAGATTTCTGGCTGGGTTTGGTAGGCGGCTGAGGTCAGCGTCGAGAGAATTTGTAGGGCAGCAAGCTTGATCGGATCAGTCATTTCTGGACTGTGTTCCAGCTCCGCCAAATCTGGCAACCGAATTGAGTCATGGGGTCGCCCCATCTCACAGGCGATCGGAATCCCCAGCATTGCCAGTGTGTCTAACCCTAGGGCGATCGCTTCCCACATTTGCAGTTGAGCAATATGGCACTGAATTTTGAGTTCGTAGGCTTTGACTTTATCTAAGGTACTGGCGGCGTGGTGTTCAATCTGGTGGAGCCATTGGGTCGATCGCCCATAGTCAGTGCTGAGATACGCCGCTTCTGCCGCTTCGGTACAGAGTGCCAAAGTCAGCGCATAGTCTGTTCGCCAGCTTTCGGAGGGCAACAGCGCTATGCCCTGACTCAGATAGCTCACAGATGGATCATAGGCTGCGGCAGCTTTGGCTTTCTGTCCGGCAATCAGATTCAGTCGAGCTAGCTCAATTCGCTCCGTCGGGCTGTCCATCAAATCGGCACCGCGATTCAAGGCGTTAACGATCTCAAAAACCTGGGCTTCTAGCTCCTGTGGCGATGTGCTTTGCAGTAAAAGCCGCCCCATTTTCAGGTGGGTTATTTGCTTGTCAGCATCGGGAATCAGGGAATAGGCGGCTTGCTGTACCCGGTCATGCAAGAATCGATAGGTAACTTTGGTCGGGTCAAAGCCCCATAGATCAAGTTCATCATCGGCAAACAAAAGCGGAATTTTGTAGTCATTGTTCAGCGGCAAAACCAGACCCGATTGCAGGGCGGGCTGTAAGGCTTGAGCCATCTCTAGAGCAGGGGTTTCGCTGACGGTTGCCAGCACGTTGATATTGAAGCGATCGCCCACGCAAGCCGCCAGTTTTAGAGCCGTCTGCGTGACTTCGGGCAGTTTCTCAATATTTCCTGCCATCAGATCCACGACGCTCTTATCAGCGATGCCCGTCGTCTGAATCTTCTCCAGATTCCATTGCCAGATGCCCTGAGCAAAATCAAAGGTGAGCAGATGCTCTTGGTGCAGGGTTTTGAGGAGCTGTGTTAGAAAGAATGGGTTGCCCTGCGTCTTATTAAACAGCAATTCTGCTAAAGCCTGCGTCGGCTGCAAATGGCTGAGGGTGTCTGCCACAATTTGCTGGACGTGGGCGATCGTCAGCGGACTCAGGACGATGTTGTTGACCGCTACTCCAGCCTGCTGAATGTCCTCCAGGGTTTTAACGAGGGGATGGATGGGGCTAACTTCGTTGTCGCGATAGGCTCCAATCAGCAAAAGATATTGACTCGCTGGATCACTCATCAGCACCTGAATCAAATTCAGCGAAGCCGAATCTGCCCACTGCAAATCGTCCAGGAACAGGACTAGCGGATGTTCTGGCTGCGTGAAGACCTGAATAAACGACTGAAAGACGCGATTAAAGCGATTTTGCGCCTCCGATGCTCCTAGCTCCGGCAGTGGCGGCTGTGAACCGATGATTAACTCCACTTCGGGAATCACGTCGATGATCACCTGTCCATTGCGACCGATCGCCTTCAGCAGATTGTCCTGCCAGCGTTGCAGGCGATCGGCTGGCTCGGTCAGCAGCATTTGCATCAAAGACTGAAACGCCTGAATCAGCGACGCATAGGGAATGTTGCGCTTGAACTGGTCAAATTTCCCAGAGATAAAGTAGCCGCGTTGCCGCGCGATCGGCTTGTGAACTTCATGCACCAGGGAAGACTTGCCAATACCCGAATAGCCTGAAACCAGCATCAGTTCGCTGCGAGGCTGGAGGGCTGGTTCGCCAGAGATTCGCTCAAATGCAGCCAGCAGCTCAGCAACTTCTGGCTCCCGTCCGTATAGCTTTTGAGGGATGAGGAACTGTCCGGCGCGATCGCGCGCTCCAGGAATCAGCTCTGGGATATCGCCCCCAGATTGCCCCCCAGATTGCAGCCAATCGAGACAAAATTCTAGATCAACCTTCAGTCCAGCAGCGCTTTGGTAGCGATCTTCTGCATTCTTTGCCATCAGCTTTTCGACGATCGTGGCGATCGCCAGCGGCACCTCTGGATTCAGATGCCGAAGAGCAGGCGGCGGCTTGGCAATGTGAGCATGAACTAACTCCATCGGGTCAGATCCCTGAAAAGGCAATCGCCCCGTCAGCATTTCGTAGAAAGTAATCCCTAGTGAGTAAAAATCGCTGCGATAATCCACAGAGCGATTCATCCGCCCCGTCTGCTCAGGAGACATATATGCCAGCGTCCCCTCTAGCTGATTGGGATTCGTGAGCAGAGGCATTTCTTTGTCAAGGCGGGAAGCAATGCTGAAGTCTGTCAGTTTGACCTGCCCTGTCTCAGGATTAAAGATAATGTTTGCGGGCTTAATGTCTTTGTGCAGAATGCCGTGCTGGTGTAGCGAAAGCAGGGCTTGGGCAAGTTGAACAGCAATTTTGAGAAAGGCGATCGGCGGCAGAGCCTGCTGTTTTAGCAGCCGTTTGAGAGATTGCCCGCCAAAGTCTTCATAGACCAGAGCAAGACGATTTTGATAGCTGTGCAGCTCATAAACTCTGACAATGCCCTCTAGGATCAGCGATTCCGTTATTTTGTACTCTTGCTTGAGGCGGCTAATCTGCTCAAGGGTCGGGTATTCTGCTTTGAGGATTTTTAAGACAACGGGATGAAGCTGCGTTTGCGGAACTTCTGCTTTAGGCTGAAGATTTTTTTGGGGTGCTAGTTGAGAATTTTGTCCGAAGGTTTGCCCTCGATAGACGACCGTGTTGACTCCTTCATGAAGGACTTCGGTTAGGTCATAGCCTGAAAAAGTCAATGCAGACACCATACTCCCCCTACCTCGCCGTAGATTAGCCAAAATCTATGCCTAATGTTCCCAGTTTTTGGGATGAAAGAATCAGGCGCAACTGTTTGAATGATTGGTAAGCGGAGATGCGATCGAATTTAAGTCAGGAGATCCTCATTTTTCTAGTCCAAATCCTTGTCCTACGGTAGGGAAACAGAGCTAAAGCAGCAGCGATGCAGTCGATATTAATTATCAATAGCATTATTCTACTGAACAATCGTTTTGCCCAGAATAAAAATTTCTGAGCTGGTCTAGTGGACGGATAGCCCTGGCACGTTAACCCGAATTTTATAGACTGAATGCTGTGCCGTGATGTAGAGCGTCTGATGATCGGCATCTCCCCAAGCGCAGTTGGAAGGCGCATCTGGAATAACGATCGTCCCCAAATGCTCTCCTTGCGGATCGAGTACCCAAATGCCGCCCGGAGCCGTGCTGTAGATCCGTCCTTCAGCATCCACTTTCAAGCCATCGGGGAGACCTGCCTTGGGCACATCCATAGAACAAAATAGGCGATCGTTTCCCAAGCTGCCGTCGGGCTGCACCTCAAACACGCGAATATGGCGGCGACTGGAGTCGTCAATGTAGAGCAGACGCTCATCTGGCGAAAAGGCAAGCCCGTTAGGGGTCTCAAAATCTGTCGCCACAACGGTCAGCTCTCCCTCTGGTGAGAGCCGATAGACTCCTTGAATCGGCTGCTCCTGTTGCTCTGCTTTGATGCCGTAAGGAGGATCGGTGAAGTAGATTGCGCCATCGCTTTTAACCACAAGATCGTTAGGGCTATTGAGAGGCTTGCCTTGGAAACGATCGGCAAGGACGGTAATAAAGCCATCTAGCTCTATGCGGGTGATTTGGCGCGCGCCTTCTTCGCACATGGTTAGACGACCCTGGCGATCGTAGGTCAAGCCGTTAGCTTTGCCGCTAGGATGCCGAACGACGGAAACCTCGCCATTCTTCAGCTTCAGGATTTTGCTGGCTGGAATGTCAACAAAGTAAAGCGCTTGTTCTGTGGCATTCCAAACGGGGCCTTCTAGAAACTGAAACCCAGTTGCAACCTGTTCAAGTCTGGCAGATTTGGGAAATAGCGTCTTGAATTGCGGCGACTTGGCGATGAGATCGCCTGTGAGCTGCCTTTTAATCTGCCGTTTGAACTGTTTAAGGGATTGCAACATCGGTGCCTGTTGAGAGTTGAGACGCTTACACTCAGTATCCCTCACTGTAAAGGCAAAACAGCGATCGCCACCTTATTTTCAGGGGGCTTGACGGTGAGTTTAAATCCCGGTAGCCAGTTCAAAGTTTTAGTAAAAGCGATCGGCTCCTGAACTCTACAGATCCGGCTGCATGGAGTGCGGACATCCTGCCGCGCGGACAGAATGCCTGCACTGCGGTATCTCAACTTTCCTCTTGAGATATTGAAAAGCTCAGCTCAACATCAAGTTTGACGTTTTCAATCTTTAGGCAGGCTCAGATGTAATCAGATTTTGCTGAAGCGAAACCCATGCATTAGAACTCAAAATCAAGTTCGATATTTTCAATATCAAGATCTCCTTTCCACCCAAATCGAGATGTTATACGGAAACTTTCGGTATACCTGCCTTCTCTAGGGTGTTATACGGAAACTTTCAGTCTAATAATAGTTAGCTGGCTTCGGTCATTGGTTGGGTGTAACCGCAAGGTTGTTCATGGGGTAATGTAGAAACAAAGCTTAACTCTCATAACAAACATGCAAAACTGCATTACTCTTGCGTAGCAATGATATGAGTAGTCAGTATGAAGATTGTTCAAGAGATTTCTTTGATTAGCATTGGAAGCTTTGAGGAATCAAGCGATTGGTCTATTATTCGAGCTGAGATCCGTGAAGCTATTTCCCTGATCGTTCATCCTCCTGGTACATCAAACTTTACAATCAATCCAGCCAGACACGGTAATGGAGTCAAGCCGATTAAAGAAGCCTGCATGATTGCTTTGAGGGAGCGGTTTGGATGGGGATTGGAAACTCCGATTAACTATGCAACTCGATCGCCAGGAAAAATTGATGCAACAAAAGTCCTTGATAATCATCTTTTCGCTCTTGAGTGGGAAACGGGCAACATCTCCTCAAGTCATCGAGCAGTCAATAAGATGGTTCTCGGATTATTACGAGGTGTCTTTCTAGGTACTGTCCTGGTGCTTCCGAGTAGAAAACTTTATCCTTACCTAACCGATCGTATTGGCAACTATGAAGAGCTAGAGCCATATTTTGATGTTTGGCGGGCAGTTCGGATCGAAGAGGGTTTTCTTGCGATTTTTGTGATTGAACATGACCAAGTAGATAGTAAAGTACCAACGATCACCAAAGGAACAGATGGTCGCGCATTAGTCTAAACGTTTGTGGGCAAAAGCTATGTAGAGTAAGGAATGGGCAGTTGCGAGGCATTAGTTTTGCGCTGCTTAATTTTTTTGTTTCCCCTTGCTGTTTCCCACTGCTCAATGATTCCGTTTGTCAGATCAGTCAACCGTTCTATTGCTGGCTCGGTATCCCCGATTTCTGCGCCGATCCAATAACGGTGTAATTTTTCTGCTGCATAAAACGTGGTACCTGAACCACCGAATGGATCAACTATAATTTGACCTGGATTAGATGCCATAGCGATGAGCCGTTCCAACATGATAGGAGCGAGTTCGTTAGGAACCCGTTTTTTATGCCGACGATGCCGAACAGGTGGAATATCAGTCCACATTTCCTCGGCTAATGTCCATAACACTTCATTAGAGTCTGTTTCAGAGGTATCTTCCCAAACATCCTCTGGCATATCCCAGACATCCATCAAATTAATACCTTTTTCATTGAGGCTTTTGCGATGTCCACCGTAATCACGAACTTCTCCGCCACAATGCCGACAAACTTGGATGGGTGTGTAGACTTTATTAAAGACTGCTGGTTCACCTTTTGTGTAGTAGATTAATCCATAGTGGGCAGGAGACATCTTTTTACCTCTAGGAAAAGCCTTCGGCATTCTACAAGCAATCCAGTGTCGGAAACACATTTCTTTTTGATTGAGATATGCACCATAATCTATGCACCATTTGGGCAAGTTGAATACAAATAAACTTCCACCTGGTTTAAGCACTCGAATGCTTTCGTCAAGCCACTGTTGCGACCAACCTAAGTACTCATCGACCTCCATTTGATCGCTGACACCTTTACCATATTCCTTTCCAAGGTTAAAGGGTGGGTCAGCAAACACAATATCTACAGACTCACTAGGCAATGCCGACAGAAGCTTAAGACAATCTCCTTGATAGAGAATGCCGTGATCACTCATATAAACCTGTTGCAATCCTTGCTGAGTTGCAACGTCAGGGGCGATGGCTTGAAACGGGAGCATTGGTTTAGCCTTTAGTCCGTTAGTATGATTCGATATTATAAACTCTATTGACAATTGTCAATAGAGTTTTCTTGAGAAGTTGTGCGTGGTTGATAAGGTTTTCCAGTAGGTTGATTCTTATATCTCTCCAACTCGGTTACCTCTATGTAGTAGTAACGCCCAAGTTTGTGAGCTACAATCTGACCATTCTTAATCAGGTCGTGAACTCGCTGACGAGTTACATCAAGTAGCTTTGCTGTCTGAGCTACAGAGAGTAATTCAGGGTCGTTATTTGAGCCGGAGTCTGTCATATGATAGAAGTGCTTGAGTCATCGAGCCAGTTTTTCGCGCTGCATTCTCAAGGGTAACTCAAGTTCTGCTGGAGAGATTTCAAAAGCGCCAGCCAGCTAACACTGCGCCGCAACGGGCGGCATATAGATCTCGGTAGTGTCTCAAAAGTTACCTGCCGCCGTTGAGCTTCACCGTTAGGCGGCTTCGGTTATTGACTAAGGACAGTTTTTGAAAGTTATCTACAAGTGCAAAAGCTAGCTGAGCTAGGATGAGCAAAGTAATTCTAAAATGCTCTAACCAGGAGTGCCAAGCATGAGTTCAATGGCTGGTAAAGTTGCAATTGTGACGGGAGCAAGCTCTGGTATTGGTCGTGCAACTGCGATCGCATTTGGCAAGGCTGGAGCAAGGGTTGTGGTTGTGGCTCGCCGTGCAGACAAGGGAGAAGAAAGCGTTCATCTTGTCCAAGAAGCAGGTGGCGAAGCAATATTTGTTCAAGCAGATGTCACGAAAGCCGCTGATATTGAAGCAATGGTTCAAAAGACGATTGAAACCTATGGTCGCCTTGACTACGCATTTAACAACGCGGGTTCTGGAACTTCTGGCAAAATTGCCGACTTGTCAGAAACCGATTGGGATTTTGAGATTAATGCAAATCTCAAGTCGGTTTGGTTATCTATGAAGTACGAAATTCCTGTGATGCAGCAATCAGGTGGTGGCGCGATCGTGAACATATCTTCTCAAGGCGCACTCCTTGGCGTTGCAAATTATGGAGCTTATGGAGCTGCAAAAGCCGGAGTTATTGCCCTCTCTCGTGCAGCTGCGGCTGAGTATTCAGCTGACCGCATTCGGATTAATACCGTTAGCCCTGGCGCTGTGAAAACCGACTTATGGGCAGAAGCGCCCCCTGAAATGCTTGATCAAGTTGCTGCTGGAATTCCATTACAACGTATTGGGATGCCAGCAGATATTGCTGAGGCAGTAGTTTGGCTTTGTTCTGATGGGGCTGCGTTTATAACGGGTCATAACTTAATCATTGATGGTGGATTTACAGCCGTACAGAAGTAGCCAACCCCATAACAGCCGGGTCGGAGAGGACTTCAGAAAAATCCGCGTGTTGAGTTCAAGGCTATTTGAAGCCACTCAAGTGAACTGTGTGCGATTCGTTCATCCTAAATGGGTAGCGATACTCAGGGACGGATGGCGAGGATAGAACCTCGACAACTGGTGCGATTCGTTGTGTGGCGAATCAATAACCACACCAACCATTATGGTTGAACTCTCAGCTTGATGTGGGTGCAAGCCCCACTAACCAGACTCAGGTTTAACTCCCTATCTGCCCACGCCGAACCGACTCGGAGTACCTACGGGGAAATCGGCAGAGCGAAGCTGGGAACAGGGCACAATCAGACATCCGTTGTGGGGTGACACTGGTGCTAATGGGGAGTTCCTACGGTGAAACAGAACCTAGAAAAGCAACCTACGAGGAAGCGGTGGCACAACATAAAATCCCCGACTTTACTGGAGCAAGAATTCCCGCCGAATTTTCGAGTTGGATATCGGCAAGAGTCCAGGGAATCCAGTGGTTGAATTGGTTCCACCTAACGGAACAAACAATCGAACTGAGGGAACGAATAAAAACGAACTGAGGGTCTAGGGGAAGGTCGAACCCCAAGTAGGCTAGACGAGCAGCAGAACTCCCTGAGTTCGGGTAGGACACGGCGTAATTGCCGCGAGGCGTTCAGAAGACACAAACTAAAGCTGTGAAATGTCAATTACATAGGCGTGTGAATTTAAAGGCACTTTCTTCTCTTATTGAGCTGCTGAGATCGGTTGAGAGATCAAAAACAGAAGAGATCGCGGCTGACTCAAAACGACAATTATCAGG
>JAHHHD010000086.1 GCA_019359505.1 Drouetiella hepatica Uher 2000/2452 | reverse complement strand
CTGATAATTGTCGTTTTGAGTCAGCCGCGATCTCTTCTGTTTTTGATCTCTCAACCGATCTCAGCAGCTCAATAAGAGAAGAAAGTGCCTTTAAATTCACACGCCTATGTAATTGACATTTCACACTCCTTAATAGCCCTCAGGTGCAGCGTGTTTATTTAGATGAAATTGAGTTTCCCGATGCACAGCCCTTGGGGATTCAGCTCATGCTGCTGACGATCGCTCCAGATGATCAAGCCATTGAACAAGCGCGACGGCTGATTGCGAGAGAAGAATCTGCAGAGTCTCTCTCTAGAGAAGCGATAATTGAAATAGCGACGACGATCGTAGTTTACAAATTTACCAATCTGTCCCGGAATGAGGTTGAAACGATGCTAGGAGTTGGTCTTGAGCAAACTCGATTCTTTCAAGAAGTGAAGGAAGAAGGGCGCGAAGAAGGACGCGAAGAAGGGCGCGAAGAAGGACGCGAAGAAGGGCGCGAAGAAGGACGCGAAGAAGGGCGCGAAGAAGGACGGCTAGTTGCCAAATTAGAACTGGTGCCCCGAATGTTGGAACGAGGAATGAGTTGTGAAGAGATTGCTGAATTACTTGGCTTAACGCTGGAGCAAGTGACGCAGACAGCTCAACCTCCTGTTTAAACTTTTCCAAGCGATAGCTTTTCTAATCAGTAACCTTGTTGAGCGGCAGCGTAAACCAGAAGGTCGTGCCCTCGCCAAGCTGGCTTTCTACACCAATCTCGCCATCATGCGCCTGAATAATTTGCTGACAGAGGTATAACCCTAGCCCCAGCCCCACAGATTTAGGTTTTTGCTCACCTCGAAAGTATGGGTCAAACAACTTGTCACACTGATTGGGATGAATCCCTACACCATTGTCAGTTACGGTGCAGCGAAGCCGATCGCCTTCTAGGTGAGCTGCCAGCGTCAGAGACAATCCTGATGGATTGTGCTTGAGGGCATTGGCAATCAGATTTTGGTAAACGCGAGAAATCTGGAGGGCATCGGCATCAATCAGCGGCAGATCGGCAGAGATGCGATCGTCTAAATTTGCCTGCTCTTTGTCCAGAATAGGTTGAAGATCGGCGATCGCACCCCTCACCACCTCACTTAACCTCACAGGCTGAATTTGAAGCGAAATGCCCCAGATCTCAGCGGCATGGGTATCAATTAGGGAGTTAATCAAGTCAAGCTGATGCTGATTGCTCTCTGCCATTCGGTCTAAAACTCTGCGGGGCAGCTTCAAATCATCCCCCGGCTGATTTTTAAGATTGCTTAGCACCAGCGAGGTGCCAATCACGGGGTTGCGTAAATCATGAGACACGGCATGGAGAAACAGATTGAGCTGCCGCCGCAGTTCCGCCTCCAGAGTTTCTAGCTGCTCGTTTTTCTGCTCTAGCCCCTGAGAATACTGCTCTAGCTGCTGATGCGATTGCCTGAGCTGGTGCCGCATGTGGTTAAAAGCATCGCTGAGAGTACCCAACTCCTTGGGGGTATGAATCAATACCTGCCGATCCCAGTCGCCTTGAGCTAAAGCTTTCGCAGCGTGGCTGAGTTGACGAATCGATCGCGTAATCCAGCGATTAATAGAAGTGCCAATCGCGATCGCCACCCCCAATGCCAGCAGACACAACAAAGCCGTATTTTGGGTATTTTCGTTGATCTGCGCCATAAAATCTTCTTGGGGCACCACCACAACGACCAGCCAATTAAGTCCCTGAAACTCAGAGCGGAGTTCGCCAGGGAAGGGAAAGGTTCTGACAAATCGGCGATTGCTCCCCATCCACAGATCGGGAATTTGGCGACTGTTGGTGCTGTTAATACTGCTGAAGCTGCCAAAGATTTTTTGCAGATGCAGGGCAGTAGCACGAGTTAAAGGATCTTTGCTCTGCAAAACGTCGAGATCTTGGCTGGCTGGCTGGCAAAGGCTTTCGTTTTTGGAGGAGCCAATCAGTTGAGCGATCGGGTTACCTTTGGCATCTTTTGCGATCGATCCGTCAGGCTTTTTCCCGTTGGGCTGCAAAATAAACACCTGTCCTGTGTTGCCGACCTTCAGGTGACGCAAAAACTCGCTCACGCCTGACAGGCTGAGGGTGGCATCGGCAACACCAATTAGGTCGCCCTGCTGACTATAAATGGGGCGATCGACGGAGATAATCCAGTCGTTGTAGGGCAATAGTAAGTAAGGATCAACCCAAACCATCGCACCTGTTTGGGCAGCACGCTGATACCAGGGTCGGTTGCGCGGGTTGTAGTCTGGGACAGTATCCAAAAAGTTTGTCCTTCTGCCCCAAGGGTTGACTTGCCAAATGCGCGTAATGTTGTCTCTGCGACGATCTAAAATCGTAGTCTCAAGATTGCCGCTGGGATTGTATCCCAGATCGATATAATTACCTGTCTCGCTTGCTAGAGCAATATAGGTCAGTTTGCTAGGAGGAGGGCTAGGGCATGTGGATGGTTCAGCCTGACGCTCTTCTCCATAGCGCAAACTATTCTGAAGATCGTTAAATTGCCAGAATTGACTTTGAAAATGGCGCTCTAGAGTCGGAATATCCTCCAAATCTAGGAAGCCCAAACGGACGGCATCGGCGTTAATTTGAGTTACAAGCTGCGGCGCTTTGAGGTAGTCTCCCAGCTTTTGCACAACTCGATCGCCCACCTGCTGCTCCAACTGCCCGACTAAATCTCGCACAGCATCTTGCCCATTAAGATGGGACAAGTAGCCCGTTAGCCCTACCACAAAAATAATTTGCAGCACAAACGGGACGATCAGAACCGCCCGCAAAGGAACTTTTCTAAAAAGCTTAGCTAACCCACGAGTCGGTGAGAACTGGAACATGCGATCGCCCTAACGCAGTCTCTCCTACTTGTTTATATCTGATGGTTAGGATAAGAGATAGCCCAAATCTTGGATAACTTGTAGTAGAGCTATATCCATTGCATCATGCTTTGTGCTATCAGGGGCAAGCACAGAGCCAACTTCAGCCACATCGACCCATTGCCAAGCGCTATATTCTTCAGCGTCAAGGACGATTGCTGATTGCTCAACCTCCGTCAATTCAATGTGATAAGTGAGATTAAGAGTATGGACACCGTTTTGTCGGGGCAGTTGGTAGCGCTCGGCAAAGCAGGTCGAGTAGACGCCAATATACCGCAGACGATCGCCCGTCAAAATCAAGTGCGCCTCTTCTTTCGCCTTACGCAGAGCCGCTTCTATCGGAGTTTCTCCCGCTGCCATTCTGCCACCAATAATCCACCAAGAGGAGCGAGGCGGACGATGGCGCTGGGCTAATAGCACCTGGCTTTTATGGGTAAAAACGAGATCGGTACAGGCAACCACCAGATAATCCAGAGCAGCACTGTAGACTGGCAGGGGGAGACGATCGCTGGGTGATACCGGGTTAACCCGACCTTGCTCTTGAAAGTGCAAAACATCCCTGTCGTTTCTTAACGTCATAGATTGCACCGCCTCTTAAAATCGGAACGGTGGGATTTGAACCCACGACCCCTACTACCCCAAAGTAGTGCGCTACCAAGCTGCGCTACGTCCCGCTGCACTTTTCAGCGCTTTACAAGCATAGCATTCTCAATGCAGTAATTTGTTGCATTTCCAGCCAATATTTCGGTGTTGCTGCCTCTGGAAACAGATCGTTAAAAGACTCTTAGCATCTGCGCCGCCTGAGTCAATTCTGCAACGGCTGCTTCAGACCATGCCCCTTCGACCCGTCGCCCGGTAAGCAGCAACAGCCGTAGACTGTAGGACTGAGGAAACCCCTCTGCCTCTAGCCAAAGGCGATCGCTCTCCACTTCACAGCTAATGCGCTCCTCATCCATTAGCTCTTTGCCTATCTGCCGCAGCGTTTCAGCAAGCTGCACAATCAGGCGGCAAAAGTCTTCTAACTCCGCTTCTGTTAACTCAATTGCCCAGTCTGCACCGCCCACTAGCCCTCGAAAAACTTCGGCATCCGCATCCCATCCTAACTGCCAACCTTCTCCCTGTTTAACTTGACGAGCCATTGCCTTCAAAGAGGGTCAGAGGTATAGCAACCGCCAAGGCGGTTAGGACGGGGACATTTATGGTGGGGCGCTTCGCGCCCCACCATAAATGTCCTAAGCAAGCTGCGACAGCTATAAAAAGCTTAGGGAGTGAGCAGCAGATTCGCGTCTCCAGGACGTGGCTCTCGACGAGGAGAACTCGGTGAGACAGAAGGGCTAGGGGAGACAGAAGGTTGACTTACAGGTGAGCCGCCAGATGAATCGGCAGGGACAGCAGGGGAAAACGTAGTGACGAGCGCCTGAACGAGGGCATCGCGCTGAACTCGATTAAGCTTCTGAATCGCCGCCCGATCGCCCTCTAAAGGGTTGGTTCTCAGCACATCAGCACCGGGGTAGATGGAGGAGGATATGCGCTCATTAACGCCTAGGTAATCTGCCAGGGTCAACTTCCAGTCCAGTCGATAAAGGGGCGATCGCCCCTTGGTTGTTGTGTGGTATCGAATCAGGCGGCTAATTAGGGTGCTGGTGGAAACTTCTCGCGTTTCTTTGTTGACGTATTGGTCTTCGAGCGGCAAATCGGGCATAAGCTGGTAGACCTGCCGCCACAATTCTCCGGTTCTCATGACGGGCTGGGCAAAACCACCAGACTGTAAGACTGCCGAAATCGCAAACAAGCTCAGTGCAGCTAGCAGAAAGCTTGTGACTCGAAGGCGATACCTGACTGGTGGCTTGCGCATAAGTGATATCGCTTTTGGGGCTACTCGCCGATGATTTCGGGCTGGGTTAGCTCGTCCGACATTTCGATGATGGCGCGGATGACGGGCTTCATTTTTGGATCATCTAGGCTGTCGAATTCTTCAAAGCGGCGGCGCTGTGCCCGATTTGCGACCTGTACCGTAATTCTGTAGCGGTTTGAGGCTGCACCAATCAAGTCTTCTGCACGACGCATGAGCTGGCTGGTATCCAGTGCCGATCGCTTAAGGGCGGAGTGTTGTTTCACAGGAAGTTACGACTATGGGTTAATTGTTCCTAGTTTAGCAGGAGCCAACTAAACAGTTGGACAATCAGATTTAATTGGCTTCCTCATTGGCTTTCTCAAGCGTGGCTTACTTTTTAGCCCGTGTCTTTTTAGCTTTGGGAGTCTCGGTTTCGCTGTCTGCCCCGTTGAGGGAAAGAGTCTCTGCCGAAGTTTGCAGGTGGGCTTCCAAGAACCAGAGGCGCTTGTCGATGGCGCGAGAAATCTCAGTGTATAGATCAGCCGTATCTGCATCGCCTAGTTCATCGGTGGTGTCGATCGCCTCACGTACTTCCTTAGCGTACAGAGCATAGCGATCGGCAAGCGCCATTACATGGTCTTGACCGTTTAGGATATCGAACGGAAATTCTGGCAGAGTCGAGCGACTTGCGGCGGTTCGCGCAGTTCCCATTGCCATACCGCCCAGAGCCGTTACCCGCTCTGCAACCATATCAATATATTCTTCTAGCTCTTCTGCCATTTCATCAAACAAGCTGTGGAGCTGAAAGAAATCCATGCCTTTGACGTTCCAATGGGCTTGCTTGACCTGAGTTTTTAGATCTAGCGTAGAAGCCAAAGATTGATTGAGAACTGCAATGACCTGAATTCGCAGGTCTTGAGGAAGGTCAATGCGGGTCTGATGCATTTGTTGACTGCGACCGTTACTACCCATATGGCGATATCCTGATGTATGAGGTTAAACAATCATTAAGCCATAACCATTGTTGAAAATGTGTACAGCGTATAGATTTTCAATTAATCTCAAGATTTAATTGGGTTTAGACTTGGCTGAAGTCAAAGCTGACCCGTCGAGGCTTGACTAATCTCAGGGTAGAGTCCACCAGGCTTGCGCCACAATATCGCTCAGTACCCGACGAGCGTCTCGATCGAGAATGCTATCGTCTGCCAGAACTTCAGCCGTCAAGTCTTCTAAAGACTGACCCTTTAGACGAGCGATTTGCACCACACCCGCGATCGCCGTGGCAATTAATTCTTCGTTCACTCGCCTCTGGCCAAGCGCTACTATTTCTTGAGGGCTAGCTGGAATGGGATAATTCATTGCTGATGCCTTAAGGAGAGCATTCCCCGATAATTATGAGAGCGATGTAAAGTTTATTAAGAACAGCGAATGTACCCGGAAGTTTAACGCATTTCCCATATATGTCAACCTGTTTCTACAGGAAATTTACTATCTTTTTTGAGAAAATTAATCGGAGTTTTAGAATTTAGCGATGCAAGAAATTCTTTATATAGAGGTTCCAACGTCAGATACGGCAGCAGTGCGAGATTGGCTGCATCAATTTTTGCCAGGTGGAGCGATCGCCAAACAAGTTACGCCAGATGGCATCCGCCTCACCTATTCAGAACCTCTATCCAGCGAATCTCTACCTCACGCTGTGACTCCATCAACGTTTGGTCAGTCGGCAACGTCCACCGCGATTCTACTGAAAGATCAGTTGCCCTCAGAATTGTCCCCAGAATTGCCTTCAGAGCTATCGATTTTTGTGTGGTCGCTACAGCGCACAACCTATCTGAAGGCATTTCGTTGGGCAAAGCAGCCTTTGCCCCAAGAGCGCAAGATTTTGCAGCAGATGACGCGGGGGCTACGCGATCGCTTTCCTAACCGCTATCCTGAACCTCCGGCGATCGACCTGACGCAGCAGACTATTTTTGAAGCGTTGGGCGAACGCTATCCCAAAACGGTGCATTATTTCCAAGAGATCCCGAACGGCGAGTATGACCTGACTCGCGTCTATTGGTGGGAGCAGCGCTGGCGTGAAGGGGTAAAAAATCCCCAGCAGCCAAAGCAGGTGATCTTTCGTCAAAAAGGCGGCGCACCAGATTTTTCAGCGCTCGACTATGACCTGATCTACATTGGCGGCGCTCTGGGCGTGGTTCATAGCGCCATGATGGCGCAGTTGGGCTATCGGGTGCTGCTGATTGAGCGGATGCCCTTCGGCAACATCAACCGCGAGTGGAATATTTCACGGGGCGAGTTTCAAACCTTGATCGATCTGGGATTGTTTACATCCGCCGAGTTTGAAAGCGTGATTGCACGAGAATATGTGGATGGCTTCAACAAGTTTTTTGATGCCAACAATCCGCCCCAGTCCAAAGCGGCGGTTTTGCACACGCCGACGGTACTGAATATTGCGATCGATGCTGAGAAATTCCTGAAGCTCTGCGGTGAGAAACTGCGATCGTATGGCGGCGAGATCTGGGACGAAACTGAGTTCTTTCGTGCCGATGTCGGGGAGAAAAGCGTCACCATTCAGGCAAAGCATTTGCCGACTCAAAAGGCGCGGCAGGCATCCGGTCGGCTGCTGGTTGACGCTATGGGCACCGCTTCGCCGATCGCTTGGCAAATCAACGGTGGGCACGCCTTCGACAGCGTTTGTCCGACCGTGGGTGCCGTAATTGACGGTGGCTTTGAGCCGGGAGTTTGGGATGCCCTTTACGGCGACGTGCTAAACAGCCACGGCGACATTTCGCGGGGACGGCAGCTCATCTGGGAATTGTTTCCGGGCAGAGGCAACGAGCTGACCTTCTATCTGTTTCATTACCATCAGGTGCATCCCGAAAATCCGGGTTCGCTGTTGGAAATGTACGAAGATTTCTTCACCATTCTGCCAGAGTATCGCCGCTGCGACATGGGCAAGCTGAAGTGGCGCAAGGCGACCTTTGGCTATATTCCGGGGCATTTCAGCATTCGGGGCAACGATCGCACCGTCGCCTTCGATCGATTAATGGCGATCGGCGATGCGGCTTCTCTTCAGTCGCCCTTGGTATTCACCGGATTCGGCTCTCTCATCCGCAACCTGCCTCGCCTGACGGATCTGCTGGATACTGCCCTGCGCCATGACCTGCTGAAGGCAAAGCATCTTAATCAAATTCGTGCCTTCCAGAGCAATATTGCCGTCACTTGGCTATTTTCTAAGGGCATGATGGTGCCCACCGGAAAGTTCCTCGCACCTCAGAAGGTGAACTCCATGCTGAACACGTTCTTCGGCATTTTGTCAGATGAGTCGCCAGAGGTTGCCGATCGCTTCATCAAAGATCGGGCGGGCTGGGTGCCATTTAACCGCATGGCGATCAAGGCTGCTTGGCAAAATCCGGCTTTGCTGCTGTGGATCTGGGAACTCGCCGGAGCCAAAGACCTGATTCGCTGGGTCGGCAGCTACCTCAACTTCAGTTTCAGCGCCCTCATGAGCTGGCTATTTTCCTGGGTTCCCCGCTTGAGCCGCAACCTTCAGCCTTGGCTAGAGCCGCGTTATCCGGCGCTGTGGTTTTGGCTGCTGACCCGTAGCTATGCCCTAACTTACGGTATGGGCAAACCCCAAGACAGCTTTGTGCAGGTACGCGGCAAGGCGCGATCGCCCCAGCCTCAACCTCCCGTACTAGCAAAACCTTTGGGCGATCGATAAGGTTGAAAACTGGGTAATCCTGAAACAGGGTTCGCCGTACAGTAGCAATGCGCGCAGAATCTTTGTGAAGTTGGAAGAGAGGGGAGGGATCGCTCCTCACACTCTTTTAGCGCACCAGCACCATCATACATAGCGCTACGCGCTCAGATCCAATGAGTTATTTTTTGAGAGCCGCCTCACCAACTTAAAGTAGTATCAGATCGATTGTAGTAGTGCATACTTCAAAATCAGACACATTACTCTTTAAAAAATAAGAAGAGATTGGAAAGTACCTCTGTGGGGAATATCAATCTGAGATTGCACTTAATAAAATAATTGTATCTAGAGAAAACCTCTTGGTTTACAGCATTTTCAATTGCATAAACCACAGTTATTTTGTAGAAGCCTCGCTCCGCGAGGCTTCTACAAAATAATCCATACTGAACCAAGCGCAGAGCGCTGTAGGTGCTACCGAAGCAGGTAGTTTCAACATTTATACAGGAATAGAAAATGGGTAGTCAGCAGTTTTCGTGGGCAGTCATTCTTTGTAGTTTCAAAGGAGGGCAAGGCGACGCTAGCATCGAGAAATTTGTACGTCAGGCTTTTACTCCTGGAGCGGGTGGTTTAGTTGAGTATTGGCGTGATATTTCTCTAGGATCAGTTGATATCAGCAGTAGTAAGGTGTTTGGCTGGGTTGAGCTTGGGATTACTCGACTAGAAGCAGGTGGAAAAGGCAGAACTGCTCTTGTGAATGAAGCTAGAAAAGCAGCAAAGAACGCCGGGATTGATGTGGAGACAGGGTTTTTTAGCCAGATTGCGATTTTTACTCATGATTGGTCTCGTGATGATATCGATCGTAATGGTCCTAATCGTTACGACTACTGGTTAGATGGTAGCTCGGATGGAAAAACAGTTTCAGCACCACCTCATGGACACAGTGGCAGTTTTCTCGCTCACGAAATGGCTCATGTTCATGGCTTAAGCCATGATTATGCTGCTGATTTAAAGACTGCATATGGCGATCCGTTTTGCATTATGAGTGCTATGAACGTCAAATCTTTCAGTCATTCTACTATCAGTAAGCCTTTCGGGCCATCGTTATGTTTACCGCATTTAATTCAAAAAGGATGGATAGATATCAGCCGAGTTTACCGTGATGATGGCAATTGGATGACCCAATCTAGCGGAATAACTTTGCCTTTAGCAACAGTGAATGATCTAAGCGCTCGTGCCAATTTGGGAATCAAACTTGCTTATAGTTCTAATCGAGGCATCTGGGATTACTATCTGGAATTTGTGAGACCTATTAGTTGGAACCAAGGATTTAATGACTCTTATCTTCTGGTTCGACGTATGTTTGCCAGTGGTGAAGGAGAAACATCTGCCCTCTTAGGAAGTATAAAGATTCCTTCTGAAATAAAGGTTTCGGTTGATTTTGTGGAGCCTTTGGGAAATGTTTTATTTCAAGTTGAACAGTTTGATACTGATGGCAGGATTGTAAAAGTAACAGCACAGAAACTCAAGCTACGCCCTGCCGTTAGTGCAATTAGCACCGTACCAGGAGGCACAAGTCTATTTGTAATCGGACTAGATGCTCAAGTGTGGAGTCAATACTTTGACCCACGTCAAGAAAATCCTGTTTGGTCAGGCTGGTTTCCATTGAGTGGACGAGCATCCAGTTTGAGTGCAATCAGCACCGTACCAGGAGGCACAAGTCTATTTGTAATCGGACTAGATGGTCGAGTGTGGAGTCAATACTTTGACCCACGCCAAGAAAGTCCTGTCTGGTCAGGCTGGTTCCCATTAGGTGATAACGTTTTCCCACAAGCATCCACTGTGAGTGCAATCAGCACCGTACCAGGAGGCACAAGTCTGTTTGTAATTGGACTAGATGGTCAAGTGTGGAGCCAATACTTTGACCCGCGTCAAGAAAATCCTGTTTGGTCAGGCTGGTTTCCATTGGGTGGACAAGCATCCAGTTTGAGTGCAATCAGCACCGTACCAGGAGGTACAAGTCTATTTGTAATCGGACTAGATGGTCGAGTGTGGAGCCAATACTTTGACCCACGCCAAGAAAGTCCTGTCTGGTCAGGCTGGTTCCCGTTAGGTGATAACGTTTTCCCGCAAGCATCCACTGTGAGTGCAATCAGCACCGTACCAGGAGGCATAAGTCTATTTGTAATTGGACTAGATGGTCAAGTGTGGAGTCAATACTTTGACCCACGTCAAGAAAATCCTGTCTGGTCAGGCTGGTTCCCATTGGGTGGACAAGCATCCAGTTTGAGTGCAATCAGCACCGTACCAGGAGGCACAAGTCTATTTGTAATCGGACTAGATGGTCGAGTGTGGAGCCAATACTTTGACCCACGTCAAGAAAATCCTGTCTGGTCAGGCTGGTTCCCGTTAGGTGATAACGTTTTCCCACAAACATCCACTGTGAGTGCAATCAGCACCGTACCAGGAGGCACAAGTCTGTTTGTAATTGGACTAGATGGTCGAGTGTGGAGCCAATACTTTGACCCGCGTCAAGAAAATCCTGTCTGGTCAGGCTGGTTTCCATTGGGTGATAATGTTTTCCCTTATGATGCAGTGGTTTAACATAGACGTTAGCTAACAATATGCCCTGAGTCCGACGAAGTCAAGGGAATCGATTCTGAACTTGTGTTTTTAGTTTCTTTTTTTCATTTTTTTAGTTTCTCTTCTTTGTTTTCTTCGTAGATAAAATTGCAGCATGAA
>JAHHHD010000022.1 GCA_019359505.1 Drouetiella hepatica Uher 2000/2452 | reverse complement strand
CCAGGCATCTAAGCGAATTTGTTGGGTATCTGGCAGAAAATGTCGAAGGAATTCCAAGTCCTCTGAAATCCTAAACGAGGGATATCTTGATCATGCCGTAAGATCACCAAAAGTTGGGAAGAGCCCCAGTACATTGGCATCTCCCCGCACTGCCTGACAATCCACATAAGCCGGATCACCAGCGGGTAAGGGTCTAAACGGATCAATTGAATTGTAGATGTCAGTTAAAACGTCGCTCACAATTTCTCGCTGCTGCCCTGCGAATGTGGCTCTATTTTAGCGAGAACGGAGTCAAGCGCGATCGCCAATCCATTCTCTCTGTCTCAGGCAAGCGATCGCCTCCCCATTTGCAGCTGATTTCCCTCAAAAACTTTCGCTCTCCAAGCTCAGATCTCGGAACTTCAAGCTTTGAAGGCGATCGCTCCCCCTCCGATCTCGAAACTTCGGCTTCGGGACTCGGAACTTTGACCTCAGAGCTGCAATCGTCTAGCTTTGAACTCGGAACTTCGCCTTTAGGACTCGGAACTTTAGCTTCAGAGCCGCGACAATCCAGCTCAGAACTCGGAACTTCGGCTTTGGGACTCGAAAGGTGAGCCTTTGAGCTGCAATGGTCTAGATCGCAGCCCAGATCGACTCGAAAATCTATGGAGAAATGACGAAATCGGAGGCAGTCAGGGCTGGACGTCCTGTAAGCGTGGCAAAATTGCTGCCAATGCCCAAGCCAGGTTTACCGCGATCGCTGTTGTAAAATAGCTTGCCGCTGCTGTAGACAATCAGCGCCGGACTGGTGGCTACAGCTTTTGGGTTGGCGGCGATCGCAAACGTTTTATCACTCAAAGCCTTGACGGATTTGAGGGCGGTGAAGGTGGTTTTGTCGAGGATGATTTTGTCTTCACCGGGCTTGAAGTCTCGAATCATATCAACGCCGATCGCGGTTGCCGAAAACTTACTGTCCGTATCGAAGACAAATCGGTCTTTGCCTTTGCCGCCTGTGAGTGAATCGTTGCCCAAGTTGCCCACGAGGCGATCGTTTCCCACACCGCCAATTAGCGTGTCGTTGTCTGTGCCGCCATAGAGAAAATCGTTGCCCTTGCCGCCCGTGAGCAGATCGCTACCCGCATCGCCGTAGAGAAAATCATTGCTCACGCCGCCGTCTAGCACGTCATTGCCGTCACCGCCGTAGAGCCGATCGCTGCCCTGCCCTCCCGACACCACATCACTGCCTGCTTCGGCAAAGAGGCGATCGTCCCCTTCGTCGCCCCGCAGCGCATCATCTCCTTCGCCGCCATAGAGAGAGTCGTTGCCGACACCGCCGAGGAGAGAATCATTGCCGACCTCACCATAGATCTGGTCATCACCACTGTCTCCCGACAGCGTATCCGCATCGGTTCCTCCGTAGAGTGCGTCATTCCCAGCGCCGCCGAGGAGAGAATCGTTGCCAAATTCGCCGTAGAGTAGATCGCTACCGTCATCCCCACTCAGCGTATCGTTGCCCTCGCTGCCAAACAGAGAATCGTTGCCCAAGCCACCGAAGAGGCGATCGTTTCCAGCTTCGCCAAACAGTTCATCCTCATCATCGCCGCCGCTTACGGTATCATTGCCTTCTCCAGCAAACAGAGTATCTTTTCCGATTCCTCCGTCTAAGCTGTCATTGTCGCTGCCGCCGTTTAAATAATCATCGCCAGCATCCCCTTTAAGGACATCATCGCCTTCCACGCCATAGATCGAATCATTGCCAGCACCGCCCGTCAGAAAGTCATTGCCGACCTCGCCGTAGAGGGTATCGCTGCCCTCGCCGCCCTCTAGCGAGTCTGCCCCCTCGCCGCCGTGGAGTTCGTCGTTGCCAGCGCCGCCCAACAGCGTGTCATTCCCGACTTCGCCGTAGAGCAAATCTATGCCATCGCCGCCGTCCAGACTGTCATTGCCCTCCCCACCCTGGAGGCTGTCGTCACCTGCTCCACCTGTCACAGTATCGTTGCCTGCCTCGCCGTAGAGCTTGTCTGCGTTCTCTCCTCCGTCGAGTGCATCGTTGCCTTCCCCGGCATAGAGGCTGTCGTTCCCCGCTCCGCCCAGGAGAATATCACTGCCTGACCCTCCATCCAATTGATCATCGCCCGATTCGCCCGCTAAGCTGTCGTTGCCGTCGCTGCCCGTCAGAGTATCGCTGCCCTCGCCACCTAAGAGTGTGTCGTTGCCCACCTCGCCATAGAGCAAATCATCATCGGCACTGCCCTCCAGCCGATCGTTGTCAGATCCGCCATAAAGACTGTCTTTGCCGATGCCGCCATCGAGCAGATCATCACCTGCCTCACCGTAGAGCAGATCGTCGCCCTCGCCGCCGTCGAGGAAATCGCCACCCTGACTGCCTCGCAGCACGTCGTTCCCTAGCTCGCCGTAGAGGCGATCGTTCCCTGTTTCGCCATAGATCTGGTCGTTGCCCTCACCGCCGTAGATCTGGTCGTCGCCCTCGCCGCCGTATAAAGAATCAGCTCCAGCTGCGCCCCGCAGCGTATCGTTTCCGGTAAAGCCGTTAATGGTATCGTCTTCCACCCCTCCGGTTAGGGAGTCGTCAAACTTGTCGCTAACCTGATCGCCCGCTATGTATGCCAACTTGCTTGCCCTTCACAAAATGCTGTGTCGGTAGGCTGTCCCCTGATTGATGTGATTGATGACTCGCTAATTTACGCCCTGCGGCTCTCTTCTGCGGTCATAGCTGCATCCTAGCTTCGATCAGGCTAATTTCAGTGAAGTAGCAGCGCGATTGGTTAGACACTCGATTAAGGAAGCGTGAAATCTCGTAGAGGTGTATTTGGCTTTCTGGGCGATCGCTCATCCATGCCGTTTCAAGGGCGATCGAATTCTGTAATGAGCTGATGAACTCCCCTGTCAATTCTGTGAAGTCTAATTAAAAAAGCGAATTCATCTGAGAAACGAGTGTTTACAGAGGCAATACTGCTCTAAATTCGAAATGAGCAGTTTGGTTAAGGGTTCATACCTTATTCAAAGGCATAAAGCTAGTTTAAGGGTTTCTACTCAATGCTTTTCTCGGTGTTAAGACGGTGAGGTATTGCTAAATCTGGGTATAGTTTTTTCGAAAAGGCTGCTCTGCAACCCTTTCAAAAAAATCATACCCAAAATCAGTAGCGCTGAACTGTGATTAGGGGGTTGGTCTACTGCTTGCGCTAAAAGTAGATTGATAAAGTCTTAGCTCAATCTACAGCCGTCAATCTACAGCGGTTGCTCAGCAGTTTGTATTTTCACTTCATCTACCTAAAAGGGGTTTATCTCAAGCTAGCGCCGGGTCTCAATGGCGTTCAAGCTTGCATTAATAAGAAAGCAATATCCAGGTTTTAACTCTCAGAGCTAGAGATTCAGGGCTGAGCTAAAACTCGGTATCAAAGAACGCTTAAAGCGTGGCTTTTGCCTGCTCATTTTTCTCATAACAATTGAGCAATGGCATTCTCGCCACTGCTCAATTGTTGGAATCAGCTATTTACTCTTTTGGTGCATTCAGCAGTGCATCGAATTGCGCATGGGGAAACTATGATTATTAATGGATGCCAAGTTGAGTCAGATACTCAGGTCGATTGTGATGTCTGTATCGTGGGCGCAGGAGCCGCAGGCATAACGCTGGCTAGAGAGTTACAGCAGCAAGACTTAAAAATTGTGCTGATTGAAAGCGGCAATATGCAGTTTGATCCAGCGATCGATCGCCTCAATCAGGGTGAAGTTATGAATGAAGCGATGCATGGCTCTTTGCAGGTGAATCGCCGCCGTCAGTTGGGAGGCACTACAGCCATTTGGGGCGGGCGCTGTGTCCCGTTTGATGAATCTGACTTTGTGGCGCGATCGCATGTTCCCTATAGCGGCTGGTGTTTTCGCAAAAGTGAGTTAGTTTCTTATTATCAGCGTGCCCATGAGCATTGTGAAATTGGCTCCTACACTTCAACGCCGATCGATCTATTGCCTGCTGCAAGCCGTAATCGTGCCATGATTCCCGGTTTGTGTACAGATGAGCTTTCCACAAACGAGCTGTATTTGTTTAGTCCGCCGACGCATTTTGGTCAGCGATATCTGTCTGAGCTACGCCAGTCCCGTCAGATTTCTCTGTTTCTGAATACGAACTGTCTACAGCTCATCACCACTGATGATGGCGGCACGATTGAGCGGCTGCAAGTTGCTTCAATCCGGCAAAACAAGTTCTCAATTTGTGCCAAACGATTTGTGCTGGCAGCCGGAGGGCTGGAGGTGGCGCGGCTGTTGCTGCTTTCCCGTCAAACTCATGCCAACGGCATTGGTAATCAGCATGATTTAGTTGGACGCTTCTACATGAGCCATTTAAATTATCGATTTGATGTTCAGTTTATACCCGGTCTACCCATCGTTTGGGATTACGAAAAAACCCGCGAATCGATCTACTGCCAGAGAGCGATCGCCCTTTCTAATCAGCAGCAGCAACAGCATAAATTATTGAATCATCGGGTGTTCATTGAGCGCCCCAACGTTGCGAATCCAAACCACAAGAACGGCGTTTTCTCGGCAACCTACTTGACAAAGGCACTGCTTAGACGACAGACACGAGACTTGCAAGGTCAAAGATATGATCAGGTATACGGCAAAGCGAATCGTTTTGCCCATGCTCTAACCCATGGGCAAAACATTGTGCTAGGTTTGCCCAGTGTTTTGCCTTTTTCTTACAAGCTGCTAAGTAAAAGATTGTTGAGCGATCGCAAGCTGCCTTCTGCACTTGCCCATAACCGGGCTAACTTTTATACGCTACGCATGGATAGCGAACAGGTTCCTAATCCCCATAGCCGCGTTACCCTTAGCTCACAACAGGATTGCTTTGGCTTAAACCAGCTTCAGGTAGATTGGCGCACGACTGAGCAGGATGTTCAAAGCATAGAGCGTTCGATGCAGCTCATTGGGGAGGCTTTCCGTCGCTGCATCGTGGGTACAATAGCGCCTTTAACGGACGTTCTCCTTGAGCCTCAAGGCGGACATTACCTAGGCACAACTCGTATGTCTAGCAGTCCTAGCAGCGGCGTTGTCGATGAAAACTGCCGAGTTTACGGCGTTAGCAACCTGTTTATTGCCAGCAGCTCTGTGTTTCCAACTGCGAGTTACGCTAACCCAACGCTAACGATCGTGGCACTTACCATTCGCCTTGCCGATTATCTGAAGCAAGGCTTAGCGGCTCCTTCTCTGCATTTTTCGGCTTATCCCAAACGCTAGTAGCTTATGTGCCGCTCGGATGCAGCGAGGTTCCGGATATCAGATTGGGGTAAGGGTAATTTGAGTTTTGCTAATTAGCTTCTGACTCTAGTAGGGTAGAATCCACTTCACTGATCATCTCGTACTAAAGGGTGAAGCGGTGCTAGTGATCTCCTAAGTAAAATCAGCTAGAGCCGAGCTAAGTTTGTAAAATCGGAGACCTCATTATGACCGGAACAGCTTACGTATTTATCGATCGCAATACCTATGATTATCAGTATCTGATCGATCACGTGAAACCGGGTTATCAGGTAATTTTGCTAGAAAATGATCGAGATGGTATCGATCAAGTTACCGAAGTTCTACAGAACAGCCGTGAAGTGACAGAGCTGCACTTGGTTAGCCATGGTAGCCCTGGCTGTCTGTACTTGGGCAATACTCATCTCAGTCTAGAGAATCTCGATCGCTATGCAGGTTTACTCAAACAGTGGCGTACAGCTCTCGCCCACCAGACTAATCAATGTGCTGACCTGATGCTCTATGGCTGCCGAGTAGCAGAACAGGGCTGGAGCGAGTTTTCGCGCGCGCTCTCCACATTGACGGGAGCCAATATTGCAGCCTCTAGAGACGAAGTCGGCAATGGCAGGTGGAATCTGGATCAGCGTCAAGGAGCGGTTGCCGCTGACCTAGCTTTCTCGCCCCAGGTGCAGCAAGCTTATCAAGGCGTTTTTAGCGTTGGCTACGCCCTGAGCAATAATAGCCTAATTGCCTTCGATACCTTAAATCCTGACAACCCCGGAGCGGCGATCGCTGTTACTGGGCTAGGCACTGGGGAAAACCTTGTAGGAATTGATGTTCGTCCTCAGAACGGCAAGCTTTATGGTCTTACCAGCAACGGGTCTGCTGTCCGGCTCTATGTCATCAGTCCCCAGACTGGCGTGGCAACTGCCTTGACTACCGTACCCGTGCAGTTTGATGATGGCGCAGGTAACGCAGTGCCGATCACAAGCACAAACTTTGGACTAGATTTTAACCCCACAGTCGATCGCCTGCGGGTCGTCACTGATAGCGGCTTAAATTTCCGCATGAACCCCAACACAGGGGCTTTAGTGGATGGTAACACCGTCACGCTCGGCGTTAATGCAGATGCTGGCATCAATGGTGGAGGTGCGGTTGATGCAGCGGCTTACACCAATAGTGCGCCCAACGTTACCACAACGACGCAATACACGTTAAGCGCTGCCAGCGATACGCTCTCGATTCAAAATCCGCCCAACAATGGAACGCAGACTTTACCCCTAACGGTAACTTTGGGCGGCACTCGCCTAGACTTCACGGCCGTCAGTGGGTTTGACATTCCTGCTGGTGTAAATGTTGCCACTTCAAATATACCCGCAGCCGGAAACGCCCTGGCAGCGCTGACTGTGGGCGGCAGCACCGGACTGTATTCGATCGAGCTATCTACAGGTGCCGCAACGCGAGTGGGAGCGATCGGCACAGGTACAGCTCCAGCTCAAGGCTTTGCCGTTCAGAATGAGGCATCTGTTGGAGATACGCCGTTAATTGGGTTGACTGCCGCTAATGCGATCGTCCGATTCAATCGTTCTAGCCCTAGCACCGCCATAACGGTTCCTATTACAGGTCTTGCCGCTGGCGAGTCGGTAGTAGGCATCGATTTCCGTCCGGCAACCGGACAGCTTTTTGCCCTTAGCACCAATGGCGCAGGCGGCGTACGTCTATCTATCATCGATCCGCAGACAGGTGCCGCAACTGCTGTAACGACCACCTTTCAGCAGTTTGATGATGGCGCAGGAAACGCGGTGCCGATTCAGGCAACGGCTTTTGGCATCGATTTCAACCCCACGGTCGATCGCATTCGAGTCGTCACCAACACAGGACAAAATTTCCGCCTCAATCCTATTACGGGACTGCTAGTGGATGGCGATAATGGGGGCGCGGTCGGTAGCGCAGTGGGTACGAATCCTGACGGTTCGGTTAAGGGTAGCGCCACGGCAGTAGATGCAACGGCTTACACCAACAGCTTTGCCGGAGCTACGGTTACAACCCAATACACGCTAGATGCCACGACCGATCGCCTCCTGATTCAAAATCCGCCCAACAGCGGCACCCAATCTCTACCCTTGGCGGTGACGCTCAACGGCGCGCCGCTAGACTTTTCGGCGGTCAATGGGTTCGACATTCCTGCTGGAGTTCGGGTGGCAACTGCTAATGCCGCCGCTTCTGGACGGGCGTTAGCAGCCCTGACGGTAGGAGGCAGCAGCAACTTGTACGCAATCGAGCTGAGTACGGGTGCTGCGACGCTATTGGGCGCAGTTGGCGCTGGCACGACGCAATTAATTGGGCTAGCGGCAGCAGATTCTCCTGTTGGCGCAGTCGCTTTTGCAACTCCCACCTATAGCGTGAACGAGAATGGTACGTCGATCGGTATCAGCTTGGTGCGGACAGGCGGCTCGACCGGAGCCTTCACCGTCAACCTCTCTGCTACGGGCGGCACTGCTACAACTGCCGACTACAGCGGACTGCCGGGTACCATCACTTTTGCTGATGGACAAACTACCGCCACGGCAACCCTCAACATCACCAGAGACACTTTGGTAGAGGTCAACGAAACGCTGAATCTGTCCCTCAGCAGTCCGACGAATGGGGCTGTTCTGGCGGTTCAGGATGCCGCAGTTTTGACCATCAATGAACCGCTTAGAACGCTCAGAGGCAATGGCGCAAGCGGCACCACACGAGGCACCATTACCAACGATCGCCTTCTGGGATTGGGCGGCAATGACGCTCTCTTGGGGTTTGGGGGTAATGATGTGCTGGATGGCGGTTCAGGAGGTGACCGACTGAATGGCGGTCTTGGAGCAGACCTGTATGTCTATGCCGGAAGAACCAAGCAAGCTGCTTTTGCTAACTCTTTAATTGGTGCACTTGACCGGGTATTAGGGTTTAAAGTGAGCGAGGGCGATCGCTTCCAGCTAGATTTTGACAACAGGGCTTCTACCATCAACCTGCCGCGCCGATTGTTCAATGCAGGTCAGGAAGGCAATACGCTCACCGATGCAGTTCGGACAGCCTATGCCGACAAAGATCAGCAGACGAGAGGCAGACAGGGGTTAGGAGTCAACGAAGCCGTGTTCTTCACGTCCAGAGGACAAACCTACCTTTCGGTGAATGATGGTCAGGCTGGGTTTTCGGCTAGCCGCGACTTGCTCATAAACGTGACTGGGATTGGCTTCAATCCTGGAGATGCTACGGCCGGGACTCTGACGGTTAGCAATTACTTTGCCTAGGCTCGATTAATATGACAACCGCTAAAGCGGTTAAGACGGGGACATTGAGGACGGGCGTTTCGCGCCCCACCCAAAATGTCTCCGTCCTACCTCAGGTGAATACAGCTACATACCATACCGATTTAAACGAATTTGTGGGCACATCGAACCTCAGAAGGGGCTTGGCAATGCCAAGCCCGTACCGGGATCTGTCGCGGTTCCAAATCAAATTGGTATCCGTTTGAGTCATCGGTTTGAGTCATAAGAAACGGGCAACAGATTCTCTCTGCTGCCCGTTTTTCTAGTTGAAGAGGGACGATCGGCGATCGTCCCTCAGCCTTTTATCGGAGAGGCTCTGACAAAGCGGTCAGCATTGCCTCATAGATGTGAGCTTGGTCGATCGCATTGGGAACGCCCGGAACATCGAACCCGTAAGATTTATAGCCCTGCCCAATGTAAGGACTCAGGTCAAAAGCGCGACCCTGGTAGTAAACCGGAACCATGCGGTTCGTGTGGCTACCCCAACCGTACTTGTTGACGGCAGAAGGTCCCCAACTATGTCCTGCCTCAGATGCCAGCAGATCATTGCCATAGGTGAGAGCCTGAGCGCCCTTCGAGAATAGCTGGTCGCGGTAGTTGGGGTAGAGCGTCAGGTAATGGTCATGGTCAGCCGTGACAATCAGCACATTCTTCCGCCAGCCGCCGTTCTTGTTGATCCAGCTAATCACCGTTTGAACTGACTTATCGAAGTCGCGGACGCTGCCAATCAAAGAATCTAGGTTGTTGTCGTGAGCAGCCCAGTCAATGTCGCCGCCCTCAACCATCAGCCAGAAGCCGTCTTTGTCCTTGCCCAAAACATTCAGAGCAGACTGAGTCATTTGAGCCAGAGTGGGATTCTCATTCCGCTCTTTCTGCACAAAGCTAGCATCCGTTTCGCCGGGTTGCAGCGGACGGTCAAAGTCATTGACGGGTAGGCGTCCATCCACGTAGGGAGTGGCATACAGGGAGCCGCTCCGAGCAAAGCTTGCCAATCCGGTGCTGCTGAAGTCGCCATTCTCGGTGCTGACGGGAATATTACCTGCCTGACCCCGTGCCCCAAACAGACCCAGAAGCCTTTCGCCTTTGTTGGGGTTGATTGCGGCTGCGGTTTGCAGAAGCTTGGTTCCAGCGTTGGGCTGGCGCTCTACAAATTTGTAGCCGTAGCGGTTGCTATCGTTAGAACCTGCGGCTGCTCTACAAGCCTCAGCATCCGTCAGCGCCGTTTTACCTGTCAGTTCCTTGTAGGTCGTGGCTCTGATGTAGGTATAGGTGCAGGTGCCTGGTGCTCTGTATCCAGTTCTGCTGGGGTCGTTGACGGCATTATCGTGGTCAAGGGGGTGACCGCCGCCCAACATCACCGTGGGCAGGTAGCCTTGGTCAAGGCGGATTGCTTCTTGGAGAATGCTGTCCAGGTTAGGAAAATCATTGTCGTACTTGTTACGACGGTTGACCGATGAAACAGCGGCTCCGGGAGTCGCGTGGGTAATGGGAACTGACGTGACCACACCTGTCGATTTGCCCAGTTCAGCAGCCGTCTGCAAGATGGTTTTGACATCCGACTTTTCAAAAATATCGACCGACATCGCGTTGTTATAGCTCTTCACCCCGGTGTAGAGGGTTGCAGCTGTGTTGGCAGAGTCGGGATAGCTGTAAGTGATGTAGTCTGGCTCAGGTGATTTGTCAGGAGTGATGGGTGTCCAGGGATTTGAACCGCCGCGACCCGCATCATAGCCCACTAGGTTGCCCAGGTTGGGGTCGGTTGCGCCGCCAGTACCATCAGCACGGGTGCCGGGGTTAAAGGGCAGAGGCTTGAAGCTAAATCCGTCGCGAACGGGCGCTGCACCCGTCACACCGCAATCGATTCCGGTTGGGTTTGCGGTCGATCGGCATAGCGGAGAAGCAGCATTCAACGCCGAGTTGCCTGTGCTAAACCTACCCGTTACAGAATCAAATACGGTTGTGCCGTAGGTGGTAGCAAACGTGTAGCCAGCAAGCTTTTGCATGCTCAAGCCTTTGCCTTTGCCGCTGGTGTAGGAAGCGCCGTTGGCAACTGCCGCCGCACGCGCCATTTCCCAACCCATACCATCGCCAATCATCAAGATGACGTTGACTCCATTACCGTAAGTTGCTGCAACTGCTGCTTGAGTCAGGGTACCCAAATCGAGAACAACGGCGCAAAATACGCACGCTAAAGCCAGAGACAGCTGACGCTGCCAGCTTCTAATAATCTGAACCATGAATATATACCTCTAGAGGAATCTGAATGGTTTACTGGTAGAAATTCAATTCCTGATGGGAAGGATTTCTCCACAAGGAGATTTGAGCCTGATGAGCTGATGGCTGAACCGATGAGAAAGCCGCCGCTGCTGCGCGTTGGCTAGATGGCTGGTTGAACGCAAATGAGAACAGCGCTACTCCCAGAAAACCCACCAAGAAATAGACCAACCGACGTAGAAACTTATTCGCTAAGAAATCCATAAACCCATACTCCTAAAGGTAGGTGAAGAAGATAATTCGCACCCAGACTTGTACCCGATCCTGACTTCTAAATCTGCACCTAAGCTTTACTCAAACCTGCACCCTGAAACTTCCCGTTCAAAACCAGCTATGGGGAACTAGTTATAGAAATTTGGCTCACTGTTAGGGTTAACAGTTCCGCTAGGAACGGCAGGAGCATCAGTGGGTCTAGAAGTGGCGATCGTCGAGGATGACGTGCCGCCTCTGTATCCCAGCAGTATCGAAGCATCGCCAAGATACTGTGCCCATGCCTGAACGTTGGGCCGATTTTGCCAATCGGCTCGGGAAACTTTGACAAACAGCAGGGGTGACAAACTGCCGTTGCGATCGCCCGTCACCTTCACAGCAACCTCTGTGATGCTGGGATTTCCTGCAAAGGCTTGGGCAATTGAGTTGCCTGCCATTGCCTCCGCCCGTTCGATCACGGCAGCGTAGCTCTGATCGTCAGAGGAATCAATCACGTAGTTTAGTGCTTGAGATTCAGCACGGGCAACTTCACCCCCTGCAGCGCTCAATGTAGCGGTCAAAAGACTAGCTAAGATAAGCTGAACCCAAGGATTCGCTTTCTTGCCCCCACTGGATTTTACGCTCATGCTGCTAACCGTCCGTCCGCTAAGCACGAAGCAGAAACGATCGCGAGACTCACTTCAAACTGATTAGATTTTGACGAAACAGAGGCTAATGCGGTGAAAGCCTCACGACGATCGAATGAACAGATAGAGCACATATAGACTTGAAAGTTGCAGACTTGATAGTTAAAGACTCAACAAGGACATCCAATAAACCAAGAGACGCTTGCACATATCTTCATACGTTCATGACCGTATCATCGAAGCCTATGAACGCTGTGTGTTCTCAAAAACATAGGATGTTAAGCTTCGATGAAGCAGCGGATGCAGAGCGCGATTGCCAGAAGGCTTCTCTAAGATTTGCAGCATCGATTCTTCAATCCCAAACACCTGGTTCAGATGAGTTTGCAACATGCCAACCAGCTGATCTCGCTCATCTGCACTGAGAGCAGAGACTCTAAGATCGGCGCAGAGCTTGACTTGGCTGGGCGTAATGCTCCAAATGTAGAGCTTTTCAACCTCTTCCACGGCATCGAAATCCTGCAAGCTAGACTTGATCGCTTCGGGCTGGAGCGATCGCGGTGAAAACTCTAGAAACACCTCTAGGCTCTCCTTAATCAGCGGGATGGCGCTGAGGCAGGTCAGACTGGCGATCAGCAGGCTGGTAGCAGCATCGACCCACATCCAATGCCAAAAATAGATCATCAAACTGGCGAAGACAATACTGACAGAGCTAGCTGCATCGGCAGCCACATGCAGAAATGCCGATCGCATATTGAGATCCTGACGGCTGCTGCTGTAGAGCAAGCCAATATTGATACCGTTGATGATTAAACCGACTCCTGAGCCAAACAGCATTGGCAGTCCCAAAACTGCCTCTGTTGACTGGAGGCGATCGACTGATTCAATTACGATGAAGGCGGCGATCGCCAATAAACTCAGTCCGTTGACTAACGCGACCAGCACCTCAACCCGACCATACCCAAAAGTGACCCGACCCGACGCAGGACGCTGTGCTAGATAGCTAGCGGCTAGGGTTAGCCCAAAAACCGCTACATCTGAAAGGATATGCCCCGAATCTGCCAGAAGCGAAAGACTATGGCTCCACAAACCCGCCAACACCTGAGTGACAAAAAGACCGCTAAGCAGCCCTAAAGCCATCCACAAACGCCGGATTTTCTGTCCACTTTGCGCCGGATCGCCCCTCTGAGCTGTACTGAAATGTAGAAGACCGCACTGGCAAGAATTCAAAATTCTGGAAGTAATCTGATTCGCCTGTGGAGTAGTCGGCTGATTAAGCTGTTTAGACTGATTAACCTGTGACTGTTCGCTTGCAAGTGCCATTCTGAGCAGAACTCTGTTGCTAATACTCTATTGCTGTCTGTGATTAATCCCTCTACGTCACCTCTTGCAGCGATTTGATCTAGCAATCGGTATCAGCACCCCCATGTAACGTAGCAGGTTTGTCATACTGACTCAGTAAGAGAAGATTAACGTCAGGTAAAACTTCTGAATACCTGAATAGCTATTGGTTGCAAGGCGACTCAGGGCAAGGCAGAGTTTCTTGGAAAAGGCAGAATTTCTTGAAAGAAGAGCTTGAGGAGAAGGAAGGCTCCCCCTCAACTGTCACTTATCACACAGCGTATCCCACCCCGCTCCGCCACACTAGGTTTAAAGTCTAGGACGCGCCTAGAGTTAGGATGTGCCTAGGGTAATCGCATAGCTTAGTCTTGGCTTAAGCATCTTCTGAGACAGCTATGTGTCACAATGTAAACGGTTTTGCCAACTCGATAAAAGCTTGGGAGTAGGCGTGAGTCATGGAGCCACTATATGATTACGTCTGGTTGATTCCTGTCCTGCCACTGGTAGGCGCGATGATACTAGGCTTGGGGTTAATTTCGTACGGCAAGGCAGTTAATAAGCTCCGCAAACTATGTGCGGGGTTTATCGTGTCTTTGCTGGGAACCACGATGGTTCTCTCTTTTGCATTGTTGTGGAGCCAAATTCAAGGGCATGAGACTTATACTCATTTGATTGAATGGGCATCGGCTGGAGATTTCCGGCTAACGATGGGCTACACCGTCGATCACATTACGGCGCTAATGCTGGTAATTGTGACCACAGTGGCGTTCTTTGTCATGATTTACACCGACGGCTACATGGCTCACGATCCGGGCTATGTCCGATTCTATGCCTATCTCAGCCTGTTTAGCTCGTCGATGCTGGGGCTGGTCATTAGTCCTAACCTGCTTCAGGTCTATATATTTTGGGAACTGGTCGGCATGTGTTCCTACCTGCTGATTGGCTTCTGGTACGATCGCAAGCCTGCCGCAGATGCCTGTCAAAAAGCGTTTGTCACTAACCGAGTCGGCGACTTCGGTCTGCTGCTGGGCATGTTGGGATTGTTCTGGGCAACGGGCACTTTTGAGTTTGATCTCATGGGTCTGCGGCTGGAGAACCTGGTGGAGTCTGGGTCTATGAGCGTGGCGATCGCCTCTCTCCTAGCTATCCTGGTGTTTCTGGGACCTGTTGCCAAGTCGGCGCAGTTCCCGCTACATGTCTGGCTGCCAGACGCGATGGAAGGTCCGACCCCGATCTCAGCACTAATCCATGCGGCAACGATGGTGGCTGCCGGAGTTTTCCTGATTGCCCGGATGTATCCCGTGTTTGAGAACTTGCCCACCGCGATGAATACGATCGCCTGGACGGGAGCCTTTACCGCCTTCCTGGGAGCCAGTATTGCCATCACCCAGAATGACATCAAGAAGGGTTTGGCATACTCCACGATGTCCCAGCTGGGCTACATGGTGATGGCAATGGGGGCTGGAGCCTACGGAGCCGGACTATTTCACCTGATGACCCATGCCTACTTTAAGGCGATGCTATTCCTGGGTTCAGGTTCGGTAATCCACGGCATGGAGGGCGTAGTCGGTCATGATCCGGTGCTGGCGCAAGATATGCGGCTGATGGGCGGTCTGCGGAAACATATGCCGATTACGGCAATCACCTTTTTGATCGGGACGCTGGCGATCTGCGGGATTCCGCCCTTTGCCGGATTCTGGTCGAAAGACGAAATTCTTGGCTCCATGTTTGCCGTCAATCCTGCCCTGTGGCTAGTGGGCTACCTGACTGCTGGAGTCACGGCGTTCTATATGTTCCGGATGTACTTCAGCACGTTTGAAGGCAGTTTCCGAGGCAACGATGCCGACATCAAGAAGCAGCTCAAGTTAGAACAGTTCCAAAGGATGGGCATGTCTTTGGGGCCTGGAGCGATGAATCCTCAGGAGCTAGCTCTGACAGCCGATCATCATGATGCCCATGAGGCTCACGAGAGTCATGATGATCATGGGCACAGCCACGAACCCCATGAGTCGCCGATCGCCATGACCTTGCCCCTAATGGCACTGGCAATTCCCTCAATGCTGGTAGGTTTGGTGGGTACGCCTTTTGCCAACTACTTTGAGGCGTTCATCCATCCGGCAAGCGAAGTTGTGGAAGGAATCCCATCTGAGGTGGACTGGAATGAGTTCCTGATCATGGGCGGCAGCTCAGTTGGGATTGGACTGATTGGCATCTCGCTGGCGGTGCTAATGTATCTGCAACGCAAGATTGATCCGGGGGCGATCGCCAAAACGATTCAACCGCTCTATCAGCTCTCGCTAAATAAGTGGTACATCGACGATATCTATAATGTCGTGTTCGTTCAGGGCAGTCGGCGCTTGGCGCGTCAAGTCCTGGAAGTAGATGTGCGGCTGGTGGATGGCGTGGTCAACCTGGCGGGGTTTGTCACCTTGGTGACGGGCGAAACCTTAAAATATCTGGAAAACGGACGGGTGCAATTTTATGCCCTGATCGTGTTCGGAGCCGTGCTGGGTCTGGTGTTGGTTTCTGGTATCGCTTAATCCCTTGATTTGTCGGGTGTAGGGTATGGGGTGTGGGTGTTACAGCCTTGCCCATTCCCACACCCTGAGTCCCCAAACGCTTATAGAAACCTGCAATGGATACTGCTAATTTTCCCTGGCTAACCACTACTATTTTGCTGCCGATCGTGGCTGCCCTGTTGATTCCGTTTATCCCTGACAAAGATGGGAAAACGGTTCGCTGGTACTCCCTGATTGTGGGGTTGATTGATTTTGCCATTCTGGTTTACGCCTTCTATACCCAATATGATTTTTCTAGCTCCGATCTCCAGCTTGTAGAGAGCTATTCCTGGGTTTCGGCGCTTGATTTACGCTGGTCGGTAGGGGCAGATGGCGTGTCCATGCCGCTAATCTTGCTGACTGGATTCATTAGCACGCTGGCGATTCTTGCCTCCTGGCCCGTGACGCTGAAGCCAAAGCTGTTTTACTTCCTGATGTTGGCGATGTATGGCGGTCAGATTGGGGTGTTTGCAGTACAGGATATGCTGCTGTTCTTCCTGATGTGGGAATTGGAGCTAATTCCGGTGTATATGCTGCTTTCGATCTGGGGCGGCAAAAAGCGGCTGTACGCGGCAACTAAGTTTATTTTGTATACGGCGGGGGGGTCACTGTTCATCCTGGTGGGGGCGCTGGCAATGGCGTTCTACGGGGATACGGTGACGTTTGACATGCGATCGCTCATGGCAAAAGACTATCCCATCAATTTCCAGCTTCTCGTCTATGGCGGCTTCCTGATCGCCTATGGAGTAAAGCTGCCGATCATTCCGCTGCACACCTGGCTGCCAGATGCCCACGGCGAGGCGACGGCTCCGGTTCACATGCTGCTGGCAGGTATTCTGCTGAAGATGGGCGGCTATGCCCTGATCCGCATGAATATCGAGATGCTGCCGGAGGCTCACGTTTACTTTGCGCCGATTCTGATTATTCTGGGCATTGTCAACATCATCTATGCGGCGCTGACCTCCTTTGCTCAGCGAAGTCTGAAGCGCAAGATCGCCTATTCCTCTATCTCCCACATGGGATTTGTACTGATTGGAATGGCTTCGTTTACTGACTTGGGCTTGAGCGGAGCCATGCTGCAAATGGTGTCGCATGGACTGATTGGAGCCAGTCTGTTCTTCTTGGTAGGCGCAACCTACGATCGCACCCACACTCTGATTCTGGATGAGATGGGCGGCGTGGGGAAAAAGATGCCCCGGATTTTTGCCATGTTCACGACTTGCTCTATGGCTTCGCTGGCGCTGCCGGGGATGAGCGGCTTTGTCGCCGAGCTGATGGTGTTCGTCGGCTTTGCCACCAGCACGGCTTACGGACTGCCCTTCAAGATTATCGTGGTGCTATTGGCGGCGATCGGGGTGATCCTCACGCCGATTTACCTGCTGTCGATGCTGCGAGAAATTTTCTATGGCCCTGAAAACAAGGAGCTGACCTCGCATCAAATCCTTGCCGATGCCGAACCCCGCGAGGTGTTTATCATCGCCTGTCTGCTGGTGCCGATCATTGGCATCGGCTTCTATCCCAAGCTGATCACGCAGATTTACGATGTCAAAACACTGGCAATTACCGCTCGGCTAGAAGAAGCTTTGACGCAGGTTGCCGAACACCCGGCGCTGCCGCGATCGCTCGCCTCAAAGCTACGCATCGCCCCGGCAATACCCAAAACCTGATGACCGAGCAGAAACAAATTAAGCCTCTTGCAGATTAGAGTTTTGGGATTAGATTGGGTAGGGGCATAGCCTCCACCCAATCTAATTTACAAGAGGTCTACTGTGGAGACGTTACTCAGAGTAGCGTCTCTTTTTCATGTCTCTTGACGACGTTCCTCAAGCTTCTGGAGGGCGAACGATCGCCCCTCTCAAAAATATCTGCCTTAGAATTTAAAGCGGTATGAGTTTCGCATCAGCTCCACGGCAGTTGGCGAATGATGCTGAACTTCTACCCGTGAAGGATAGAGTTTTTAGCTAAGCATCAGCATACGAGTTATTGCAAATGAGCGATCAAGCCCAGATCGAGAGTCTAGATCACCTACCGCTCCTGTTGGCAGGCCCCATACTTAGACGGGTCACACCCGAATCGATCGCGGTTTGGGTAGCACTGAAGCAGCCTTGTCATGTAAAACTCATGGTTCATGACACGACGCAGCAGGGGTCAGCCATTGGAGACAGACTATTTGAAGGCAGCCGAACAACGGTGGCGTTAGGACAGTGGCTACATGTTGTAGTTGTTACAGCAAAGGCAGAGTTCGGGCAGACGTTGGAGCCCGATCGCCTCTACGCCTACGACCTTCAGTTCACACCCGCAGATCTATCGCACCAGCCAGATTCGTCGCACCAGCCAGATTCGTTGCAACAGCCTCCCCAGCCGCTACAGCAAGCTCTCTGCTCCGATCGCTTTCCTGATGTCACCATCAGCTATTTTGAACACCAAAAACCAACCTTTGTGCTGCCGCCCGATCGCCTGCAAGATTTACGGCTCGTTCAGGGTTCCTGCCGCAAAGCCCACGGCGATGGGTTTGATGCACTGCCCATGCTCGATTGCTTGATTGAAACCGCATTCGATCAACCGCAACAGCGCCCCCAGCAGCTCTTTCTGACGGGCGATCAAATTTATGGGGATGATGTTGCCGATCCGCTGCTGTGGGTGGCAACACAGCTAGGGGATCAGCTGTTGGGCTGGGAAGAACAGTTGCCTAGCAGCGATCGCTCCTCTAGCCAGACTGCAAGCCCTACTCCCAAAACGTTGCCCGCTGGACAACGAGCGGCGATTGCCACCGATCAGGCAGGCTTCACGGCTGGATTGCACCATAAATTTGCCAAGGTCAACAGCCATCTTCTGGGTCTGGGCGAGTATTATGCCTCTTATCTTCTAGCCTGGTCGCCGATCTGTTGGCCTGACACCATCCCAGACGGCAATCAGATGTTTCATATGGCTGCCACATCGCGGCGCGAATATCGCCAATCCGTTCGGCGGTGGGATCAAGAAGCTCAGGATATGCGGCAGTTGATCCACACCCTGTGGAAGGTACGACGTGCTCTGGCCAATATTGCGACGTACACTATTTTTGACGATCACGATGTCAGCGATGACTGGAACTTGAATCAAGCCTGGTGCCTCAGAGTCCTAGGGCGACCTTTGGGGCGACGAGCCGTGCAGAATGCCCTCACCGCCTATGCTGTGTTTCAAGCCTGGGGCAATACGCCTTGGCAATTTGACGCAGACTGCTCAGGCGCAAGACTGTTACAGTCTGCCCAAGACTGGTCCGCCGCCAAAGGCACCGATACCGCTGCGCTGGACGCGATCGCCCGCTATGTTGGCATGCCGCCTCTCGATCCCCATACTGATCTGCCCTTGTTCGTTCGCGATGGCGACGTGCTAATCCTCGATCGGCATCCAGATGCATTGACCTGGTACTACAGGGTTGAGGGCGCTTGCCACGAAGTGATTGTGCTCGATACCCGCACCTGGCGAGGCTATCCTGCGGATGAAAAACCGATCGCACCGCCGATGCTCCTCTGCCCGCAAGCCTTTGAGCAACAGCTAAGTCACCCGCTGCGATCGGCTGCATCAGCATCGGTTGCACCCAGATCGTCCACACCCAGATCATCTGCGCCGCCATCCCAACGCCGAATGACTTTTGTGGTGGCTCCAACCAATTTATTTGGGCTACAGGTCATTGATTGGATTCATCGCTGGCAGTTGAGCCGCAACAAAGTTTACGCCACAGATGTTGGGGATGCCTGGAACATCCACACTGAGGCACTCGCAAAATTTCTCACGGTGCTCTTCCAGGAGCGAGAGCAGGTGATTGTGCTATCGGGCGATATTCATTACAGTTCGCTAGTCCGCTTGTCGTATGGCTCCACGTTTCCGATGGAGGGATCGTCGGTGTTGGTGCAGCTAACTTGTAGTGCCCTCAAGAACGAAGAACCCCTCACTCAACTGATTCACACTCGCCTGAAAGACTGGCTTCTACCCGAAAAGGTGCGCGTTTGGAGCGGGTGGAGCAATCCTCCTGCGATGGTTGAACATTCAAAGACTCAACGTTCAACAGCTCTACAGCGCCCCAAACAGGCATCTTCTCCAAATCCTGACTGGCTCTGCGCACTAGAGTGGATGCCACGTCTCCAGACCCAGACCTCTGAATTTGGCAGGGCTGAATTTGGGAATGTTAAATTTGGCAAGGCGTTAACCTGGTTGCCGCCTCTACACCAGAAAGCAGTGTGGCAATGGCTCCAGCCGCTTTTTTTCTGGCGATCGCGCTGGTTTCAGGACGGTCGCGAAGTTGTGGGCTTAAATAATCTTGCCCTGATTCATTTTGAGCTGAGCAACGCAGGGCAAACTGACAACGTCATCCAAGATTTGTACTGGTTTTCGTCTTGGTCTCCCACCGAAATTGTCTACAGTCGGTTTGAAAGTCCGCTAGAGCCTAACCAGCCGTTACTCAAGCAAAGCAGTCGCCGCATGGGATGACGGGCGTTGCTGGTTTTATGTATGAATTTTTTTTGAAAGGGGCGCTCCGCGCCCCTTTCAAAAAAAATTCATACCCAGATTCAGCAATGCCGGATGACGCAAGGGGCAAGAGAGTTTAAGTAGACTCGCGATCCTGACTCAGACGATGAGCCAGAAGAATAGGCAAAAAAGTAATCACAATGACGAAGACTGCCGCGACATTGGTGACGGGTCGCTGCCGGGGTCGAGTTAACTGAGACAGAATCCAGATGGGCAATGTAGACTGCTGACCTGCGGTGAAGGTGGTGACAATCACTTCGTCGAAGGAGAGGGCGAAGGCTAGCATTCCTCCTGCAAGCAGAGCCGTTGCCAGGTTGGGCAGCACAATATAGCGGAAGGTTTGCAAAGGATCTGCGCCTAAATCCATGGAAGCTTCTATCTGGGATTTAGCGGTTCGGCGCAGGCGAGCCACCACATTGTTATAGACCACCACAATGCAAAACGTTGCGTGACCCACCACCACCGTCCAGAAACTAAAGGGAATCCCGGTTAAGTTAATGGCCGATCGCAGGGCAATACCTGTCACAATTCCGGGTAAGGCGATCGGCAAGAGCAGCAAGAAAGAAATCGCTTCTCGTCCAAAGAAGGGAGTTCGGTAAACCGCGATCGCCGCCAATGTTCCCATGATCAGAGCCAAGCCTGTCGCCACGGTCGCCACCTGCAACGAAAGGGTCAGCGCCTGCCAGAGATCTTGACGCTGCAAAGCAACCGAAAACCACTTCAGGGTTAACCCTGGCGGCGGGAAGGTAAAGGCTGAATCTTCTGTAGTGAAGGCATATAGCAGAATGACGGTAAAGGGAAAGTATAGAAAAAGTAGCCCTCCCCCGACGGCAATCTTTAAGCTGAGCGGTGCAGATTTAGAGGGCATCAAAGGCTCCCAGTCGCTTAGCACCAATCAGATAAAACGTCATGATGATCATGGGCACCACGGTAAAAGCTGCTGCTATGGGAATATTGCCAGCAGTACCTTGCTGAATGTAGGCGACTTGACCAATAAAAAGGCTAGAGTTCCCCAAAATACTGGGCACAATAAAGTCTCCCAAAGTGAGGGAGAAGGTAAAAATAGAGCCTGCCACAACGCCTGGAAACCCTAGCGGCAAGATCACCCAGCGAAAGGTTGCCCAATTTCTACCTCCTAAGTCGGCGGAAGCCTCCGTTAAAGAAAGGGGAACTCGCTCTAATGCCGCCTGCATCGGCAAAATCATGTAGGGTAACCAAAGATAAAGAAAAGCCAGAAACGGCCCAAACGCTGAAACCGAAAGCGAGGTGCCGCCGATGCTGGGTAGGCTTAAGAGAAGATTTAAGAGTCCCTCTAGGTGGAAGAGGCGAATGAACCAACTGAGAACACCTTCTTGAGCCAAAATTAGCTTCCAAGAATACACTCGCACCAGGTAGTTAGACCAGAGGGGTAGCAAAATAGCCAAGGATAGAGCCGCTTTGAGTCGGGGCGGGGCATGGCGAGCCATATAGTAAGCCAACGGAAACGCCAAGATTGCGGCGGCGATCGTGACCGATGCAGCCATTCCTACCGTGCGCAGGATGATATCCCCATTAGAGCGACTCAATAACTCACCATAGGTTTGCAGCGTAAATTCGCGGACAACTTGACCCGTAAAATCGTCTAGGTGAAAGAAACTTTGAATCAGCAGCGCCCCCAGAGATCCCAGGTACACGACCCCAAACCAGAGCAGCGGGGCTAGCAGCAGCAAAGCCAGCAATCCTCGCGGTCGATGATAGAAAAAATTGACTACCCGGCGGAGCTGAAACCCAGGGCGACGAGCAGACGCGGGAGGAATGTTCTGCATATGCTGCGCCTAGCTCAAAGGACAAATGTGTTCACGCTGCCAGATCAACTGCACCTTGCCCGAACGGGGGATGGCTGAGGTCGTATTCTGCTCAACAACGGTTAGATATCCGCCCTGTAGCGCTACTCGGTAGCGGGTAGATATGCCCAGATAGAGCACCTCCTGAATCTGCCCGACAGCGGAGCAAGCGTCAGGGGGGACAGGTGTTTCGAGATCCGTCATGTGAATTTTTTCTGGACGAATCGCAAACGATCGATCTGAACCGATTAGGGCTTGCGCCAAGGTGCCGTCCACCACATTAGAAACTCCCACAAAATCCGCAACAAAGGCGGTTGCTGGGCGTTCGTAGACCTCTGCCGGAACTCCAATCTGCTCGATTTTACCCCGATTAAAGACCGCTAGGCGATCGCTCAGGGTCAATGCCTCTTCTTGATCGTGGGTGACAAAGATAAAGGTAATCTCTACCCGTTTTTGAATCGCTTTGAGTTCCATCTGCATTTGCTGCCTCAGCTTTAGATCTAAAGCGCCCAAAGGTTCATCTAGCAATAGAACCTGCGGTTCGTTGATCAGGGCACGAGCCAGAGCCACCCGTTGGCGTTGCCCTCCTGAGAGTTGAGAGGGTTTTCGCTGCATCATTCCGCCTAACTGCACCAGTTCTAGCATCTCCTCGACTCGCTTCTGGCGCTCTTGCTTGGGCGTTTTCTTGAGCATTAAGCTGTAGCCCACATTCTCGCCAACGGTCATGTGAGGAAACAGAGCATAGTCTTGAAAAACGGTATTAACGTTTCGTTCATAGGGGGGAAGGCTAGCGGCTTCCTGCCCCAAAAGACGGATACTGCCAGAATTAGGCTGATCAAAACCCGCAATCAATCTGAGACAGGTCGTTTTGCCCGAACCTGAGGGACCCAATAGCGAAAAAAACTCTCCCTGATCAACCGTAAAGCTGAGATCATCTACGGCTCTCATGGCTTCAAACTGACGAGTGACATGGACAAACTCAACGGCTGGAAGCTTTTCAGTCATAGAGTTTATTACTTACTACCAAGCTTATTTACTACCAAGCTTATTTGCTGCCAAGCTTATTTGCTGCCAATGATGGCGATGTAGCTAGAGACCCACTTAGAGTAAGGAACACATTTCTTTTCCCCATCGCACATAGCAACAGGAGTGCGCCAGAAGCTAATTTTCTCAAAGTTTTCAGAGCCATTGGTTGCGCACCCTTCCGCCCCAAGCAATGCGTTTCCTTTACAGGCAGCAGGCACGACGGGAACAGACCCAAACCAGGCAGCAACATCGCCTTGAACCTTGGGCGAGAGCGAATGCTCCAGCCATTTGTAGGCGCAATTGGGATGCTGTGCCTGAGTGTGCACCATGGTGGTGTCTGCCCAGCCCGTTGCCCCTTCAAGGGGGATAGTACTGTCAATAGGCGATTCCTTGCTCTTGAGCAAGTTTACCTGAAAGGGCCAGGCGCTAGAAGCCACGACCCCCTCGCTGACAAAATCATCGACTTGCACATTGGCATCATGCCAGTATCGACCGATAAGCTGACGCTGTCCTTTGAGAAGGGCGATCGCTGCATCAAATTGCGCTTGATTCAGCTCGTAGGGGTCGGTAATACCCAATTCCGGCTGATGCTCCTTGAGATACAAAGCTGCATCAGCAATGTAAATAGCCCCATCGTAGGCTTGTACCCGACCCTTGTTGGATTTGCCATCTGGAAGCTGCTGTTCTCTAAAAACCACATCCCAGCTTGTGGGTGGCTTAGGGAAAGTTTGGGTATTGTACATCAGCACATTGGAACCCCACTGGTAGGGCACACCATAGTGCTTACCCTCTAACGTATGCCAAGGAGCATCCTGCAATCGAGGATCAACAGTTTTCCAGCTAGGAATTAGATCTGTATTGACTTGCTGGACTTTGCCACCTGCGATCAGGCGTTGAGTGGCATCTCCACTAGCCGTCACCAGATCATAGCCACCTTGATTCATCAGCGTTACCATTTCGTCAGAAGTTGCCGCCGTTTTCACATTAACCTTGCAACCTGTGCCATTCTCAAAGCCTGTCACCCAGTCATAGCTTTCGTCAGTTTCGCCGCGCTCAATGTAACCCGGCCAAGCCAGGATTGAGAGCTTTCCTTCGCCTGCGCCAAGGCTCTGAAGCGGTACATTAGCACCCGGCGAGAGAGCCAGCGACGGATCGCAAACTGCATTAACCAGCATGAGGAAAGTCAAAAGCAGGGAAAGAAATTTTTTCATAAAACTCTTCTAGGCGGCAATGAAGCGAGTACCGATAACTTTATAGCAACCGCCAAGGCGGTTAGGACGGGGACATTTTTGGTGGAGCGCTTCGCGCTCCACCAAAAATGTCCCCAGCAAACTGGCGACAGCTATGCTTTAATGCTCCATCTTCGATGCTCAGTAGCCTCAGGAGTCATTGCTATGATTTCTCTGATTCTTCTGTCATCTTTGTTGAGCGTAATGCTGGTCTGACGCAACAGTGTTCAGGGCTAGTGGGACAAAACTTTGCTTCTCTGGGCATTTTGTTTCCCTATACAATCGCAAGACTCCGATAGTTTGTCAACACTGGCATTGTCCATTATGGAGTCAGGTTGAACTGATACCAATTTAAGACACAAACAGGGCAGATGATTTTTGAGAGCCGCGCTCCGCGCGGCTCTCAAAAAATAACTCATTGGATCTGGGCGCGTAGCGCTATATTTTAGAACGATCGCCATTGCAGCGCCTTTCCGCAAGAAATTCTGGAGCAGGCAGTCAGAGCTACGATCGCTTTAACATTTTTATTAATACTGCAATGCGAGTCGAGTATCTTGCGATCGAATGTGAGCAGCCAGCGCCTATTGATCTTGTAATAATTGCAGCGCTACACCAATAATAATGAGCTGTAGGGGTGAACGAAGCACCCGATTATACCGATGTGATTCTCTAGTTTTTTGGAAAATAACAGGGTCTTGCGAACCAGTCTTTAAACCCGTTGGCTAAGGTGCAGTTGAGCCATTCAATGTAGCAGGTTTTACCACTCTCTTTGCCGAGGCTTTGATGTCAATTACTGGAGAATACCTGACGCTGACCAGAACTGTTCCCTTGATTGCCAACAAATGACCCCATCTCGTCACACTGAATTATTAAGCGCATTTAAGTTGATGAGGCGGCAGATAATTTTTTATCTGTCCTGTTTGGGTCTTAGATTGATATGAGATACGTCTTGGTTCGTTTTTAGACGTGATTAACATCAATGCCTCAAAGCCTGATTACGGAAACTTGAAACAATTGATAACAGGCGCTTCCACGAAGTTCTAATTGAATACCTGAACTCGAAAAATGAGGGTGGCGATCGGGCATTTTGCTAATCCGGATGAAATTGAAAATTAATTAAATTAAAATCTAACCAATTTTTCAACTGGTCGAGTTTAGATCACCGAACTTGGCTGAGATTAGAACGCTTTTCCGGAAAGAATAGGCGCAGTTGTTGTAGTGGCATAGGACGGCATCTGCTCAACTGTCCAGGTGATTTTTACTTAGTTTAAGCCTCTCAGGACGAACAGCATCATTAGGTTTCCGTAAGTTCTCTGTTGTTACTTGGGTTAGCGTACAGCAACTTTTGCTCTCTATGCGCCGTCCTAGACTGTCATATGTTGGAGTTCTTAAGAGGCATCTACCGTTCATTAGCGAAAAGCCCCCATCATGATGAACCCTGCAATCACAACTTCCAACACATTAGCCGTTGACAAACCAGTTGCCGACAAGCCGACTAGCAAATCGACCCGATCGCTGGCAAAGTCTCATTCTCAACAAAGTTCCGTTCCTGAAAATGCATCTCTAAAAACGTCACCTGTGGAAACGATCGTGAAACCGTTAACCTTTCAGTCACCTGCCCAATTACCTGTTCAATCACCTGCCCAATCACCTGTTCAATCACCTGCATCCACTCTCCAAGGTTCACCCATTCAGAGGCTAGATAATAACCTCACCCTGCTTCAGGGTGTAGTAGAAGGTCTGCCAGACGGCATTATGATCCTGAGCGATCGCGGCGAACTAACCTATGACAATAGCTGTGCCCGCCAGATTTGCCAAAATTTACTTGCCACTGCAAACTCAGCTAGCGTTCCTCTCCAGATTTGGCGCTGCTGCCATGCCTTAATGGATAGCCGCCAAATTGCGCAAGCCATTGTTATTGAAGATGAAATTCAAACTGAGGCAGGAACAACCATACGGATTCGAGTTCGCTGGTTAGATCCTGGCGTAGAGCATTCTTCATTCTTAGTAACGTTAGAAGATCAGCAGCAGTCGGCTCAGTACCGAGCCTATGCCGAAGCCCAGCGCTATAGCCTAACTGAACGCGAAACTGAAGTTTGGGTGTTAAAACGAATCGGACTGACCTATAAAGCGATCGCTGCCAAACTTTATATCGCCGAAGATACGGTCAAAAAACATATCAAAAATATTCACGCCCGTCGAGATGCCGCCCACTGGGCAAATGGTTAACGCTGTTTTGAAGGGTGCGCGCTGCGCACCTTTCAAAACAGTTTGCATAGGATAGAGCGAAGAGTTTGAGTTGCCCCCTCACCTCGATCGCGCGTTATGTCCCCCAAACAGACTGTAGATCTCCAGGAGTAGCCCCATGAACAATGCCCAATACGGATTGCCCTTTACACATTCAGAAGTTTGGCTCTCACAATCAGGAGCCGCCTACCGCGCTGATGCTCAGCGACCTCCTGCTGAACCCTGCGTCAATAGTCCAGTTCACATAATCCAGAATTCCTACCGTCATGAGCAGGCGATCGAGGTAGAGGTGATTGAGGTAGAGGCACTCCAGACTGAGGCAGTAGAAATGCAGGCGATCGAAATGCAGCGCATTGTCCACGAAGTTCAGCCCGTTCAATCTAACTCTGCTCAGTCTTCCGTCCAACCCATCCCCGCTCAAGATCCGAACCCCGGACTGCTGGATATCGGATTTTGGCTAAATTTACCTGAATAATTGGCGCTTTCAAAAAATAAAGGGGGATTAAGCTTCTCTTAATCCCCCTTCTGAATCTCAATCTCTAGCTTTTAGGCGTGAGGTGCAGCTTGCCGATATTCCTCAAAGGACTGATAGTTGCGATCGCCTTCATAAAGATGACATTGCTCCACAATTTCCTGCATTAGCCCCAGAGAAAACTGTCGCTCTTGGATGTATTCACCCCAGTTTTCTTTCAAAATGCGATGCGCCATCCGCAAATTATAGGAAGGAATCGCCGTTGAAATGTGGTGCGGCACATGCACATTAATATCGTGGCAAAGAAACTCAATCCAGCGAGGATAGTCGCAGTGGACGGTACCCGCAAGCTGTGCCATTGCCTCGTTCCACTGAGCCGATGGCGTAAAGGGAATCTCGGCATCGGTGTGATGCACTAGCGTAAAGGTACTCATCCAGAAGTGGTACACCATCCAGGGCATTAACCAGAATTTCACGAAGCCCCAGATGCCTGTTGTAATGATGAGCAGGGGAAAAACGATCGCCGCAAAAATTACCACGGATGCGATCGATAACTTCACCTTGTCTCGATCCTTGGGTGCAAAGTTAGCCAGATCAAAGTGCATCAAACCCCAATGGGCGATCGACCCAACCCACCAAAACCAGCCCCGGATTGCCTCATAGCCCTGGCGTTTCACCGTACCAATGTTTTCATAAACCTCGGTCGTGAAGGGTTGCCAAGCGTTATCTACCTCCAGCTTATTGGTATGGGCATGGTGGTAGTTGTGCAAGATTCGCCAGCTGTGAAAGGGATAGATCAGAGGCGCCATCATTACATGCCCCACGAGATCATTGACCCAGCGGCGGTTGGCAAAAGAGCGATGCCCACAGTCATGCCCGACGACAAACCATCCGGTGAGGGCAGTGCCCGTGTAGATCCAGGCGATCGGCAATAAGTACCAAGGGGAATAGGCAAGGAAGAGATAGCCGATCGCAGTCATCACCACTGTGACTAAAGCAGTCATCCAGGCTTTAACGCGGTTCTTCTGAAAGCACTCTCTAGGCAGCGTTTGTAAAATGTGTCTCAGTTTCAAGGCGGAAGGATCGGGAACTGCGGCAGATGCCGAATTGTCAATCTTTGCCGTCGATATCGTCATGAATTAGAAAACTCTCTGGGTATAAGAAAAAAGGACATACAAAAAGACCGCGAAAACTGGCATTTGCCTACTGGCAGCAAAGAGTGCCAAGGTTGCACAGCCACGAGTCAATTACACAATTATTTGTGCAATATTTGTGCAATGAGGGGAAACATCAGCCATCACACAGATGTGCCCTCATCAGTATACCTTTGCTTAATACTCCTTAATCTTTACTCATCATAATAATCCACCTGTCTCGGCGGCTTAATTCGGGCACGAGCAGGCGACAAAAGCTGAGGCTGTTCTGCAAAATTATAGGGAGTTGGTACAGGGTGTACCACATGTACTGTTCGGGTCTGACGACGGCGCGACGACATCATCACCACCACAATTACCCCAATCAAAACGATGCCGCCGCCCATCAAAACGATGAGGATCACTCCACCGCCAATCCAAAGAGCTGTCTGAATCTGTCCAGAGGACTGATCGTTACGGAGAAGTGCAGTCGGGTCGATCGACTTTTGATCTGCCATTTTGTCAATCAGGCGCTGCTGTTCCTGTAGCTGAGCAATTAGCTGTTCTGTGCTGCGCTGCTGCTTTTCCAACTGACTGCGCAGTTCTTCTGACTGACTTTCTTGCTTTTCAAGCTGAGTCTTGATGTCTTGAGTGTCGCTCTGCTGTTGACGAAACTGGTCAGTCAGCTCTCGCGCAATCCCCTGCTGCTGCTCAACCTGGGTTTGCAGCTTCCACCCCTGACCTGGATCTTGAAACACACCTGATGCCTGCGAAGGTGCGATCACGGGTTCTACGAGAGGCGCCTGCAAAACTCTCGGCTGACTGATCGCCAAGTCATTTTTCAACAAAAACAGAGCCGCAACCCCTGTGACAGCACAACCCGCTAAAAATGCCGCAGTATCAGCCATTGTTTTCTACCTCTACACCACGGCTGGGTTATGGAAAAGCTCAATTCCCAACTCGCTCACCTAAAACGGCAACTTTGCTATCTAATACTAGCAACTTGCCGCAGGAATGACCCACTATATCTTGTGTCCGTAGGATACTTTTGGGACAAATTTACGCAATTCTTACGGTAGATTCAGGGTCGAACAAATGGATTTTGTCGATCGCCATAGATAGCCACAGCATTTCTCCCAAGCTAACGCTGCGATCCGGTTCGGTTCTGACCTGCAAAACCAGCCTTTCGGCATTAGCAGATTCTGCAAGGCTGACCGTCAAATAGGTCTCACTGCCCAATGCCTCAATGTGATCGACCCGAACAGGCAGATTTTTAGGAGCAGGTAGGCTGACGCTGAGATGTTCGGGACGAATGCCTAGGGTAAGCGATCGCCCATCATAGGGCTTCAAAGCTTGCTCCCAGTTCTCAGGCAGCGTCACCCGAAACTGCGGATGCTGGATCAACAGCGGTGCCTTCACCTGGATGGGGAGAAAGTTCATGGGTGGTGAGCCAATAAATTCTGCTACGAATCGATTTGCCGGATAGTTATACAGCTCTAGGGGTGAAGCAAGCTGCTGAATTTGTCCGGCGTTCATCACGGCAATGCGATCGCCCATGGTCATTGCCTCAGTCTGGTCGTGGGTGACATAGATGGTCGTTGTGCCTAACTTGCGCTGAAGGTTGACAATTTGCGTCCGGGTTTCATTTCGCAACTTAGCGTCTAGGTTAGACAACGGCTCATCCATCAAAAACACCTGGGGACTGCGCGCCATGGCTCGACCTAGCGCCACACGCTGCTTTTGTCCGCCCGACAGCTGCTTGGGATAGCGATCGAGCAAAGCATCAATTTGCAGCATTTGGGCAACGGTCATGACTCGTTGAGTGATGGCACGCTCTTCTTCCGACTGGTATTGCAGGTTGCGAGGCAAAAAGCGAGTGACGCTGACCAGCAGGCGTTCTGCCCAGGAGGAGCGGGGGTTGTCTTCTGCGCCCACCGATCGCCGCAGTCCAAATGCCAGGTTGTCATGCACCGTCATATGAGGGTAAAGGGCGTAGCTCTGAAACACCATGGCAATATCGCGCTGTTTAGGCGGCAGGTTATTGACGAGGCGATCGCCTACCCAAATGTTGCCGCCTGTGATGCTCTCCAGTCCAGCGATCAGGCGCAGCAGCGTACTTTTGCCGCAGCCCGAAGGCCCCACCAGCACCATGAATTCGCCATCCTGAATAGAGAGGTTGATTCGCCGCAAAACGCTGACAGCTGAGCCTTCATGGCTTCTCTTTTCAAAATCTTTTTTAGGCGCTCCAGTTTCGGGTATTCCAGTCTCAGGTATTTCAGCGCGAATCTTGCTACCCAGTTGACGTGAAAAGCTTTTATAAATGTTCTCAATGACAACCTGCGCCACAATCACCTGCTTCAGATTATTTCTTGCCTGTAATTGGAAAGTTTAGCCGGAACTCTGGCGATTGCAACCCGTAGAGAGCGATCTTGCAAAAGATATCCGGGTATTGGCTTGCAGTTTCAATAAAAAGAGATGCTGAGTCAGCATCCCTTTTTATTGAAAACCGTTCAGCGAACAGTCTTCCGAACATGAGGTTAAGAGCGCTAGATTTCAGCAACCGATCGCTCAATCAAGCGATGCGCCAGGGTTTGAATGCCAGTGTGCTGATAGTACTTGACGTACATATCTAGGAAAGCCCCCAGGTAATCCAGCTTGTCTTTGGAGATATCCACAAATTTGGAGAGGTTGTCAACCACGCGATCGGGAGTCAATGCCTTAGAGGAGACGAAGTTATCCATCCAGCCTTTGGTAGACTCAAAGCTCTCGGTAATGAAGCCCAACTGTCCAGCGGAGTTGCCGCCTGGGATGAGTTCCCGAACTCCCTTGAAGGTTTGGTTGTGCTCCAAGTCAGAAGGCGACATGCCTTTAATTACCGACAAGCCTTTTGAGGCAAAGTCAGGCCCTAGCGGAATCAGACCGTCAAAGCAGACCAGAGCCGCCATCCGCATCAGAGATTCGCCGCCGTAGTCTTTGAGAGCCGATAGGAAATCGCCAATGCTGTCACCTGGAATGCCGTTAATCTGGCAAAAGGCAACCAGTTCTACGACCAGCTTGACGCAGAGGTCGATGCTCTGAGCCTTCTCAGGCTTGGGCGTGAGATTTTTCAAAATTCCCAAAAACGAGATATCTTGCCCCACTTTGTTTGCCAGAGCTGCCGCACCCAGAGCGCCCGAAGCCGCATCTACGGTTTGGTACAGCCACAGGGCGCGCTGATATCCTTCGTGCTTATCGTTGTAGAGCGTCACGGCGCGATCGCCAATCTGCTTGATCAAAGCCGGATCGGTTTCGCCCGTCACGGCAGTAATGGTCTTCTCAAAACCTACCAGGTTTTGCCACTGTCCTGGAATCACCCAGTCTAGGGACTTTAACGCCATCACCGTCATGCCGCCAGTGGGCAGATGGTCAACGTGGTCGTAAATTGCTTTGTCGCTCATAATATTCTCCTGATGTTGTAAGGTATCCAGGAACTCTACACTTTGCCCTACTAAGTCAGGAGCGCTCTAAGTTGAGCGCTCCTTAAAGTTAACCTTATGTTGGGTTGAGAGCGGGCTGAAGCTTGCCAGGGAGTGCTGGGGCGGTCTTAGGTACTTGAGCCTTGGGTGCTTGGACTTTAGGCAAACTTGAGGTAGCGGCGGGCAGCTTAGCCAAACCACGCAAATTGATTTTCTGAATCCAGGCAGCGCGATCTGCCTTAGAAAAAGCAGGATCACGAGACAGGACTTTAACCTGATAGCGGTTGTTGACTAAAACGGCCGTGCCAGTCGTGCCTTGCTCTACTGTGGGATAGCCAGCGATCGTCGCGGTGCTGCTCTGAAATTTAGTGGCTGCTGTAGGGTTGCCCACGGTGTCATTAATGGACAGCACGGCAACATTCTTGCCGCCCTTGTTAACTTTATATTCTGCAAAACCGTTCTTTTCTTGTGCCGGAACGACTTCATAGCCGCTCACGGAGTCTGGGAAAAACTTATTAAAGGTGCTTCCCTGCTCGGCTCCCTTAGCCACGGCAGCAGGTGCATTTCGCTTAGAAGTCTCTTCTTGAGTCTTAGCAAATTGGGAGGGTTCAGATTGGCTGCAAGCAGAAACCAGCACAACCAAGCTGAGTAAAATAGGAACAAATACTTTACGCCAGTGCGTAAAAAAGCGGGTGGACAAACGAGCGGAAATCATAACCTAGCTCCTAACACAGGACGAAGCGATCTCATTTTCTCTTGCATTCGACAGGTCTCGAATGGGTACGCATAAAGAATTAATGATCTATTTTTGTATCGTTCCCATATCGTTGCAGTCAGCGTTGCCAGAATGCTCTATCCCCAGAGAGATCCAGGGTCGCAAAAGCCGATCTTTGCGGTGAGCAAGAACGTGCATTTGTTGCTGCCACCTGAATTAACGATCGCACAGTGTTCTGCGTCTGGCTAAGAGGCTCGCCCTAGATGGCTCTTTTTCCGCCGTTCACATTGGAACTTTATAAAAGTCTGACTTAATTCAAAGATTAGGCGAATCCACTGACTTTCACTACCTGCTGTCGGAGAGCGGCTCTTATAGTTTCAGTAATGGTGACTAGCCCCCAACCAGTTTACCTGTAAGGAGCACTGCAATCTGTGATTACCACCTCTGACTTCCTGAAATCCTCGTCACTTGACTCATCTATGCTGGCTCGCCCACAAGAGATTTCCAATACCAAGCAGGTGCATCCTTCGGTTACTAGTAAAGCTAAGCGTCTTATGGACATTGTTGGCGCGCTGGTTGGCTTGGCGATTACGACCCTGGTTGCTATTCCTGTAGCGATCGCCAACCGATTCGATGATCAAGGCCCTCTCCTCTACAGCCAAATTCGCTGCGGACTCAATGGCAAAACCTTCCGCATCTGGAAGTTTCGCTCGATGGTCAAAGATGCCGATCGCCTCAAGCATCTCGTTCACAACGAGGCAAAAGGTAACATTTTCAAGAACCGTAATGACCCTAGAATTACTCGTGTCGGTCGATTTCTACGCAAGACCAGCCTGGATGAACTTCCCCAATTTTGGAACGTGTTAAAGGGTGAAATGAGTCTAGTTGGCACTCGTCCGCCCACGGTTGATGAAGTGATGAAGTACGAGCGCCACCACTTTCAGCGCTTGGTTGTCAAACCTGGAATTACAGGCGAATGGCAAGCCAACGGTCGCTCTACCGTAGAAGATTTTGAACAAATTGTGCAGATGGATATCGCTTACCAAGAAAAGTGGTCTGTTGCCTATGACTTCATCCTGATTCTGAAAACCATCAAGGCTGTTCTAGTCAAAGACGGTGCGTTCTAAGGCTTTTTTCAAGCCTTGGTTCTGAGCCGCTAAAGAGAAGATTGGAATATTGCAGGATTGGAATAAGTTTTGCAGAGTGCATAGACTTGGCTAGTTTAAGTCTTTGTAACCTCCGTCCCCCAGGGTTAGCTAAATCTTGGGGGATTTTTTATGCCAAATTTTAAGACCCAAACAAGGCAGATGATTTCTGAGTGCCGCCTTATCAATTTAAAGGCTAGGTTTACCTAAAAATCACAAGAATGGTCATACCCCAGTGGAGAACCGGAGTATACTCAAGAAGACCCTACTCAAACTCTAATAACGTGGAATTGTCCTGTAAGAGTGAATACGCATTGCTAGCCCTACTAGAACTAGCAACGCAACATAGCAATGGCGAACCTCTACAAATTCGCCAGATCGCTGCCGAGCAGAATATCCCCGATCGCTATCTTGAGCAGCTATTGGCAGCGCTGAGGCGGGCCGGGATTGTGCGGAGTCAGCGCGGGGCAAGAGGCGGATACTTTCTGGCACGAGAGCCTTGGAAAATTACGCTTTTAGAAGTGCTGAGCTGTATTGAAGGCGCAGAATCTCGACCGACTGAAGCTAGTCGAGAAACAAAGTCTGTAGAAGGCATGATTATCAGAGAAATTTGGCAGGAGTCTGGTCGTGCAGCTGATGCAGTGTTGCAGAAATACACCCTGCAAGATTTAGCTGAAAAACGCAGCTCTCGACGGCAATTAGATCTCATGTACTATATTTAAGCTGAGTCGGCTAAAGGTTGCGATAGCAGAGCAGCAGTTCTCATTGTGGATTTCATATCGGAGAGTTCGCGCCTTGCGGTCGCGAACTCCCCCAATACAGCCCGAACAAAGTCCGCCTGCTGCGGGTTTTGCTTCAAAGTGAGAATTGCTGATAGCAGAGGCTTCAGCTTTATGGGATGCGAGGATGAGCGATAGAATATTTGAATGGCAGAAACGTATTACGACACTCTAAAGGTTAGCCAGACGGCAACACAGTCTGAAATTAAGCAAGCCTACCGCTTGCTGGCGAAGCGCTTTCATCCTGATGTGAGTCAGGATGCTACTAGCCACGAACGAATAACTGAGATCAATGCTGCCTACGAAATTCTTAGCGATTCTCGTCAACGCCAGTCCTACGATCGCCAGTTGACCTATGAAAGCCAGGGGCGATCGCGACCTGCTGCAACTGCTGAAGAGCGCCATGAGAGAGCTGCCGCCGCTCACAAACGTCATCGTCAGGCGCAAGCAGGGCGGAACAGCGACGAGCAGCTTCAGCTCTGGCTGAGTCGAGTCTACCAACCTGTCAATCGACTCATCGGGCAGATCATTAGTCCCTTGAAAGCGCAAATTAACCAACTGGCGGCTGACCCGTTTGACGACGACCTGTTAGAAGACTTCCAGGCTTATTTGGAAGATTGTCGTACCTCGCTACAGCGCGGTCAGCAGGTATTTCGATCGGTTCCCAATCCTCCAGCCCTAGCTGGGGTTGCCGCTCATCTCTACTATTGCTTGAATCAGGTGAGCGATGGGATTGATGAGCTAGAGCGCTTTGTTAGCAGTTACGACGATCACTATCTGCACACGGGGCAAGAGCTATTTCGGATTGCATCTGGCTTGCGACGAGAAGCTCAGGCTGCAATTCGAGAGCTTGCTTAGCACAAACTCAGGCATAAAAAACGGCTTGTCTAGATAAAAATCGGCAAATTGTGGTTTGAAAACTACAGAATGGGATTTTCTAAGCCACAATAGTTAGGGGCGATCCACTGAACACAGCATTCAACTGCGTAAGCTTTCAACGGACTCCTGCTTTCTTTCTATTTTTAGTTCTTGTCCTATGGCTCTTCCTGTTGTTGCTATTATTGGTCGCCCGAATGTGGGCAAATCGACTCTGGTCAATCGTTTGACTGGCATGATGGATGCGATCGTCCATGATGAACCCGGCGTCACCCGCGATCGCACTTACCGAGAAGCCTTCTGGCGCGATCGAGACTTCATGGTGGTCGATACAGGGGGGCTGGTGTTTGACGACGATACTGAATTTTTGCCCCTGATCCGCGAACAGGCGATGCTGGCGCTAGCCGAATCCTGTGCCGCCATTATGGTGGTGGACGGCAAAGAAGGGCCTAACGCCTCGGACGAAACGATCGCCATGTGGCTACGACAGCAGTCTGTCCCGGTTCTACTGGCAGTCAACAAGTGCGAGTCGGTCGATCAGGGCTTGATGCAGGCTTCAGAATTTTGGACGCTGGGCTTGGGCGAACCCTATGCCGTTTCGGGTATTCACGGCAACGGCACCGGAGAGCTATTGGATGAGCTAGTCAACCATCTGCCGACCACAGATATTCTGGAAGAAAGGGACGAAATTCGGGTGGCGATCGTCGGCCGTCCGAACGTGGGCAAATCCAGCTTGCTGAATGCTTTTGTGGGTGAGAGTCGAGCGATCGTCAGCCCTATTTCTGGCACGACTCGCGACACGATCGACATGATGGTTGAGCGGGGAGAACAGCGCTATCGACTGATTGACACGGCAGGTATTCGCAAGAAGAAGCAGGTAGAGTACGGCCCTGAATTCTTTGGCATTAACCGTGCTTTCAAGGCAATTCGCCGCGCTGACGTGGTGCTGCTGGTGATTGATGCCTTAGATGGAGTCACTGAGCAGGATCAGAAGTTGGCAGGACGAATTGCCGAAGATGGGCGAGCCTGTGTGATAGTGGTCAACAAGTGGGATGCGGTGGAAAAAGATGCCTACACCATTTACGAATACGACAAGCAGATGAAGGATCGCTTGCACTTTACCGACTGGGCTGAGACGGTCTACGTCAGCGCCATGACGGGGCAGCGGGTCGAAAAAATTCTGGATTTGGTGGATACGGCGGCTGAGCAACATAAGCGACGTGTCACCACAGCCGTGATTAATGAGGTAATTGGGGAGGCTCTGAGCTGGCATACACCCCCCACAACTCGCCAAGGGCGCCAGGGCAGAATTTACTATGGCACGCAGGTCACCAGCCAGCCTCCAACGATCGCCCTCTTCATCAATGATCCTAAGCTGTTTGGAGATACCTTCCGCCGCTATATGGAGGGGCAGTTCCGTAAGCATCTTGGCTTTACGGGCACGCCGCTGAAGATCCTGTGGCGCGGCAAAAAAATCCGAGAAGTGGAGCGTAGCCCTAACCGTGCCGTCAAGGTGAAGACAAACGCCACTCTCTGATTAAGGGAAGAGAATAGACCTCTGGCAAATGTTCTCTTAACTCAGGGTTTTAAAGTGCTGTATTTAGTGCAACGGATTTAGTGCGATGGATTTGCTGCGATCGCTGCCCATTGGGCTGTACCTTGAGCAGCCCATTACCTGGCTGCATCGAATTGATGCCAGAGTCAAGCTACTTTGGTTAGTGGCTTTTTTAATCACGCCCATTGCGGCAAATCCTTACTGGCGAGTGGCGATCGTCGTCAGCTTGCTGTTGCTAACCCTTAGCACTTGGCTCCCCTTTCGGGTCTGGCGACAGCAGATGGGATTGGTGACAGTCTTTAGCCTGCTGCTGTTTGGCATCACCATGTTTGCGCCAGATGGAATTGCGACCCTCAGCCAGCCCCGCCTACCGATGGATGATCTGGCTCTAGCGCTGAATCAAATTCAGATCGCCCCCAGCACAGCTCTAAAAACCTCAGTTCCGGCATTGCCTCAGCCCACTAATTACGGCGAATATTTCTTACTCGATCGGGGCATTGTGCGCGTCACACGTCGCTCTCTAGAACTGGCGATCCGGGCGGCGACACTGATGTTTACGCTGATCTATAGCGCTAACCTCTATCTGCTGACGACTGCGCCGGAAGAAATTGCGGCAGCGCTGGAAAGCTTGATGCGACCGCTGCGACGCTTTAATCTGCCTGTAACTGAGATTATTTTGACGCTGACTCTATCGCTGCGGTTTATTCCGCTTGTGTTGGAGGAGGTGCAAAATTTGGTGCGATCGGTACGGACGAGAGCTATTAACTGGAAAAAACTGGGATTTCGTAGCTCTACTCAAGTTTGGGTGATGATTGCCGAGCGGCTGATCGACAACCTGTTAGTACGGGCGGAGCAAATTGCTAGCGCTATGCAGGTTCGCGGCTTTACTAGCCCTAGTCAACATCAAGTAAAATGGCACCAGTTTAAGCTTAAACTCACCGACTGGTTGGCAATTGTGGGAATTGGTATTTTTCTGGTGGCTCGTGTCATGGTGGGTCGGTAGCACGGGCATTTCGCGATTGAATCCAAAATTAGGAATTAAAGATATCTCTGGCTGTGGCGAGGTTAGGTGGGTGGGTTGCGAAGTTTAATCCATCAACAGTTTGAGCGAAAGCGCTACAATTTATGTGACAAGGCAGTACAGTCTTGTTAGCAAATGATCCTTTCGTTCCACAAATTTCGCACAATATCAAGTTCAGTCATTACAGATCCAACTATTTTTGACGGTGGGTGAATTACGGTTGGCTGAGATTGATAGAGAAGTTAGCAGAGAAATGACAGAGAAAAAGCTAATTGTCTAACTTCCCTGCCGTTTAACTGTTATTGGCGCATCAAATTTAGGCAGAAGATTCAATAGCTATTCAATCTGCTCAAACGTCTCAGTAAATATGAGTTGGCAGAAAGCATTCTCGAAAATTCCGGCGATCGCTAAAATCCCAGCTGCCGTGGGTACTCTAATCCTGAGTCCTAACTCTAGATCTTAGATCCTGGCTTTAGCCCGAAGAAACAGCCTGCACTCGCTGAAGAAATATTTGTCCGCATCTGAGTTATTTTATGCAAATCACAAAATAACTTCTGCGTTGTTCTCAAAATTTGCTTCAATCATAGGTATTCATAAATTAAATTCGATGCGAGAACCTATTACACCCGATGTCGTTAAAGCTCGAATGAGTACCGAAACATATCTCAATCATCCGACATTTGGTTTGTTATTCAGAGTTTGTGTCGTCGATGAACAGCGAGAGCTATTTGCAACGCTCTATGCTCAACGCCTATTCTTCGTGGTGACGACGGGTAAAGATGGCATTCAATTTGATGCCATTGGTCGCACAGATTCCCGTATCTTGGTCGAAGGTCGGATGCGAGAGTTGCGACGGACAGGGCAGACCCAAGAATATACCAAGCTTCAGGCAGCTCATAAGCAGACGTTCCAATGATTTCCTCTCCGCTCAGTCAATTTGGCGATCGCCTGAGTCAAATTCGTCAAACCTTGCCGCAGACCGTGAGGCTGATTGCCGTAACGAAGCAGATTTCGCCTGAGATGATGCGGATTGCCTACGAGGCTGGAATTCGGGATTTTGGCGAGAACCGCATTCAGGAAGCAGAGGATAAGCAGGAACAGTTACGGGATTTGACGGACGTAACCTGGCATCTGATTGGGCATTTGCAGAGCAATAAAGCGGCTAAGGCACTAGAGCTTTTTTCTTGGATTCATTCAGTTGATAGCCTCAAACTCGCCCAACGCTTGAATCAAATTGCGGAGTCCTCATCGGAGCAGCCCAAAATCTGCAAGCCTAAAATTTTTCTTCAAGTCAAGCTCCTGCCTGATCCCAATAAATTTGGCTGGAGCGCGGCTGAGCTTTTGACTGATCTGCCCTTGCTAGATCAATGTATTCACCTGGATATTGCAGGGCTAATGTCTATCCCTCCCTACGGACTAGACTCCTCGAAAACGCAGTCTGTTTTTACCCAGACGCGGGATTTGGCAGAAGAAATTCGCCAGCAAACTCGTCAGCACAACTTCCGCCATATCCAGATGCGGGAGCTGTCTATGGGGATGTCAGACGACTATCTTCTGGCGATACAGGCTGGAGCAACGATGATTCGGCTGGGGCGAACTCTGTTTGGCGATCGCGCCTAATTCTTCTTTACCCTTAATTCTCCCTTACCATAGATAGGGTTAAGCATCCGAAATTTCTTGTTTTCAGCTATGTCTTCCAGTTCTCTTGAATCCAGTCCGCTTGAATCCAGTCAAGCTGTACTGCCTCTGGCGCTCGTGACCCCATCTCAGCCTAAGCCCCTGCTAGGACGATCGCTGGCAGAGCTGACCGACTGGATGCAGCAGCAGGGGCAGCCTGCCTATCGCGGCAAGCAGCTCCATCAGTGGATTTATCAGCAGGGAGCGCGATCGATCGCCGATATTTCGGTGTTTCCTAAGCAGTGGCGATCGGAGCTAGCAAATTCTGGTCTGGCTGACGTAGAAATCGGGCGGTCGACCCTACACTACCGATCTGAAGCTCCTGACGGCACGGTCAAGTTTTTGCTGAAGCTCTCGGATGGTCAAATTGTTGAGGCGGTCGGCATTCCCACCTCTAAAAGGGGCGGAGCAAGAGAGGCAGGAGAATGGGGTGAGGGCGAAATCAAGCATATTCCGGCTGAAATCGATCGCCTGACGGTTTGCGTTTCATCTCAGGTGGGTTGTCCGATGGCGTGCGACTTTTGCGCGACGGGCAAGGGCGGCTTTCAGCGTAATCTCGAAACCCATGAGATTGTCGATCAGGTGCTAACGGTGCAGGAAGATTTTGGGCACCGGGTCAGCAATATTGTGTTTATGGGCATGGGAGAACCCCTGCTAAATACCGATAACGTGTTGGAGGCAGTGCGATCGCTCAATCAGGACGTAGGCATTGGGCAGCGATCGATCACGCTCTCCACCGTCGGCATTCCGGGGCGAATTCGCCGTCTTGCCGAGCAGCAGCTCCAGGTAACACTTGCTGTGAGTCTACACGCTTCTAACCAAGCCTTGCGAGAGCAGCTTATTCCCAGCGCCCATGCTTATTCGATAGAGGCGCTGCTGAGCGAATGCCGAGACTATGTAAAGGCGACCGGACGACGCGTAACGTTTGAGTACGTATTGCTGGCAGATGTGAACGATCGCCCCAGCCACGCGGCGGAACTGGCGACCCATTTGCGCGGTTTTCAGAGCCATGTCAACCTGATTCCCTACAACCCCATTAACGAGGTAGATTATCAGCGTCCCGATTCTCGACGGGTGCAGGCTTTCATTCAGGCACTACGATCGCACCATATTTCGACAACGGTGCGGTGGTCGAGAGGGCTGGAGGCCGATGCGGCCTGCGGTCAGCTCAGAGCTTCCAATAGCAGGTAATTTGCTCTCAGAAGCCCGCTTACGGCAATTTTCAATTGCATAAATCACAGTTATTTTTGTAGAAGCCTCCCTCCGCACGGCTTCTACAAAAATAACCCACACTTAACCAAGCGCAAAGCGCTGTAATTCATCGGTCTAGAATGAAACGAAAGGAAAGCAACCTCTGACAATGCCGCTTTTGGGGTGCGTCACGGCTGTTGTTGCAGAATGCTTTAAACCGTCACCGCCTTCTATTGCAGAGTGCCTTAAAAACGCATGATCAAATTTAATGTCAAGTATTTCTGGCTGACGATCTTACTGTTTCTGATTGAAACTTTAATCGCCGTTTTTCTAACCGATCGCTTCATTCGTCCCTTCGTTGGCGATGTTTTGGTGGTTATCCTCATCTACTGCTTCATCAAAGCATTCTGGCAAATTCGCCCAAGCACTGCGATCGCCTTCGTGTTTGCTTTCGCCTGCATCATTGAAGGGCTTCAATTCCTCAATTTTGTCGATAGGTTAGGGCTACGAGACAATCAGCTGATTGCCACGATGCTTGGCACCACCTTTGATGGAAAAGATATTCTGGCCTATGCGATCGGTGCAATCCTGGTACTTGTCGCAGAAAGATGACTCCTACTCGAAGAGCCTGCTCACTAAGCAACAGACAGGTAGTACGGCATGAATGGGGCTTCAAACTGCTACAGGGCTGGCTGATTCGCGCAGGTGCGCCAGTTCTTCTCGCCAAGATTCGACCAGTGGATCTGTGTCGGGCGAACCATTGGTCTGTTTAACTCGCCATTTACGGAAGGCCAATTCATCCTGGGCTTTGACAATAGCCAGAGCGGTGCGGCGACTGTATCCGGGGATGTGGCGCGTTTTGAATAGGCGATCGCCCTTGACCTGCTCATACTCATCGGGCTTAATGATGGGTTCTCGCTCATCCGCCAGTTCATCGCGAATCACCTGCCGCTCCCAAATGCCGCTCTGCCAAATCATGACAACGGCGATCGCTACAAAGGGAAAGAGCAGGATCAGGTTTTGCACACTGCCTTTGACTAGGCCAACCCACAGCGGCGGGTCGATTAGCACAATCCCCTTTGAGGTTGCCTCTGTTTGGGTCACTTGACCACCTCCCAGCACAATCAGCAGAGTGATCAGTAGACCGATGCCATTGTTTACAAAGTGAGCCAAAAAGGCAAGCAGCCAGCCACCGATCGGGGCGGCATAGCGCAGCCAGGCTCGTGCCGTTTGCCGCGCCAGCCCTAGCCCTAACCCAAACAGGCTGGTGTAGAGCGCGTGCCCGCCTAATCCCAGCAGAGAGTGGCGCATCGCCAATTGCCCACCCCAGGGCGCAACGCCCGTCTCAGAAAAGACCTTGGCTACGTAGAAAGGCGCTTCTAAAAAATTGAACCCCAGCCCGACCAGCGCCCCATAGATAAAGCCATCCCGAACGCTGTCAAACTCTGAGCGCAGCAGCCAAAATACCAGCAGCAAACCCACGCCCTTGGTGGTTTCTTCCACAATCGGCCCCGCCAGCGGAGCGGCGATCGCCATCTTGGCGTTTTCCCCAAGCAGCTCCTGAATTTCAGGGTGCAGCGTCAGAACCTGTCCAACCCATTGGATGATGGTGGCATTAATGGGTTGAGCGACCCCGGTGGCAATCAGCGCTCCCCACAAAAACACCAAAACGTAGAGCCAGACTGACTCAGGCTCACGGCGATCGAGAAACCACAAAATCGCCAGGGGGATGATTGAGAGCAGCCCACCCCAGACCATCGCCAACCCAAAAACTCTCAGTGCCTCAGGGGTCAGCGGCGTCAAGATGTTTGTGACAATCACGTGGGTGCTGATGGCCACCAGCACCGCTAGCGCGATCGCGGCAAATTTGGCGAACTTGGGACGGCTTAGTGGTGAGCCGTAGAGCAGTCTAGCATTGGCATCTAGTGTCATATTTAATCTCGCAGCCGTCGATTAGGATATGTGGTAGAGGGTAGAAAGCTGAGGGCTGATAACCCATGCAAAAAGGTTTTAAGGATTAGAAATTGTCCTAACCCTTCCAACGATTGCATGTAGGCAGCGGCAACGCCGCAAATCAAAAGCACCTGACATTTCGCCAAGCACTTTTATGGGTAGAAGCCTTAGCAAGGCTCTACCGATGGGTCGCACATGGTGCTAGGGTCTTCCCCAACAAAGACCGGGTCAATCGTGTAGTCATAGAAGGTGTCTCCGGTGACTTCATTAAAAACATAAACCTGACCCGTACTGGGAGTCAGCACAACGCGCACCCGTCCATCCGTGCCCGAATAATCTGGCCCTGGCAGTTTGGTCAGCGTGCCTCGAAAGTTGAATTCTGCTTCGGTAATTTGAATATTGATGTGGTTGTAGTCGATCACCGTGGTGTAGGTGACTGGGTTGCCGCTGTTGCTGCTACTGGCAGAGGGAATGCCTGCGGTATCCCAGTAAACGTAGATCGATTGGTCGGCAAGCCGATAAATTTGACCGCGATCGCCCAACCCAGATTGCCGATAGGCTGCTTGACCATTTTGATCAAGATAATTGCCAGGTTGATCGCCCGTGGGGGCTAGGTCGTAGCGGCGGCCATTTTCTAGTTGAATTCCAACGTTGCCCTGTCGCTGCGAAAAGGTGCAAGCCGTGACGGCAGATGCCCGGTCTTCGCCACGAGGGTAAATGTCACAACGCGCATCAACGGTCTGTGCCTGGACGGCAAACGGAACTGTGGAAGACACAACGGCAGCGATCGCTGCCCAAACGATAGGTCGGATATTCATGTTGAACCTCAAAATTTTGCTTTACTTTGATTTATGAGAATCTCGAAACTGTTTGTAGAGATGAACAGGTAGAGCTGGAAAGGATTATACATGCCTTATCCTCTCTCAAAAACTTAAGCCCTGATTCTTGTGACAATTGTGACAGGAATCAGGGCTTTTTAGACCTTTTACGGACAGCCGAGTAGGGATAAACTGAACGTGAAGGTCAGCTCAAAAACTAGCAGTGAAAAATTAGAGGTGGCTAATATGGTGAACGCAGCTCAGAACCTTAACGCTCAAACGCCCTACAGCGACGCACAGATTTCTGCCTGGTTGCGAGGGTTACTCAGCATTGCCTGGGCAGACGGAAACTTTGATACCCAAGAGCAGACGCTAATTGCAGAGCTAACTCAGGAACTCGCCGCAGCTCCCGAACTTGAGGCGATCGAAACCATTTCTCCACTCCAACTCGCGGATGTTTTGGGTGAGGGCGAGATCGCCCAAAACTTCATGAGAATGGCGGTGATGGTGGCGATCGCAGACGGGCTGTATTCCACTGCTGAAGACGAGATTCTCCATGAATTTTGCGTTGCTTTGGGCATAGATTCAAAGATCCTGGAATCGCTGCGCCTGACGCTTAACTATCAGCCCTCTAAAGCGCTAGGTTTGACTCCACCCGGTTTGATCCCAATTCATTCCTCGTCAGAAGTAGCATTGGATGTTCTGAAACCAATGCAAGAGTGGCTCGATCGTCTAGATGTGGACGATCCACGTTTGGCACGATTCCTCTGCAATCTGATTCCGGCTCAGTGCCCGTTTGAGCGAGACGTGACTCTATTTGGTCGAAAGCTAGTTCACATTCCAGCGATGTGCAAAATCAATCCGCTGTACGAACAGCTTGTCGGTCTGCGCTTTCGGGCGTTGAGCTACCTGGCAGATGACTGCAAAGAGGATGTGTCAAGATACTGCTAATTACAGTTAGGAAGAATGCTAGAGCGTCGGGAAAAATACCCGCATATAGGCTGACAAGATTGTCTCCCCAAAGAATGCAGTTAGCACTGCGGCAAAGGCAAGAAAAGGGCCAAATGGCATTGGCTGACGGCGGTTCATTAGACCGATCGCGATCGCTCCCCCGCCCGCAAACGCACCGATCGCACAAGCCAAAAAGCCTGACAACAGCACCAGCTTCCAGCCTAGCCATGCCCCGATCATGGCCATCAGCTTGGCATCGCCGCCGCCCATTGCCGTTTGCCCAAAGGCGATCGAACCCAAAATGGTGATGGCATCAAAGACCCAAATACCAACAACCGCGCCCAAGATTCCCTCTAGCAGATGTCCGGCGGCTCCTGATAGCCCACCTGATGTTCCGCCTACTACACTAAAGCTAAACACTCCGACGATCGCCTGATACAGCAATCCTGCCATCAAGCCCGACTGTGTCAGAGAATTGGGCAGCGTCATGGTATCCAGGTCAATTAGCGAGAGCGCCAGCAGCCAGCTAAAAAAAGCCCAGTAGCCTAGGGTCGGCAGGGACAAATTAAACGCCCAGTAGACGAGAACAAACAGCGCTCCCGTCACCGCTTCTACTAGCGGATAGCGAAGGGCGATCGGGCTACGGCAATAGCGGCATCGCCCTTTGAGCGCCAACCAGCCAAACACAGGCACATTATCGTAGCTCTTGAGCCGTCGCAGACAGTGGGGACAGCGCGAGGGTGGAAACAGCAGAGACAAACCTGCCGGGATGCGATAAATCACAACATTAAGGAAGCTGCCAACCGCTGCACCAAGGGCAAACGTAATCAGCGTGGTTAGCCCTGAAGATAGCAATTCCATAGATTCGGCTCGGCAAGATTGGACTCAGACTCAAGACTGGGGAGGGCGATCGCATCCCTAAAGCTCCGCTCAGTCTCATCATGCCCGAATCTCTCGCCAAGCTAGAAGTTGTAGCATTACGTAATTAGACCTCTTGCAAATTAGGTTTAGTGGGGGCTGCGCTCCCACTAAACCTAATCCTAAAACTTTAATCTGCAAGAGGTCTATTGAGTTAGGGCGAATTATTTCTTGAGAGCCGCGCGGAGTGCGGCTCTCAAGAAATAACTCATTTGAAGCTAAGCGCGTGGCGCTATAGCTTCGCAAATCATCGTTGAATATTGGGGCAGATGGTTTTGCGAATCCGATCGCGCTCCGGTTTTTCTTGCCAGCCAGACAAAATACCTTGCAGTTCTGCCCGCAAAATCTCCAGAGATTCAATCTGATGGTTCAAGTCTTCCAGCTTAATCTGCAAATGCTGCTTAACTTCGCCGCAGGGAAGTTCGCCCTGATCATGCACCTGTAGGATTTGCTGAACTTCTGTGAGGCTCAGCCCCAAGGTCTGCGATCGCCTCACGAACGCCAACCGATTCAGCACTTTCGCATCAAACAGCCGATAGCCAGCCGCCGATCGCTCCACGGTGGGAGTCAATAGCCCAATTTCTTCGTAATAGCGAATTGTTTTGACGGGCAATCCAGACTGAAGCGCCACTTCGCCAATCTTGAGCAGCGCTTCAGAAGGATGCCCCAAACTGCCTGCACTCGTCATCTATCCTGCCGTGGCGAGACGATCGGCGGGGCTGGCGGCAAATAGCGGATGGGCGCAGATGGCTCTTCTAAAACTACAGCTTGACGACGCTGGATAGATTGCCACCGCAAAGCGATCGCCACACCGACTAGCCCCAGTCCCAGCCCTAGTAGAGTGCCATAATTGCCGACGCTCCCAATCACGGCATCCACAGATCCCACCAGGAGGAGAAAATTAGCGAGCGGCTCTTTTCGACCAGCGAGGTTAAACATTTGCCTGAAGGTTTGACTCATATTTAGTTTTCTCAACCACAAAATCGCGCTACTTCCTCTAGTTTAACGCAAGGTTTTAGCGCAACTGGAAGTCCTCTACATAGCCATCGTTAGCACGAATCTCAACCACGAAAGGTGCACCATTCGCCCGACCTTCAACTGTCCAAGAACGATTGCCATTCTCCCGCTGAATATCGTCAATTTTGACCACGCTAGAGTTAGGCTGATCAATGCCTAGCTGATCGCCAACTACCTGACGGGCGATCGCCTCAGCATCACTCCGGTTGCGAACGCCATCACCGCTGTACTGATTTTGCCAGGAATTATTTCTGTCATCGTCGTCATCGCTGTCATCGCTGTCGTCGTCATAGTCTCTGCTATCCTCAATTTCGTACAGCTCGACCCGTCGCGTGGCGCTGGAGTAGTCACACCCTACCTGATAAGAGTCATTACGACTGCGCCTGATCTCCATAATCACCTCTGCACCACCTGAGTTGGGATTGATGGAAACAACATCTACCACCTGCAAACCGCGATCGTCAGCAGCATCTACACAGGTTTGCTCTGCCCGACTATTCTGGGCAACTTGAAGTTGAGCCACTCGAACCTCTTGATTCGAGGCTCCCAGGCTCCATCCAGGCGTTGCAAATGCAGTTATGCCAGCCGTCAGCAACAAAGGGGCGAAAGCAGACAGTAGGGAAGGTTTCATAATTATTTGAATGCTATTCAGGTAAATTTTTTGAGGGCAAGGTGAGCTGAAACGATCGTGGCTCCCCGCCACCCGCTTCATGCTGTGAATGAACTGATTCTGTAGGAACTTAATACGCGCCAACATAATCCGGACTCCATCAGATAAACCCATAGAGTCCGGAAACCTATTTTTTGTTCCCGCTTAATTTTCTAATTATTTTTGTGATCTACGGTTATTGAGGGATCGCCTCCGGAAGGTTTGCTGCTACTTCAGTTCAGCCTAAGCCATTCATTCCAAGCCAGTATGCCAAAAAGACGCTTCTACCTTGTGACCATCCGGATCGCGGACAAAGCACCCATAGTACGGCTCACCATAGTCAGGTCTGCCGCCCGGAGCGCCCTCGTTTACGCCACCTGCTGCTAACGCTGCTTCATGAAAGGCATGAACCGCTGCTTGAGTGGAGGCGATGAAAGCAATATGTATGCCATTGCCAACGGAAGCAGGCTGACCATTGTGGGGCGTTTGCACCCAAAATTCTGGGTACTGCTTACCATAGGCGATCGCATCAGGATGTTCCATTAGTCACTTGCAACCCAAGGTTGACAACACGGCATCATAAAAAGCAACTGCCCTTGCAAAATCATTGGTGCCGATCGAGACATGCGAAAGAATGCTGGGGTTGTCCATCTCTTTCTCTGAATTGAGTGTGAATTTTAGGTCAAACGTACTATATCAATGCTCATATGTCCCGTCAACAAAAATTTAGCTGCTGAGTTTTCTTCTAAAACACCCTGTCTCCGCTCACAGGTAAGCTAAGTTGAAGAGCGAGTCTGTTGGGAGTAGCCGTCATGACATCGGTGTTGTGTAGTCAAGGACATACCAACTTGTCAGGAAGTCGGTTTTGTCATTTGTGTGGAGAGAGATTGTCCAACCTCCCACCTCAGCCTCTCAAGATGGCTGTGAATGGGACGGAGGGCATGCCTGCGAATATCTTCGCGGGCTTAATCTTGGGCGATCGCTACCGCGTCATCAGAGAACTGGGGCATGGCGGATTTGGGCGCACCTATCTCGCCGAGGATATCGATCGCTTCAATGAAGCTTGCGTCCTAAAGGAGTTTGCGCCACAGGTGCAGGGTACCTACGCCCTCCAAAAATCTGAGGAGCTATTTGAACGCGAGGCGGGCGTGCTGTACAAATTGCGTCATCCGCAAATTCCCAGATTTCGAGAGCTGTTTCGAGCCAACTTGGGCGATCGCGGCTACCTATTCCTAGTGCAGGATTTTGTAGAGGGCTACACCTACCGTCAGCTTTTAGAAGCCCGCAGACAGACGAGTCTCTTCTCAGAAGCAGAAATTATTCAGCTATTCGAGCAGCTTTTGCCCGTCCTCCACTACATTCACACCAATAGCGTCATTCATCGGGACATCTCGCCAGATAACTTGATTTTGCGATCGCTTGACCAACTGCCTGTCTTGATCGATTTTGGGGGCGTAAAACAGGTTGCGGCTGTCGCAGCTTCCCAGTATAAGGAATCTGGAGTGGCTTCAGGGGAGGCGATCGCTACTCGCTTGGGTAAAGTGGGCTATGCTCCCGAAGAACAGATGCAGAGCGGGTATGCCTCTCCTCACAGTGACTTGTATGCCTTGGCAATGACGGCAATGGTTTTGCTGACGGGCAGAGAGCCGCTAGAGCTTTTGAGCCAGCCGTTTTACACCTGGCAGCAGCAGTTTAGCCTCAGTTCGGCTTTGGCAGCTGTGTTGATGAAAATGCTGTCGCCTCAGTCGGGCGATCGCTTTCAGTCTGCTCTAGAAGTTTTACAGGCTTTACAGTCCCAGATACAGCTTCAGATACAGGCTCAGACACAGTCAGCGCCTCACCCAAGCGCAGCCTTAACCCAAGTTCCGTCCTATACGCATCCCGTTACCCTTCAGCCCCCATTAGCTCAGCCTCCCTCCACTCAATCTACAGAATCTTTTGCGTCTGCTGCCCCTGATCCACCCCCACGCCGAGGGCTGCTCATTAGCCTGTTGCTGGTTGCCCTTCTGGGATCGGCTGGAGCTTGGTGGACGCGCGATCGCTGGCTCCCGGCACTTCAGGCTTTACCGGGGCAGAACCAGAGTGAGCCAGATCAACCTGAAGAAAACCAGCCAGAGCAGAGCAAGTTTTCGCCTGAAGAACAGCAGCGCAAGCAAACCCTCCAAACTCGCCGTCAGGCTTTAGGAGTTAATCAGCAGTTCCTGGTTGACCTGACCAATGCCACCTTTTATGCGCAACATCCCGAACAGCAGGGACGTACCCTCAGCGATGACGAAATTGATGCTGAATGGCGCGGCATTTGGGATGGTATGGCGAACGAATGGCTGAACCTTCTGGAACAGAACGTTAGCGCGGAGGCGCGAGGCAAGCTGGGTGCCTATACCAACGCCGATCGTGAGCAGTGGAAGCAGGAGGTCAACCAGCTCTATGTCGGCAGTCGATCGCTGTTTGACCTGACAGATGCGAAGTTTTTTCATCTGTTTCCGCAAATGCGGGGACAGGAATTTATTGAGCAGCCGATCGGGCAAGTGTGGCAGGCGATCGCGTTTGACCAAGTGCGCGCCATGCAGTCTGGCAAAACTTTGACTCAGCTACAATTTGACCCAGACTCGTTCAGCAAGCAAGATGATGGAACCCTCTCACCGGGCGAGGGAAGAATCTACACGGCGCAGCTAACTGAAGGGCAGATTTTACGGGTCAGCCTTCAGGCACCGCCCCAGGGCACGCTATTCTCAATCTATCCACCTCGCCCAGGTCAGGGAACATCGACCTTTCCTGAAGATGCGGCTGAGGCAACTTGGGCAGGGCAGCTTACCCAATCGGGGTACTATGAATTCGTTGTGGTTGCCAATTCGGCTGATCCGGTCAACTATCAGCTCAACTTGGCTGTGGATAACGTGACCTCAGCCCCCGTGAAATCTCCTATTCCTGAAGCACCTCAAGCAAAAGATTAGCCCTTCGTTTTCCTAATTTATACGGTCGCCGAAACCAGATAAAACCAGGCATCCTAAAATATACGGACTTAGAATTCATGTTATGCAATATACAGGGTGTCAGCTCCGTAGTTGCGAGTACATGCCGCAATGCTTGTCACGATCGCCTCAGAAAGGTCTGCCATGACTATTGATCCCCGAATCGACTCCGGAACTGAACCCATAACGGAAACACTCACTGAAACAGCTCTGAGAGCGGCAACTACGACCAAGATTGGTAGAAATCTTTTGCTGCTGTATGAGCAGCAAGCCACCGGGGAGTTGGTCATTACCCACGGCAGACAGGCAAATCTTCAGTGGCGGCTGTACTTCTATTCGGGAAGGCTGCTCTATGCAACAGGCGGTGCCCATCCCGTTCGACGGTGGTACAGAGCTTTCAAACATTATTGCCCAGAGGTGTTTTCGCTCGATTGGCTAATTAATGCCCAGTCTGATGAGGCGCTTTGGGAAGTGGATCTGCTAAACCAGGCGTTGAATCGTCACGAAATTAGTCTAACGCAGGGCAAAGCCATTATTCAGGCGATCGTCCAGGAAGTGATGTTCACGATCCTAGGAGAAAAATTCATCACCACCCAATGGAATCCCGGCAATCAGATCCCTCAAAAGGCAGTGTTTCTGTCAGTGGCGCAGGTGATTTATGAAGCGCAAAAATTGCGTCAGCAGTGGCAAGATTCTGGGCTAGGCTTTTTGCAAGAGCTAGTCTCTCAGTTTTCGCCCGACTTAGCTCCCGTGTTGCGAAGTCGTCCGCTGTCGGAAAATACCTCGCCGCCCTCAAAAGGCATTATGCAAATGATGAAGGGACAGCTTACCTTCTGGGATTTGTCTCTAGAGCTGAAGCGATCGCTGCCTGAGGTTTTGCGCGCCCTCTCGCCCCTGATTCGTCAAGGTGTTGTGGAGCTGAGGGAAATTGCGGACTTGCCCTCACCCTGTCCGCAGCCAGAGCTATCTGCGGCGACGTCGGCTGCCAATCAGCCCCTGATTGCCTGCATCGACGACAATCCCATCACCATTCGGGCAATTGCTCAAATCCTTAAGCCCTATGGCTATGAAGTTTTGAGCGTTCTTAATCCCTTGAAAGACATCGGTACTCTGTTGGAACGCAAGCCTGACGTGATTTTGCTAGATCCCAATCTAGCGAATGGCAATGGCTACGACTTCTGTATGCTGCTGCGCAAATCTCCAGTTTTTCAAAGCACGCCCATTGTGATTCTGACCCGGCAAGATGGCATGATCGATCGAATGCGGGCTAGGCTAGCGGGTGCATCAGAATTTCTTTCTAAGCCACTAGAGCCAGCTCAAGTGGTACAGGTGGTACAGAAACACCTAAAGGCAGAAGCTAAGACAATCCACACCTCTTTGCAAGGCAATAGTCTAGCGAGTTGTCGCGTTGTTTAAGACCTTGGGAATTCTGAGCTTACTTTCCTAAACTTACTTTCCTAAATTGTCTGAGTTTGTCATAGTCTGAGTTTGTCATAAGGGCGCTTGTTGCAGATGTGGCAGACGCGGCTCTGTGCAGCCGCTATTCTAGTGGTAATTAGGTTTGTAATAACGGGGTCTAACTACAAAATTGAGCTTCCACAAAATTGCCATTAGTTCAGGTGATTTTCAGCAGACCCCCTGATTTTGATTAAGAGCCTTAGCTGCGATCGGGCTATGGTTGATTTGAAAGCTTCGTCGCATCAAAACTTATGACGACTGCATCTTCCCACTCGCCTTGTCAGGATTCTACGAACAACTCTATGCTAATCAGCGAAGGGGTGCTCACTGTCGAGGTAGAGGTCTGCGACAAAACTCACTCCAGGGTAGAGACAGGCGCTCTCAAGCAAGGGGCATCAACAGTTTCTCAGAGGGATAGCATGAACACCGCCTCCAGCATGAATCCACGCGAAACTGCTCAAGACACATTGCCTGATCAGGGAACTCAGCATCAAAATAGCCAGATTCAAAGCAGCCAGATTCAAAGCAGCCAGATTCAAAGCAGCCAGATTCAGCCCCATAATCCAAACTCGCGGCTAGCCAACCCCAACCGCCGTAATGCTCTAACTCCTGTGAAGGGATCTTTTTCAAGGTTCCTAGCTCCGCTGACACAGGACACCTTCAAGCAGGTGGTGACCGATGTAGAGCAAAAGCTGCGGATTGTTAATCAAACACTGTCCCTGCTAGACAACGTGCTGGATTCTCAGGGATTTGATGCCATTTTGAATGAAATGCTGCGATCGATCACCCTGAAGACAGGGGAGCTGCTCAACGCCGATCGCACCACCATTTTTCTACTCGACGAAGACAAGGATGAGTTGTGGTCGATCGTCGCTGAAGATGAGAACGGCAAAAACTTGGAGCTAAGGTTTCCCAAAACGGTGGGGATCGCCGGAGAAGTCGCCACGACAAAACAGGTGATCAACATCCCCTACGATTTTTACAGCGATCCCCGATCGACGGCTGCCCAAGAACTCGATAAAGCCAACAGCTACCGCACCTTTACGATGCTGGCACTGCCGCTGCTCAATGATCAGGGCGATCTAGTTGCTGTAGTGCAGTTGCTCAATAAGCTGAAGCATACCCATGATCCCCAGGGTGCCCTAGAAGAGCGGATTGACCTGAGTGGCTTTACGGAGAGCGACGAGCAGGTGTTTCGGGATTTTGCCCCTTCTATTCGGCTGATTCTCGAATCCTCGCGATCGTTTTACAAAGCAACCCAGCAGCAGAGAGCCGCATCGGCTTTGATGAAGGCAACAAAGGCGCTGAGCCAAAGCAGCCTTGACTTAGAGGAAACCCTCAGCAAGGTGATGGAAGAGGCACAGGAGCTGATGCAAGCCGATCGCAGTACCCTGTGGCTGATCGATCGAGAGCATAACGAACTGTGGACAAAATTTTCGGTGAACGGTCAGCTTCAGCAGTTTCGCATCCCAATCGATGCGGGCTTCGCCGGACAGGTCGTGATGACGGGCGAACCGCTGCTGATTCCCTTCGATCTCTACAGCCACCCCAACTCTGCTATTTCCAAAGAAACCGATCAAAAGACGGGCTACCGCACTTGCAGCATGTTGTGTATGCCTGTATTCAATGCAGATGGTGCGCTGATCGGCGTGACTCAGCTCATCAACAAAAAGCGGCAGGGCGAGTTCGCGCCCTACAATCCAGCAAACTATCCTGAGGCTCCAGAATGCTGGCGGGCAAGTTTCAACCGTAATGACGAAGAGTTTATGAAAGCCTTCAACATTCAGGCGGGTGTTGCCCTGCAAAATGCTCAGCTATTTGCCACCGTCAAGCAGCAAGAGCAGATGCAGCGAGATATTTTGCGATCGCTCTCCAATGGCGTGATTTCGACCAACAAAGAGGGCAAGATCATTGCCGTGAATGAGAGTGCGCGATCGCTGCTAGGGCTAGAGGAGCACGAGTCTCTGGAAGGTAAGTCTGTAGCCGAGCTGATCCGTTTGGAGAAGGGCGATTTTCCCAAATGGCTTCAGGCGGCTTTGACGGGCAGCGGCGAGAAAAATCGCCAACAGTATTACCCTGACCAGACGTTACTGCCCGTCAGGGGCACCGAGCAGCGAAGTATTCATCTGTCGGTTAATACGATCGCCGATGCCAACGACTGCCAAAAAACCTCTGGCGTGCTGGTGGTCATGGACGACATCAGCGACGAGCGACGGCTGAAGACCATGATGTACCGCTACATGACACAAGACTTAGCCGAACAATTGCTCAGCAGCGGCGATGCCAAGCTCGGAGGCGAACGCAAAGAAGTCTCGGTGCTATTTTCAGATATTCGAGGCTATACCAGCCTCACGGAATCGATGGAAGCCGAAGAGGTGGTGGCAATGCTCAATGCCTACTTTGAAACGATGGTCGATGCCGTCTTCACCCACAAAGGCATTCTGGATAAGTACATCGGCGATGCAATTATGGCGGTGTATGGGTCGCCGTTTCCACTGGAGGATCATGCGTGGATGGCGATTCAGACCGCGATTGAGATGCGCCAGCGGTTAACGCATTTCAACGACAGCCGCCCCAACTCCCGCAAAATTAAGATCGGCATCGGCATTAACTCAGATAGCGTCATTAGCGGCAACATTGGCTCTAGCCGCCGCATGGAGTTTACGGCGATCGGCGATGGGGTTAATTTGGGATCGCGGCTAGAGGGAGCCAGCAAGCAGTACGGCTGCGACATTGTGATTAGCGAAACCACCTATGAACCCTGCCGTCATCAGGTCTGGGTGCGCGAACTAGATTACATTCGGGTCAAGGGCAAGAGCAAGCCTGTCAGCATTTATGAACTGGTGGGCTTACGCTCTGAGGTGCTGCCTGACTCAAAAATGCGATCGATCGATCTTTACCGTCAGGGGCGCGAACTGTATCTCAGTCGGAAATTCTCTAGCGCCAGGACAGCCTTCAGCCAAATCCTGGAGGAAATCAACCCATTTGACAAAGCGGCTCTGCTGCATGTCGAGCGATGTGGCTACTGGCTGAGCGATCTTGCTACCGATGAAAAGTGGGAGGAGGGAGTCTGGACGCTGACCGAGAAGTAGCGACGGGCTTTGAAAACACAGAGGTCCTCCCTTTAGCTAAAGGAAGGACATCTATGAAGGCTTGAAATAACTGAGAAAGCTTGAAATAACGGACTAGACTTCGTTGATCTTGCCCAAGACCTGCTCTTTCATAGAGTTGAGGTCAGTAGAAAGCTCACGGCGGTTTTCTGCCTTCCACAGATAGCGGTAAACAAACCAAGCGGTGTAGCTCATGCCCACCAGCTCAAACAAGGGCGAAAGCAAAGGAATATCGTTAATTGCATCTAGGATCGCTAGCAAAAGCTTCACAGCAATAATGGCTGTAAAAATTAATCCGATCGTGACGATCGGGCGCTTGTACTTCCCAAAAAATTCTGTCAAATAGTCAGGTAGATCGGCTAGAAAGACCGAAATCTTTTCTCCAACCTGCTTAATTTGATCGTTGGCTTCGTCTTTGACCTCGGTAAAGGTCTCTCCAGGTGTTTTTTCCATATCCACAGTTATCTTTTCCGCCTTATACTCTGGGGCATCAGTATACTGCTGCATTTCAGGTTCCATAATGATACCTTCAAACAATCTAAACAACTTATGTACAGAGCTATGTGAGAGGATGCCCCGGCTTAGGTAAGCGCTAAAACCGGCACCTACGTATCTACCAAAAACAGCTCCAGAAGTTAGAGCTGAGTCCAGGATCTGCGAACATACTAGACACTAATTCAGAGTGCCAAGAATTGCAAGCGATTCTATAATTCTTAGTCTCTTCTAAAGAGAATTTAAAGGGATCGATCGGAAGACAGAGACTTGCTGCGGTATCGCTAGGCTGCAAACGCAAGAATCTTCAGCGTTGCTGGGAAAAAGAGCACTGTACGCTAACCATAATTTGTGCTGCTGAACTTTAGCTCTCAAGCCTTAGACCGCAAGCACTGTAAGATTTCTTGGGCGGCGCGATCGCACACCCCCACCTCCCCCAATTTTTGCCGCATCTGCTGATACTGCTCCAGCATCTTTTGCCGCCGCGCAGAATTGAGAAGAATATCTAAAGATTCCTGGGTAATGCGATCGGCGGTGGCATTCCGCTGCAAAAGTTCAGGAATCGCTGCCTCCATTAGCACCAGATTGGGCGGCGAGACAAACGGTGGCTCAAACTTAAGAATATGCTCAGCAACCCAGGCGGTGAGCGGATGAACGCGGTACATTGCCACCTGCGGCACGTCTAGCAGGGCAATTTCCAGATTTGCCGTGCCCGACTTGGTGATCGCCAAGTCTGCCGCCGCCATCACGGCTTGAGACTGTCCACTAACGATCGTTGCCCTAAGTTCGTACCGCTGCACCGCCTGCTCGATCGCCGCTCGATACACCTCCAGCGACAGTGGAATCCAAAAGTGTACTTGGGGCAGCTTTGCCTGAATTTGCTGAGCCGCCTCAAACATAACGGGCATCACATACCTGATTTCCTGGCGACGGGAGGCTGGAATGAGGGCGATCGCCGTTTGTTCAGGCGCAATGCCTAGCGCGGCTCTAGCCTCAGCGCGGCTAGGAGCAGTCTGCATCCGGTCAACCAGAGGATGCCCTACCCAGGCGACGTTGCCCCCCTGCTTTTGGTAATAGGCGGCTTCAGCAGGAAAAATGGCTAAGAGGCGATCGGTAATATGTAGGATTCGGCGAGTGTTGCGCGGACTCAGCGACCAGACCCACTCCTGGGGCGCAATGTAATAAACCGTGGGTACCTTGGGCAACCGCTGCCGGACAAAACGACCAATGCTCAAATTAGGCCCAAAGTAGTCGATCATGACCACCAAATCGGGCGGATTTTGCTGGAGATAGCGCTTTACCTGCTTCTGAATCTGAAAGGTTGACCAGACGTAAGGCAGCGACTCCAGCAGACCAATAGAGCCGATCGCACTCGTGTTTGCCAAAAGCTGCGCTCCGGCTGCTGCCATGCGATCGCCCCCTAACGCCAAAATCTCTAGATTAATCTCTAGAAGATCTGCCTGTCGGTAAAGCGCCTCAATTAGTAGCCCACCCTGCAAATCACCGGAAACTTCGCCTGTGCTAACAAAGATCCGGATCGGACAAGCAGGGATAGCCTCACTCCTCATTCCGTGTGCCTCGTTTGCCTGGAATGCAGCCCCGCCGCCCCGCTTCATAATGGCTGATGCGGATAAACTGCCGAAGATGCTGGAGAGCTTCGCTGTCAGAAAGCAACTCCATTTGGTCTAAAGCCTGATTTAAGGGCAGACCCGATCGATAGAGCAGTCGAAAAGCCTTTTTGAGGGCACGGAGCGTATTTCCTTCCGCTTCGTCAGCAAGCCCCGCCCGCTGAATGCCGATGCGATTGAGCGATCGCACCCAGGCTGGATTACCCTCCACCAGCATAAAAGGCGGCACATCTCGATGAATCCGGCTCATGCCTCCCACCATTGCCAAGCGCCCGATATGGACAAACTGATGCACTCCCAACACGCCGCTGATCGTCGCGCGAGACTCGACCCACACATGACCCGCAAACGCCACGCCGTTAGAGATAATCACGCGGTCTTCAATCACGCAATTGTGTCCGACATGCACGTAAGCCATCAGCAAATTGCCGTTGCCAATCACCGTAGCTTCCCCAGCATGGGTCGCCTGATTGATCGTCACATATTCCCGGAAGACGTTGTCATCCCCAATCCGCACCTGATTGGTAGAACCGTCGTACTTCAGATCCTGCGGCTCAGAGCCAATCACCACGCCCGAAAAGAGCTGGTTGCGATCGCCAATCACCGTATCGCCATCTAGCACCACATGTGCCCCAATCACCGTTCCGGCTCCCACTCGCACCCGCTCACCAATGACAGCGTACGCCCCTACCTGCACGGTAGGGTGTAGCTCAGCCCGCGAATGAATGACAGCAGTAGGGTGAATTAAGGTAGTCAAGGGGTAGATGAGGGTTAGAGAGCGTTGAACTGTCTACTTAAATCTCTAGTTAACTTATTAAATCTCTAGTTAACTTAGAGGTCTACAAGCGAGAACGTCAGCAAACCTTCGGCAGCGAGTTGACCATCCACTTCGGCGCGTCCCTGCATTTTGCCAAATCGACGGGCTTTGACCGAGAGGAGTTCCACAGTCATCACCAGCTGATCACCCGGAACGACGGGGCGGCGAAACCGCACTTTGTCAATTCCGGCAAACATGAACAGGCCCTCAGGCAAATCGGGCATCTGCGTCACGATAATGCCACCCACCTGCGCCATGGCTTCGACAATTAGCACTCCTGGCATGATGGGACGACCGGGAAAATGTCCCTGAAAGTGAGGTTCATTAAACGTGACGTTTTTTAGCCCAACTGCCAATTTCCCCGGCACATACTGAATGATCCGATCCACCAGCGAAAAGGGATAGCGGTGAGGTAAAAGCCGATGAATATCTTCGATCGCCAAAATACCTGGATCAGGCTTGTGGGCGATCGTCTCGGCATCTTCGGTATGAATCGGGTCTGTATGAATTTGGGTTGAGGCGAGGTCGTCAGTCAATATAGCCATGGGTCAATAGGAATAGGGCTGAAGAGTTTGGAAAACCTGAGCCAGATGCTGGGCAAGCTGAACATGAAGCGCATGGCTGGCTTTGTAAGCCAAAACATGGGCTTGCGGAAACACACCCAACAAACTCAAGTCTCCTACTAAGTCTAAAAGTTTATGCCGCACTGGCTCATTTGAAAACCTTAACGGGGGATTAATCCATCCTTCTTTGCCGCAGACTAGAGCATTCTCCAGGCTGCCGCCCTTGATTAATCCGTTCTGCTGCAACTGCTCAATCTGGTGTGCCAAGCCAAAGGTGCGGGCAGGGGCGATCGTCTCTGCAAAGCTTTCCTGGCTAGATTCTGAAAGAGGTGACCAGCTATGCCACTGATTGCCGATCGCAGGCAGGTCAAAGTCAATGCCATAGGTAAACCGCAGTTCTGGCGAAGGCAGCGCTGCCACGAAGGCATCTTCCTGCCGTATCCAGATGGGTTCACTCAAAACAAACTGGGGGCGATCGCTGGCTTGGAGCTGAATCCCTGCCTGGGCGATTGCCTCCACCCAGCCCAGCGCCGATCCATCCAGCAGCGGTACTTCTGCCCCATTGATTTCAATTTGGGCATTATCTATGCCTAGACCCGCCAATGCCGCCAGCAGATGCTCTACCGTGCGAACCGATGCCTCGCCATAGGCTAATTCGGTAGACAGCATCGTTTGACGCACGGCATCAACTTGAGCCGGAATCTTAGGCGCTCCAGGAAGATCTGTACGAACAAAATAGCGCCCTCGACCTGTTTCAGCGGGTGCAAGCCGCACTTGAGTGGGAAGACCCGAATGCAAGCCAATCCCCGACCGCTCGACAGCGATCGCTAGGGTTTGCTGCTTGCCTTGCCCCCATACCGATCGCTGCGCCAAGCTCTCTAGCAGCGGTGCCACATGACTCATCTATTGCTCCTCGCGCATCCTAAAACCGCTCCCCGATGCCAAAGTGAATCTCATTGTCGCCCTGGTCGTTGATGGCATAGTCTACCCGAATTTGACCGATCGGCGATCGAATGCGTATCCCAATGCCATAGCCAAAGCCGCTGCCAGGTTTATCGCGAACTCCGGCTGGGTTGCCAGGAACATCACTTGCAGTGCCCAGATCTGTTCCGGCATCCACAAACAAAGCTCCGCCAACGATCGAAAAGATGGGGAAGCGATATTCTGCCGTGGCGATCACAAAGCTGCGTCCGCTGCCCAACTCTCCCGATTGGTAGCCCCGAACAGAGTCTGTTCCCCCCAGCGAGAAGGCTTCGTAGGGTGGCAGGTCTCCAAGAATCGTGCCTCCCTGAACGTTGAAAGCCAGCGTTTCAGGACAGTCGGTGGGTAACCGATCTTCTTTGCGGCAGTCGGGCGAAATCTGCGTTAGCCTGACCGGAATAAAGTAGCTGTAGCTGCCGCGAATTCGATTAAAGGTAATGCCGTCAATCGGAATCGTTTGCTCGTCACTGAACCGCAGGAGAGAACCGCTCGTCGTTTGGGTAGCGCTATTACGGCGATCGCGCACGGCTGAAGCTTGAATCGAGAGAATATTATCGGTTCCAGAACTGTTAAAGCTGAGCAAATTACCCAACTCATCTCTAGGACTAATATCACCATCAGCATCTCGAATCGAGACATTTTGGTATTGCAGACCTAGCGAGGCACGCCAGCCGCCATCGAGTGGGCGAGAAAAGCTAACGCCACCCCCGAAACGGTAAACCCGTGGCCGATCGCCTTCATCATCGTCATCATCGTCGTCATCGTCATTGTCCGGCAGCCTAACCTCGTTTTCGCCCCCGTCAAACACCAGCGAAATCGACTGACGACCGAAGGCATTCACGGTGTAAGACGTGCGATTGGGATCGCCTGCAATCCAGGGATCGGTGAAGCTTGCGTCAAACTGTAGACTGCTGCGTAGACCTGCCTGCACTTCGGCGCTGAGGGTTTGATTGTTCCCCCCTAGGTTCTGCTCCTGCAAGCTTACGGCTCCAAAGACTCCATCTGCCGAGCTGACTCCCAAACTAGCTCCGATGCTGCCTGAGCGTCGCTCAGTGACATTCACCACCACATTCACCTTGCGGGGGTCTTCACCGGGGTTCAGCGCCACCTGCAAGTCTTCAAAGATACCTAGCCCAAAAGCCCGTTGCAGGTCAGCTTGAATACGACTCTGGTTGAAAACATCCCCAGGCTCAGAATCAAACTCGCGGGTGATAATGAAGTCCCTGGTTTTGCCCTCAATCGGGTTGCCATCATCGTCTGTGGCGTTGCCGTCTCGATCGAGGAACCGAATTTGAATATCCTCAATGATGCCCTCAGCAACTTCTAGCGTGGCGGTGCCATCTGGCGAAACCTGGGGTGCGCCAACAATCTGCGCCAGCACATAGCCATTGTCCTGATAGAGCTTGTTGAGCTGCTCTACGCCGTCCTGAAAATCATTCAGATTGAGAATATTGCCATATTGTGCGCCAAAAATTCCGTCTACGGCTTGCTGGAGCGGCACCTCTTGATTCTCATAGGTAATGGTTTGCACAACGCTGTCTTGCAAACGCACCGACTGTAGCACCGGGTTTGGCTGCACCTCAAAGGTAATTCTGACCCCAAGCGGCGTGTCTTCTGGCACTGCTCGAACGTTGGCAAAATATCCAGTTGCAAAGACGGCATTAATGTCTTCTTGGAGCTGCGATCGCGTCGTGGTTCGTCCGGGCTGAGTGCGAATGGCGTTGTAGACGCGATCGAGCAGATCTCCCTCTGTACCCGACACTGCCACCTCGGCAACCAAAACACGGGCTTCTGGCTGGCTAGAGCTTGCGGGAGGCGTAGCGCCTGGAGTCGCAGGCGCTGGCACCGTAGAAGGCGTGGCAGGCTCTGCGGAAGGCGTGGTGGGTTCCACAGGTGGCACGGTAGGTTCTGCGGAAGGCGTAGTAGGTTCCGCAGGTAGCTCTGGCAAAGGCACTGTGGACTGAGCCAACTGCTGAGCCGCTGAAGCCGCAACTTGTGGTGAAGCGGCGCTATCAGATGGGCGGATTGCCGTAGCTTGCGGACGTGCAAAGAACTCTACAGCAGCACGGTCTGGCGCACTGACCGTCGGTGCTGAATGTCCCGCACTCAGCAGATCGGTTGTGGGAGAAGCCGTGAGGTCTACTTCCTCAAGATTTTCCTGAAGCGAAAGACCGGAATTTTTTGCAACCTCTAAATTACTGACAGCACTGCCACTTTGCTCTAGGGCATCAGAGGCTTTTGCCTCGGTTGGGTAAACCAGACCGATCGCTGTGGATGCAGTGAGAACTGCGAATAAAACGGGGGAAAAACGCATACTGTTTAGATTGTTTTGCACGTCCACACACCATGTGATCTGTCTGTAATCTGTCTGTAATCTGTCAATGCCAGAGAGAACCGAGCAGACCAGGAAACAACATTGAGGGCATTCCAGATGGCTATGGGTCAATGCTCCCAGAATCATCCCAGGTGAACGGAGCAATTTTACAGCATTGGCTGCACCTATTTTTCGATCGACTGTGCCAGAACTCTTTCTAGCACCTGTTGATAGGCTGCTTCCACGTTGCCCAAGTCATGCCGAAAGCGATCTTTATCCATCACCCGCTGAGTCGGGTCTGAATCCCCTTGGTTCCATAGTCTACAGGTATCTGGGCTAATCTCGTCTGCCAGCAGCAGACGGTTTTGAGTATCTATTCCAAACTCCAGCTTGAAGTCTACAAGCGTGATGCCACATCTTTCAAAGAAACCCGAAAGAATCTGGTTAATTTTCAAGGCTGCGATTTGCAGCTGCTCGACTTGCGCTGGGGTTGCCAGTTCCAGAAGAAAGAGGCGATCGCGAGTCAGCAGAGGATCTCCCAGAGCATCGTTCTTGTAATAGAACTCTACGAGCGGCTGTTTCAAGACCGTTCCGAGCGCCAGACCTGTCTGTTGACAGAGGCTACCCGCAACAATGTTCCTGACAACCACTTCTAGCGGCAAGATTTTTACGGTACGCACCCGCATTTCATTAGCGCTAGGAGAGTCGAGCCAGTGGGTGGCAACGCCCTCGGCTTCTAAGAGCTGAAACAAATGGGTGGAAATGGCGCAGTTCATTTGCCCTTTGCCGACAATGCTGCCTCGCTTTTGGGCATTAAAGGCAGTAGCATCGTCTTTGAAGTGCGTTAACAGAACGTCAGGATCTTCCGTTGTGTAAAGGATCTTGGCTTTTCCTTCGTAGATTTTTTGACCAGCAGGCGTGGCAGCAGACATGGCAGAGGGGCTGTAGATGGAGCTTGTAGATTAAGCCTAATCATCTTAAACGATCGCACATTGCTTAGTAGAGGGATGTTTTTGGGTTGGAGAGGGGTACTCCATGTCCCTCTCCAACCCAAAAACATTCCAGAGATCAGCAACGCCAACGATCGCACGTTCTGGTCTTGCTTTCAAAGAACTATAGCTATTGCCAGTTTGCTTAGGACATTTTGGGTGGGGCGCAAAGCGCCCCACCCAAAATGTCCTCGTCCTAACCGCCTTGGCGGTTGCCATAACCTACACTGCCAGCAGTTCTTAGGATCTATTGTGGGGGGGCTTTCTCATGCTTCGTTTCAAAATAAGAATTACTGCCTGCATTGCAGGAACAGAGGATGATTCTGAGGACTGATTCTGAGAGATGATACGGTGGATGCCAGAAGCAGAGAATTAGCAGGAAAGAAGCATGAAAGCACAGGTGTTTAGGGGCGTGAATCAGCTGAGCTATGAAGAAATTCCGGTGCCGGAGCTAGCCGCCGATGAGGTGTTGGTGCAGGTGCAGGTTGTAGGGCTGTGTCAGTCAGACATCAAAAAGATTCGCTATCCGCTCTATGAGCCGCCCCGTATTTTTGGACATGAAACCGCAGGAACGATCGCCGCCATTGGTTCAGAGGTGCAGAAGTGGCAGGTGGGGCAGCGCGTTGTCGTCATGCACCACATTCCCTGTATGCACTGCGACTATTGCCTGCACGAAAACTACTCCATGTGCGATGTCTACAAGAACGTGACAACGACTGCCGGATTCACCCCTAGCGGCGGCGGCTTTGCCGACTATGTCAAGGTGCCAGGGCACATCGTCCGTAACGGCGGACTGATCCCCATTCCCGACGGCATTACCTTTGAGCAGGCCAGCTTTGTGGAGCCAACCAACTGCTGCCTTAAGGCGGTAAAAAAAGCCCAGATTGCGCCGGGACAGACGGTTCTGATTACGGGTGCCGGACCGATCGGACTGATGTTCATCATGCTGGTGAAGTATTTTGGGGCAAGAGCGATCGCCACTGACTTGATCCCCAGCCGCATTGAGAAAGCCCTCAGCATTGGAGCCGATGCTGCTTTCGATGCCCGCGACCCAGAGCTGACGCCCAAAATTGAGGCGATGACTAAAGGCATGGGAGTCGATACCAGTATTCTCGCCGTTCCTAGCGACAAGGCGTTTTTTCAGGCGCTGAGCTGCACCCGCAAAGGCGGCAAAATTCTCTTCTTTGCAGAATTTCCGGATGAGCTAGAAATTCCCATCAATCCTAATGTCCTGTACCGACGGGAGATCGATTTGATGGGCAGCTACAGTTCGTCCTACAAAGTGCAGTCTCTAGCGGCGGATATTGTCTTCAACAAAAAAATTGACGTGGATGCTTTGGTGAGCGATCGCTATGCCCTCAAAGATTTGGCGGCAGCAGTTGAGCAAGCGGTTTCGCCTACGCCAGAAACGCTAAAGATCCTGATTTATCCCTAAACCTGATCTTTCATCCACGATCGCAGTAGGCGAATAGAAGTCGCCAGACTCATAGAATCGCTCTCCTGCAAAAATTGCAGCGCCCGACTTGCCGAGAGAAACGGGAAGATCTGGCTGGCGCGTTGCTCTATGTAGCGATCGCCTTGCAGATCGTAAATCAGCAGCGTCCCCTTGAGAATGTCTTCGTTGGGCACGGTTATGTAGCGCCAGATTTCCGGGATGCCTAGCGTCGCGTAGATCGGCAGCTTATCGAGACTGCTTTTGGTCAGCGCCACTTCTATCAGCAAATCGGGGGATGGGTCGCGGGGCAGAGTCAGCTCGGTTCTGCCCTGCACTGAGGGAACATTGTGAAAGTAATAGCAGGCGTCTGGCTCGGTGGCGCAGCCTAGCTGAGGAGACTTTAACAGCACCGGAAGCAGATGAGTCACAGAGAGATGTAATTCTTCTGCCAAAATCAGCACTAGCGACTCGATCAGCTTATTGCAGCGCTCATGAGCGGCGATCGGGGTCATCAATTCCAGCTTGCCTCGGAAGTAGGTGAGGCGGGTTTGACGCTCTTCGCCTAGTTCTGCCAGCAAAGTCTCAAATTTTTGCCAGCTTACGTCATTGAGCACCGTGCGTTTTTCGGTCGGCGGCAGCTTCTTGGAGCTGCGGAAGAACGAGGGGAACAACATGGGCAAACCAAAGAGGGAATAGAGTGAATCTACTCCCATCTTGCCCAAATTGCCAGCAAGAAGAGGGAGAATCTATCGATATGGAGAACCATTCTCTGTCCAGGGTAAGGAGATGCGGTGATGCAGATTCGCGAAGATGACTTGACGGGTAAAACGATCGCTGATTTTCTCCAAGAGCATCTCGAAGATATGCAGGAGATTACGCCGCCTGAAAGCGTCCATGCTCTCGATTTAGAGGCTTTGCGATCGCCCCATATTACTTTCTGGTCGGTTTGGGAGGGCGATGAATTACTCGGATGTGGGGCGCTAAAGGAGCTAGGCGAAATTAAATCGGGCGAAATCAAATCGGGCGAAATCAAATCAATGCGTACCGCCAAAGCTCATCGGCGCAAGGGTATTGCCTCAAAGGTGCTTGAACACATTATCCAAGAAGCAAAACGCCGAAGCTACGATCGCCTGTATTTAGAAACGGGGGCTTTGCCTGAGTTTGCTCCGGCACGCGCTTTATACCTGCGATACGGGTTTGAGTATTGCAGTCCCTTTGCCGAATACAGTGACGACCCCAACAGCGTATTCATGACAAAAAAGCTCTAAAGTCTGCCTCCTGGATGAGTAAACTCTAGAAAACTTGGCAATGTCCTGAATAAAGTCGGTCAGGGTGGGGTGAACCAGCCCTTTCGCTCTGTCAGCATTTTGAATGTAACGAGCCACAATGCGACTGTATCGACTTGCAGTGCTTCTGTAGCCGCTTGCAGAAGCACTGTATTGGCTTGCAGAAGCACTGTATTGACTCACATTGCTTCTGTACGGTATCGCAATAGGATTGTAGGGAGTGACAATGCGACTGTAAGCTTTCACAATGCGATCGCAGCCTTTCACCCTATGAGTGTAAGCCGCGCTTCTACCGCGATCGCCCCCTACAGAACGTTAATCGGCAGACTAATTTTATCTTGGGGCGATCGTGCCACAGGTCAGGCTGTCCCTAAGCCACAGACATGGGGGCTCAAGAGGGATTATTTTAGAGTGTAGGGTCTCACACAGGCATCAATGGCTATGAATTCGCTGGTGGGTAAAACATTGCAGGGCGGCAAGTATACCCTAGAGCAACCCTTGGGGCAGGGTGGCTTTGGCATAACCTTTAGAGCCGTACATCACTATCTGGGGCAAACGGTGGTTGTCAAGACTTTGAATCCCTCAAGTCAAGACAACCCTCAGTATGCAGAGTTTGAGCAGCAGTTTCGAGACGAGGCTCGCCGCTTAGCAATGTGTGTGCATCAAAACATTGTGCGGGTCAATGACTTCTTCATTGAAGACAATGTGCCCTATCTGGTGATGGACTACATTCCGGGAGAAACGCTGGAGCAGCTTGTGTTTCCCGAGCGCCCTCTTTCCGAAGCCGTCGCCATTCACTACATTCGTCAGGTTGGAGCCGCGCTGGAGGTGGTTCACCACAGCGGATTGCTGCACCGCGACGTGAAGCCCCAAAACATTATTCTGCGGCAGGGCACCCAAGAAGTCGTGCTTATCGACTTTGGCATTGCGCGCGAGTTTACGCCAGGAGTGACCCAAACGCATACCAGCCTGATTTCCGTGGGCTATGCGCCGATCGAACAGTACATTGCTCAAGAGAAACGTACTCCTGCCACCGATGTTTATGGACTGGCAGCAACTCTCTATGCGCTCTTGACGGCTCAGGTGCCCGCTGCGTCGATCTTGCGCGATCGTCAGCCCCTGATCTCTCCCCGCGACCTTCAGCCTTACCTGAGCGCAGCCACCAATCAGGCGGTGCTGCGCGGTATGGCGATCGAGGTGCGTCATCGTCCGGGCACGGTTGCCGAATGGCTGGCGCTACTGCCCGGTAATTCGATCAATGGATTAGCAGCATCAGCGCCCTATGGGGCGATCGATCCTAATCCTTCCACAATGGCAACTGTGGCGGTTAGTCCTCGCTATGTTCCGCGAGCTGCACCTCAATCTGTACCTCAATCCACACCTCAGCCTGTACCCCAGCCTCTCCCTCAAATCACACCCCAGCCTGTATCCCGATATAGCCCCATGTCTGCCGTAGAAACTGCTCCTGTTTTACCTGAAAAGCGGAGATCAGGATGGATAGGGATTGTGCTGGGACTAGCCGCGATCGCCGGGATTGCCGTTGCTGCCGTTGGCAATCTTTTACTGAACTCTCAGCAAGTTATTCCCCTAGATACCCCGCTGCCTACTGAAACATCGGGACAGTCTTCCCCTTCAGAGACTATAAATCTGGAGCCAATTCCCCCCTCCTCGACCGTTACGCCCTCACTGACGCCCTCGGCAACGCCTTCTCCCGAACCATCCGCAACGCTCTCCCCTACACCTAGCTGGGAGTTTCCTTCCGGTTCGCCCATCTTGCCGCAAGATGGCTTGCCGCAAGATAGCTTGCCGCAAAACGGTGACGACGCTGGTGAGGACTCTGACGACAGCTCTGACGACGACTCTGGTGAAGAGTCAAGACCCAGAAACTCTAATTCCAACAGACCCAATCCGTCGCTGTTGCCCAATCAACTCCGTCGAGAATATGAGGCAGAGCAGCGTAGACGGTGAGGCGGCGGCTTTGGATTTTGGCAAGAGATTAGTCAGGCTTCTCTTGTTCCTAGGGCAGCGATCGCCACCCCGGCAACAATCACCACCGCACCCGCAATTACCACTACACCCGGATTTTCACGAAAAACGATCGCTCCCAGAATACTGGAGCCAACGGGTTCTGCCAGAATAGTGAGGGTGACAAGAGTGGGCGAAACCCAGCGCACTGCCCAATTGAAGCTTGTGTGGCCGATCAGCTGAGGAAAGACTGCCATTAGCACGATCCAGCCATAGACAGAGATAGGATAGCCGCTGTAGCTTGAGCCAAATAAAAATGGCAGCGGCAGCAGCACTAGGGCGGCCGTTGTGTAGGTCAGCACCACATGGCTACTAATGCCCAAGCCACGCCGCTGTGCCGATCGCCCCAACAAAAAATACAGGCTGACCGCCCAAGAGCCAATCAGCGCCAGGGAATTTCCCAACAGCGGATGACTCCCGACAAACCCATCTCCCGCATCGCCAATGGCTACCACGACACTGCCCAATAGCGCGATCGCAATTCCCCCCAATGTCAGAGAACTGGGCTTTTCTCGAAACCAAAGCCACGACCACAGCGCCACCCAAACCGGATTGGTGGTGACGAGTGCAGTAGAAGCGGCGATCGAAGTGTAGGACAGAGAGGTGATCCAGCAAGCGAAATGAATTGCTAGAAACAGACCTGCCGCCGCCGAGTAGTAGAGAGCGCTCGGCTGAAACTGTGCAGAACGGAAACTGCGCCACGCCGGGATGAGGCAAAGGGAAGCGATCGTCAAACGAGAGGCAGCCAACACTAGGCTAAAGCCCACACCCTGACTGCCAGAGTCAGCCAGCGCCAATCGAATAAAAATAGCAGCCGTTGAGACAGAAAGTACGCCTATGGTCAGAACTGCGGCGATTTGCCAGCCAGGAGGCTTCGATGAATTCAAGCCTTTCTACCGAGGAGGTCTCCGGCGCTGCAAAAATTCTGGGATATCTAGCCCTGGCTTTGTCGTGCGTGGATCGGGCGGCTGATTGGTCGGAGGTTGATTTGTCAGAGGCTGATTGATCGGAGGCTGGGACAAGGTTGAGGGGGGTGAGGCAAGGGGCGATCGCTGCTTCAAGGGCGATACGCGACTCTGCTGCACAGGTGGCGGCGCCATCTCTCCAGTAAAACCCGTTGCAATCACCGTAATCCGAATCTCTCCTTGCAAACTCTCGTCTAAAACTGCGCCAAAGATAATGTTGGCGTTGGGATCGACTGCCTCATAGATAATTTCAGCCGCCGCATTGACCTCATGTAGCGTCAGGTCATGCCCCCCCGTAATGTTGAAGACAACGCCCTTTGCTCCGTCGATCGAAGACTCCAGCAGCGGCGAAGAGATTGCCGCAGTCGCCGCTTCTCTAGCCCTCGACTTGCCAGAACCAATGCCAATACCCATCAGCGCCGATCCAGCATCAGCCATCACTGCCCGAACATCCGCAAAATCGACGTTGACTAGACCGGGTATCGTAATGATGTCTGAAATACCCTGCACCCCCTGGCGCAAGATGTCATCTGCGACCCGAAAGGCTTCCTGAACGGGAGTCTGTTCTGAAATGACGCTCAGCAGCTTGTCGTTGGGGATGATAATCAGCGTGTCTACTCGGCTTTGCAGCGCCGCAATGCCTTCATCTGCTTGATTGGTGCGTCGTCTGCCTTCAAACGTAAAGGGACGCGTCACAACGCCTACCGTTAGGGCACCGACCTCTTTGGCAACTTCAGCCACAATGGGCGCTGCCCCAGTACCCGTGCCGCCCCCCATGCCAGCGGTAATAAAGACCAAATCAGAGCCTTCCAGAGCAGCTGCCAGCTCGTCACGGGATTCCTCAGCGGCTTTCTGACCGATCGCCGGATTTCCGCCCGCGCCCAAACCCCGCGTCAACTTTTGACCGATTTGCAAGCAGTTAATAATTTCTATATTATTGAGAGCCTGAGCGTCTGTATTGACAGACCAAAACTCTATGCCAGCTACGCCGCTAGCAATCATGCGGGTCACGGCATTGCAGCCGCCGCCCCCAACCCCAATGACTTTGATCTTAGCTACGCTGCTGGGCACAATCTCATCACTCCTGGTTTCCTCGCCTACCCTTGCGCCTTTGATGTCGCGAACTTGACCCAAGTGTACTCCAGAGTTAGAAAAAGGGTTAGCAGCGTTCATTGGCAACGGAAAATCTACCTGATTGGAGTCAGGAGATTCTGAATGGGTGGTAATTAATTTACTATCAAATGTCATTGGACTTTAGAAACGACTGATACAAAGACTTTTTAACTCTAGACAACTATAGGGTAAGTTGCTAGAAAAACCAAACCACAGTTAGAGACTGCTTAATTACTGCCTAATCAGCGTATTGAGTAGCCTAAAGATCTGGTAATGCACTGACTCTGCTTAACTTTCAGGAGTTAATTTTCATGAAAAAATTTAGGTGGGTTCGATCGCAATCTTTACGATCGCATTTCTATTAAATCTTTTGAAATTGCTTATCGCCTAACTTTATCTAATTAAGCTCAAGAATGGCTAATTTTTATCCCATTAAGACTTACAGATGCGGCAACTGCTTGCAGGAAGTCTTCTCATATTTTTTGTGATCATGCTCCATTTTTGCTGCTCTAAACTTTCTTAATTCAGAACAGTGTATCTCTACCCGGACAATCTGGATGCAAATTATGGCTGTCGCCAGTTTTCTGAGGACATTTTTGGTGGGGCGCTAAGCGCCCCACCAAAAATGTCCCAGTCTTAACCGCCTTGGCGGTTGCTATGGCTCTGGTTCATTCAGATGTCACAACATGACTACCACGGCATGACTACCAGGGCACAGCCTGGGAATCTTGACTATCAGGGCACAGCCTGGGAATCAGGCAAAGCAGAGTCTTCCTGATCAGGTATTTCGTCGCGGGAGCTGTCGGGAAGTTCGATCGCTTCTGAGCCAATGATCTTCACCAATGGCGACTGAGGGTTGCGCAAATCGATAAAGTCAATCTTTTGCGAATTCAGCTTTTCGGGGAGCTGTCGAAGCTGGTCGAGCGTTCGGATCTGCTCTGCAAAGCGACTGCCATAGGAACCACAGTAAACAGTACCCAACTCACTATGGAGAATGAGATTGCCCGGTTCTCGCCAGTCAATTTCCAGAATTTTGACGGGGCTACGGCTCACCTGCTGGTAGAGACTTGGCCATTGAGAGCGATATTGATCCTGCATCCCAACGATTTTGAGGCTGGGCAGCTGGCGCGATCGATTCAACGACACATAGCTTTCATAGGGAATAAAGGTGCCGCGTTCGTCAAGCAGCGCTACCGGATTAGATTCAGTGGACACATTTCCAGGCTGACCGCTTTGAGCCGTTGGACTGGAGTAGACGATCGCCACCGGATAGCGCTCCTGAATGCGCACCGTCAAGCCCGGAGGAAACAGATGACGCGAGACGGTTGCTTCGGCGATCGGAGCCTGGGATTCAAGGCGCTGAGTCAGGGTTTTGGGTTGCAGCGTCAGCAAAAACTGAGGATATTTAATGGGCAGCAAAGTGCGCACCGTATCTGCCGATAGAAACTTGTTGCCCTCTACCTCAATTTGGCTAGCATCCCGCAGCATCCAGTCAGGCAGCGTCACTACCCAAATCAGCCCGACAGTTAGCCCCCCCATCGCCACGACCTGCCAGCTCGTCTGCAAAATTCGCCAGCGCCGCTGCCATCTGAGCTTACGCCGCCGTTCTGCCAATTCAGTTCGAGAAATGGTGGGAATGTCCGCCATCATGCTAGTGCCGTGAAGGGTAAGTGCCGCTAAGTTCAGTCAGCCGCAGGAATGTTCAGGCTATGGTATCTTAACCACAGAGTTTTAACCGCAGCTCGACAAAATAGTTAGCGGAGACAATCGTTAGCGAAGACATAGGGTAGCTGTCGCCAGTTTGCTTGGGGAAATTAGGGTGGGGCGCTGCGCCCCACCCTAGTTTTTTTCGTCCTAGCTGCCTTGGCAGTTGCCATAGCCGAGACATGGAGCCGAGACATGGAGTAGCTGAGACATGGGGTAGCTGAGACATAAAGCTAAAAGCCCTCCAGCTCCAATTCCTCAATTACTTGTAAACCGCGCGGGTCGCCTACCCTCAGCATGGCAGCCTTGGCATCTTCGCGTACGCCTAGCTCTTCGTCTTCCGCAAAGGCTTCAATCAAGGCATCGATCGCCGTGGCATAGATCACGTTAGAGGGCAGCTCTCGGCATATCTGACCGATCGCCCAGGCACAATTGCTCCGCACTGCCGGAATCGGGTCCCGGCGTAGGGCTTCGATCAACCTAGGTAAGCCAGCAATCATCGAGTCATAGCCCACGTCAGCCATCTGCGCCAACGCGCTAGCCGCCCAGAGGCGTACGGCAGAGATATCGGTTTTTAGGGCATCGGTGAGGGGTTCTAAAGAGCGGCGATCGCGGCAGTTTCCCAGCGCCCAGACTACGCCCTTACGCACATAGCCATTCCAATCTTGCCTAAGCTGCTGAATCAACGGCTCAACGGCGGTGGGGCTGGGGTTACGTCCCAATCCATAGGCGGCACTCACCCGCACTAGAGGGCAAGCATCGGTGAGCAGCCGAATCAACAGAGGAATGGCTCGCCGATCCTCCAGTTCGCAGAAAGCTCTGGTTGCCAGAATGCGCTGCTGATGGTTGGGGGACTCCAAGAGCGCCAGCATTTCATCTGGATCGGGCCTAGCAACTTCTTCCTCAGCATCGACTGACCCCACATGGTCGAGGGGATCAAGGTCGATTTCGGCTTCCAGTACCGTTAAGTCGTCGTTGTCATACATAAAGCCACTTTACCGCAAAGCCTGTCCATCAACGCTTTGTGACAGACTTTAGCAGTAATTCTCATTTTGAAACAAAGCCCGAAAAAAGCCCGCCTGCGGCGGGCTTTTTTCGGGCTTTGTTGGGGGAGTTCGCGCCCTGCAGGCGCAAACTTCCCGATATGCGATCCACAATGAAATCCACAATGAGAACTGCTGAGACTTTAGGACAAACTATTGCTTACTCCCGACTCCCTGTATCCACCCTCTCGAACTCACTTCATACATTGCCTGACAGCGTGTCCGCACCTGAAGTTTTGTGAGCAGGTTATTGATATGAAATTTGACGGTACGTTCGCTGATGTAGAGCTGAGCCGCTATATTGCGATCGCGCAACCCCTGAGCCAGCAGCGTTAAGATTTCCTGCTCCCGATCGGATAAAGTTTGGGATTCTGAAGGCAGATCGGCGATGCCCCAAGTTTTGCCTTGATGAACGGCTTCGACAGCCTCCCGAAGTTGAGTAGAAGTAATGAATAGATCAATCTGGGCGATCGCCCCCTTGGGTAAAGCCTGAGTAGGATCAGCAATCCAGAGCAGCCGCTGGGTGGGGGAATCTAACGGCAGAGCCACATCATCTGTAATGATCGGCACTGTAGGATCGGCGATACCACAGACTTTTAGCCCTGCTAGATAGGCGAGATGCGTAAACGCCATTTGAAGAACGGGCGATCGGCATTGAATCCGGATCGGTAAACCCAATAAACAGCTGGGGTACGGAACCTCTAGAACAACCTGAAGTACGGTCGAGTTATGATCGCTGAGGATTTGGAGCGTTCCTCCGAGGCAGGAAACCGCAAAGCGTAAATCTCCGAGAGCATCTGCTGCCTCTAGAGCCACCGTCCCCCTGAAGGCAGCGCTTTCAGCTTCCGGAAATACCATTGCCTCTAGCACAATCTGAGTTTCCCCATAGCTCAGGCGGCAGTAGGTGCAGTTAAGGTTTCGCAGCACTTCCGCCGTGCGAATCAGCAAATAGATGAGAGAATCCGTCAGCGATCGCTCCGTCCCTACTAGGCTGAAGCGTGCCCGACCCAACAAAGTCGCCAACTGTTCTGATAAGAACGGGGTCGTTTCTGGCTGAGTCTGCCGATCTTGCTGGTGCTGGGTCGCATGATCCAACACGATCGACAGCGTGGTGCATAGCCCTTGCAAAACCTCTAGGAATTCTGATGACAGCGGCTGATGGCTAAATACTGCCAGCACGCCAATCACCCGATCGCCCACCAGGAGTGGATAGCCCGCAAAGCCCGTAATCTGGTGAGCGATCGCCCATTGCCGATCTTTGACCCAGACTTCTTCTGCCAAATGGTTGCTCAAAAACGGAATGCGGTTCTGAGCAATCTTGCCTACTTTGAAAGCTCCCATCGGCACACGGGCGAATGAGCCGTCTATGCGGGTATACATGCCCGACGAAGCCACGAGCCGCAGATGGAGGCGATCGCTCTCCACCAGCCACACCCGCGCAAAAGCATAGCCAAACGTGTTAACCAGACCATCGGTGGCGCACTTGGCGATCGCGTCTGGCTCCAGACAGTCGCTAAAACTCTGGACAATTTCGCTGACCCGCTGGAGATCAACGAGCAGCCGTCCGGCATCTAGAAATGGGGAGGTGGGATCTGGCAATGAGGGAGTAGGGAGTGGGGAATTAGGAGAGAGCTTCTGAACTTATAGCGAGATTCAGTCAGCACTTGCTGTAATCTCCGGTACGCAAGGCTCAAACGCAGGGCAATCTACACTACAACCTGAAATCTAAAACACGCTCAGCTCCAGACGCTGCGCCAAAATCTCAACAAAGGCTAGCCCTGCGATCGGATTGCCGATGGCATCAAGCGCTGGGCTGTAGCAAGCGATCGCCCCTTGCCCCGGAACGACTGCTAGCAGCGCCCCGCTAATGCCCGATTTCATGGGGAGTCCAATCCGAACTGCATAGGTGCTAGAGGCTTCATAAAGACCGCAGGTCAGCATCAGAGCATTGACGGTGCGGCGGTGCTGGGGGGCGATCGCCGCAGATTCGCGAGCGAGAAGGTTGCCCAATCGCGCTAGGTCAGTCACCTGTCCGGCAAGGCAGCAGATCTGCTCATAGGTGTCGAGGGAAATTTCGGAGGCGGCTAAATAACCCTGCTGCACGAGGGTATCGGCGATCGTCTGATTCACTCCTCGTCCCTCAATGCGGACTGAAGCCAATGTTGCTTCATCGATCTTCAGGTGGCAGTCTGCCTTGTGATTGAGCCAGGTGCATAGCCTCTGACAGCGATCGTAGCTAGTGGCTCCGGGGAGGCGGCTTGCTAGGGCGATTGCCCCACTATTGATCATGGGATTGCGGGGTCTGCCACTGTCGGCAATGAGCTGATCTAGCGAATTAAAGGGCGCATCGGAAGGCTGCATTCCAACCCATCGAAAAAGGTTCTCCATGCCGAACTGCTCTAATAAATAGAGCAATATGAAAGGCTTAATGACGCTCATTAATGGAAAGACGCAGTCCGTATCTCCCCAAAGCTCCATCTGCCCCTGAAAATCAATACAGGTGGCAAACCAATCTGCCCGTACTGCCGTCAGCCGCGAAATTCGAGTCATGACCCGCCCATACCGTGCTTTGTGCCTTGCTTGTTGTGTCCAAAGCTCAAGCTGCTCGGTCGTCAGTGCTGCTAATCCCCCCATCAATTTTTGCTCCTACATCTCCGAAAGCGCCATCCAGCGCTCGGTGGCTATGTCGATCGCCTTTTCCAGTTCTGACAGTTGTTCTGAGAGCTTCTGCACTGCGGAAAACCCATCGGGAGGATGGTTAGCCAGAGTTTTTTGAATTTCTTCTTTTTCAGCTTCCAGCTTAGGAATCTCAGCTTCAAGCTGCTCAAATTCCCGCTTTTCTTTGAAGGAGAGCTTGCGTTTTGGGGAGGCTTGGGGAGGGGAAGCAGGAGCGGGGGAGAGGGAGGGAGCGGAGGGTTTAGAGGTTTGATTGGGAGCAGATGTCCGATCGTCTGATGCCCTATGTTCGAGATACACCGAATAATTGCCGGGATACTGACGCAGATTGCCTCCTGGCTCTAGGGCAAAGATGGTTTCTACGGTGCGATCGAGGAAGTAGCGATCGTGCGAGACGACAATGACGCAGCCGTTGAATTCCTCTAGATATTCTTCCAGGACAGCGAGGGTTTGTACATCCAGATCGTTGGTCGGCTCGTCTAAAATCAGCAGATTAGGAGCACTCATCAAAACACGCAGCAGAAATAAACGCCGCCGTTCGCCGCCAGAGAGCTTGTTGATTGGGGCATATTGCTGATTGCCGGGAAACAAAAACCGCTCCAGCATTTGAGAGGCGGTAATAATGGAGCCGTCGCTAGTTTTGACCAGTTCGGCAACTTCTTTCAGGTACTCAATCACGCGCTGATTGGGGTTTAGCTCCAGATCATCGGAATGCTGATCGAAGTAGCCGATGTGGATGGTACTGCCGATCTCGACTGTGCCGGAGTCGGGCTGCACCTTGCCCGTGATGATATTCATCAGCGTCGATTTTCCGGCTCCGTTGCCGCCAATAATGCCGATGCGATCGTCGGGATTAAATTCGTAGGTAAAGTCTTTAATTAAGGTGCGATCGTCGTAGGCTTTGGAGACATTGACCAGCTCCACCACCTTTTTGCCGATGCGCCGCCCGGCTGTGGTGATCTCGACCTTGCCCTGGGTCTGCCGGAACTCCTTGTTCTGCATATCGCCAATGCGATCGATCCGCGCCTTTTGCTTGGTGCTGCGGGCTTTGGGGCCTCGCTTCAGCCATTCTAGCTCTCGACGCAACACGCCTTTGTGCTTGCGCTGGGAGCTGGCATCGGCTTCTTCGGCAAGAGCCTTTTTCTCTAGATAGTAGGAATAATTACCGTCGTAGGTGTAGAGTTCGCCGCGATCGATCTCCACAATCCGGTTAGTGACGCGATCGAGAAAGTAGCGATCGTGGGTGATCAGCAATAGCGCCCCCCGGAAGCGATTGAGATATTCTTGCAGCCATTCCACCGAGAGGGCATCCAGGTGGTTAGTTGGCTCGTCCATGAGCAGAACTTCTGGGTCAGATAAAAGCGCAGTCGCCAACGCCACGCGCTTGCGGTAGCCGCCAGAGAGATCAATTACCTTGGCATCAAAGTCTTCAATGCCCAGCTTCGACAAAATGATTTTGGCGTTCGTTTCCATCTCCCACGCGCCTGTGGCATCCATCCGCTCCATGACGGCGGAGAGACGGTTCATGAGGCGATCGTGATCTCCGGTGCCATGCGCCAATTTGTCAGAGATTTCCTCATACTCACGCACCAGCGACATCTGTTCGCCGCTGTTGGCAAAGACCTGTTCCAAGACCGTCAGCTTCTCATCTACATCTGGCTGCTGGGGCAGGTAGACAATCCGTGCGCCAGAGTTGACCCAAATATCGCCTTCATCGATCGGCTCTAGTCGGGCAATCATTTTGAGGAAGGTAGACTTACCGGAGCCGTTGGTGCCAATCAGCCCAACTTTGTCGGTCGCGTCGAGGCTGAAGCTGGCATCCTTGAGGATTTCTTTGATGCCAAAGTCTTTTTTGACCGATTGCAGGGTGAAAATGCTCATGGGGCTGGGGATAAGGGACGATTCTTCTGCGAAGATGCAGGATGCTGGGCAGACTGAGCCGAGCCTACTCGCTCAGCTTATCAAATTCACTCAGGAGAATGCGACTTGCGCTGAACCAGAGGACGATCGCCTGTTCAAACTTGGGCTGGCTGAGAGAAGCGATCGATGGAGATCTGGGTGCGGAGGGGGGGGTGAATCCGAACCTTGGGGGTTCCCCCCAAACCCCCATTGGGGGACGAGCGCTTCCCCCAAACCCCCTCCGAAGGGTTGGATTGAGGGCTGGAGGCAGCGCTTTGCATTGTCACCCAGTTCGGAGATTCTGACTCAGCCCTCTCAGCTAAAGCTATCTCAGATCAGTCTTCTCCAAATCAAGCATTCTTAAGATCAAGCAAAGCCCGATCGCCCCAACAATGCGAAGCGATCTATCCTCCCTATCAGCTATCTCATCGGAGGGGGTTTGGGGGAAGCGCCTCGTCCCCCAATGAGGGGGTTTGGGGGAGAAACTCCCCCAAGGCTGTTTCAAAGGATTAAAGGCAAGCAACAAAACCTACCCCCCAACGCTATTCCAAAGAATTAAAGACAAAAACAGATCTCGACGATCGTCCCTCTTTTCCCCTGTGCTTGTCCCTTAACAGCTATTTGCACCTTGCCATATAGCTGACCCCAAAAATCTAGCGCTACTTAAAGCCGCGCCAACAGGAATGAGTAGACAACCTGCCGAGCGATATCAAAACAGAGCGCGCTCTTAACTCTTTTGATTGTCTGACCTGAACCGTCCGGCGACAAATTCTCGTTTGGCAGCGTGTTTGGTGCTGCGTCCAGAAACCCGCTTGCGCCACATACGAAAACTAGAGGCTTTCATCTCCCGGCGCATCAGGGCGATCGTCTGTTTTTCATCTAGCCCAAACTGGAGTTCGATCGCCTCGAAGGGGGTGCGGTCTTCCCATGCCATTTCCAGGATGCGATCGATCGTTTGTGGGTCTAAGTCGGGGAGTTTCATCTGTCCGTGGGGCTGTAGGGCTGGGCTGGCTATATGAAACCTTCTGTGTACAGCCTAACCCAAGCAGGATTTTAGGGGGAGATCTGATAGCCCACTGGGGTGTAGTCAAGGTCAAAATCAGCGGTAGAAATTTAGAGATATGCTTTTGGAGAAAATTCGGCTAGGCTAAAGGAGGATTTTTGCCCCCTCCTATATGTTCTTATAGCTGTGCGTCACTCTAAATTAGCGGCTCTGCTGATTACGTTGGCTCTCGCCACTACGCCCCAAATTGCTCAAGCACAGTCTGTTGATCAGCTCTTTCAGCAAGGCAATGCAGCTCAAAACGCTGGAAGATATGCTGAGGCTGAAACAGATTTGGCAACGGGTGATCCGTTCTGAGCCTAATAATGCCGCAGCGTACAACAATCTAGGGAATGCGCTCAAGCGTCAAGGAAAGCTAGAGGAAGCAATTACCGCCTTCCAACGAGCCATTCAACTCGACCCCAACGATGCCCCTCCTTACAACGGTCTGGGCAATGCGCTCCTTGACCAAGGAAAACTAGAGGAAGCGATTACCGCCTTCCAACGAGCCATTCAACTCGACCCCAACGATGCCTATCCTTACAACGGTCTGGGCAATGCCCTCCTTGACCAAGGAAAGCTAGAGGAAGCAATTACCGCCTTCCAACGAGCCATTCAACTCGACCCCAACGATGCCCCTCCTTACAACGGTCTGGGGATTGCGCTCAGTGACCAAGGAAAACTAGAGGAAGCAATTACCGCCTACCAACGAGCCATTCAACTCGACCCCAACGATGCCCCTCCTTACAACAATCTGGGCAATGCGCTCCTTGACCAAGGAAAGCTAGAGGAAGCGATTACCGCCTTCCAACGAGCCATTCAACTCGACCCCAACTATGCCTCTCCTTACAACAATCTGGGCAATGCGCTCAGTGACCAAGGAAAGCTAGAGGAAGCGATTACCGCCTACCAACGAGCGCTAAGTTTACCTGACATTAAAGGTCGACCAACGACCGCTCACACTGCGGCTCATAATGGCTTAGGTTTCGCCCTTCAGCAGAAAGGAAACTTGGCAGGAGCCATAGAAGAGTTTCAGCAGGCCATTGCACTAGATCCCAAATATGCTGTAGCCCAAAACAATCTGAAAGAGGCTCAACGGCTTTTAGCCCTGAGGCAGAATCCACAGCCTGTAGGGATTGACGATCGACAGTTCTTGCCCAAAGAAGCCGAAGAACCTTTGGTAGGGGTGTTACGTTCTACGGCGCGGATTGTGACGCTCACCACCGAGGGCAGGATCATTGGCTCAGGTTGGGTGATCAAGCGGCAAGGTAGTGTGGTCTGGGTCGTGACCAATCGGCATGTAATTAGCGATCAGCGCACCCGTCGCCCCGGAGAACATATTGAAGTAGAATTCTTCAGCGAGCTAGACGATAACCGCCGTCCACGCTATTCGGCGACGCTCGAACAGATCACCGATCCAGGAGATGCATTAGATCTGGCAGTTCTGAGAATTTCCTGTCAGCCGCGTGTTCCCTGCGTCCCAGATGATATTCGTCCCCTAGAGACGCGTTCGGGTCGGCTTGCCCGCAACACAGCTGTACGCTTGATTGGACACCCCTACACAGTCGAAACTCCCTGGAACTCTGCCGAGGGAAATGTTATGAACTACAGTCCCAATGACTCTTTGATGCCAATTGATGCCTATGTAGCAGAAGGAAATTCAGGGGGTCCCGTTATTAATGACCAGAGGCAGGTGGTGGGGATGATGGTGCAGATTCGCAACAAGCAAGACGTTGCCACGACTCCAGACCAACCTACCCCTGCTTTACGGGATATTTCGGAAGCAGCCGGAGACGCAGGTTTGGCTTACCGGATTGATATTGTCCTGGAACAGTTGCGCCGCTGGCGAATTCTCAACTAATCCCACTTAATCTCTATCTCTATAGGTTGCTAAATTTATGAATCCCAGAATTTTGTTCACTAGCCTGCTGATTCTAAGCCTCGTGCCGCTAGCAGCACAAGCTTGCCCTACCGGAAATTCTCAATCCCTTGCCTATATCCGTCGAGACAACAACCGATGTGAAGGATTACGCGAACAAAATGCCAGTGCTTCCTTCGGTCTGATTTCCTTCTCCACAAGTACCCTCAGTAGCTACCCTGATCGGCTCACTCTTAGGGTTCCGGGTACAGGCAGCACTCCTCCCACCGTTGCTCTGCAATCGTTTTATAGAAAGTACCTTCTAGATAACATCAGTCCTAGTTCCAGCGCTTACGGCTATACATTCAACCTGGATACCCGCACTGTCCTCAAAGCCGCCGAAATCCCAATTACAAGACTGCGTGCCCTTGCCTACACTACCCGCGATTCCAACCCTATCTATTTTCCAGTAATTCTTGGCTCTCCAGACAGCCAATATCAGTTCGTGCTCAGTATTCCCCAACGCACCACTCTACCCAAGCTCGAAATTCGGTATAAGGGTCAAGCGGTTTTCAAAAAACCTCAAACTAATCCTCAAGAGGGAGAATTCAGCTTTAATTGGAAATACGGCAACGCGGATGCGGGCACCTACGAACTCTACATCGAAGATGGAGAAGGACAACACCGTACATTCCGCTTTCAGCACAATCCTGACTGGCTATAATCTTCCATGAGTTCTCCGCCTCGTCCGCCCAATCGCTCCACGGCATCGAAACAGCGCAAATTTCGTTGGACTAAGCAGCTCTCCAAGCTTCGCCGCTGGGATATCTGGCTGGTTCTGTTCCTGCTGCTACTTTGGGTTGCAGTGCTGCTGGGGAGTTTTGTGTGGCGCGGCAGCTACATCTTCGAGGGCAATCTGATCGTCCAGGAAATGGGCTTCACCTACGCAGGCGACACAGAGCGCCGTTTCCTCAGCACCATTCGCCGACTCAAAAAGCTCGATATTGAAGGAAGCCAACCCCAACCGCTAGTTTTGACGGGCAAGTTTTCTAGCAGCGATCCAATGCTTAACCAAAAGCTGAGTCAGCGCGATCGACTGGCGATCGAATTTCCCTATGCTGACAGTCGCCTAATTTTTACGCCTGTAAAAGAGAGCGAACTTGCCATCTTAGAAGCCCGTATCCAGCCCGCCACGCAAATCAATCAACTTAAGTACCAAGCCCAACCAGGTCAGCCTGCCCAGCTTTCTTTTTGTCTTCAGTCTGTCAACACTCCCTTAGAAACCTGCCAACTTCGGAGCAATTTACCCGATACTCCCACTTCAGCTACCGCCAAACCTTTGGGTACGCTTAAGCTACAGCTCGGTCAACAGCCGCTTGCTCTCAGCATAGAAAGGTTCAACATTCCTGAGTTGGGAATTAAAACCGATATCAGTGCGTTTCAAAGTCTAGACCTGCAATTCACTCCAAGTTTCGACGAGTCTACGCTCTCGCTGCTCTCTCCCACCCGCCTATTTATCGATTTACCTGATTTTGCCAAGGCCGCCAACTCTGAAAAAGTCAATCTACCTCAATGGCTCTGGGGAGATTTTGACGTTCAGGACGTTCGTTTTTCCAGCACTGAAACTACAGAAGTTGTCACAGACGAACTGCCAACCTCCACCATTTTGTTGGGTGAAGTTCAGATGCAACGCCAGTCGCTACAACTCAAGGAAAACCAGTTTTTGATTATCGCGTCGAAACCGGGTATCCGCAAGCTGCGTTACATTCAGATCCATCCCCAATCTCCGCAAGGTTTGCAAACTCTCGTCTCTGGCGAAAGCCAAGGCATTAAGGTAGGTTTGTATCCCCAATTTCCTATCCAAAGCATTGAGCCAAGCTGGTTGTCTAAACACTTTTCTCAAGAAGCTATCAACGCGATCCTAGCGTTTATTGCAGCTCTCACGGGAGTTCTACTACCTCGCCTCTTCCCTGAACCACCCAAACAGCCCTAATAATTTCCACGGTGCGATTTGCTTCATAGCTGAATCTGACGCTAGTTTTGGGGTTGGCAGAGCTTGGTTCCAATCTAGCAAGAAAAGTTGGGAGTATGATGTACCCCGAAAACTGGACAATTAGCTAAGGTGGGATCACTGCCCCAAGGCTTGTAAACCTACGGAGAGGACAGTGACAATGCAGTGGAAACAATACAGTGCAGAGTTCAAAGCCAAAGTTGCTCTTGAGGCAATCAAGGGCAACAAAACTATCAACGAATTGGCTAGTCAGTTTGAGGTACATCCCAACCAGATCACCCAATGGAAAAAGCAAGTGCTAGAGGAAGTGCCCCAGATCTTCTCAACCCGACGTGCCCAAGCCCAGAAGGGACAGGAAGAATTGACTGCCAGCTTGTATCAACAAATCGGACAACTCCAAGTTGAGTTGGACTGGTTGAAAAAAAAATCTGGACTCAGCCGTGGACGATAAACGGCGATTGATTGAGCCAGAGCATGAGGGCATTAGTGTTGTCCGCCAATGTGAATTAGTCGGCTTAGCACGTTCTAGTTGGTATTACAAAGCGGTTGAAGTTGACCCCTACGAGCTACATCTGATGAAGCTGATAGACACTCAGTACACAGCAACTCCCTTTTACGGCATCCGACGGATGAGTGCGTGGTTGCGGACTCAGGGAGAAGCAGTCAACCACAAGCGGGTGGCACGGTTGATGCGGCAAATGGGAATTGAGGCGATCTATCCTCGCCCTAAAACGAGTCTACCGGGTGAGCAGGTCAGGCGTTACCCTTATTTGCTCAAAGGGATGAGTATCAACGCCCCCAACGTAGTTTGGAGCACGGACATCACCTATATTCGGATGCCGCATGGCTTCGTCTACCTAGTGGCGATTCTGGACTGGTTCAGCCGCTATGTGTTGGCATGGCAAGTTTCCAATACGATGGATGTTGGCTTTTGTTTAGAGGCATTGGAAACGGCTTTGAGTGTGGGCAAACCCCAAATCTTCAACTCTGACCAAGGCTCTCAGTTCACCAGTAACGTCTTCACGGGTTACTTGGAGAGAGAAAACATTGCCATTAGCCAGGATGGTAAAGGCAGAGCGTTTGATAATATTTTTATTGAGCGCTTATGGAGAACAGTAAAGTACGAGGAGGTGTATATTAAGAATTACGAGAGTGTATCCAACGCAGTTAAGAGTTTGTCATCGTACTTTCACTTTTACAATCATCAGCGATTACAGCAGTCGTTGAGTTATCAAACTCCTGCAAAGATACACTTCAGCAGCTAGGATTAGAGCTTGTATAAATTATTGCAAGGAAGAGCATTTGAAGCCGATGGGAGATTCCACCTTAAACTTCTACTAAAACTGTCTAGACAGAGGGGTACACTTTAGGAGGTCGTGTTGGGAGCTAAGGGTGTGCGAATCCAAACCTGGGGGATTTTCCAAAAGCCCTCTCTGATGAGATGAGTGATAGGAAGGATAGCCACACCCAGCCCAACGTTGACAGTCCATTAAGGCAATGGCTGAAACTGCTGCATCAGCCAAGCTCCCACTTGTGACTGATCAACCGATCGACTCTGCTGTAGCGCCTCCTCTAAAGACGACATCGCCAACCCCGGCAGCAACTGCGACCGATCGATTCGCCGACTGCCGCGATCGATCATCTCAAAGGCATAAATGCTCAGGTTCTCGACATCAACCGCCCAATATTCTTTCACGCCAGCCTCTTCGTATAACGTCCGCTTAGTGGTGCGATCGTCCACAATCGTCGTCTTGCCAATTTCAATCGCTAAATCCGGCGGGGGATAGCGATCGAGGTTGACGATATTGGTTCCAGTGGGGATGAGTCTGGCGCGATCGCCAATGTAGTAGGACAAATCCGGCTGAAATTCTCTCTTGCCGACCTTGCGAAACGAGCAGTTATCGAGGATGGTCAGAGGAATTCCTCTAAGAATGCAAAACAGAGCAACTCCAAGAGCTAGCGTTCCATGATCTCGGCTGTGGTCAAATCCAACAGGGAGCATCTCAGTCCTCATCCATCCGTCGAGATAGTAGCCTTTTGCGTTTTCGTAATTAGGCTGTTCTACCTGCCACAAATACTCCTCCCAGGTAGCTTTGACCCAGGTATCGGTAGGCAAGGCAGTTTTTACATCGCTCATAGAGCGGCTCCTGGCGGCAGAGAATTGATCATAGTCTAGCGGTTCTGGGGAACTCTACGAGTGAAATCCCCTTGCAGAGATGCCTCATGTCCTCTCGTCACCTTCTGAGCAATCTGGCTCAACGCTATCCTGGACTCATTAGTCTCAACGTTGCCTTGGGCTTTTCCGGAGCTTTATTCAATGGTATTAGCACAGCACTGATTATTCCGGTTTTGCTGAGTTTTTTGGGAGAGCCGATCGCCACAAAAGGCTTGCCGCCAGTCATCCAGGCATTACTCTCGCCCTTTGTAGGCGGCTCTGGTCAGCAAAACCTGCTGCTCATGACGAGCGCCATTATTTTGCTGCTGCTATTCAAAAATATAGCTGCCTATGCCAATGCGTTGGTGTCCGGTGCCCTGAAACGAACCCTGTCTAATGACCTACGAGAACGCGGCTTGCGGCTGCTGCTAGATGTGGACATCGACTTTTACGTCAAAACCGGGATTGGCGATATCATCAACCGTTTGAATAACGAAGTGTCTAGGGCGGCTAGTGCAATCGCTACCCTTACCCGCACTGTCACAGTCAGTATCACCGTACTGGTATTTGTGAGCTTGCTGCTGGCGCTGTCTTGGCAGTTGACGATCGTTTCTACAGCTCTGCTGGCGGTGGTTGCATCGGTGAATCAATACAGTATTGGGCGCTCTAAGCAATTTGGCAAGGAGCTTTCAGAATCTTCTAGAGCCTACTCGACGAGCGTCCTAGATCTGCTGTCAGGGATGCGGCTAGTGCGCTGTACGGCAAATGAGACTCATGAGTATCAGCGTTTGAAAAAGCTGATTGGCGATCGCGAGGAGGCAGAGTTCAAAGCGCAGGCAGTGTCGGCACTGATCGATCCCGTGAGCGAAATGACGGGAATTGTGGCACTGCTGCTGATTGTGCTAATCGGTCGGTCGGTCTTAGGCAATCAGGTCGAGGCATTTTCAGCCGTATTGTTGACCTACCTGTTTCTGCTCTTCCGAACGCTGCCGCTAATTGCCCAACTGAACGGTGCCCGCAGCCAGTTAGCCAACATTTCCCCCAGCATTGAAATTGCTAGCGATTTTTTGCGGCAAGACAACAAGCCCTTTATGAAAAATGGCTCCATCCCCTTCACGGCGCTGAAGCAGGGCATTCACTTTCAAAATCTTTCCCTCACCTATCCCGGACAGAAAAAGCCTGTTCTCAGTGAGGTCGATCTGCATTTGCCCAAAAATACAACCCTGGCGCTGGTCGGCTCTTCAGGTGCCGGAAAGTCTACTCTGGCAGACTTGCTGCCGCGATTTTATGACCCAACTCAGGGCTGTATCTTGATTGACGGGCAGGATTTGCGATCGCTGGATTTCAAGTCGCTGCGGCGATCGATGGGCATTGTCAGCCAGGACACGTTTTTGTTTAACGCGTCTATCCGAGACAACATTGCCTATGGCTGTGCCGACGCAACGGACTCTGCAATTATGGAAGCGGCAAAACAAGCCAATGCCCATGAGTTCATCCTGCAATTGCCCCAAGGATTTGACACCCAAATTGGCGATCGGGGTGTCCTGCTCTCTGGCGGACAGCGACAGCGAATTGCCATTGCCAGAGCCTTGCTGCAAAACCCGGAAATCCTGATTCTGGACGAGGCAACAAGCGCCCTAGATACGGTGTCGGAACGGCTGGTGCAAGAGGCGATCGATCATTTGAGCCGCGATCGCACGACGCTGGTAATTGCCCATCGCCTCTCCACGGTGCAAAAAGCCGACCAAATTGCCGTCATGGATCAGGGCAGAGTGGTAGAGCTTGGCTCTCATCAACAGCTCATGGCAAAGAACGGATACTATGCGCGTCTGTGCGACATGCAGTTTGAGGATAAGACCCAGATCAAATTTGAGCTGAATCAAACGCAGCTTGCCAAAACTTCTCACCAGTTTCGGACGCTTTTGAATGGCGTCATTGGTCTGCTGGGATTGATGATTGATGGCATCGTCGAAACCCCTGAAGAACAGCAGGAATATACGCAGGGAGCCTACTATTCAGCGCTAAATTTGATTAAAAGTTTAGAGCGTTTGGAGCATGATCCAGAGAAGCCCCAGTTAGAAGAATCATTGCAGTTTCCTGCTCAGGCCATTCAGGTACAGACTTAGGCATAGGGTAAATCATGCTAAAACACTATATTTTCTTTACCCGCAATACCTTACCTCAGCCCAGAGCCGATTTGGTACAGGTGGCAAACTGTGCTAACGCCGCCGCAAATTTGGGCTATTCGTCGGTATTGACTTATTTGAAGCAGCAGCCAAACTGGTTGAATCTGGGAGACTGGGTAGAGCCATTTAAGCCGCAGTTCCCTGAAGAGAATTTGAGCAGCTTCTATAACCTTCAAGACAAGCTTAAAGTTGCGGCGCTTCCGATTCCCTGGACGCTGGCTCGATCGCCCCTCAAAGGATTCGACCCTAGCACGATCGCCTCTAAATATTACTTGCCTTTGTATATGCGATCGCGCACTCAGATTGTCCATACGCGAGACTGGAATTTTGTCAAAGCGGCAATTCAAAACAGCATTCCCGTCATCTATGAACATCACCACCACGAGAGCAAGCAATTTGAGCCAGAGATTGTCAATCATTCGCTGTTTCAGATCGCTGTTACCGTTGCGGATACCGTTCGAGAGACTATGATTGAGTCGGGGATGCCGCCCCAGAAAGTGGTGAAAATACACAACGGCTTTAATCAGCTATTTCTGCAACGTCAACCGGAACAGGCAAAAGCTTGGCGACAAAAATTGCTGTCCAGCGATCGGTCAAAGCTAGCTGTCTATTCGGGAGCACTTCATCCGTTCAAAGGCGTAGACCTACTGATTGAAGTGGCAAAAGCCCTGCCAGATGTGCAGTTTGTGTTTGCGGGAGGTGACGAAGCTCAGGTTGCCGCCTACCGAACGCTATGCCAACAGCAGCAGGTATTCAACGCCAAGTTTTTGGGCTATGTGCTGCATCAAGATCTGGCGAGTTTGCTGCAAGCTGCTGACGTGCTGGTGCATCCTCACTGCCTCGGAAAAGCGGCAACCTTTACTTCACCGCTGAAGTTTTTTGACTACATGGCTTCTGGAACACCGATCGTCTCCACGGAAATTCCATCTCTGATGGAGTTTAAATTGGCGGGTGTGGTAGCGGGCTGGTGCGAAGCCGATCGGGCGATCGCTCTAGCAGCAACTCTTCAGCGCGTGCTTGAAAGCCATCCTCGGCGATCGGAGGGCTATTCCGACAGCATGGCGTTTGTCCAGCAGTTTTCGTGGGAGAATCGGATTATCAAGATTCTGAGCCACGTCAAAGATTCGCTGAAGCCCACTTTCCACCATGACTGACTCTAAGCTTTCCGGCAAGCCCAAGCGCAACATTGATCCTCAGCTCTATGCTCAGCTCAAAGCCGAAGCAAAAGCGCCCTATCGTGGCTTACGGCAGTTTGTTTACTTCAGCTGCGCCCTATCGGGATTGGTGGGCGGCGTGATCTTTTTAGCGCAGATTATTGCTGGGAGAGACGTTGAGGCAGCTTTGCCCAACTTTGCGTTACAGGCGGGTGTAGTGGCTTTGATGGTTTGGCTGTTTCGGCTGGAGCAGCGAGCCAACCGCAAGAGCGTTGAGAAAGAGAAGTTAAGCAAACCTTAAGAAACTCCTCTCATCGGCTAGGTTCTGTCACAATGGACACAATTGAAATGGGGTCAGCCAATATAAAGACCCTAAACATAAATCCCTTTGAATACTACGTGAAGTGCCAGTACCTCAAATTAAGAGGTGCTGGCACTTCACTTTGAGCCAAAATTATATAGCCGTAATCATCGGGCTTAGGGCATGAGGAACAATGGAGGAAATCAGTACAGAGGTCTTGGTCGTTGGAGGAGGGACAGGCGGTACGGCTGCAGCGATTCAGGCAGCGCGGCGGGGCGCTCAGACTGTCCTAGTTAGCAAGTTCTCTTGGCTGGGGGGAATGCTGACATCGGCAGGGGTGGCGGCTCCAGATGGCAATGAGCTGGCGGCATTTCAGACAGGGCTTTGGGGAGCATTTTTACGGGAGTTGCAGCAGCGTCAGAAGGAAGGATTAGATCACGCCTGGGTCAGTTTTTTCACCTATGAACCAAGGGTGGGAGCCGCTATTTTTGCCGACTGGGTGCAGCAGTTGCCCAATTTGCGCTGGATTCAGGGACAGGTGCCTTTAGAAGTCCAGAAGGCAGGCAATACCGTGACGGGTGTGCGATTTGCTGACTATAAAATTCAAGCAAAAATTACTCTAGATGGAACTGAGCTAGGCGATTTGCTGGCGTTGGGCGAGGTGCCTTATCGCTGGGGATGGGAATGGCGATCGCACTGGCAAGAACCCAGCGCACCCGATCGCCCCAATGCGCTCACCCAACAATATCCAGTTCAGGCTCCCACCTGGATCGTGGTCTTGCAAGACTTCGGTGAGGGTCAAGCACCGCCGATTGAGGCTGAATCAGAGCTGTCTTTTGAGGGTACTTGGCAGGGCTACGGTGCCGAGCAGTTTTTGAACTACGGTCGGCTGCCTGGAAACCGCTTTATGCTCAACTGGCCTCAGCAGGGGAATGACTATGGGGTAGGGCTACAGCGGTTGGTACAGTCGGAGAGCGATCGCCAGGATTTTTTGCGGGAGGCACAGGCGCATTCTCAACATTTCGCCCATTTTTTGCAGCAGCAGTTCGGACGGCGCTATGGATTAGCGGAGAATACGTTTCCTCAACAGCAGCTAGGGGGAGGAGCGTACGCCCTGCACCCTTACTATCGGGAAAGTCGGCGATTGCAGGGACTCGTGACGGTGCGAGAGCAGGATATTCTGCCCCAGGTTCAGTCCCAGGTGGCGGCACTGCCGCTGAACGAAATAGGAGAAGTGGAAGCGATCGCCTTCGGTAATTATGCCAACGATCACCATTATCCCGGCTTTGAGTTTTCGTTGCAGCCTAAGTCGATTCGCTGGGGCGGACGCTGGACAGGTACGCCGTTTGCACTGCCCTACCGCTGTCTAGTTCCGGCTGAGATGGAGGGACTGTTAGTATGCGAGAAAAATATTTCGGTTTCCCATATTGCCAATGGGGCAACCCGATTACAGCCTGTGGTATTGGGTCTGGGTCAGGCGGCAGGAATGGCGGCGGCGCTGTGTGTTCAGCAAGGCTGTCAGCCTAGAGATTTGTCGGTACGGAGGCTGCAAGAGGCTTTGCTGGAAGATGCGATCGCTCCCCCAATGCTGATTCCTCTGTTTAATCTGCCGCCAGAACACCCAGACTGGCTGTTCTGGCAGCGGTACTATCTCGATCACCCAGAATCTTATCCGGCGGATGGCTATTGCCCTGGTTTGGCTCATGTAGCGGGGTCAGCCACAGGATGCGAGTTATTTACAGGAAACTTTCAACGACGGGGTGAGCAGGATTATGGGCTGACTGTTGAGCAGCCGATCGCTCTGGTAGGGGAAGTGATCTCTCTTGTGACGCTCAGGCATGAGGTGGATGAGCGTCTGAGTCAGTTTAAGACGGGAGAGAAGCTGAGGGTAGAAGGATGGCTGAATCGATCGGGGAATTGGCTGAGGGTAGAGAGGATCGAGGCTTCTTGAACAGCCAACAGCCTTGGGGGTTTCCCCCAAACCCCCGGCGGGGGACAGAGCGCGTCCCTACATCCCCTGCGCACGAGATGAAGGATAGACGGCATGGAGGTTTACTATTCTTTCAAAGTTCAAGGTATGGCTGTCGCCAGTTTGCTTATAACATTTATGGTGGGACGCGAAGCGTCCCACCATAAATGTCCCCGTCTTAACCGCCTTGGCGATTGCCACATAAAACTCAAAGTCCCCCAGGCTTGGGGGACGTGAGGCTAGGAAACTTCAATCTAGCAATGTGTTGATTGCCAAAGCTATCGCCACCGCAGCTCTAAATATCCTTTTTCTGGGCGGTTCTGCTCTTCTTCGGTTAGCCAGTCTACTAGCTTATAGGTGCCGAAGACGTGATCCCACCAGTCTACGGCTAAGCCGAAGTTGTGATGCCACATGCCATATTTGTGATGGACGTAGTGAACGGGCATTTTCATCCAGAAACACTTGGTTGGATTTTCATGCTGAAGCTGGTGGGCGTAGGCTGAGAAGGCTGCGTAGACCAGCGCTCCCAGGAACCAGCCTAAGCCAGCCTGCCAAGACACGAAAAACAGGAGGAACATGACGATCGCACTTCCCTTCACATAGTCTAGGAACTCCCAAACCACGCCTTGCCCTTCGTTACGACGGTGATGATCGCGATGGCGCTCTCCTACTTTGGGTGAGACATGCATGAGCCGATGCAGCCAGTATTCTACAAGACTCGCTAAAACAAACGCGATAATAAAACAAACGATCGCAGTCATCCACATAAGCTCAATATCCTCATCACACCTAATTACTAATCTCAATGCCTGCTGCTGATGTCGCCTCTTTGAATGCTGCGGCTGGCGATACTTTGGAGCGATCGAGCTTCAGCATAATCACGCCGAGGGGCGGCAGGCAAAGATCGATCGAGTAAGGGCAGTTATGGTATGACCACTCTTCTGCCCACTTGCCGCCGAGGTTGCCCATATTGCTGCCCCCATACTCGCGAGAGTCGCTGTTAAATAGCTCTGTGTAGAAACCTAGCTCTGGTACGCCTACCCGGTAATGGGCATGGGGCTGTGGTGTAAAGTTGCAGACAGTGATGACACACTCGCTGGGGTCATCCTTCGCCCTGCGGAGAAACGCCACAACGCTGTGGCGATTGTCGCTACAGTCAATCCACTCAAAACCTTCAGCAGAGAAGTCTTGGGTATAGAGCGCAGGCTGGCTCTTGTACAGCTCGTTTAGGCGGCTAATAAAGTACTTCAGCTTTTGGTGGGGTTCAGACTGAAGCAAATGCCAGTCTAGATCGCCCCAAACATTCCACTCTGTCCATTGCCCAAATTCCATGCTCATGAACAGGGTTTTCTTGCCGGGATGGGCAAACATATAGGCATACAGCGCCCGTAGATTGGCGAATTTCTGCCACTCATCTCCTGGCATTTTGCCAATCATCGGACTCTTGCCATGCACTACTTCGTCGTGGGAGAGCGCCAGCATGAAGTTTTCGCTGAAGGCATACATGATGCTGAAGGTAACGTTGTTTTGGTGAAACTGCCGGAACCACGGGTCCATGTGGAAGTAGTCCAGCATGTCATGCATCCAGCCCATGCTCCACTTCAAGTTAAAGCCTAGCCCGCCCATATAGGTCGGCCAAGAAACCATCGGCCAAGTAGTAGACTCTTCGGCAATGCTAAGGGTTCCCGGAAAGTAGCCAAACAAAACGTGATTCATCTGGCGCAAGAAATCGGCGGCTTCAATGTTTTCTCGTCCGCCGTACTGGTTGGGCACCCATTCACCTGTAGGACGCAGGTAGTCGAGATACAGCATCGAGGCAACGGCATCAACCCGAATACCGTCAATGTGGTACTTGTCAAACCAAAACAGGGCGTTGGCAACCAGGAAGTTGCGGACTTCATTGCGACCATAGTTGAAGACTAGCGTGCCCCACTCTTTATGTTCACCCTTGCGCGGATCAGCATGTTCGTAGAGCGCCGTACCGTCAAAGTTAGCTAGCCCATGCCCGTCTTTGGGAAAGTGACCCGGAACCCAGTCTACGATCACGCCTATGCCGTTAGCATGGCACTGATCAACGAAATACATGAAGTCTTCAGGACTACCATGCCGCGAGGTACAAGCATAGTAGCCTGTCACCTGATAGCCCCAAGAGCCGTCAAACGGATGCTCGGCGATCGGCAGCAGTTCTAGATGGGTAAAGCCTAATTCTTTAGCATAGGGAATCAGGCGATCGGCCAGCTCACGATAGGTCAGAAAGCGGGCACCAGGTTTTAATTCGGCAACAATGACGGGCGGCACGGGGTTGCCTTTTGCATCCAGCCCAGGTTCAGACGCGGAGCCATGCAGCCAGGAGCCTAGATGCACCTCGTAAACAGAGATGGGTTTGGTCAAGGGTTCAATGTGGCGACGCTGCTCCATCCATTCGCTGTCGTTCCACTGGTAGCGATCGAGATCGGCAACGATCGATGCGGTCTTGGGGCGAACTTCCTGGTAGTAGCCGTAGGGATCAGACTTTTCGTAAATGTGACCCGCCTGGTTTTTGACCTCATACTTGTAGCTGGTGCCCACCCCTATCCCAGGGATAAATAGCTCCCAAATGCCGTCGCCTAATCGCCGCATCTGATGTTCACGACCGTCCCAGTGATTAAAGTCGCTGAGCAGCGAAACGTTGCGAGCGTTGGGTGCCCAAACGGCAAAGTAAACTCCCTTCACGCCGTCTACTTCGCTCAGGTGTGCCCCCAGCTTCTCGTAAATGCGATGGTGGTTTCCCTCGGCAAAGAGGTGAATATCCAGATCGGTAATGTGGGGAGAGCGAAAGGCATAGGGATCGTAGGTGACGTAGGTGCGATCGCCTTCTTTCACCCGAAGCTGGTAATTCTTGATGTCTGGTGTGTCTAGCACGCACTCAAAAAAGTTGGGGTGATGCTCAGACAGCATCGCAAATTCAGTCCGCTCTTCCGGAAAAACGACCCATGCTTCACTGGCGCGGGGAAGATAGGCTCTCACTACCCAGACTTTTTTGCCGTCTTGTTCTAGCAGGTGAGGTCCCAAGACTTCGAATGGGTTTTGGTGCTGATTCCAAACAATCCTCTCTATCTGATCCGGCGCGACGGTCGTTCCCATGAAGCTACCTATCCTAAATCGTATTACTGAATATGGAACCGCCTGAAAAACCTTTAAGAAGCCTAGTCTGGCGATTCTCAACTAAAAAACGCAGTCTGAATAAGATCTATTTGAAATCTTGCTGTGCTTAAGCTGTCGAGATCATCAAAGTTGATTCTAGTGCCTGACAAGTCGTTCAGACTTGGCGAGATTGCATCCTGAACTGGCTGGAATCGCTGAAAATAGCTGCAGCCAAATGTCCTATATAGGCAGCAAATCACAAACCTTAACAAAGCGTAGCAAATTGCGGTTCAACTCTCAAATCTAATTTGAGCTGATGAGGAGGGGAATTGGCATCTGCAATTCGGCATCTACTTAGGATCACAAGTTAACCTGCAATAGTTTTTTGGAAGGGTCGCGCTCCGCGCGACCCTTCCAAAAAACGGCAGTCCTTAAGGGGTAAGGATTTTTTGTTGCGTGGGCAAAGCCCACGCAACAAAAAATCCTTACCTGAATACCACTACCCAAAAAACTATTGGGTTTTGTTTTGTACGCGATCCTTAGCGTCCATGCCCTCTATCGATAGGGGTGCTAATGGATGCCATCGATAGTCTTTGAGACTAATCTTCCCTTCAGGGCTGAAGGGAATGCCTTCTTGTTCAAGGAGCGATCGCTGCAAATAGTCTGCTCCATGACGCAAAGCCGAATAAGAGATCTCGCCTTTGGCATTAATCACCCGATGCCATGGCACATCAGACGACTGCGCATGAACCTTGTAAAGCGCATAGCCCACCTGACGAGCTTGACCTGGCAAATCGGCAAGTTCGGCAATTTGTCCATAGGTCGCAACCTTACCCAGAGGAATTTGGCGCACTATGGCATAAATGGCATCATAGGTAGACATGCAAATCGTGACAAATGTTAATAGCTTGACGGATGTTGTGCCAATTCAGCGGAGTTCGATCGCGGATGGTCTTGGCAGGCATATGATTCTTGGCAGGCATATGATTCTTAGTATGCTCAGAGTCGCTACCCTTAGTCAGTATCATCTAGATAAGTATCGTCGTAAGTAATTGACCGTGAGTAATTGATCGTGGCACAGGCAACTCCCCAAATTGACCAACTTGTTGGCTGGCTGCAAGACCTCTCCTTGACTGCCCTTACCTCTGAGCGTTTTAGGCTATGGCGCGATCGCCTCAATTCCTCTTGGCAGTGGCTGATCAGCCTATTTGTCCTGGCGCTGCTGGTGCTTTGGAATGGCTCATTGGTGCTGTCTGTAGCGCTAGGTCTAGCGATCGTTATTTGGGTATACCTAGCGCAGCTCGGCTGGTGGCGGTTGCCCAAAGCCTGGAACTGGCAGAAACTCTGGAGTCGATCGAACCGATCGCTCACTCTTGCAGTCGCTAGCGGCGGCATTGCAACCTGTGGCAGCTATCTGGCGATCGGCATCTGGCGAGAGTCACAGCATTCTTGGCTTGCCCTGGGCATTATTGTCGAAGGACTAATGGTGCTGACAGTGCTGCTCATGATGGTTTGGCAAAAGATTAGCCATCCGCTTGAGCCAAAACAAGAGGAAAATAATCTCTACTTACTGGCAGATCTAGCGGCGGCCGATCCCCTCAAGCGGCTTATTGCAGTCCGGCAGCTGACCCAGCAAGCCCTGAACGCGGGCGCAATACCTCTAGAATCTGCTCATTTGACAGACTGTTATCGGCTGATGCTAAATCGAGAGATTGAGCCGCTTGTATGCAGCGCCCTACTGGATGGGTTGCACAGCTTAAACAAGCTGCCGAAGCAAATCAGTTAGGAACATGGATTTAACAAGATGTAATTCTTGGGGTAGGAGCTTAGCAATGCTAAGGATCAAAAATTAATTAACCTGTAATAGTTTTTTGGAAGTGTGGCGCGGGGCGCGGCACATGCAAAAAAAGAATTGGTTTTGTTTTGTTGA
>JAHHHD010000021.1 GCA_019359505.1 Drouetiella hepatica Uher 2000/2452 | reverse complement strand
CCAAGACTCGTTTTGTGCGATGAGGATATTTGTGGATATAATCGAGTGGATTTTTCATCTTTGGTAGAGCGGTAAAACTCCGTTCTACCATCTTTCTTTACCACTATTTATATTTCGGACAGGTCTAATGAAAAAGGACTTTAAAGAGGATGACATTTATGGATAATCTTGTTCCAATAATCATTTTTATTTTTCTGCCAATTGCTCTTTCTCTTCTGTCTTACGGAGCTTTAATTTATGCAATCCGATATATTAAACGCCGGGGTTTTTTGACAGAAAAAAGTGAACGTATTCTTCGTAACTTTGTTGCTCTATTTGCTATCCTCGATCTCGTTGCAAGTTTAATATCAAGTTTAATATCTCGACTACCATTGAGCTTTTTTCCATTTTTTGATTTTAGCAACTTACTCGTAGCTCCACTATATTTTCTCCAGCGTATGCTGCCAACGATGGTGGCTTTATGGCTTGTATTTCAAGTTCTACCATTCTCCCCAAAAACAACCGAAGTTGATTTAGAAGTAGAGAATGCTTCTACTCTCAAGCAAGCAGTGGAAAAAATTCTTAATTCTGAGAGCTTTTTAACTGCTCTGCGGACAACCCTTCCTAAAGGGGAAAAAGATGCTGAGCATGGGTTGGACTATATTCCATATATGTTGCATAACATTGAAGACCGACGAAAACATTTTGAGAAATCATCGCGAACATTTCTTCAAACCACTGTTTTTATTGGTATTATTCTCTCTGCCGTTGTAGTTTTTTTTGGGTATGTTCTTCTCAACGAAGAAGCTGCTGGAACTCCACGTACCCTTGCTCAAATAAACACTGAGACAGCACAAATCTCTCGTGACATTAACTTACTGCTTCCAGCCTATTATGACAATGCTACTTTTAAAGAGATTATCGGAAAATCAATTGCTGATTTGGAAAGTACAAAAACTAGTGAACCAAATCAGAATATTGCAGAAAGGGTAAAAGTGTTGATTAGTGAGCTTAGAGAAACGGGAGATATTGTAGCTTTTTCTAATCAACTTAAAGAAACAAAAAATAACTTTACTTCACAAGATGATAACGACAAAGGATATCATAAGGCTCTAGAAGATTTAAATTTCAGGCTTTCGCTTTTTCTAGATAAGCAGCAAGCAGCTATTCCAAACCTAAAAGCTTCTTTGGGAAAATTAAATAATTTGATGATAGATGTTAATGAATCTCTAGGAAAATCTGAGGCTCAAACAGCAGAGGTTTTAAAGCGACTTGGACTGAGTCTTATTGTTTCATCTTTCTTTTTGGCATTACTGCGATATGCAGCTAGCCTTTATCGTAACAACTATCAAGAAATGCTGCGGGCACAACAAGATGATCTTGCAGTAAGACGTTTTTATGTTGCTTATAAAGGTGCTGAATCAGATATTTCAACCAGAGGACAAATCATATCTAAATTCATTAATGCACCTGTTTCAGTGGAGGGAAATTCTGAAAGTAGCCTTGATATATCGAAAGATGATGTTAGCACTATCATTAAAGAATTACTTACATTGCTTACCAAGAAATCCTAAGTTGTCAAGCTAAATAAAAGTTCACTCAAAGCAGTTCAGTAGGGTGCGTTGCTGCATAGTAAACGCACCATTTTTATGGGAATTCTAACGCCATCCCTCGCGCGTAGAAGTCCTCATGTCCAATTATCGAAGACCGGGAGTGGCGGAACCTACTTCATCACTCAAATCACCTATCAACGCTATCCTGGGTTGTGTCGTGACATTGCTCGCCACTCCTTACGCACCGCCATCAACCAAGTGAGAGAAAAGCATCCCTTCCAGATCGATGCCTTTGTCGTATTACCGGAACATTTCCACTGTCTGTTGACCTTGCTACCCGATGACCACGATCTATCAACCCGTCTGCGTTTAATAAAAACCTATGTAACGAGGCGTTGCAACTATATTCACTACAATCCCGTGCGGCATCAACTATGCCAAAAACCCACAGAATGGAAATTTTCGACGGTGCATCGATTTATAAACCAGGGGATCTATCAGTCAGACTGGGAGTGGCAACAATGACAGGAAGAATGGGCGGTACGAATCTTGACGGTGCGTTTACTCGATCGCAACGCACCCTACATCTTGTTAATTTGTAGAAAAACAATCAGAAGCTATACCGATTTAAACGAATTTGTGGGCACATCGAACCTCAGAAGGGGCTTGGCATTGCCAAGCCCGTACCGGGATCTGTCGCGGTTCCTATTCAAATTGGTATTAATTGCGTAGGGTGCAATCGATCGTCTATGTTCCAGGTATTCCGTTAGAGTTAGATAAGGTCTTACCTTAAAATTGGATAAAGTCGAGCTAAGGTCAATATTTCAGCAAAAGCTGCAAATGCTTAAGTAAAAGCCGCAGACGCTCAAGCAAAAGCCAGAAACGCTTAAGCGAAACTTATGAATACTTCAGCGAGATCGATAAACGCTCTAATAATATCCAACAATGCTTAAGCAAAAGCCGGAAATGCGTAAGTGAAACTTATGAATGCTTCAGCAAAACCAACTTACGCTTAAGCAGAAACAAGAAAGGCTTAAGCGTAAGTAGAACTAGAGGTAATCGCCTAGGCGATTAAGAATCAGGCAGTGCTTGATCTGGCTATGAAATCAGCAATGCTGAAATAGCTACAACGTTAAGTAATGAACGCTAAAAAGCTGCTCTGTGTCCGTCCAGACGCACTTGGGCTGAAAGCCTGCTTGGGTAGCAAGTGTCTGGAATTCTGCGATCGTGTACTTGTAGGAATATTCCGTTCGCAACCTTTCTCCCTCGTAGAAATGAATTTCAACGCCGTCGAGGTGTACCACCTGTTCCTTAAGGCTGACAATGTGCATTTCGATTCGACCGATCGGGTTATAGTGCGCCTGATAGCTAAACTGATCCAGATTGAAATCAGCTCCTAGCTCACTATTAATACGCGCCAGCAGGTTTAAAGCAAACTCAGCAGAGATACCTTGAGCGTCATCATAGGCAGGTTCTAAAATTTCCCTGCTTTTTTTCAGGTCTACGCCAATCAGCAAGCCCCCAGACTCCAGAATAGCAGCCGTTTTTTTAAGGAATGTAAGGGCTTCATCCGGTTCTAAGTTACCGATCGAGGAACCGGGAAAGAACCCAACTTTGTATTGGTTTTGCAGAGAGGGAAGATGAGGGAGATGAAGCGATCGCATATAGTCAGTACAAATAGCGATCGTCTCTAGCTGGCGGTAGTCCTGCATTAAGTTCGTGCAGGATTCACACAAATGCTGCTTAGAAATATCCAACGCCACATAGGTTTTGATTTGAGGCGCGGCATTCAAAAGAATCCTCACCTTCTGACTACTGCCGCTGCCAAACTCAATCAGTACGCCATCGCCAATCAGCTTAGCAATTTCGGCAGCATTCTCTTGCAAAATCCTGACTTCAGTGCGGGTGAGATAGTACTCCTCCAAGGTGCAAATGGCATCAAAGAGTTCTGAGCCGCGCTTGTCATAGAGAAACTGAGGGGCGATCGCCTTCTGTGGCTGGGTCAAACCTTGCAACACAGAGGTACGAAAGTCATCTATTTCCGGTTGCAGGTCATAGAACTGAATAATGGGATCAAAAGTTAGAGTCATTTGCGCGTTCTCAGCGGTGAGGTATTGTTTGCTTCTTGGATGGTATTCAGGTAATGATTTTTTATGGTGTGGGCTTTGCCCACACCATAAAAAATCATTACCTTTGGGGGACTACCACTTTTTGAGGGGCTTTTTTAAAGGGCTAAAGTTGCAAGGCTCAGGAATGCGCTAAGCGAATGCCGCTGAACTGCCATCGGGTCGCAGGTGGAAAAAAGTTGCGGTAGGTCACGCGAACGTGATCAGCAGGGGTAACACAAGATCCCCCGCGCAGCACCATTTGATTGCACATAAACTTGCCATTGTATTCCCCCACTGCTCCCGCAGCAGGTTTAAAGCCGGGATAGGGCAGATAGGCGCTTTGCGTCCATTCCCAAACATCACCAAAAAGCTGATCGGGTCTTGTAGTAGCGATCGCCGCCGCCGGATGCAGCCGTTCCTTTTCCAATAAATTGCCGTTTGGAAAGTCGCCGTTTAGGGGCACCTGCGCTGCTGCCACCTCCCATTCTGCCTCCGTTGGGAGCCGTTTTCCTGCCCAACGGGCGTAGGCATCTGCTTCGTAAAAGCTGACATGGCAAACGGGTTCATGCTCGTTAAGAGGACGTAACCCTGCCAACGTCATAACCCACCAGTGACCCTCAATTAACTCCCAGTAAAGAGGAGCCTGAATGGTTTGAGCCTGAATGGTTTGAGCCTGAACCAGCGCCCAGCCTTCTGCCAACCAGTATTCTGGCTGAGAATAGCCGCCAGCCTGCATAAACTCCAGATATTCTCCATTAGTCACCAGCCGAGCCGCCAGCCAAAAATCTTGCAGGTAGACCGAATGACGCGGACTTTCATTATCAAAAGCAAAGTCTTCACCCTCTGCATCGTGACCGATCGCATACAGCCCACCCGGATAATCTAACCAGCGATCGGTGATGGCAGTAGGCGGAGGGGAGTCTGGCAAGTCAGCTCGGTAGGTCGGGCGCAGGGGATTGAGGGCAAGAATGTGCTTGATGTCAGTCAGCAATAGTTCTTGATGCTGCTGCTCATGGTGCAGACCCAGCTCCACAAGTGGCTTCAGATCTGGACGATCGCCTATCTCCTTCAAAAGCGCTTTCATGGCTTCATCCACATAAGCCCGATATTGGTAGACTTCTGGCACAGTCGGACGAGAAAGCAAACCTCGCTGTGGACGAGGATGGCGCTGTCCGATCGTTTCATAGTAAGAGTTAAACAAGTAGCCATACCGAGGATGAAAGACCTCATAGCCTGGGAGATGGGGCACCAGCAGAAATGTTTCAAAAAACCAGGTGGTATGTGCTAGATGCCACTTCGGAGGACTCACATCCGGCATAGTCTGGATCACATAATCTTCTGTCTCCAAAGGTTGACAGATCTTTTCACTCCACGATCGGACTTGCTGATAGCGATCGCTCCAACTCAAGTGAGTGGTTGACGGATTAAATACGGCAGGAAGGGTCATGGCAGATTCTCGCAAACTTCACGCTGCTAGACTTTTATACTGGATTTCTACTCGATTCAGTATTGCTCAATTGAGGGACAAATTAACTTTAAGAAAGTGTGAGAGTCCACCTTTCGGAACAGATTTGTCCTTGAAGTCACCCATACTGCGTATTTTTGCACTTCCACTATTGCAGCAATGCGGCACCGAACGTCGCATTAAACTGGCGACACCAGATCGCCGCAGATGCGTAGTCTGCCAGATCGACAGTGTCAGGAATGGCGTAGCGCTGCGCACCGCTAAACTTTTCTAACGGAGCAAGCACCACATACTCTCCCTCTTGAATAGGAAAGGCAGGAGGCTGGGTAGAACCTAAAACATCGCTAGAGCGGTGCAATATAACGACTAAATCAGGGCCATTACTGGAAGTTGTAAATGCTTGATCCAGCTCTAGAAAAAACTTACCATCCTGGCTCACCAGACGAACAGCGCCTTGAGTAGGATGTTCTCCAGAAGCAAACATGCCCGTCTTCAGTACCTGAGATGACTCAGAATCAAGGGCGATCGGTGAGGATGCAGGACTCGAAGCAATTGGACTCATCTGCTCTACAGGGCTACTGGACTGTTCTACAGCAGCATTGCTTGTGCAGCTAACGATCGCCAAAGAAAATAAGCCTAGAATAAAGCCAAAACGCATGTTCACTATCTTTTGCTCCCGATAAGGCTCGCATTTATACCCGTTAATCTTGGCATCAATTAATGAGTAAATAATGAGGAAGAAATTAGAAAAGCATTCCTGCACAAGAATTCTACGTTTCTTTGTACAGGAATGCTGTCTCTACTGATTCAGGTTGACTTTTCTCCGCCTGGATCGGAGTGTTGTTGACATCCAGGTGGTGGTATTGGGGTAATGATTTTTTGTGGTGTGGGCAAAGCCCACACCACAAAAAATCATTACCCCATGGGGACTGCCAACATCCAAATTAGCTCTTGCAGGAAGCGATCGAAACGACGCATCTGAGTTTGTTCATCATCTGAGTTTATTCGTCAGCTGACGCACCAGATCCATCAAACAGGGTCTGAACGTTGCTGAAATTGACCGTAAAAGATCGTAGGACTAATCCTAACCCACGCATCACAGGCAGCAGATTTTGAGTCGTTTGCGTTTCGCCAGACGCGTCTGCCAAAACACCGCAAATACTAACCGCTTTGTGAATATATCCTTTTTGTGAATATATCCTTTTAGGCTGGTATCTAGAATATGCTTTGGGTAACGCCGCGAATGGAGCTAGTCTGAGTCTTCGCTCAGCGCATTCAACTGTCTTGTGACGGCAGATAAATAGCCTCGATCGCTCAGCGTTTCTGTAGACAATCGATTCATTTTAATAGCGGCTTCAACCAAATCCTGTGCAGTAATTTGACCTGCATCATACCCATTGATTAAATTAGCTGCCATCGAAATTCCTTCACTTTCAAAGAAACCTTGATACGCTAAGAACACGAGATTAAAAGGCGTTACCTGCATACCTAAAGCAGCCGATGTATCTGGAAATTCAGCGTTTACTCCAGTCATCTGAGCATTCGCAGGAGAAATCATAGCGCTTGCTGCCACAAATGCAGACAAGCCAAACAGCAACAATCGTTTCATGAGTTAATGACTCCCACTAGAAAAGGTATTACAGAGTTGCTCTGTGATACCCACTATATTTCTCCTCACTCTTTTAGGGGGAAAAGATAGTCTCTAAGTTAAGGGTGAACTAATGTCATCCTAAATCTAACTTTTACATTTAATAAAATTATCTAAACCAGCCTCTTTTTACAGGAAAAATTAGTTCGCAGCTAATCCCTTGAGGTGAATTGTGATATCGACGATAGTATCCCCTTAATTCCCAAGCGATCGCCTTTGCCTGTCGAGTTCCCTGACCTTCGTGAGTCGAGTTAGTGCCAAACCCATTATCAGTAATTCGCAGAACATAAGTCTCTGCTTCTACAAGGCACATGACATCTAGCCGAGTTGCTCCCATCGCATGTTTGCCCACATTCCAGAGTGCCTCTTGCAGAAAGAGGCAGAGTCCGCGCTTTTGCTCAGCGCTGAAGTGATGGGTTTTCAACATATCAAAATCAGGGGGAATATAGGTCTGAATCTCTGCAAATCCAGGAGCTTCTAGCTTCAGCGTGTGATCATAAACCTGATAAAGCAGCTCAGCAATAGGAGCTTGCAGATCGAGAATCCGGTTGTCATTAAGATAAAAGCGATCGCTTCGAGTCAATGCCTCCTCGCGCATATGTTCAAAAATACTGCGCAACTCTTGATTCAAAGATTGCAGCTCTTGCCGTAATCGCAGGGATGAAACGTCCTCTCCTAGTTCCCTCAAAATCACGGCAAGGTGTTGCAAAGGGCCGTTATGAACCGATTCGTAAGTTCGATCGATTGTTTTACGGCGTTGGACTAGCTCAAACCTGAGATCGCGATCGAAAAAAGCCGTCACTAGCCCCGCGCTGCCTAAAGCTATTCCAGCGGGCACGACTGGAATCCACCAGCCCATTAGCAAGCCGAGAAAACAAACGCCGATCAGACCCGCGATCGCGATCACAATGTTCAGAAGGCTTTTCCAAGGAGATTGCAAGACCAGACCCAGCGCAATACCCAGGCATCCCCAGCTCATTATCCAAAGATACTCCCAGCCATCCCCCCAGTATCTCAGCGCCGATCGCTGTTCTAACACCTCGCGCATTAACTGATCGGCACCATAGGCTTGAACCTCTGCTCCATAAATGAGTTGGGTTGCAGGAAAGGGGTTGCCGGATGCACGGGACGAGAGCGTTTCTCGTAATGCTGAAGTGAAAAAGATATCTTTAACGCTGGAAGCCGCCATGCCGATAATGAGGATGCGATCGCGCACCCATTCGGGCTTAAAGTTTCGCTGCAACACATCCGTTAAGGAAAGGCTACGGAACAGCTTTTGACTAGCGCAGAAATTCAGCATTCGCTGATTGCCGCTGGCGTTCGCCTGAATGTAGCTGCCTGAATTGGGTCGAAAACGCTGGAGCTGAACTGAACCTAGCTGAGTGCTGGGCTTAAAGTCAATGCCTTGGGCTGCTAGCGATCGCTGCACCAAACGGAAAGCAAACGAATATTTTACCTGTGTTGAATTTGCTCCTGTGACTGGACTGGAGAGGATAATCCGACGCAGCTTGCCATCGTCATCCACAATTACATCAGTAAAGCCAACGCGATCGGGCGGCAGCTGTGCCGGAGGTCGCATATTCATACTTGCCTGCGAGTTCAGTGCGGTTTCAACCCCAATAATGTTAGGAATCGTTTGAAAAGCCTGAATCAGTGAATCGTGTCCCGGCGCGACAGGCACATCTCGATAGAGGTCAAGACCAATAACGCTAGGCTGATATTCAGAGAGAATGCTAAGCACTCTGGCTAACTTTTCATCTGAGACTGGAAACTCTCCCACCGCCCTGAGATTAGCTTCATCAATGCCCACGATCGCGACCTGCGATTCGGCGGTTGCAGCGGGGCACAGTCGAGAGAATAGGTCTAGCGCCATCCACTCTTGAACTTGCAATAACCCTGTCAAGCGAGCGAGAACGACAAAGGCAACGATCAAAACACCGGGCAAAACCACTTCCCGCCAAAGGATGGCTTGCTGTCTAAATTTTCTCCAAATGACTTGCACAATTTTTGACTCAGTAGGCAAGCTAGTCAGGCAGCTCAGTTCAGCAGACCTGCTTTTCGAGCAGCAATCTCAATTTGAACGCGCAGATCCTTATGGGGATGATCATACACATTCAGCGCATCCTGAATTCTGATCCAGTAATTGCGAACGGTGCGATCGCTAATTTTCATCTGTTCTGCGATCGCTTTCTCCGATAGACCCTCCTGAAACTTCAGTCTCAGCACCTCCAGCCAGCGGCGATCGAATTCGGGACGCGATCGCACCTCTGAGGGAAGATAAATGGAGCCTCTGAGCGCCAAATCCACATATTTCAACATTTCCCGAATGGGTAGAGACTTATCGATCGCCGCAAAGCCTCCCTCGTAAGCATTAATGGCGGGCTTCAGCCGCACTAACGGCTTAATATTGGTGCTAAGTACCATGAGATTGGGGGCAGGATGAGTATGCATCAACGCCTGCAATAGCTGAATTCCCACTTCAGTGTTGGGAACAGCATGGGGCAGTTCCGGCAAGCTAAGGTCGATGATTGCCAAATCAGGACGATAGAGAGCGACCTGCTGCTCTGCCGACTGGCGATGTTTTGCCGTCAGAATTTCAACCGTAGGGTATCTTGCCTGAAGTGCCGGGATCGTGCCTGCCAGGATTGCTTCATGATCGTCCACGACCAAAAATCTTTGTAGGAGCGGCTCTGTTAATTCGGCATTCATAGACAGGCGGCTTAAGGACAGCGACAGGAGACGATCGCATTGATCTCAATTCTTGCATCTGAAGCGATGAACTAGCTTGAAGGTAGCGATCGCGTTAGCGGTTAACTTAAGCGTGCCCTTTCCAGACATTTTATTTGTGGCAACTTTATAACTGTGGCAACTTTATAACTGTGGCAACTTTGTAACATTTAGGTGTGAAATGGTAGTAAGAAGTCTGGCGATCGGACATCTCCTTACTATTTTCTTGTCCTCCACCCTCTCAACTGTGAACCTCAATCAAGTCATCATCATTCACAAAGCAGGGGACGCTCACAGCCGTCGCTGCGCTGAGCAATATGCCACAGAGCTAGAAAGCCGCAACTGTCGAGTTCTGCTGGGACCTAGCGGAGCAAAAGACAACCCTTACCCGGTTTTTCTGGCTTCGGTGCATGAGCCAATCGACTTTGCGCTGGTGTTGGGGGGAGACGGCACGGCATTAGCAGCAGCGCGGCATCTGGCACCAGAGGGCATTCCGATTCTGGCCGTGAATGTGGGCGGACATTTGGGCTTTTTGACGGAGCCAGCCGAAGCTCTAAAAGATTCCCAGCAGGTATGGGATCGCCTAGCCGAAGATCGTTTTGCCATTCAGCGCCGGATGATGCTACAAGCCATGACGTTTGAGGGCATTCGGGAGAACCGGGAGCCGATGAGCGATCGCTACCTGGCGCTCAACGAAATGTGCATCAAGCCCGCCTCAGCCGATCGCATGATCACCTCGTTTCTGGAAATGGAGATTGACGGAGAGGTCGTAGATCAATATCAAGGCGACGGTTTGCTGGTGGCAACCCCCACAGGCTCTACCTGCTACACCATGTCGGCAAGCGGCCCGATCGTCCATCCCGGCATGGATGCCCTGATTATTACCCCCATCTGCCCCCTCAGCCTTTCTAGCCGCCCGATCGTCTTGCCGCCCGGTTCAGTCGTCAGCATCTGGCCCCTTGCCGATCAAGAGCTAAACACAAAGCTGTGGATGGATGGGGTGCTGGCAACTGCCATCTGGCCCGGACAGCGGGTGGATATTCGCACTGCCGAGCGATCGGCTGAGTTTATCTTGCTGCGAGAGAACTACTCGTACTACCAAACCCTGCGGGAAAAGCTGCAATGGGCAGGGGCGCTGGTGCATTACAACAATAACCACCGAAATTAGGCAAAAATTGCCAAAATTAGGCAAAAGAATAGGCTTGAACGATCGCTGATTAAAAAGCTCAAAGAATTTCTTCTGCCGTTTTTATCACAGGAGGCGTTTCATGTGTTAACTTGATATTCGGTCTGATTGATTCAGCCTGACTAAATGCTTTGGGTTGCTAGCTCAGTGGTAGAGCACTCGGCTTTTAACCGATCGGTCCTGGGTTCGAATCCCAGGCAACCCATTTTTATAGCTTGTACTCGTGTAATGATTTTCTGTTGCTGGGGCAAAACCCCAGCAACAGAAAATCATTACACTTTGAGGCTATGACTCAACTACTCGTGAGTTGCGCCGCTGGGCATGATTGTCCCCGTCAAATCCGCTTTGCTTAAGTTCGTTTGGTTAATGTTGGCGCTAATCAAAACGGCTTCGCTCAAGTCGCACTCGCTCAGGTTTGCCCAGCTTAAGTTTGCCCGATAGAGGTTTGCCCGCCGCAGATTTGCGCCCCGTAGAGAAGTCCAGCTTAAGTTAACGTTTCTGCCGTTGACTCGCCCCAAGTTGGCATTCACTAGACTAGAGCTGATGATTCGCGCACGGCTTAAGTCTGCTTCCCGCAGATCGGCTGCTTCTAGGTTGGTACCATGAATGACGGCACCCATCAAATTTGCGCCCTCTAGAATAGCACCCGTCATGATGGCGTTGGAGAGATTTACCCCTTCTAAAATAGCTCTAGTCAGATCTGCGCCGATTAGCTTAGCGCGGTGGAGGCTGGCATAGCTGAGGTTGGCTTCATACAGGTTTGCTTGACTAAAGTTCGCCTCGCCCAGATTTGCTTCTGGCAGATGGGCGCGATTCAGATTAGCAGCAATTAACCGAGCGCTACGCAGTCCAGCCCGACTGAGATCTGATTCATAGAGATTGGCATGACTTAAATCAGCGCTAATGAGGTTGATTTCCACCAAGGTCGATTGGCTTAGATCTGTGCCTACGAGCTTCGCCTCACGCAAGTTTGCCGAACTTAAATCTGCCCCTCTCAAAATAGCTTGGCTTAAGTCGGCTCGGCGAAAGCTAATGCCCCTTAAGTCTTTGCCGCTTAAGTTGACGCCGACTAAAGCGATCTCTTGAAACTCTCTTTCTCCTGCGGCATAGCGGCTTAGCAGCTCCTCAACATACATGGGTTGTCAACTCTTTGGGTGAACGACTGATTCAGGATGGGTAACGATGGCTAATCCAGAACTGCCGCAATCGCGATTGCAGCGAAAAATCTGATGTGAGCTTAGATTGCCCTAGATTAAGAGAATTGCTCTTGATGTGTATTCATCTTAGAGTTGTGGATGGATAAACCTTCAAGATATTTACTTCAAGGTATTCAGAGGCAGGTCTTCTCACAAATAGAGCAGGCAATAGGTAGAGCAGGCAATAGGCTGCAAACATTACTTGAGTTTGAGCGATCGGATTCTGAGAAGATTAAATTGTAAGGTGAGAAGGGGGCGCGATCGCAGAATAATGAATAGCATCCCCTGCCAAGAATGGTGAGTTTAGCGCGATAGGAAGGAACACTCATGTCTGATCGGTCTGATGGGTCGAACAAGTCTGAAAATCTCAAGAGCCGAGCGGTGACTCAAGGCGTACAACGATCGCCCAACCGAGCCATGCTTAGAGCCGTCGGGTTCCGGGATGAAGACTTTACCAAGCCTATCGTCGGCATTGCCAACGGCTACAGCACGATTACGCCTTGCAACATGGGCATTGATGGACTGGCAAAACGGGCAGAAGCCAGCGTCCGAGCAGCGGGAGGAATGCCGCAAATGTTTGGCACCATCACCATCAGCGACGGTATCTCGATGGGCACTGAGGGCATGAAGTTCTCCCTGGTGTCGCGGGATGTGATTGCTGACTCGATCGAGACGGCTTGCACCGGACAGAGCATGGATGGCGTACTGGCGATCGGCGGTTGCGACAAAAACATGCCGGGGGCAATGATTGCCATGGCGCGAATGAACATTCCGGCAATCTTCGTGTACGGCGGCACCATCAAGCCAGGACATTACAATGGGCGTGACCTGACGGTGGTGAGTTCCTTTGAGGCAGTCGGTCAGTTCAGCGCGGGCAAAATTGATGAAACGGAGCTGACTGCCGTTGAGCAAAACGCCTGTCCGGGGGCGGGTTCCTGCGGCGGCATGTTCACGGCAAATACCATGTCCTCTGCCTTTGAGGCAATGGGCATGAGCCTGATGTATTCTTCGACGATGGCGGCAGAAGATGAGGAGAAAACCATCAGCGCAGCAAAATCGGGCGAGGTGCTGGTGGATGCAATTCGCAAGCAGATCTTGCCGCGAGACATCATTACCCGCAAGGCGTTTGAGAATGCCATTTCGGTGATCATGGCGGTGGGAGGCTCGACAAACGCTGTCTTGCACCTGCTGGCGATCGCCCATTCTGTCGGCGTACCCCTGACGCTGGACGACTTTGAAACCATTCGAGCCAGAGTTCCGGTTTTGTGTGACCTAAAGCCTTCTGGACGCTATGTGGCAACTGATTTGCATAAAGCGGGCGGCATTCCCCAGGTGATGAAAATGCTGTTGGCGCATGGCTTGCTGCATGGCGATGCGCTGACGATTACAGGACAGACGATCGCCGAACTGCTGGCGCCTGTACCAGAGCAGCCCTCTGCCGACCAGGACGTAATTCGCCCCTGGAGCAACCCCATGTATCCTCAAGGGCACTTGGGCATTCTGCGGGGCAACCTTGCCGAAGAAGGCTCTGTTGCCAAGCTGACGGGCATCAAGATCCGCAAGATCACGGGTCCTGCACGGGTGTTTGAATCGGAAGAAGCCTGTCTAGATGCCATTCTCGCTGGACGGATCAAAGCCGGAGATGTGTTGGTGATCCGCTACGAAGGCCCTAAAGGCGGCCCCGGAATGCGGGAAATGCTGGCTCCCACTTCGGCAATTATCGGCGCGGGGCTGGGCGACTCCGTGGGACTCATTACAGACGGACGTTTCTCAGGCGGCACCTACGGCATGGTGGTAGGGCACGTTGCCCCCGAAGCCTTTGTGGGAGGAACGATCGCCCTTGTGCAAGAAGGAGATTCTGTGACGATCGATGCCGATGCCCGTCTGCTCCAGCTCAATGTGCCTGATGCAGAGCTGTCTCAACGCCGTGCCCAGTGGCAGCCGCCGCAGCCTCGCTACAATCGAGGTGTGTTGGCAAAATACGCCAAGCTGGTTTCTTCGAGCAGCTTGGGAGCCGTGACGGACTTGAACCTGTAGCTTGGTGAACTTGTAGCCTAGTGAACTTGTAGCATGGTGAACCTGCCCGATGCCTCTAAAAATCCTGTCTTGACGGGCGTGGATGATTTGCTCGATCGCTTTACCCATTTCGGCGTAGAGCTAGGTCTAGAGCGCATCACACGGCTTCTAGAGGCGTTGGGTAATCCGCAGCGCCAGGTGCCAATTCTGCATGTTGCCGGGAGCAACGGCAAAGGCTCGGTTTGCGCCTACCTGTCGTCTGTGCTGGCGGAGGCGGGCTATCGGGTGGGACGCTACACCTCGCCCCATCTGGTGAGCTGGTGTGAGCGAATCAACCTGAACGGTCAAGATATTGCTGCCGTTGAGCTAGAGGAGCTGCTGCAAAAGGTGATTGGAGCGATCGATCCCAACCATTCTTCCCCCACTCAATTTGAGGTGATCACGGCGGCGGCTTGGCTGTACTTTGCCCAACAGCAGATAGATATTGCCGTGATGGAGGTGGGTTTGGGCGGTCGGCTAGATGCCACGAATGTGTGCGATCGCCCTCTCGTCAGCGTCATCACCTCCCTTAGCCTTGAGCACTGGCAGCGGCTCGGTCCAACGCTAGACAAAATTGCCTACGAGAAAGCAGGAATTTTGAAACCGGGCTGTCCGGCAGTGATTGCACCCCAGCCGCCGATCGCTGCCACCATGCTGCATCAGCGCCTCGCAGAATTGGACTGTCCTGCCGTTTGGGTGCAGCCTTCGCAGGAGGCAGATGAGGGCTGGGCTGAGTACGGCAGCGGCTCAGAGACAATCCGGTATCCGCTACCGCTGTTAGGAGCGCATCAGCTCATTAACTCGGCGGTGGCGATCGCCACGCTTCAGATCTTGCAAGCCCAAGGCTGGTCGATCTCAGAGGCGCAGATTGCGGCAGGCATGGCGAAAACGCGCTGGGCAGGTCGGCTGCAATGGTATGACTGGCAAGGGCAAAAGATTCTGATTGATGGCGCACATAATCCAGCGGGGGCTGAGGTGTTGCGGGAGTATCTCGATCGGCAGGGCAAAGCTTCAGTTCATTGGGTGATGGGCATGATCGCCAACAAAGATCATGCCGATGTCTTTGCCGCACTGCTGCGTCCAGGAGATTTTCTTTACTTGGTGCCTGTACCGGAGCATTTGCCTGTGGATTTGGAAAAGCTGGCGACTTTGGCACAGGAAGTTTGTCCTAATCTGAAGCATTGTGAGATTTACCCAGATGTACTGGCGGGGTTGAATGCGGCTGCGTTAGATAGGCAAGCTGAATCGGCGATCGTTCTTTGTGGATCGCTCTATTTAATTGGGCATTTTTTCAAGTTGCAGGGAATTTAGTGCTTCTCGGATCATCTTTTAGACTGAAGTTTGAGGTTTCTGTGAACCTAGGTTGTATAGGAGTCTTGGGAATGATCCCCCTAAATCCCCCTTAAGAAGGGGAACTTTGAGTGTAAAGAGGGGGTTCTGAGTGTAAAAGAGGGAATTTTAGTTGCAAAAAGGGGAATTCTGAGTATTGCAGCTCGGTTCCCCCCTTTTTTAAGGGGGGGTAGGGGGGATCGGATGGAATTCTAACAGCACTAGCTTTTCAACAAAGAGTGAAGGGACTCTATGCAAAACCCCAACATCGCTAACTTTCATCTTCCTTATCATCCTCAACTGATTGCTAAAGCAAAAGAATTGCGTCAAAACCCTACCCCTGCAGAGAAAAAACTCTGGCAAAGCTGTCTTAGAACTTTTCCACTACGAGTATTGCGTCAACGCCCCATCGATCGATTTATTGTGGACTTCTATTGCGCAGCCTTGAAACTTGTGATCGAGGTGGATGGTGCAGGTCACTTTACGGAGGAAGGTCAAGCCTATGATGAAGAGCGATCGCGAGTTTTAGAAGGCTATGGGTTGAGAGTTGTACGGTTCACCAATGATCAGGTGATGGACAATTTTGAGGATGTGTGTCGGCAACTTTGGGAGATGATCCCCCTAAATCCCCCTTAAAAAGGGGGACTTTAAGTGTAAAAGGGGGATTTTGAGTATAGAAGGGAGAATTTTGAGAATTTCAGCTCGGTTCCCCCCTTTTTTAAGGGGGGTTAGGGGGGATCATTATGCGCTGCAACAGTAGCAAGTTTCGCCTAACGCGATCGCAGTGTCGAGAGATATTGCCATATGTGAGCTAGTGGCGAGATTCAAGCCGTCGCCCGAACCTTCATTTTGGCAAACTGCTTGAATCCAGAATTTATGAGTGCCAAATTGGATATACCAGAATTTTCGCCAGGGTAGAAAAAAGAGAGCAGTGCCAGGTATCGGAGAGTCAAGACACGCTACGCGAACGCTGAAAAGGAGGATTGACGTGTAAAAGAAGCGTAGTTACAAATCTTCAGAAATGCCTAGGACTGGCTCGTGCTAAAGCCTACAAGTCTGTGCGCGAGAAGAGGTATCCCACCACCCTACACCCTACCCACGCCAGCCTTCCACCCAAACAAAACCCAAACAAAACCCCATCATTCCCAACATTAGCCCACAACGGGAGGTGACCCTCTGGGGCAGAGGTGTCAAAAGTTACATCACTGTATCTGATCCAACTCGACCCCATACCCATTATTCCTCTCGATCGCCATCCCACCTCTACTCCAAACTTCTTCCACTGTTTATTGTCCTCTTGTGGGCTACCGCACCTTTGCCAAATTTTCTTCTGGACGCTGAAGCCAAACTTACCATCGCCATACTTCACCCAGAGTTGATCGATAGTGCGGAGATCAGTACAGGGAAACTGCTGGATATCTTCGACTCGCAGCCAGCCTTGTCGCCCCGCGACTTCCAACATCCGCTTCGCCGTTTCCTCGTCTGCCTCTTTCCACTTACCTGTCTTCAGCAGATCTCGTAATGGCTTGTAGTCGATGCTGCGATCGGATTTCAGGTCATCGGCGGCGAGCCGCTGTCGCTCCAGTTCTTGCTGCTCTGACCTCTCTGCCTCTGCTGCCTGCTGTTGTCTCAGTTGCTCTTGGCGCAGTCTTTCCTGTCCCAAAGCCTGTTGCTCAGCCTGTTTTTTGGCTATTAGCTGATCTACCGTTTCTCGGATTTTTTGAGCCACGATCGTGAATGCATCATCTGGATCTGCCCAGCTCTTAATGGGTTTAGCATGAGTGGGGAGAACATTTAACTTACTAAAGGGCACATAGGGCTGATTCCAATCGCATGAGCTGAGAATGATCGGAATCACTCGCGCTGTTCCCTCATTGTGCCGTGCGATCGCCCGCTTCAGTTCTGTGCCGTAGCAGTATTTAGAGGCAATAAAGTTGCGACTCACCAAGAGCAAAATAATATCTGCCGTATTGAGCTTGTTGAGGATGGCTGGCTCCCACTCTGTTCCCGCTTCCAGCTCAAGATCGTGCCAGGTCTGAATTCTGTTTGCTTCTCTGAGAGCAGCTAGGTGATCTTCTAACGCATTCCGCATATCCAGATCTTTGCGCGAATAAGAGTAAAAGAGCTTGATGATTTCCTCTGACACCAACTCCTCCGGCAAGGTCTGAATAGGGCTTGCGATCGATTATATCCTTGCCATCTCTTCAGGCTCTAGACCTCTAAGGTTGTCAAAACCTCAGAGGTCTGTTGCGGAGGGGCGATCGCTTCCGCTTTGGCAGGACTGATTGAACTGCTCAACCCTTAGCAACTGATCTGAATTCTCCGGCAGCCGCTCATAACGCTATGCTAGGGTTCAAAGGGAGTTTGCCAGGGAATCATCCATGTACACCATCACCCTATCGATTTCAGAAGAAACTGTTGAAGCCCTCCAAGTTGCCCCTGAAAACCTCAGCCGCGAGATGCTCCTCATTGCGGCTGTCAAACTCTATGAACTCGGTCGGTTGTCTTCCGGTGCGGCTGCAAACCTGGCGGGCATCCCGCGAACCGTCTTCTTGTCCAGGTTGGCTGACTATGGCGTTGAGACCTTTCACCTGACGGAGGCAGAACTGGCAGAGGATCTTGCCAGTGTCTGAAGTCATTACTGACACCTCTCCCATTCAATACCTCCACCAAACCAATTTTCTCAACCTGCTGCCAGCCTTGTATGGGCAAATCATCATGCCCCAAGCTGTTGCAGATGAACTGGCTGAAGGTCGATCGCAAGGTGTCCTTCTCCCCGATCCAGATTCTCTTTCCTGGATAACTTTGCGTCAGGTCTCTGAACCAATTTTGGTGCCAGATCTTCCTAATATTGGTAAAGGTGAACGCGAAGTCTTGAGTTTAGCCCTTATGATGCCAGATGCTTTGGTTATCTTGGACGATGCCCTTGCTAGAAATTACGCTCGTCAACTTGACCTCGCATTTACAGGTACATTGGGCGTGCTTCTAAAAGCAAAACAGTTAGGGCATGTAGAGTCGATCGCGCCTATTCTTGACCAACTAAATGCACTCAACTTTCGGGTTGCTCAGTCTACCGCTGCGGCTGTGCTGAAATTAGCAAACGAGGGAAATTGAGCATTGGAGCTTAGGGAGCGATCGCCCCTCTCAGGCAATCCCCAGATATTGTGGGTGGCGATCGCGCCAACCGTCAATTTGGATCAAAACAAACAATCACATCTTCAGGTGCGCCGATCAGCCGTCCCAGTCTTTGTCGGTAGTGTTCTGCTTCATTGCGAGTATTAAAGCGATCGATAAATTTACGCCCTCCGCTGGGCGTGTATAACCAAACTGACCACATGGGTAATGCTCCTTGTAGAAGTTCTGGGCGGGCTGCAAGCCGTCTAATGCATCAGATTCTACAGTGTGATTAATACTAATGCAATATGAATCACACTACATCAGTTAAACTCAATGCAGAGTTCTGGGGGTAAGCTTATGGAGAGTTTTGAAAGGCAGAGTAGAGCGGTGGCCGATCGGGTAACGGTTGATATTGAAGGATTGCGAGATGAGATTGAGACGGCATACGCAAGCAATCCCCTCTGGGCTGAACTTTCGCTCTCTCAAAAATTGCGGCGATTGATTTCTGAGCGCTTAGAGGATCTAAAACAAGACTCAAGTGCTAAGAAGCAAGAGGGCAAGCAGTAGAAGACTTTGGGCAATTGCTCTTGAGATAACGATCGCGGCTCTTGGGCAGACGAAAACTGCTCTTGAGTACCTGATTACGATTACTGGGTACTCGATTACGACTTTTGGGTCAGCGATCGCAATTTTTGAGACAAACGATCGCCACTTGGAGAGCAATTGTTCTAGATTTCTGTCTCAAAAATCTGCCCAGCCGTCAACTTTAGCTCTGTAAATTCGAGGGAGGCGATCGCGTCCTCTCCACTAAATACGCCAATTTCTCGGTAGTCCTCGCCCTCCAGCGACAGCACCATCACCGTTTGAGCGACCGGATCAATGAGCCAATATTCAGGAACGCCGATCGCCGCATATTGGGCGCGTTTATGGATGTAATCTCGATCGCGATTGGTCTTACCAGGGCTGACCACTTCGGCAATTAGTCGCGGGGGCGGCATATCCAGCGTAATGGTGAGTCGCCGTTGAGTAAGTTCCAGATGCTCTGGTCGTAGCACAACTAAATCGGGAAAGCGATTAGCGGCATCATTGGAGCGTAAGATCGGCACCTGCACTTCGCATTTGCCGGGATGGATCAGTTCAACAGAGATACCTGCTGCCACAAGGAGGAGCAGAATGCGAACAGCAATGGTACTGTTCAATCTAGATTCTGGTGGCAACTCGACTAGCTCTCCATTAATTAGCTCGTAGCGTCCTTCTATGTCCATGTCGTTGCTACAGGACAAATACGCCTCAAAGGTTGTGAATTTTGCCTGAGCCTGAGCCATGCCGCTTTCCTGACAAACGTTATCCTAATTTTAATCAAACTCAGATGACCAGATGCTGGAAACTTCCATTTCCCATGGAATGAACTGCTCGGAGAGGCAAGCATGGATCTTATGAATGTAGGTAACACTCAGCGTTGATGTCCTGCATTTAGGGAAGCAAATTAAGGCGGCTGTGGAGAGTAGCAGTAAATCACCGACCGCGATCGCAGCACTGGCAGAGATGAGCGTTGCAAACCTCTAGCGTAATTATGGGCGAGGAAACAAAGTCCGTCTCTCGTGAAACTTTGAAGCGTTTATCTAGGGTTCTGAGCACAGATTTTGATGCTGAAGTGAAAGCTGCACTGGCTCAAGAGATTAAGCCCTGATTAACCTAAGTAGAGGCAGTATTTAATCTATTTCTTTTTACGGTTGAATCGGTCGCCAAGAATGGTAGATTGAGCTGAGTATCTGTAATCTGTACACAGACGGAACTCTGATGAAAGTCCTCGTTATTGGTGGTGATGGTTACTGCGGGTGGGCGACCGCACTTTACCTGTCAAATAAAGGCTACGAAGTTGGTATTCTAGACAACTTGGTTCGGCGGCATTGGGATGCGGAACTCTGTGTGGAAACACTGACCCCGATCGCCCCGATTCAAACGCGTCTTCAGCGCTGGAAAGACCTGACGGGCAAAACCATTGACCTGTTTGTGGGCGATATCAACAATTACGATTTTCTGAAAACTGCCATGCTGCAATTTGCCCCCGAAGCGGTGGTACATTTTGGCGAACAGCGATCGGCTCCTTTCTCGATGATCGATCGGGAACACGCGGTGTTGACTCAGGTGAATAACGTCGTGGGGACGCTAAACCTGCTCTACGCCATGCATGAGCATTTCCCCGACTGCCATCTGGTGAAGCTAGGCACCATGGGCGAATATGGTACGCCCAACATCGACATCGAAGAAGGCTACATCACGATCGAGCACAACGGACGCAAAGACACGCTGCCTTATCCTAAGCAGCCCGGATCGTTCTATCACCTCAGCAAAGTTCACGACTCCCACAATATCCATTTTGCCTGCAAAATCTGGGGGCTGCGCGCCACTGACCTAAATCAGGGCGTAGTCTATGGCGTGTTGACGGATGAGACGGGCATGGATGAGCTGTTGATTAATCGCCTAGATTACGATGGCGTATTCGGCACGGCGCTGAACCGCTTCTGCGTTCAGGCAGCAATCGGGCATCCGCTCACGGTTTACGGCTCTGGTGGTCAAACTCGCGCCTTCCTCGACATTCGGGATACCGTGCGGTGCGTGGAAATTGCGATCGCCAACCCGGCAGCCTCTGGCGAATTCCGCGTCTTCAACCAGTTCACCGAAATGTTTAACGTCGGTGATTTGGCGCGGATGGTGAAGAATGCCGGAAATTCTCTAGGGCTGGGCGTTGAAATTAGCGCGATCGAAAACCCCAGAATCGAGAAAGAAGAGCACTACTTTAACGCCAAAAACACGAACCTGCTGAGCTTAGGCCTGGAGCCGCACTTCTTGTCTGATTCTCTGATCGACTCCCTGCTAAATTTCAGCATGAAGTACAAAGATCGGGTGGATAAGAGTCAGATCCTGCCCAAGGTGAAGTGGAAAGGGTAATTCAGGCTCTCAAGAATACGTCGGGGAATAGATCTGCGTGGACTTACGCCTTTGGATGCTTCTACTTTTAGTGGTTCTACCCGGTATTGCTCTGGGCAGCAGTAGTGCCTACTATCTATTCCCTGACTGGGCAGCTTTGGATGCTAGCCATCGAAATTATCAAAAGTTGGCGCAAGATCCCAATTCGACTTTGCGCGATCTGGCGATCGCTGAAGCTGCCGAAAGTCGCCATCGCATCAACTGTTTTGCAGAAGGGCTTGGCATTTTGCTGGGAAGCGTCATTTTATCCATTGGGGTTCACGGCATCTGCACTCTGCCCAAACCTGCGTCAAAACTTGCATCAGAACATTCAACCAATCGATCATCCAAGAATCCTTAGAAAGTTAGGAATCGCTTTGACCTATGCGAATTGCCCTCTTTACCGAAACTTTTTTGCCCAAGGTTGATGGCATTGTCACAAGGCTAAGCCATTCAGTCGATCACCTCCAGCGTCTGGGCGATCAGGTGTTAGTGTTTTCACCAGATGGCGGGCTGCGCGAGTATAAGGGGGCAAAAATCTGCGGTATCCCTGGGTTTCCGCTTCCTCTTTATCCAGAGCTAAAGCTGGCTTTACCGCGTCCTTCCATGCGACAGGCGCTAGAGGAGTTTAAGCCCGACTTGATTCACCTGGTTAATCCAGCGGTCTTGGGGCTGGGCGGACTCTACTATGCCAAATCTCTGGATGTGCCGCTGGTTGCGTCTTATCACACGCATTTACCGAAGTATCTGGAGCATTATGGCTTGGGAATGCTGGAGGGCGTAATGTGGGAACTGCTGAAGGCGGTTCACAATCAGGCACAGGTCAACCTTTGCACCTCGACAGCAATGCGGCAAGAGCTAACGGAGCATGGTATCGAACGTGTGAAGGTCTGGCAGCGCGGCGTGGATACTGAGCTGTTTCAGCCGGATTTGGCGAGTTTAGAGATGCGATCGCGTCTTACTCAAGGCAGTCCAGACAGTCCGCTGCTGCTCTATGTCGGTCGGCTCTCGGCTGAAAAAGAGATCGATCGGATTAAGCCCGTTCTAGAAGCCATTCCCAACGCTCGACTGGCGCTGGTGGGCGATGGACCTTATCGATCGGAGCTAGAGAAACATTTTGCGGGTACGCCCACTCATTTTGTCGGCTATCTGACGGGCACAGACTTAGGCGCGGCATTTGCATCTGCTGATGCCTTCATTTTCCCATCCCGGACTGAAACCCTAGGGCTAGTGCTGCTGGAAGCGATGGCAGCTGGATGTCCGGTAATCGCTGCGAACGCAGGTGGCATCCCCGATATTGTCACAGACAGCGTCAATGGCTACCTGTTTGACCCGACAGACGAGATGGGAGCGATCGTTGCTACACGTCGTCTTTTGGCGAACCCACAAGAGCGCGAAACCTTGCGAACTCATGCTCGCCAGGAGGCAGAACGCTGGGGCTGGGCGGCGGCTACTCGACAGCTTCAGGACTTTTATCGATCGGTTCTGGCTGCACAGTTTGCCTCAGCGGCGTAATAGATTGTGAATTTTGGATTGAGTCCAAAATTCACAATTATCTAACTATGAACCGTGCCGTCTGGCATTGTTGCACCCGCAAGAATGGTGCCCGTGAGCTTCACCATAAGGCGATCGCCCACCGCAATTTTGGCTCCCTTAAGATTTGCGCCGCTGAGATCGGCACCGCTCAGATCTGCCCCAATGAGGTTGGCTTCTTGCAGGTTAGCCTGAGTCAGATTGGCTTGCAGCAAGTTGGCGCGAAACAGGTTGACGTTAGACAGGTTCGCCTCTGACAGGTTAACCCTGTGCAAAAAAGCGTCGCTGAGGTTTGCCCCACTCAAGTTAGCCTGACTAAGATTCCGACCCGACAAGTCTTTTTCGCGCAGGTCAACGCCGCTAAGGTTAGCACCTGTCAAATCTGAGGGAGATTTTTTGACCGACGGCGGACGCTGTGATTCGTAGGGTCTTTGTGGCTGTCCCGACTGAGCAGAGGGATAGGTATAGGCAGATTGCTGTGAAGGTTGATAGTAGTGATAGCGCGGTGGCACTGTGTGGGATGAACCGTGAGCCTGTGAATTATGGGCTTGTGAAGACTGTGAATTATGAGCCTGTGAAGACTGTGAATTATGAGCCTGTGAAGACTGTGAATTATGAGCCTGTGAATTGTAGGACTGTGAATTGTAGGACTGTGAGCTGGAGCGCGAATGAGTCTGACTGGATGGCGCAGGAGGCTTAGCAGCAGGAGGCTTAGCAGCAGGAGGTTTAGCAGCAGGACGAGATTGAGGCGCTGCTTTGGTGCTGCGGTGCGATCGCAACTTCTCCCGCGCTTCATTTAAATCTTTGAGCTTCTCCTGAGCTTTTTCCTGCAACCGCACGTTGTCTTTAGGCATACGATCGGGATGCCAAATAAACGCCAAGTCTCGATAGGCCTGATTGACTTCCTCTAAAGAAGCACCCGGCTCTAATCCTAAAACTGTGTAGTAGCGCTCCAGATCACTCATTGAGTTAAGGTGTCTAGTAAAGGCATCAAGGGTGAGTCGCTGGTTTGCAACCAGTTACTCAATGCTACAGGCAGGAATGAGGAGATGGGGAGACAGAAAGCATTAAGATACCTGACTCTGAAAAAATGCTTCCAAAGAAGCAAACCGCTTCAGGAAAAAAGCGCTGTAGTAAGCCAGCTTTTGTCCATGATGAAACCCTGACATGGAGCATATCGTAATAGTTTACAGAATAGACTGTCAAAAGCATTCTCTGAGCTGAGTTTGAGGAAATTGTTCTGCATCTTCAGCAAGGGCAGCGATCGCTACATTCTAGACAGAACGGCTGCTTCAGCACTAGACTGAAGTATTCAAGCATTTGTGCAAATAGATACAAATTCAGCCCTCTGCATACTTTTCATTTCTGCGTACTTCACCTCTGCGTACTTCTATGCGTAAAGTCTTTCCTGCCCCGGCTCAAGCTCGTGTGCTGACTCAAAACGGCTCACAGACTCAGAATGGCTCCCTTCCCCATACTGTAACTTCCATTCGGGCAACGGGTGCCTTTGCTCTAATGGATAGCTTACGGTTGCAGGGAGTGAAGCACATTTTTGGCTATCCCGGCGGAGCCATTTTGCCGATTTATGACGAAATCTACCGATCGGAGGCGGCGGGGCACGTCAAGCATATTCTGGCGCGTCATGAGCAGGGAGCGGCTCACGCAGCCGATGGCTATGCGCGCGCCACGGGCAAGGTCGGGGTTTGTTTTGCTACCTCTGGGCCTGGAGCGACCAACTTGGTGACAGGCATCGCTACTGCTCAAATGGACTCGATTCCCATGGTGGTGATTACGGGACAGGTGCCCCGTGCGGCGATCGGCAGCGATGCCTTTCAGGAAACCGATATTTATGGAATCACTCTGCCGATCGTCAAGCATTCCTACGTCGTGCGCAACCCGGCGGACATGGCGCGAATTGTCGCAGAGGCGTTTCACATTGCTAGATCAGGTCGCCCTGGCCCCGTGCTAATTGATATTCCCAAAGACGTGGGCTTGGAAGAGTTTGACTATGTGCCCGTTGAGCCAGGAACCGTGAAACTGCCGGGATATCGCCCGACGGTTAAGGGCAACCCCCGGCAGCTGGTGCAGGCGCTCAAGCTGATTCGTCAGGCGCAGCGTCCGTTGCTCTATGTGGGTGGTGGCGCTATCTCTGCCGATGCTCACGCCGAAATTAAAGACTTGGCGGAGCGCTATCAGATTCCCGTTACCACGACGCTGATGGGAATCGGCGCATTCGATGAGCATCATCCTTTGGCAGTCGGCATGTTGGGAATGCACGGCACGGCATACGCCAACTTTGCCGTTACTGAGTGCGATCTGCTGATCGCGGTGGGGGCACGTTTTGACGATCGCGTTACGGGTAAGCTAGATGAGTTTGCCGCCCACGCTAAAGTCATTCATATTGATATTGACCCGGCTGAGGTGGGCAAAAACCGCATTCCTGATGTGCCGATTGTGGGTGACGTACGTCAGGTGCTCACTGAAATGCTGAAGCGCGATCGAGAAAACCATAAGAGTGCTGATCCTATGCAGACGCAGGGATGGCTAAAGAGGATCGATCGCTGGAAACACGACTATCCCATGGTTGCGCCCATTTACCCAGACGAACTCTCTCCCCAAGAAGTTATTTCTGAAGTGGGTCGTCAGGCTCCTCATGCCTTTTACACCACAGATGTGGGACAGCATCAAATGTGGGCAGCGCAATTTCTCAAAAACGGCCCCCGTCGCTGGATCTCTAGCGCAGGTCTGGGCACCATGGGCTACGGTATGCCTGCGGCTATGGGCGCGAAGGTGGCGGTTCCCGATGAGCAGGTGATCTGCATTAGCGGCGACTCTAGCTTTCAGATGAATTGCCAGGAGTTGGGCACGCTGGCGCAGTACGGGATTGCCGTTAAAACGGTCATTATTAACAATGGCTGGCAGGGGATGGTGCGCCAATGGCAGCAGGCTTTCTATGGCGAACGCTATTCTTCGTCTGATATGCAGCCAGGAATGCCCAACTTTGAGCTGTTGGCTCAAGCCTTTGGCGTGAAGGGCATGATAGTACGCAGCCGGGATCAGCTCCAGGATGCGATCGCCACCATGCTAGCCCATGATGGCCCTGTGCTCATGGATGTCCGGGTTAAGCGAGACGAAAACTGTTACCCCATGGTGGTTCCGGGTAAGAGCAATGCCCAGATGGTGGGATTGCCTAAACCCCCTGAGCTAACCCATGGGCAGCAAGCTGAAGCGGTGATTTGCAGCAATTGCAGTTCAGAAAACGCGCCGGATCACAAGTTCTGTCCGGAGTGCGGCACTAAGCTATAGGCGATCGACTCAGCGCAATTTCCCATAGGTTCTTAATCTACCGACAGGACAGATGAAACATCTGTCCTGTTTCGGTATTGGGCTGTAGTGTCGTTCAGAATTGGGCATTCTATCAGAGTGCGGTTACGCCTCGGTTCTCAAGTTTAAAAGCATGGAGATGTAGGAATGCTCAAGCCTATTGCTTTGTTCATTAATGGCGTTTTTGCGTCAGTGCTGGATGAAATTCTTGAAACACAATCTGCCTTGCCAGAGCAGATCCTGTTTCTTCAGCCTTACTCTGGCTACGTCATCAAAAAATTGCGGGATGATGTCCCCTCTGTTGAATCTCCGATGCGTCTATTCCTGTCTATCACAGATGATCTGGCAACCATTCGTTACCAGGCAGAGATCGTCGGTTGGCGAGACAAAAGAGACTTGTCTCAAGATGAAAAGCAGTCTATTAATCGCGTGATTGCAGCTCTCCAGAAAGGGGAGCGAGAGCTATACAACGATGCCCCAAGCAGCACAGGTGAGAACGTTAACCTGCTGTACGTTCGTCGCTTGCAGAAGGTGAGTTCTCCTTTTAGCGTGGCGCAGTTGCGGAAATTGAGCGACGGTGAGCCGTTGTCCACTGCAAGGACGACAGCGGGAGGCTATTCTTATGTTGAGACAGAAGTGTTGGAGTTAGCAGCAAGCTCCTGACATCCTCACTTAAATCCTGCGCCGATCGTCTTTTGAAAAGCGGGACGCTCGACAATTTTCTTCACGTACTCGGCGATCGCCCCATAACCCTCATAACCGATCTTGAGCATCATCGGGATGTATGCCAGCGTTGAGCCAACCGCCACGTCGGCAACCGTGAAGCGATCGCCCATCAGAAAAGGCTTCTGCTCAAAAATCTGATCTAACGCCGAAAACAGGCGCGGCGTTTCCTTCTCTCTGGTAGATTCGACAAAGACGTTAGACAGGGTGGCATTGGCAAACAGCACCCACTGAGCGGCTTCGGCACGCTGCTCAGGAGTTGCCAGCAAGGGATCATGCTTTTCGGAGAGATAGAGCAAAATCGCGCCTGACTCCCACAGCTTAAAGTCACCTTCGGTAATAGCAGGTACCTTGCCCATAGGATTAATGGCAAGATAGGACGGCTGGCGATGTTCCGCTGCCTGCATATCCATCAGCACAATCTCGTAGGGCAAGCCCAGCTCTTCGAGATACCACTGGACGATCGCCGCTCGACTCCGGGCACTGCCATAAAGTTTCAGCATAGGGTTTGGTCAGATCAGAGATTTTGGTGCGTGTAGGCGTGTTGCTTGACGTTATCTTCGGTCTTAATGATGCGCTCAGAGTTTAAGACCCGCTTGCGATCGGTGGAAAAATTCAGGTCTGTCTTGGTCGTGCCCAAGGGAATATGGGTCGTGGCGATCGGGCGAGTCTTGTAGGTGCGGGCAGCGGCAATGGCTCGGAAGGCAAACTCGTCACAAAACTGCGTTTCGGGCGGAAAATCAGGCGGTAGCTGAGCTGTTTCACCCTGCAAAACTGCACCCAGCGTCGTACCACAAGCGCACTCGTAAGAGGTGGTGATTCCCTGGACGATCGCCTCCAGCGCCGCAGAGGGAATTGGCTCTATCACTTTGACTTGATGCACTTCGCCATCGCCCTTGATGAAGCAGGTCGCTAGACCCACCACAATGTAGTCATCAGCAGAAAGTTCAGGAGCGTTGGGATAGGCGATCGTCATAGCGCTGTTTTAACCGGAATGTTTGAACCAGGATATCTTTGCATTCTACCTTGTTCTGTTTCTCCTCACTTCACGCCGCTACCCAGCAAAAACAGGCCCAGCATCGTCACGCTATTCCAAAGACTATGGAGCAAAATGGGAGCCAGCAAGCCGCGCGATCGCGTGTAGGCAAACCCCAGCACCGAACCTAAAACAGTGAGGGGCAGCACTTCCGAGAGACTAAGGTGCGCCGTAGCAAAAATTAGGGCGCTAAGACCGATCGCCCCTCCCACAGGCATATAGCGCGTCAGCGAGGGCAACAGAAAGCCGCGAAAAAAGATTTCCTCGAAGACAGGAGCGGCGATCGATGCTGTGATGAAAAACATGCTAAGGGCGATCGGGTCGCCTTCCTCTAGCACAATTTGCAGGAGGGGATTGCTACCGCCCTGTCCTTGCCAGATTTGCTGGTTGAGAATGGAAATGATCAACATCAGCGGCAGAGCAGCAAAATAGCCGCCGACTCCCCAGGCAACCCAGCTGCGTTTTCCGGTGAGGCGAAACCAGCCTTCGGGTAAGGGAAAGAACGGCTTGATGGAGAAATACAGCACGGCTAAGCCAGAACCCGCCATCAGCAGATAGTAAGTGAGGGTGTAAACTGCCTTGGCGCGAGTGCCAAAGGCAGTAAAGCTAATGCCAAAGGCTCCCACGACCAGGGGAATCACAATCTGCCCCATGAAGAAAAAGCCGACGACTAGCACCTGCACGATCGTTTCCCAAGTCCAGGGAACTTCCCAGGATAGATTCTCTGGTGCTGCCGAGCGACTGCGAAAGGCGCGAATACCCATAATAATCAGCAAAATTAGTCCTGCGACTCCTCCCAAAGCTGGCAGAGTGCCAACTAGCGCCAGCTTAATGAGCGTCTGCTGTGCCACCTCTTGCTCGGCTGTCTTCAGCGTGGCTAGCACATCCGATCGCTGCTGCAATTCATACAGCCGTGACAAGCCCTTGTAGCGAAACCAGCCCTCTAAATTTTTTTGGATCAGCGGTTCGGCGTCGGGCAAGAGCCTGGGCGGATCGCTCCAAACGCCGTCTAGCACTCTAGCCGTTTCAGAGAGCGGCTGTAGTTCTGAGCGATCGCCCAAGCGATTCACCAACTCTTTCCAGGTGGTCAGCGCCTCTGAGGTTTTGCCCTGTTCGGCTTGCAGGATGCCTAGCCGCAAATCGAGCTGATTGATTAAGCTGCGCTGCTGCTGAATAGCAGTTTTGACCTGCTGCTGAGGATCAGTAATTCTTCTGGAGCGATTAGGTACGGGAGTAGCGGGTACATCGGGCGCAGAGTCAGGCTTCGACTGCTGAAGTCGGGTTTCAAACTGCTTCAAGTTTGTCGCTGCCGATTGTCGAACTTTCTGATACTGCTTCACGGCTTCGCCCAGCGGATCGTTCCCCAAGAGCGCCTTGTAGGTATTGGCTGAAGGGGCGTTAGCGATCGACGGATCTCTCGGCTCAACTTTGCCCAGCTCCGTGGCATGAAGCAGCAAGTCGGTCTGGTATAGCTCCAAGCGATCGGTGATTTGCGGCTCGCCAAGGCTGCCCAATAGAGAAGTGCCCAATAGCGCTACTACAACTAGCGTAATTGCCCCAAGAATTAGCCGTCTAATCGTCTGTCCAGTCATCCCGTTTCCCACAAAGTTTATTGCCGCAAACTGCCCTGTTTGGCATTATCGCTTGGAAAGCTGCCCTTGTGCGAGATAGAGAGAAATGGGCGCAAGGATGGGGATCATCTACGGTAGAATGCTGGTGAATTTACTGCAACTTACTGCAACTGTTTACTTAACTGACTGTATTTAGTCGGTATTCAGCCGATATTCAGCCGATCGGGAGGACAAAGCCCTGGTTACTCGCGTTATTCTCGTGCGTCATGGTGAAAGCACTTTTAATGTTCAGCGTCGAGTGCAGGGGCACTGCGATCAGTCTAATCTGACCGAGACTGGACAGGCAGGAGCAACCCAAGTCGGGATTGCCCTCAAGGATTTGTCGTTTGCTGCCGCCTACGGTAGCCCATTGCAGAGAGCGAAGCAGACCGCCGAGCTGATTTTGGCACAGTTGGGACAGCCGCCCAAGCTTCAGCTTAGGGATACGCTGAAGGAAATTAATCTGTCTGAATGGGAGGGGATGACCTTCGAGGAAGTCGAGCAGCAGTTCCCCGACCAGTATCGCTGCTGGAACGATCGCCCCCACGAACTCACCATGGGCGCTGCTGACGGCATAGATCTTTACCCGCTGGTTGAGCTACAGGAGCAGGCGCGACAGTTTTGGCAGTCGGTCTTGCCCCACCACTCAGATCAAACCATCCTAGTTATTGCCCATAGCGGTATCAACCGCTGCCTCATCAGTACGGCTCTGGGGCTGGGCATTGAGCAATATGGGTCGCTCTATCAGTCGAACTGCGGCATCAGCGTCCTCAACTTTTCGGGTGGCTTGGGTGAACTGGTGCAGCTTGAATCCATGAATTTGACGGGGCATTTGGGACAGCCATTGCCTACCCCCCGCAAAAACTGCGGTATTCGGCTGCTGTTGGTGCGGCATGGCGAAACCGATTGGAACCGTGATAAGCGCTTTCAGGGTCAAATTGATGTGCCGCTAAACGCCCAGGGCAAGGTTCAGGCGCAGCAGGTCGCTGAGTTTCTGAAATCCATCCCGATCGATCGCGCTGTCACCAGCCCAATGCTGCGCCCTAAGCAAACCGCCGAAGCTATTCTAGAGCTGCATCCCAATTTGACTCTGGAGCTTGAGCCAGAACTTCAGGAAATCAGCCATGGGCTATGGGAAGGCAAGCTAGAGGAAGAAATTGAGCAGGGCTATCCCGGCTTGCTGAAACAGTGGCAGGACGCGCCTGAAACGGTGCAAATGCCAGAGGGCGAAAATCTTCAGCAGGTCTGGGAACGCGCCACTGCCGCGTGGGATGCGATCGTCTCTTCTACGGCAAGCGCAGCGACGGGAAGCGATCGCCCCACGACCGTCCTAGTTGTTGCCCATGATGCCGTCAATAAAGCTATCCTCTGTCATGTGGTGGGGCAAAGCCCAGCGCAGTTCTGGACATTCAAGCAGGGGAATGGTGCCGTCAGCGTGATTGACTATGCGCGGAGTCAGGAGGGGACGATCGGGAAACCCATGCTGCAAGCCATGAACATCACCACTCATCTAGGCGGCGTACTGGACAAAACAGCCGCAGGAGCGCTTTAGGGTGACGAGAGGGAAATGACGAGCGTACTGTTTCGACAAATCCGAGTTCTCGATCCGGCTGCCCACTGCGATCGCATCGCCGATGTTTTAGCGGTAGATGGGAAGGTTGCAGCCGTTGCCGATGCCATTCCAGAATCAGATTTGCCCGCCCACACTCACATTCAGGAGGGTGCTGGGCTAGTTTTGGGAACTGGGCTGGTCGATCTTTACAGCCATTCGGGGGAACCGGGCTTCGAGTCGCGGGAGACTTTGGCATCGCTCAGGGCGGCAGCGATCGCGGGAGGCTTTACTCGATTGGTGCTGCTGCCCGATACCCATCCGCCTATGGACAGTCCCGCTGGCGTGGAATGGCTGCGATCGCACAGCCAATCGCACAGCCAGTTGCAGCTAGGTAATAGTCCTAACCTCTATACCTGGGGAGCGCTGACCGCTAAGACAAAAGGCGAACAGATGGCAGAACTGGCAGAACTGGCTGCCGTCGGAGTCGTCGGATTTGCAGACGGTTCGCCTATTCAAAATGGGGCGCTGCTCCGGCGAGTTCTGGAATATGGGCAGCCTTTTGGTAAGCCGATCGCCCTTTGGTGCTGCGATCTTGCCATCACGGGCAATGGTGTAATCCGTGACGGGGTAGCAGCTCTGCGGCTGGGTCTGGCGGGAAGTCCGGCGATCGCTGAAACGGCTCCTCTAGCGACTCTCCTGGAATTTGTTGCCGAGCTAGGAGTGCCAATTCACGTCATGCGAGTTTCTACCGCTCGTAGTGTTGAGCTGATTCGCTCGGCAAAGGAGCAGGGCTTGCCCATTACCGCTAGCGTGACCTGGATGCATCTCCTGCTGGATGTTCTGGATGTGCAAAGCTATGACCCCAATCTGCGGCTTGATCCACCGTTGGGCAATCCGAGCGATCGCCAAGCGCTGATTCAGGGCATTCAGGACGGCACAATTGACGCAATCGCGATCGATCATAGCCCCTACACTTACGAAGAAAAGACTGTCGCCTTTGCCGAAGCTCCTCCGGGCGCGATCGGCCTAGAGCTGGCTCTACCGCTGCTGTGGCAAACCTTTGTGGCAACGGGCACTTGGGAGGCGCTGACCCTGTGGCGATCGCTCAGCAGTCATCCGGCTCGCTGCTTGGGACAAATACCCGCCACAATTGCTCCGGGTCAACCTGCTGAGCTGACACTTTTTGATCCTCAGATAGAGTGGCAGGTTTCGTCCCAAACCCTCCATTCTCTGTCTAGCAACACGCCCTGGCTGGGTCAAACTCTGAAAGGGAAAGTTTTGAGAGCCACAATGAGCTAGGTCGTGGGGCGATGCCTCACAGACTCTACCGCCTTACAGACTCTACAGTCCTCAGCAGAGTCTACTAACCTCAACTGAATCCTGTAGCCCTCAATCGATCCTGTGGTAAAGTGTGCCTCGTGAACGGTACGATACTTGTCCTGCATTTATTCTGATTCATCACATCTTGGGCTAGATTCCGGCTTCACAGGCTAGATGTTTGAGTGGATGCTTTATAATTCGCCTACGCCGCTAGATCCGGTGTTGCATACGATTTATTACCTATGCAGGTTTCCGTATTTTATAGTCCTGAAATTCGTAGTTCTGACTTAATTTAGAGGTTTTAGATGGCGTTTTGGGAATTTCTCATCCAGAAAGAGGGCGATCGCTCCTGGCTCCCTCTGGAATCTCCCACCGTTGAGATTTTGGAGGGACGGTACCGCGTGGTGGCTCGTTCTGACCGCGTGCGTACACCCGTCGAGATCCGCGTCATCCAAAACGCCGCCGCCGAAACGCCGCCCGTGCGCCGCACTCAAAAACGCCTCAGCCAAACCAACCAAGATGGCTTGATGGTGGTTATTCCCTTTACCCGTCTAGTGCCTGGAGAGTGGGAGCTACGTTGCGGCAGCGATGTCATGTCAGACATGATGGGAGAGGGTTGGCTGTATCGAGTGCAGCTTCAAGTCTTGCCGATCGATCTCGAAACAGATGACGATTGGGAGCCTGACTGGGATAAAGAATTGGCGATCGCTCCTTCTGAAACTTTTCCTTCTGAAGCATCTCCTACGGCTGAAGCTTCACAAATTAGCCAGGATCAAGAGCTTGCCCAAAATAAAGATTTTTTGCAATCCCAACCAGAATCCCAGCCAGAATACCTGCCCATCAGCCAAGCCGATGCGGAACAACTGCCGGGTATGCGGGTCGATCGCCCTTCCTCTCTCCAGATCACGCTAGAGCAACAGACTTATGTGGTGAAGCGCGGTCTGCCTCTGGTTCTTAGGGGACAAGTTCTCAGGGCACCAACTTCAGGCGAGGAAAGCCCGCTTTTAGAAGAAACAGCCGTTTCTGGCGGCAAGCTGCGGGTGCGCTTGTTTGATCCGCAAACCTCACGAATGTTAGTTGATGAAACTCAGCTTTTATTTCAAGGATCTGACTCTCAAGTGCCTGACTCTCAGCCGCTTCAGTCCGATCGCTCCCTCCCTCTGCAATTTTCCATTCCCCTGACGCTGCCAGCCGATCGCGAAACCCACCTCATTTTGGGAGAACTGGCGCTCTACGGTGCCGCAGAGGGACAGTTGCCTCCTGTTCTTGCAACCCAATCTTTTAACGTCACAACTGACCTGCTGGAGCTGCTAGAGGCGATCGCCAACGATTTTTCTGAACCTGAACCTGAGCCAGTTGCAAAGCCTGCTGTATCTCCCAGCTCTACAACGGTGCCAGCCCTACAATTCCGTCCGTCCCAGCCGTCTCTGCCGCCCTTGCTGCGTCTCCCTGACCCTGAGAAGGAGCCGCGATCGCTCCAGTTGCCCACGCTGATAGACCCCGCTATGGAGGCTGAACCAGACGTTACCGATCGTCCAGCTAGCGAGGCTTCGGCTGATTCTGGGAGCGAGCAGCTAGTTGTGACAGAAGTTGCAGATCCAGAAATTGTAGAGCTACAAGATACAGGGTCACAAAATGCAGAGCCACAAGCTGTGGAGCCACAAGCTGTGGAGCCACAAGCTGTGGAGCCACAAGCTGTGGAGCCACAAGCTGTGGAGCTACAAGATGCAGAATCATCCCCTCAGCTACAGCCTCAGCTAGAGCTAATAGAGGAAGCGGGAGATCCGGCGATCGACTGGCAGAGAGCGGAGCCACAGATATCTTGGCAAAGGCAATCGCCAGGTGGGCTGCCTTTGCCCCAAACTCCAGAAGACAGTGCTTTTCGCGCCCTCAATCTGCAAGAGCGATTCTTAGAGCGGTTGCAGGCATTAGCCTCTGATCCGGATTTAGCTGACTGGCTCAGCACCATAGCCGATCCCGAAGCGACTGAAAACTCTAGTTCGGCAGGTGAGGCAGGTTTATTTGTGCGCCGTAGCCACAACCGAGCAATCGGGCTAGATGCTGACTTGGCAGCGCAGGAAATCGTTGTGGATGAACCGTTTTTTACGGGCGATCGTTCTCCGTCAGATCAACACGCTGGTGCTAGATCGGGTTATCAGTCTGCTCCAGAGCCTATTTCCTCCACAACGGTGCTGGCACCAACCGAAACAATCTCGACCCCCCAACTCGACGTACCCACCGGAGAACTCGTCTCAGGACAGACGATCGATATCACCGTCAAAATTCCAGATACCTATAGCCGCATCTCTGTGAAGCTGTGGACTCACGATCGCCAAAGCCGCTCCCTGCTAGATGGCCCCCACTGGCTGATGGAGTTTAGCCCAGATGGCTTCGGTAATCTGGTGAGCAAAACTCAAATCATGGTGCCGTTTGGCTGTCTCGAAGTTCAGCTTGAGGCGATCGCCATTGACATGACGACCCAGTTTGAGAGCGACAAAGTTTCTGTAATGCGATCGGTCATTCCGCCTGATCTCACGGCTGTTTCGGCAGTGTTTTAAGACGTTCTAGCCGGACTCAGCAGATCGCAAGATCGCAAATTAGGGTTTTGTGGCGCGCTCCGCGCGCCACAAAACCTTAAAAGCTGGAAGACTTTGCAATCTACTGGAACTGTCTATTTTTTGAAACGACCATAGAGCAGATGAGCGATAATGGTTTTGCTGTCTTTGCGCATACCTTCATGCAAACTCGTGATTTAGCCACCGGATTTTCACCGCTTAATCTAGAATTTCCGGCGCGGATCGCCTCAGTTCACCGCGCGACTGGAGAAACAGACGTGCAGGTTAGCCTTAATTTAGATGGGCAGGGACAATGCAGCACCCAAACAGGCATTCCATTTCTCGATCACATGCTGCACCAGATTTCTTCTCATGGGCTAGTTGATCTGGATGTTCACGCCACGGGAGATATTGAAATTGACGACCACCACACCAACGAAGATGTGGGCATTACCCTAGGGCAGGCGTTGTCGAAGGCACTGGGCGATCGCAAGGGCATCGTCCGCTTTGGACACTTCTTTGCACCGCTAGATGAGGCTCTGGTGCAGGTGACGCTAGATTTTTCGGGTCGTCCGCACCTCAGTTACGGGCTGCAAATTCCGACGGAGCGGGTCGGCACCTACGATACTCAGCTCGTGCGCGAGTTCTTTGTCGCAGTGGTCAACCATTCGCAAATGACGCTGCACATTCGCCAACTGGACGGCATCAACTCTCACCACATTATTGAGGCTACCTTTAAGGCATTTGCGCGTGCGCTTCGGATGGCGATCGAGATTGATCCCCGTCGGGCACACCTGATTCCTAGCTCTAAAGGGGTGTTGTAGTCGGCAGGGTGTTGCTGATCTCTGGGATTTTTTTGTTGGAGAAGGGCGCTCCGCGCCCCTCTCCAACAAAAAATTGTGCCCCGATTGAGCAATGCCATCGGCAGATCCTAGCCACACAGTTGTTAAAATTTCTTAGCAGTTAGAAATCAGTCCCCAATTCACAGTAAATTTGGCTCTGAAGGTTCGTTAATTTAGCGAGGGAGAGCCAAAATATGGCAGCTTCATTTTTGCCGTCAATTCTTGTTCCTATTGTCGGATGGGTTTTTCCTGCCGTGGCAATGGCGTTTTTGTTCATTTACATCGAGCGTGATGACGCTGCGGGGCTTTAAGCCATTTCAGTATCGCTTCTAAAGGCTGTCTGGAGAGTTTGAGACAAGACTTAACTCTTTCGCAAAGCTCTTATTCTTGAGATTAAGCTGTTTGAGATCGAGCTGTTTGAGATTGCGCATCTTTATAAGGTGCGATCGCTTGTGTTGGTACATTTCATCCTCAAAGCCTTCTAATTGGGTGGCAACAGGTGAAAACAACTTTGGAGATAAAACAACATGTCAGATGTGATTAAAGCCGCTGGAGATCCGCAAATTGGCAACCTTGCCACCCCGATTAATTCCTCAGACTTCACAAAAGCGTTGATCAACAACCTGCCCGCCTATCGAGCTGGTTTGTCTCCTCAACGCCGAGGTCTAGAAATTGGTATGGCTCATGGCTACCTGCTGTTTGGGCCTTTTGCCTTCACCAGCCAGTTTCGAGACACGGGCGTTGGCGACATTGTCGGTCTGATTGAAGCCGTCATTCTGGTCGTGATTTTGACAGTTTGCCTGTCACTCTATGCCGGATCACAACCCAACAAACCCATTAAAACCGTGACGACTCCCAAACCGCCCGTAGGTTTGGAGACTTCAGAAGGTTGGAGCGAGTTTGCGGGCAGTTTCCTGGTAGGCGGCATTGGCGGCGCTGGGTTCGCTTACTTGGTGTACGAGGTGGTTAAATCAGGGGTGCTACAAACCTTTGGCAATATTAGCTAAGCGGCATTAGCTAACAGATTCTAGATAGGCGCTTACGAAAGTTCCATGAAAGTCCTATAAAAAAGCCGCGCTGTGTACAGCGCGGCTTTTTTGCTAAACAGAGAGCTAGAAATAAACGGCTTTTTCAGAAACTTATTCTCAATCGATCGCCAGCCTAAACCGAAGAGCCAATACCCGCGTAAGCACCGTAGAAAAATAGACCCACAACCACCAGTACGCCGATACCTGCGACAGTACCAACCATCCAAAGTGGAATTCTGCCAGATTGAAACATTTTTTTTAATCTCCTAATACCTAACTCAAATGAATTCAAATTGAGTCAGGCGGTAAACCTGACCCAAATTTCTAGTTGAAGAAATAGCTTGAAAACAAAATACCCAGAACGAAAATAAGCAACAAGCCAAGGTAGAGAGAAGTACGGTTTAACTCTACGGGCTGATTGTTAGGGTTAGGACTCCGATCTAAAGGTGCCACAGGATTCTCCTAGCGATGAATAAATTGCATAGATGCGATCGCCCCCAAGAAAAACACGGTGGGAACCGCCAAGGTGTGAACTGCCGCCCAACGAACAGTAAAAATGGGATAGGAAACGGGCTGATTTGTGGAATTAGTCATAGCTTTGCGCTCAACTTGCGTGCCAATTTACTTGTCAATTCACTTGTCAATTTTACTTGCCGATGAAGTCGTCGATTTGCTGTTTAGCAGAGTCACGATCCATGACGATCGGCACTTCTTGACGCTCTTGGGTAAAGTACTCGTTAGGACGAGGTGTACCAAAGATGTCATAAGCCAAACCCGTGCTGACAAACAGCCAACCTGCAACAAACAAAGCCGGGATGGTGATGCTATGAATCACCCAATAGCGAATGCTTGTAACAATATCTGTAAACGGACGTTCTCCAGTGGTACCAGCCATTTAATCCCCTCTCAGAAACGACAACTTTAGCCTTTACCTTACATCATATGAGAATGAGTCAGGCATCACAAGCCATGATCAATTTTTCTATTAGATCTCTTGCAGATTAAAGCTTTAGGATTAGGTTTAGTGGGGTCTGCGCCCCCACTAAACCTAATTTGCAAGAGGTCTATTTTCTTCAATCGAATTTTTTGAATTCTATGGGCTAAGATGCTGCAATTTTGCCATTCATTTCTGCCGCTTTCTGACTACAACTCAGGCAGCATTATATTTCAATAATGTGCCTCTCTGACCTAAGACAAATCCCTGTTCGGGAGTGACAAAAACAATCCTGTAAAGATTGGAGGGAACGTTTTCGATCGCTCTATCTTTTTGCCAGGTTTGTCCGCCATCAAAGCTAGCTAGCAGATTGCCGCTGCCGCCAGACACCCAAATTTCTTCAGGCGTACGGAAAGCCAAATCTAGCAGCCCCCAGCTTGTGGCAAACTCTGGCGTAATCGCTTCTCCCCACTTACCAGAAGCCTTATCTTCAACCTCTTTGACTTCAGCTTCGGCATCTGGGGGAGCTGCGTCGTCCTTGAAAGCACCAAACTGAAGAACCCCGCCTCGTGCCAGTAGCCAAAGATCGCCATCTTTGCTGAACCCCATGCTCTGTAAGCGTCGAGAGTTATTGCGATTATAGGGCTGCCATGCCGTCTGACCTGGTTCCCAAGTGGAATAGAAGCTGCCTCGCGCCGAGACTGCGACATACTTGCCGTCGGGCGATCGCTCAATGTCCCTCGACACGCCCACTGCCTCCTGCACCAAAGCCTGCCAGGTTTTGCCGTCGTCCTGGGTGCGGTAAATTGCGCCCACGTCAGTTGTCATCTCAGCAGACTTTCTCCCCAAAGCCGTCACCAGATAGGGCGAACCCGGCAGCTTTTCGCTTAACGGAATTCGCGACCAGGATTTACCCGCATCTGTCGTATGCAGCAGAATGCTAGGGCGACCCACGACCCAGCCCTCGTTACCCGAAAAGCTGACGGAGTTGAAAGTATAGCGACTGTCTCCCAAATCCAGCTTGCGCTCTTCCCAGGTTTTACCCCCGTCCTGAGTTGCCAGGAGCGTCGAGTTTTTGCCGACAATCCAGCCACGCTGAGTGTCCATAAATGCCACATCAGACAGAGTTTCTTCTGTCGGAACAGGCACAAGCTCCCAGGGGTTGTCACTGACGGAGGGCAGATAGCCTCTGGCGCAGCTGCTACACAGCAGGACTGCCGCTAAAACAAGAACAATTTGCCGGAGCGGCTTCAGAATCGGGTGCATGGGATTTTGATCGGTGACTTAGCTAAAACTTTGATGAGCAAAATATTTGATGGAGGCTGTTTCTGATAAACCCGCGTTTAACAAAGACAGCAACTCTAAATGAAACCTAATGCAGCCCGTAAAGGCTCAGAAAAAACAAGACACCTAGCCCCAAAGCTCCAAAAATCAGCAGATTCTTCTGACCTGGGGTTAGGGTGTTGACTCCAAAACCGTACTTCAGATTTTCCTTAAATCCTGAAGGACTGTTGATAGAACCGATATTGCTAAACCGAGGCTTCCGCGCATTGCAGACAGGACATCGCCAATTTTCAGACAAGTCTTCAAAAGCTGTACCTGCTGCAACATCCTGAGTGTTGTCTCCCCGATTCGGTTCGTAAACGTAACCACAGGCTCCACACTCATAGCTATCAAGGGTTTTGGGATCGATCGCTTCCGTACTCACTGGCGGCTCCCATCCATAAGGAATCTCTTAAAAGCTCAAATATTAGAAACTCTATTACGGATTATCACATAGAGTGTTCCCTCTCTAATAGGGGATGAAAAACCACTTAACGCGGTGTGCAAATCTTTTTTAGTTTGCTTTTAATTTTCTCTGCTGGAAGGCTAAACCAGCAAAGCGGAATGGGTGAGGTCGATGGCAATTGAGTCAGCGGGAAACCCTATGCACCAACCACCTTTTGTTGAACCGCCACCCAGATAGGCGGGTGTCTTGCAGTTTGTCTGCCAGGCGCGCTCAGAATACAGGCACCGAATAATTGGCTTTACTCTTCCCAATCATCCTCTTCCCAGTTCGATTCTTCGATCGCACCTTCAGCCGAGTCGATCGTTATTTCATCAGGGATATATTGAATTTCGATCTCGATCGTTTTTTCCTCGATCGGCTCTTCTACAACAATTATTTCTTCTTCAGCCGCCATCACTTCCACGTAGGGCGCTTCTGAGTCATCGATTAGCTCAAGTTCAATAATGTGAATGGTCTCAGAAACAGGTTCAGAGATTGCTTCAGGAATGATTTCAGAAGTGATTTCAGGGATAATCTCTGGAATAATTTCAGGGATAGTCTCGGCGAGAGGTTCAGAGAAGTCTTGGGCATCTCCAAATTCATCTAACGGGTCTTCTAGAGAGTCTTCCAAATCCACCGCAGGCTCAACTGAAGTCATAGTTGGAGTTGCCTCAGCGATCGCCAATTCTTCCAACAGTGCAGCCGCTTCGATTTCTGGCGTAACTTCTTTTGGCTTGGTTTCTGGCTTGGTTTCTGGCGTAGCTTCTTCTGGCGTAACTTCTGGCTTGGCTTCAGCCTTAATTTCAGCTTGAGCCTGAATACTGGGCAAAATTTGCTGAATTTGCAAACCCAACAGCGTGAAGTCCTGCGCTATTTTCTCAACAGAATAAGGCTCGGTAGCAAAAAATTGCTTTTCGGACGTGAACAGCACCCGCAAAACGCTAACCGGAATCTGCAAAAACAGGTTGCAGCCCAGAAACGCGATCGCTGCCACCAACACTCCGCCCAACCGTCCAAACTGCCCAAACGGCGTTACTTCTGAGGCAATCGGCGCAATTTGGTAAAGCTGCCACAGCACGGCAAGCAGGGCGATCGCCGTTAGCACCGCCACGACTCTCTCTAGAGGCGCTTTGAATAGCTTCAAGATTCGTCGCTGATCGATCGTTAGTCGGTCTGGCTTCAGCGCTAGGGCGACTAAGCTAAAAATGGAGAAGGGTTTTTGCCACTGCATCCAAAGAACTGGAGCTACACCGATCGTTCCTACCAACGCAAATTCAAGACCTACGGGGAGTAGCGGACTCCCCACGCCCAAACCTAGCAAGCAAAACTCTAGAAGGAGCGGTACGGCAGCAGCCCCCGCCAAATGTACCCAGAGGTAGGGATCAGACCAGAACGATCGCATAATAAATTCGGTATTGGTATTTGGGTAGGGATTTTTTGTTGCGTGGGCAAAGCCCACGCAACAAAAAATCCCTACCCCTTAAGGACTACCATAAATTCAGTGGCGATAAGAAGACTCTATCCTTGCCCATACTAATACCGCAGGGGTGCGAATGATTGAACTTCGACACTTGCGCTATTTCATGATGGTGGCTGAGGAGCTGCACTTTGGTCGCGCTGCCGAGCGACTGCACATGGCACAACCACCGCTGAGTCAGCAGATTCGCCAGTTAGAGGCTGAGCTAGGATTTCAGCTTTTTTACCGCACCAAACGCAGCGTGGTGCTTACGGAAGCAGGGCAAATTTTTTGGGGAGAATGCCGAAAGATTTTTTGGCAGCTAGAGCAAGCCGTTCGCACAGGGCAGCAGGTCAGCCGGGGTGAATTGGGGCAGTTGGCGATCGCCTTTGTCAGCTCTGCCGCCTACAGCGTTTTGCCTCAGATCTTGCGATCGTTTCGCTCTACCCTGCCGCAGGTCAGCTTAGAGCTACATGAGTTGACGACCGATCAGCAAATCCGATGGCTGCGAGAAGGGCGCATTGACGTAGGCTTTGTCCGTCCGCCGATCGAAGCGGAAGAATTTGGCTGCACCACGATTTTTCAGGAGCCGCTGGTGGTTGCCCTGCCCCAAGCCCATACCCTGGCTCTACAATCTCAGGTGGCTTTGTGTACCCTGGCGGGCGAGCCGTTTATTCTCTTCCCTCGCTTGCTGGCTCCGGGACTCTATGACCAGATTATCAGTCTGTGTCAGCAGGGCGGATTCAGCCCCAATGTCGTGCAAGAAGCCATCCAGATGCAGACCATTATTAGCCTGGTGGCTGCTGAAATGGGTGTGGCGATCGTCCCCATCTCTTTACAAAACTTACAGCGCACGGGAGTGGTCTATCGACCCTTAGTAGAAGTAACTCCAAGGGCGGCGATCGCTGTCACCTGGCGTAAGGACGCTTCTGCAACGGTGCAGCGCTTTTTAGAAATCGTGCAGCAGGTAACGCAGCAATAACCCGCATTATTCTAGATTTTGGATTGCAAAAGGCTATTGCCGTGAAGCACTATACCTGGCAAGTTGGGCAAAAATGCGCCGATCGTCCTGCCATCTTTAGCCGCTGAATCTGCTCTCCACAGGTACGGCAAGCCTGCCCTTCGCGACTATACACCCAGGCGATGCCGCCATAGTTGCCGTTGACGCCCGACACATCCCGGAAATCGCTGAAGGTGGTGCCTCTGGCATCGATCGACTCTTGCAGCACACGCAAAATGGCGGTATGAAGGCGCTGAACCTGCTCAAGACTTAAGGTAGAACATAGGGTCTGAGGGCGAATTTGGCTGAGAAACAGCGCTTCATCGGCATAGATATTGCCAATACCTGCGACCAAGGTTTGATCCAGCAGGGCATTTTTGATCGGGCGCTGGCGCTTCTTTAGCCACTCCGCCAGATACGCCACCGAAAATTCTGGCGAAAACGGCTCAACTCCCAGCCGCGCCAATCCAGACATAATTTCTTGAGGCAAGCGATCGAACGGCACAAACCACATCTGCCCAAACGTGCGCTGATCAACAAACCTTAGCTCGCGCCCCTTTGGGAAAAACAGCCGCACTCGACAGTGTTTTTGCAGCGGCTCCTCTTGACCCTGCCACAAAAGCTGACCCGTCATCCGCAGATGCACGCCTAGCCATCCTGCCTGCTTTTGATCGGGCTTGACTAGCTCTGCTAACAAATATTTGCCGCGCCGATGCCATTGCGCGATCGCGCATTCCTTTAGCTCTGTCAAGAAGTCAGCCGTGCAAAAGGGGTAGGCAATGGTGCGATCGAGTAGCACCTGCCCACCCCAAATGACTTGATGAAGCGTGACCTGATTTAAGCCACGACAAACAGTCTCAACCTCAGGTAATTCCGGCACAATTTTAGAAATAATGTTCTAAACTTGCAATTTATGTTTTGTGATGAGCGTTCACCCAGCACAAAGCATAAATTACTTATTTAAGACATCTATTCTAACGAGCTTCGGTTCCTTGGTTGGGGTCGCCTTGAGAGGTGGGGCTTCCGCCGGGAGACTCGGCAGTTTTTTGAGCTGAACCCTGTCCCGTCTGGCGAGTGCTTTCCTGAACAGTGGTTTGCTTGCCGCCTGGAGCTGCTGTAGAAGCCGCAGACTTCTTAGTCGGAGGAGCGACTTCTACGACTTCAGCCATAGAGAAGTTGTTGGCGTTTACACCTGCGTAGTTCACCTTATCAAAACGCACAATCACGGGATATTTGATGCCGCTTTGATCAACAGAGGCGACTGTTCCTACGTCTTGAAACCAATAGGATTCCTTCCGGAGAATTCGGACTTTAGAACCGCGTTGAACCATGAGTATTTTCCTTCAGGGATACTGATTTTATAAATCCAGCCCTGTTGCGACCCGGCTTGAGCAATTTTAGATTTCAGATCTAGATTCTCAGACTGATATGTTGCCTCAATCCAAAGCTCTGGATTCGCCATCCAAAGTCGCTACGCAGGCTGCAATAGGATGCTTTAGAACTGTGATCAGAACTATGATCGCTTCTCAGCGTACTACCCTAGCGGGGCGATCGGTTGATTTAGCGCTTTAAGTTTTATTGCTGCCGATCGCGCGAGATCTAGCCACGGGTAGCAGCTGTCGGCACCGAAGCCGCTGGAGTCGAGCTGGTTGGGGCACCACCTTCGCCCACGGCTCTGACCACCTCAATCCCAAACTGCTCAAACACAACCTGAGGCTCTGCTCCATTGGCATCGATTCGTCTTACCAGGATCTGTCCATTAGACAAGCGCTGACCTGCCTGCACATAGCGACTGCTGGGTTCGTTGGGGGCATTGACAATCGCATACAAAGTTTCGCCCACTTGTACAACGCCTGTCACCATGACCGCTCTAGCAAGGTCAGGCTGTGGCGCAGGAGGCAAAATAGGAGTCGCACGAGGCACCAACGTAGGAATAGGAGCTAACGCGCCTGATCCGCTAGAGCCACCGCTCTGCCTAGAAACCGCCGAAGACCCGCCTGACCCACCTGATGAAGTAGTGCGATTTGGGCTAGTCTGTCTTACGGTAGGGAAAGGATTAGCTGCTGCTCCACTCGGTGGCGCTACAGCAACCGTAGGTAGGGGCGGCGGGAGCCTTACTGTGGGTGAAGTTGGCAGTAGGGCAAAGGGGTCAGAGCGGCTGCTCTGCACCTGCCGCACTCGCTGATTGGGATCTGTGGAGCTGATTAGATCGGGTGGCAAAATGCCTCTAGGTGCGACATTCTGCGGGCTAACCGTGGGATTTGTGAAGGCGGGATTACCTGGCTGTCCTGGAGAGGGAGAGGCGGCGATCGTTGGAGAAGCCACCGGAACAGGTGATGATGCAGTAGTGGTAGGGCTTGTGGCGGTTGTGCTGCCGTCCCCACCGCATCCTGTGGCGACCAAAGCCAAACCCATGGTCAGGGCAATCCATGAAACTTGACGTGAAACTTGGCGCATTCTCCTTCTCCAAAAACTGATTTTCAACTAGATTTCAATGGGTCTTTATCAAGATGCAAAACTTTGTAGCTGAGATTTGCCAATCGCTCTAAAAACAGACTGCTCAAACACTCAATTAAGCTATCAGCTGCTGCAAAAGATGTTCCTGCTTCTAAGGATAGTTCAATTTTTAAGGGTTCATCCTTGAAAATCAACAATATGGCTCCTGAGATGACTACTAAGGCTGTCGTTGAGGTAGAGAAAAGGGAAAGGTTGCAACAGGATTTTGCTCATCAACCGTGCCGTTTAAGGTCTGAGTCGTGCCTTGAACCAGTAGGGTTATGGTAAAAGAAACAGGAGCTGCTCCTTGGCAGCGAGCATAAAGATTTACCGTAATTGAATAATCGCCCTGAGGAGCCAGAGAGGGAGGCCAAAAGATGTTTTCGATCGGAGCCTGAATCGGATTAACGCAGTTGGCGTTGGCATCTAAATCGAGCTGCCCTCTAGAAGCAATATTAGGATTAGCGAAGGTGACAGTATCTCCGCTAGGATCGGTAACTGCCACATCTAAATCATCTGTTGTTGCCCACCGCAACGTGACTTGAATATCTCCTGTTCCGAGCTGTGGCGGACTTGCTTGAGCTTGAACGGCTGAGGGGCAAATCTCTGACAGATCAATTAAACGACCCGTGGCATTGACCATATAGCAACCCTGTCGCTCTTGGGCGATCGCTGGTGCAATACTGCTACTGATCAAAGGCAAGATTAAGCTTGGCAAAAATAGGCTTGGCAAAAGTAAAGCAAGTCGAAACAGTTTCAGCATGACAGGCAGGTGAAAGAGGTGGAAATCTATAGTCATCAGGCAGCTTTTATCTTAAAGGCATACTTCCTTTTATCTCAGAGTGCCCCAATCGCCACTAGGTTTATCAGCGTTATCTAATTGCACTCCTAAAATCATCATCGCAATTAGCGCTGAATTATTAACATCAGATTACTGTTGTCAGTGGAATTTTGCTGGCGATTAAGCTATCGTTTGGAGATTATTGAGTTTCATTCTGTAATCTTTGAGGAGTTTCTGTAATGAATAGCCCCAGATATCAAAAGTCTGTGAGCTTGGGCTTAAGGGCGATCGCCCTTTGTGGGTTTTCTCTCTTGGGTGGTTTAGCGGCTGCACCTTCAGCCTTTGCTCAAGCTGCCTACGGTAGCTACATTGGCGTAGGCGGTTCCGCAGGTTTGACCAGTGGCCCAAACGACGAAGGTACTAATGCGGGTGGTGTCGTGGCTGTGCGCTATCGTTTGCTAGAGGTGCCGCTGTCGATTCGCGCTCAGGCATTAATTAGCGACAGAACGGCGATCGTTCCTACTGTTTCCTATGATGTGCCGCTCAATTGGCAGACCGATGCCTACATTGGCGCAGGGGTTGCCTTTCAAGGAGGGGACAGCGACAGCGCTTCACCGCTGGGCAATCAAACTGCCTTCGTCGTTCAACCCGGCATTGACTACAACTTTCCCTACAGCAACCTCGTGCTGTTTGGAAATGCCATCATTGCTTTTGACGCTTACAAAGATGGTGGGGGCACAGCTGCTTCAGTTCAAGGTGGGTTGGGCGTAAGATTCTAAGCTACGCACAATTCGGTCTGTTATGGGCATGGTCTGTTACGGCCATATTGAGTCAACGAAGGGGCGAGTTAAAGATAGAGTCTGGTTTGTGGGCATGACGCTGGCTCTAATCTTTATACTTCAGTGAAGGAGTGATGCAGTATAAGCTTTAAGGCTGTAAGGGAACATATGCAGATATAATGTGATGTCTGCAATGTTTTTATCTGTTTGTAATGATTTGCAGGTTTTAACTCAGTTTCAACTTAGTCACGGGGGCGTGGCGGAATGGTAGACGCTGCGGACTTAAAATCCGTTGACCTTATAAGTCGTGTGGGTTCAAGTCCCACCGCCCCCATTTTGAAACCCGTATGGAGAATCCGCCGTCAGGAGGCGTTTGCTCCTCAATGAAGCGATCGAACACGAACTCTGAAGTGTCGGCAGCAGTCGAGCCATTGCAGTGGTTGTACCGCTTAAAATTCTAAACAGAACAGATATTTTTTGAGAGCTGCCCTTCGTGCAGCTCTCAAAAAATATCTGTTCTGTAACTAGCTCTCAAGAAAACAGTCTAGTCTCTCTTGACGCAGTCCCTCGACCCTCACCTCTAAAAGTGTTTCTTAAGAGAGGGATTAGGTAATGAAACTTTAGTGAAAATTATTTTGAGAGGGCTGAGACGACCAGCTAATAGGCATTTCAGGTTTAATCTTTCTCAGCGTGAGGTAGATTCTTTAGGCTTAGCATCTGCCGAGAGAACTCTGTTTCTGAGACGAACATAAATATTTTCTAATCTTTGCAACACTTCGTGATAATTTAGTGACCGGGGCAGTTTTGTATCCCCAGATTATCTTGCTTCGCCTTGAGCTAGTTATAAACTTAGTGAGGTAACTTTTTATATGGCAATCACGATCGATTCCGCACGCGGTATTTTCCCCAGCACCCTGTCTGCTGATGCTGTTCCGGCTTTAACTGCGCGTTTCAATCAGCTCAGTGCTGAAGATCAGCTGGCATGGACATGGTTCGCTTTCTTGGAAATGGGCAAAACCATCACGGTTGCCGCTCCGGGCGCAGCCAATATGCAGTTTGCTGAAGAAACGCTGAATCAAGTCAAGAAAATGTCTTTCGAAGAGCAAACTCAGGTAATGTGCGATCTAGCAAATCATGCAGATACGCCCATTTGCCGCACCTATGCTACCTGGTCGCCCAACATCAAGCTAGGTTTCTGGAATCAGCTAGGAGAATGGATGGAGCAAGGCATCGTTGCGCCTATTCCCACAGGCTACAAGCTTTCAGCCAACGCCAACGCCGTATTGGAAACTCTTAAAACACTCGATCAAGGTCAGCAAATTACCGTGTTGCGGAACTCTGTGGTGGACATGGGGTTTGATACTGCTAAGTTAGGCGGCTACACCACAATCGCTGAACCTGTGGTCGTGCCCAAAGAGATGTCTCAGCGTACTCAAGTCACCATTGAGGGCATCGACAACCCAACGGTGCTGAGCTACATGAACAACCTGAATGCCAATGACTTTGATGAGTTGATTAAACTTTTTGTTGAAGACGGTGCTTTACAGCCTCCCTTCAAAAGACCGATCATCGGCAAAGAGGCAATCATGCGATTCTTCCGGGAAGAGTGCCAGAATCTCAACTTGATTCCTGAGCGCGGTGTGGCTGAACCTGCCGACGATGGCTACACGCAGGTCAAGGTCACGGGTAAGGTTCAGACCCCCTGGTTTGGCGCAGCCGTGGGTATGAATATGGCTTGGCGGTTTTTGATCAACCCCGAAGGCAAAATCTTTTTCGTCGCTATTGACCTGTTGGCTTCCCCTAAAGAGCTTTTGAATCTGGTTCGCTAAAGCTGAGTTCGCCAGGGCTAGGTTTGTTATAAGCAGCCTAGGGCAATCGAATCACGACCGGGGCGAGCGCTCTTTTAATCTAGGGCGATCGCCCCCTCAGAAAACGCAATAATATTAACCCAATTCATTACTAATACAAGTCTTAGATTGAGTCATGCAAGTGAGTGAAGCTGAGTGGACTGAAGTAGAAAAAAATATAGCCAAGACTGCCTTTGATCAAGCCTATATGCGAGAGATTGAGGCTTTGATTCAGCAAGTTCGAGCAGAAGCAAGTTCGCTAGTGGAATTGGGCGATCTCTGGCGACTACACGACTTCTTGAGTGCCAGAAGACATGAAGTAGAGGGAAAGTACGACTACGAATATTCGGGTCTGCTCTTTGTCTTTGCTGGATTAGTCAAAGAGGGATGGCTGCACCTCAGCGATCTGGAGGGGTTGGAGAAAGGGAAACTCTCCAAGGTTGCATCACTGGCAAAGATGTAGCTTGACAGAAAGTAGCCTGATATTAGCTCGTCTCCAAGAGCAGCCTTTAAGATGATACTAATGAATTAAGACAGCAGCCGTGGCAAGAGTCTATCTGGAAGATATTTCCCGGCGGTTTGGCACCACAACGGCGATCGCCCATATCACCTTTGAAGTACCTGACGGAGAGTTTTGGGTATTGGTGGGGCCGTCGGGCTGCGGCAAATCCACTATCCTGAGGACGATCGCTGGACTAGACAGCGCCACTTCTGGGAATTTGTACATTGGCGATCGTCGAGTGAACCAAGTTCCAGCTCGTCAGCGAGACGTGGCGATGGTTTTCCAAAACTATGCGCTCTATCCGCACATGACGGTTGCCGAAAATTTGGCATTTGGCTTGAGGATGCGTCAGGCTGAACCCAAGGTCATTCAGACGCGCGTAGAAACGGTTGCCCAATCTCTCAACATTGCCCATCTGCTCGATCGCAAGCCTCGCCAGCTGTCTGGCGGACAACAGCAGCGAGTAGCGCTAGGACGAGCGATCGCCCGACAGCCCCAAGTTTTTCTGCTGGATGAACCTCTGTCCAACCTGGATGCCCAACTGCGAGATGACACCCGCGCTGAGCTGAAGCAGCTTCATCAGCAGTTTGGCATCACCACGCTTTACGTCACCCACGATCAGGTTGAGGCAATGACCCTTGCCGATCGCATCGTGGTGCTAAATCAGGGCAGAATTCAGCAGATTGCCGATCCGCAAACTATGTATGCCCAACCGACAAATCAAATGGTGGCAACATTTTTGGGAAATCCGCCCATGAATATTTTGCCAGTTACCTATAACGGGTTATCTTTTTGTCTGACGGGTCATCTTCTAGAACAGGCAGAATCTATGATTCCTTGTCCTGAATGGCTGCGATCGCACCTCACTTCAGGTCAGCGCTTGAATTTAGGGATTCGTCCGGAGCATATCGAAATTGCTGGCGATCGCCCTTGGTCTCTTCTCGCAGAAATTACGGTCATAGAGCCTCTGGGGCGAGAAACCTTAGTTCGTACTCGTCTGGCTATGCCAGAATCCCAAGCTATTCAAGTCAACGTTCAAGTTGCACCAGAGATGCGGCTAAAGGTGGGCGATCGTTTACCGCTTTATTTAAACCTTGATCATCTAGTTGTCTTCGATCCAGCAACCCAAAATAACTTGCGGTATCAGTAGATCGCAAGTCTTCCTATTTTCCCCAGAAGCTGGATTTCAAAGGCGCAGAGCGCCTTTGAAATCCAGCTTCTGGGGTTTTGTGGCGCGCTTCGCGCGCCACAAAACCCTAATTTGCGACCTACTGGGTATGGCTAACTTTGGTGATGTTCTAGACATGTTGTTGATTTTTTGAAAGGGGCGCTCCGCGCCCCTTTCAAAAAATCAACAACACATTTGAAAAACTATCGCTAACTCTCTGCCACCTGAGAGAAAGGGCGAAGCGGCTTCCTGATATTGAGCTTTTGGTTAGCATAATCGGTGGCAGATGGCTTCACATTCACGACCTCAATATTGAAGCGATAGCCCACATTGCGTACGGTCTGAATCAGGCTGGGCTGACGCGGATCGACCTCAATTTTTTTTCGGAGCGAAAGAACGTGGGTATCTACCGTGCGGTGATTGTCGATCGCATCGGGCCAAGCCCGACGCAAAAGCTCCGTGCGGTTAAGAGGAACACCTCCCGACTGGGCTAGCACATAGAGCAAGCTAAATTCTTGCGGAGTCAGGTCAATGTAGGTTTCCTTCAGACGCACCCGGCGCTGAACTAAGTCAATCTTGAGGTCACCATAATCTAGCGAGGCTGGAGCGACGATCGATCGATTGCGTCTTGCTAGGGCTTCTACCCTCGCCAGAAATTCCTGCATCCCAAAAGGCTTTGTCAAATAATCATCCGCACCCGCCCGCAACCCGGCTACAATGTCCGACTCAGTGCTGCGTGACGACAGCATCAAAATCATCACCTGACGCTGCTGTTGCAGCCAGTAGCAGAACTCTAGTCCGTTGCCTTCCGGCAGCTCAGAGTCTAAAATCACTAGGCTGGGCTGCCGAGCCAGAAAAATCTCACGCGCTTGCAGAAGATCGACCGACTGATGAACCCAATGACCAACCTGCTGTAGGTGCCAACCTAGCAGCGATCGCAAATGGGGATTACCCTCAACAATTTGGATGCAGACAGAGATCACGGCTTCGCGTTCAGTTTTTGATATCAACACCCTAACAGAGCATTTGTCAGGCTTTTGTAACTCCTGTTACTTGAACCCCACTTGTTGCGTCAACACCAAAATTGGACGATCGCGCTACAAATGCCCAGAAATGCATCCAGAATTACGCCCAAAAGATAACGTACATTAAGAGACTCCTTAAGGATGAGTAAACCCCCTAATAATTTGAAGTTATAATTGAAGGACAAGCTATAGTGACTGACTGCCCAATCTTTGGTTCAGGATGCTGTAGCAACTTCAAAGGCGAATTCTTAGGAAATCATCTATGTTGCAAGATGCCCAAACTATCCGTTATTACCAAAGGGTAACGGACGCTCTAGTGGAGCAATGGAGTCGCGGGTATCGTTTTGATGAACTCCGGCACTACATTGATGGCTATATGTCTGCACTCCGGCATTCTAATGCGATCGAGCCTTACTTGATCCATAGGCTAGAAGAAGAAGTTACCCGCTTCCTCTACGATCAGTCAAATTTTGAGGTACCTCTACCTCAGCCCGAACCTGACTACCGCTAACGCTTCCGCAGGTTTACGCTTCGCAAAGTTTACGCTTCACCAATAAAAATTTCCCTCCATGCATTAGAAGATCTTGCTATGGAGGGAAATTTTTTAAGGCGTAAAACTTTTAGGCTCAAGTTGGGGTTTGCAGATAGAGAAACTCCATAGCTCTATGAAGATAGCTCTATGAAGATAGTTCTATGAAGCAAGAGCGACCTCAACCAGTTCCTGAAGCTCACCTTTTTGATAAAGCTCAATCAGAATATCTGACCCACCCAAAAACTCGCCGTTGACATAGACTTGAGGAATCGTCGGCCAGTTGGAATACTCCTTAATGCCTTGACGAATTTCAGCATCTGCAAGCACGTCAGCCGTTTCATAGGGTACGCCCAACACGTTGAGAATCTGTACTACGTTGTTGGAGAAACCGCACTGGGGCATTAGCTTGTTGCCCTTCATAAAAACCATGATTTTATTCTTCTGAACCAAATCATCGATGCGTTGCTGCACTTCTGGAGTCATAGGAGTCACCACAATAGCTGTCTAGTTTTACCTTAATTCTAGGCTTTAGATTTCAGATTGATTTCGCTGATTCTAGCTAAGCCTGACCTAGTTCTGCCCAGTCTTTTGGAGTATAGGTCTCCATGGTTAGCGCATGAATCGCATCTGAAGAAAGCGCCTGATGCAGGGCACCATAAACCAATTGATGCCGCTGTACCAAGCGCTTGCCCTCAAATTGAGAAGAAACCACCACAACCTTATAGTGATCCATGGTTCCCGTCAGATCCTGAACTTGAACCTGAGCATCGGGTAGCCCTTCCCTGATCATTGTCTCGACTTGCTCTGAGCTAACCATCTGTTCTCCTCAAATTTGCTGTTGCGCCAGATCGTAGCTCTAATTTAGCAGTTTCAACGGTTGACCGTTATTGGGTTAAGCGTTCAGGCGATCGCCTAACGTGGCGCTGGAGCATCCTGATCTCTGGGGTAGGGCGCATCTACAAATCCCAGTTCGTACAGTTGCTGATAAGCTTTTTTGCCGAGATCGCGGGTTGGATTTTGGCTCCGAACAATTTGAATCAGTAGCGGCACCGATAGTTCAGGCTTATTTTGTGCCCTATGAACCAGTGCCAGTTGATAGGTTGCCTCGTCCCGGAGCTGAGCTGTGGCAATGGCCTGCTGACGCTGAGCATCAGCAATCCGAAGATCGATACCCGCGAAGCTAGCCCCCAGATCTTGATAGAAGTTAGAGAGCTGGTTAAAGACCTGACGAGCATCTTGGAGCTTCTGCACTGCCAGATCATAGTTTTGAGCTGAAGCTGCTGTACCCGCTTCCTGCATCAGGCGTTGCCCACCTTGAACGCTAAGAACAGTGCCGTCTTGAGACAGAGGGCGCAAATCAGCGTTGTCGGGCGCTGGTTCCGAAGGAGGAGGAGGAGTTTGTGCTTGAACCGCCGCTGGGCGAAGCATAATCAGGGTTGCGGCTGCTGAAAGTGACAACAAGCCCACAAAAGACAAAGAACGTTTAATGCCGAACAATAGCATGAAAGACTTCTGAAACGTTGTGTAACAAACAATTCTAACCTTGGGGTATATTACCATTGCACTCTTGATTAAAGTGAAATCTTTGTGAAAGATCGTGTTTCAAAGAGTCTGGAGCTGCTCAATCAATAAGGCGAAAATAAGGCGCAAAGTGTGCAGGACGTGCAGAATCGAATGACAGAAGGTAAAACGCTGGGCAAAACACCAGAAGGTCGAATACTTTGGCGAGGCGGAGAAGCTTTAGCGCTGCAAAAAATAGGCGATCGCTTCACAATTCAGCTTTCTAATTTTGCGGTTGGGCTGCTCTCTTGTCTGGCTCAAGAGCTGGCGACACACTCGATCGCGGTGAAATCCCTCAAGCTCATGCCTTTTGTCCAGTTGGCAGAACTTCAGGTGGAAGCCTCTCACCTGGAAGTCGCCATGCAGATTGCCCGATCGAATTCGGCGATCGCTTTTGCTAGCCATGTTTACCAAATGGAGAAAAGCTCAGATGCGCTGCTCTACTTGACCGATCAGATTACTCTTCAGTTTGCAGAAGAGGTTAGCGCCGATCGCATGGGCAAGATTGCTGCCGCTATGGGGCTACAGGTGCTTAAGCTTGTCCCAGGCGTGGTTAAAGGCTTTGTATTTCAGGTAATGCCCCAGGCTCAGGCAAATCCTCTGAAGCTGACTGAACGGCTCCTGCAAGATCCAGAATTAGGTTTGGCAGTTTGGTTGGCTGAGCCGAATATTGTGACCGCCATGCGATCGTTTCAGCGCTCCGGTCATTTGGACGAGCGATCCGCTAGAGAAAATTTGCCGATTGATCTAGAGGCAGTCTGGCAGATCACGCAGGGCGATCGCTCAACTGTGATCGCGATTATGGATGAGGCAACCGCCCTTAGCCCTGCTGAGTTCAGTAATCCTGCTGAATTGGGCGGTGGCAAGATTGTTGCACCTTTCCGGCTGCGTCAGTCTCTGCCGCATTTGTCTCGATTGCTTACGCCAGCTGCTAAGAAAAAAGTTGTCACTAAAAAAAGTCGTCTAGAAATCGCGCCCAAGTGTGCGCTGATGCCGATCGAAATGGATGGATTTTTGGACGATCAGTCGGTTGAAGAAATGTTTGAGTGGGCAGCACAGCAGGGAGCAGATATCATCTCTTGCGATTGGAGGGCAGCAGACTACTTTCCGCTGTCTTTGCGTCAGCGGATAGCGATCGCCAGGGCTGCCACCCAAGGGAGACAAGGCAAAGGATGCGTGATTGTCTTCTCTACTGGCACTCCAGCCAAGGACACCCTATCTGAGGCAAGTTGGCTTAACGGCTTTGCGGTTCATCCGGACGTAATGGCTATAGCTACCGATATCAAGCCGATCGTTGCCGAAGTTGCCGCCCTCATGCTGTCGGTCAATCCCGATTTAACGGCAGAGGAGGTCAAGCAAATTTTGCAAGAAACTGCTGCTGCTCCCGCTTTGGGCACTCAGTCTAGCTCGTCCAAATGTGGAGAGTGGGATGCCCTCAGTGCGTTACAGATGGCTCAGAAACAGGTGAGACGATCGCTCGTTGCTCAGTGGATTGAGCTACAGAACTCACAGCCGATCGAGATTCCAGATGCACAGGTCGCTCAGGCTCAGGCAACTCAGGCTCAGGCAACTCAGGCTCAGGGCGCGGTTAGCACTATTCCAGTGGAAGGCGATCGCTCAGCGCCAGACTCGGTACTAGAGATTGAGGTTAGCCTGAGTTTGGAACACAGTTTTGCTAGCGATCTGCATATTTATCTAACTGCGCCCAATGGCGAGACGGTCTTGCTGCAAAATCGCAGTTTAGGAAGGGTAGGTAGTCTCACAAAAACCTATTCTCTGGAGACAACGCCATTGCTTAGAAAGCTGCTTTACCAGTCTGCAAAGGGTAAGTGGCAGCTTCAGGTGAGCGATCGCGTGCCGTCCGATACAGGACGGTTAATGAGTTGGACGCTGAGGTTGGGCGTTTAGTCAAGCGCTCGTCGCTTCGACAAGACTTATAAACCGCTTGCCTCTTGACCATAGGCTTGCCACGCCAGATCCGCTAAACCATTGACGATCGCCGCCGCTACAACGGCACTGCCCTTGCGTCCCTCAATCCGAATATGAGGAATTTGAGAGTCTTTAAGTCGCTCTACCGCCACATCGACCCCTACAAAGCCAGCAGGGGTACCAATCACCAGAGCAGGTTTAATTTCATCAGCTTCAATCAGCTCTACTAGAGCTATCAGCGCTGTCTGAGCCTGACCGACCACAAAAATGCCCTCAGGATAGCGCCGAGCTAACGTCTCCATGCCCCAAGCTACACGGGTTTTGTCTCGCTGGGGGCGGGTCAGCGCCTCCATGCTGCAATAGACTGGGTTAGCAAACGTGCTTTGAATCGTCGGCGCAATGCCTACCTGAACCATCGGCACATCGACTACGATCGTGCTGCGAGCGGCTAATGCCGCTGCCCCTGCTTGTAGAGCCTGGTCTGAAAAACAAATCAGGGATTTGTACTCAAAGTCAGCCGTTGCGTAAACAGCGCGACGCACAATCTCATATTCAGAGGGTGAGAAGGTGTGGTCGCCAATTTCGCTGTCAATAATCCTCAAACTCTGAGCGTCTGTTACATGCCACTCCATGACCACCCCAACTGAATACCCCAAGTACTTGAATGCTACTGGACATCATAGCTTTCCTAGAGCATCGGATAGTAATATCTAGTTTCAGGGCAGTAGTTCTCATTATTTTTGTATCGGAATCTTTATATCGGGGAGTTCGCGCCCGCAGAGTGCGAACTCCCCCCAAAGCCCGAAAAAGCCCGCCTGCGGCGGGCTTTTTCGGGCTTTGGGGCAAAAGAAGAATTGCTGGTTTCAGGGTGGCTAAATTTTAAAACGCCTGAGATTTAGAATTCCTAAGTTTCAGAGGTTGGCTTAGAACTCAGCATAGGCGATAGGTAAGCAACGATCGCCCCTAGCGCAAAGCCTGCAAAGTTGCGTGCCAGAGGCAACCAGTCCGAAGTGCGAGTAACCACAGGTCCTACGCCAAAAGCAATGAACAGGATGCCCCACAGCGGCGAAAAAATCAGCGCCCACTGCCACGAAAAGCCTTTGCCGTCCCGTGGCTGAGCTGCAAACCCAAACACCAAGCCGCCGATCGCCGAAGTGATCAAGGTTAAAATCCACTGCTCTCTAGGTAGACCTGGCACAACGAGGCAGCCGCCCCGACGTAGGCAGGTTTTCAGCGAACCAAGCGTGTCAATAATTGAGGCATCTTCGCCATTGTCACGGACGTAAAACTGGTTGCCGTATCGAGTTTGTAGCTCAATCCAGAAGGTGCGGGGCAGCAGCTCATAGAGGGCGTCGCCAACGCTGAAGCTGAGCAAATTACCGCCCCTAGGGTCTGCAACCAGCAGCACACTCCGATCATCCAATCCCCAGAAATCTTTAACGGCTCGACCGGGAGTGCGATCGAATTGCGTCAAAACCCTAAGCTTCCAGCCTGTCTCTGCCTCAAACTCGTCTAAGTCAGCGTCTAGCTTTTCTTGTTGCAAGGAGGATAAAGAATCTGCTAGGTCGATAATGTTAGTGCGGGTTTGCGGCAACAGATCGGGGTTGTCGTACGCGTAGGCAGGGGCGATCGCCCAGGTCATCAATATCAGCCAAAAAGCAGCACAGAATCCAAAATTTTTTCTTAGAGAAGCTTGCGACATTAGAAACATTAAGGGAGGCTTAGCAATATAGAAAAACAAAAATTGCGAGAAAAATAAAGATTGATGCCTAATTGTTTACATTTATTAACTCTAGTATTCATAATACTACGGAGATTACCCTAATCCCGTCAATCCAAATCTGAACTTTGCTGAATCTAAGATTAATCCTCTGAAGCATAGACCTCCAGATCTGATACCAATTTAAGACCCAAACAGGGCAGATAATTTAAAGTGGTATGAGAGGTCATCCGGGGCATGAAGCACTACGGATGTCCCCGCCCTAACCGCCTTGGCGGTTTCCATATCGGTTAAATGCCTGACACTTAAAGACATTGAGAGTCTGCCTACAATTCAGGCTCCGTCAAAAATGGTTCTAATTCAGAACGGATAAAGTCGAGCTAAGGCGGTGCTGAAGCTAAGAACTCTGACCTGCAAGCAGTCCAGGACAGGAGGTACTTACGTCAGGCTAAGATCTGCCCCGACTGAACTGTGAGAATTTGCGAGGACTTGAGCCACTGGGCATCGAAAGAGCCGAGATGTGTTGTGGTGATTAACGTTTGAAACCGATCTTGAATCGTTTCCAGCAGCTTGTTTTGACGATTTAAATCTAGTTCTGCCAACACGTCATCTAGCAGCAGCAGCGGCGGCTCTCCCACAATCGCCTCAATCAATTTTAGTTCAGCCAGCTTTAGCGCCAGCACCAGCGTTCGCTGCTGTCCTTGAGAGCCATACTGCCGCGCTGGGGTCTTGTTAATCGTAAACTCCACCTCGTCTCGATGGGGCCCGACCAGCGTTGTGCCCTGCTGCTGCTCAGCGATCGCCCGTATCTGCAATTTATCCAAAAACGCCTGCTGCAATAGCACTGGGTCATCTTGCTCAAGCTGCACGTTGGGCACATATCGAACTTCTAGATGCTCTCTGCTGCCGCTAATTGCCTGATGCCAATGCTGCGCTAGGGGAGCCAGCCGCTCCAAAATTCTGGCTCGTCGCCGAATGACTCGACAGCCGATCGCCGCCAGCTGCGCATCCCAGAGAGCAAGCTGAGTCGAATCCGGGGGATTGGCTTCTGCTCCGCGCGGCGATCGCTGCTGCTTCAGCAAGGCGTTTCGCTGCCGCAAGACCATGTTGTACTGCTGCAAAATATAGGCATAAACAGGCTCTAGCTGAGTGAGCAAAGTATCCAGCCAGTTGCGCCGTTCGCTGGGGCTGCCCCGCACCAGGTCGAGATCCAGGCTGGAGAACTGCACGGCATTCATGATGCCCAGAAAATCGAGCTGCCGTTTTAGCGCCTCCCCGTTCAGGCTGACCGTGCGCCGACTGTTGCTGCGTAGGGTAATCGCCAGATCGATCGTTCCAGAATCGCGCTCTAGCACCGCCATAATTTGTCCGGCTTGAGTGCTGTCCAGAACTAGCTCCCGATCGCGTAAGGCTCGATGCGATCGCAGGGTTGCCAATAGCTCGACTGCCTCTAGCAAATTCGACTTTCCCTGAGCATTTTCCCCCACCAAAATGGTTTTAGGGGCAGCAAACTCCACCTGCTGCTCGCGGTAGTTGCGAAAGTGTCTGAGGTGGAGGGTTTTCAGGTACATGGAGAAGGGAGGCGCGGGGAACAAACATCAGAGAGCGGGTGAAAGCTAAGTTACCAAAGATCCCTACCAATTACCAATCGAAAGTCTTGTTCTCAGAGAAAATAGAAGAGATTCCCAGGGTCGTGAGGCAGAGTGATGGTGGATGAATCTACGGTTTGGATTGTGACGGAAGTGGAGGTTACAGAAACGACTGAAACCACGGAAGTTCAGCGGGGTGGACGGGGCAGCGAGGACACGGGCGGGGGCTTTGGGCAACGGGTTAAGGAGCGTGTCACGACTCTGGTGAGAAAGCCCGTTGCGGTGCCCAAGGAAGTCTTGAAGCGGCAGATGAAGGGTTTGCTGCAAGTGGTGACGGAGCTGTTTAATCAGAGTCAGGTTGATCCGGATCAGGTTGAGCTGGATCAGGCTAATCCAGCTCAGGCGAGTCTGGCGAATCCTCCGGGCATGGTGCTGGATGAAGTGGAGCTATCGATCGAGGTGAATGGAGAAGGACAGATTAGTATTGTGGGAAATAGCGCCAAGACAGGACAGAAGGGCGCCATTAAATTGAAGTTTAAGCGCGTTTCACCGACGGATGGGTAAAGACGGGTGGGTAAAAATTGGGCAATCACGATCGGCATTAACGGCTATCGCAATCTGCAACGGCTGAGCTATGCCCAGCGCGATGCGGAAGCAATGCGGGATTATTTCCGTAACGAAGTTCAGTTTGAGCAGGTTTATCATTTTTCGGATGATTCGCCTCCCATTGCTCAAGACTACGGTGAGGATATTGACTCTACGCCCACCTACACGACCTTGAGCCGATTTTTGCACGTCCGGTTTGAGCAGCCTTTTTTGAAAGCTGGGGATAATCTCTGGTTCTTTTTTGCGGGGCATGGGGTGCGCGATGAAGGGCGAGATTATTTGATGCCGATCGATGCTTATTTGCAGGATATTCAACGTTCTGCCCTTTCGCTGTATTACATTACGGAACGTCTGCGGCGCTGTGGTGCTGACAATGTGGTGATGTTGCTAGATGCTTGCCGTAGCGAGGGCAGACGGGATGGCTTGGGTATTGGCACAGAAGTCCTTGGCACAGAAATTCAGCAGGGCGTGATTACGCTGTTTTCATGCAGTCCGCGTCAGGTGTCCTATGAAATTGATCAGCTTCAGCAGGGGGCGTTTACCCACACGTTGCTGGAGGCGCTGCGGATTCAGGGGGAGGGCAACTGCGCCACGGTGGAGCGGCTTTATCAGCGGTTGCGCGATCGCCTCCCCCAGATCAATCAGCATTTCGACAAACCTGTGCAAGTTCCCTATGCAGTGGTGGAACCTGCCAGCAAGTATCATCTAATTTTGCTGCCCCGCTTTGCCACGTTGCGAGATGCCGAAACTTTGAAGCTGGATGCTTTTCGGGCTGAAGGGACTGGAGATTTTGAGCTGGCTGAGGGTTTTTGGATTCGAGTGCTGATGGTTTCTCCAGCCGATCAAGATGCGCTGGATGGCATTCGGAGAATCGATCGCCTCAGACACAACCCAGCGCCGCCGACTCCGCCGACTCGACCATTTGGGGGTGCGCGATCGGTTTCGTCTGGTCGATTCTTTCTTCTAATCTCAAGGCTTTTCTCTGTGCCGCGTGTCTCTACGCTAAGACTGAGCTTACCTTTAAGCAGACGGCGATTGCTTCAAATTGCTAGCTTTAGCGGAGCAGGGTTGGGAACAGCCTTTCTAGGTCAGGCATTATTTCGCCCTACTTTAGAGTCTCAAACGGCGAAGCCATTGCCTTCTACTTCTTCAGCTTCTACGAATCTAAAATTAGAGCCTTTTGAGTTTGCGATGGTTACGGTGGATGCCATAGGGCAACAAAATAAGCCAGAGCAAAAGCAAGCTCAGGTTTTCAAGGAAGATTTGGGTAGCGGAGTAGTGCTAGATATGATGATGATTCCTAATGGAACATTCCAGATGGGATCGCCTGAAACAGAGCTGGAAAGGCTTGGGCGTGAGAGACCACAGCACTCAGTTGCCATTCAGTCGTTTTTGATGGGTAAATTTCAGGTGACACAAGCTCAGTGGAAAGCGTTTGCTGGTTTGCCTAAAGTCAAGCTTGACCTCAAACCTGATCCATCTACCTTCAAAGGAAGCGATCGACCTGTAGAAAATATTTCCTGGGATGACGCCGTGGAGTTTTGCGATCGCCTTTCCAAAAAAACAGGACGACAATATCGTTTGCCATCGGAAGCAGAGTGGGAATATGCCTGTCGCGCGGAAACAAAAACACCATTTCATTTTGGCGAAACGGTTACCACAGATCTAGCAAACTATCGCGGTAGAGATTGGAAATCGCAGGGCAAAACTGATGCGGGTAATTATAGTCAGGGAACAAAAGGAGTCTTCCGTGAAGCAACCACTTCAGTAGGTAGCTTCAAAGTCGCCAATGCTTTTGGGCTGTACGATATGCATGGCAATGTTTGGGAATGGTGTGCCGATCACTGGCATGAAAATTATCAAGGGGCACCGACTGATGGTAAAGCGTGGCTGAGTGAAAAGAACAATCAATTTCGACTGATACGCGGCGGCTCTTGGTTCAACAATCCGAGGGATTGTCGTTCTGCATATCGAAACTACTTCAACCCCGATGTCCGGCTCATCAATATCGGTTTTCGAGTTGTCTGCGTCCTCTCCAGGACTCTGTAGCCTTTTGCTCTCTTGTTTTGCCTTTTGCACTTTTTTCTCTAGCCCTGCCTTTGCACGCAAAGAGCGATCGAAATTCTCATACTAATTGAGTTGAGGGGCGATCGCGCTTGATGCTCCGAGTATCAGGCTTTAATGGGAAACGATCGGGCTTTGGGGATGAGAGAAGTTGAGAAATCAAGAACTCCGCCGCAAGCGGACGGAGTATGAACAGCCAACTTTTCTTGCTAATGACTTACGCCGCAAGCGGCGGGGAATCTACCCGTGGAGATTGAAAGATGGATCTGTCGCAGTTGACAGTTTGCTAGCCCCCTAAATCCCCCAAATCTGGGGGACTTTGAAGGGTTCGGAAGTCCCCCAGAATTGGGGGATTTGGGGGGCTTCCGTACCTCAATTCAGCAGCAGCAATTCGCCCTGACACAGAAAGTATCAGACTTGAGACTCAGAACATCCTGTCTAATGCTTAGGACATAGTATTTGATACTCATAATACTTATCCCATTAGTTTCTTCTTGAGCTTACCCAGAATTCTTTGGGTGTTGAGCTGGAGTAATCTAGCCGAGGTTAAAGGCGCAATATTGGAGGGATGGTTTTGTTTGTGATCAAAGAAGTCATTCATGTCCTTCAGAATCGCCCCTAGTTTCTCCACGATCGCCTCCCCCCGATATTCCTCAAAGAAACTCTCTGGCGGCACATGAGACGGTTTCTCTAACGCCTTGAGAATGCGCTGAATATCATATTCTTTGGAGTAACAGGCAATCTTTTGGGCGTTGAAACCTGGATCAAGATAGTCCGACAGTCCGCCGTTGACGCTGGAAAACACCTGACAGCCACAGGCGATCGCCTCCATCGGCTGAAGCCCAAACCCTTCGCTGACTCCCTGCTGCGCCCAATATTCTGCCGAATCGTAAAGGTAAACCTTGGCGCGATTAAATAGCCCCGGCAAATCCTCAACGTAGGACTGTACCACTTCTACCCGACAGCGCGATCGCAAAGCCGGAACTAGCTCTTGTAATAGGTATTCGGACGACTTGCGGGCTTGCAGCAACACATCAATATCGCGATCGCCGTTGAGGTTACTAAACTCATCAGAAATCTGGTTTGGCAGATAGTAAATCGGCGAGTGCGGCGCTTTCTGTCCCCAGTAACCCAGCGTATTACGGCTGACGGTCATGATAGGAACTTGAGCAGGCAGAGTAAAGCCATAACCTGCGCTATGGGCGTGATAGATAAGATTTTGCGATCGCAGTCTAGCGGCTAACTTCGGAATATCAAATCCCCAGCTCATGACAAAAATAGCGTCCTGCAAATGAGATCGCAATGAATCATCTTGCAGCACGTCATCCAGAAACAGCGTGTCTTTTTCGCGCTGACGATAGGTTACCACCTCGGCGGTGCAAATCTGCTGAGCCAGCGCCAGCACCTTTAGCTCTGCCCACAGCCCACCACAGGCAAATCGATCGCCTGTACCCGGAACTAAAAAGTAGAGTTTTCGCATGGTTACTGAGTCCAATACAAAACTTAAGTCCAGTACAAAACTTTAGCCTGGGGAAAGTGCGTTTGAATCTGCTGCTCAAAAAATTTCCGCAGCGTCTTCATCGTATCGCCATCATAAACATACTTCATGCCCCCAAACTTATTGCGCTTAATGATGCGATTCGACTCATCCATGTCTAGCTTGCTGTTGGGATACCAGGCTTGCAGCACGTTCTTCGATCCGGGCGTAAAGCGATGGGAAATCAGCTCAAACGTCAGATCGCACTCAAAATCGATCGCCTCGCGGATCTGGCTGAACAGAGAGCCGTAATGCATTTGCCAATCCTCGATCGGCATAATTGGCGCAATCACCAAACCCACCGGATAGCCGCCGCCGCCCTGCTCACGGGGAAGCGCCAGCCTGCGCAATGCCTGAAGCCGATCTGCAACCGCAGCCGTGCCGCCCTCTAGGCGATCGCTAATCGGAGCAGCGTTGACGCTCATGCGACAGCGCGTGTGATTGCTGTGGGGCAAATCTAGCAGATCCTCTACGTCGTCAAATTTAGAAACCCAGCGCAAACGCCCCTGTTCGCGGGTGCCAAAGTAGCGAATGCACTCTGCCAAACTGCCCGTCAAATGCTCAATGCCCAGCGGATCGGTGTAGCAGCTCACCTCAAAGCTGGTGGGGCTAGGAGCCTCGTAAGCCGCCAAATTCTGCAAAATTTCGGGCAAGTTGGCAAACGCCCGAATCACGGGGGGGCCTTGAAGACTGCCCGCAAGGTAGCAATATTGGCAGTGGGCAGGGCATCCTTCAGCCAAGTGAAACTGCCAATCCGCAGAGGGAGGAATCGGGCTGAGTTTGAAGCTGCTGGGCGGGGCGGTGACGATCGCTAGAGTCCGTTTGGCGATTCCATAGGTTTCTCGCTCGGTTTCTCCCCGCAGTCCGGTGAGTCGATTGCGTGGCAGTTCTTCTACGGGCAGGTTTAAAGACTGGACGCGAGACAGAATTTTTTGCCCCCAAGGTTCTTCGAGCGCGGCAGGGGTGAAGAGAACGCGATCGGGTAGCCACAGGCTGGTTTTATGCCCTAGTGAAGAAGAGGGCTTGACTTCAACGGAAGAAAAGGGGCGATCGATTGAATTCAGCAAAGTGGCGCTACATAACGGTTCTCCTCTAATTCTTACACTCTTTCCCAGGCTGCAAAACCCTCCTAGAGAGCGGATGTTGCGCCCTTATTAGTAGGGCTTTCTGACGGCCTGAATGCCCCAAAAGATTAAATTAGCCTCAAGTTTGACCTCAGCCACCAGGTGAGGAAAACGCTGTTGCAGCAAGTTGAACAGCAGCAGCCGATCGCCGCCCGTAATGGCGATCGTGCTTCCTGGAAACTGCCGGAGCCAGTCGGCAATAAAGTCTTGCAGTCCTGCCAGCAGCGTATACAAAATGCCGCTTTGAATCGCTTCAGAAGTGCCCACTGCCCAACGCGACGGCAGGGTAATCAGATCTTGCGTTTGCAATGACGGCAAAACGGTATGTTCGTGCAGCGATCGCATCTGAAGCTGAAGCCCCGGCAAGATGGCGCCACCCACTAGCCGCGCCGCGCCATCTGCCCCTGTTAAGGTCAGCGCTGTCCCGGCATCAATCACCAGCATCGGCGCACCCAAAGTCTGCGTAGCGCCCCATAGAGCTAGAGCGCGATCGACTCCTAAAGTGGGGTAAAGTCCGGCGATCGGAATGTGCCCCAGCTCAATCCTGTGAGCATTGGGGTAGGTATGCCAAAGCTCGGTTTGGGACGGCACCACTGAGGCAAACCATAGTGGCAAGTGGGGGGGCGGCAGGTTGGCTTCTGGTGGTAAGGCTTCTGGCAGCAAAGCGAGCGTTTTGAAATCGAGCTGATGGTGAATTAGAGCAGCGATCGCCTCTCCGTCTAGATGCGGCATATCCCAGGCGCTTTTCAGCCGAGTCCCGTCGAACCAGACCCAATGCAGCCGAGAGCTGCCCACCATCAGCCCTAGCCATGCATCAGACCCTAGCCATGCATCAGATAGACGCTGAGCCGCCATACTTTAAACGTCATCTTAGATAAACGTTATATCAGGATTCTTAATCATAGTCTCATGATTAGCATACGGTTCACAGTCGATACTTTGGAAGGGTGAATCTGAGCTTTGAGCAAGCATTCTTCACCCTCTCACCCTCTCACTCCCCCACTGCGGTATGACCCTGGCATTTGGACGCGAAATTTGTGGCAATCTCCAGACGGCGGCGGCGCGAGAATGGCTCGTCACTAACGGCATTGGCGGCTATGCCTCTGGAACGGTTGCCGGAAACCTAACTCGGCGCTATCACGGCTTGCTGATTGCGGCTTTGAACCCGCCTCTAGGGCGATCGCTCATGCTCACCAAGCTAGAGGAGGTTTTGCATTCTGGTAGTCAGGTCTATCCTTTGAACACCGATCGCTGGATAGATGGCAGCGTCGAGCCTCAGGGCTACCGCTACATCGAGCATTTCAGCCTAAAGGGCACAGTACCCACCTGGCGATTTGCCTGTGGCGATGGGCTTCTAGAAAAGCGAGTCTGGATGCAGCAGGGAGCCAATACAACCTACGTTCAGTACAGGCTGCAACGTGCCAGTCAGCCTGTGGCGCTGCTAGTCAAAGCGTTCGTCAACTACCGCGATCATCATGGCAACGTGCGCAGCCTGGGCTGGCAAATGGCAGTCGATCGCCTAGAGCGAGGAGTTTGTGTCACGGCTTTTCCCGGAGCCGCGCCGCTGTATTTGCTGAGCGATCGCGCCGAAGTCATTACGCTGCACAACTGGTACTACGGCTTTGACCTGGCAATGGAGCGATATCGGGGCTTAAACGATCGAGAAGACCACCTGCATGCGGCAACCTTTCACCTGACGCTGTATCCGGGTGAGACGGTGACACTGGTTGCCAGTACGGAGGCAGCACCCGACTTGCAAGGAGCGATCGCCCTAAAACTTCGCCAAACCCACGAACAGCGATTGCTCAATCTCTGGCGTACCGAGCGTCCGATGGCAATTCGAGACATTCCCGCCTGGATGAACCAATTGGTGCTGGCTGCCGATCAGTTCATCGTCAACCGGACGGTACCCGTTGCTGAGCCAGAAGTTGCTGGCTCAGAAGTTGCTGGCTCAGAAGTTGTTAAGCCAGAAGTTGCTAAGCCGGAAGCCGCCCTGCTCAACGGCAAAACCATCATTGCAGGCTATCCCTGGTTTAGCGATTGGGGTCGAGACACCATGATCAGCCTGCCCGGTCTGACGCTGGCTACGGGGCGATCGGAGGTGGCAAGACTGATTCTCCGCACCTTTGCCCAATACGTTGATCACGGTATGCTGCCCAATCGCTTTCCTGATGCGGCAGAAGTGCCAGAATATAACACGGTGGATGCCACACTCTGGTATTTCGAGGCAACCCGGCAGTATTATCAAGCGACTCAAGATGATGATTTGCTGATAGAGCTGTACCCCGTCCTTGCCGAAATTATTCACTGGCACTGTCGCGGCACTCGGTTTAATATTCACCTTGATCCCGTAGATGGGCTGCTTTATGCAGGTGAGGCAGGTATCCAGTTGACCTGGATGGATGCCAAGGTAGGCGACTGGGTTGTGACTCCGCGCACGGGCAAGCCGATCGAGGTGAATGCGCTCTGGTATAACGCCTTACGAACGATGGCAAAATTTGCGCGGCAGTTGGGCAAGCCTTACCAGGAATATGACGCAATCGGCGATCGCACTTTGGCTCGCTTCGTGCGCTTCTGGAATGACGATTTGGGCTACTGTTACGACGTGCTGGACAGCCCTACAGGAGATGATGCGGCACTGCGACCAAACCAAATTTTTGCCGTGTCTTTACCCGAAAGTCCCCTGACCCCTGCTCAGCAAAAAGGCGTAGTGGAAGTCTGTGGGCGATCGCTCCTCACTTCCTACGGTCTGCGCTCTTTGGCTCCCGACCATCCGCAGTATCAGGGGCACTATGGCGGCGGTCAGCGGCAGCGAGATGGAGCCTATCATCAGGGCACGGTTTGGGGCTGGCTGCTGGGATCTTATGCGATCGCCCACTTCCGCGTTTACCAGGACGCTGCTCAGGCACGACAGTTTTTGGAGCCTATGGCAGATCACCTTTGCAATCACGGCATCGGCAGCCTCAGCGAAATTTTTGATGGCGATCCGCCGTTTACCCCCCGTGGCTGCATTGCTCAAGCCTGGACGGTTGCCGAAGTGCTACGCGCCTGGATGGCGATCGGGCAATAGCTTATATCTTGCGCTACAAGAAAAACCCGATCACACAGAGCAGACCAAGTGAGATGCCCGACGATACCGTCAGCTAACAACTGATAGGTAGATGAGCGAACTTGAAAATTAATGACTACTTTTTTGTGGCTGCGCCAAAGTTGCCGTCGGTTGCGAGCTTTGCGTAGAATCAAGTTCAGCAACTACTGAAGTTCCCTAGCCAGATTGCCCTGAGAACCCAACTGAAAAACAGGATTTTTGACGAGAGTGAAAGCCTGCATGAAAATACTCCTTAATCGTAAACGTTCATGGGCGAACGAAGATTGATGTGTGAACGAGGTTGATAAGCGGGGGTACCCAGTAGGGTACTTTATTCAAGCATAAATCTAGTCAGGCGTAGATATTTGGGAGTAGATCTAGCCAGGAGTAGATCTACCCTGGCGGTAGATCTAGCGCGATCGCCCCCAAAAGTCCCTTGCGAAAATCATTGAGGATCTGGACTGATGTTCGCTCTTTGTTTCCTTGATAGCGCTGTTCTGCTAAAGTTTCCAGAAAGCTTTCTCCAGTAATGGTTGCTGGATCAAGACCGTAGCGCGATCGCAAAGGCGCTTCAAACGCCACCTCTGGAGCTTGGGCTTGCAGCAGCTTGAGGCGATCGATGAAAGCCGCCGCCACTCGCTGATTGTCATAAGCCGCTTCGCCAATATCATCACAAATGGCGAGTTGCAAAGCCGCCTCCTGATCCTCCATTCGGGATGGCAATACACCCGGCGCATCCAGCAGCTCAAGCTGATCCGAGATTCTTACCCAGCGCAGCTGCCGGGTAATGCCGGGACGACGGGCGCTGTTCACCACCTTGCGCTTGAGCAACCGATTAATCAATGCGGATTTGCCCACATTGGGGAAGCCAATCACCACCGCTCGCACGGGGCGAGGCAGCATGTCTCGTTCGCGCCTTCTGCGATTCATGCGATCGCCCGTATCCTTGGTTGCCTGCAATAGCACAGAGATGCCCTGTCCCTGATTGGCGTTGGTGAAATAGGGCTGCACTCCCTGCGATCGAAACCACTCTGTCCAAGCTTGCTGGATTTGCAACGGAATCATGTCCACTCGGTTCAGCACCAGCACATGCTCTTTATTGCCAATCCAGGTTGCCACCTGGGGATGACGCGAAGACAGCGGAATTCGGGCATCGCGCACTTCCAAAACCACATCAACTTTCTTAAGCTGCTCGACAAGCGATCGCTCCGCTTTGGCAATGTGACCGGGATACCACTGAATTGGAGGGGAAGTCATTCTAATTAAAATCTCTCTGGTTGCAGCAACCGCCAAGGCGGTTAGGACGGGGACATCAATGTCCTAAGCAAACTGGTGACAGCTATAAAATATTTCTAGTTAACGCGATATGCAACTCAGTGTGAAAGTCTTGCAAGATGGGTATCTTGCCCGTCCGAATCTGGGCAAGCATCTTGCCTGCCCCACCTAGATCAAGAGCTTTAGAAAAAGAGTCGCACATCGCGTTAGTTAAAATCTCTATATTGATGGATTAAAGCAGTAGAAAACCTAGAAGCCTGTTCATGCGCTTCTGCATATTCTTTGCCCCCCAGCATCACATCACCATAGTATTCGTAGGGCGTTGTTCCATAAATGGGTAACGGATCATCTTCAGGATAGTCTTCCTGGGCTTCTTCAACCCGTGCTTTGAGCTGTTTCACCGTGATCCGCTGAGCCGGAAAGTAGTGAAGAGTTGCCGCCGTGCCGTCCAGATAGGGCAGCGTGGGGTCAACGATGCGATCGCCCATTTCTAGCCAGGCATGTTCTAAAGGACTGGAGGGTTTGCCAGCATTAACCAGAAATCCCTGGACATAGCCAACGCCTTCGGTGGTAATTGCGGCTTGATAAGCGTTTTCAAAAGGCGATTTTGTCTTGCCCTTAATGCGTTCAGCGATCTCTTTGGAAAGTATTTCATCTAGTAATAGGCTCATAATTGTAGGCTGAATAATAGTAGGTCTCTCTCTATATTGTCTCTGCTGTATAGTCTCTTTGCTGTACGGTCTCAGTAGATCGCAAAGTCTTCCTATTTTCCTAAAAGCTGGATTTCAAAGGCGCTCCGCGCCTTTGAAATCTAGCTTTTAGGGTTTCGTGGCGCGCGGAGCGCGCTACGAAACCCTAAATTGCGATGGACTGAGTCTCTTTGCTGAATAGCCTCTTCGCATCATGCCGGGACTTTACTTAGTTAGGACTTACGCATTTTTGTTGTGTGTGGTGGGCTGCGCCCGCCACACACAACAAAAATGCACTACAGCTAGAGGGCTTGCGTAAGTCCTACTTAGTCTATAGTAGACCTTTTGCAGATTAGGATTTTTAGATTGAATTGGGTGAGGCTACGCTTCCGTCCAATCCAATTTGCAAGAGGTTTAGTGTTTATCCAAGTTACAGAATTTGGCAGGGGAGCAGGGGCAGATGAAAGCGGCAAGGGCGATCGTTTACTTAAGGAGTTCTACCGAAGCGGAGATGATAACCGTTGAATTTAGATGCTGGGAACAGCTCTATGCGTCAATTCAATGGATTCAGTGTACCAACCCAGATAAAAGAGCAGGACTAGAAGGAGTGATTGATCCCATTTCTCATGATTTCCCTATCTTTGAATGGCAAATACCCCCTCGCGATCATTTGATGACTCCAGTGGCTAAGCCCAAACCTTTAATCATTCAATAGCCGCCCAACGTGCAGCAGACCTCACAAAACCCTGGGATTGGCGGAAGCGATCGCTCAACACAGGTCAAGAGGTAGGGGTGTTCAGGTAAGGATTTTTTGTTGCGTGGGCAAAGCCCACGCAACAAAAAATCCTTACCCCTCAAGGACTATCGGTCAAGATAGGTATCAAACCGAGCTTAGGACTGAACTTCTGCCGAGCCACAGTCTGGCTAGATATCGCTTAAGGACAGGCTTAGATATCGGGTAGGCGCGATCGTGATTCAAATTGCGATTGAATTGTATCCATTTTATGGACTCGCGAGTAGAATTGATATGTGAACATATCGTTGGTGACATAAACATGGCTGTAGCAACTGGCAGACGACCTAAAGCAATTAGTGTTTCAAAACAGGCGGTAGATCAAGCAGGCGCTCTATTGGGTCAACTGCCAGAAAAGCCCAAGGAAAACTTGTCTCTTCGAGATGCCATCGACCAGCTTCAAGAGGAGATCAAAGAAGCGTTGTCTAAGGGTTATACCTACATTGATGTGGCGGGTTTGTTGGCGAACAAAGACATTTTGATCAGCCCCGCGACCCTAAAGCGCTATGTTTCTATGGGGCGTGGTAGAGCGGCTCAGGCGCGCAAGGATGCAGCCGTCAAAACTCCTCGTCGTCGCAAGAATGCTGCTCTGACAGAGATGGGTTCAGATGCTCCAGCAGACTCTTCGGCAGATTCAGACTCAGGTCAGCGTAAGCGTCGTGGTGCCAAGGTTGTTGAGACACCCGTGGAAGAGGCTCCCAAGGCTGAGACGAAGCCAACAACAGGGCGGCGGCGCAGTGCGGCAAAACCTTCCACCTCAACTTCAACGTCCGGCAGAGGACGCAAGAAGTCAGGAACATAGTCTGTTTGGCAGTACTGAATCTGGGGATGATTTTTTTTGCAGGGGGGTACTCCGCGCCCCTTGCAAGAAGATTTTGCCTAAAAACAGCAAGGCCGTCTGCTCTTTGACATTCTTGCAGGAACATCTCTAGAGACTCGCTTACTAAAATTGCTGGAATTTTCACATATGAAAATTCCAGCAATTTTAGTAGCTTTGAACGCTTCGTCATCATTCTGCTTCTTGTCTTACTCCTGTTCACTAGCATCAGAGGCGAAAGCGATCGCTTTCATAGTCTTCATGCAGTTTCAGGCTTCATGCGTTAACAACGGCGGACATTCTTAGCGCCCTCTCAAAATACTGCCGATAGAGCGTACAGCTAATAGTGCCCTGGAAATCAAAGACTCGAATTAGCCCCATGCTCTGTAACCTGAAGGCAATCAACGGATCAAGATCGATCGGTTCCGAGGACTGCGTCATTACCTTCAGCACTGCCAGCAGCTCTGGGTAAAGCTGGAGTTGGGCAAACTGTTGCCGAAGATAAGCGCCAAAAATTCCGTTTGATGCGATTCCTTGGTGCTGTAGTTGCTCCAGAGAAATTTCCTGGGTGCTCATGTGATAGAGCGCTGTCTGCGTTAGGTAAGGATTCCCTCCCAGTAGCTCCATGAGCTGCTCGACACATTCGGTCTGCTCTAGCCCATATCTCTGTGTTAAATCCAGCACTTGCTCGCGGGTAAAAGCCGATAACTCAACCGACAAACCTACGTTGAAAGGAGATTGATTGAGATCAGATAATGAATGAATTTCGGTAGAGTAAACGACCATTAGCCGCAACTGCTGCCAAGCATTGCTGGTGCTGTTGCCATAACGCGCTTTTTCATACCAGGCGCGCAGCATTCCAAAGAAATCGCTAGCAATGTCTGGATAGTGAAATAGAATATCAACTCCATCTAGGGCTAACACCAGCGGCGCATTCATCTCAGGGAGTAAGCAGCTCTCAAAGTAGCGCGTGCAGTTGTAGCTGCTGCCGAAGATGGTATCCCAATGATCATCAACCTGATGTGGAAGCTGAAGGCTTTGGGTGATTACTGCACAGAACCAGCGCAGAAACCGATCGAGGTTAGACAAGACGGCTGCATCAGCAAGATGTAGGCTCAAGACGGTACCAGAAAGCTGCTTGTCTTGTGCCCAGGCAAGGGTTCGAGTCATTAGCGAAGTTTTGCCAAACTGTTGAGGCGCTCTAATTCGAATTAAAGCGCCGGGCTGCATGATTTCTTCACAGACTAATTGCTCAACGGGAGGGCGATCGATATATAGGCTTGAGTCTAGCGATAGCTGTCCTTGCAGCGGCTTGCGGAGAAGACTTTGGGCGATCGTGTCGGGATCAAGGCTGATGTAATCATTCGGATTAAGGCTAAGGTTAAGCGCATTAAAATAAAGCTCTAGCGTCTGGCGATCGACTGCAAGGCGCTTACGCCGCACCTTCGTGATTGTATTGGGACTCAGGTCAGTTAGTTCTCCCAACTGCTCTAGCGTGTGGGGCTTGCCTGCATTGCTTTGCTCTGCCAGACGTTGTTCAGCAGCCTGAAGCCGCTGCCAGCCTCTAGAGCTAAGGATAACGCCTCGTTTGCGCCGCTGTGATTGCAATTGCTGAACCACCTGTAATTGTTGAATCATGAGATTTTAAAGTTAGATTAGCTCAAGTAGTGCCTGTCGCAGACGCGAGCTATGGCAGCAAGCGGCAAGTCATTAAAACTGAAGAACTGAAAAGTTACTGAATCTCCTGCACAGAATCAGCAGATTACAGGATGAATAAATTAGTGTAAGGAGTCGATGTATAAAATTTCCCGTGCAAGGGAACTAGGCTTTTTGTAGCTTTGTGTCATAGAACTATGACTGGAAACTAATACGAAACTTCAAAAAAACTTAGCTTCTAGAATGTACCTTGGCTGTGCAAAAGTCATGATCCTGATTGGTTCTAAAGCTTCCTCAGGTTAAGGTTCTGCAACTTAAACTAGATTGCCATTGATGTGTGTTATCTTGCCTTCTGACGTCACCTGAATTAGTTTGTCTTAACTTGTGTCTGTTTACGAGTACGGATTACAAAATTAGAATTTCATATGCTCACTTTAATACTGAGCTGCGCAAGTTATGAAACCGCCAAATGGCTGAATTTGTTCTGCACTGCCACTTCCGCGCTACTCACAGAGTTTGCTTTAAATTCGATCGGCGATTTAATTGCTGCTTAGTCAGAAGTTTTGAGCGAGTTAAGCCGCTTAATGAACCATCGCTTTGATAGTTCTCCTCGTTACTCAGATTGTGGATAGTCCTAAGGGGTAAGAATTTTTTGTTGCGTCGGCAAAGCCGACGCAACAAAAAATTCTTATCTAAATACCGCTACCAGATTATGAATTAGATTGTTATGGGGCGATTGATCTGCCTTCCTCATACTTCCTCATACTTCCTCATACTGCCTTACTCTCTACTCCACCCAGCGATCGCCAATTATGCGAAAGAGTGAACCCTTGAGACTTCGTTTGGCTGCTTGAAGACCCAAGAGTTTTGGAAGGTTATGGCTCTAATTTCCACCCTAAGATACAGATAATTACTCCATTCCGAACTTCACTGATACCACTGCTGTAATGTCTTTGTCGATCGATGAAGTGTCATAAATCCCCGAATCGCTGACATCTGTTGAGTTACGAGACGTGATTTGAAACACCCCCGTTTCAGCACTGCGCACTGCTCCCACCCGATTCCCCGTGCTTTGAGCGATCGCTTCTGCTCTAGCCTTAGCATCCTTAGTCGCTTCAGCCACCATCTCGATCCGCACTTTTCCCAACTGCGTGTACAGATATTGCGGCGGCTCGGAAGTTAGGGAGATACCCTCGTTAATCAAGTCAGTTGCTTGTTGAGAAAGCTGAGTAATGCGATCGACCTCACTAGAGCGAACTTCCAACCGCTGACTCAGGCGATAGGCGATCGTTTGTCCTGTCTCCCGTCCGTTAGCAGCAACCTCTGGAATCGCATAGGTTTCGATCGCGTTCAGCGTGATTGCATCATCGGGCACCTGCTGAGCTTTCAGGTAACTTTGCACGCGCTCCGTCTGACGCTTTAGCTCTTGGTAAGCTGCCTGAGCTGTGGACTGTTGGCTAGAGACAGAGGCTCGCCAAACCACATAATCCGATCGAATCGGGCGTTTGGCAGATCCTGTGACCATTAGCGCATCGTTAGATTGTTTAAAATTACGGATGGCGTTGGCTGCCATAAAGGAGCTGACGACCAGAGCAAGGGATAGGGCAGTTAATCCGGCAAAGAGTTGCGGGAAGCGATCGCGGGAAGGTGAATCTTGCATATTTTGGGTGATATAAATCTTGTGCGAAATTGCGAAATAAAAACTCGCCTATAACTTTTGTGTCATAGGCTGGTTTCTAGAGCTGGTTGTGTGGCAGCGACAGCTCTAGAAGCTTGATGAGCTGTTGTGTGAACAGATTTGCGAAGCGGTGATGCAAACCCTACTCAGGCGTTCTGTGAGTCGGAGTAATGACTACCGTTTCAAGGTCAGCTATTCCTGACGCGATCCCCTGATTTTCGAGGGCTATTTTGAGGCATTTGTTGGCATCGAAAAGGATTGACGATTCTCAGGAAGGGGTGATAGCCTGATTAGAACCCATAGTCAGTCAGCCTAATCTGTTGTTTCGTCAGCAATGATGACGAAATAAAGAGCGGAGGAACCAAATCTTGGGGCGAATTTTCCAAAAGGCAAATGCCTTCTGGAGGAAGGGCACCTCTCAGCCCTAGCCCGTCAGCTAACTCCGTCGGCATTGAGGGGAGACTGAAGAATCAGCTTTTTGTTGCTCGATTGCCTTCAGTGTCCTCGGGTCTGGTTAAGAGCGATTTCTGCCACATCTCCCATCTAGGGTTTTGTGGAGCTCTGTTTATGTACCTGCCTCGCCTACTCAGGAGGAATTGAATGCTGCAATTTAATACTATGGCGATCGCCATAGCGGCTCAGGCTGCATGGCGTAAGTCTATTCGCCCGACTTTGTTTCAGGACGTTGTTTTACTGCCGCTCTTGGGGATTTTGGGAGTCCTTTTGCTATGGTGGTTTGTCGCTGCGTTTGTGTCTGAGCTGTTGCCTACGCCGCTGGAGGCGCTGCTAGCGAACCTCGACTACATCACCCATCCTTTCTATCGACGTGGCCCTGGAGACTTGGGCATTGGCTGGCTGCTGCTGGCAAGCTTGCGGCGCGTGTTCCTAGGATTTTTGCTGGGATCTCTGGTGGCAATTCCAGTCGGTTTTTTGATAGGTATGTCGCGCAAAGCTCTGCTGGCAATCAATCCGCTAATTCAGATTTTTCGACCTGTCTCTCCGGTTGCCTGGTTGCCGATCGCCCTAGCAATTTTTAATCTGGCGAATCCTTCAGCTATTTTTGTCATCTTCATTACCTCGCTCTGGCCCACCATCATCAACACAGCTCTGGGAGTGTCCAGCGTATCCCAAGACTATCTAGATGTGGCGCGGGTACTGGAAATGTCGCGCTGGCGGCAGATTACCAAAATTATTTTGCCAGCAAGCTTGCCCTATATTTTCACGGGGTTACGGATTAGCTTGGGCATCGCATGGCTGGTGATTGTTGCCGTAGAAATGCTGACGGGCGGCATTGGGATTGGCTTCTTTGTCTGGGACGAGTGGAGCCGCCTGAACCTAAACTCGGTCTTTCTGGCAATTCTGGTCATTGGCAGTACGGGTCTGGTGCTGGACTATCTTCTGGGGCGGCTACAGGTTCTGGTAACGCATCGATCGCCCTCGTCTACATAATTCTGTAGCCACTCGATTCTCCAAACTTTACAGCAATTTTCAATTGCATAAACCACAGTTATTTTTGTAGAAGCCTCGCGGAGCGAGGCTTCTACAAAAATAACCCATACTTAACCAAGCGCAAAGCGCTGTAAACCCATAAGAACTAAATAAGTCGAGTTTCTATGCATAACCTGAGCCGACGATCGCTTCTCTATGGCTTGGGCGGATTTGCTGCAACCAGCGCCCTCGCAGCTTGTAGTCTGCCGTCTGGGACATCTGGTGGAGTCATCACCCAAGCCGATATTGATCCCGTGGTCGATGCCAAAAGCCTGGAAAAGCCCAATCTAAACATTGGTTTTGTGCCTGTTAATGATTGTGCGCCGTTTGCGATCGCCTACGAAAAAGGTCTGTTTCGCAAGTATGGACTCAACGTTACCCTTAGCCGCGAGGCAAGCTGGGCAACATCGCGAGATGGCGTGATTTTTGGTCGGCTGGATGCATCTCCAGTCGTATCGGGAGCCGTAACCAACGCCCGCATTGGCGCAGAGGGCGCACGCCATGCGCCCCTCTGTGCAGGCATGACCATCCATCGGCACGGCAACGCCATGACCATGAGCAAAGCCATGTGGGAGGCGGGATTGCGCCCCTTGCATGAGTACAATGGCGACATGGATAGCTTTGGGCGAGACTTCCGCCGCTATTTTGAAAGCCTGCCGCCAGAGCGTCGGGTCTGGGCGGTAGTGCTTAGCTCCTCGATCTATGAATACTTTGTCCGCTACCTGTCTGCTGCAGTGGGGGTGGATGTACTGACCGAGTTTCGCATCATTATCGTGCCGCCGCCGCAGATGGTCGTCAATATGCGCATCGGCAATATGCAGGGCTACATGGTGGCTGAACCCTGGAACACCCGCGCGATTCAGGGCAATGAGGGGGTAGGGTTCACCTTCGCGCAAGGACGAGAAATCTGGCGCGGACATCCCGATCGCGTTTTAGCCGTACAGGAGTCGTTTATTAATGAGAATCCCAAAACCTATCGATCGCTGATCAAGACCATGATTGAAGCCTGTCAATATTGCAGCCAGCCAGAAAATCGAGAGGAAGTTGCCAAATTGATTACGGCGCGATCGTTCACTGGAGCAAAACCGCGCCAGTGCGTGGCTCCAACGGTGATTAATCCGAGTGATGTCAGCAAGCTGCCCGAATGCGTCAGCAAGTTTACGGCACCAGGAATTGTGGGCAACTACAACTACGGCGGGTTTGACGGCAAAAAAAGAATGGTGGAAGCTGCTGAAACCACAATGTTCTACGATTTGCCACCCGACCTAGCCGCAGTTTCCGGCAACCACTCCACCTTTTTGTGGCAGTCTCAGGCGATTTGGCTCATGACTCAGGCAGCCCGCTGGGGACAGATTTCAGAGTTTCCTAAGGATGCTGAGGAAAAGGCTAAAGTCGCCTGGAGAACCGATCTGTACCGCGAGATCGCCAATGAAATGGGGATTCAGTGTCCAGCCAGTGATTACAGAGTAGAACCTGCGGAGATGTTTATCGATCGCAAAGCCTTCGATCCCAGCGATCCGGTGCGTTACCTCAACAGCTTCGAGATTCGCGCTAATCGATCCATTCCCATTTACATGACTTAATTTTTCGGCGGTGCTAATTTCACATTCAAATTAAGCAATGCCAATTTCTCTACAGGAGGCAATCACGGTGAAATCTAATCTGCATTATGCGACAGGCGATCGCCCCTCTCGCTCAGGTTCTGAGGAGTTTTTGGCAATCGAGAATTTGACCAAAACCTACAAAGCAGGCGATGGGAGCAAATCTACGATTCTGGACGGAATTAATTTGACCATTCGAGAAAATCAGTTTGTGGCAGTCATCGGTCACTCTGGCTGCGGCAAATCGACACTGCTGAAAATTGTGGCGGGTCTGGAGAAAGCTTCTTCGGGATCGGTGCGGTTACAGGGCAAAGAAATTCGTAAGCCCGGAGCCGATCGCATGATGGTGTTCCAGCAATATTCGCTGCTGCCTTGGCTGACGGTGCGGGAGAATATCCGCTTGGCGGTAGATGAAGTATTGGTACATTTGTCGCCTGCCGAAAAAAAGCAGTTGGTCAACGAACATCTGGCGATGGTGAACCTGACGGCAGCCGCAAACAAGTATCCTGACGAGCTTTCTGGCGGCATGAAGCAGCGGGTGGGCATTGCTAGAGCGATCGCCATTCGTCCGATTTTACTGCTGATGGATGAACCGTTTGGGGCCTTGGATGCCCTGACGCGGGGCAAGCTTCAGCGGCAGGTGCTAGATATTTGGGAGAGCCAGCGACAGGCGGTGATGATGGTGACTCATGATGTAGATGAGGCACTATACATGGCTGACCAGATTGTGCTGATGACCAACGGGCCAGCCGCCCGAATTGGCGAAATTCTAGAGGTGCCGTTTGCTCACCCTCGCAATATTCAAGAAATTCGTGAGCTGCCGCAATACTATGAGTTGCGTAACCATGCGCTCAGCTTTCTCGATCGCCATTTCTCTCAAGACGATTAGAGTAGGGTTCTGGTATTCATTACATCTTGAGCACTACCCTCTTAGTCATCACTTTAATTGACTTTTTCCCTCTAGAATGCTTAACAGAGGAATGATCTTTTTTGGGAGAGTCGTGCGCAGCGCCCCTCTCCCAAAAAAGATCATTCCAGAGATCAGCGATTTTCAAAACTCCTCCTGCGACTCATGCTCCAGCCCGCCTCAACAGTAGCGGAGGCAACACCCTTAGAATCCTACTGGGTGACAGCTCTAGCAACCAAAAATTCACTGATGCCACTAAGCCCACTCTCATCAACGGCAGCGTGTAGGGAACTTGACGAAGCGCCGTGAGAATTCTGAGAAGAATGGCTGCACTCAAGGTAATGAGCAAAAGGATTACAAAGTGCTTAAGGTCTTCTTCGATCGCACATCGGTAGCGCTATTCAGCAAGCTCATGGAAACCGTGATTGTTTTTGCAGGACTGCTAATCCTGATGAATGTTTTAAGGTGAAACCGTATTTACCAATACTATTTACCAATACTATTTTGCCAACATGACTTTGGGGAGTGATCAAATGACCTATCCTACAAAATCAAGCCTTATGAAAATAAAACTTATGATCCTATTGAGCAGTGCTAAAGATCTGGTTTCCTCTCCGGTGATGAGCATCAAGAATTTGGTAGTCCTTAAGGGGTAAGGCTTTTTGTTGCGTGGGCTTTGCCCACGCAACAAAAAGCCTTACCTAAATACCACTGCCAAAAATTTTTGAGTTTTAGCTCATAATTGGGCAAACTAGATATACCTAACTGTAGCGCTCTGATACTTAATGTACTTAATGGGCGGTGCCCTCCAATGACCTGCGAAGGCAATATCCTAATTGTGGATGACACGCCCGATAACCTGCGTTTCCTCTCTGGCATTCTGGTACAGCAAGGCTATGAAGCGCGTACCGTTATCAACGGGCGGATGGCGCTTATGGCTGCTGAGACATTGCCACCAGAGCTGATTTTGCTAGATATTTGTATGCCCGATCTAGATGGCTATGAGGTTTGCTGTCAGCTCAAATCTAATCTGAAAACTTGCGATATCCCCGTCATCTTTTTGAGCGCCCTGGATGATATTTCCGACAAAATCAGAGCCTTTGAAGTTGGGGGAGTCGATTACATTACTAAGCCTTTCCATACGGCTGAAGTCTTGGCGAGGGTAAAAACCCATCTAACCCTGCACCAATTACAGCAGCAGCTCGCACAAGCTAACCAGGAGCTGAAGCGATTGGTGAATCTGGATGGTCTAACGCAGTTAGCAAATCGTCGCTGTTTCAATGAGCATCTGGAGCAAGAATGGCGCAGAATGGCACGCGAACAGCAGCCCCTAGCGCTGATTTTGTGTGATATTGATTTCTTTAAACAGTACAACGACACCTATGGGCACCCGACTGGAGACGACTGTTTGCAGCGGGTAGGTGTCGTTCTAGAAGCCTGTGCCAAGCGCCCAGCCGATCTAGCCTCTCGCTACGGAGGAGAAGAATTTGCCCTGACCCTACCCAAAACTCCGCTCGAAGGCGCGATCGAGTTAGCTCAAAGAATTCAGGCTCAGTTGCTCCAGATTCAGATCCCTCATGCCACCTCTAGCGTGAGTTCCTATCTGACCCTCAGCATGGGCATTGCAACTATTGTTCCGCAGCTCGATCGATCGCCTGACGATCTGATCGCAGCGGCTGACCAAGCGCTCTATCGTGCGAAACAGGCAGGACGCGATCGCTTTGCCATAGCTCATTCGTGGATAGATCCATGAATTCACCCGCCCCTCAGCGCTCTAAATCTGGCAGCTTGGTCAGCAGACTGATCGACCAACTTTCTGGGAAACTGTCTCTTCGCTTTGTGCTGGTTGGCTCCTGCATGGCGCCAATTGTCATTTTTGTGGGGCTGGCGGGCTACTGGACTCATCGCAACCAGCAGCAAACCGTTCAGGGTTTAGCAGATCAGCTCTTAGAGCAAGTGGGCGATCGCGTTGAGCACCATCTGAAGGCTTACACTGCTGCCCCGCCCGCGATCGCTCGACTGGTAGCAGATGATGTAGAGATGGGTATTGTTGACCTCCAGTCTCAAGACTTAAAAGCTCTGGATGGCTATTTGCTCAAGCGCATTCAGGCTTTTAGCGTCATCAACTCTATTTATCTAGACCGCGAAGCAGGTCAACTTGTCGGTGTGGTACGGCGACCCACTCAGCCAGGGCAGCCAGCAGAATATAGGGTTGATCGCGTGTCGGATAGCGCCCCTCATTCGGGTGGCAGTGTGAAAAGTTCCCATGCTCTTGGGCATCAGGCGATCGCCCAAGATAGAGCTATCTGGAGTTCTATTGGTGAGGGCGCAGGCACTCCTGATCTGACCCTAACTGCGCTACATCCCCTTCGCCTATCGGGCAAGCGCGTGGGCGTTGCAGCAGTGGGTTTGCGTTTAGATGACCTCAGCACCTTTCTGGAGCAGATCCAAATCGGTCAGTCGGGGCGGGTTTTTATCCTAGAATCTAACGGTCGGCTGGTGGCAAGTTCGGGTGATCACGAGATCTACAGCCGAAGTCAGCAGCAACGCCTGTTCGCGTCTGACTCCGACGATCTGCTGATTCGGTCAGCGGCTCGGCATTTACTGGCGCTACAAAATTTCGCAACCCGCAAACAATTTGAATTTGATCTAGACGGTCAGCGTCAGTTTGTTCAAATTACGCCCTGGCAGGATGCCCATGGGTTGAACTGGTGGGTTGTGGCGATCGTACCAGGGTCAGACTTCACAACTCAAACAAACCCGAACATGCGCACAATCGTGGCGATGTGCAGTTTGGCGCTGTTGCTGACCTTGGGTACCAGTCTGCTCACAGCGCGATGGCTCACGCGACCGCTATTGCAGCTCAATGAAATAGCAAAAGCGATTGCCAGAGGCAATTTCGATCGCATTGTCACGTTCCACTCCACCCGCGAAGTGGCAGAACTGGCGCGATCGTTCAACAACATGGCAATCCAGCTCAATACTCTATTCAGCGGATTTGAGAAAAGCGAACGAAAGTTTGCCAGCTTAATCGAGAATTTGCCCATTGGCGTAGGGACGATCGATGCAACAGGTGCCGTTGTCTATATGAACCCTACGGCAATACAAGTCTTAGGCAAAAAAGCAACCTCCATCATGCCTCTAGAAGAGCAATCTGCTGCCTACAATCTCTATATTGCAGGAACCGATCGCCTGTACCCTCCTGAGATGCTGCCTTCTGTTCTTGCACTGCAAGGACAAGCTGTCATAGTAGATGACCTGGAAATTCACCGTGAAGATGGAGAAAATATTTTAGTGGAAGGGCGATCGAGTCCCGTTTTTGACAAAGCCGGGAAAGTGCTCTACGTCATTACAGTCTTTCAAGATATTACCCGGCGACGGCAATCCGAAAAGATTCTGTCAAACTATAACTGGACGTTAGCAACCCAAGTGGCGGCGCGCACTGCTGAACTGGCGCAGACCAATACAGTTCTTGAGCAAGAGATTACCGAGCGTAAGCAGGTTGAGCGAGCCTTGCGTGAAAGTGAGGGAAAATTCCGCGCCATTTTCAACCAAACCTTGCGGTTTGTCGGTCTGTTGAAACCAGATGGCACGCTGTTAGAGATCAACCAAACGGCGCTTAACTTTGGCAAATTGACGCGATCGCAGGTTGTGGGCAAGCTGCTCTGGAAGACACCCTGGTGGGAGTCTGATGCTGTTGTACAGGAGCCTCTGGAACAAGCCATTGCCAAGGCAGCTCAAGCAGAATTTGTTCGCTATGAAATTGATATTTATGATGTCGATATCTCACGGCAGAGTCAGACAGGTCTGGACAAAGCAGGTCTAGGAAAAGCAGGTTTGGGAAAAACAGTCACGTTTGACTTTTCGCTTCGCCCCATTTGGGATGAGGCAGGTGTCGTGACGATGCTGCTGCTGGAGGGAGAAGATGTTAGCAAACGCAAGCGAGAAGAAGCCGATCGCAAACGTGCTGAGGAAGCACTACAAGTTTCAGAGCGAAACTTGCGCACCATCTTTAACAATGCCCATGACGCAATTTTTCTGCATCAAGCAGATGGCACGATCTTAGATGTCAACGATCGCATGTTAGAACTGTTTCAGGTTTCGCGAGAAGAAGCGTTGCAGCTCTCAATTCAGCAAGATTATTCTGCGGATACCAACTCTCTAGAAACCTTACCTGAAACTTGGCGTCACGTCTTGACGGGAGAAACCATTTGCTTTGAGTGGAAAGCCAGACGACCTCACGACAACTCGATATTTGATGTCGAAGTAGCGCTCCGGCGAATTATGCTGAGCGGAGAAGATACCATTTTGGCAAACGTCCGTGACATTAGCGAAGCCAAGCGAAGTGATGCTGAACGTAAGCAGGCTGCCAGCGATCTGGAGGCGCAAAGAACTTTTCTCCATACCGTGATTGATGCAGTTCCCAACTGCATTTTTGTGAAAGATCGAGAAGGGCGAATTCTTGCAATTAATCAGGCAGGCGCAGCGATCTATGGCTGCGCTGTTGAAGAAGCTTTAGGTAAGTTGACTGATGAATTTATCTTGCCTCCGGCGCAGGCGGAAGAGTTTTTAGCCATTAATCAGGATGTGATGGAAACGCGCCAGAGTCGATTTATCCCAACTCAAGGAATTAGAAATCTTCAGGGTGAATTGCGCTGGTATCAAGTCATTGTTAGCCCCTTTATTGATCAAGAGGGACAGGTACAGGGGATTATTGGCGCCTCAACAGACATCACCAACCTCAAACACACTGAAGAAGCGTTACGACAAGCCAAGGATGCAGCGGAAGCTGCAAATAAGGCAAAAAGTGTTTTTCTAGCAAACATGAGCCATGAACTGCGGACACCGCTGAATGCCATCCTGGGCTTTTCGCAGCTCATGGCGTGCGATCGCCTCACCTCCCAACAGCAGCAGCAGCTTGAAACCATCAACCGCAACGGCGCACATCTTCTGAATTTAATTAACGAAGTTTTATCGATCGCCAAAATTGAATCGGGATATGTTCATCTCGAAGAACAGTCCTGCGATTTACAGCTATTGCTGGGCAATATTGAGGGGATGTTTAGCTTGAGGGCGCGCAGTAAGGGCATTGGGCTGGTGTGTCGTCAAGATGCCGATCTACCGCAAATGATCCGCACTGATGCCCAAAAGCTGCGGCAAGTCCTAATTAATTTGATTGATAACGCCATTAAGTTTACTGACCAAGGAGAAGTGACGATTGCGGTAAAGTGGGACGACGATCGCTCAAAAATTTGCTTCGAGATTATAGACACTGGCATCGGCATTGCAGCTCATGAGCTGTGTCTGATTTTTGAATGCTTCACACAGTCAGAATCAGGGCGGCGATCGCGTCAGGGAACAGGTTTAGGGTTGCCTATGTGCCGTCAGTTCGTCCAGATCATGGGCGGTGATCTGACGGTCAGCAGCCAGTGGCAGCAGGGCAGCGTGTTTCAGTTTGCCATTCCCCTTAAGCTGGCAGTTTCAGGAGACCTAGAGGTTCTGAGAGCAGATCTGGCATCCACTGACACCCAGTCTGCTGACTCAACCCATTTGATGAGCAATCAGCCTGCCGCCCCGCAAGCAAAGTCTAATATCCTATTGCCCAACCTCAGCGCTATGTCTAGCCACTGGATCACCGAACTCAACTTCGCAGCTCGTAGCGCCGACTCCAAAGCGATCGCCCATCTGCTGGAGCAAATTCCAGAATCCCAGGCTGAGTTAAAGGAGGCGATCGCCTATCTAGTGCATCACTTCCAGCTCGAAACGCTGATTCAACTGACCCAACCAGATCAGCCCCAACTGGATTGGCCGCCATTGGATTAGCCACACCGGGAGCAATCCTCAGCGTCCTAAATTTCACGCTCTAAATTTCACGCTCTAAATTTCACGCTCTAAATTTCATAGCTCAACTCTTTCTCCTGCATGGCTTGGGTCAGTTCAGCCGCGACCTCAGGACGGGAAAACTCTGGGGGCGGCAGCTCACCTCGACGCAACATCTCTCTGACCTTCGTGCCCGATAGGTGAATCCGCTCGTCCTTAGTGCTAGGGCTGGTTTTACTGGTTGCCATGCCGTTCGTGCGCAGACAGTAAAAAGCATGTTCAAACTTCAGCGGCATTATGCCGAGTTCCCCCGGAGCAAACTCATCGAAAATGTATTGAGCATCGTAGGTGCCGTAGTAGTCTCCCACACCTGCGTGATCGCGCCCGACAATGAAGTGGGTGCAGCCATAGTTTTTGCGCAGGAGGGCGTGGAAGATGGCTTCACGAGGACCCGCGTAGCGCATGGCGGCAGGATTAATGGCGAGAATCACCCGATCTTTGGGAAAGTAGTGTTCCAGCATAATTTCATAGCAGCGCATTCGCACATCTGCCGGAATATCATCTTCTTTGGTGGCTCCCACCAGCGGATGCAGAAATAAACCATCCACGGTTTCGAGGGCACATTTAATGATGTATTCATGGGCGCGGTGAATAGGGTTTCGAGTTTGAAAACCCACGATCGATTTCCAGCCTTTGTCTCGAAACAACTGACGCGATTCTGCCGGATCAATCTGGTAGAGCGGAAAGCGCACGTCAGTATCCCGTTGCAGCAGCCAGACATTGCCTGCCAAGTTGATCGCGCCTTGAGTATAAACAACCCTCACGCCAGGGTGCTTTTCCTCATTAGTGCGATACACCAACAGCGCTTCATGTACCTTATCGTAGGTGTATTTTTCGGTCAGCTCCAGTACGCCCACAAATCGACCGCTAAAGTCATCCAGCCGAACCAAACTGCCTTCTTTGAGGGGAGCGGCAATTTCCTCCGTGACAGACAGCGTCACAGGAATCGCCCAAGGCAATCCGTTTTCTAGGTGCATTTCGTTGACAACGCGATCGTAGTCCTTCTGTCCCATAAACCCGGTCAACGGGCTAAATCCGCCGATCGCAATTAGCTCTAGATCCGAGAAAGCTCGCCCATCAAGCTGCACCCTGGGTAAGTGCTCACCCTTGTCCAGAAATTCGGTGCGTTGTTCTGGCGTACAAATACGATTAATGAGCGTTCCACCGTGAGGCGCGATGCTGGGCTGAGTCATGGCGATTTTTAGTTTCTCTTTAGAATTGCCTGCCAGAAATGATCCTACCAGAGAGGGACGATCGCGGGTATGAGTGCCATCGTTTAATCAAAATCAATCAAGCTTAACCAAAGTTGAGATCATATTCCTAACCGATGACAGATTAAGGCTCAATCGAGCTTGCGTTAGGCTCAAATCTAAACCAACCATCACAGAAAAGATTTGAGCTATGACAAGTATATTGAGCAATCGCAAAGTTGCAATCTTGGCAACTGACGGCTTCGAGCAGGTAGAACTGACCCAACCCAAACAGGCGCTCGAAGCAGCAGGTGCCCAAGTCCATATTGTTTCGCCTAAGAGTGACAGCGTTGAAGGCTGGAATCACTTTGATAAAGGCGATCGGTTCCCAGTAGATATATCTCTAGAACAGGCAAATCCCAGCGATTATGATGCGTTAATGTTGCCAGGTGGCGTTGCCAACCCCGATCAACTCCGCATCCAGCCTCAAGCTGTGCAGTTCATAAAAGCTTTCTTTGAAGCTGGGAAACCTGTAGCTGCTATCTGCCACGGTTCCTGGACTTTGATTGAAGCAGAGGTGGTGAAGGGACGTACCTTAACATCCTGGCCCTCTCTCAAAACTGATTTAAAGAACGCAGGGGCAAATTGGGTTGATCAAGAAGTGGTGGTGGATCGCGGTTTGGTTACAAGTCGTAATCCGGGAGATATCCCTGCTTTCAATCGCAAGATGGTCGAAGAATTTGCAAAAAGTAGCCCTGAAGAGCAGCGCCGATCGGCTTAACGCGAGCTTTCGATCTGAGCGCTCAGGTCAAAGGGCGCTCAGCCGAACGGTGAAGACGGCTTGAGTTTTGTTAGTCAACTAGGGCACGAACGGGCTATCCGCTATATCTGTCAAATCAACTGATTGCAGCAGGCTCTTCCATTCCAGGGCGATCGCCGCATCTCCCGGTTTGGCAGTCTTTAATTCTGCCAGGGTGCTTAGCGCCTCAAACCAAATGCCGTTTTCAGCATAAAGTCTGACTTGCTCTAAGGCTTCAGCCTGTTGAATTTTGGTGCTTAGCACCGGATCGATCGTCACCTTACGGATGCTGCCCCGCGTGAAGATGGGATTGTCAATCTCACAATTCACCATAAACACCCATTGGTAAAGCCTGTCCTTTTCCAGCACTACTGTGGCGGGTAAAGTCACCTGCGTTATCCCGATCGCATCACTTTCGCCATTCACCAGCGTGGTTTGATAAATATATCTATTTTGATCATCCAGCAAGACAAACTCTGCGGAGCGATCGCCATTCAAAGCATAAGGGACATAAAACCAGAAGCTAGGCTGATCGGCAGTGGTTAGCCCTCCCACCCCTCCGTTAACCGTAGGCACGATCGCCGTTAAGGGCAACGTTGCGGCAGGACATTCGCCCCGGCTTGCTCCGCCCCGCGATCGTCCACCTGGCGCATTGCCTAGGGCGGGTGGCTCAAACTTGATGTGGGTCGTTCTACTCTGAATGCCTGTAGCTGGCGCATCCTGAGCCAGGGCGGGAAAGGTCAATGGAGTGAGCAAGGAAAGAGAGAAGAGGGGGGCAAGCAGCGCGATGGAGATATTCATGGCTGTATTACGGTGTAATATAATGTATTTCAAGAGGAGAAATGGCGATTCCGGGCAAGTTTGAGAGGAAAGCGAATGAAAAGGGGCATGATGCTGGCGATCGCCAGTGCCAGCAGGGCAGGAATCAACGGAATCCAGCCACCCTGAAGCAGCACCCCCCAGCAGATGCCGCAGATCGCTAGCGTACTCAGAGAAATAGCTAGGCTCAGACGCAGAGGCGATCGCAGTCGCCAGCCTAGAAGACTACCCCACAGCGCCCAGCCCAAAATCCAGGGAATCTCTTGCCATGACCAGACCCAGAGCAGCGATCGCCCCTCCAACGCAGCGTTGACGATTTGGCTCACCATGTGGGCTTGCGCCACGACTCCCGGCATATGCGGATCGATCGGCGTATCCCAGAAATCTGTGCTGCTTTCAGCCGCTACACCCACTAGCACAATCCGATCTTTGATGATGCTGGGGTTGACTTTGCCAGACAGCAGATCCGTGAGCGATAGGCTGAGGAACGGCGTAGACCGATAGTTCAGCAAAATTTGGTTGCCGCGATCGTCAACAGGTTGGTAGCCGCTCGTCCGGGCTTTGAGCCGCCGCAAGACAGTTTTGCCAAATCGCAGATCGGTATCGGGAGCGCCTAGCATGGGCAGGCGTTGCGTCAACAGATAGCGTGAGGCAATTTGGAGATTAAACGCATAGGCAGCGGTACAAGGCGCATCGGGATCAATATAGGGCGTGGTCATTGCCAACAGGTGGCGGCGGAGCTTGTCATCGCTATCGGCAACAAAGTCGCTAAAGCCCACCTGATTGGGCGGAGAATCAGGGGCAGGAGCAATGCCTACCTCACCGGGATACTGGGCTTTGCAGACTGAAACAATCTGCTGCTGCCGAAACTGTTGAGCTACGGCAGGCTCTGCCGGAAAGTCTCGATACAGATCTAGCCCGATGACGCTGGGCTGAGCCTGATTTAGCCGCGTCAGAAGCTGATCGAGGAAGCGATCGGTTAATGAAATGCGATCGCCGTTGGGCGATACCCCGCCATACTGCTGTTTTTCCCGATCGTTAATGGTGACAATCAGCAGACGGGAATCTTCAGACTCGGCAGGACGCAGCCGCATCAATGCATCAAATGCCTGTAGCTCTGAGGGCTGCAAAAATCCGGCATAACGCAGACCCGTCAGCGCTGCCGTCACCAGCAGACCGGAGATCAGCACTTTTGAGGCTTGGCGTAAATGCCGGAAGACGGGCGAGGTTGATTTTTGGGGTGCGGCTCTGGACGAGTCTTGAAGCGGGGCGATCGTCCCCTCGGATGCCAGCGAGACATCCTGCCCAATGAACTTTTGCCCAGCGAACTTTTGCCCAGTGAACTTTTGCCCCATTAACTGCTTCCAGGTCGGTGGAGCCTCTGCCGGATTCTGACAAATGATGGGCAGCCAGGTCGCGCAAGGAAACTGATCTTCCAAACCTTGTAGACGTTCTCGCGCCTGACGCACGGATTGGTAGAACGGTTCGCCCTGAGAAAAGCTTGAGAGAAATGACTTAAGGAACTCCTGCGCCACGCGATCGGGCACAGGTTCACGCATGACAATCATCTGGGGAATCTGCAAATCTGCTAAGTTGCGCGCCAGACCCAGACCATCGCAAGAGTTGAAAATTGCCAGCTTCAGTCCGCGCTCGACGGCTTGGCGGAGTCCGTACCGGAGTTGACGAATGGTGAGGCTGTCGGTGGCGTTGATGAAGATGCGACCGAGGTCGGCAGAGGGAGAGTCGGGCGTGGGAAAGTCGGGGGTTGGGAGGCGGGAGTCAGGAGTTGATAGGGGAGGAGGGATCAAGTCGCTTTTGCTATGCCCTGCGAAAAACAGAATGTCCCAAGGCTGCGCCCAGAGCTGATCGGTGAGTTCTTGACGCTGAGGCTCTACAAGAAAATGAATGTCGGCATCAGGCAATTGTTCCAGCAAAGCCCGATCGCTCTGGATATCTATGCCCTGACTGTTGCCCAAAATAGCAAGAATTTTTAGCCGATCTTTGACGTTAGGGGTTTTGCCAATCTGCTCGTAGCTGGGCAGGCTGAGGGCAAATTCAGATTGGGTGTAGCGATCGCTCAACTCCCAGGTTTGCCAGGGCAGCCGTTGCAGCAGCGAATCGTCAGTTTGCAAAATCACCCGAATTGAATCCTGGGGGGACAGCAGCTCTAGCCATTTTTCTCGTAAAGGACGAAACGACTCTGAACGCAGCCAGGTGTTGAAGCGATCGCTCAGCGCCTCGGCAGCGCTTTGACAGTCCGTTAGCATGGAGACGTTTGTCACCTGCGCTTTGGGGGCTTCTAGACGAGTTTGGGTTCCCAACTGCCGATAGGTTGACTGCCAGTGCTGATAGTAGCGCAGCAGATCGGGCGCAGGGGGCAGCTTTCCTGCCACTTCGGCTAGAGGATAGTAGGCTAAGCCAGGGCGCAGCGTATCCTGCTGCCTGATTTGCTCTTCGCTAACTTGCTCTTCACTGATTTGCAGCGCTACCGGAAAGCCCGTCTCAAGGCTCCCCTCACCAAATTTTAGGACAGCTAATTTACCTGCCATCGAGGCTTCCTCACGGCTTTTGGATAGAATCACCTAAACGACTGGGCTAAATCACGAAGGATTCTATGACGCTGGCATCGGCGATCGCCACCTGTACCTGAAAAGTCTCGCCAGAGTGACCGCTAAACTGAAGCTGAATGTAGTTGTCTGTGCCGCGAGACTGAGCTTCTAAAAAGATTGCTCCCGCCTCATCCAGCACAGCCAGCCGCAAATCTGGAGGCAAATAGGTCGTACCTGTGGGATGAACCTGAAGGCAAATGGCAGTCTGTTCAGCGTCTGGAGTCAGTTCCACCACGAGCGCTACAGGGTTAGGCATTTGAATGTTGAGGTCAATCAACTTAGCGCGGCGGAGGCTTTGCGAACGATCCTGGGAAGCCGCAGAGTCTATGCCCCGAAAGCCGTAGGCAAGGTTAGGAGGATTGAGCAAGGCATCCACCGTCTGCCAGCCCTCTTCAAAGATATTCTGTAGCCATTGGCTGAGGTTCGCCACTCTTGAGGCGGCAGTCACCGGATGCATCAACCGATCGAGATGATCCAGCAGCGCTTCGGGCGATCGCAATTGGCTCAGGGGCAGTGCTTCGATCGCCCGTTCTGTGAAGCCTAGAAGACTTGCCTCTTGAGCTGCTTCATTAATTTGCACCACGACATAGCCAATCCGGTCTTCCCACACTTCGGGCGGCACGTTGCAGACATCGCTCGTCTGACCAATGCTGTTGACTGAGAGAGGACGACACTCCAGCTTGCCCACGCCCAAAACCTCTAGATCGGCAACATCGGCACAAAGCTGGCTCACCGGATTCCAGCTATCGCTGCCTGAGGGATCGGCGGCAATGCCCATCATTTGCAAGTAGTCGTTCATCACGCAGACTGCCAGCGTATTCAGCCGGACTTGAGCGGCTTTTTCGGCGGGATGTCGGTGGGCAAACTGGTCTGCCAGGGCGATCGCTCGACGAGTAATGGGAAGCGGTAGTGCAGACGAGGTAGTGTAGGTCATGGTAAAAGCTCTTTGTCCTCCAGTGCTTTAGAGATATCCCTCCGACTGACCAAATTTACGCAAACGCGGCAAGCATTGTCTCTGATAAAAGCTGCTCAGCGTCGAAACCGACAGACCCAGCTCGGCAGCAAGCTCTTTCCACCCGGTTTCTGGAGGCAGCCTTCGCAAAATCAGCATTTGGCAATTGATTCGAGGATACCCTTCAATGTGTACCCGTTGCAGCTCGCCCGTGACATCCAATTCTGCCCAGGTCTTCACTTCCTGGAGGATAGGCGGCACGTCAGGCTGGGCAGCCAAGTTATCGATCGGGTCAATGACTTCGCCTGTTTCGCCCGATCGCGATCCCCTTGCCAAGCCCGTTGCACGAGTCGCCTGCTGCTTTTGCCCGTCAATATAAAAGTCCTGGAGCCGCCGTCTCAGATAGGCATTCAGCCAGGTGGAAACGCTGCTGCGATCGGGGTCATAGCGATCGCCCGTTTTGGCTTCACAGACATTTTGGCAAAAATACACCCAGGTCTGCTGCACCGCATCCTGATAGTAGGCAACGCTTTCGCGCCACAGCTTGCCCGACGACAGCCGGATCACCTGAGTCAGCCGCCGCTGCCGTGCCGGACTGCCGGGTGGATGACTACAGGCTTCTTTGACTAGCTGCCGAAGTTGGATATCCAGTTCACTCATTTACCCCCCCTTGAGGAACCCTGAAACAGCGCATTAAAGATCATGATTGTCCCATGTTCAACCCAGATCATCGACAAGCGATCGACCTATTGTAAAAATAGTGGCTAGGGTGTGCCGATTTAGGTCAATTAGACCGGATTTTTATTAGATAAACCAGCAAAATAAGTCAAACCCAAAAAATAAGTTAGAGCTGTCTTGAGGAACCCATGGTTATAAATCTTAAATCTGTTGTGTCGATCGCCCTTTTTGCCGTCACGGGAGGCATTGGCTTTGTGCCGACGCAGGCTAACGCTGAAACGACAGAGACTTCAGCTCAGCAGATCATTCGATACGACTGCTACGATCGCAGCGGCAACATTGCCTACGTCACCATTAACCCCCAAGAGACGATCGGCTGGCAGATGGGATGTCGAGAAGTGCCTTACCTCTCTGAGGCAGAGGCGCGCGCCACCTACTACCAGTGCTATGACGGCAACGGCAACATTGCCCTGACTACCACCAGCGAATCGGTTGCGGATGCCCTAGACAACTGCCGAGAAATTGGCTACCGAGACAGCACGCCTCCTCAAGTTCAGGCTGTTTATTACGAGTGCCTGAATAATAAGGGCGACGTGGCGTTTACCACCTCACGCCATCAGGATACTCAGGGCTGGGTACCGGACTGTCGGGAGGTCAGAACCATTACCCCAACTGCCAGCAACCCCACGTCCCGTTAGCGATCGCCGATCATGGAATCTCTCACTCTGCTCATCTCTGCCGCAGACGTTGCTGAAGCAGTCCAGCGATTGGCGCAGGATATTGACAAAGACTATGCCAATCGCCATCCCGTGATTGTGGTGGTGCTCAAGGGTGCATTTATGTTTGCTGCCGATCTGGTCAGAGCCATGCAGACTCCAATCCAGACGATCGAATTCATTCAAGCATCGAGCTATGGTACTGCAACCGTCAGCTCAGGTGCCGTTTCTGTAGTCATGGGCTTAGGGCCAGAAGCGATCGCCCATCAAGATGTGATTGTCGTGGAAGACATTATTGACACAGGGACCACCACCGCCAGAATCCTGGCAGATTTGCAGACCTATCAACCTGCATCGCTGAAGCTCTGTGCCCTGATGGATAAACCCGATCGCCGCAAAGTTGCCGTAGCGATCGACTATTTGGGCATGGCTGTCCCCGATCGATTTATCGTGGGCTATGGCACCGACTTTGCTCAAAAATATCGCCAGCTTGGTGCTGTTTATGCGATCGAGGAAGAGAACTAATGGTTAGTTAATAGTTGGCGGGTGAGGGGGTAGATGAGTAGATGAGTAATTGGGAACCCGCATCCACCCATCCACCCATCCACCCATCCACCCATCTACCCATCTACATCAACACGTCAGTTAACAATCAACAAACCACTAGCTGCCGCTAGTGCTCTAGCTTCGAGCCAATCACTTCCCTCACCCGATAGATGGGGCGGTTTTGCGACTCGTGATAAGTCCGCATTGAAAGCTCTGCCAACAGACCAAAGCTCAACAACTGGATGCCCATTAGGAACAGGACGACTGCCAAAATCAGCAGCGGACGGTTGCCAATATCTTCTCCCAGAGTCAGCTTCAGGAAAGTCAGGTAAACGCCAACTGCCATTCCTAGCAGCATTGCGATCAGTCCGAATAGGCCAAAAACATGCATGGGGCGCGTCAAAAATCGCTTCATGAAGAAGATGGTGAATAAATCCATCACGACTCGGAAGGTGCGCCCCAAGCCGTACTTACTCTGCCCAAACTTACGCGCATGGTGCTGTACCGGAATTTCAGCAATTCTGGCTCCCTCAATAAATGCCAGGGCAGGTAAAAACCGATGCAGTTCCCCATAGAGGTTCATGTCCATGACCAACTCCGATCGATAGGCTTTGAGGGAGCAGCCGTAGTCATGAATATTGACGCCCGTCACCTTGGCGATGAGCCAGTTGGCAATTTTGGAGGGCAGGAGTCGAGTCAGAGCGGCATCCTGTCGCTGCACTCGCCAGCCGCTCACCAAGTCGTAGCCTTCGTCTAGCTTTTCCAGAAGTCTGGGGATATCTGCCGGATCGTTTTGTAGATCGCCATCCAGCGTAATCATCACCTGACCTGTGGCATGGTGAAATCCGGCAGCCATGGCTGCCGTTTGCCCATAGTTGCGACGGAGCAGCACGGCTTTTAGGTCAGTGCGATCGCCTGCAATTTGCCGCAGCAGATCGGCCGAACCGTCCGTGGAGCCATCGTCTACACAAATAATTTCATAGTTAAGGCGATTGTTCTGGAGTGTTGAAGCGATCGCCTCAATCAAGCGCGGCAGGCTCTCGACCTCGTTGTACACCGGAACCACGATGGAAATTTGGGCAGAGGGAAGAGCGATCGCCTGTCTTGATCCGTCTGGAAACACTGATGTACTCATGGAAACTCCGCACACTAAGCCCTGTTCTTTGTCCCTACATTGTTGTCATGAAAGGGATCAGAAGTAAATTTCTACTCAACTTTGACGTACAAATATCATGAGAGTTGCGGCGTTGCTGAATTGAAGTATGAACCTATCTGAGTTGACAGTTTTCTCGCCCCCCAAATCCCCCAATTCTGGGGGACTTCCGAGCCATTCAAAGTCCCCCAGAATTGGGGGCTGGGGGGCAGATCGGATTGTTGTCTCAGTGCCATTCCACCAAAGTTTTCTGATGAGCCAACTGTAGCGCCTGCGTAAAGTCATGATTTTTAATTTTTTGGCGTTGGTGAAGAAATGACCGAGAGGTGAAAGTCATTACGGGTTTCTCGAACATCAAAATCGAGGATGTATCGCCGATGATTGGGGAAAAGCCTGCGCTTACGCTCCGTCAATTCTTCTAAGATTTCTCTGATATCTTGTTCTGCCTGACGATCTTTCCCCATCGACATTTGAGCAATGATATCCTCCATTTCTTTCTGCTGTTGCTCTTCAGAAAGGAGAGCCAAATTCCAGGCAAGAATGGCGATCGCAAATAATTTTTGCCGCTGCTCTTTGGTCGCGGCAAAGTCCAAATGAGGCTCAACAAAGGCTTGTAGCACCTCCGACATTTTAACTTCGCCTTTGGGATTCCTGACCACACCCCCCACGATGTCTTTCAAATATCCCTGTTTTACCCTTTCGGCTAGCTTATCCATCGACTCCTGCTGTCCTTTGATGCGCTGCTGTGAGTTCAACAGTTCGCCAAATCCTTTAGATTTTCTTGCCATAGTTCTACTCTATTGAGGATGAACCCACTCCGTTAATTTTACATATTGAACTTTGTATATTCAGTAGATCGCAAATTAGAGGATGTTTGAAAAGTGCCAATCGTTACCCGAACCGCCCCCTAAATCCTACAATTCTGGGGGACTTTGAACAAAAATTGGCTCGAAAGTCCCCCAGAATTGGGGGGTTGGGGGGCGAATGCAGAACATTTAATACTTTTCAAACATCCTCTTGGGTTTAGTCGGGGTGCAGCCCCACTAAACCTAATTAGGACTTACGCAGAAGAGATCCCCCAACCCCCTTAAAAAGGGGGCTTCAGAGGTTCCCCCCTTTTTAAGGGGGGCTAGGGGGGATCGAGGTTTTAAGCGTCAAGTGCGTAAGTCCTACTAATCCCAAAACTTTAATCTGCAAGAGGTCTACTATGCCAATGCAGAGCATTACATTCTAATTGCAGCGCCTTACAGTGCCAATGTAGAGCATTACATTCTAATTGCAGCGCTTTACAGTGCCAATGCAAAACGTCACATTCTAATTGCAACGCCTTA
>JAHHHD010000085.1 GCA_019359505.1 Drouetiella hepatica Uher 2000/2452 | reverse complement strand
AATCGCACGTAACTTTGCACTCAACTTGTATCGCAGTAAGGGTTTTCAAAACATGGCTCAAGCTCAACGTCTTGCAGGCTTTGGTCTTAACATGCTCAGAGACTTATTTAGAATGAAATAACCCTGGGATAGAATGCGTCTGCATGAAAAACAAGAATTGTCATAATTACAAAAAAATGTGAATGAATCAGCTTGCTCAACGCCGCGATCGCTATCTAGAGCTAACTAACCACATCTTGCCTCAACTGGCTCATCAACGACAATTTCCTGTCCGCAATAACCACTGCTTTCAACGTATTGTTTTAGACAACCTGTTTGGGCAGTGCTGGTACACTGTCTTGCAACGTGGCAAAGAAGCCGCTTATAAGCAGCTTACAGAAGCTCAGCTAGAATCAGCGATCGCTCTAGCCGAAGCTATTATCGCTCGACCAGATGAGTATATCTACCAGCTCAACCAAAACAGCTTGCGCTGGCGTGGAAAGGTGCGCTAGGCATTGCTCTACAACAACTTTCTCTGATAGTGCTCTCCCGCTTAATGCATTAATTTGGTCATAAAGCATGTGGCTCGACAGTTTCATATACTTTTCTTCTGTCTTACTTGAGTCCTTTTCCAGTCCCTCTTAGAGAGGATCTGTGTTGTGTGCGTGGCATGTCGTTAAATCACCTCAATCATCCTGAGAGCGTAGCTCATTTCATTCTGAGTAGGATGTTTATTTGGGATCTGAAGTAAAGAAATGAGCACAAATACTCAAAGGGCGATCGCTCTCTTCTATTGCTCTCGTCAGCGTTGGATACTGCTCTAAGAATTGAATGTATGCCTCGCCAACCCCTTCCCGAAGCGATCGTCGTCCCCATTCAGTCTTTGCCGTTCACTCAATTGGCAGTCACTTCAATCTCTAAAACTCCGATCGACCTGCGACAGCTACGAGTCGATGAAGTCTTGCCGTCCCGATTACTGTCCAAGAACGGATTACTTATCGCTGTACAACTTCAAATGAGGCAAGAGAACTACTTTTTTATCAATCGCATCCGTGCACTCTGCAAGATCCAGACCATCAAGATAGCAGTCACAATGCCATAAACCAATATGACAATGGGTGGCTGGAAAAGCATGGAGTTCGGTTGATTTGAAGCGATCGGGACTTGCACCACGCCGGCAATCAGCCAAGCGATTGACCGAGAGGACAATCGCCGGAGTAAAAACCACTGGGTAATGGCTGTTCCTGCCCAAACGGATACTGATACAATGTTTAGGCTATTGACACCTAATGAGCCAACGCCGATAGCAAGAGCAGCGCCAATGCCCCCACCTGCTACCGTCACACCTAACCACTGGGCGATTGGCAAGTATTGTCTGAGCAGCCAGGCCTGTGCCGCCCCCACCGCTGCTGTGAGCAAGAGAGACATCAAATCTCAGTAGATCGCAAATTCATTGTGGATCTGGCAAGTAGATGGCAGTGATAACCGGAAAATGCCGTTCAACCGCTTGGCAAAGAAACTCCAGCATGGTTTTGAGGCTAAACAACTTTGGATAAACGACTCGCCCCCCGCGCTGAGTACGGTTAATAAAGTACCAAAGTAGATACACCCAAAGGTTAACTAAGATAAACGCCAGAGCCACAAACAACAATCGAGTCACGGGATTTTTAGTGGTCGTGCGGATGCGGCAATGGTTCTTCATCCTATAGCTGGTTTCGATGCCAAAGCGGTCTTTGTAGTGGTGATGGAGTTGATGCAATGCCACAGGGACTCGATGAACAACGTAGAGGCTATATTGGATGCTATGCTTGCCCTTGGAGCCTTTGTGATAGGTGCAAACCACCCGCATTTGGCAGGTGACACAACCGTATTGGGCACTGTTTATCGTGTAACGAGTCTCATAGCTTTTGCGTCCTTTGAGCAGTTGCCGAGTCCCCGCTTTTTTGCCCCGAACCACCGCAGGCATGAGGAAGGGGATATTGAGGGCTTTGAGCCAACGGATGACGGGCACACTGTAAAAGCCTCGGTCGAGATAGAGGCGTTTGACCCTCACCCGCAGGGGATGCAGCATCGCCAAGAGATAAGTTACGGTCGCTACTAAGGTTTCTCGATGGGACACTGCATGAATGCCCAGGGTGACTCGCTTATTGCGACAGATGAGTATAGACTGTCGCGTAGGCGAAAAACCGGGTTGTCCCAGCTTTGGCTTGAGAACGATAGATATAGGGAGCTTCCGCTGCACGCTTGATTACCGTAATAGGGAATCAAGGGCAAATCAAGGCAATGCGGTGCCGCCCTTTGGCAATCTTGGGGGGAATTCGACTTTGCAATGCTTGATTGAGCTGTTGCTCCACCAATGCCATATCGCTCAGCTTATCCAGGTGATAGCGAACCCCATTGCCGCTGGGCACCCCCTCCAGTTGCCGCACCGTGTGTTCAATGCTGTCCCCCCGACTGGCTGCCCGCAGCAGGATCTCAAACAAGTCTTCGGGAGTGTAACCCCCTTCCATTTCAATCGGCAGATGCTCCAGCAGACAATCGAGCGCAACTTCTAGAGTCACCTCATCGGTCAAGGCAGGGGAGGGAGATAATGGAGAGGGGTAGGTCGTCATGGCTCTATCTCAATGCTTTTAGCCTGACCCTACCCCTTTCTTAGGCAATTTGCGATCTACTGAAGCTAGGAAGATAGCCACTCCTATCGCTCCCTCATTAGTACCCTCAATGGCGAAGCCCAGTTGACCAGCCGTAAAGAAGCTAACGTAGAGCGCAACAACCCCACCGACAAAGATGGCGCTCATACTCACTAGCCCCCACAACAAACCCAACACCCAATCAAGTCTGGGACTTGACATAAATTCTGCCTGTTCACAACTGCCCCATTCTATCGAAGCCGCATCTGATAAAGACGGCTCCTGTTGCAGTTCAATCATTGACAGCCGCCACACATCATGAGCAGCGCTTTGCACTTCATAGAGCAACCGTTATTTAGAGTACGATTAAAGACTCAAAAAGCCCGGTAATTCAATGTTGATAGGGCTTTGAAGTTACCCTGAATTTGCATAGCTCTGCTCTCAAAAGAAGACAAGAATATCTCTATCCCCTCACCCCACCCTTACTATGAGTAAGCAAACAGTTTGGCATAATTAGCAAATAGATGGCGCAAACCCTCTATGCTGCTCCGGACAAGCCTCCTGCACTTTAAGATCAGAGCATACGCGAATGGATGCTCAACTTACTGTAGAGAGCTAGAAACCCCAGGCAGTAATAGTTTTCAAGCATGAGAGAACGCGCCACTCATTTGCTAATTGCGCCCTGTTTGCTACTCATTTATATCTTTGCAATTCATCAAATGCTTCCAAATGCAGTAGTCCATGAGAAAATGATTTTTTGTGGACTAAGCAATTTCTAAGTCCACAAAAATCACTTATCTGGGTACCTACATCCTGCATAGTAGCTAAACTATGAATAAACTAGACGAATACAAAAGATGGAGAGCTTAAGTTAACAGCAGTAGTATTGACTCCAGCTAAGACAGCAACCAATTCGCTCGTCTGACCTACTTTGTTGAGGTAGATGCCTGTTCCAAAAGATGTGCCTCAATTGCAAACCAAAGTCGATCAACTTCTGTCTGAACTAACACCGGAAATAGTTGCTTCCATCACGGGTTATCCCTTCATCCCGGATACCTTATCTGCCTTAAACACTATTTAAATTGGTATGAGTTTCTAATGAGCGTGATGTGACGGAACAGAAACGAGTAGGCTGGAGGGTTTGATGCGATCGCCTTGCAACTTAATGCCACGAGAATTCGCTGCCAAATGATGCACCATCTTTGAATCGTTACAACCTCTAGTTCACCAATATATCAAGTGGGCACTGTTTACCCGATAAAATCTACTCAGTGTGGAGCATCTTCATGAGAAGGATCTTCTGAAGGAGAAGCCGTCCATCTCCAGTTAAGGATTTCTGGCATATCAATACCATTCTCATGGGCGTAGTTAAGGCATTCGATCTGCTGATTCCTAAACTCTTCCTTAGCATGGGCACCTGCAACCTGGAGCTTGGGAACGCGATCGATCACATCGATCGCAATGCTGAACCGATCGATCTGGTTGTTAATGGCAAGCTCTAGCGGCGTGTTGATGTTGCCCTTTTCCTTATAGCCGCGAACGTGCAGATTGTGGTGGTTGTTGCGTCGATAGGTGAGCCTGTGGACGAGCCAAGGGTAGCCATGGAAGTTGAAAATGATCGGCTTATCAAGGGTAAAGAGGCTGTCGAAGTCGCGATCGGACAAACCGTGCGGATGCTCTGTATCCGGCTGTAGCTTGAACAAGTCAACGACGTTGATGAATCGGAGTTTGAGATCGGAAAAATTCTCCCGCAGCATGACCGTTGCTGCTAGAGCTTCCAGAGTTGGAGTATCGCCAGCACAGGCTACAACCACATCTGGTTCGCTGCCGCGATCGGTGCTTGCCCAATCCCAGATGCCCAGCCCCTTTGTGCAGTGCTTGATCGCAGTATCCATGTCCATATATTGCAGGTGGAGCTGCTTATCGCACACAATCACATTGACATAATCCACGCTCTGTAAACAGTGGTCTGCAACCGATAGCAGACTGTTTACATCAGGGGGGAGATAGATCCGGGTTACGTCTGGACTCTTATTGAGTACCACATCGAGAAAGCCAGGATCTTGGTGGGTAAACCCATTGTGATCCTGCCGCCATACTGTAGAGGTGATCAGCAAGTTAACCGAAGAAATAGCAGCCCGCCAAGGGATATGCTGACAAATCTCCAGCCATTTGCAATGCTGGTTAATCATTGAGTCAATGATGTGAACGAAGGATTCGTAGGTGGAGAAAAAGCCGTGCCGTCCAGTCAGCACATACCCTTCTAGCCAGCCTTCCAGCGTGTGTTCACTCAGCATTTCCATTACCCGACCATCGATCGCTAATTCGCCACCGTCCTGATCCTCAGGGAAGTACTCTGCCATCCATAGCTTTTTACTGACTTCGTAGATCGCGGTGAGCTTATTCGAGGTATTTTCGTCAGGCCCAAACACGCGGAAGTTGTCCATGTTCCTCTGCATAATGTCCCGCAGAAAAACGCCTAAGGGCTTAGTGTTTTCAACCTCGATAGCACCAGGATGGATGACTTCAACCCCGTAATCGCGAAAGTCCGGCATCCGCAGCGCTTTACGCACCATCCCTCCGTTCGCAATAGGATTAGCGCTCATGCGGCGCTCGCCCTTGGGTACCAGATCTTTCAGTTCAGGAATCAGCTTCCCGCTAGCATCAAAAAGTTCTTCAGGTTTGTAGCTCCGCATCCACTGTTCCAGAATCTGAAAATGACCCTCATTGGTCGCTACGTCTGCCATCGGCACCTGATGAGCACGCCAGAATCCCTCCACTTTATGCCCGTCTATTTCTTTGGGGCAGGTCCAGCCTTTGGGGCTACGCAGAACAATCATCGGCCAGCGGGCACGTTTTGCCACACCTGTACTGCGAGCGGATGCCTGAATCTGCTTAATTTCTCCAACGCAGTGATCTAAAGTTGCAGCGATCGCCTGATGCATCGTTTCAGGATCAGAGCCTTCTACAAAGTAAGGTGTGTAGCCATAGCCTCTAAACAAGTCTTCTAGCTCCTGATGACTCACGCGAGCAAGCAGTGTCGGGTTGTTAATCTTGTAGCCGTTCAGGTGCAGAATGGGCAGCACTGCGCCATCGCGGATGGGGTTGAGAAATTTGTTGGAGTGCCATGCCGTTGCCAGGGGCCCAGTTTCAGATTCACCATCCCCGACCATCACGGCAGCGATTAGGTCTGGATTGTCGTAAGCGGCTCCGTAGGCGTGGGAGAGGCTGTAGCCTAGTTCCCCTCCTTCATTGATAGAACCAGGAGTTTCAGGGGTACAGTGACTACCAATACCGCCAGGAAAAGAGAATTGCTTGAAGAATCTTTGCAGCCCTTCCTCATCCTCGCTCTTGTCGGGATAGACCTCGGAATAGGTTCCTTCTAAGTAGCAAGGTCCCAGAACCCCCGGTGCCCCATGCCCCGGCCCTGCCAGGAAGATCATATTGAGATCTTGCTGTTTGATCAGCCGATTCAGATGCGTGTAGACAAAGCTTAAGCCAGGGCTGGTGCCCCAATGTCCTAATATACGATGCTTAATTTGTTCGATCGTTAGAGGCGATCGCAGCAGTGGATTGTCTCGTAGGTAAATCATGCCGATCGCCAGGTAGTTACAGGCGCGCCAATAGGCATGTGTTTTCCGCAATTCCTCGGCACTGAGGGGCGCACCCTCGACGGTAGACCGGGCTGTGCCAAATGCACTAATTGAGGTATCAAGAGTTGGTTTTGGAGGAGTAGCTACCATGATATTGATGTTTGATTTTTGAGGGTGGTTCAAATGGCTGAGTCGATGTACTGAGGAGAGTTTTGTAAGAGAGTCTTAGCTGTCACATGCGTCATTTATGTAATAGCTAAGCTATCATTTTTCTGGTTTCAAGCAGCATGACATAAGGATGTTTGAAATGATATATAAGTAGATGTTTGAATTGTATGAGTTTTCACATTCATCATGTTTTTCTCGTCATTAAAGTGAGCATCGTCAAGATTGGACATATTGATAGAACACTCGTTTCACGTTTTCGGCACAGAGGATGTAGAGTCCGACAATGGCTGCTAGCACCAAAAGGAACTCAATGGGTAAGGCTTGAAATCCCAGCAGACCTGCAAGCGGCGTATAGGGCAAGATAAGTGTGATAATGACGATCGCCATCGTAGATAAGAGCAGAGAAAGACTGGGTTTGCTATGAAGAATGGACTTATGTGTGCGAATGGATAGCACAATCATGGATGCAGAAATCACGGATTCCATGAACCATCCAGTTCTGAATTGTGCCGGGTCAGCCTGTAGCAGAAGCAGCAAGACCCCGAAAGTGAGGTAATCAAACACCGAGCTGAGCAACCCAAACACCAACATAAACTTGCGGATAAAGCGAATATTCCAGCGGCGGGGTTGGCTGACCTGTTCTCGATCTACGCGATCGGTGGCAATTGTCAATTCTGGGAAATCGGTGAGGAGGTTCGTTAGTAAAATCTGACTGGGCAGAAGCGGCAAAAAGGACAGAAACAGAGAAATTCCTGCCATGCTGAACATATTGCCGAAGTTAGCGCTTGTTGCCATGAAGACATACTTTAAGGTGTTAGCAAAGGTAATCCGTCCTTCCTTTACGCCTTCGACGAGGACGTTCAAATCCTTTTGCATCAATACAATATCAGCGGCTTCCTTGGCGACATCAACGGCACTCTCAACTGAGATGCCAACATCGGCAGCATGAAGCGCAGAGGCATCATTAATGCCGTCTCCCAGGTATCCCACGACATTTCCCGCTTTTTTGAGAGCGATGATAATCCGCTCTTTTTGGTTTGGCTCCACCTCAGCAAAGACATTGGTCTGTTGAACTTGATGCATTAAGGCTTCATCACTGAGCTTGCCTAGTTCAGAGCCTGTCAACGCTTTGGGGCTAGGCAGTCCGACCTGCTGAATGATACTCATCGCCACCGCCTTGCTGTCTCCGGTGATCATCTTTGGGGTGATTCCCAGCAATTCCAATTCTTTGAGGGTGTCACCAATGCCCGCTTTGGGTGGATCGAAGAGCGCCAGATAGCCCAGAAAGGTCATGTTCGCTTCATCCTCTTTGCTGAAGGAATCTCGATGCTTACTCTGAGGATCTATGCTGATGAGGTTGCGATAAGCCATACCTAAGATTCTCAAACCCTTACTGCCTAAATCTTCAGCTTGCTGGTGAAGGTTTTGTCGCTGGTCTACAATATCAATCGTTTTACCCTCAGCCATTTCAACCGTTGAGCAAACTTCTAGAACATTTTTGAGTGCGCCTTTGGTAACAATCAGATGCCTACCATCACTCTTAAACAGGATACTGAGACGCTTACGGTTAAAGTCATAGGGCACTTCATCTAGCTTTTGATAGCCCGAAACATCGAATGTTTTATAGGCGCGAATTGCAGTATCGATCGGGTTCACATAACCCGACTCAGAGGCAGCATTCAGGTAAGCATAGAGCAGAACCCGGTTACTTTCTTTTCCCTCTACATCAACCGCAGAGTGAATTTTTACTTGTCCTTCCGTCAGCGTTCCGGTCTTATCGGTACAGAACACATTCATGCTGCCAAAGTTCTCGATCGCCGATAAGCGCTTGACAATCACCTGCTTGGTCGCCATTTTCTTTGCCCCTCTCGCCAGGTTAACGCTGACGATCGCGGGCAATAGCTGGGGAGTCAAGCCAACCGCCAGCGCTAGAGAAAACAGAAAGGATTCCAGCACGGGGCGATCGAGGTAAACGTTGACGACAAAGATAAGAACCACTAAAATTAGCGTCACTTCCATCAGGAAGTAGCCAAACTGGCTCAGTCCCCGTTCAAATTCTGTTTCGGGCGGTCTGAGCTTCAGGCGTTCTGATACTTTGCCGAATTCAGTTTCTTTTCCGGTATGAATGACGATTGCTTTTGCCGTACCGCTGATAACATTCGTGCCTAGATAGAGAGAATTGGTGCGCTGGCTAAGTCCAGTTTCGGCAGGCAGTACGCTGCTAAGCTTATCAACCGGATAGGTTTCTCCGGTTAACGCTGCCTCATCCACTGATAGATCTTTCGACTCTAAAACGAGACAGTCACCGGGAATATTTTTCCCTGCACTCAGCACCACAATGTCGCCTGGAACGACCTCCTCGTTAGGAATGTCTTGAGCTTGACCATTCCTCAAAACCGTGGCTTTAACTTGCACGAGTGCCAGTAGTTTCTCAACCGCATTCGAGGCTCCTCGCTCTTGCCAAAATCCCAATAGCCCACTGATAAAGACGATCGCCAAAATGATAATGGCAGATGCCGCATCTTGAAGAAAGATAGACAACACTGCCGCAAAAATCAGAATCAAGATAATCGGACTCTTGAACTGATTGAGCAGCAGTATCCAGTCGCTCGATTTGTGTTTTTGTTTGAGGCTATTTGCGCCGTATTGACTCAGACGTTGTCTTGCATCTTGACGGCTTAATCCGGCGATCGTCGAGTGCGCCTGCTGTAGCACCTGATCTGTGGGCAAGCTCCAAAATGGGGAGAGTGGAGAATTCATCGGTTTGATTTTTGGAATTAGCCAATGGATTTGCAATGAATTTTTTTGCTGCCTAATGCGACTCAGCAAAGTGCTGTCGAATTTTTGCTGCGATCTGCCGATCCGTCATCTTATCGACTGTTTCAGTACCCACAACGCGACCCCCAAGGCTATTGGCTTCAAGACGTTCTTTCAGTTCATCTTTTGCCTCACCTGGTCCCAATATGAGAATGGACTCTGCGTCACGAAGATAGTCAATAACAGTATCATAGTAAGTATTAAGATGTCCTGTCAGAGTTCTTTGGCGGCTATTGTCTGCGGGAACTTGGCGTGATTCATAGGAACCTTCAAGCGGTGAATCACCAGAACGCCGGAGCTGTTTTTCCACGTCCGAAGTTATCTCTCTTGTCTCTTCCCCCTTCTCTGTAATTGTCACAACAACAGCTTTTCTATGGTCAATCCACAGCCCTACTTTGGTTTCCATCGGTATTTCCTTTTTGACTAGATTTATTTAACTATTGCTGTAGTCTTTATTATTACTGTGACAGACGAGGGTTTGATTTCCTGAATGAATTGATTAAGTACGATACAAAACATAATCAAAATGTACGGGTTATGGATCTACATCTCGTTGGGCTAAGGCTTGAATCTCAGTTCGCAGCGCGGTAATTTCTGCCTGTAGGGCTTGAATGGATTTCGCCCCCGCTAGCTCTGCGTCATCACTCCCGGCATCCTGACCCACAAAGAATGTTGCTAGCGTTGCTGTCACATACCCACAGATTGCAACGGCATATAGCGCTAGCAAAAAACATAGCACCCGTCCTTCCGCCGTCTTTGGAAAGTAATCAGACCCCACTGTGGTCATCACCATTGCCGTCCACCACAGCGCAGTGCCATAGTCAGGGATGCCAGCCGCGCCAACAGAAAGTTCATGTTCAAATGCGTACATCCCAGCCGATCCCAGGAGGGTAACGATCGCAGTTGCTCCCACCACATAACCAAACCCTCGCCGTCCCATACTGGCAGCCAGGACTCGCATTCCTTTGTTGGTTCGTGTCATCACCTGTAGCAACTGCAATCCTCGAACCGCATGAATGGATCGCAAAGGTCGTATGACTTGCAGAATCCGAAGGGTTCGTAGTGCGGGAACAAACAGTGAAAAAGCGGTCAACCAATGATGTTGGAGATAGAAAACTCTGCAAGGAGCAAGAAGAAGTTTGATACCAAAATCTATGATAAAGACGATCCAAATGAGGGTGCCGATCGCTGCTAGAAGAGGATTGAGTCCCCAAACTAGCTCAACGATAAACAGTCCTAACCAGGCAAAGCCCAGCACCAACATCGGTGTTTCCAGCCAATCTTCCCACTGTTGCAGCACTTCACTGCGCTCTTGTTGGCATAGCCGCTCAGAATGAGAATCTAACGTCGGGCTTTCCGGCGGGTCTGAATACCTCATCCCGCGTTGGGTCGATGAGACTGATAAACCTTGAGCTGTGCCCGGAGCTGGGCTATCTCCTGAGCCATATCTAGCACCATTGCGGCTCCGACTAAGTTTAGCCCCAAATCTTGGCGCAACCGCTGAATCTGGGCAATTCGGGCAATCTCACGGGAATGCAGCAGGTCGCCGATCGCTTCGATCACGCCTAACTCAACATAAGACATTACAACCGTAATCGAAGTCTCAGTCACTAATGCAGCGTATTCAAAGGTGTAGAGTTGTTCGCCTGTGGGTGAAACCACGATTTTTGAAAGGCTGAAGCTCATAATATAATCTCCTCTAACGGGGCACGCGGGTTAAAGCTCGTATTTGCCTGGATTTTTTCGTAGCATTCTTGCTCGATCGCACTCAAGTCTTGCGGCGTAACCATCTGAAGTTTGGCAAATAAGTCGCCTCGTCCTCCTTTTGGCAATGCCCAGCCTTTGCCGCGCAGTCTCAGTGATTGACCCGATCGCGCCCCTTTGGGAACTTTCATCGTCACGCTGCCATCTGGGGTCGGCACTTTGATTTGTGCTCCCAAAACCGCCTCATCGGGGCGAATGGGCACGTCGCAAACGAGATCATTGCCCTCGAATCGCCAGAAGGAATGCGGCAACACCTCAACGGTGAGATACAAATCACCACGCTGTTGAGTGAATGGACTCGGACGACCTTTACCCTTGATCCGAATGCGACTGCCGGGTTTCGCGCCTATCGGAATACGAACGTTGATGGTTTCATCATCGAGTTGCAGCCGCTTCTGGACACCGTGAAACGCTTCAGAAAAGGTGAGAGCGATCGCCGCTTCGGTGTCCGGTGCCGGAGCCTGAGAGCGAAATCCGGTGCCATCAAAGCCTCCCGGCGCGCGGGTTCTACGCCGCGATCGACCCAGCAAATCGTTGACGAATGCATCAAAATCGCCGTACTGATTGAAGTCGTCTGTCGCAGCTTGAGCGCCACTGGGGGTTGGTGCTTCAGGGTGACTAGGCTGATTCCAGTGCTGACCAAAGCGATCGTACTTCTGCCGCTTCTCCGGATCAAAGAGTACTTCATTCGCTTCGTTCAAATCTTTGAACTTTGCCTCTGCGTCCTGATCTCCAGGATTGAGATCAGGATGGTGCTTGCGGGCAAGTTTGCGGTAAGCTCGCTTGATTTCTTCAGGAGTTGCTGTTTTGCTGACTCCCAGGACAGCATAATAATCTTTGAAATCTGTTGCAGTTGGCATTACTGACCTCTCTTATACCAATTTAATGTGAGGAAACATATAATACGAGTCATAAAGTTAAGCCCTGAAATATGCCATGAGTCGTCCCTTTAACATTGAGATTAGCGAAAGTGAAGCAGAGCTGAAGAAACAACTTCA
>JAHHHD010000032.1 GCA_019359505.1 Drouetiella hepatica Uher 2000/2452 | reverse complement strand
TGCGGATGGTCGCATGGTTACAAGGTCAACTTCATGCCAAAACCCGAATTTCTCGGTTTGCGTCCTTGGCCCCACCCAAACTTTGATAGTACAATTCGCCAACAACATCCGTTGCTAAATGAAGGCGAATAGGGACAGCGGCAAAGGGGGATGATCGGAACCCTGTCGCTATATTGCTTGCGTAAGTCAACTAGCCGCTCCTGTTGAGTGCGCTCTTGTTCTAGCAACTGTATAAATCCGGGTTCAAGACGCAACTGCGTGTAGCGGGTTGTAAAGTTATCGAGCCACTCGATGACTTCAAAAGACTCTTGAAGAAGTTGCTGACGTTCTTCGGCTGTGAAAGGATTAGGTGTGGTCATTTTCTTTAGTTGACATGTGCTTAGACCTGAGGATACTCATTATCAAACTTTCCACTTGAAAGATAAGTAAAATGAGCAGACAGGTAGGGTAAGCATTGTCCATCACAAGCGATTAGATTAATTGGTGAATGGACAAAGAATGTGGAAAGGATGTTTTAGTAGGATTTATGTGGGCAGTGCCCATCCTACCGCTGTGTTTCGGGATAGAGACATGGAAATCAGCATGTCCTTAAAAAGTGCAAATGCTAGGACTTCTGCTAGAGCAGCACATCATGAAATTAGACACGTTTTAAGTATTGCTGTAGTTCTCGTATGAGGCATAGGTACGATACCTAGTTCTAATTAATATCTTATCCATAACTTTTCATTGAGGAGGGCGAGCAATGTTGGTAATTGCATGTCTCTTGCTCCCTGAAGCTATTTTTGCCTGAAATTGAGTTCACACTTGCAGAACGTCTGATGCATGAATTTTTCTTCTCAAATGAGACTCACACGTCTTTTTTAAGGACTAATCGCAATATAATTGAGACTTAGTGTAAGACTTGAATTAAGATTAATGAGTCTCAATTTGATGCAAAATTTGACCTTTGAACAAGTTGTGGTTGCAACATTTAAAAAGCACAGTCGAATCTAGGATTGCTGTAGAGGTATATGTTGTAACTTGTGCTACTTGAGGAACTCTATGATCGATTTGCGTAGCGATACGATTACTCAACCTACGGCGGCAATGCGAGAGGCGATCGCGACTGCGGCAGTTGGGGATGATGTGTTTGGCGATGATCCGACAGTGAATGCGCTGGAGGAGTATGTGGCGGCGCTGTTAGGTAAAGAAGCAGCAGTGTTTATGCCTTCAGGCACAATGACGAATCAGATTGCGCTCCGGGTGCATACTGAGCCAGGAGATGAGGTAATTTTGGAGTCGGAGGCGCATATTTACTATTACGAGGGAGGCGCTCCGGCAGCTTTGTCGGGAGTATCATGTCGTTTGGTGAAGGGCGATCGCGGTATTTTTACGGCTGCGGATGTGCGGCAGGTGTTGCGCCCCATTGATTCACATTTTCCTAAAACAAAGCTGGTGTGCCTGGAAAATACGCATAATCGGGGGGGCGGCAGAATTTTTCCGTTAGCGGAGGTGGAGTCGATCGCCCAAGTCTGCCGAGAGCAGGACTTACCGCTGCATCTGGATGGGGCAAGATTTTGGAATGCTTGCGTGGCAACCGGAATTTCTGAGGCAGCTTATGCAAAGCCTTTTGATACTGTGAGCGTGTGCTTCTCCAAAGGGCTGGGTGCCCCTGTGGGATCAGCGCTGGCAGGATCACGGGAGATGATGGCGCGGGCGCGGCGGTTTCGCAAGATGTTTGGCGGCGGGATGCGGCAAGCAGGAATGATGGCAGCAGGGGCGCTCTATGGACTGCAATATCAGCTTGCGCGGCTGTCAGAAGATCACGCAAACGCGAAAAACTTGGCGGAAAACTTAAGCCAAATTGAGGGCGTAGAGATCAGTCCAGAATATGTCGAGACTAATCTTGTGGTGTTTCATACTCTAGAATTGCCTGCTCAGATCTTGGTCGATCGGCTTCGAGAAAAAGGAGTGGCGATGCTAGCCGTTGGGACACATTCAGTCCGAGCTGTAACCAGCTTGATGGTAACACAGACACAAATGGAGCAAGTGCCGAAATTGGTAGAGGAAATTATATCGACAGCAAAGCTCAGTAAAATCTAGTCCAAATCTAGTCCAGATTAAAATGCTAAGCCTCAAAACTGCCTTAAGTAGAGACTTTTAATCTTTTGAGTAGTTGCGTGAACCGCAACTACTCAAAACGAGAGAATGAGGGTTTCAGCCCTTGTGCCACTTCTGAGCTAGCTCATCGCCTTTGTGAAAACATCAACCAGATGTGACAAGCGTTTTATGCTCATAAGTGACCGCATAATGCGTCCAAGCAAAAGCCCATTGCGGGTGGATGGGCATGGATCAGAATATGTAAAGTGCTGCTGCAATCATAAGCCAGGGCTTTTAGTCCACCCGTGATTAGTCTCACGCCTAGCAACTCTCCCTGCCAAAAAGCCCACCGTTTCCGGCAGGCAGGAGGGTGGTCTTGTAAGCAGTGCAAATGTACCATATCGCTCTGTCGAGGTCTGCATTCTAGACTACTGCCTGATTTCACTGCAATTGTCTATTTAGGGTACTTTTTCGGGCGATAAATCCTTTGACATCAGGCTTTTCAAGGCTTTGAGCGTACCCTAAATGAGCGTTTGATGGCGATTGAGGATGGCTCAGAAAGAGTACAACAGTGTCTGGTGAGGCAGTTGAAGCCAAGGCAAGTCGTCGTCATAGATAATGTCAGCTTTCACAAATCAACCCTGATTCGTGAGTAGATTAAGCAAGCAGGTTACACCCTTCTGTTTTTGCCTCCTTATTCTCTGGACTTGAACAAGATTGAGAACGTCTCGTTTTGGGTGAAGCATTACTTTCTCAAGACATTGAATCAATTTCAGAACCTTTGGGATAATGCCTTGAGATAATTGTCCTAACCTTCCCCTCGATTGATGTCTTCGGTAATGTCACCATTTGCTACAGCTTAAACCAGCCCCAGTCAGAAGGTTTTCGAGGTTCCGAAAAAGCTAAATACTGAGCTAATGCAGATCGTCTCTCATCAAAACGATTCGGGGAGGAACGCACTTTGCGCGTTCCTCCCCGAATCATTACATCCTAAATGTTCTGGGATTTTCTGCATCTTCAGTGCAGAACTATCACTCGTCTATATCGCTGCCCACCAAAGAATCAGTTCCGTCAATTTGCTGAAGCTCAACTGTTTCACAATCACCACCGAAGCCGACTACGGAATAGGTTCCGACTCCCGCTTCTTCGTCACCCTCTAAAACATATTCGATGAACAGCCCGTTACCATCTCCTTCAAGGCTATAAGTTTCACCATCAACAGTAACTTCATCGCCAACTGTCAGATCTTCACTTTCGCAAGAATTATCATAGGCCACCAATGTGCCAGAGGTTTGAACCGTCGAATTAGGTTGAGCTTGCCCGATCGCAGCTTGTACCGAGCTAATGGGAGCCAAGCCAAAGACGGTAGAAGTTGCTACCGCAATTAACAAAAAGACTTTTGGTTCAACTAAAAATTGACGCATCAGATGAGATTGCCTCAGGAATATATTATGGAACGAGTTACGAACGGTATGACAATCTGTAGTGCGACGGAGGGATTGCTCCTTTGTCTCCATGAAACTTAGTCAATCAACCATTCGCGTTGTTCAAAACATAACAACTTCTCGATCTGGAACCAACGGCATTTTTACGAAAGTAGCAACCTCTGTCGATTATTGTTCCCGTAGAAATACAGTTTGGTAAGTCTTTTTGGAATGATAGCCATAGCAGGGTAAACGCATCAAAGTGGTTGAGAATGTGCATCAGACTGGGGAGTATTGGCGCTGAGAATTTTCAGCATAAACTGGGCGTCTAACGCTGCTCGATAATGCAACCCGCCAGAGCTAGCTGTTTGAGCAACACAGGAATTGCCGTGATTTCGCTGGACTTCGAGGCAACAGCACACTGACTCAGCACAAGTCGATGCTCACTGGCTTAGGCACTCACCAGTTGAAGGGCTTTAATACTCCCTTCCTGATCGTAGGAACCTTTCACGGTTTTGCCATCAATGGCAACCAGTTGCGCTTCAAGCGTTGACTAAAGTGTACCTTTCTGTCTAAACAGGCTCTAATGAATAGACCTCTTGCAGATTAAGCGGAGTGCCCAGCTTGATTTTAATGAACTCAATGTTATCTGGCTGTCCAGGGGTACGACCGATGCTGAAGGGATAGTTATTATCATTGATGATTAAGAGCGTCTGACTATCGATCGGCAAAACATCCTCGATCGTCACAAAAGGGAAGGTAAATATACCGTTGATTGTGCCGTTGCCCCCTAGCCCCTGGGGATCGGAGATATTCAGCAAGTCTGCTATCAGCTCTTTCTCGACGAAGCCGCCTTCATCCACCTTGTTCAGGTCAATTTTGTACAATTTCTTAGAGAGTGCCGGGTTAGTGAACGCCGGATTCCTAGCATCGCCCTGTCCGTTATCGCGCTCAATAATAATGAACTCGTGATCGTTGATGGCAGTCATATCACCGATCGCCCTACCTGCCGCATCCAGTTGATAAAAGAAAGTCTTGCCCGTGTAAGTCTCGGTTTTCAGGTCAAACTCGCTAATGAGCAGACGGTTTTGATTGAGATCGGTAATTACGGCTCCTTCCAGCAGAGTGTAGAGCTTTGTGCCGTCCGCACTGAGCGCCATCCCCTCAAATCCTCTAGAGCGACCCAGATTCGCAGCTCTGATCCGGTCAGCTTCTGGGAGATTGGCAAAATCTGCATTGTCAGGCGATCGCACAAACGCCTGAGTAGCATAGTCCTTAGCCGCTTTACCCGTCCCGGCAAAGTCAGTAAAAAAGCCATCTACGCCAAGCTGAATAAACTGACGAATCTCCTGCTCAGCGCTGTCCTGGTTTTCATCTGCCAAGTTTCGAGAATCGCTGCGAAAAGTGTAAGGATAGGGACGGGCTTCAGACTTAGGATCAACCTTGTAGTCAGAGGCGAGATATCGAGATTCGTTGCGGAAGGTGTAAGGATGCACCAGCAGACCCGCTGCGTGAGCATCTTGCACCAGCGTCGTCGGTGCGGTCAGCATCTTATCGGCATCATCAACTACCCCATCGCCATTCACATCATCCGCATTGCCATCGCCATCAGCATCTACGCCTTTGACAGAAAGAATCATCCGCTTCCAAGGCCCAATGCCATCCGCGTAAGTCGCGATTTCTTGAAGCCCTGCGGGCGATTGCAAATCCCCATAGGTGCGAGGGTCGCCGCTCACTACAAAGTCGTAGGGCTTTGTCTCAATCAGGCTACCATCCAGCGCTGTATCGGTGGCATCCAGCAACTGCACTAGCGGCACATCAATCAGCGTCTTCAGCTTCTTGAGGTTGCTCACCTCAAACGACTGAATGTAGAAGCGGCTAGGGTCAGTAAAATTGTTTTGATTGAGAATGTTAACCAGTGACTCTTCCAACGCCAGCCCTTCAGCAGCGTGGTAGCTGGGATGTTTAGTTTCAGGATAGATACCAATCTTCTTGCCTGTTGCTTCTACACCCTTCACCAAGTCAATAATTTCCTGGAAGGTCGGAATTTCAAACTGTCCGTTGTAGGACTGATCGCGGAAAGCTAGCCGCTCTTTTGCCCGTAGCGTCTTAATTTCAGCCAAGGTAAAGTCGTCGGCAAACCAGCCGCTTTCAGCCGTGCCGTCAATGATTTTGGTGGTGAAGCGATCGGCAAATTCTGGACGCTCCGCCACATCTGTCGTGTCTTTGATATTGATCTCGTGACGGGCAATCAGCACGCCGTCCTGGGTAGAAACCAGGTCAGGTTCAATAAAGTCTGCCCCTAGGTCGATCGCCAACTGATAGGCAGCTAAGGTGTGTTCAGGTCGCAACCCACTTGCGCCACGATGCCCAATCACGATCGGAGCCTGTCCGTTGAGGGTGTTTAACGGGACGGCGTTGGGAGTCGGGATAGGAGCCGAGATCAGCGTTCCGTCTGCGCCCACATGCAGCAGGTAAGGGCCAAACTCATCGCCAATCCAGTAGGTGCCGTCTGCCGCCTTTCTGAAAGACTCTGGATCAAAATCAAATCCTGTCAGCAGACGACCCTGCTTGATGCTAGCGTCAACGTCTGTGCCACCGGGCTTCAGCTTGTCGCTGCCGGGATAGATGTCTAAATCAGCAACGATCGTCTGGATGCCCTTCAGCTTGCCGTTTTTGTCGTTGAGCTGGAGTAGGCTCTTGTCGGTGAAACTGTCGAGGCGATCGCCTGTTTGCACATCAACGGGGTAAACTTCTCCCGTGCTAAAGTCTGGCTCTACCGCATAAAACCGCAGCAGCGCATCCGCAGAGTTTGCCTTCGCACCATAGCCGTTATCGACCATGACCAGGTAAGTGCCTAACTTCGCTCCTGGCAAGACACCAGAAAAACCCTGCACAGGCTGTCCATTGACTCCCAGGAAAGGAACAGGCTGTCCGTTAGCATTGACCGTGCCAACGGTGCCGTCATTATTGAGAGCGAGAAATTGTCCAGAAGTGACTCCGGGGGCAAAAGTTGCGGCAGGTAGCACGGCACGTCCGACAAGCTGAGTCGTGACGGATGCGACGGGCGGGCTAGTTGCAATGTCAGCCTTAACGGTGACAAATGTAGTGTTGTTTACTGCGCCATTAATCGTGCCACCGATTGCCCCACTGGTCGCGCCGTTGATCGCGCCGTTTGTTGTGCTGGACTCTACATTCATGGACAGAACCGCATCGCCACCAGCCATTAGTATACAGAGATAACCAATACTCGATATGCAGCGGCTGACTGAGGCAGTCAAGTTCGGGAACAAAACGATGCACTGTAAAATTTGCAGAACACTCAACCCCTAGTTTAAGATTCGGCATGGCTTAATTTTTTCGATCTGGAATGCAACAACTGCCCACACAGCAATCTATCCCGCGATCTGCCAATTTTTAATCAAGTACACTGTACAGCAGCAGCACCAGACCACGAAAGCGCTAGGGACACAATACTGCCCATAATTTATAGCTGTCGCCAGTTTGCTGGGGACATTTTTGGTGGGAAGCTTCGCTTCCCACCAAAAATGTCCCCGTCCTAACCGCCTTGGCGATTGCTATACATATGCAGGCTTCAAAGCCTGTTGGTGGCAAAGGCTACAGAATCGTTCTGGACTTGCTGGGGTAATGAACAGAACAACCGTTACAAAAGCGAGAGCTATGAGCAAAACGATCGTCGTTCTTGAAGGAGATCAAACGGGGCAGGAGTTGCTTGAGGAGTCTCTACGGGTAATGGATTCTGCCGTCACAGGCATTGATTTGAAATTTGAGCGATTTGATCTGAGTCTAGAAAATCGGCGATCGACCCAAAATGCAGTCGTCATCGAGTCTGCTGAAGCCATGGTGGCATCGGGCTTGGGGCTAAAAGCTGCCACAATTACGCCAGAGATCAAGGGAGACGTGGGCAGCCCCAATGCCATTCTGCGGGAAAAAGTCGATGGCACCGTGATTGTGCGTACCGGACGACGAATTCCGGGCGTGATTCCGGTAGCCGGGGTGAATGCGCCTATTTCCGTCATCCGTATGGCAGTTGGCGATGCCTATGGCGCAAAAGAATGGCGGGAAGGCGAAGGCGATAGCGAAGTTGCCTATCGGACGGAACGCATTACGCGATCGCACTGCAAAGCCGTTGCAGAATATTCTTTCCTACACGCCAAAAAGACAGGCAGCAAGGTATTTGGCGGCCCTAAATTCACCGTCAGCGCCGTTTATGAAGGCATGTTGAAAGAAGAAATGGACGATGCGGCGAAGCGCTACCCTGAAGTACGCTACGAGCCTCAGTTGATCGACGCTACCTATGCCCTGCTAATGAACAATCCTGGCGATGCCATGGTGATTCCGGCATTAAACCGCGACGGCGACTGCCTTAGCGACTTAGTGCTGCAAATGTTTGGATCAATCGCTGGGTCTGAGTCGCTTTTGATTGGCTTTGACGCAAGCTGGAATCCGCGAGTGGTAATGGCAGAAGCCCCCCACGGTACCGCTCCTTCGCTATTTGGTAAAAATCTGGCAAACCCCATGGCAATGATTCTGGCGGCAGCTTCCCTATTTTCCTATATGGAAGGCTCTGCGCCCATGGTGGGTCGTGCTATCTCGGAGTCTGTTTTTGAGGCAGTTTACGAAGGCATTCGCACTGCCGACTTGCAAGGACATGCCACCACAACTGAATTTACGGATGAGGTGATCAAGCGCGTAAAAACCAAGCTGGCAGTCTGGCCTTCTCTCAAGTAGAGCAATGAAGTAAAGCGATGCCCGCTCAAGGATTCGAGAAAGTATTGATCTGCCCACCGCCGATCGATCGCCCTGGTGTCGTACGCGGAACTGAGAACGGATCATTGGGGGGAGATAAATACTGAGGCAATTGATATTGCGGCAATTGATATTGCGGGACTTGAGATCCGGCTGTTTGAGAGCCTGTCATTTGAGAGCCTATAGATTGACGGGGCTGAGTTGATGTAAATCCAGGTAAAGGCTGAGGTCTAGAGAAATTGTTAAAATCCGAGGCATCATTTAACCCGCTATTAGAGGGTGTCCTAAAGGCGGGAGGTAGAGTGTAACCTGTTGAACCCGGTGGCGGAGAAGTTCGCGGTACATAAGGCTGGAATTGAGCTGCGCCCATGGGAGCCAGCATCGTTGGAGCCAGCATCGTTTCAGTCGGATTGCTGCCTCCAAGACTATCTCCTCTAGAACCTCCAGAATTTCCTGGCGGGGAGGCAGAATTTTTATCCATGGGGTTAGATGAATAGAGATCCTGCTTAGGAGCCAAATTTCGATCTAGCCCTGACTGAAGTGGGCTGATAGGACGAGCCGTTCCAGAGCCGACGCTATCAGGATTGCCGGATACTTCAGAGACCGCGCTAGGCAAAGCGAGCCCATCGCCGCCAGATGGGCTTGCGACCACAGAGTGAGTCGCAAAAGGATTAAACGTATTGGGTTTTGTGGGTAAGCCAGCCGCCCTTGGACTTGTAGAAGGTAATCCAGGGGACGTTAATCCAGGAGTTACGTAGGGTTGCGGTGTATTGGATATCGGCAAGTTACCAAAATCAGAGCTGTCAAAATCAGACCCAGAGTTCAGGGAATCGCGTCGAGCCGGATTGTCGATCGCATCCTGACCAGAGTCAACGCTTTGATCTAAACTGCCCCAATATTGAAACAGTCCATAGCTTGCCAGCAACAGGATTGACACCGCTCCCCACACTCCGGGGCGACCCAAAATCTTCAGCCTTGTTTGCAGATAACGTGTTGAGCTGGGAGGCTTTGAGCCAGAGTTGTGTCTGGAGAATTTTTGAGAGGGAGACATAGCGATTGCTCCTATTGCATTGCCCCCATTCTAGTCATTGCGCATGGGTAGTATTTTAAAAACATCAAGTGTTTTAAAAACATCAAGTGTTTCAAAAACATCAATAGCCTAGAGCATCTATACACAGACAGAGGGGAAGATTGAGTCCTAGCGAGAGGAACGGAAGATCAGTAGGGCGGCAGCGCTGAGTCCAAAGAAGTTGGGTAGCCATGCCCCCAAGAAGGGAGGTATCAGCCCGCGCTGAGCGATCGCGCCACTAATAAATGCCAGTAGGTAATAGGCAAAAATAATAATAATGCTGATGGCAAAACCTGTTGCTCTGCCCGTGCGTCGGCTCAGCTTTGCGCCCAAGGCTGCACCCACTAACCCAAAGGAAAGGCAAACAAAAGGCAAAGCATACTTTTGCTGAATGCGGACTTTGAGCTTTTGAATTTTGTCTTCGCTACCGCCCTTCTGCAACAGCGTCAAATATTCCTCAGCTTGGGCAATATTCATCTCATTGTAGTCACGGCGCTTAGATGCCAGATCTAACGGCTCACGCGGGAGCTGGAGCTGCTGATTTTTGAAGGTGACAATATTGCGGTAGGAGCCATCTGCTGCAACGACATAGATGGTGCCGTCAAAGAAATCCCAGATGTTTTTATTGCCGTTCCAGGCGGCTGATTTGGCGCTAACAATCTGACTCAGCCCCTCCTGAGAGAAGTCCAGGATAGTCAGCCCCTGCATTTGCTGACCATCAAACCGCTTGGCATAAAACAGCCGAGACATTTGATCGATCGAGTCGCCATTCTCCTGCTCGACCTTCTTATACTCCTGATAGAGAATGTTCTGCTCTTGAAAGGAGGGTTTTTCCTCATTTAGAGCCTTCTCTAAAATCTGCGTTGCCTGGTAGTTTGCCTTTGGCACAATTAGCTCATTAAAAGCAAAAGTAAGACCTGTAACAACCAGACAGAGTGCTAGAGCAGGCACCAGCATTCGGTAGAGGCTAATACCGCAGGCTTTGAGCGCCGTCAGTTCGCTGTCGCTGGAAAGGCGGCTATAGGCCATCAAATTTGCCAACAGCGTTGACATCGGGAAAGCGTAAACGACGAATTCAGGAAACTTTAGCAGGAAGACCTGAGCCGCGATCGAAGCAGCCAAACCAGATTCCGTCACCTGTCGGATGAGATCAAACAGCGCTCCTACCGAGACACCCAGAGACGAAAATGCCCCTACCCCAAACAAAAAGGGCAGAATTAGCTCTGTGGCAATGTAGCGATCCATAACCGAAATTCCGGGCAGACCGCCCCAGAAACTCGGTGCTTTAGAAGAACTCGCAGTCATAGTCGGAAGGCATCTCCCAGATAATATTGCCGGACTAGGGGATTCTCGTAGAGTTCGGCAGCGCTGCCAGAGGCGAGAATTTGTCCATCTCGCATGATGTAGCCGCGATCGATAATTGCCAGAGTCTCCCGCACATTGTGATCGGTCACCAAAATGCCCATGTGGCGATCGCGCAGGCTAGAAATGATAGCCTGAATTTCGGCAACGGCGATCGGATCAATTCCAGCAAACGGCTCATCTAAGAAGAGAAATTTAGGTCCCTCAGCCCCAGAAGCCAAAGCCCGCGCGATTTCCGTCCGCCGCCGCTCGCCCCCCGAAACCCGAACGGCGATCGTTTTCGCCACTTTCTCTAGCCGAAATTCCTGCAAAAGCTGATGCAGCCGTTTCTGATATTCCTGGCGCGGCACGTCCGTTTGCTGCATGACTAGCAGCAGATTATCCCGAACGCTCAAATTCCGAAAGACACTCGGCTCCTGCGCCAGATAGCTAATACCCAGCCTTGCCCGTTTGGACATGGGTAGCGTCGTAATCTCCTGATCGTCTAGCCAAACCTTTCCCTGGTCAGGCTTTTCCAGCCCTGTTGCAATATAAAACGTGCTGGTTTTTCCTGCTCCGTTAGGCCCCAGCAGCCCGACCACTTCACCCCTCGCTACCGAAAGATGAACGCGATTGACCACAACGCGCTTGCCGTAGGATTTGTGAACGTTCTCCAAAACAATTTTCAAGGGTTTGCTCTCTAGGCTAACAACCGATCTTTCCAGCACCCATCAAAACTCTAGATGGGCAACGCTCTGGAGGGCAATGCTGGAGGGCAATGATTGTGGATAAGCTTGCAGACAGGCAAGGAGGATGTTGCGCCATCAGGGGCTAATTGGAGTCTTAAACTCAGGCTTAGGGTTAAAAGGGTCTGCTTCGGTCGGGGCAGCCGGGGTGGGCGTAGGAGCGGCATCTTGAACCAGATAAATAGATTCGACTTGCCTGCCGCTATCAGGCAATGCCAGAAACCGCCCCTCGTCAATGAGATAGGTGATCGTTTCGCCTCGCAAGCTGTTTCCTTCTTGCAGGACATAGACATTGCCCGTCAGGATAATTCGCTTTTCGCGGCTGTAGTATTGCGCCTGAACAGAGGTTGCCTGAATCTGACGTGCCGGATAGTTAATTTGCACATTGCCCCGCGCAGTGATAACGCCTGTGATGGAGTTAGCTTCCTGTACATCCGATCGCATCGTCAGAGCCTGACCCGGAGCTAGGGTTTCCGCCAGAGCAGGGCGATCTGTTGGAAAGGCGATCGCACCTATCCAAACTAATGTCGAGAGAGAAAACGCCGTCCATCCTAAGTGGCGTAGCGGATTGTGCATCTGGCGTGAGGGATTGTGGTGCAGCGAAATGGGGAGCGATCGAGCGGGAGGCTTCATGACCTTACTCAAGTTGAAAAGGTGGTTTAGGTTCAAGGCTTTAATTTAATATTTTATGAGTAAATAAATCTGTGCGAGTCAACAAAAAAAGGATGAAGAATGTGGTGAGAAGCCCTTAAGAGGTGGACAGAGAAAATCTAGGTAAAGCAACGATTCTGGTAGGAGCGACGCAACTCACATAGCTTAGGTTCCTGGCGGATGTCCCTCAACTGATGTTCTTCAACTACTGTTCCCATCTTGTACAGTTCCCATTCTGCACAAGGCCGATTCATGAACCTTAGACTTGGAATCCTAGGCTTGGAATCCTAGGCTTGGAATCCTAGACTTGAAATCCCAGACTTGAAATCCCAGACCTATGAGCCTTGGACTCATGAGCCAGTCAAACTGTGACCCCCATGAACTTTATGCACAAATTTAAGCCTCTATCCTGGCATAGGAGTTGTCGCAGTGTCTAGCTGGAGCCTAAGAGCGCTCAATTTAGATCATGCATCTAACCCTCTGAAAAGCGGGTGATTACAGGTAAAAGATCAGAGGTCAGGCGATCGCCAGAGGCAGTCCGCAAGACCTGTGTGGCGATCGCTTCCACTTGCTCCGGCTCTGTATGTTGCAGCACCGCCAAGAGTGCCCTACTGCAAGCTGCCAAAGCACTCACGTCGATCTCGGCGTAGTCTGGCTCATAGCGGCGTAAACGATTGCTGCCTTCCCCTAAAAGAATTACGGCTCCCCGCAAATTATGGTTGCTCAAATGGTAGAGCGCTACCGCAATCTGCAAAATTCCTTGATAAAAAGTTTTTTCAGGCTCGACTGCTTCCATCCACATTGCCTCTAGGGTATCGTGACAGGCATAGAACTGTTGACTATTAAATTGCTCCACAGCCAGCCCAAGATGGATTTCTGGTTCTGACGGAATTTCTGGCTCTGGGGGAATCATTTCAGGCATTCTTTCAGGCATTGGTTAAGGCACATTGGCTAAGCCTGCACAAGTACGGGCTAGCTGAGGGAGAGCGAGGCTTGAAGCTGACTTTGTAAAGCCTCTGGCTGAACGGTAAGACCCAATAATTCAGTGTTGTCACCAAAAGCTAGGTTAACGCGATCTCCTTGCCACAGTAGCCAACGGCTCCCAAGCGGCAAAGTACTGACACTCTGAGCATTTGGAGTTAACCAAACAAGGGGTAGATCGGCTCTTTGAAGGGTTGGGAGCTCTTCAGGTTGAGTGGCAGCTAGAGCCTCTAGAACGATCGTCTCTCCCTGAATCTGCCCTGTAGCGGCCGTCCAGAGGCTCACTTGAATCTGATGCTGACGGGCATAAAAGTACAGCGATGCTGCCGCAATCACAGCCTGCTCAAAGTCTTCAGGTTGCCACACCGCGCCGCTGTCCAACGCAATCACGATCGCCTCTCCGCCTGTGTAAGTTTCCAGTTCACGCACCCGCAGTTCGCCATATCGGGCGCTAGTGCGCCAATGCACCATGCGAATCGAATCTCCCCATCGGTAAGGGCGCAGAGTACGGGTTAGCCCTGTGGTTGCCGCATGGGTTTGACGATCGCTTAACCGCTGTGTGTTGGGATCTAGCCCCATAGAATCAATCAGCGGACACTGGCTCAAGGGCAAGACGGTGGGGTAAACGATCGCCCTGGCTGGGATTGAGCGATCGCGCCGACACCAAAACAAACCCAGAGGCGTGGCGGTTCTGAGCTGAAGGGTCTGCCAGCGGTAAATCCCCCGCCGCTCGGTCAAGATCTCATAGCTCCACTGATAGGGTTCACCTGCCGCAATTCGCTCGATCGCTGTTTTGGTCGGCTGACTTAGCCCAATTGGCAGCATATCCTGCACTAGAATTAGCGTCTTAGATTGCGAACTTCGGTTTTCTAACCAGACCTCCAGGGTGAGGCGATCGCCCGTGCTGACCGGAGAAATGGGCGATCGCCTCACGCAAATATCCTTCAGGGAGCGTATGGGTAATAGGGCTGCGATCGCGAGTAGAGCAAGCATCACGCCGCTAATAACGTAGAGCCATCCTGCCATAGTGTTGGTGGCGGCAGCAAAGAAAAATATTGCCAGTCCGGCCATCAGCCAGCCGCTATAGGCAGGAATGACCCAGCGTGTTTCGAGCCATTGGGTGAGGCGGGAAAGCATAGGATGTTAGATTTTGGATTTGCGGGCTTTGACTCAGGGTACCCGTTTAGCTTCAGGTTCGTGAGATTTCTCGCTGATGAGGCTATCCCTAAGCACGTTATAATTCTTTATAGGCAACCCTAGAGCTTAATTGGCAGCTTAATTTATGAATGATCCTTTAGTTCACGCATTTTTTGTGGGACGGGCGATCGCCGAAGCACTAGGCGAACAGCTCGAAAATACGCTTACCAATGCCTTGAGTGAGTTAGGAAAATTTGATGCTGAGCAGCGCGAACGGCTGCGCCAATTCACAGATGAGGTTTTAGAGCGGGCGAACCGAGCCGAAGCCCTATCGACCCAGGGACAGACCTCGGCGATCGTTCCGACAGGCTCTAAGTCGGAAGACCTACAGGCAATGATTGATGATCTACGGGCAGAAATTGCTCACTTGCGCGCTGAGGTTCAGCGGTATCGTAACCGTTCTATCTAGCCTAAAGTCGCCTAGTCTGAGCCTATTTGATTAGACTGAGCCTAGAAGGTGCCCAAAGTGATTTCAAGCACGAGATTATTTGTCTTGTGCTTTCCTGTCTATGACCTCTCAAAATGTAGGTCGCTAGTCTTTAGCGGCGGTTAGACTAGATCCATTGCCCCTCTCTCAAAAGGCTGCAAGTGACTGTTCCTTTCAACGACTCTGTTCCCCTGCCTGAAGAGGATGCGCGATCGCCCCAGTTAGACCCGGCTCAGCCCGATTTAGGCAGTAGCCACTTGCCACCCATGCTAGAGAATGACTTAGCTAGCGATCGTCCCACTAAGGTTCAAAGGCATAAAGCCTACCGTTGGAGTCGTGAGAATTACTCTCGACAGCGTCGCTATGTCGATATTTGGACGTTTGTTCTAAAGCTGCTGGCGGCACGGTGGTCGTACAACAAGTCTTGGGCTTATCGGGACGGCATCAGCGATGAGGCAAAGGCAAAGCGCCGCCGCTCTTTGGCAATCTGGATTCGGGAAACGCTGTTAGATCTGGGGCCTACTTTTATCAAGCTGGGGCAGCTTTTCTCCACTCGTGCTGACCTCTTTCCGATCGAGTATGTCGAGGAGCTTTCCAAACTTCAAGACAAAGTGCCTGCCTTTGGCTACGAGCAGGTAGAAACCACGATTCAGCGAGATTTTGGTAAATCCATTCCAGAGCTGTATCAAAATTTTGACCCTATTCCATTAGCCGCAGCTAGTCTAGGACAGGTGCATCGAGCGCAGCTGTTTTCGGGCGAAGAGGTGGTCGTTAAAATTCAGCGGCCAGGGCTGAAAAGGCTTTTCGCTATTGACTTGCAGATTCTCAAGGGTATTGCTCGGTACTTCCAAAGTCATCGAGAGTGGGGGCGAGGACGCGACTGGATGGGCATCTATGCCGAGTGCTGCAAGATTCTCTGGGAAGAAATCGAGTATCTCAACGAAGGGCGCAATGCGGACACGTTTCGGCGCAATTTTCGCCAGGAAAGCTGGGTCAAGGTGCCTCGCGTCTACTGGCGCTACAGCTCTCCTAGAGTGCTAACCCTGGAGTATATGCCGGGAATCAAGATCAGCCATTATGAGGCGATCGAAGCAGCAGGACTCGACCGTACCCATCTGGCAAAGCTAGGGGCAAAAGCCTACCTGCATCAGCTTTTGACAGACGGCTTTTTCCATGCCGATCCTCACCCCGGAAACCTGGCGGTTGCTACCGATGGCTCCCTGATTTTTTACGACTTTGGCATGATGGGGCAGGTGCAGGCAATCACCCGCGAAAAGTTGCTCGACACTTTTTTTGGCATTGCTCAAAAGAACGCCGATCGCGTCGTTAGCTCCCTAATTGCGCTGGGGGCGCTGGCTCCCACCGATGACATGGGGCCTGTACGGCGATCGATCCAGTATATGCTCGATCACTTTATGGATCAGCCGTTTGAAAACCAGTCGGTGGCGGCGATTAGCGACGATTTGTATGAGCTAGCATACGATCAGCCCTTTCGCTTTCCAGCAACCTTTACGTTTGTGATGCGAGCCTTTTCTACTCTAGAGGGAGTCGGAAAAGGATTAGACCCGGAATTTAACTTCATGGAGGTCGCAAGACCTTTTGCAACAGAACTTATGGCAAATGGTAATGGCTCCAATCCCAGCGGCTTATCTGACAGTCTGCTGGGCGAACTCGGACGGCAGGCCGCTCAGGTTAGCAGCACGGCGCTGGGTTTGCCCCGCCGCATTGAGGATACGCTAGATAAGCTGGAGCGGGGCGACATTCGGGTACGAGTACGATCGACTGAAACCGATCGCGTTTTGCGCCGAATCAGTAGCGTAAACATGGGGACTAACTATACTTTACTGATAGGGGCGTTTACCTTATCTGCTACGATTCTGCTAGTTAATCACTACCTCTGGCTAGCGATTGCGGCAGCGGCAGCAGCAGGCATTGCATTGATTGCATTAATTCGCCTCATGGTGCGGATTGATCGGCTCGATCGCATGTCTTAGCGCCCTGGTTGATATCACTCTGTTTCCGATGCCAACGGCAACATCATGAAACGTTTTTTCACGGGTCTGACTGATCCGGGGCTTCTGCGAACAGTTAATCAGGATGACTACTACCTAGATCCACGAGGTCGATTTTTTGTGGTGGCTGACGGCATGGGTGGCCATGCTGGGGGGCAGGAAGCGAGCCGGATTGCCACAGAGGCGATTCGAGAGTGCCTAGAGGAATATTGGGATTCAGACGAGTCTTCTGGGGCGCTGCTGGAAAACGCTTTCTTGAAGGCGAATCAGGCAATTCTGCTAGATCAATCCAGGCATCCAGAGCGATCGGACATGGGCACTACGGCTGTCGCCTTGCTGCTGCGGGCCAATCAATCTTGGTGCGCTCACATCGGCGACTCGCGGCTGTATCGCCTCAGGGGAGCTAAGCTTAGCCAGATTACGGAAGATCATACCTGGGTGGCACGAGCCATGCGGATTGGTGAGATTACGCCCGATCAGGCGCGGATTCATCCCTGGCGACACATTTTATCCAAATGCTTGGGACGAGAAGACCTGCGTCAGGTAGAGGTGCAAAATTTTGACCTGCAATCTAACGATCGTCTTCTCCTATGCAGCGATGGTTTAACGGAGGAGCTGTCTGACCACCTGATTGCCCAACATCTAAAAACCATTCGTTCTTGCGATCGGGCTGCTACGGCGCTGGTGAATGCGGCAAAAGACAAAGGGGGACGGGACAACATTACCGTTGTGATTGTGGCGTTTGATGAAGCAATCCCCACAGAAAATTAGCCCAGTCTTCCGTAATTTGTAAAAAATTTAGCCCTTGGTGAAAAATTCCGGCAAAAATCATGCGGTTAAATCTGGAGGAGTGCTGTAAGCTATTGCTGATATGTTTGCATTTGCTCCTCATCAAGTGAATTTAGCTGAATGACTTCAGTAATCCGATCGCCCTTCTCCCACAAAAGAAACCGTAAAAAATCGGTCAAGAAGCGTCAACCCCTATTCCGGCTGATACAGAATGTGCCGACGGGGCTGGTTTTGCTGCTGTTGCTGGGGCTGGGCTATCGTCAGCTGGAAAGTTTTTTACACAAGCCCCAGGCGGTGCTGGTGCTAGGCGGCTCACCCGATCGCGAAAAATATGCTGCCACCTTTGCTCAAAACCATCCCGATTTGCCCATCTGGATTTCTTCGGGTAGCCCGCAAGAATATGCTGAATGGGTGTTTACAGAGGCAGGCATTCCCCAGGATCGGCTGCATTTAGACTATCAGGCAGTCGATACCGTTACCAACTTCACAACGCTAGTCGAGCAGTTTAAGGCTGAGGGAATTACTAGCCTGTACGTGATCACCTCTGACTACCACATGGCGCGCGCCTCAGTGATTGGCGAAATTGTTTTAGGGAGTCGGGGCATTGACTTTCAGACCGTCACCGTTCCGTCTGAGCGAGCGCCTGAGCCGCTGAATAAAGTCCTGCGGGACGGTGCGAGAGCCGCGCTCTGGGTGGCAACTGGCAGCACTGGAGCCAACTTGGCTCGGTATATGGGTCAGCATTAGGTGCGCTCATTGAAGACAATGTGTTCAACCGATCGCGGATCTTCGATGATTTTTGAGGCATTGCGGATCTCTAGCGCCACAATCTTGTCGTTGATGTCATAGTCTATCTGCACATCAGGGCGATCGCCGCTAAAGTCCTCAACGATCGCTTCTCGAAAAACGATTCGCAGAACATCGGTGGCTGCGTCATAAATTACCTTCATGCTCTTCTCCAATTATAGCTTTACCAGTTTGCTTAGGACATTTTTGGTGGGGCGCTTCGCGCCCCACCAAAAATGTCCCTGCCCTAACCGCCTTGGCGGTTGCCATATCCCTAATCATCCAGTTATGCCTTCTAGCGGCTAAAAAGGGGTTGATGTGCTGATAAAAATCAGCTGTCCCACAACATTACCAATGGTTGAGAGCGTCATCATACGCACATTGGCACAATCTAACTGTAGTAAGCCTTGCTAAACTACGGAGTTTACTCCGACTGTTGCTGCAATCAGAGCAAAGAATCTACAGGGCAACGTTCGCCTAAAGATAGGCTGTGTAAGATTTTGAGGCGCTGCCGATCTTTGGGATAATCTGTTGCCAGACTCAACAAAATTGGGTCAAGGCGTGACGCCCTGACCCAATTAGGTCGCATTATGATGGAGCTGACGGGAGTCGAACCCGTGTCCGCCATGGGTATTAGCACTCCGATCGTTCACAGGTTTAGCTTCTCTAATCCTCGAAGCGGGAACCGTCCTTTATCCCGGACGATGGGATTCTCTAGTAAAGTCTTAGCCAACTATTGACCAGAGGCAGCTAGTTGGAGCATCCGTTGGGGGTTAAGACCACAATCCTTAACGGAGTCGAATCGTGGACGCTCGAACCTATGAGAGGTTTTTGTTAGGCAACAGCTGCTGCTTTACGAGCAAAGGGTACGATGTTGTTCGCATGTACGTGTTTTGAGCCTTTGATTTTCGAGAGGAGACTCACTCTCGACCTGCATCACGAAGTGGCGTTCGCCAAAACGTCGAAACCGTTACAGCCCCGCGTATCGTATCTCACAGTATAGCGAATAAATTAGGTTGTGCTTCAGTGGCGCCACAATTTATGGGTCAGCGTTGACCAGAGCAACTGGTGAGTCTCCATTGCGAAGCAGAAGAATTTACCAACCGGAGATCCTGAAAATGTACCCAGACCCTTGTTCTCTGATGCACAACCTCTGACGCACAACCTTTGAGTCTTAACCAGCCATTTCCTGTACTTTCCGTTACAGTTCTGACCGATGAAAAGTTGTTCACTAATTCATCGGTCATTGAATAGACCTCTTGCAAATTAGGTTTAGTGGGGGCTGTGCCCCCACTAAACCTGATCCCAAAACTTTAATCTGCAAGAGGTCTAATAATTTCAATGCAACATCGGTGTGAGATCCCTTAGGAGCAAAGCGCAGAGATATGAGCAGGTTTTCGTTGAAGCATCGGATGAAGGGCTTGCTCTCAAGCATGGCTCACTGGATGAGGTCACTGAGTCAGATCAATGGGCATCCGGTTTATCAGTCGCGCCGCCACTGGCCTATTTGGGTAAGCATCAATACCGCTATCCTCTTGGTCATCGCCGGATGGGTTGGAGTTGCCTGGTCAACCCCTGCAACCGTTGGAAAACTGTATGAAGTCACGTCAAGCCCTGAAAACGTCATTTGGGGAGAACTGTTTAAGCCTGACAGTCAGCCCATTCTCACCGTCCAATCGGGCGATCGCATTGTCATGCAAACGGTATCCCATGAAGGGATTTTGGCTGATCAGGGAGACACGGTTCAATTTTTGACGGGTGGAGGAATTAAGCAGGAAGACATTCTTGCGGATCAGCTCACGATTAAGTCGCAGGTTGAGAAGACTGGGCCAGGGCCGCACGTGATTACGGGTCCTATCTATGTCGAAGGCGCCGAACCAGGGGATGTCCTAGAGATCAAAACCCTGAATATTGATTACCGGGTGCCCTATGGCGTTATCTCCAACCGACATGGCAGAGGGGCATTGCCAGGGGAATATCCAGAGAACAATGCGCCGATTTACACCAAGGTGATTCCGATCAAAGCCGAAGAATCGATCGGCGTGTTCAAACCTACTAACGGTTTGCCAGAGATTGATATTCCGCTCAATCCGTTTATGGGAATTATGGGCGTTGTCCCGGCTGATGTAGAGCAAGCGGTTAACTCAGTACCCCCTGGTATCTATGGTGGGAATATTGATATTAAGTGGCTAGGCGAGGGCAGCAGCCTCTATTTGCCCGTTCAAGTTCCTGGCGCTCTATTTTACTCAGGCGATCCTCACTGTGCTCAAGCCAACGGAGAAGTAGCGCTCACGGCGATCGAGTGCTCTCTGACTCCTACGTTTCAATTAGTGCTACATAAGGATATGCCGCTATCGACTCCCATGGGTGAAACGGAAGAATCATGGATTGCGATCGGTCTGAATACAGATCTCAACGAAGCGATGAAAGATTCGGTACGGGAGTATCTGCGAATTGCTAACGAAGAATACGGGATGACCAAGCCCGATGCTCTATTGCTAGGCAGTGCTGCGATCGACTTTGAAGTGTCTCAAGTCGTAGATATCGTTAAGGGCATTCACGGCGTAATTCCCAAGAAATTGTTTCAGGCTCTAAAGCCAGAGTAGGCTTATGGCGGCGTTGCTGAATCACGGTATGGTTTTGCAAAAATCCCAACGAGAACTCCCAACGATCTCTCAGGGAATTTAGCGAACGATTCCTACTCTGATTTAGCAACACCCATTCATTCACTCGACAGCATTGCTGAATCTGGGTATGAATGAGAGTTGGAAAAAGGCTCTGCCGCCATACAAACGCGATCTAGCTAGAAGCTAAAGTTGACGAGGATTTCAGCCATTACAATCGCCATAAATCTGGTAAAGATCGGGTAGGGTGCGTTGCGACATAGCAAACGCACCATTTTTATGGGAATTCTAACTTCACTCCTCGTGCGTAGAAGCGATATGACCGTTGACGGTGCTTTTGCTCGATCGCAACACACCCTACAGGCTGACCAAATTGTGAAGGCTATCATAAAACCTCTTGCAAATTGGATTGGGTGGGGGCTGTGCCCCCACCCAATCCAATCTAAAAATCCTAATCTGCAAGAGATCTATAGAGGAGAGGGGCGATCGGTTTTCTGAAAGGTTTCAGGGGGCGATCGCTCATGTTGCCCAGATTTTTGGGAGTCGATCGGTCTTCTGAAAGATTTTGGGAGGCGATTAGTGAAGGTAATGCTGCTGCGATCGCTCATGCTGACCAAATTCCAGGGATGCGATCGGCGGAAAAGAGATCTTTGAAGGGACTCGATCTATTCTAAAGGGGTGAATCTTCTCAAAGAACCAGGGAACAGCGCCATGCGGATATCTCTAGAGCGAAGCGGTGGATTCATCGGAATTCCGATGACGATGACCATTGATACTGATGCTTTGCCCATGGCAGAGGTGATTCAGCTTCGGAAGTGGGTTGATGCCGCAAACATCGATCGACTCCCTGCCCACATCCCCTCACCTGGCAATCAGACCGATCGCTTTCGGTATGAGTTAGTCATTGAAGATAAGGGGCAGAGGCATACCCTATGCTTCGGAGAAACAGCAATGCCCAGTGTGCTCAAACCCTTAGTTGACTGGATGATGCGATCGCGCTAGGGCTGCCTCTAATTTCACCAGAAGAGAAAACCCTCTGCAACGATTCGGATTTCTCGCCTCAGCGGCATCCTAAAAGCCCTGAGGGTATCTTGTAGTCATAACCCAGAACTCAAAGTACTGTGAGGGCGAAGAGATGAATACCAAAGGAACCGCTTATCTGCTCTGGCTGTCAATATTTTTGGGAATTGGTGGACTGCACCGATTCTATAACGGCAAAATGTTGACCGGATTGCTTTGGCTGCTGACGGGGGGTCTGTTTGGTGTAGGTCAGCTAATCGATCTGCTGCTCATTCCAGACATGGTAGATTCACATAATCGGCGGCGGAGTAGCTCACTTTATTTGCCTGGACAGCCAACGATCTCGCAGCCTGTGGTAGCCAAATTGACTGATAAACAGCTTCAGCTTCAGCTAATCAAGGCTGCACAGGCACGCGGTGGCAAAATTTCGGTGACACAGGGTGTGCTTGATACAGGCGCAGATTTTCCAGAGGTTGAAACAGCTCTAATGGGACTGGCGAAAAAAGGTCATGTAGACATTCAGAACGATGCGCGATCGGGAGTTGTAGTTTATACCTTTCCAGAGCTGTAGCGGTTTCTGGGGTGTAAGGCTTCTGGAGCGTAAGGTCTGAAGCTAGGCTGTATTAGACAATCGCCATTTGTAGTTTTGTTTACCTCGACGAGTGGTGCCATTTTTCATCTCATCATCAGAGCCGCAGGTTGGGCAGATAAGGTAAAGTTTTACGCCTGATAGGTGTTTTTCCCTGTAGCTGTATTGCTTGCTATACCCTGGCTAGTGGGAATAGCAAGCGATCGCATCGTCAACTACCCGCAGTTCTTGCGAAACTTGCGGGATGTCATGCTTTGGCTCAGTCTTTGTGCAGGGCTTGGTCTCATCAACGTTGCTGATTTTATCTATGAAATTTAATTGAGAGGAGCGCTCCGCACTCCTCTCAATTAAATTTCATAGCCGGATTAAGCAGTGTCGGTTTCATCAACGGAACGATGCGTCCTATGGCTTGCGCCAATAATGGGCAGTCATAAAGTGCTGCCACTGCCCGTCATCTCTCAACATATGGGAGGTCAAGACTCGATGATTGTCGCTCTTGACCTCAATCACGTCCTTGTACTTTCCTATTTTCTCCTCCCCTGTCATGACAGGGCCCTCAGAATTAAGCGTCAGCACAGTTTCGCCTGCATCCAATTCGCCATCGTATTGCCAGAGATACGTCATCATTGAGCCGACCCAGGTGCCCACATAGCGCTGTTTCTGCGGGTCATAGCCAAGGGTCATCAGTGTCGTTGCAAGACCACATCCAGGCATCTCACCCTCTCCTTCCGCCAGAATCCAGAATCCACCCAGCGATCGCACAGTCTCCGTTCCCGTTGATATGACGGGAGACTGATCGGGTTCCATTAGAGCTTCGGTTTCATACGTCCACTCACCGACGAGTTTCTGGAGCCATTGATGTTCTTTTTGAGGTTGAGTAGGCAGGGGTGAAGTTTGTTCGGTTTGGATGGTTTCCATTTTTATCTCCTTGTAATGAGTGATAGAGGAATGCGATCGCATTCCAGTGAATTGAAGCGCCAAATTTCTACCCATAGGTCGGCTTTTGCGGATATCCAAATGGCGAATCTTCAAAGTCTTCTTGTCGCCCGTAGGGAGTCATATCAAGCAGGCTGTAGGTATCGGTGAGGGATTCAACGCCGCGAGCATAGGTTGAGTAGGTGTGGAGAACATCTTCACCTAGGCGAAAGAAAACGCTGAGTCCATGACTCTCGCCCTGCATCACATTAGGTCCGTTTCGTTCTTCTAACTCAGCTTTGTCTTGATAGTTGTACTCGATGGGCGCAATGTTTTCGTCTAGGGTGACATGGAAATCGTAGTTAAAATCGCTGCCAAAGGAGGAATACCAGGGAACCGTCCACCCCTTGAGCGTCTTATAAGTTTCCAGCTTAAGGAGCGGGGCACGGGAGACTAGCACGAAGGTTGTGTCACGTTCATTCAGCGTAGATAGATCACCTAATGCATTGACATAGCCTGTGCAACCCATACAGCCCTTCTCCCACTCTGGTGCAAACATGAAGTGGTAGATGATCAGTTGGGTTCGTTCCTCAAACAAATCGGTTAGTTTGATGGAGCCATCCGCTCCTTCAAAGGTGTATTCCTTTGCGAGCTTGACCATGGGTAGTCTGCGTCGTTCAGCATTGATGCGATCGCGATGCTGGGTCAACTCCTTCTCTTGTTCAAGCAATGTTTTACGAGCAGTTAGCCACTCGTCTTTTCCGACAATATTGGGATGTGCAATCGTGTTCTGAATCATAGTGAATCTCCATAAATAATAAAAAAGCTCAGGCTACCGCCTCACAGTTGACCATCCACGGTGTACCAAACTGATCAATCAACATGCCAAAGCGAACAGCCCAGAAGGTTTGAGCGATCGCCATTTCTACCTTGCCGTCTTCTGCAAGGGCGTGAAAAATCCGTTCTGCTTCAGCGGGTTCGGTTACGCTCACCTGCACATAAAAGCCTTGCGGAGTTTCAAAATATCCCGGTGGACAGTCAGATCCCATGAGGAGGCGATCTTCCACCTCAAGACAGGCATGCATGATTTTGTCCTGCCACTCTGGGGAGACATTTTCTGCCGAAGGTGCCTCTTTGTGGGTCATCATCATCGTGATCTTGCCGCCAAGACATTGCTCGTAGAACTTAAACGCTGCCTCACAGTTGCCACCGAACATGAGATAGGAACTGATTTTCATGACGTACTCCTTTTGTAAATTTGTTCTTGTAGGGGCGGGTTTATATCGATTGCTGTGGAGTTTCCACGAGTCTGCCCAACCCTCCTTGGCAGCCCATGTTAGGAATTGAGGGTTAAAACTGCTTGAGAGGTTTCTGGATTGAATGGCACCGAGATGTGTTCATGTAAGATCTGCCATTCGCCCTGATGTTTCTGGCAAATGGCAGTGGCACGCATCCACATCTGCATCGCCGGATGATCCGGTTCGCCCTTGAAGTGAAATAACCAGTGAGCAGTCGCCAAGCTGTCATTAACCGCAATGGTGAGGTCGCGTGTTTCCATCTCGAAAGAGTTTGGAAAGTAAGGCAAACAGTCTTTCCACAGTTGGCGAACTGCTTCTTTGCCTATGGTTTGGAATGGAGGCTTGACATCAAAGAGAATCACCTCATCGGCATAGTGAGACATGATTTGATCGACGTCTTTTGTGCAAATGGCACGTTGTTGATTACCAATCAATTGGCGAATTTGAGCTTCATGGGTTGCATGGGTATTTCCTGCTGTTGTGGTATTGGCAACTTCTGGGAACTTGTCTACAACTTGCTGAACATCCTCAGGAAAATCCTCGAATTCCTGCACCTGACGGATTTCGATCGTCTCGTTGGCTGAGGCAGGACAGCGAGAAGCCCATTCGATCGCCTCCTCTTTTGAGTTCACTTGAATCATCCAGTAGCCACCCAGCACTTCTTTCACCCCTGGAGAAACTCCTTCAGTGACTTGTGGCTTCCCTCCACTGAAGGTCACCCGCGCCCCCGCTGAGGGTGGGTGAAGTCCATCCAGGGTAATCAGCACGCCAGCTTGTTGAAGTGATTCGTTGTACTTCATCATGCCTTCAACCGCTTTCGCATCAGGCATTGCTCCTGGAGCCGCACTCTCGTAGCCTTTGGGAATCATGAGCATCATAAATCGCATTGCAGTATCTCCTTGTGGTTACAGCGCTTTGCGCTGGGCTAGGTGTGGGTTATGCAATTAAAAATTGCTGTAAGTTTGTGAATGAGCAGACATTAATTCTCCGGCAAGCCCGCGACCTCAAGTACGGGACGAATCTCGACGGTGCCAACTCGCGCACCGGGAATGCGGGTAGCGATCGCAATGGCTTCATCCAAATCCTGAGCATTGATGAGAAAAAAGCCGCCCAATTGTTCGCGGGTTTCGGCAAACGGGCCATCCGTCACTAGAGATTTGCCGTCACGGACTTGGACACTGGTTGCCGTTGCGACGGGATGGAGTGGAGCCGTTGCCAGAAATTGCCCCTTGGTATGCAATTCCTGGGCGAGTTGGGCAGATTCTCCATAGCAATGCTCTCGCTCAGTTTCACTCAGGACGTTTTCGTCCATATAGATCAGCAGCAAATATTTCACTCGGTTGCCTCCTTTGTAGTTAAGTCGAATAGCGATCGCTCAGATCGACATCTTGTTGAAAAAATCTTATTTAGTACAATTGAACTTTAGCTTCCTTTATAGCTGTTGCCAGTTTGCTTCGGACATTTAGGGTGGGGCGCGAAGCGCCCCACCCTAAATGTCCCCGTCCCAACCGCCTTGGCGGTTGCTTATCAGTCAGTCGAACGAGAATGACTCAAATCGACAACTTGCCCAAAATTCTTTATGTCGTTTTATGACAGGTATGGCTCCAACCTCAAAATCAGATGTTGCTCAGGCGATCGCCGACCTTTATCGCACTGAATGGGGGCGCATTGTCGCTATCCTGATTCGGCTAGTGGGAGATTTTGATCTGGCTGAAGAAGCTGCCCAAGAAGCCTTTGCAGCGGCAGTGAATCAGTGGCAAATCGGTATTCCCGATCTTCCTCGCGCCTGGATTATCCGAACTGCCCGATACAAGGCGATCGATCGCCTCCGACGACGAACGCGACTGACCGAAAAACTGGAATGGTACGCGGCATCTGGGTTAATTCCATCCAGCGAAGAACCAAGCTACGACAGTGATGAAATTCCAGACGATCGCCTGCGGTTAATCTTCACTTGCTGCCATCCAGCGCTAGCGATCGAGACGCAGGTCGCATTGACATTGCGAATGCTGGGGGGGCTAGAAACCGACGAAATTGCCCGCGCCTTTCTCGTACCGACCGCCACGATGGCTCAACGACTGGTGCGGGCTAAACGCAAAATTCGAGATGCAGGCATTCCCTACAAAGTGCCAGAGACGACTGTTCTCTCTCCTCGGATAGCAGCAGTGCTGACCGTAATCTATCTCATCTTTAACGAAGGCTATGCCGCCACAAAGGGAGATTTGATGGCGCGGGCTGACCTCTGTACCGAAGCCATTCGACTGGGGCAACTGCTGCGACAATTGATGGCACCTGAAACACCCTCTGAAGTTACGGCACTGGTGGCGCTGATGTTGTTACACGACTCGCGGCGCGATGCCCGTTTAGACGAGGCAGGGGATCTGATTCTGCTAGAAGACCAGGATCGGAGCCGTTGGAATCACCCACAAATTGCTGGGGCGTTATCTCTGGTGGAAGAAGCGTTGCGTGGCGGAACGGGAGTATATGCCCTGCAGGCAGCGATCGCCGCCCTCCACTGTCAGGCAGCACGAGCCGAAGCAACAGACTGGGCGCAGATTGTGCAGCTCTATGAGGTGCTGGAACGCTTGCAGCCTTCACCCATTGTCACCTTGAATCGAGCGGTGGCGATCGCGATGGCAGACAGCCCTCAAGCGGCATTTGGGCTGATCGATCGGCTTGCCCCGGAACTGGACAGCTATCATCTCTTTCACGCTACCCGCGCAGACTTATTACGGCGTATTGGCGCTTTAGAGGAAGCGACCCAGAGCTACAGGCGAGCACTAGAGTGGGTTACAAACGACAGTGAGCGACGCTTCCTAGAACATCGGCTGCGCGAAGTTAGCCAAAGTATGCATTGAACTGTAAATTCTTATCACCGTAATGGGTGTGCTCTATGGCGCTACGCGCTTAGATCCAATGAGTTATTTTTTGAGAGCCTCGCTCCGTGCGGCTCTCAAAAAATAACTCGTCCTAACTCAATTATGTAACGCCATATGTCAGCAGGACGATTCCATTGGCAATAGATTCGGTCAAGATAAAAAAGCTGACTCAAAATCGGTCATCTTAGATTTAGCTGAGCTTTTGCAGATGCAAAAATTTGATTACTCGCTCGATTTCAAGGCGATCGACTTTCGCCAGCACCCAGAACTGTACCGAATCGGTCGTGGCGAACAGGGAGTTTTGCTAGTTGAACCCTACAAGAGCGAAATTTTGCCCGACTGGAAATTCAAAACTCCAGAAATTGCCCATCAATCTGCTGACAAAATCTACAGCCTGTTTCTCCGATACAAAACCCAAGACGATTTTGTTGGCATGGACATGGCACGAAAGTTTTTGCAGATGGGCTACACCCGATCGCGTCGGTATGCCAATCACAAGTCGGGGCACAAGTATGCAGCAGGCTCTAAAACGGTTCTGCCCCGTGAAGAAGATCCGATCAAAGCCCAATCTGCCAGGATTTTCTATGAAAAGTGGCAGTTGGCTAAGACTGATCCAGAGTATCTGCAATTAGCTGCGCGCCACCGTAAGCAATACGAAGGCTCTGAAATTGCTGCCGCCAAAAGTCCTGGTTTAGCTCATGACGATCGCTCTTTTGAACAGAGACTTTAATCGGTGAAACGAAAGAATGCGGGACATCCTGTAGGTTGAGCAGCAAAGCAACTGGTTTTTACTTTATCCAAACCCACAGAAATTTAACGCCCGATCAGATTATCTTTCAGCTTTGATAACCTGATGTTTATTAACCTACCAAGGATCAGCGATCGCAATCTTAACCGTCTCAAGGGGTTTAAGTTGTTCTTTAAGCCAGTTGGCAAACAGCTCGTCCAGTAACCGTTGTCGCATGGGTTCATCTAATTGCGCTGGCAAAAGCTGCTCTAGCCGCACGATGATCCATAAGTCTTCAATGCGAGTTGGAGGCATCAGATGTCCGGGTTGACTAGAGCGGAGAATCTGAGCAAGCCTGGGATGAGGAGTGCTAAGTGGTGCGGGACCGATTAATCCGCCTGTCCGGGATTCTGCTCCTTGGGAGTATTGCTGTGCGAGTTCTGCAAAAGGCTGTTCGTCACCCTGCAAGCGGAAGTACAGTTCCCTAGCAATATTGGCATCCCCAACTCGAATCAGGGAATAGACCACCTGATCCAGCTGAGACTTTCGCTGCAAAAAGTAGGATTGTAACTTGCTGCCCCAGGTTGCCTGTTTAAATTGCTCAATTCTCAACTGCCGAGTTACCTGCTCAATGAGTTGAGCTTCTGTCATACTCTGCTGTTGCAACCATGCTTGACGTGCTGTGTCAGATGTTAACTTCTGCTGGGCATAGAAATTGAGGCAACCTTGCTCTTGTTCTTCCAAGGTGCAGCTAAATGGAGCGATCGCCCGATCAATCAAAATTTCTTGCCGCAGCTTTGGCAATAGCTGGTATTGACTCAAGAGTGACAGCAATTCTGGAGCCGTTACCGTCCGGTCATCAATTTGTAGTATTGCTGTATTCGCAGTCGGTACCTTATTGATGCTTCTTACGCTTTCCATGTGATCGATTTCCTGAAGTGACGGCAACTTTAGCAGAATGAGTTTTTACGGGTAATTTTTGGGTTTCTTGAGATCGATTACTGAGGGACATGGCTGATTCTGGCATAGCAGAAGTTTCTTCGCCCAGACTGATCTCATCTAGCCTGTGACTTTGTGTTGGAGGAGCAGATTGAGACTGAGATCCAGCCCAAATCGGCACTTGGCTACCGCTTAGATCTTGCTGAATCCATTGCAAGTGTTGGGGCAGTAATTTAGCCAGGTCATATCGTTTTAGAACTGTCTCTCGTGCCTTCAATCGGATTTCAGCCATACGATCGGGGTGGTTGAGAACTTCCTCAACGCGATCGGCAATGTCTTCAGGTGAGAAGAAATCTGCGAGTAATCCGTTCACTCCATCTCGAATCACCTCCGTGACTGGGGCGGTATTGGAACCCACAACGAGACAGCCCGCGGACATGGCTTCTATCATTGACCAGGACAACACAAACGGGCGGGTGAGGTAAATGTGGGCTGTGGAAGCCTGGAGAACTTGCAGATATTCGGGATAGGGAAGTGAACCTGTGAAATGGATTCTGGACAAGTCGAGCGGCAGTTTTTCGAGCATCTGCTGCTTGTAAGTTTTGCCGTCCGGGAGCTGTTTACCATAGGCAACGCGATCGCTCCCTACAACCACGACATGACACTTGGGACGTCGCTGCTGAAGTAACGCAACTGCCTCCATGAACTGAGGAAAGCCCCGGTAAGGTTCCATGCCGCGACCCACATAGGTGACCAACTCTTCAACGTGAGAGAGATCGAGATTGATGCGCGGTAGCACCAGCTTTGCACCTGGATTGGGGCAGAGATATTGCGTGTCTACGCCGTCGTGTAGGACAGAGATTTTGCTGTGATACTCACTGGGAAACTGCTGACGTTGCCAGTAGGTGGGGGAAAGTCCGCGATCGCAGCTATAGAGATCCGTCAAAATCGGCGAATTCTTCATCCGAATGCGGGCTTCAGCGTTGGCATCGATCGGGTCGCTGGGGTCAAAGTCGGCATCTGAGCCGTGGGCGTGATAAAACCACTCAAAATAGCAGAGCAATTTAGCCTTTGGAAAAATATCTTTGCAGAATAACGTTGGTCCCCAGCCCGAATGACCATAGACCACATCGGGGACAAATCCTCGCGTCTTGAGCTGCTGCGCCATGCGGTAGACGGCTTGCCCTTGAATAACGGCATTCTCTAGCGTGTGAACATAGTGATGAGTTCCAGGGTGAGCTTCTCGTGAGGGTTTGTACAGCGCTTTGTAAACACCCGGTAAATGACCTTCGCGGCGTGTGGTGCCAAAGACAACTTGGTGACGCTTATCTTTGGCGATCGCGGTTGCCACATGACGAAACTGAGCCGGGAAATTAGGATGTAAAAATAAGATTCGCATGGTGTTGAGAAGGCTTGAGACTACTGCTAACTTTTTAAGTCCAGGTCATGCAATCTAAGTAAGAGGATATCTGAAAAGTATCAAATGTTCTGCATTCGCTCCCCAACCCCCCAATTCTGGGGGACTTTCAAACCAGTTCTTATTCAAAGTCCCCCAGAATTGGGGGATTTAGGGGGCGGTTCGGGTAGCAAATTACACTTCTCAGACATCCTCTAAGGGAGAAGCTCCTGTTGTCCTAAAAAATTAGGACAACAGGAGGTAATGGCTAGAGCATCTGATCGGAAAATATCTGCCAGACTGCTCAGTTGATATCTAGGTATAGCGCTACGCGCTTAGATCCAATTAGTTTTTTTTGAGAGCCGCGCGGAGCGCGGCTCTCAAAAAAAACTCGTCCTAACTCAATTACGTAATGCCATAATTCCTGCCTAAATAGAAGTCAGGAAGTCTGAGGTATCAAATGCTCCTCGGTTTACCCCTGCCACGAAGGCTAGAGTTTCTGCCTGCGCAATTGGAATGCCTACATCGGGAACAACATAGATCCGAGTACCCGTCACACCATTAATAGTGGTGTTCTGGAACCCAAGAGATGCGAAGTCAGTGCCTTCAATGACAAAGAAGTCAGTGCCATTCTGGAAGTCGGTGATATAGTCACCAACAGGCGGAGAGATAATTGGCTCACCGGGCTGAATCGGCTCTGGTACAAAATCGGTGAACAACAGCTGGAAGTAATCGGTTTCTGTACCACCAGTCAGCGTGTCGCGGGTCGTTTGGGTTTCTAAGTCTTCACCACCAAATAGCACATCAAAACCTGCACTACCAATGAGGCGATCGGTGCCTGCACCGCCATCAAGGAAGTCATCGCCTGCGCCACCGTTGAGGACATCATTGCCCGCTAGAGATTCAGCGGCGTCGGCATCGCCGTAGATGGTGTCATTACCACCCAAACCGCTGAGGTTATCAGCGCCCTCGCCGCCATCAATGTAGTCGCCTTCAGCACCGCCCGTGATGGTTTCTAAGCCAGCGCCGCCGAGCAATGTGCTGAAGCCAGCGCCACCGTCTAAGATATCGTTGCCATCGCCACCATCGAGATAGTCAACGCCGTCGCCACCATAGAGATAGTCATTTCCGGCATAACCAAAGAGGCTATCATCTCCTCCCTCACCGTTGAGAGTGTCACTGCCGCCACCCGACAGAGTACTAGCTTCTCCAAACAGGGTGTCATTGCCATCGCCACCATTCAGAGAATCGGCTCCGCCAAACACTAAGCCTTCGTCATCGTCACCATAGAGTAAGTCATTAGTGAAACTGCCATAGAGGGTGTCGTTACCAGCGCCACCCAGTCCAGTATCATCAAGCCCAATATAGATCCGGTCAGCGCCCTCGCCACCATCCAGATAGTCTTTGAAGCCATTATCGGTATCGTTGATGCTTGAGCCACCGGACAGAATGTCGTTGCCCCCCTCACCAAATAAAGAATCTTCGCCGGAATCACCAAACAGGCGGTCAGCGCCCTCACCACCGTAGATTTGATCCTTATCTAGTCCACCCCGCATGGTGTCAGCACCGCCTAAACCATACAAGATATCATCTCCGCCAAAGCCGTTAAAGGTATCGGCTTGGTTGGTTCCGTTTAATGTGTCGCCAAGAGCGGTTCCATTTCTAGTAGCCATGATTTACCTCAGTGCTTTACTAAATTGATGTGGTTTGCCTAGAAACTGAGGATGATAGATGCATCTCCTCATCTAAAGCATTTTTATCTTTCATCTGTTCATCTTGTTGTCCCCCTCTCCGTATCTTTAGAAGAGGGAAAGAACATTAAAGATGAGCAGTCTAGGAAGATATCCTGACGAAATTACTACCAGCCAATGTCTAAACATTTTGTCTCTCTGAAAAACAAACTCGATTCACTTCATTTAGAGGCTAAATTGATTGCTAAGGGATGGCGATCGCTGTGCATTAATCTGCTTTTTTCATGGAAGAGAGGGCGATCGCCATGCGAATGACTTTAGAATCAGAGAGGTACAAAGTCTGCGGCGTTAATTTGTCCGGGAAGAACCGCAGCCAAAACCGCTAATTCTTCGCCTGTTGCCGTGACGCTAACGCGGGTGCTGCCTGTTGACACTCCACCAATGTTGAGATTAATGCGGCTGACCGTGAGCGCTTCAAAGCTGTACCCCGTTTGCAGAAAGTCCACATTATTCTGGAAGGCGCTGATGAAGTCGCCATTTTGCCCAGCCAAGCCAGAATCTTCCAGGACAAAGTAGTCAACCCCGCCACCGCCTGTCAGGGTGTCACGTTGGGTTTGGTTGGTCAGGTCATCGCCGCCGTATAGGGTATCGCTGCCGTTCCCGCCCAAAATGTTATCGACTCCAGCACCGCCATCAAGCTCGTCATCGCCATCTTGACCATTGAGGTAGTCGTTGCCAGACAGCGTATCGATGCCGTCACCGTCGCCATATAGGGTATCGTTGCCACCTCCACCCAAGAGGCTGTCAGCCCCTTCTTGTCCTTCGATCGTGTCGGCATCCAAACCACCCGTGATCGTGTCCAAGCCCAAACCACCCAAAAGTAGATTAGAGTCTAATCCGCCTCCGAGGATGTCGTTGCCATCGCCGCCCTCCAGGGTGTCAAACCCATCGCCGCCGTCAAGGATGTCGTTGCCTGCAAAGCCGAAGAGCTGATCATCGCCAGATTCACCCAAGAGCGAGTCGCTGCCGCCGCCGCTCAAGCTGTCCGCATCGCCCTCCAGCGTGTCGTTACCATCGCCGCCTAGAAGCGTGTCATTGCCAAAGGCGCTGAGGGAGTCATCACCCAAGAGGAAGTCATTGCCGAGGCTGCCATCCAGGAAATCACTATCGCCACCGCCTTCCAGAACATCCTCAAAAAAGCTGCCTGTGATCGTATCTAAACCTATTTCGCCGTAGAGTTCCCCTTCACCCAACAGAACGTCGTTGCCTTCTCCGCCCCGCAGCTCATCGTCGGTGCTGCCGAAGAGGAAATCATTGCCCACTCCACCCAGGAGGGTGTCACCGCTTTCATCGCCTGTACCATCCAGGGTGTCATTCCCTAAACCACCGTCCAGGGTATCGCTGCCTAATTCACCAAATAGCCTGTCATTGCCAGCCCCACCATACAGCTGATCAGCACCTTCTCCGCCCAGAATCAGGTCATTGTTGCCTAAACCATTGAGAATGTCATCTCCACCAAAGCCCCGTAGCGTGTCGAGGTTATTGGTGCCGTTGAGCGTATCGTTTAGCTCAGTGCCGTTCCTAATTGCCATGTTCTTAGTCCTGATGATTAGATGAATTTTTGGCGTATCCAGCCTGCGCGGATGTGCTACGGCTATTCACTGCCGTAAACCAATTGCTATTTGGCTGGATCTAGAAAGCCTGTATCGAAGAAATGGGGGTGCGATCGCTCAGCAGCCCCATCCCAAAAGACTATGAGAACCGCACAGTTGGACGGTTAACGGCATCAATATTTGCGGCTACATTGCCTGATCCAAAGAGAGTATTGGAGAGGGTGAGTAACAGCTCGCCTGTGGCAAAACCTGCGTTACCTGCAATCCCATCGCCAATATAGAATTGGGCGCTGCCGTTGACAGGTCGAACATCAATAGCGGTAATTCCGGTAAAGGAGAGGATGTCTCCGCCAGCTCCGCGAGTGAATCCATTAATGGTATCGCTGCCGTCACCGCTGCTGTAGCGAATTGTGTCAACACCCACTCCGCCCGTGAGCGTATCGTTACCGATGCCGCCAATTAAAGTGTCATTCCCTGCGTCTCCCACCAAGACATCGTTGCCCGCAGCGCCGTTGAGCGTGTTGTTGGCACCGTTGCCTGTGATCGTGTTGTCCAAACCGTTGCCCGTACCGTTTGACACGTTACCGAGCAGCACCAAATTTTCTAGATTGGCAGCTAGGGTATAGTTAGCTGAAGCCCGAACTGTGTCGGTGCCTGCGTTGGCATTTTCAATGATCAAATCACCTGCTGTGAGGACATAAGTGTCATTGCCCCCCCCACCGTTCATGCGATCGCTCCCCGCACCGCCATCCAGGTAGTCATTGCCACCGCCGCCGCTCAGGGTGTCATTCCCCTCATTGCCAAACAGGTTGTCGTTGGGGCTGGCATCAGCGCTGCTGTTCAAGACGTTGTCGGTGGCATCACCAATGTAAAGACCGATGGCATCTGTAGCGAATGCCCCGGTCAAATCGGCTCCAAAAAAGTTGGCGCTGGCGAAGTTTCCTTTAGATAAATCGGCGTTTCTTAGATTGGCGTTAGTGAAGTTAGCGCCGATCGCCAGCCCGTTGATCGACACCCCTTCAGCATTGGCTTCGGTAAAGTTTGCGCCACTGACATCGCTATCATTTAGCTGAGTTCCAGTCAGGTTCGTGATGGTAACAGCGCCGTCGGCGGCAACAAACGGGCTAAAGTTTGCTCCGGTGAAATTTACATCTTCTGAAAGCAGCCCGCTGAGATTGGCTCCCCGATAGCTGCTAGCACTGATAGTACCCGGAGCAGCCGGACTGCTATCTGTCAGGGTGACGCCACTCAAGTTGGCTAGGTCAAAAACTGCATTTTGCAGCGTGGCATCCGTGAAGTTTGCCAGTTGAAAATTGGCTCCAGTTGCGTTGATATTGACGAAGATCACATTTTCAATGTTGGCATCTTCAAAACTGGTATTGACTAGCGTTGCGCCAGTAAAGTCAGCACTTTTGAGATTTGCCTTAAACAGGTTAGCGCCCGTAAAGTTAGCGCCCGTAAAGTTAGGTGGCTCGGATTGCTCACCATTGATATTAGCTTCCTGTAAATTGGCATTAGTCAAATTGGCATTCGAGAAATTGATAGCCTTCGCATTGATAAATGACAGGTCTGCCTGCGTCAGATTTGCCCCTGTGAAGTTAGCGCCCTCTAGAGTTGCCTTAAAAAAGTTTGCGATGCCAAAGCTGCCGCTTGGGGCAAAGATAGCGTTGGTTGCATTAACATTAATCCAAGTCGATTCACTAAAGTTAGTGCCTCTTAGCTGGGTTGCAACTCCTTGACCATTAGGATCAAAGCGAACGTTTTCCAGCCTAGCTTTAAAGAATGTAGAACCGTTAAGATTGCGACCCCGAAAGCTATTCCCAACGAGGTTTTGACCTTCATAATTTAGTACAACCATTTAAATCTCCGGTAGTGCATTCATGTGTCATCCCTAAAGCTGCCCTAAAGTCGATCGCCGCTAAATCTGCACATTTCTTCCATAGAAAATCCGTGCGACAACAGCGATCGCAATCAAAAACAACTCATTCCCTGAAGAAATTTTCTAATCTGAAAACTGAAATTAAGCTCGACTCAATCTCTGCTTTCATTCCCTTAATTACACTTTCTAAAACACAGACCAGTTTCAATGGGGCAGTGATTTAGGCTGACAGGCTTTTCCTGTCAACAATAGTGATTTAATCCTGACAGAATTTACCTGTCAACAAATCTAAGAAAACTCTAATACGGGTGTCTTTAATCTAAGAGAATTCTCATCAATCTCAGACTTTATGACTATCAGCCTTACTTAATCGATATTAGATCGATATATAAGTTTGATATGCAGCGCCCTCGACGAGGCTTCCACCAATAGTCTGGGTTGAGATACGAAGCGTCATCCTTCGGAGGCAACGGCAACACCTAGCGACCCACTCTATCGCTGGGATAACAACTGGAATACATTCGTAAGAGCAACCATTTACACTTCTAATTGCGTGAGCCACAGTTATTTTAGAAGTTTTGCGGAGCGCGGCTTCCAAGAAACTACACTAACCCCGCGCAAAGCGGCGTCAGTCCTATTTTAGAAATCTCCATGAGTGAATACATTCTTGAAATGCAGTCAGAGCAGGATATAGAGTAGTAAAGTGCTTGGAGAAATAGCTGAGGCATCTGGTTATACTTGTTCATTCCAATTATTAATTTTTGCGACAAAGCCTCGCATAGAAAGTGGTAGAGGACTTCTATAGCAATTACATATAGTAATCATAGATGGGCGGCATACAGGTAATGATTTTTTGTAATGTGAGCTTTGCCTACACCACAAAAAATCATTACATTTTGAGGACTACCCATCAGTGAATTGCAAGGTAGGCAGATACTATGGCTCTCTCACCTTGCAACCCATCTCACCAACCATTTAGAACTGCTACATATAGGGATATAGCATATGGATATAGGCGGGAAAAGATCATCGGTAAAGCCATTGAAAGCTCAGAGTAGGAGCCTCGCGGAAAACCTCGTTTCTAAGCGCGCTCCATCTCCTCCTGGTATTCCCTCTTCTGGTATTGGCTCGTTCGATCGCGGCTATCAGCATATTTTTGGAGAAACCCGGACACGCATTCTTCAGTGGTATTTGCTCATTTTGGGACTCATTTTTCTGCTGGGCATCCCGGCGTTCCGATATTTGCTGTTTCAGCGGGTGGACGAGCGCGTTCGCCAGAACATGGTAGAAGAAATGGAAACATTTCGAGAGTTGGTTGCCCAAGGTCAGTCGTTTCCACAAAACCCCGAAAAATATGATCCAGAGGATCTGGAGCGGCTCAAAGAATCCTTTCCCATTGAGACTCGCCATATGATTCCGCCTGCATCAGAAGAAGAATTAGAGGAGTTTTTTGAACAATATCTGCGCTATCGCGTCCCGGTAGATGATACGTTTTTCATCACATTTATGGACGGTAAATTTTTCAAATCTAGCCCCAGAGGTCGCCCTCAAATCCTTAGCAGAGACTCAACCCTAATGCAGGATTGGGGCAGCCAGACCCGTCCGTCTCAAGGAGTCGCAGAAACCAAAGGTTTTGAGACGGGCGCTATTCTTTATATGCTTGAGCCAGTCCAGATGCATGGGCAGACACGAGGGGTGCTTGTAATCGCGCATACCACCGCAGGAGAGCGGGCAGAAATTCTGGAAGCGGTGGTCGTGATTATCCAAGTGTCGCTGGCGCTATTTGCGATTTCTCTAGTGCTAACTTGGTTAGCCGCAGGTCATGTGCTGGCTCCCCTAAGAATAATGACGGTAACGGCTCAAACGATTAGCGAAACGGACTTATCTAAGCGGTTGCCCGTGCAGGGGAGCGGAGAACTCGCTGAAATGGCAGCCACCTTTAACAGTATGATGGATCGCCTGGAGACCGCCTTTGATACGCAGCGAGAGTTTGTCAATGATGCTGGACATGAATTGCGGACTCCCATTACTATCATTCAGGGAAACTTGGAGCTTATGGGAAATGATCCCGATGAGCAACGGGCAACGCTGTCATTGGTCATGGGCGAGTTGGATCGCATGAGCCGCATGGTGAATGACATGATTGTGTTAGCCAAAGCAGAGCGCAGCGATTTTCTGCATCTGACTGTAGTGAATGCAGCAGAGTTGACGAAAGAGCTGTTTACCAAAGCCAAAGCGCTGGCAGGGCGCGACTGGCAGCTGGATGAAACTGCGCGCGGGCAAATTGTGGTCGATCGCGAGCGAATTACAGAAGCCCTGATGAATTTGGCACAAAATGCTGCCCAGCATACTCAGGCGAAAGATACGATCGCTATTGGCTCAACGATTGCCAAAGGCAAAGTTCGGTTTTGGGTCAGGGATACAGGCGAAGGCATACCGCTACCCGACCAAAAGCGCATTTTTGACCGATTTACCCGCGCTGCCAATAGCCGTCAGCGTCTGGAGGGCTGCGGCTTAGGACTGTCCATTGTGAAAGCGATCGCAGAAGCTCATAGTGGACAGGTTCTGTTGCGGAGCAAGCTCGGCTCCGGCTCAATGTTTACCCTTGTTTTACCCTTAGATCCGCCGCAGGAGGCTGTTGTCCATGTCGCATATCCTCATCGCCGAAGATGATCCTCGCATTACGGTGTTTCTCGAAAAGGGATTTAAATCGCGGGGGTTTACGACCATGATTGCCAGTGATGGCTTGGAGGCGCTGGATCTGGCTCAAGCCAACCAATTCGATTTGCTGATTCTAGACCTAGGCTTACCCAAAAAAGATGGTTTGGAGGTTCTAGAAAACTTGCGTGAGCAGGGCCAAACTTTGCCCATCATTATTCTCACGGCTAGAGACGACATTTATGACAAAGTTGCAGGGCTAGAAGGCGGAGCCAATGACTATGTCACGAAACCCTTTCGATTTGAAGAATTGCTGGCAAGGGTGCGGGTGCAACTGCGGCATTCGACGCAGGCAAAGATCGAAGAAATTCATATCTTGGAGGCCGGGGGAGTAATGCTCAACTTACGAACCCGGAGAGCCACGGTCAACGGGTGTAACGTGGATCTGCCCGCTCGTGAATTCACGATGGCAGAAATGTTCTTTCGCCAACCCGGACAGGTATTTAGCCGGGAACAATTATTAGATCGCGTTTGGGGCTATGACTACAACCCAGGTTCTAACGTCGTGGATGTTTACGTGGGCTATCTCCGCAAAAAGCTTGGCAGTGATTTGATTGAAACTGTACGGGGCATGGGCTATCGTCTGCGACCCTGACCAAGATTCTAAGCCGGATTAAGCCCCCACGCGCTACCCCAGATGTCATCAGCAAAATGGCGGCAGCTACCCCAAGAAACTTGTGAGAGAATAAAAGATTATAAAATCCTAAGCTGCATCCTCCTCCTCTGCCATTGAAGGATTGAACCACTACAGCTTTCATAAATTACAGCTTTCATAACTGTCTGGAGATAGTATGGCCAACTTCCTCTTGAGTGATTCGCAGCTTCCGCCTTCGGGTGGGCTGGGAAATTGGTTGGGAGATCTAAAAGTCGGACAAAAGCTAACCCTGGGATACGCGTTTGTTCTCGGTGCTGCCATGCTGGGAACTGCGCTGGGGTTTATAGTGGCCGATCGCTACCATGAAGACGCACTTCACGAGGAAATAGATGCCGTTGAAGAACTCTACCAGGTCTACCGTTTACAAAGCAGTATTTTTCGGGTTCGCACTCAGCAGCATAAGCTGATTTTCTACATGGGACAACCCAATCTGTGGCAGGAAAAGTATCCCCAGCTGCTGGAAGCTGTTGCTGATGTCCGCCATGAGTGGATAGATTTTAAGGCAACTTTTAGAAACCCACAGCGGCAGCTAAAAGATACGCTCCCGGAAAAAGCGGCCTATGACCAATTGATGCTGACAAAGAATGATTTTGATGACTACCTGAACCAGTCGGAAGTTCTATTTGCAGACAGCAATCCCAGAAACTTATCTCCGACTGCCATCAGCGCCACCCAATCGCGGCTGTTCAGTTTCATGCACAGCCCTCAAGTGTTCACATTGGATGAATTTCTGGATGATATTGCCAGCCTTGTAGATGTAACGGCAGCGGAGTACAGTCAAGCCAAGGTTGAGCTGAAAAGAGCAGAAGAATTGAGATTGCAGATTATTACCATCAGCCTATTGATATCGGCTGCGATCGCCACTCTCTTGGTGCTTTATATGAGTCGGGCGATCGCCCGCCCTATCCAGGCAGTGACCTATGTTGCTCAACAAGTGACTGAAAAAGCCAACTTTGACCTACGCGCACCCGTCACTAGCCGAGATGAAATTGGCATTCTAGCCACGTCACTCAACCGCCTGATTCAAGAAGTGCAGCAGCTCTTAGAAGTCCAAAAAGACAGCAATGAGCAATTGGAGGTGTACAGCCAGATCCTAGAGAGAAAGGTACAGGAACGCACCCAGGAGCTTAAGGAAAAAAATCAGTCTTTGCAGCAAACCCTGGAAGATTTGCACCAAACCCAGACCAAGCTCATTCAAACTGAAAAGAGACCCAGCCCTGAACCCACTGTTGCTGAAGCTATCTCTGAGTTTAGCCTTCTCTTTAACTCTATGGGTAATCATCTGAGTCATGTCACTGATTACAGCTATATGCTGTTGGAGATGCTCAGACAATATCAGCAACGTTATCCAGAAACCGATCGCTTCATTCAAGACTCTGTGACTCAGCAAGACTTAGAATCTCTCAAAACTGAATTGCCTCACCTTTTAGACGCTATTCAAGCTGAGGTGGCGCAAATGTCTAGAGTTCTCAACGCTGCCATTGTTTGACGTGGCTACATTATTCGGTAGTCTTCATGTAATGATTTTGATTGGGTGAGCAAAGCCCACCCAATCAAAATCATTACAGCGCTGCGCGCCTAGATTCAATGAGTTATTTTTTGAGAGCCGCGCGGAGCGCGGCTCTCAAAAAATAACTCGCCCTAACTCAATTACTTACTGTTACAGCAACCGCCAAGGCGGTTAGGACGGGGACATTTAGGGCGCGCTCCGCGCCCTAAATGTCCTAAACCTGATGATTAAGGCGATACAAGAAGGCTATGAGGCTATCAGGCGAAGATAAAATCACTAGCATCCACGTTGCTGGCCGTGAAACCTGCCAAAGTAATAGTGTTGCCTGCCCCAAACACCGAACCGGAAAGAACGGTATTTGCGCCGCTTTGGGTGACTGTTAAAGCGCTAAAGCTAGTCGCAAATGCTTTCAGATCAATCCGATCTGCACCATTGGCGAAATTGTTGATGCGATCGGCTCCAAAGTCTGATGTAAAGATAAGGGTATCGCTGCCATCCCCTCCGTTGAGGATATCGTTGCCTGCACCACCCGTTAACAGATCGTTGCCATCCCCTCCGGTCAGCGTGTCAGCTCCTGCACCGCCGATTAGGGTATCCATTCCGAAGCCGCCGTTGAGACTGTCATCGCCTTCTCCACCCTCTAGGCTGTCGTTGCCACCTGCGCCCTGAAGGAGATCGGCACCGCCATTGCCGAGAAGGCTGTCGTTGCCCAATCCACCGTTCAGGGTATTGTTGTTACCGTTGCCGATGATGCTGTTTGCGGAGTCATTGCCCGTACCCACTGATGCGCCACCCGTCAGAATTAAGTTTTCTAGGGTTGCTCCCAAGGTGTAATCAAAGCTCGACTCTACCGTATCTGTGCCTTCGTCAGCATTTTCGGTAATGACATCCCCAGCCCCATCAATTCCATAGGTGTCGTTGCCCAATCCGCCAATGAGCGTATCGTTCCCCAATCCGCCGTTGAGCGTGTCATCCCCCGCCTCACCACTGAGGCTATCGTTGCCGCCATCGCCGCTGAGGCTATTGTTGCTGCCGTTGCCAATGAGGGTGTTGGCGAGTTGGTTGCCTGTGCCTGCGATCGCCGTACCCGTTAGCGTCAGCCGTTCCACATTGTTGCTCAGGATGTAGTCAACACTCGACTGCACAGTGTCCGTCCCCTGGTTGGCGGCTTCAATAATGGCATCATCGCTGCTGTTGACGGTGTAGCTATCGTTGCCCGCGCCGCCTGCTAGAGTATCGTTTGCGGCTCCGCCATTCAGCGCATCATTGCCTGCCCCACCATTGAGGTAATCGCTGCCGCCGCCGCCGCTAAGGTTGTCGCTGCCAGATCCCCCATCTAGATAGTCATCTCCCCCCAGCCCGCTGAAGCTGTCATTGCCATCCAAACCGAAGATGTTATCTTTGGCTTCAGTTCCGGTGAGGGTATCAGCGCCAGAGGTTCCCAACGTTAAGCCAATTGCATCTACGGCGATCGCTCCGGTCAAATCTGCGCCAATGAACGTCGCATTCGTAAAGTCAGCTTTAGATAGGTTGGCGTTTCTCAGGTTGGCATTGGTGAAATTTGCGCCAACAGCCAGTCCATTAAAGAAGATGCCTTCTGCATTGGCTTGAGTGAAGTTTGCTCCACTCAAATCAGTGTCGTCAAATTTTGCTCCTGTCAGGCGTGTGGCTGTCACAGTTCCATTCGCGGCCACATGGGCACTAAAATCTGCTCCCGTCAAAGTCGCATCATCTGCCAGAAAACCGCTGAGATTTGCTCCCCGAAACTTGACATTGCCCACCTGACCTGGCTCTAGCGGAGCATCGCTCAAAACGACATTGCTGAAGTTAGCCAGGTCGAAAATCGCGTTTTGCAAAGTAATATCAACGAATTTCGCTAGTCTAAAATCAGCTCCTGTAGCATCCATGTTCACCAGCAGGGCAGCTTCTAGATCAGCCTCTTCAAACTTGGCATCTCTGAGTATAGCTCCTGAAAAGTCAGCCGCTTTTAGCTTTGCTTTATAGAAATCAGCGCCCGTAAAGTTAGCGCCTGAGAGGTTTGGACGCTCAGACTGTTCGCCACTGAGGTTAGTTTCCCGCAGAATAGCGTTAGTCAGATTGGTATTGGATAGGTTAATAAATTTTGTATTAACCAGCGATAGATTTGCACCTGTTAGGTTCGCACCTCTGAAGTTGACATTTTCTAAAGTTGCTTTGTAAAAATTGGCAGGCCCAAAGTTGGAATTGGCGGCAAAGATTGCATTTGTTGCGGTGATATTGAGTAGCGACGCTTCTTCAAAGTTAGTGCCTCTGAGCTGCGCCCCGTTAAAACGAACGCCTTCCAATTTTGCCTTAAAAAACGTCGAACCGTTCAGGTTTTGACCACCAAAGTCATTGCCGATTAAGTATTGCTCGCTGTAGTTATATGCCACCATTAGATCTCTTTAACTCCTTAGATATTGGGCTGAAATAGTTGTGAAAGCTTTTTTGTTGAGTAAGGCTAGAAGCTGCGCTTCAGGCGTTACTCAGCTCCATTTGTTTCCATGCAAAATTAAGCGATCGCGATCGCCCAAAAACTATGGCTTTACCAATGCCTTTGCATGGCAAAACAGGGGTGCGGTCATGAAAACCGCATCGCTACTGAGGATGAGAGCACAGCAACTTTTTACAAGATGCAATCTCGCACTTTCCTGGAAAAGTTTAGTAAATTTCTGGAAGAGGCTCTAACTCTTCAAAATATAGTCTGGGAAGTGAATTGAAACCAAAAATGGGATTAGTTTAGATACTCGATCGCCTTCAGTTTGATTGGATGTACACCTCTGAAAGTCAAAGATTTGAGAAAATCTTAGGTAAGAAGTTTTCCGCAGAAATATCTTCGGAAGGCCATCTTTATAAATTCTCAAGAAACTCAGCAGTTCACCAGGCTTACATAAAATAAGCTCAGTAAACTGTTATAGGGTTGCTCAGTCAGGAAATAAACTTTTATGTGAGAATACCGCTTGCGATCTTCCTACCTAAAACCTATCTCTGCGATCGGCAACGACGCTGTTTTTGCTCCTGTTCAAGATTTAAGACTGACAGACTATATCTGTCAAGCAATATAAGAGTTTTCTCATGATAAGGTTGACCATACCTTGAGGCTACTCCCAAGCATTCTCTAGGAAAAGATTAGGAAACTATAGGGATGAAAACGTCTCACCAAAAAAACAGATCGAAAAATAGCTCTGATGATTTTTAGGATCAAACCTATTTTTTGGGGAATAAAATGATACCAATTTGAATTGGAACTACGACAGATCCCGGTACGGGCTTGGCAATGCCAAGCCCCTTCTGACTTCAATGTGCCCACAAATTCGTTTAAATCGGTAGGAGAACGGCTGGGATACCTTTTGCTGATACAATTTTCTGGACTTAACTCAGATGTAGTAAGCTCAAAAAAGAACTATTGCTGAACCTCAAAAACTCCTGAAAAGCTGGATGTCTCTCAAACTATCGTCAGCATTATTCAGCAAAACCAGTTCTAGCGTTTGGTTTTGCGATGTTCAATCCATGACTTACCAAGGAAGCCTTGTTGGTCAAGTAGAACCACCATAAATCAGCAGTTAACTTTTTGGAGAGGGCGATACCAGATCAACCTTCTGTCCAACAAGGCTCAAAAAAACCTTCCCAAAGTGCTGAATTTCTAGAAAGTTTGCTTGCTCTGGTGCCGTTTTGTAAACTCGAAAAGCTTTCATGATTCCTAATGTGGCAGCGCTTTCTAGTGGCCCGACAAATTGGGAGTCTTTGTTCATGAAATCAGGCTGTTTTGCCCAATGCTCCATTTGGTTCGCATTGAGAAAATAGCAGCCAGAGTGGGGGTTGAGGGCACGTTGGAAACGAATCGGAAGCCCTAGGAAAGTTCCCTGAATTTGTGATTGCTCTTGCACATTTTGAAAGGGTGCAGTGACTTGTGGAGCTAGATTGCCATCAATGTAAGTTTTACAAGTTAGAGCATGAGCAGAAACTTCATATCGGTTCGGCTGGAGCAGGCTCAAGTCCCCTGCTTGCTTAGTAAACCAGTCCAATTTGACGAAGAACCAAGGATCATGAAGAATTAAATCGTCTTCTAAAAAACAATAATAATCATACTGTCCGAGACAATTCTGCAGGACTGCCTGACATTCAAATCCCAATGCTAGGGGATCTGCTTGGGTTGGGTGATGCTTATAAAAATGGTATGGAACGGAAAGGTGATTTAGCAGGTGATGATTCTGAGTTGTGCAAATGACAATATCTAGATCACAGGATTGCGATTGATTAACGGGCAGCGTTGACCGTTGAGCAATGTCAATCATTCCCTGAGACTTGCTAAAAAGCTGATGCAAGGCACTAAGGCTTAGGGTTAATGCCTGCAAGCGCGGTCTGGGATCTTTTCGCTGAGAGCCATGTTGCCCGCCATTTGGCTTAAAGAAATGAGCAATAGTCAGTAGAACCCGCATCAGCTTTATAAACTTTTGAAGAAGTCACAGAGAATACACTATCATTTGGCAAATAAAATGCTCTGATTAAAAGCATACCTTAGGTGTACGATCGTTCGGTAAGCTTCAGCAAAACTTCCACTGAACTATTTCCTCTGCCTTTCGCTAAAGATATAGGATGAGACAGCATCTGAGAGTTACTTAATTCGAGATCCTGTTGAACAGCAAATTTTTTGTGCCTCTACCACGGAAAAATGTATTACAAGTCTCTAAGCATTACTCCAAAAGCGTTTGATCGGCATTGGAGAAACCAGCCAACTTGCGCCGCAGAAGCAGCAGTTTACCTGTCAGCTTACTTCTTCCACCTTCGCGCAGTCTTAGACAAAAAACGGCTTCCTGCAATCATTGTCGATCGCCCATCAGGCTCTATTTTGTCAATTAACTTACCTGCGTTTGAACTGCTGGCAATCGATGCTGTAGGTCTTCGTCTACTTGACTTTAGTGTTGACCAGGAGATTCACAGGTGGATCGATCAGCAGATCCAGACAGCAGAAAAGTCTCGTCAGCCAGTGCTACTCCACAATGCTGATGGATGCCGGATAACATGCAAAGTAAATGCTAAGAGCGCTCCCGGTTACTCTGGATGGGCGATCTTGGGACTTGAGGTTAATCAGGCACAGCCCTGAACTTTGTCACCTATCCGGCAAAATCGGGAAATTAGCAAAGTTCCTGAAATGCCTGGAAGCTTACAGGTGGAGTTCACCCTATTTCACTTCACCTATGGCAGCAGACCTACAGCAGCAGATGGAGCAGCCAGCTAGCCCATAGAAAATAATTTTTCACATTACTAACCGTCAAGGCTTTCAGCTAACACCTGGAAGAGTAACTCCGTTTCACCCAGATAGGTTTCACGACAGTCTATTTCTGGTGGTTGAACGGCTCTCCACTGAATGACGCGACAACATAGACTGCTGAGTTTCTGTAAATCGTTATATGAAACTACTTGTTTCGTATAATTCCTCAGAAAAATGTTGGTGAATACATCAGGTTTAACTCTAACCTTTGCCATAGCTTCCGTTGGGCTTTGGTTCTTGAGGGAAGCTCTCAACAGCAGATGCAGATTGTGCTTCTGCATTTCGCTCAGCAAACGGCTTTTGTCACTCTTCTGGGTGCTCTGATCTTGGGGCAATTGAGCTTGGGTCACTTTAGCTTGGGTTAACTGGGCAGTGAGATAATCGCTCAACTGCTGCATCTGGGGCAGAGATAAGGTCTGGATTTGAGGAATAAGCACCTCCATCGGATTGGTCGAAATGACTTCAGCTTGATCATCCAGAAAAAATAGGTGGCGCAAAAGTTCTTCTTGAGTCCACCCCTTAAGCTGAGCAATGCGCTTAAGGTTATCTTCCTTGGGAAGACGAATTTGTTTTTCCCAATCCTGAACTGAAGTATAGGAGGTTCCAAGTAGTTTGGCAAACTCTCGCTGCGTTGTGTGACCCCTTAACTCTTTAATGAGCTGAGCTAACTTCTCCTTAGCCAACTCATCGTTTCCTGATGCCACCAGAATAGTCATAATAGCAATGTTCGAATAAAAGTAGCGCTGTTAACAGTCTGCAAAAAGAATTACAATTTCAATAGCTAAGAATTGGATATGCCTACAAGAGCTGTCCCACAAACCGCTTCAAAACTGACCGATATCTAAAAGACGGTTGAAAAGTATCAGATGTTTCGCTTTTACCCTCCCTAATCTTGTTAAATTCCCGATTCAAATGTTAGTCTAAAGCCCTAAAGATTGAGGACTCGAAATGTATTTTGAGTGACGATCGCTGCCTCTAAAATATTTTTGACCACAAACTTTTTGACCACAAACAAAGCGCGCCGGAAATCGGAGCCGTGCAAGACGCTTTAGTGCCTCTCTGATACAAACATGGTATGAGAGATACTCCGAATCGCTATCTAGCTATGGGCTTAAATTATCACAATAGCCCTTAAATGGACAGGCTGTGTGCAATAGCGAGTCTAGCTTTCCAGAGCGCGATTTTCAAAGGCAACGGATTGACAGGATTTACAGGAGTGCGATCGATTCAGGTAAAGACAACGTAAAAGATGTTCGAAATGATAGTGCCTGCGAGGTTAGGAACTCTATAACCCCAGATCTCGTCTTCCTAATAAGAATCCGTCAGATCTCCCCTATATCATTATATTACTTTAGGACGGCTGGAAAAATCTACCCAGACGATTCAAGCAGAATTAATTAGGCAAGATTGAGAGCGAAAATTTTGCGCTCCGAGAAGCTAATTCATACCTCATTCACTGTGGAAAACACTGCATCGTGAAAGCAGAAATTAATCTCTTGCAGGGTTACTCGAATGGGCTACTTTGCGCTCGTCACCTAATCTCAGCCTTTTCCCAATCGCAGCTCAGATTTTAGCGATCGCCATCTCACTGCATCAAGCTGTGAGGTAAGATTAATTCTTTGAAACATCTGTATCCCTTCACTTAAGCAATAAGCCTATATTAATAAGACTATGTGAGATTAAGATGAAGTTTCGATGAAAGATTTCTTATGTTGAAAATTTCTTATGTTGATAAAGATGCTTAGCGTATGTAGGCTCCGCCCTCAACAGTCTGTGAAGCCACGAATCGTTGCATCGATAAAGTCAGGATGAGCTGGAGCTACGCCTATACCTTGCATTAGCGCAGTAGCATATTCACTTTGGTCAAAAGCTCCTTGAATCGGAAGGGCTTCATGATGTAGTCATTGGCTCCTCGCTTAAAGCTCTCTACCTTATTGTCTTCCCCTTCACGAGCCGTGACAATCACGATTGGTAGGGTTGTACCACCATGGCGTAGTTCATCTAGCACCATCCAACCGTCTTTTCCAGGCAGACCTAAGTCTAGTAAAATTAGGTCGAAACGATCGCGCTGGATGCCGGGAAAGACATCATTGCCGTTACTCACCGTTGCAGTTTCAAAACCGTATCTCTGTAAACCTTTCTCTAAAAACTCTGCAATGCGAGGTTCATCTTCAACGATGAGAATGCGATACATGCTTTCCTTGACTCACTGATTCACCAGAGTCTGTTGCGTGACAGCTACCTTAACCCAGTAAGGTGCTATTGAGCCTTTTGCTCAAAGATATTGGCATTACCGACACTTGGGATGGTTTTTGGTGGGAGTGGGGCGCTCTGCGCCCCACTCCCACCAAAAACCATCCCGCTAAGCAGCACTAAAATCTCTTCATTATTGCGAGCGAACTCGCTAATTAACATCACAGCATAGGATAAAGTGAACATAGATTCAAGATGAAAATCTTCTTATATTTTTAAGCGGTAGCCTATGCCGCGCACCGTCTCAATCAGCCCTTCACCCAACTTTTTTCGCAGGTACCCCACATACACATCAACGATGTTAGAGCCTGGATCGTAGTCGTACCCCCAGACATGATTGAGCAACTGCTCCCGACTCATCACCTGATCGGGATGACGGAAAAAAGTTTCGGCTAGGATGAATTCGCGCGACGAGAGTTCAACAACATGATCATCCACTTGTGCCCGACGTGTCCGCAGATTTAGGGTCACCTCCCGGCACTTCAGCAGCGCTTCAGTATCTACAGCCGCACCGACCGTCCGCAGCCTTGCCCGCACCCGCGCCAGCAGTTCCTCAAATCGAAAGGGCTTTGTGACATAATCATCTGCACCGCTTTCAAGCCCAGCAACTTTATCAGTCACCTCATCTCTGGCAGTCAAAATAATCACAGGCGTTGTTGCTCCCTGCCCGCGCAGCTCCTCCAGCACCATGAATCCATCTTTACCGGGCAAGCCCAAATCAAGAATAACCAGATCAAAATCGTTGCCCAAGATCATTTGTGCTGCATCTCGACCGTCTCGCAAAACAGTTGTGGTAAAACCGTTTGCCTGCAAGCCTTTCTCCAAAAACGCGCTAATCCGAGACTCGTCCTCAACTATCAGGATACGACCCATAGCATTGCCTTATTTCATTTCTACGGGTGGAGCAACTCTGGGCACAGCGTCAATTACTGGCAGTACGGCTTGGCGCATGGGTATTGGCGGCTCCTGCGGAATAATAAGCGTAAAGGTTGAGCCTGCGCCCAGTTGACTGACCAGCTCAATCTTGCCGTGGTGGGCTGTGATGATCGCCTTCACAATCGCCAGCCCCAACCCCACCCCTTCCGAGCGGCGATAGCTGTTGGCTGCCCGCGCAAAGCGATCGAAAATTCGCTTTTGGTCATCTAGGGAAATGCCATCTCCGGTATCCCGCACCCAGAAGCGAACCGTACTGCCATCGGACACCGCACCCACCTCAATTAAGTCATTGGGTCGCGTGTGCTGTATGGCATTTTGCGCTAGGTTGAGCAAGGCTCCCGTCAATCGCTGGCGATCGCCCTTAAAGGTATTACTACAGCGGTTGACCAAATGCCATTTGCGCTCGGCAAGGCTAGAGGCTTTGGAGGACAATTCATCCACAAATGCAGCCGCATCGATCGATTCCATCTGGAGAAAATCAGCTCTTTCTGCCTTTGCCAACAGAATCAGATCGTTAACAAATCGATTCATTCGATCGAGTTCGTCCATCGCGAGATCGATAGTTACCTGTTGCTCTGGAGTGATATCATTCATCAACTCTAGATGTCCCTGAATAATGGTAATTGGAGTTCGCAGCTCATGTCCAGCGTCATTAATAAAGTCGCGCTGGGAATCAAAAGCTTTTTGAATCCGCTCCATCATCTGGTTGAATACATTGGTCAACTCCGTCATCTCACTATCACCACGCATCGGTTCAATCCGCTGGTTTAAATCAGATTCGCTGACGATCGAGCGGGCAATACCAGCTAATCTACGAATAGGGGTAAACATTCGTCCAGTCAGCAGCCATGTTCCCGCAAAGGACAACAGCACCACGCCTGTCGCCAGCCCTGCAAACAAGTAGACTCCAACTAGCGCCTCGTTCTGTTCGCCCGCTGTCAGATGGGCTGTCACAAAAACGCCTTCAATTCGTCCATCAACCATTAGCGGCTGGATCAGGTAGAGAACTTTGCCGATGTTCGTGTTTTTAATCTCTCTTTCTCCAGAGGTGGGCTGCGTCACTCCTGACCAAAAAGCAACCAGATCCGAGTCAGGCAGGAGCGGTTCCACCAGCGCTGCGGGATTTGACTGATAAAACCGTCCTTCAACCACTGCGATGTAAAAATTGTCGTCTTCTGGCAACTTGTCAGCCAAGAACCTGCTAATGAATCGCTTCAAGTCATCCACAGACTGCTCTGGAGCATCTTCCCAGGCTAGATAATCTTGCTGAAAATCCGCCATTTCATCTGCTAGATCTTGACGAACGCGACTGTCAACGTTGCTAAACAACAGCCAGCGAAAAATTGGCGTAGCGCCGATCGCCAGCAGCAGCATCAAAAATAAGTAGAGTAATAGGATACGAGTTCGCGTCTGCCGCCAAAGCGCGCGCCAGCGAGATCCAGAAGCCAGTAGTCCCGCTGCTTGTGGTTGATCTAGATCAGAGAACTGGTTCACAGGATTTCTCTTACATAACGATGCCATTCATGGTGCATTGTATCGCATCGGTAAATAGAAAAATAAGGTAGATGGCTGTATGGCTATATTTCAAGCCCGATTTTCATGAGATTTTCTCATGAAATTTATCTCATCTATCGTTCATGCTTACTTCATTGAGCCACCTTAATGTATGAAACAAGGACAGGTGAAAAGCCTATTGCAGCAGGTTGATTGACACTGTTCTTGTCGTTCTTGACCCGGTAGTCCTTACCTAAGTACCACTACCCTTGACCCCCTGGCAATAATTGGAGGAACTCTATGAGAGTCTGCGTAATTGGAACGGGATACGTTGGCTTAGTGACTGGGGTTTGCTTAGCTCATAGCGGACATGATGTTATTTGTGTCGATAACAACGAGGCGAAGGTTCGCTTGATGCAGTCCGGAGAATCGCCGATTTATGAGCCAGGACTATCGGCATTAATGCAAACTGCTATGCAGGCCGATCGCCTCACTTTTACGACGGATTTAGCCGCAGGCGTGGCTCATGGAGAGGTGCTGTTCATTGCAGTTGGCACACCGCCTCTGCCCAGCGGCGAGAGCGACACCCGCTATGTAGAGGCCGTGGCGCGCGGCATCGGGCAATTCTGGAGCGGGGGCTACAAAGTTGTGGTCAATAAATCGACCGTGCCGATCGGCTCTGGAGATTGGGTGCGTCACCTGATTCTTGAAGAGATGGCTCAGCGGCAGATGGGGGCAGTGGAATTTGATGTGGTGAGCAATCCTGAGTTTTTGCGAGAAGGCTCGGCTATCCATGATACTTTCAATCCTGACCGGATCGTACTGGGCAGCAGCAGCCCGCAGGCGATCGCCCAGATGGAAGATCTTTACGCCCCAATTGTCGCCCGTCAGTTTGCTGAAAACCCCTGTCTTCCGCCCGTTCCAGTTGTTGTTACCGATCTGACTTCGGCGGAGATGATTAAGTATGCCGCCAATGCGTTTTTAGCCACAAAAATCAGCTTCATTAACGAAGTGGCAAATATCTGCGATCGCGTTGGGGCAGATGTGACGCAGGTGGCTCAGGGCATCGGGCTAGATTCTCGCATCGGCAGCAAGTTTCTGCAAGCAGGCATCGGCTGGGGCGGCTCCTGCTTTCCCAAGGATGTTGCGGCGCTGGTACATACCGCTCAAGACTATGGCTATGAGGCCACCCTGCTGCAAGCCGCAGTCCAGACAAACGCCCAGCAAAAGCTGCTGCCCTTGGAAAAACTTCAGCAGGTGTTGAAGATCCTCAATGGAAAAACGATCGGGCTATTGGGTCTTACCTTCAAGCCTGATACGGATGATCTACGCGATGCCCCGGCGATCGACCTGATTGAAGAACTCAATCGGCTAGGCGCGAAAGTCAAAGCCTACGATCCAATGTATACCGAGGTCAACACTGGATTTCATACGCTGCCCGATCAGGTGACCCTGACGGCAACACCCGAAGATCTGGCAACTGACTGTGATGCCCTAGTCCTTTTGACCGAGTGGAAGCAGTTTCAGCAGCTCGATTACGCAAAGCTGGCCGATCGCATGGAGCAAGCGGTCATGATTGATGGACGAAATTTCTTAGATCCGAAATCCCTCAGCAAGGCTGGATTCTATTACATTGGCATCGGTCGCCCCATGTTTAGTAGCCCATTGACCGTGAAGCAGTCTCCCAGCCGTTCTACCTCCCACATCAAGGTCGTGCAAGTCGCTTAGCTGTTCTCTTTTGATGGCTCACAGTATTCACTCACGATTCTATTCAACCGCATCGGAGCCTTCCCCATGAGATTAATGGTTTATTCTCACGATGCATTTGGGCTGGGTAACATTCGTCGAATGTTGGCAATCTGTCAATATCTTCTGAAAGTATTTCCTAAGGTTTCTATCTTGGTCGTCTCAGGTTCACCTGTGCTACACAGCTTACGGCTGCCAGCTGGATTAGATTATATCAAGCTGCCCTGTATGGGACGCGATGAAGCAGGTGATATGTCAGCTAAGTATCTTGGCAGCAAGATGGAAGATACGGTAAAGCTGCGATCGGATTTGATTTTGACAGCGACGATGAACTTCCAGCCCGATGCATTTTTGGTAGACAAAAAGCCTGATGGCTTACAGGGTGAGCTTAAGAGCACCATAAAATTTCTCAAAGCTCATCTTCCTCAGACGAAGCTAGTCCTCCTGCTGCGGGATATTCTCGATCGTGCTGAAGTGACGATCGCTCAATGGCAGAGGCATGACTACTACCGCACTCTGGAAACGCTATATGACCAAGCCTGGGTCGTGGGAACGCCTGAAGTCTTTGATCTGTGCCGTGAGTATCAATTTTCAGAGGCGCTCGTTCGTAAAACCCACTTTTGTGGCTATATCCTGCGGGAGCGGGGGCTAAAGTCGCGATCGCAACTTCGCCAGACGTTGGGCATCAAACCTGACGAGTCGTTGGTGTTGGTGACTCCGGGCGGCGGCGGCGACGGATACCGATTGGTAGACACCTACCTGAGAGGATTGGCAACTTTTCCTCAGCGGCAGCTCAAGAGCGTAATTATTTCAGGGCCAGAAATGTCTGTAGCCCAGCGAACTGAGATTCTTCAGCGATCGGCGGGCAATCCTGACATTTGGGTTGAAGAATTTACCGATGATTTGATGAGCTACATGGATGCAGCGGATGTGGTGGTGGCGATGGGGGGCTACAACACCATTGGCGAAATTCTGACGCTGCGAAAAAAGGCGATCGTAATTCCCCGGACGCAGCCTGTGCTGGAACAGTGGATTAGAGCGCAGCGCATGGCGCAGTTGGGTGCCTTCAAAACCATTTGCCCCGATCGCCTCACGCCAGAGTTGCTCATGGAGTCTGTGTTTGATGAGCTGTGCTGCAACCACTCCACGCCGTTACAGCCTGGTTTAGAGATGAATGCGCTGCCGCGAATTGCTCAGCTTCTGACTGGACTCCTCTATGGTTCTTCTCCAGTCTCAGCTTATTCACCTTTAGATTCTCCTAAATTTACGCTAGAGGTATCTGTTAAATGAAACGCTTGATGTTTTATTGCCAGCATATCCTGGGAATTGGACATATGATCCGAAGCCTGGAGATTTTGCGGGGCTTGACTTCTGACTTTCAAATCTGTTTGATCAATGGAGGTGAAGTGATAGAGGGATTGCAGATTCCCTCTGAGATTGATGTGATTAACCTGCCGCCGATCAAGACGGATGCCGAGTTTCAATCCCTTCTCATTCCTGGTGGTTTTACCAGTTTAGAGGCGGTGTTTGAGGTGCGAAAACAACGGCTGTTGGAGGTCTTCGATCGCCATCAACCTGATGTTCTCATGGTAGAGCTGTTCCCCTTTGGTAGACGCAAGTTCTCACCAGAGCTAATTCCGCTGCTGGAAACCGCTAAGATAGCTGGAACTCAGATTGTGTGCAGCCTGCGCGATATTGTGGTGACAAAACAGGATCGCGATCGCCATGAGGAAAAGATTTGTACCCTGATGAATCGCTACTTTGATCTGCTGTTGATTCATGGCGATTCGCAGTTCATGCCGCTGGAAGTCAGCTTTTCCCGCGTAGCCGATCTCACCTGCCCGGTTCACTACACGGGCTACGTGGTGCAGCAAGACCTTGAGAATCTTCCAGCTTTTCATGTGCCCCATCCGCTGATTCTCACCACTGTCGGCGGTGGACGGTTTGGACATGAGCTACTCAATTGTGTTGCCCAAGCCAGTGCGCTCTTGGAAGATCAGATTCCCCATCATATCCAAATGTTCACAGGCCCTTTTTCCCCGGATGATGTGCTCAAGCCGCTCCAGGCGATCGCCGCCCAGCGCCGAAACCTAACGGTAGAGCGGTACACGCCCAGGTTGCTGCACTATATGCGGCAAGCTGATCTTTCCATTAGCATGGCAGGCTACAACACCACCATGAATGTGCTGACGACTGGCGTGCGGGCAATGCTGTTACCATTTACTGGAAATGATGATCAAGAGCAGCGCATCCGTTCTGAGCGGTTGCAGGAACTCGGTGTTGTCAGCGTTATTCAACCCGAAGAACTTCAGCCGGAACGCCTTGCCCAAAAGATTGTGGCTTGTCTTCAGCAGCCGCCTGCGCCCACCAGCTTCAACGTAAGTGGCGTTGAGACAACGGCATATTGGGTAAAGGCGATCGCTCAGCATCAGCAAATTGCTGTTTAGGTTTGCCCAACCGCGTAAGACAGCATCTCCCATCGACTGAACATCCTATGAAAAAAATTCTTTTTTATTGCCAGTACCTAGCAGGTATGGGGCATCTAGTGAGAAGCACTGAGATTATTCGGAGCCTAGTGAAAGAGTTTCAGGTGTGCTTTGTGAGCGGCGGCATACCGATCGCCGACTTTGAAATGCCTGCCGACCTGGAAATTGTTCACTTGCCGTCCATCATTGAGGAAGCGGGTGAACTAAAGTCAGTGGATTCGTCCCTGCCGATCGAAACCGTGAAGGCGATACGCTGCCAAATGCTGTTAGCTGCTTTTGAGCAGTTTCAGCCAGATTGCATCATCACCGAATGTTTTCCGTTCAGCAAACACAAGCTTAAGTATGAACTGCTGCCGCTGCTGGAGCGGGCTAAAGCTGCACCCCATTCGGTGAAAGTGGTTTGCAGCCTCAGAGATTTGATCATGACGCAATCACGCTCTCCTCAATTTTGGGCGAAGCGATATGACAAAGTGTGTGAATGGATTAATCATTACTATGATCTCGTTTTGGTTCACGGCGATTCGCAATTGCTGCGATTAGATGAACAGTTTCCTCAGATTGATCGGCTCACCTGCGAAGTTCACTACACGGGTTACGTAGCGCAGTCACCGCCCCAACAGTCCCCTTTGCCAGAGGATCACGCTGCCCTGCATCAGAAGGTTCCCACGATCGTTGTTAGCGCGGGCGGTGGGCGGTTTGGTTACGATTTGCTCAATGCCGTGGTGCAGGCAAGCGTCATTTTAGAGCAGCAGATTCCCCACCATATTTATGCCTTTACCGGGCCATTCATGCCAGAGGAGCAAGCCTCCAGACTGGAGGCTGCGGCACAGGACAGACCCAACGTGACCCTGCGTCAGTACACGCCCCACTTACTTGATTACATGGCACAAGCCGATCTCTCTATCAGCTTGGGCGGATACAACACCACGATGAATATTCTCCGTACCGGAGTGCGATCGCTGATCTTTCCGGGCGCTGCTGAAGAACAGACTGGAGAGCAAACGATCAGAGCCGAAAAACTGGCCGAAAAAGGCGTGCTGAGCGTGCTGTCGATCGATGATCTTGACGGCACCCGTTTGGCTCAAAGGGTGCAGATCGCTCTGCAACAGCCGCCTGTTCCTCACTCGTTCAATTTACAGGGGGCAGACCGCTCTGCAGTTCGGCTCAAAGCTCTACTGTATGGTCAATTGGCGGTAGCTCAATCTTACAGCAATTTTTAATTGCGTAAACCACAGTTATTTTTTAGAAGCCGCGCGGAGCGCGGCTTCTAAAAAATAACCTGCACCTAACCAAGCGCAAAGCGCTGTAAAAGAGAACAGGAGAAACTCATGACGACTCAGCCTAAAGTGGTGTTGATTGTCGGACCGCGCGAACGATTTAGCTGTACGCAAACCTCGCTCGAAAGTATCTATGCCGATACCGACTATCCCTTTGATTTAATCTATGTTGATGTCTGTACGCCAAAGCCGATTCGTCAGTATTTGGAACAGCAGGCGGAACAGCGACAATTTCAGCTTTTGCACACAGACTACTATGTCTCTCCCACTCAGGCGAAGAACGTAGGCTTGAAATATGTGCTAAATCATGCCAAGACTGAGTACAAATATGTCGTCTTCATTGAGAACGATGTGATTGTGAAGCGAGGCTGGCTCACGAAGCTAGTAGAGTGCGCTGAAGCAACAGGTGCGGCAGTTGTTGGTCCACTAACCTGTATCGGCAATCCGGTTCATCAGGTGATTCATAATGCGGGTGGTAAGTCCTACATTACGACCGAAGTCAAAGAGCAACAGACGCGACGCTACATCCACCAAAGCGCTGCCCTAACGGGTAAGGCTGTTTCGGAGGTGAGCGATCGCCTGCATCGCAAGCGAACAGACTATGTAGAATTCCACTGTATGCTGGTGCGAACGGAAACGTTCGACAAAACGGGACTGCTGGATGAAGGAATGTTGGCAACCCGCGAACATATTGATTTCTGTTTCATGGTGACGCAGGCAGGTGGCAAAATTTACAGTGAAAGAGAAGCCGTAGTGACCACTGATACCATCGGTATAGACAGCAATAAAACGGGCTTGACAGAATGGTTTGGAGCCGCACAACTCCCTGATTTTGAATGGTCTGATTTGCCCTACTTCATGCTGCGCTGGAATGACGCTTGGGATCTTGCTAGCCTGCATCACATCCGCGACAAATGGAAGCTGACTGAAGACGACTATTTTAAGAAGCGTTATCAGAAAATCGGCGCAAGGCGACATGAGCTGCTGATCAAGCCTTTGGTGCAGCGCTTTACCTTTGGCAAAGGCAGCATTTTTCTAGAAAATTTGCTGATTGCTTTGGAACGACAGGTCAACCGCTACGTCTATTACCGCTATCAGAAACAGCGATCGCAGATGCTGAACCAGAAGGCTTCTCTTGTCGCAAAATTAGAGATCACTCATGGGGTCTAACCCACGGTACTGCTTAATCCGGCTATGAAATTTATTTTGGGAGGCGGGCGGAGTGCGCCTCCCAAAATAAATTTCATAGCTACAATCAGCAATGCCTAATCCACATACAAATTCACTATCCAGAAACACTCACTGCCCAGAAACCCTATGAAACTAAAAGTTTGCATCACCACGTTAGAATTTCCACCCGATGTCGGAGGCGTTGGCGAATCGGTTCATCGCATCGCCCAAATGTTGATTGCCTTGGGCTACGAAGTTCACGTAGCCGTATTTCGAGCGATCTTTCGCACCGAGCGCGAAAAGGCGATCGTCGGTGAATATCGTCGGGCAGGTCATCAGACGAGCAGCCAAAATGGCATTACGGTGCATCGGCTCTATCCGGCAATTCGCTCGACGATCGCCAAGGAGCAGGATTACCTCAGTGATTTATACGATCAGTTGAGCATTCTGCATCGACGCTATGGGTTTGACCTATTTCACGCCTTTTTTATCAATGAGATGGGATTTCTCACGACGCTGTTGGCCGGAGAGAATGGCATTCCCGCGATCAACAGCATTCGGGGAGCCGATTTACACAAGCATATTTTCAGTCCGCAGCAGCATGGACAGATTATCTGGACGCTGGAAAATTCTGCCTGGACAACGTTCGTCAGCCGCGACTTGATGAAACGAGCCAGAACGCTAGTTCCCAGCATTACGCCGCGCTCCTCCGCCTTCTGGAATTCGATCGCTCCTATCCAGTTTGATCATCTGCCTACTCCAGCCGGGATCGATCGCCTCCAAGGCACCGTCATTGGCTCTGTTGGCAGTTTCCGCGACAAAAAAGGCATAGAATACCTGCTGGATGCCTGCCAAGAGCTGCGGGATCTAGACTTGACGCTGCTATTTGTGGGAGATTTTGTCGGCAAGGAGGCCGATTACTGGCAGCAGGAGCTACAGCAGAGCGGCATGGGCGATCGCCTGGTCGTGACGGGTAAGATCAGTCGGGCGGAAGCGCTGGCTTACCTGCCTCACATAGATATTTTCACCATTCCCTCCATTCATGATGGTTGTCCCAATGCTTTACTAGAAGCGATGTTAGCCGCTAAGGCGATCGTGGGAACCCATGTGGATGCGATCGGCGAAATTCTGGAAGATGGGGTGAATGGTCTAGTGATTAATCCATTCTCTAGCAAAGAACTAGCGATCGCACTGCGTCAAATGATCGAAAATCCTAACTTGCGTCAACAGTTTGGCTTTGCAGCCAGAGACAAGGTGATGACTCAGCTTGCACCCTCCGTAGAACAGCAGAACTGGCAGCAGGTGTATCAGCAGGTGCTAGGCGTTCCTCAACCGCTGCTACCCGTTCATGTGTAGCCATGGTCTCAGTCCAGAGTTCATTTGAGGTGGGCTACTTTACATCTTGCAGCTATCTCCTTTGCCGGGTTTCAGGGGCGCTTCGCGCCCCTGAAACCCATGTCTGTGTACGGTGCGCGCCATATACAGATGCAAGATTCGAGTTTCAGTATGATCGCAGACTAGGGTTTTGTGGCGCGCTCCGCGCGCCACAAAAACCAAAAAACAGGATTTAAAAAGCGCTCCCCGCCGTTGAAAAACAGC
>JAHHHD010000045.1 GCA_019359505.1 Drouetiella hepatica Uher 2000/2452 | reverse complement strand
TCACGCATTTTTGTTTTTTGGGGCCCGCCCCCCCCCCCCACAAAACCCTAAAAGCTGGATTTCAAAGGCGCTCCGCGCCTTTGAAATCCAGCTTTTAGAAAAAATAGGAGGACTTTGCGGTCTACTGAGCTTACCAACTTGCCCCTTTATGAGACTAATCTCATAAAGGGTTCATTGCCAGCTTAATTAAACTTGTAAAACTTAGGGTTAGAGAAAAACCTCTTGTAATCCTTTGGAGATAGCGGTGAACAGCGAATCAACACCAGCCAAGCGACAACGCCCCAAAGACATAAAGGCAGCACTACCTGGCCTACGGCGAATTGTAGAACGGTTTTCGCCGCAGATCCGTAAGCAAGGTGCGCTACTGACCTTCTCTGTGATTGGGCTGTTTGTAGAAGTCTTGGCCAGATTGTTGGAACCCTGGCCTCTAAAGCTAATTTTCGACAATATTATTGTCCCTGGCGCTAGCGCTACGCCGAGCAGCATTCCTTGGCTGTCAAATGTTGAGCCTAATATGTTGCTAATCGGCTCAGCGCTGGCGATCATAGGCGTTGCTAGCATTCAAGCAGGTGCAGCCTACATCAGCATGGTAGGAATGTCGCTGGCGGCCAGCCGGATTGTCACTGAAATCCGGGCAACGCTCTATGCCCACCTGCAACAGCTTTCGCTTTCGTTTCACTATCGGGCTAAGGGCGGTGATTTAATTACTCGCATTACTAGCGATATCGATCGCCTCCGAGATGTGACCGTTACCGCAGCGGTACCGCTGTTTGTCAACTTAGTCACCCTTGTGGGTATGGTGGGTGTGATGTTCTTTATGGATTGGGAGCTAGCGCTAATTGCAGTGGCGATCTTTCCCATATTTATCATCTCAACCGTCAAAATCACGAAGCGGATTCACAGCATCGCTCGTCAGCAGCGCAAACGAGAGGGAGCCATGGCCGCTACTGCTGCCGAAGCGATGGGTGCCATCAAAGTTGTACAGGCGCTCTCTTTAGAGTCCATGCTTGAGGATATGTTTTCTAAAGAGAATGAGAAAAGTCTGGAAGAAGTGGCGCGAACCCAGCAACTCTCCGCCGGACTCCAGCGCACTGTAGAGCTTTTGGTCTCTGTGGCAACGGCGCTAGTGCTGTGGCGAGGCGTGCATCTGGTGATGCAGGGCAGCGCTACCGCCGGGGATCTACTGGTGTTTATTAATTACCTCAAAACAGCCTATCGCCCGACTCGTCAGTTGGCCAAACAGATGGCGATGATCTCGAAGGCAACGGCTTCCGGCGAACGAATTATTGATTTGTTGGATGTCGTCCCAGATATTCGCGATCGCAAAGGGGCGATCGCAGCACCTCCCTTCCGGGGTGGAGTCAAGTTCAAGAATATTTCTTTTGCCTACGAACCGGAAAAACTCATTTTGCAAGATCTCAGCTTTGAGGTGAAGCCAGGTCAGCGAGTGGCGCTGGTTGGCGCATCGGGAGGCGGGAAATCGACATTGGTGAGTCTGCTCCTGCGCCTCTATGACCCAACGGCTGGACAAATCCAGATTGACGGGCGCGATCTGCGAGATTACAAAGTTGCTTCCCTGCGCCAGCAAATCAGCGTCGTCCTGCAAGACAGTATTTTGTTTGGGGTGAGCGTGCGAGACAATATCGCCTATGGCAGCCTGGGAGCCAGCAATGCCCAGATTGAAGCTGCCGCTCAGCTGGCCAATGCCCATGATTTCATTACTGCCTTGCCGCAGGGCTACGACACGCTGCTAGGTGAGCGGGGAGCTACCCTTTCTGGAGGTCAGCGCCAGCGGATTGCGATCGCTAGGGCTGCCATTCGGAAAGCGCCGATTATTATTCTTGACGAACCTACCGTCGGATTGGATAACGAAAATGAGCAGGCTGTCACCGAGGCGCTCAGACGGCTTGCCCAAGGAAGTACCACGTTTTTGATTACTCATGATCTGAGAGCTGCCACCGATGCCGATCTGATCTGTTACGTTGAAGCCGGGAAGATTCTAGAAAGCGGTACTCATTTGGAACTGCTGCGATTAGGAAAGCGATACTCGGCGCTTTACCAAATTCAGAACGCGATCGGGGATCAACTCAGTCAAAAAAATCCTCTAGCTCAAAAACCTTAGCTGCACAATTCACATCATAGGAAAGGGCGTTATGTACAGTCCAGATGTAACGATCATTGTCGTTCCGCGTGAACGTTTTCAGTTTGCCCAAGAATCGCTTGAGAGTCTTTACCAGAACACGCATCATCCATTCAGTCTCATCTATGTAGACAATAACTCGCCTGTTGATCTGCAAGATTATCTCAAAACGGCAGCAAAGGAAAAAGGCTTTCAACTGTTGCGGAGCGATCGCTTTCTTTCCCCCAATCAGGCGAGAAATCTGGGCTTGAATCAGGCTAATCAGCAAACGCCAAGCAAATATATCGTGTTTGTAGACAATGACGTAATTTTTGCCCCAGGCTGGCTGACGGCTTTGGTCAATTGTGCTGAAGAGACGGCAGCCACGGTAGTCGGTTCACTGGTGTGTCAATATCGCCCTGTGCATACGATCGTTCACTGTGCTGGAGGCGAGTATATGCCGACGGAGGATTTGGCTAAATTCATCCAAGGGGTGCCGAGCGTTCCCCAAACGGCAGACATCAAGGGTAAATGGCAGGTATCAGAAAAAACCTACTTTCAGAATCGCTCTGTTGCAGAGGTGCAAGATCAGCTCAAGCGCCAGCCAACTGGATTTGTAGAGTTTCACTCGATGCTGGTTCGCCAGGACATTTTTGAGCAGATTGGCTTACTCGATGAAGGGTTTTCTTGTACCAAAGAGTACCTTGACTTTTGTATGCTGATTGCTCGCGCAGGGGGCACGATCTATTTGGAACCCGCTTCAGTCGTGACTTTTCTCACCCATCCCCCTGCACCTAGCCTTAAATGGTCGGATCTGCCCTACTTTATGGTGCGCTGGAGCGATGCTTGGGAGCGGCAGAGCCTGCTGCACTTTCAGAAAAAATGGGATCTGGTCGAGAACACATACTTTGTCAAGCGACTCCAGAAGCTAGGGCGACGGCGACGGGAGGAAGTCATTCAGCCGATCGTCAATCAGTTTAATTTTCTGAGCACAGCTAGCCGCAAATGGCTAGAGAAGCGGCTGGTTGTACTGGAAAAACGATTAAACCACTATGTCTCTGAGCGCCACAAGCGCGGCTTGGCAGACTAAAGTGCTGTAAGACTTGTCTCAAACCTCAAGACCTGTATCGAACCCCAAAAGGCGTTGCTGATTTTAGCTATGAAATTTATTTTGAGGGGCGCGCACCTCTCAAAATAAATTTCATAGCCGGATTAAGCAATGCCCCCCAAAAAATAAGGAGTAAATCATGCTGTATCGACAACTGGGCACCACTGGCTTCAACGTCTCTGCGATCGGAATGGGAACCTGGAATATTGGCAACCAGTGGGGCAAAATTGATGAGGCGATCGCATTGGCCACCGTTCGCAGAGCTTTTGAAGAGGGCATTAACTTATTTGATACAGCAGAGTCCTATGGAATTCCGACGGGTCTATCGGAAGAGCGGTTGGGTAAGGCGCTGGTCGGTATTCGCGATCGCGTTCATCTCGTCACCAAAATTGGTCGCTGGGGCAGACGCACCGGACAAATGGTGCCCATGACGACGACAGACATGATTCGACTTTGCGTTCACGCCTCGCTCTATCGGTTGCGAACGGATTACCTGGATGTGCTGCTCTGCCACGAAGGCAAAATCGAAGATCCGAGCGTTTATCTAGAAGGATTTGAGCTGCTGCAATCTCAGGGCTATATCCGTGCCTATGGCATTTCGACGGATAAACTCAAAGTGCTCAAGCGATTCAACGTGAACAACACCTGCCGCGTTGTGGAAACTGACTATTCCCTCCTCAATCGCAAAGCAGAAGCAGACTTTCTTCCCTACTGCCAGGAGCATGGCATTGCCGTGCTGGTGCGCGGCCCTCTCAAGAAAGGGCTGTTGTCGGGCAAATATTCTTCAGATACCGTTTTCACCGACACCGTTCGCTCTGAATGGTATGCAGACGAGGCCAGCAACAGCAGGCTGGAGGCTGATTTCGCCAAAGTCGATCGCCTGAAAACCTACCTGCACCCTGGTGAAGAAATGGTGACAGCAGCGCTGCGGTTTGCCATTTCTCATCCCATTCAGCCTGTGGCCATTCCGGGAGCTAAGTCGCCAGAGCAGGTGGCGATCAATGCCAAGGCAGGCGATCGGCTGCTGACGACCGTTGAACGGCTAAAGCTGATGGAGGCGATCGAGCCACCTGTCGTATTGCAGGATGCATTGCAGGATGCGCTACAGGGTTTAGCCCAGACGATTTCTACTTAAACTCACTGGAGACTAGGTTTCATGTTACCCACTCGCGTAATTTTAGTTCGACATGGGCGCAGTACCTTCAATGAGCAAGGGCGTTATCAAGGCAGTTCTGATACTGCGGAACTCACAGAATCTGGAATGATAGCGGCTCGTCAAGTTGGCAAAGCGCTGCGGGATGTGGCGATCGACGCACTCTATGTCAGCCCCCTCAAGCGGGTTCAGCAGACAGTTGATTCCATTCTGCAAGGTATGGAACGTGAAATTCCATCGATTCATACTTGCTCCCTGCTGCGTGAAATTGATCTGCCCGCATGGGAAGGTATGCCTTTCAAGACAGTTCGCGAAGAATATGCTGCTGACTATCGCTGTTGGAAACTGCGCCCGCATGAGTTTCAAATGGTTGAGCCTTCGGGCTATCACGCCGCTCATGGGGCAACGGCTCTGGCCACGCGACCGCGCTATCCCGTGCTGGACTTGTACGATCGCGCCCAGCAATTTTGGCAGGATGTCCTGCCACGCCATGCCGGACAGACCCTCCTGATCGTCAGTCATGGTGGCACCAATCATGCGCTCATCAGTCAGGCGATCGGGCTTCCGGCAGCGCAGCATCATTGTCTACAGCAGTCAAACTGCGGTATTAGCGAGCTGATCTTTACCCATCCTGATCGTCCAGCAACGCTAACGGCAATGAACTTAACGCATTCGTTAGGAGAATCGCTGCCTAAGTTAAAAGAAGGTAAGCAAGGCATTCGTTTGATCTTGCTTCCGTCTGGCGACATTAGTCCCACACTCGTAGATGCGATGAGAGACATCGCAATTGATTTCAGCATCAGCTCAGATGCAGCTCAAGTAAATCTTCAAAAAGTGCTTCAAAACCATCCTCAAGCCGTTCAGTTACATATCGCCTCAGACGATAGCCTCTTGGGTTGGCAACAGGCACTTGCAAATCATTCAGCCTCAGAATCCCATCCTGCTCCTTTGGTGACGGGATTGGTCATGGCTGAAACATCTGTTCTGCAACAATTCATTGCCAAAACCCTGGCTTTTCCTCAGACTCACTATCCTCGAATTTCTCTCTGTTTCAACACGCTCACTGTTCTGCACTATCCTGCGATCGAGCATTTTCCTATCCTACAATCGCTCAACTTCCACCTTCCCTTGCGGTCTATTTAGTTTCTGAGCAGGAGTCTTTTATGTCCCCCATTCTTGTAACCGGAGCTGCTGGTTTTATTGGCTTTCATGTGTGCCAAAAACTGCTAGAGCGCGGCGAAACGGTGATTGGAATTGATAACCTGAGTGATTACTATGATGTCAATCTCAAGTGCGGGCGGCTAGCAAAGCTCACGCATTCAAACTTTCGGTTTCATAAGCTAGATATTGCCGATCGCACAGACATGGCCGATCTATTCAACCAATATTCCTGCGATCGGGTTATTCATCTGGCTGCCCAAGCCGGAGTCCGCTACTCGCTCAAAAACCCTCATGCTTATGCAGACAGCAACCTGGTTGGGTTTGTCAATGTCCTAGAGGGCTGTCGGCAAAATCAGATTCAGCATTTAGTCTACGCCTCCTCTAGCTCTGTCTATGGGGCTAACCGCACGATGCCTTTCTCGACGCAGGACAATGTTGATCACCCGATTAGCCTTTACGCCGCCACCAAAAAAGCAAACGAGCTAATGGCGCATACCTACAGCCATCTTTATGGTATTCCCACAACCTGACTGCGTTTCTTCACGGTTTACGGCGAATGGGGAAGACCCGACATGGCGGCTTTTAAATTTACTCAGGCTATTCTCGAAGGTCGCCCGATCGAGGTTTATAACTACGGCAAAATGCGCCGCGACTTTACCTACATTGATGACATTGTGGAAGGGGTCATTCGTGTTCTCGATCGCCCTCCCATAATTGCAGCATCGGCTCATCCTGAAGCAATCCGACCGCCATACCGCCTTTACAATATTGGCAATAATCAACCCGTTGAGCTTCTACGCTTTATTGAAGTGCTTGAAGATTGCCTGGGCATGAGCGCCAAGAAAAACTTGCTGCCGCTACAGCCGGGAGACGTGCTTGAGACTTATGCAGATATCGATGATTTGGTGCGAGATGTTGGTTTTCAACCCAGCACCCCAGTTGAAGTTGGGCTACCGCGCTTCGTCAACTGGTACCGTGAACGCTACACTAACCCTGTTCGCTTGCCTGCGGCGAATCATGCTCTCTGACAATGGGATGGGCAATCGCAAGCTTCTAAGAAACTGCCGCAGGTGGATGCTGTGCCAACACTTTCTTTAGGTAGCGCCCTGTGTGCGATCGCTCGTTTTTGGCAACCTGTTCGGGTGTGCCAACTGCCACCAGTTCGCCACCGCGATCGCCGCCGTCAGGACCTAGATCAATTACCCAGTCCGCACAGCGAATCACGTCCAGATTGTGTTCGATCACTAGAATCGAGTTACCCATGTTTGCCAGACGTTGCAGTACGTCCAGCAGCTTGTGAACATCGTAGAACGAGAGTCCAGTGGTTGGCTCGTCAATCAGATACAGCGTTTTGCCTGTGGCGCGGCGTGAGAGTTCCGTTGCTAGCTTCAGGCGCTGAGCCTCTCCGCCCGAAAGGGTTGGAGCCGTTTGTCCTAGCCGCACGTAGCCCAAACCCACATCCACCATGGTTTGCAGCCTTGCCGAGGCTTTGGGGATATTCTGAAAGAAGTCCAGCGCTTCCTCTGCCGTCATGTTCAGAACGTCAGAAATGGATTTGCTCTTGTACTTCACCTGCAAGGTTTCCCGGTTGTAGCGCGCGCCTTTGCAGACCTCGCACTGAACATAGACATCCGGCAGGAAGTTCATTTCAATCACGTTCACGCCCTGACCACCGCAAGCTTCACAGCGCCCGCCCTTGACGTTAAACGAGAACTGTCCTGGCTTATAGCCCCTGGCTTTGGCTTCGATCGTTTCAGAAAACAGGTCACGGATAATGTCAAACACTCCGGTATAGGTGGCGGGATTCGATCGCGGTGTCCGACCGATCGGCGATTGGTCAATCACAATCACCTTGTCCAGTGCATTGAGTCCGCTCAGGTCGCCCATGTCTTTGGGATAGGGAATCTTGTGCCCAAAATGGTGCTGAAGTGCCGGAAACAGCAGCTCGTTCACCAGCGTAGACTTGCCAGAACCAGAAACCCCCGTGACAGAAACCAGCTTACCCAGAGGAATTTCAACATCCAGGTGGTGAAGATTGTTGCGATGGGCATCATGCATATGCAGCGATCGCCCATTTCCCTCCCGTCGCTGAGCCGGAGTATCAATCACGCGCCGTCCTGAGAGGTAGGCACCCGTTAAAGACCGCTCGCACTTCAGCAAATCTTCTAGGCTGCCTTGAGAGACAATTTCGCCGCCGTGAACTCCGGCTCCAGGCCCGATGTCCACCAGGTAGTCAGCGGCTCGGATCGTATCCTCGTCATGTTCCACCACAATCAGCGTATTGCCCAAATCCCGCAGCTTGTTCAGCGTGTTTAACAGGCGATCGTTGTCTCGCTGGTGTAGTCCAATGCTGGGTTCATCTAAGACGTACAACACGCCCGTCAGACCTGCGCCAATTTGGGTCGCCAGCCGAATGCGCTGAGCCTCGCCACCAGAGAGAGTCATAGCGGTGCGATCGAGCGTCAGGTAATCCAGCCCCACGTCCAGTAAAAACTGAAGCCGCGCCCGAATTTCCTTCAGCACCAGTTCACCAATTTGGGCTTGGCGAGAGGAAAGCTGCAAATTATTTACCCGCTCCAAGCAGTCCCGGATTGAGGCGCTGGTAAAATCCTTGATTCGATATTGCCCCATGCGCACCGCTAGGGACTCTGGCTTGAGGCGATCGCCTCCGCAAACTTCGCAAGGCTGATCGATCAAATACTGCTCCAGCTTTTGCTTGTACAGGTCTGACGTGGTTTCCTTGTACTGCCGCTCTAGCATGGGCAACGCTCCCTCATAAGCGCGATGGTAGCCCTTGTTATCTCGGTAGCGAGAGTCCGACTCAATATAGATTTTCTCATCAGAGCCATGCAAAACCACCTGCTGCTGATCGGGAGTCAGCTTGTCCCAGGGAGTCTGAATTTCAAAGCCAAACGCCTGCCCGACGCTATAAAGCAGCGAGAAATAGTAGGTATTGTCCTTGTCTGACCAAGGGGCGATCGCCGCATACACAGGCAAACTTGGATCGGGCACCACCAGCTCTGCCGAGAACCGCCGTAGGCTGCCCAATCCATGGCAATCCGGACAGGCACCATAGGGCGAGTTGAAGGAAAATAGCCGGGGAGAAAGCTCTTCCATCACGGCTCCATGTTCTGGACAGGCAAAGTTTTCTGAGAATACCAGGTCGTAAGTTTTAGGCTGATCGCTGGGCGAATCTGGAGCAGGGTTAGGCGGCTGACCGTAGCGTCCGGCAGGTTCGGCAGCGATCGTAGACAGGACTGCAAGCTGCACGTCTGGATTGGGGGAAGGAAACTGGACGACGTTATCGCTTGCTTCGGTCGGAGTCACCTCAATGACGGCGATACCTTCCGATCGCTTGAGGCAGGTCGAGAGCGAATCCACCAGCCGCTCCTGGATACCATCTTTGCGGATCAGGCGATCGACCACAATTTCAATATTGTGGCTCTGATTTTTCTCCAGCTCGATTGAGTCAGATAGTTCCCGCACTTCGCCATCTACCCGCACCCGCACAAACCCCTCAGAGGCGAGACTAGACAACATTTTCTTGTGGGTGCCCTTCTTGCCTCGCACGACTGGAGCCAAAATCTGAAACTTAGTGCGATCGCCCAACGCCATAATTTGATCGACCATCTGATCGAGCGCCTGAGGCACAATCGAGCGATCGCAATGGGGGCAGTGCGGTTCTCCAGCACGTCCGTAGAGCAGCCGCAGGTAGTCATAGATTTCTGTCACCGTACCCACCGTCGATCGCGGGTTGTGGGATGTCGATTTTTGATCGATAGAGATAGCTGGGCTTAACCCCTCGATCGCGTCAACGTCCGGTTTGTCCACCTGCCCCAAAAACTGCCGCGCATAGGCGCTGAGGGATTCGACATAGCGCCGCTGTCCTTCGGCAAAAATCGTGTCAAATGCTAGAGAGGATTTGCCTGAACCGGAGACTCCCGTAAATACAATAAGGCGATCGCGGGGTAGCTCTAGGTCAATATTTTTCAGGTTGTGCTGACGCGCTCCCCGGATACGAATCGTGTTGGGAGAAGACTTTGATTGAGGCTTAGCGCGCGATTGGGCAGCCCTACCATTGCCGTTAAGAGTTTCAGCACTAGCGACCTCTGGGTTCAAGGTCTGCTCTAAATCGGGGCTTAGATTTAAGACCTCAGCTTTTTTAGAAGAGGTATTACGCTTTGGCTCGGTGCGCTTGGGCATGGCGGGGCAATAGGGGGCTGCTACGAGCTACAAAAAATGGTTCTTAACAATTCTATCGTCAACTCATCTGAAATCTGGTTGACACGGTTCAAGACGTCTAGCGAATTCCGCAATTATCACACAGTCATTTCGCAATCAATGATACCGCGATCGCGCAAGTTAGTACATCAGTCCTAAGGAGCAGGGCTGAATTTAAAGCCAAAGGCTAATTTTAGAGCTAAAGGAAGGTGCGGCTACTCTTCTAGCTGGCTGTGGAGTAAAGTCAGGGTTTGAACCAACTGCTGGAGGCGGTTCTCTAAGACCTGCTTTTTGTCGAGCAAAATGCGCAGTTTTTGGTAGCGGGCGATCGCCAAACTTACGTAAGGAACCTGCTGTGCCGGACAAGAGCGTGACCAAAGCTGACCCTCTGCATCTAAGCCACAGAGCCGATAGCGGGTGCCAATCGCTTCCTCCTGGGGCGCAGGTTTCGCACTGCAAATTTCTTCGATGTAGTCCATGAGCTGATCAACCTCAGCATGACGCAGGGTCGCTCCTCTATCCGGCTGCACAATTTGCGGCGTGCCAGGAGAATAAGACTCTAGCCAACCCTCGACGATCGGGCCTTCTTCGTAGAGCGATCGAATTTGCTGAATAATTTGCTCTAAATCCTGCTGCCAGCCCGTGACTTTTGCCTCAATTTCTTTGAGCAAGTTCGCTGCCAGACTAGGATTGGCGGCATGGCGATGACTGCTGAGGGTGGGTGGCTTCGAGCGCGGCAAAGAGAGCGTTTTGGGGTTGCCCTGTACTGGAAAAGCCTGAACTGGAATTTGACTTGAAACGGGCTGTGCTGAAGCGGGTCGAGATGGATAGTCTAATATTTCATGAGATTGAACATAGGCAAGCTGACTATCGCCAGTTTGCGAATGAATAGACTGCGGATGAAAAAGCTGAGGCTCATGGGCAATTGGGTGAAAACCCTCACTGAGGTTGAGTCGACCTAGCGTTGCCTCAATTCGTTTTAGTTCAGGTTTCATCGTTCGCCCCTATCCCTCAACAGGCATCAAAACTTCAAGGCTCAAGACTTCAAAACGGTTGGCAAAGGCACTCTCTACGTCCTATTCTAACGACTTCTCTTCTGTAAGATTACAGGTAGTCCTCAAAAGGTAATGATTTTATGTTGTGGGGCTTCTCCCCACAACATAAAATCATTACCCCAATACCACTGCCAGATTATGTTTTAAGCTAATAAGTCATGCAAAAAGCTGAAGGCTATGATTCTCCCCTCTCCGATCGCCCAAGTTATTCTAGTCACGGGAGCCGCCCGTTCTGGAAAAAGCGAGTGGGCAGAAGCTCTAGCCGTTCAATCGGGCAAGTCGGTGGTTTACGTAGCAACGGCGCAAACCGATCCGCAAGATTTGGAATGGCAAAGTCGAATTCTCTTGCATCAACAGCGTCGTCCGGCAACCTGGCAGACTTTAACCGTGCCGATCGCCCTCACCACAACGCTTCAAGCGGCAACTCCTTCAGAATGTTTGTTAGTGGATTCTTTGGGCACCTGGCTGGCAAACTTGCTAGACCAAAGCGAATCGGATTGGCAGCAGACGGTTCAAGAGCTTTTGCTTAGCCTGTCTCAAGTTCAGGCTCAGGTCATCTTCGTGGCTGAAGAAACGGGTTGGGGAATCGTTCCTGCATACCCAATCGGTCGGCTGTTCCGCGATCGCTTGGGCAAGCTGATCCGGCAAATTGGGGCGATTGCCAATCCGGTTTATCTGGTGACAGGAGGATATGCGCTGAACTTGAGCCAGTTGGGTACACCGCTACCAGAGCTAAAGTTTTAGATTTTGGATTCAATCTAAATTTCGAAACCCCAGGCAATTACTTAACTTTAGCTATAGATTTCAACTGGGCAAAACGGGTAAGTTATAGATAGGGCTAAGCAATATTTGTCCTCAATTTACGCCCTCTTGCGCTTATGGCATCTTTTGAACAAGTCAAACGCTACCTTGCCCACTGGTTTCAATTGGGTAGAAAAGTGAAGATTGGCACTGCTGAGGAGCTTTTGCCTAAGTCAGTACTTCAGGGCGATCGCTACAGCCCTGAGTTTGAACAATGCTGGGCGCAAATACTGCAATCCAATCTGGAGAAATGCTACCTGGAGGGCACGAACCAGACTTTGAGTGAGCTATTGCAGCCCACTTGGGAAATCAACCCTTGCGCCCGGTGCGAAATGCCTGTTCCTATTCTGTCGGTTGGGGTGCAGCCTCTAGAGTGCCCCTGTGCCGACCTGCCTCTCTGGCCCGACACCGAACTGCCGCAGCCGCGATCGCCCATAGGCAGCCGCGATCGCCTAGCTGACATTCGCGATCGGCTGGCACAGCGCAAATAGATTGCAGATTGCCTAAGCCTGAACGCGATAGAGCCGCCCGTTTCGCACTTGCACCACCGGATGGTTGGACAGTCTGACCAACTGTTCATCATGGGTCGTCACCACAACCGTAATGCCGATCGCGTTTAGCTTTCTGAGGATTTTAATCACCTGCCAGGAGTTATCGGGGTCAAGATTTCCGGTCGGTTCATCTGCCAATAGCAACGGTGGCGTGTTAACTACGGCACGAGCAATGCTGACGCGCTGCTGTTCGCCACCCGAAAGCTGATCGGGGAAACAGTCTGCTTTGTGCTGCAATCCCACCATTTTCAATGCCGGGAGCAGACGACGATGCACTTCTTTGCGGGTAAAACCCTGCGCCCACAGCACAAACGCCACGTTCTCGGCTACGGTACGCCGGGGAATTAGCTTATAGTCTTGAAACACAATGCCGATTTGTCTACGCAGCATCGAGAGCTGATTGCCGCGTAAACTGGATACAAGATCGCCATTCACCGCGATCGTCCCTTGAGTCGGCTGTTCTTCGCCATACAGCAGCTTTAGCAAAGTCGATTTACCAGAGCCAGAAGGCCCAGTGATAAACAAAAATTCTCCTTTGCGAATATTCAAGTCTACATCTGCCAGAGCTTGACAGCCGTTCGTGTAAACCTTTGTCACCTGCTTTAGGCTAACCATTACGTCTGCCTGTGGAATAGCCGAGTTTTGCTCGGACGGGCTGGATTGAGAAAGGCGGGGCGATCGCTCAGTGGTACTTTGAGACATATTTTTAGAGACACTGCATCCAGGAACTAGGCGCTGAAATCGGTCTAGCCGTGGTTCATTTTATCTGAAACATTGAAGACTGGAGAGCGATCGTTAGAGTTCGCAAAATATAGCAACTGCCAAGGCGGTTGCTATATTTTGCGCTACGCGCTTAGATCCAACGAGTTATTTTTTGAGAGCCGCGCGGAGCGCGGCTCTCAAAAAATAACTCATCCTAACTCAATTACGTAATGCTATGGCTGTATTCACAGCAGTTAGAACGGGGACGTTTTTGAGGGCGCGCGGAGCGCGCCCTCAAAAACGTCCTAAGCCCGATGATTATGGCTATACCTATCACCTTAGAAACTCTAGACTACCGATCGCACCTGTTTGTGGGGTAGCGCAGATTGCGGAGCGGCAGGGGCGATCGCCAATACGCGACACTGGTCGGCAGGAAATCCTAACTGCACCACCTGACCTGAGGTAAATTGCTCTGCCTGAGCCGTAGGCACATCGACGTTGAGATAAAACTCCCCCACCAGCACCGACAGCCGCACTACCGAACCTAGGAAAATCCGGCTCGTCACCAACCCGCTTAGCAGGTTGTAATCTGCGGGTATTGAATCCTCTGGCCTAAGAACCGTGATGCTTTCAGGACGCACCAGCACCAAAACATTTGTGCCGTTAGATATCTCCATCGTTTGAGTTCGCAAAAACTCATCGGGGATTTGCGTATTAGGGTGGGCTGAAACTCGCACCTGTTCCCCTTCCCAAACTCCCGGAATCTGATTCATCGCACCAATAAAGGAGGCAGTAAAGGCAGTGCTTGGGGTGAGATAGATTTCTTCAGGAGTGCCCGCCTGATCGATACGTCCTTGGGACATGACAACGACGCGATCGGAAATGGACAGTGCCTCTTCCTGATCGTGCGTCACAAACAGCGTGGTGATATCCAACTGCTGCTGAATCCGGCGAATTTCATTTCTCAACTGTAAGCGTACCTTGGCATCCAGAGCAGAGAGCGGCTCATCCAGCAGCAGCAGCCGAGGCGAAATGGCTAAGGCGCGCGCCAAGGCAACCCGCTGCTGCTGTCCACCCGACATCTGATGGGGATAGCGATCGCCCATCCCCGAAAGTCCCACCAGCTCCAGCATTTCATGGACACGAATCCGCTGTTGCCCATGAGACAACCGCTTCACCCGCAACCCAAAGGCGATATTTTGCCCTGCCGTCATGTGGGGAAATAGGCTGTAGGACTGAAACACCATGCCCATATCTCGACGGTTTGCTGGGATGTGGGTGATGTCCTGTCCTTCCAGAAGAATGGAGCCGCCCGTTGTTTTTTCAAATCCAGCAATCATTCGGAGAATCGTTGTTTTGCCGCACCCGGAAGGTCCTAGCAGCGAAATAAATTCTCCAGCAGGAATCTGAAGATTAACATCCTGTACCGCCATGACAGATCCGTAGGATTTGAAGAGATGAACCAGCTCTAGATAGGACATAGCGGTAAAGGGTGAAAGCTAAAGAACAAAGAGAGATAAATACAGCAAGCACTAATTTTTTCCGCGAGTAAAAACCACGAGCAGCCATGCCGCCAGCCAAGTCGCAACGAAAGAAAGTAACGACATTACTACCGAATATTGAGGCTGATAGGAGTAAAGCTGTTGAATGTAAAGAGGAAAGGTTTGGTAGGAAGAGCCGACGAGAAATAGCGCCAGAGTGAACTCGCCAAACACAAAGGAAAATACCAGCAGCCCACCGCTAATCACCCCCGACCAGACACAGGGCAAAATGATCTCAATAAAGATTCTCCACCAGCTTGCTCCTAAGCTCTCGGCGGCTTCTGTCAGGGTTAAGACATTGGCTCCCTGAAGGCTATTCTCAACGGCGCGGTAGGCAAAAGGTAAAGTGACGATCGCATAGGCTCCAATCAAGAGCTGTGGCGTACCCGTCAGCGCCAAAGGCGGCGTAGTAAATACCTGAATTAAGCCAATACCCAGCGTTACAGCAGGTACCACAAACGGTAGTAGCGACAGCATTTCCATCAGCGGCAGCAGCCAACGCGCCTTCAGGTATGCCCAGTACAGCGTAAAGGTGGTAAGGGTGAGGGTAATGGCGATCGTCCACAGTCCGGCAAACAGCGAGTTACCCAAGAAGCTGTAGAACGAAGGGTCAGCAAAGGCATCTCGATAAAACTGAAAGCTGATGCCGTTAGCGGCACGAGTGCTAAACCGCAACAGACCCACGATTGGAATAAAAATATAGATCAACAGCGCCGCGATTAGCACCAGCCTCCAAGTGCCCTTCTTGGGGCGATCGGCAGTCTGAGCAGGAGCGTGAGCAGGTGGGGAAGTCAGAGGCGCGATCGTCATGGGTTTGACCTATGCTATTTCATCTAGCGGCGGTGTCTCAAGTGGGCTGTTGATTTTATGAAAGGAGCGCGGCACTCTCTTTAGAAGATCAATAAAAAATCAACCCCGTCTAGAACATCACCTCATCCAGCGACGGGCACGTTGATTGGTGATCTGGTAAATGATGACGGCGATCGCCAGCACCACAGTCATCTCAACGGCAAGGGCATTTGCCAGACCGGGGTTAAAGTCCGTTTGCCCCTTCACTAGAAAGGTAATCTTGATCGTGATGAGATTCAGCGCTCCTCCTGCTAACGCGAAGGCAGTCGCCTGGGCACCAAAGGCATTGGCAAACAGCAGCGCCATACCGCCAATTATGGAAGGCATCAAAATTGGAATCGCCACCCAGCGCCAGAACTGACCGTTGGTTGCTCCCAAGCTCTCGGCAGCTTCGCGCCACTGCTGCCGAAACCGCTGTACCGAGGGCAACATCAGCAGCAACATCAGCGGCCACTGGAAATAGGTGTAGGTAAGAATTAACCCCAGGTTGCCGTAAATGGTGAAACCCTGCTTATACAGGTCAAAGCCGCTCGCCCGTAACAGTTCTGTCACCCAGCCTGAATTTCCCACCGTGGCGATCATGGCAAATGCCAAAGGCACCCCGCCCCAGTTCGCCGCCACACTCGCCAGAGTCAGCAAACCATTGTTAGGGCTAGAAGTTCCCCAAGCAAGGGCGATCGCTGTCAAAGTGCCCAGCACCCCGCCTAAGACCGCCGTCACCAGAGAAATCTGTAGCGTTGTGGAAAATGCCCGCAGATACTCGCCGCGCATGGTGCCCCAGTAATTGTTCAGCGACCAGCCCTGATCGGTCTGAAAAGAGCTAACCACCATCAGCAGAATCGGCAGCACCAAGAATGCAATCAACCCGATCGCCATGGGAGCCAGTCCTAGCGCCGTAGAAACCCAGGGATAGCGTACCCAAAACGATCGGGTTGGTTTGATTGCCAGACTCATAAGGATACCTATAGAGCAACAGGATGCGTTAATGCCTAGAAGAGAGTTGGGGGATAGGGTGGATGGGTGGGGGAGTGGATGGGTAGAGGAGTGGATGGGTGGGGGAGTAGATTGGGAGAAAAGATAGATCAGGGAGAGGGAAAGTTATTCATCCCCTCATCCACCCTTTCTCCTCATTCACCCATCTACCCATCCACCCATCCACCCTCTCCCCTCATCCCCTCTACTGCCCCAGAACCTTCGGCCCCCATTGCTCGGTGACGATTTTCTTAGCGGCTTCCAGCTTTTGGGTATCAACGATCGCCGGAACTACTTTTTTGTACTGCGCCGCATCGGGCAGCTTGGCTTTGATGTCCGCCGGAATCGTCAGTTTGTCAATCAATGTAGGACGCACATAGCCCTTCAGCATCTCTAGCTGACCCTCATCTGAGAAGATGTACTCCTGGAAGAGACGAGCCGTGTAGGGATGGGGCGCCACTCGGTTGATGATTTGCGCATAGCTAGTGGCGACGGCACCGTCTTCGGGAATCACCACCTCAATTTTGGGATTGCCTGCAAACTTGTCGCGATCGGTCAGCCCCAAGAAATCAGGTTTGATGGCAATGCCGACCTCACCCGACTGCAAACCAGCCGTGTCGGCTTTCGCTGGGGTAAAGTTGCCCTGCTTTTTCAGCTTGGCAAAGGCATCTACACCTTTCTCGATATCATCAATGCTGCCGCCGTTGGCATAAGCTGCCGTGATTACTGCCAGTAACGCACTGTTCGACTGGCGCGGATCGCCGTTGATCGCCACCATGTTAGAAAAATTGCCTGACAGCAGTTCTGCCCAGGATTTTGGCACCGATCCCGCTTTTTTAGGATTCACGGCAAACGCCAAAACGCCGCCGTAGTTAGAAGCCCAGTGTCCATCCGGATCTTTGAGATTGTCTGGAATATCTGCCCAGCGAGACACCTTGTAAGCCGCCGTTGCTCCCTTTGCCTTGGCTTCAGGGCCGAACAGAATTCCCACATCGGCGATGTCGCCCACAGGCTTGTTCACTTCTGCCAAAAACTTCTGCACTTCCTCAGCAGAAGATAAACCGCCCTCTGGTTCATAGATGCTGGTGATACCATACTTCGTCTTTAGACTGTCAAAGCAGCCTTTCCAGTTTGCCCAATCGGGCGGCATTCCGTAGGCGCGGAGCTGTCCTTCTTGTTTTGCCTTAGCGATTAGTTCCTCCATGGCGATCGTCACGGGCAGCTCGCCTGTAGTGGGGCTAGCTCCAGAAGCCATGTTAGAACCAGGAGACATGCTAGAGCTGGGCGATGAAGTAGAAGTCGTAGACTGAGTGCAAGAGGCAACTTGGGTGATGAGAGCGCCTGTACTAAAGGCAGCGCACCACTTCAAAAAACTGCGCCGCCTCAATAAAGAAGCTGTGAATTTGGCAATGTATTGCTCAGCTTCGTCAGGATACTGTCTCATAAAACCTCGCTCAGGTGAAGATGCCAGTATCTTAGAAGAACTCTGGAATCGAATGAGTTAAGGATTCAATAAGTTGAGATTAACAGCACAAGATTGAGTTTTCTTATGCGTCATTAAGCTGCCTCTCAGGTTATCCGCCAATACTGTGAATTGTCGGAGTCGCGCACTGCTCATGCCTTTAAGATTCGCTGAGGTTACGACTAGCAGATTTTTGGGCAATGTCGTGCTGACGGCAAGATTACTCAGCTTATTGTGCCGCTTAACCCACTATTTTGGAGAAAAAATAATGAATCAGAAAATGCTTGGCTTGGTAGCTGGTTTGGCGCTTGTCGTCAGTTTGTCTGCTTGCTCAACAGATGCTACCACGTCTCAGCCTGCACCCGCTTCTCCTGATGCAATGCAGAGTCCGGCCGACGCTATGAACAAAGGCGACGCAATGAACCAAGGCGATGCCATGAACAAGGGCGACGCCATGAATAAAGGCGATGCCATGAATAAAGGCGACGCAATGCAGCAAACCCCAGCGAAGTAATCAAGTTTGAGCCAAAGGCGCATACTGCTTAAAACAGACGGTGGGAGCTTAGGTAAAACTTAGGCTCCCGGAGGGAACAGAGGCTAATTTCTCATTACTTCTCATTACTAACGATCTATTTATTCAGGTGAATATTATGAAAGACGACTGGGCAAATTCCGATCCTCCCAATCGACGTAAAGTTCTGAGATACTTGGGTGTTGGGGCATTGGGTGCAGCAGCAGCAGCCGGAATTCACTACTTTAATCGTGAGCCAGATGCGGCACAAGCTAAATCTGGACGAACCAGTTCGGTCAATCTGTCCCCGGCTGAGGTGGCTCAACTGTCTGCCGCCAATCTGCCCCCCGCTAGAGGAATTCTGCCTGAGTTTCAAGGCATTCAGCAATGGCTAAATTCTGAGCCGCTGACGATCGCCGGACTCAAGGGCAACGTGGTCATGGTACAGTTCTGGACATTTTCCTGTATCAACTGTCAGCGAACCTTGCCCTACTTAGTGGAATGGCATCAAAAGTATGCTTCCCAAGGACTTAGAATCGTGGGCGTTCAAACGCCAGAATTTCCCTTTGAGCGAGATATTGGCAACATCCAGAACGCCTTAGAGCAAGCTAAAATCACTTACCCGATCGCTGTAGATAACGATTTCAAGACCTGGAAAGCATACCAAAATCAATACTGGCCGCATCTATTTTTGGGCGATCGTCAGGGACAGCTCCGCTATGACCATATTGGAGAAGGAGCCTACGCAGAAACCGAAGCTCTGATCCAACAGCTACTGGCAGCTGGGCAATGATTCTTGCTGTATCTTCCCTAGCTCTCTCGCCTCTGTCTGGTGGGCTGGCGTTTTTGGGCGGTGTGTTGACTGTGCTATCCCCTTGCGTTCTGCCGATCGTGCCCCTCTTAGTAGGGCGATCGCTTCAATCTCACAAGCTGGCTCCTGTGGTGCTGGTGGCAGGGCTAATTTGCGGATTCGCCTTTGTGGGCAGTCTATTGGGTATCACTGCGAGCTGGTTGACCGGACTCGTCACGCTGTTGCGAAATGTGGCGATCGTGCTGTTGCTCACTCTAGGTCTACTAGCCATTTTCCCGCAGGGAAGCTATCGGCTCTTCAGCCTGCTGCCCAAGCTACCCATAACCCAGCGAACAAAGGAGCCTGTAGGGCTAATCGGCGAGTTTTGGCTAGGCACACAGCTCGGCTTGCTATGGACACCCTGTGCAGGACCTGTGCTAGGCAGTATCCTAGTTTTAGCAGCAGTGCAACATCAGGTTGGATCGGCATTTGTGCTTCTGCTGCTCTTTGGAATAGGGACAGGATTGCCCCTGTTGGCGATCGCCTATGGTGGACGCTATGTGAGTCGGCGGTTGCTGAGCTTACGCCCCCATAGCAACCTGTTACAGCGCATTGGCGGATTTCTGCTTGCCGGAACAGCGATCGCTATTCTCCTCGGCTGGGATATCAAAATTCAGCTTTGGCTAGCGCCTCTTTTTCCCCCTCTCCCCCTCTGAACTCCCACACTCATCCCCATCCTGATATGACTTCCTCACCTGCTCCTGCAAAGCGATCGAAATCGCCTCCGGTTCCCCATCAGACTATCCTCTCCAAAGTGTTTCACTGGGTCAACATCGTTAGCTTGCTGCTGATGATTACCAGCGGTCTGCAAATCTACAACGCCAATCCCGTGTTTGGCGGACGGGGCGGCTGGCGTTTTCCGCCTTTGGTGACGCTAGGCGGTTGGCTGGCAGGCGGTAGACATTGGCATTTTGCGGCTATGTGGTTCTTTGCCCTGAACTTGCTATGGTACGGTTTATATATTTTGGTGTCTCGACGTTGGAAACGACGGTTTGCTAGCGAAGCAGATCTGAAGGTGCTGCAAAAAGGGAGTAACCCCAAACGCAAGGCATATGCTTGGCATCGGGTGCTATACACCGCAGTGATTCCCATTTTGCTGCTGGCGATCTTCACGGGGCTGGGTATGTACAAGCCCGCTCAGTTTCACTGGATTGTAGATCTGTTCGGTAGCTGGCAAGCTCTACGAGTCATTCACTTTATCAGCGTTCCTACGGTGATGTTGTTTTCTATCGTCCATTCTTTCATGGCGCTCAGAGTCGGTGGCTTGCGGCTGGTTAATTCAATGTTTTGGTAAGTTGCTGAGCGGTTGTTAATCTTAATAAGATTGAAGTATTTTAATTGAGGTATTTTGTGGAACTCCCTTCAGTTTCCGATCGCTTTTTGTCTCGTCGTCGTCTGCTTCAGCTATCTGGTCTTTCAGGTCTAGGATTAGTGCTGGGTGGCTGTGCCTCCACCCTGTATGACGATGTTGTGTTTAAGACGTTTGAGCCTATCAATCAGAGCGTTGAGGAACTGCTGCTCAATCCCCAGAAGCTGATTCCCAACTTTCCAGTAAGTGCGATCGAGCCAGAGGCGCTGCTGATCAACTCTTTTCAAGGTACGCCAAAGATTGACCCTCAAGCTTACCTACTGACGGTCAACGGCGATGTCAATCATTCTTTTACCCTCAGCCTTGCCGAACTGCAAAAGATGCCTTCTACCTCTATGGTAATTCGGCATGTTTGTGTCGAGGGCTGGGCAGCGATCGTTCAGTGGGGTGGCGTGCCGCTACGCGATCTAATTGCATTGGCAAGACCCAAGGAAGGCGCAAAGTATGTCTACTTCAAGTCGGCAGATGGCTATTATGAGAGCTGGGATTTAGTCTCTTCGATGCATCCACAAACTCTAATGGTCTATCAGAAGAATGGTCAGCCTTTATCCCCCGAAAACGGTGCGCCGCTGCGACTGGCTTCTCCGATTAAACTCGGCTACAAGCAGAGCAAATGGGTGACTGAAATTACGTTGACTAAGCAGCTTTACCCGAAGAAAGGCTACTGGGAAGATTTGGGCTACGAATGGTTTGGCGGACTTTAAGATGAATACAAAGCTATTGCCTGCCTCGAATGCTCAAATTGCAGAAGCAACGATGGCGATTTTACTGTAGACCTACTTCAAAAGAATGGGTGACCTGGGACTCGAACCCAGAACCAACGGATTAAGAGTCCGATGCGCTACCATTGCGCTAGTCACCCGATCGCATTTGCAATCATAGCAGACTTTCATGATGGTCAGCATTGCTCGGTCAGCAATTGGCTAGAACAAGAAGTAACGCTGTGCCATGGGCAAACTGGTTGCAGGTTCACAGGTGAGCAGTTCGCCATCCGCACGAACTTCATAGGTTTCAGGATCAACTTCCATCTGGGGCATGGCATCGTTCAACTTCATGTCGCGCTTCGTGAGCTGCCGAATATTGCCAACGGGCACCGATCGCTTGTTCAGCTTCAGCAGGTCAGGAACGCCTTTGGCGATCGCCGCCTGAGACAGGAAGGTGAGTGAGGTGGCATGGATTGCCCCACCATAGCTGCCAAACATGGGTCGCATATGCACAGGCTGGGGCGTGGGGATACTGGCGTTGGCGTCTCCCATCTGCGCCCAGGCAATGAGACCGCCCTTAATCACCGTTTCGGGTTTGACCCCAAACATGGCAGGTCGCCAGAGGCACAGGTCAGCGAGTTTGCCCACCTCCACCGAGCCAACATGGTTAGCAATGCCGTGGGTAATCGCAGGGTTGATCGTGTACTTGGCAACGTATCGCTTGGCGCGGGTGTTGTCGTTGCGATCGCTATCTTGAGGCAACGCCCCCCGCTGCTCTTTCATTTTGTGTCCGGTCTGCCAAGTGCGGATGATCACTTCGCCGATCCGCCCCATGGCTTGCGAATCGGAGGAGATCATGCTGAAGGCTCCCAGATCGTGCAGGATGTCCTCGGCGGCGATCGTTTCTCGTCGGATGCGCGATTCGGCAAAGGCAACATCTTCAGGAATATTGCGATCGAGATGGTGGCAAACCATCAGCATATCCAAGTGTTCTTCTAGCGTGTTGACGGTGTAAGGGCGGGTGGGATTTGTGGAAGAAGGCAAGACGTTAACTTCCCCACAGACTTTAATGATATCTGGTGCATGTCCGCCTCCCGCTCCTTCCGTGTGGTAGGTGTGAATCACCCGATTTTTGAAGGCGGCGATCGTATTTTCTACAAATCCGGCTTCGTTGAGGGTGTCGGTGTGGATGGCAACCTGCACATCATATTCATCGGCAACGCTGAGGCAGGTGTCAATATTGGCAGGGGTAGTGCCCCAGTCTTCGTGGAGTTTTAAGCCAATCACGCCTGCTTCCACCTGTTCCACCAGCGCTTCCGGCTGTGCTGAGTTGCCTTTGCCAGAAAAACCAATGTTAATCGGGAAAGCATCGGCAGCTTGCAGCATTCGGTAAATGTTCCAGGGGCCTGGGGTACAGGTGGTGGCATAGGTACCAGCCGCAGGACCTGTGCCGCCGCCAATCAGGGTCGTTACGCCAGAGGCGATCGCCACTTCAATTTGCTGCGGACAGATAAAGTGAATATGGGTATCCACGCCGCCCGCCGTCAAGATCATCCCTTCTCCGGCGATCGCCTCGGTGCCAGGTCCGATAATAATATTCACATTGTCCTGAATGTAGGGATTGCCCGCTTTGCCAATGGCGGCGATTCTGCCGTCCTTGATGCCCACATCAGCTTTGACAATGCCCCACCAGTCTAGAATCAGCGCATTGGTGATCACGGCATCGACTGCGCCCTCGGCGTTGGTAATCGGCGATTGCCCCATGCCGTCCCGAATCACCTTACCGCCGCCAAACTTCACCTCGTCGCCGTAAGTGGTATGGTCCTGCTCCACTTCAATGATCAGGTTCGTGTCGGCGAGGCGGAGGCGATCGCCCACCGTAACTCCAAACGTGTCGGCATAGGCGCGGCGATCCATGCGATAACCCATCAGGCTCTCTCCATGCAAACTACATCGATATAATAGGGCGATTTTGGAACGATCGCACAACCTGCCGATTGCAAGGTTATCTCCAAGACAGATCTCCAGAGCTTTACGTGATACGGTCAAGCTCATCCGGTATGGCAACCGCCAACGCGGTTAACGGAAAATTCATGGTGGGGCGCGAAGCGCCCCACCATGAATTTCCAGAGCAAACTGGCAACAGCTCTATCGTTTTTCGGCACAGCTTAGTCTGGGGATGAATTTTTGAAATTAATAGCGCCCGTCCTTCTAAGCTAGGGAAAAACCTATGTATCGATTCCAGATTAGGGCGGAAACGCAGATGGGTGAATCCATTGCTCTGGTTGGCTCTACGTCTGAACTAGGTCAGTGGGACTTAGCGAAATCTATTCGACTCTACACCAGTGCGGATCTTTACCCGCTTTGGTGGATGGAGTCAGCGATCGATTTTCAGCAATCTCTGACATCTCCTGATGGTCAGAGATTGGAATACAGGTATGTGCGTCTGTCTGTCGATGGCGAAGCGCAGTGGGAATCGCTGGGGGCAAACCGCTGGGTGCCGATCGACTCTGACCTTCAATCCAAGACTGTTGTTGTAGATGATGGCTCCTTTGGTTATGGGCAGCCTTACCCGTTTGGATATATCGAGGCGGCGGCGGACGAGGCGGCGGTAAGCGGGTTGCCCTTAAACTACGACAGGTTCGCAGGAGACAGATTTGCAGAATTACAACCTGAAGGTCTAAAAATTGTTGTGATTGGGAGTTCTGTTGCAGTCGGTCACAAAGCTTGGCTGCTACGAGGTTGGGTAGAACGTTTGGGTCAAAGCCTCCAGGAAAAGTATGGGCACCAACTCGTGAATGTCTCTGAGGTCGGAGCAACGGTGAGCAGAACCATCAAGCGGTTTCCGTCTGTCGTTCTACCCGAACAGCCTGATATCATCATTATTGCCCTATCGCTGGGCAACGAAGGCTTTGCCTACTGTCCTCCTCACGAGCGACGAGCCGTGCAGCGACGGTTTGAAAGTGGCTTACAGCAGTTAGTAAAGATGACACGGCAGCTAGGAGCTAGTCCAGTGTTGGGCAGCGTCTATCCCCATGGCGACTACGCTCCAGAACACAATTGGCTGTTACGAGATACCCATAGCCGGATGCTAACTTGGGGGGTTCCTGTCCTGGATTGGTTGACGGCGCTAGATGATGGACAGGGGCAATGGCGAGAAGGACTATCGTTTGATCCGGCTCACCCCAATAGCCGAGGGCATCGCCTCATGTATCAGGCGATCGACTTGAGCCTTTTCCAGATCGACAAAACAGAATTAGCCGCAGAAAAACAGCGCTGGCAGCAGCCTGAAACTGCTATTTACCAAGATTCGGCAGGTTTTCAGATTTCTGCCTGGATCAAGGAGAAGCAGCTACGGATTACGAATGCATCGCCCTACAGCTACAGCATTGCTCCCTACTGGCAGGAACTTCAAGAAGCGCTACGTCAGGCTCGGTTGAGTCCGGGACTCTACATTGCAGAGCAGGGCGCAAAGCAGGGCGCAAGACAGGCTCAGCCAGAGACGCTTCCCTTCTTTGCCGTGCAGGAAGATGGCACGATCGAAACGACTCTCACGATTCCTCCCGGTAGCGATCTGAAATATACCTCTGCGTTCGATCTCTTTTCACCCCACAACTCAGATTTGCTGTTCTATGACGGAAATCTAGGGATCTTAAGAGCAGACGAACATCATCTCTGGATGGTTAACGAATCAGACCAGGAGTTCAATGTCCATCCCATGTGGCGAGAGGTGCGGAGCGCCTTAAAAGCCTTGCCAGCCGGAGTATACACCGACCCGCTGTATCCAGATGCCCCCTTTCGGACGCTGATGATTGGTCGTCATGGATTGGAGAGTCGGGTGAAAGTCTCACCGAAGTCCGCAATGCTGTTTCAATACAAATGCAGCCTATCGGACATTAGCCGTGTGGCTATCATTCCCCTGGGCGATCGCTGTGCGGTGCGGATGATGCTGTACAAGATGGAGTATGACGGCCCTGCTTTTCCATTTGATCTGACGCGCACCACGCAAATTGCCGACGTTGCCGACATGATCGAAAGCCGTTTTTATGACATGTGGAATCCCGCCTTCTTGCACTACAGTCCGGACGCAGGCAGAGTCTATCACAGCAGATGGACAGGGTTATCTTTTGCCCATGAGGTCGAGGACACTGATCACCCGCAGGAAGATATGTCTGCCGTTCATGAGCGGATGCGCGTTCGCTATTCGGCACGGGCTGAGCGATTCTGGTACACCCTACAAAACTGTGACCAGGCTCTGTTCGTTCGCACGGGCATTGCCGATCGGGGAGGCGTCATAGATCTCGCCTACAAGCTAGAAAAACACTGTCAGGGAAAACCGTTTCGCTTGCTGCTGCTCTCTCCCCAATCTTCTGATGAGTTTTCCGATCTGGCTCACGTGCTGCACTATGATTTCGAGTTCAACCCCGATCGCATGTATGAAGATCTGGGGCATTGGCTGTACTGCACCGAAGTAATGCGGGGAATTCTGGACTCGCTGGGGGTGTCTAGCAAAAATTTGTTTTGGTGCCCACCGACTCCCCCCAACGCTACACCTCATTAACTTGGCAATAATTGAGAGTGCATTATTGGAAGATTTTTGTTGTGAGGCGAGCTTCGCTCGCCTCACAACAAAAATCTTTAATTACCGGGTTAATAACTATGACCCCAGCAAAAACTCATTGACGACGTTCCAGGAGTTGGTGTAGGCAACTTTTCTTTTGGCGGCGATCGTGTCGGCTAGGTAAGTCGCATCTCTCGCCACGCCTGAGAATCGCCCTGAACCCCAAGTATAGAGCCAGGGAAGACCTAGAAAGTAAAGTCCGCGTACGCCAGTAACCCCGCGATCGTGACCGGGGTAGCCTCTGCCGTCAAACACGGGCACCTCGACCCAGCTAAAGTCGGATTGGTAGCCTGTGCTCCAGATGATGGCTCCAATATTTGCTTGCTCATAATCCAGCGTCAGCGGCTCTGTTTCAGGCTGCCAAACGGGCTGATAAGGAGATTCCGTAGGTGCCTGAATTTGGTTCTTTTCAATGAAGCCGTCAATGCTCTTCTTAATGTTTTCGGCAACTGCATCCGCCTGATCTAGGTTTTGCTTCAGGTTTGGTGAAAACTCCAGCTGGCTGCCGCTGACCTGCTTCAGCTTGCCGTAAAGCTGCATTCCTTCCAGAGCAAACTGCCGCAGGTCGATCTCGCGTCCGCCGCCTCGTCCGGTAACGTAGTGATTGGTGTTGCTGCGTGCCTTCTCCTTTTGAGGATGGTCATCGATCGACAGGTCATAGTAGCCCATTTGATCGAGCCAGTCCACCACATCTTTGCCGCGATATCGACGGGGCGATCGCGGTGCACCACCGACGCAGAGATGAACCTGCTTTCCGGCAAGGTGTAGATCTTCAGCAATTTGGCAGCCTGACTGTCCTGTGCCCACCACGAGAACGGCTTTGTCGGGAAGCGACTGCGGATTTTTATATTCGGAAGAGTGAAGTTGCACGATCGCTTCAGGAAATCGTGCCGCTAAGGTTGGAAGCTTCGGAGTATGGTAGCCCCCGACTGCAATCACAACCTGATCGGCGGTGAAGTCGCCAATCGAAGTCGCAATTTCAAAAACTCCCTCAGCCTCGTTTTTGCGAACTTTCAGAACTTCAACGCCTTCTTTCAAGGGCGGGTCAAAGGATGCGGCGTAGGCTTCGATGTATTGAACAATTTCATCTCTCTGCATAAAGCCATTGGGATCGGCGCCAGAGTAGTGATACCCCGGTAGCCGACATTGCCAGTTCGGCGTGACGAGACAAAAAGTGTCCCAACGCTTGGAACTCCAGGCATATCCAATCTTGTTTTTTTCAAAAATAATGTGGTCTAGACCTCGCTCTTTCAAGCAATAGCTCATGGATAGACCCGCTTGACCTCCTCCTACAACCGCGACGGAATAATGCATATTCATGGGCTAACCTTTCGTTTGGATGGTGCAGAAAGAAAATGTTGCGATCGCCGCAGACACCATAACTCAAAGCAGCTATGACGTAAAGTGACTGCGACGTATGATTGCGGCGTAAAGTGCATACGACGTAAAGTGCATACGATGTAAGGCTCTAACCCCTGCACCATAGAATTTGAGCATCAGCGCGATCGTATCTCCAGACACAAAACTGAGAAGTCTAATCTTAAAGACAGGCGAAGCTTTAGGGCGATCGATGAGTGGGTTCGCCCAATTTGCTTGACCTGTCTAAATAGACAGGGAGCGTTTTAGCTTTCCAGTGCTGCCTAAACAAGTACTGCCTAAACAAGAGTACCCGCTCGTGGTATTTGAAACTTCTTTGGCATCTATTACCTTATGTTTAAGACCTCATTAATCTGGTCAGGTTTAAGCCTGTTTCTTAATCACAATAGACTCAAAAAGTGAAAATTCTTGAGAGTGTTTGATCCTCCTTAACAAAGAGGGACTTTGAGTTCTGCCCCCCCTTTTAAGGGTTGGGAAATCGAGTGTAAGCTTTGCGATCTGCTGAAGCTAGCTAACAGATATAGCGAATGAAGTCATCAAAGCTCTAGCCCACTTTGCTCACGACATTCGCCACAAAATCTGCTGCAAATATTCGATCGCTTTCATCGATTTCCGGCTTATTTTGGCTGGTTCTAGATTCCCTTACCAATTTCTCAAATCGAAACTCTACATCAAAGCCTGTTTCAACTTTAATTCATCATTGCTCAGGATTTTTTAGCTATGCTGCCTGTCAAATACTTTAAACCGCTTTCTCTAGAGAGTTGGCTACTTTGTGTTGGAATTATGAGCGCGATCGCCTCTCTAATCACGATCGACCAGTACAACATGGCTAAAATAAAAGACTCATATTTGACGAAGCAGTCTAACTCGTCATCCTCTCAGCATTCATCTCATTTAGAACAAGTTTTTAACGAGATTCCAGTCTTGTCTCAGAATATTCGATCTGCTGCTAATCAGCCTGCTGCTAACCAGTCTGCTAATAAGATTTCCACTACCAAAATTGCTGCTCCGGCAGGCTGGAAAGCGGTTCAGGTTTCAGAAGGTGTGACGGCTTATGTTGCAACTCAGACGATCGCAACTCAGACGATCGCAACTCAAAAATCGATCGATCGCCCCCGCTCTGAAGAGTCTGATGAGTTGATTCTGCCTGACTCGTTAGATGGGACGCGATCGCCCTACGTCACCGCGATCGATCTAGCAGATGTGTTGGCAAATCCGATCGCGCCTCAGCGCTATGTTTGGCAGGGGGTATGGCAAGGCGAAGGATACAGCCGAGAGCATGATGCTGACGGCAACTTAGTCTCGCAGCAAGAGGGCGGCAATGATATTCATTTAACACTATCTTATGATGCCGCCATTACCCATGCTCAGGAGCCAAATTTGATTGTGACGATCGAAAGTCAGCAGGACAAAACGGCACAGCTCACCAATTTGTCTGCATTTTTGCTAGATTCTCATGGCAAAACGCTGGCACGCAAAGATTTTTCACAGCTACCGCCTTTGTATCAGGTCAGCCTGACTCACAATGGAATAGCCGCCATTAAGTCTCTGCTGCCGCTAGGAAAGATAACATTTTCCTACCATGTGTCTGCTGCCGAACTGCTACAGCGGTTCCCGATCGAGCTACAAGCCGTCAATCAGTTTGCCGATGAGCGGGCACAAGAAATTGCCAGCCTAGAAGCTCAGGGCTGGCTTGTGAAAGAAGTACCGTCCCTAGATAACCCTGGTTAATCACGTTCAGTAGATCGTAAATTAGGGTTTTGAGGCGCGCGCCACAAAACCCTAAAAGCTGGATTTCCAAGGTGCTCCGAGCCTTGGAAATCCAGCTTTTAGGAAAAATAGGAAGACTTTGCGATTTACTGACGCTATTGAGAACTAATACCGCCTTGAAAGTTTAAACGGGCTTAAATGGCTCTGGAAGCGCAGGTATTGGCAGTTTGGAGGTTGAGGCGATCGCGCTACTCTGCAAACAACTCTGCTAGAATCGCCAGCACTTTCTTTTGAGTAGCTGAGCTAATATGCCCTAAACGCTTGACGAGGCGAGTTTTGTCTACGGTGCGGATTTGGTCTAACACAACCTGCCCCTCTTTTCCCTGAAAGCGACAGGTGACGCGAGTGGGGTAATCTCGTCCTGCGGTGGTCATGGGTGCGACAATCACGGTGGAGATGAAGCGATTCATTTCGTCGGGCGAAATGACCAAACAGGGACGGGTTTTCTGGATTTCGTTACCCACAGTCGGATCAAGATTGACCAAATACACGTCAAAACGCTTGATCATCGTTTTAATTCACTATTTTCATTCATAATACGTCCGATAGATAGAGATAGACCTATGGATTACAAGCAAGCTGGCGTAGATGTGGAAGCAGGGCGCGCCTTCGTCCGAAAAATTCGAGATGCGGTCGAAAGCACCCATCGCCCCGAAGTTTTGGGCAAATTGGGAGGCTTTAGCGGTTTATTTCAGTTGCCTAGCGGCTACCACGAGCCTGTGTTGGTGTCAGGAACCGATGGCGTAGGCACAAAGCTAATGCTGGCTCAGCAGTGCGATCGCCATGACACAGTCGGCATCGATCTGGTCGCCATGTGCGTCAACGACGTACTCACCTCTGGAGCTGAGCCGCTGTTTTTCCTAGATTACTTGGCGACGGGCAAGCTGAATGCCGACCAGCTGGCGCAGGTGGTCACGGGCATTGCTGAGGGCTGTCGGCTGTCGGGCTGTTCTTTGCTGGGCGGCGAAACGGCAGAAATGCCAGGATTTTATCAGCCGGGAGAGTATGATCTGGCGGGCTTCTGTGTCGGCATCGTTGAGAAAAGCCAGATTATAGACGGCACGCGGGTGCAGGTCGGCGATGTGGCGATCGCCCTTGCCAGTCAGGGCATCCACAGCAACGGCTACAGCTTGGTGCGCAAAATTGTGGAAATGTCGGGCAGCGAGTTAAGCGATTGTCCTCCTCAGCTCGGCGGCAGGTCTCTAGGGGAAACCTTGCTTACCCCAACGCAAATTTACGTCAAGCCCGTTTTGGCGGCTCGTCAGGCAGGGTTAGAGATTCACGGTATGGCGCACATCACGGGTGGCGGCTTACCCGAAAATCTGCCCCGATGTCTCGGTATGGATCAATCTATCCAGATAGACGTGCGCTGCTGGACAACGCCGCCGATTTTTACATGGCTGGCAGAGCAGGGGAACGTCAGCCCCTTGGAGATGTTCAACACGTTCAATATGGGCGTAGGCTTTGTCCTGATTGTGCCGCCGGATCAAATTGACCCAACGATCGCTTTCTTTGAGTCCCAGAATTTGGCGGCTGGAGCGATCGGTGAAGTGATCGCAGGTTCAGGGGAGCTGATTTTGAACGGCTTAACTTAGAGCGTCAATTGCATCAAGAGCGTTCTAGAACCGAAATCGCCGAGCCTACTCAAGCTGTTCGCTTTGCTTGACGTAATTGATTTTGACTTCTTCTAGCAGGGCGATCGCCAAAGTCTGAATTTCATCGATCGCCCTGTTCTTCTGGATCTCGGTTTGGAATGCTGTGCCCAAGTGAGTTATCAGCCGAGCAAACAGCTTTGCGCCCACCTCGTCCTCCAAGGCAGACTTGAGCGCCTGCTGAGTATTTTGGGTGGCATCAGTGACGATCTGTTGGGTGATGCGGCTAGAGATTTGACTGGCTCCAGGAAAGTGTTGCAGTCCGGCGTAGAGGGGCGAGGTGTTGAGAATGCGGGTCAGGATATGCTGCATCATTGCATCCAGGTCAGGTTTGACTTGCGGCAACACCTGATCGACCATCAAGGTGGTCAAATGCTTGGCGATCGCCTCCCCTTCATTAATGCCGTTGAGATCAATGTATTTCCTGCCGCCCTGCGGATTGATCAGCCAACGCGCGATCGCACCCTGCCGCAGCAGCTCTTGCACCTGATCCATGACTTGCAGCACCACGGCTTCGGTAATCTCTGTGGCAAAGGCAGAGACGAACCCATGACTCACGCTGGTATTGAGCGAATTTAAGTTGATCAGCCTTGCTTGATGAAATCGAGTGATCACAGGAATGATGCGCAGCCACCGCCAAAACGGCAGCAGCAGCAGCAGGTCATACCAGCGCCACACCAGTGCATCAAGCCAGGTTGTTCTCCCTCTAATTCTTCTACGACGGCTGAGGTAGAAGGTTCTTGCCAAAAGCTCTAAGGCGAACAGAGCGATAAATCCAATGTCAATCAGCCAAAAGCGATCGATCGGCTCCCCCGTCTCGTCAATGCCGCGATAGTAGTTGGTGGCTATCAAGGGGGAAATGCGGCTGTCAAAGAAGGCGATCGCCTCGTTCCAGCCTGTCTGCCTCAGATATTCTGGACTCCAAAAGACGGCAAAGGCTTGTTTAGAAGAATCGATATTGACTTGATCGCGCATCCGGCGCTTAATTCGCTCCAGCGTGCCCGACTTTCCAGATCCCTCAAACGGATTTTCGTCCACCATTTCGGCGCTGAGCGATCGCAGGCTCGTTAGCAGCACCTCGCTCTCGGAAGATTGTAGCCCCGTAGCAGCCACCTGATTTTCTAGTCTTTGCACCGTTCTCAGATAGGTTTCAGTTGAGCGGTGGGGTTCAATGCCTTTCAGATTTTCTCCATACCAAACTGTAAATTGAGGCAGCTGCCGCAAGTAGAAATCTCGCCAGGGAATGTAGCTGAGGTCAAACAACACCAGCAGCAGATTGAGCAGGACAACGATCGCCATGATCCGCTCAAACCAAAGGCTCGATCGGCTGGGTCGAGTTGGGCGCTGCAAATTCCTAGAAGATTGAGAGAGCATAAGAAATTGAGAAACGGCTAACCGGGCGCTGCTGATTTTAGTTTTGGTGAGAGAAGGGCGCTCTGCGCCCTTCTCTCACCAAAACTCATCCCCGATTAAGCCATGTCGCTCATCGCTTTGCGCTAGGATACTCAACATTACTTCACAAATACCCTCACGCTGTAACCTCACGCTAGAGATATATTGGCTATGCAAACGGCGATCGCCCCGACGACAGCAGACTACTGGCAGTGGCAAGGTCACTCTATCTATTACGTTAAAGCAGGACGGCAGACCGACCGACCGCCTTTGCTGTTGGTGCATGGCTTTGGCGCATCGACCGATCACTGGAAGAAAAATATTGCCGGATTGAGTCAAGACTTTGAGGTGTGGGCGATCGATTTGTTGGGCTTTGGGCGATCGGCTAAAGCAGATGTTCAGTACAGCGGCGATCTGTGGCGCGACCAGCTCCAAGATTTTATTGCTCAAGTGATTGGACGACCTGCGGTACTTGCCGGAAACTCTCTAGGCGGCTACGCCTCGCTTTGCTTAGCGGCGCAGGGTTCATCGGCCGCAGGTCTAATTTTGCTCAACTGTGCCGGGTCGTTTACCCCCTCAGCGCCAGAGCCAGAGCCAAATCCCCTACGCAAGGCAATGTTTGAAGCAGTGCGATCGCTGATTCTTTTCCCCTTACCTAGCTGGCTGCTGTTTCAGTATGTGCGGCAAAAATCTATGATTCGCCAGACGTTGGAACGCGTCTACCTAGATCAGAGTGCTGTCACAGATGAGCTGGTGGAGGATATCTATCGCCCCTCCTGCGATCCGGGCGCGTCCACGGTTTTTGCGTCTGTCTTCAAATCTCCTCAAGGCGGCGAAAAAAATGATGTGCTGCTGCAACAGATGACCTGTCCTCTGCTGATGCTGTGGGGAGATGGCGATCCCTGGATGAATGCGCGATCGCGTGGCGCTGTGTTTCGGCAGTTTTACCCTCAGTTGACGGAGCATTACCTGCAAGCCGGACATTGTCCCCATGACGAAGTGCCCGATCAGGTGAATCAGCTGATCCGAGATTGGGTTTTGCAGATTGAGACCGATCGCTAGTCTTCAGGTCGTGAGTATTTAGAAGACCTAGGGCGATCGAAGACTCATCTGCCTATTACGCAGACCTGTCAAGCCCAACTACAATAAAGGCAGAGCTGAAGCCATTGCCGTAAACTTAATTCCTAGTTTCTGGAGTTGGCGCTAGAGATGTGCTAAGAAGTTGACAAGAGATCCCTGTTGCAGCTCGTCTGAGCAGGCTTAAAGTTAATTCCTCCGAGTTTCTGGCTACTTATCTTGTACACGCCGAAAGGAAAAACAGAGTCATGGGACTATTTGATCGCGTAAGCCGAGTGGTTCGGGCAAACCTCAATTCTGCCGTTAGCGCTGCTGAAGATCCTGAAAAGATTCTTGAACAGGCAATCATTGACATGCAGGAAGACCTGGTGCAGTTGCGTATGGCTGTAGCCACAGCGATCGCCAGCCAAAAGCGGATGCAGCAGCAGCACAACCAGGCACAGTCTGAAGCCAACAACTGGGAGCAGCGGGCACGTCTGGCGCTGCAAAAAAGCGACGAAACCCTAGCCCGCGAGGCGCTAAATCGCAAAAAGGTGCAATCTGAAACTGCCGGGGCACTCAAGGCTCAGCTCGATCAGCAGAGCGGCACCGTAGACACTCTCAAGCGCAACCTCATCGCTTTAGAAGGCAAGATTTCTGAAGCGAAAACGAAGAAAGATATGCTCAAAGCTAGAGCGCAAGCCGCAAAAGCAACTGAGCAGCTTCAAAAAACCGTGGGCAACCTGGGGACTGGCAGCGCCATGTCGGCATTCGAGCGCATGGAAGATAAGGTTCTGCAAATGGAAGCCCGCTCTGAGGCAGCAGCAGAACTGGCTGGAGCCGATCTAGAGAGCCAGTTTGCGCAGCTAGAATCTGGCAGCAATGTAGATGATGAACTAGAAGCCATGAAGGCTCAGCTCTTGACTGGTTCTACCCAGCAAGCTCAGCTGCCTGCCCAGCAGACTGCTGCGCCAGCAAATGCGCCCAAGGACGCAGCGGTAGATGCCGAACTAGAGGCTTTGAAAACTCAGCTAGATCAGCTCTAAAACCTTGAGGAGCAATAAAAAAGGGGCGCACTGCGCCCCTTTTTTATTGAACTATTGGTGGGGACGCTTTGCGCCCCCACCAAAAATGTCCCCGCCCTAACCGCCTTGGCGGTTGCCATACCTTTGCGTTGCCCTAGGTATCCATTGTAACTTGACCGCTAGTGGCCAAAACCCGCGCACTAACTCCAAATACCCGTAGCAAGCCCTCAGAATCGGCATGGCTATAGTCGCCCACACCTTCCATAGAGGCATTTTCCTCAGAGTAGAGCGAGTGAGGAGCGTGATCAGCCGAGACAAAAGAAATTGTACCCTTGTAGAGGGAAACACTGATCGTCCCACTCGCTAGCCGCGCCGTTTTTTCAATGGCTTGCAGCGCCATCTGGGTCGCTAGATCGTACCAATAGCCTTGATAGATTTGTTTGGCAATTAGCAGCGAAAGCTGGTCGTAGAACTCACGGGCACGGCGATCGAGAATTAATTGCAGCAGCAAGGCATAGCAAGTACCCAGTATCTCTACCCCCGGACTCTCATAGACTCCGCGCGATTTAATGCCGACAAAACGGTTTTCTACGAGGTGCGTTCCAATGCCAATGCCGAGTTTACCGCCGATCGCATTCGCCTCAACAAGCGCCTCCAGCAAACTCACAGGCTTGCCATTGACCTTCACCGGGCAACCCTGCTCAAAGGTGACGGTAAATTCTTCGGCTACATCAGGCGCATCTTGGGGATAGCAGCCCATAATTGGCTTGACGAAGTGCGCCGGGGTCGTCAGGGCTTCCAGCATCCCCGATTCGTGGGTTAGCCCCAGCAGGTTTGCGTCCGTAGAATAGGGCTTGTCCTTAGAAGCAGTGATCGAAAGCCCTTTCTCCTGGCAAAAGTCAATCATTTCGCTGCGACCTGGAAACCGAGCCAGAAACGACTCATCGCGCCAAGGAGCATACACCTCAAACTCAGGTGCCAGCATATTGGTGATGAGCTGAAACCGCACCTGATCATTGCCGCGCCCTGTGGCTCCGTGGCTAAAAACGGTGAGTCCGCGCTTCTGCATCTCCTGAACCATCGCCTTGGTCAGCACGCATCGGGCAATACCTGTCGTATTCCAATAGCGCCCCTCATAGCAGGCTTGGGCTTGAATCACCTGTAACCCGATCGCCGCGATCGCCTCTTTGCAGGGCAGCAGCACAAAATCGATCGCTCCAGCTTGCAGCATTCGCTGACGTATTGCCTCAGTATCATCTTCGTCAGGCTGCCCCAAGTCGGCGGTAAAGCACACCACCTGAACACCCTGATCGGCAAGCCACCGGGTAATCGTGCAGCTGTCTAAGCCGCCTGAACCCGCGAAGGCAATCGTTTTTCCTTTCAAATCTTGTGCTTTCATACGAAGTATTCCTTCCTGCGGACGCAGCCTTTGAGGGGATAAACTGTAATTTTGAATCCATAACTCTGGAACTGGGTAGCGACTGTATCTCGCTGGCACCAAACCGGAGGTCTTATTATCTAGCTAAACCTCATTAAAATCCTGTCTGAATTTGTACAGATTGAGAAGTGGGGTGTAGTGTACTCAGACAAACTCAGAAACTGTAGACCATAAAGAAAAATTTATACTCTTGTTAAGTAATGTCGAAAAATAGAGTCAAAGACTTGAATATCAGCGAAGCTTGCTAATAATCAGGAATTACCACAAGTCAATCTTGAGAAGAATTAGTATGGCACTCCGTGATAAAGCTCGTGATGAAGCAACCCAAGTCAGCTTGGCAAAAGACTGTGCCAAATTGATCGACGAGCAGGTTGCTGCGAAAGGCGGAATTTCTGGACTGGCGCTAAAGGCGGCCTATGGCGTTGTCAAAGGCATTGAACCTAGCTACGTTTCAGGTGCGATTCAAAGGCTTTTGCCAGAAGCCTTAACTGCGCTTGACCCTATGTGGGATGAAGGCATTCAGTCAGGCGATCCTGTGCAACACTTAACGCAAAATCGCTCCCGCACAGCCGATATGCTGCTCAGCATCACAGATACCAAGATTGAAAAGTCAAAGAATGGCATCATCCGCTCTTCCTATGGCAAGTTCCGTAAATCAGTCAAAAGTGATGTAGAAGAAGCCGTTCCAGGCTTAGCTAAAATCTTAGACACTTACGCCTAAATCCATTAGTTTTCAAAAGATAGTGATTTTAGGGGGTGTGGGCAAAGTCCGCACCCCCTAAAAATCATTGGGAAAATACTATTGCCTTAAACTTGACAAGCGACTTTCTTAAGTTAAGCTCAGCCTGCTCTCATACTCCGTTGTGACCCTACGTTATCATGAAGAAAATAAGCTGAAAGTAGGGTCACAACATGGCGATATTTGGTCTTGGCAAGAAGTCTTCGATGCCCACGCCGGACAAAGCGCTACCGGGTAGAACAGAGGCGATCGCTGTTCCCGCTAAACATTTTGTCAACGGCAATCCGCTCAAACCTCCTTTTCCCGCAGGTATGGAGCAGGTTGTTGTCGGTCTGGGCTGCTTTTGGGGCGCAGAGCGGAAATTTTGGCAGCAGCCCGGAGTCTTCACCACTGCGGTAGGCTACGCGGCAGGAATTACCCCTAACCCGACCTATCAGGAAGTTTGTAGCGGGATGACGGGTCATAATGAAGTTGTGCTGGTGGTATTCGATCCCAAGGTCGTCAGCTACGAAGCTCTGCTAAAGGTATTCTGGGAAAGCCACGATCCTACCCAAGGAATGCGGCAGGGCAACGATGCGGGAACCCAGTATCGATCGGGGATCTATGCCTATTCAGAGGCGCAGAAAGCGATCGCTGAAGCCTCCCGCGAAGCCTATCAGCAGGCTCTCTCTGCAGCAGGCTATGGCAAGATTACGACTGAAATTCTGGATGCTCCTGAGTTCTACTATGCTGAGGCGTACCATCAGCAGTATTTGGCGAAAAATCCAAATGGCTATTGTGGGTTGGGTGGCACGAAGGTCTGTTTGCCCGAAGTCTCTCCAGTTCAATAAGTTCCTTTAGCTCGGCAGTTTGTAAGATTCGCATCCTGCACTTCAAAGGTCAGGATGTGAATCAAAAAATGGCAAAGGTATTGAGGTAAAGATTTTTAGTGGCGTGGGCTTTGCCCACGCCACTAAAAATCTTTACCTCTTAAGGACTAAACAAAAAATTAAGTTTTCTGGCGAGCTTGCGAAAAGATTCGATAAGTTTCCGCACCTGCTCTGGAAGATTCAGGGGTAGCAGCATTCATCATTACCAAGTTATATTCAACGTTCTCTGTGAAGATAGTCAGGGTGACATTGAAGACCTCAAAAAAGTGAATGACCCACTGACAGTCTTCCTCAGAATATTTTTCGTAGTAGCGAATTAAATCAGCAATCCGTATTTCCAGGTGCGTTCGAGCGTAAGGACAAATTAGGATCAGCTTTAGCAGAATCATTACGAGAGCGATCGGACTACCTAACGAGAGTAGTTTTCCAAACAGTGGGGAAGGAGACTCAGAGGTTTCAAGGGTGAGAGAATCGATCAAGCGATTAGCAGTTCTCAGCAGCAGCGCCCTGTCTGCAATATTCTCGTTATGGTCAGTGTAGAGATTTCGCAGCGTCTCGGAGAGATGCTTCCTGAGCAATCCGGTAATCTCCTGATTTTCTACAGAAAACAGCAGGTATTCCAATAGACTTTGTTTAAACGCAAAATACGGTAGGTTACTGCTTTGATCTAGAAAAATATTGGCAAGATTGGGATAACTAAAAAATCCTCGTCTGGCAATGACTCGCTTAATCAGGCGCAGAGCTTCATCGCCCAAGCCCGTTGGATTTTTGAGCGATCGCCCTCCTCTAGAAACTCCTGAGCCACACTGCGACAAGGCTGTGTACATTGCCAGATCAAACTTAAATTTTTCCTTCAGTTTTCTAGAGAGATGGTGAGCAGCTTGCCGTTGCTCAATGGGGTTATCTAAGTTGGTATATTGAGTAACTAATAAATAGGATGCATAGCGTTCTGCCCAATGCCGTTTTTCATAATCTTCATAGCGTGCCGCAAATAGTTTTAGCTCTTGAAAATCCGGGCTGTTGACGAAGTTACGCAGCCATTCTCTGAGCCGTTTTAAGGTTGGAGAAATAGTAGGTTTATATAAGATTGTGTCTGAGAATAAATGAATTAATTCACGGATAGATTTATAGTTGCGCTTAATCTCCCAATTGTTGATGAGAATATAGCACGATCGCTTTAATGTGTTTCTAAACTCTGATTCTTGATTAGAAAAAGCAATCTCAAATAAGTAGGGAAGCGCACCCAAGCTAGTTGTATCTGTGTGGTGAATAAATAGCCCTCTGAACTCCGTTAGGATATCTTCAGGTGAATAAGTTCTGACAACTTCTAGTAAAAGTTGATAAATAGCTTCCTGTGCTTTTTGTACACCGATTTTCAGCTGATTCTTTTGCACCCGATTTACCTGTAGCCGATCGGGTGCCGCTAAAGGCTGCAACGGATGCTGAATTTTTGGCTTATCCCCAATCATGATGACACTCGCAATAAATACCCTGAGCTGAGAGCATCAGGAATGTGAGCCAAAGCCTCATAAATTATCTACGTGTAAATACGTATATAATTTATGAGTTCTATTAATTTTAGCTACATAAACTTCTCTCAGATCTTCGCTTAAAAGAACTTCATCGTTTCTTCGCGATCGCTCTAGAACTGTGAGGATAATATCTTTGATACCAAGAGAAACCGTAATGGCTCTATAGCTGTTTCGGGGAGATCGGCAGTAAAGTTTCTAACAGCACTCCCAGCAACGCTTTTCCCCGTTTTCTAGCATTGTGGACAAACTCAAAAAAGCCCAGGTAGAGCGGCAATTTCTCCTGCGAGATGCCCCGATGAGGACGCAGCCAGGAACGCAACAGTGACCAAAATCCTTCCATAGTGTTGATATGTACCTCACAAAATCCGTCTTGGTCGTCGTCACGAGCCTATTCTCCAGAGCCATGACAAACGGTTTCATGCTCATAGCCCCATGCCTTCAGCGAATTGTAGATGCTATGCTCATCGGTGTAGACGGTTGCTCCTTTACTAGAGTTGTTGGGAAATAAAAGCAGCTTTGGGACGAGGTTTTCCAATTTCCTTGGCCAATTTATGCTGCATCCAGATATGGTACTACGAGAGCGGGTTAGGACGTTATTATAGGAGTCAGAGAAGCGTTCAGATGCAACTATGCCTGCTCCTTACAGTTACGACCTGCGCCAAAAAGCAATCGAAGCCGTTAAAAGCGGTG
>JAHHHD010000020.1 GCA_019359505.1 Drouetiella hepatica Uher 2000/2452 | reverse complement strand
AAAGAACGTATTTTTCAGTTCATCGATTACTTCAACAAGACGATGGCGAAACCATTTCGGTGGACGTACAAAGGGAAGGTTCTCAGTGTCTAAAAATAGTATGTCAACTTACGCCTCAGCCTACTAGGAATCTGCCCCGGAAAGCTAGCTCAGGAAGCTAGTGAGCCATGTTAGATGGGAATGTTCTCTGAAATATCGCTCTGAAAAGTGTTTTGGGATGCGTGAGAAATGAGCCTGAGGCGCGACACTAAGATTGTCGGTCATAAAACAGCGCTATGAGTGAGCAAAATTACATCACAATCGAGCTGCCTAGAGGTGTTCCTCAACCTAGGTTTAAATTTTTTCAGCAAGTTCAGTTTGAACAAGATTGGGGACAAATCGTGGGGATTCAGTTTGTGTCCTCCAATTCTTCATGGGCAGACAAGCTGGGATTGGGATGGAACTACACGCTTCAGCTTGCTCCCGGTTCCCCATCTGCCAAGAATACTTCGATCGCCGTTGTGGAAGAACTGGCACTTGAAGAGTGGGAAGGTTAATCAGCGAGAATGTAACCTGTTTGCCTATCCCTATCGGAGGAACAGAAGAGAGAACTGTGGAGGCGATCGTCACTCTCTAGATAGAGGAAATTTTATCGACTCTTATGGATACTGGTCATAGTCAATTTTTCACAAATGAAGGATAAGATTATGAGCAATCAAGATATCACGCCAGATACCTACGATCGTGGCATCGTTCCTGCTGAGACTGCGGCAAGAATTGAGCGCGAAGGGGATCTCTATAAGCAAGTGCCTGAGCAGGATGAAGCGGATAAGGCAGCAGGAGACATTGATACTACGGGCGGATACACGGTAGACAAAGAAGGGCTGGTGAACAACTACGCGGTTGAGCCAGAAATGTACTACGAGGTGCCAGGTGATTTGCGGGCACAGGAAGAGGCTCTAGCGGCAGAACGCGCTCAAGAAATGGCAGAGGTGAACGAGAATGATGAAACAGGCAAACTAACTGCTGACGGCGACCAGCGTGGTAAGGGACCTGGAGTCATCTAAGCTTAAGAACTAAGCTTAAGAACAATTAGAGACCTTTAAACCGTAAATTAAAGAGCCGTAAGCTAGATGGTTGGATTTAGCTTACGGCTAGTTTGTATGTTTTAAGGTTTGATAGTAGATGATACTGATTTAAACGAATTTGTGGGCACATCGAACCTCAGAAGGGGCTTGGCAATGCCAAGCCCGTACCGGGATCTGTCGCGGTTCCAATTCAAATTGGTATGATTTTTGACGATCGCTCTTTAGGTAGAGGAAGAGTTTTGCAATAATGGATACAGTTAATATATTCGATCGAGTGAATCGACGAATTTAAAAACAATTAGTGAGGTACATTATGAGTATCGAAGATAGAGCAAAAGCAGTTGCTAAAAACGTTGAAGGCAAAGCTCAAGAAGCACTCGGTAACGTGACAGGTGATCCCGAAGATCAAGCTGAAGGCAAGGCAAAGCAAGCTGAGTCCAAAGTCCGTCATGCTGCTGAAGATGTGAAAGACGCTGCAAAAGACGCTTTGAAATAGCTTGTTTTTAGCGAACTTTCATGCGACCAAAGTAGCTTTGCTTGAGAAGAAAGCTAATTAAAATCTACTTTGGTTAGAACAGAGCAGAGATCTGGACAATGTCTAGGTCTCTGCTTTTTTGTAGATGCAGCCCTACGTAATTGAGTTAGGATGAGTTGTTTTTTGAGAGCTGCGGCTCCGCGCAGCTCTCAAAAAACAACTCATTGGATCTAAGCGTGTAGTGCTATAGTTTGCTACTTTAAATAGCTCTATACCAAAGGACAGATCAATAGCTGGTAAACTCCTATTTCACTCCAAAGAGAGAGTAAGAACGATCGAATATTAAGTTTCAATAATCTGAGAGGGCAATCAAATAGGAATCAACTGCTGTAGGACAGAATTCCAATCCTTATCAAAGATCACGTTAGGAAAAATAAAGTCATGCCAAGATTAGTAGGCAAGCCATCGAATGGCGGCGCATATGTAGCTTTGTTGTTGTTAGCTGCTGTAGGGATAGCAGGTGTAGCAGAGTATACAGGTGTTATCAATGAGGTTCCAGGATTCGGTAGTGACTATGTAGGTGTTCCTGCCATCACTGATGGTGCATCTCCAGAACTGCCAAGTTCACCATCTGCTGAGGGTCAACCAGACGCGACTACAAGCGGTTCTCCCAACGCTGTTCAGTAATTTGACGATTTTTTGTTCATACCAGACTATTACCAACAAGGAGTTTAGGGGATAATGCGTAAGGGAAGTGACATTCTAGGCAAAGCAGTTGTAGCATACGATAAAGGTGAAAGCTTTTGCCGCGTTAAAGATTTGGTTTTTGACCAAGATAGCAATCAACTTCTTGCTCTGCTGGTAGAGGAAGGCGGATGGTTTAGCGATGCGCAGGTCATTCCCTTTCAGAGCATTCAGGCGATCGGTTTAGATGCCGTCATTGTTCCCGCAGAGAGTGCCGTAGTTCGTGTTAGCCAACTTCCCGAAGTGAAGCGAATTCTCGATCGCAACAATGTCCTCAAGGGCACTCACATCATGACAACAGATGGTCGTGATTTGGGTAAGATGATTGACCTTTACTTTGACGAACATGCAGGTGTCATTGATGGCTATGAGGTATCTGGAGGACTGTTTGCAGATGCGTATTCTGGACGATCCTATGTACCTGCTCCTCACACGCTAAAAATCGGCGAAGATGTTGCCTTTGTCCCTTCTGAAGTAGCAGACCTGATGGAAGAACAGATAGGTGGCATTAAGGGAGCCATGCAGACGGCGGGTGAGAAAGTGCAGTCCGCAGCGCTGACAGCGGGTGAGAAGGTACAGTCCGCAGCGCTGACAGCAGGTGAGAAAATTCAGGGAGCTGCTCAAGAGACGGGCTACAAACTCCAGGAGGCAGGACGTAGCGCTATGGTTTCTGCAACCAATTTGATCATTGACCCAGCAGAGCAAAAGGCGTTTGCGATCGGTAGAACGGCTCAGGACACAGTCACAGCAACCGACGGCACGGTTATTGTCCGAGCTGGGCAGTCCATTACGCTACTAAACGCTGAATGGGCTGAGGAGAAAGGCGCACTCGATCTACTCTATCAGGCAGCAGGGGGCGATGTGCGGCAGCGTGCTACTGAACGACTTCAAGCAGGAGCACAAGACGCAGGTGTGAAGATCCAGGGGATTGCCGATCGAGCGGGCAACAGGTTTCAAGAAGTGCGTCAAGACACAACCATTGCTTTCACCAAAGCCGTGATTAGCCCAACTGAGCAAAAAGAATTTGCGATCGGTAAAATTTCTCAGTGGACAGTGGCAGCTACAAATGGCGTAGTGCTGGTTTTAGGCGGTCAAGAAATCACTCCCGCAGCAGCCGCATATGCTGAGCAGTCGGGTCTACTAGATGAACTCTATCGCGCAGCGGGCGGTCGTCTACACGAACATCTCGCTCTAAGAGCCGATAGTGCGGCAGCTGGTTACGTTGTTGAGCAGGCTAAGGGGCGTCGAGTGCAGCAAATTGTTCGGACTCGCAGCGGCTTAATTGTTGCTGCTCCGGGTCAAATTGTGACTGATATTGTGATTGAGCGAGCTAAGCTGCACCATGCAGAGCGTGACTTGCTGAACGCAGTTGGTTTGTCTACTGCAACTGCTATCCGCGCTCGGGCAAATGGCACAGCAGCTCAATTCAGCGGTCGCTTTAATGCAACCACCCAGACAACAGGCGCTCAGCTTGTCGATGGCACCGACCAGATCAAAGATGGTGCTCGCAGTCTATGGGAACAAATCAAGACGACTGCTACAAGCTTGCAGGAGCGTAGCGCTCGGACTGTCGAAGAACAGCGGATTAAGGGCGCGTTAGGTCGCCCAGTTACTCGTGTCATTCTGGATGAAAATGATGATGTGATTCTGAATGTGGGTGAGCTGACCACGCACCAAGCGATCGATAGCGCTCGGCAGGCAGGTGTTTTAGATGTGCTGCTCAGCTCTATCTACACTCAGTCCCCTCAATTCTCGAAGGCAGAGATGCAGGCTCCTGAAGCAGGTCGAGCCGCGCTGACGGCTTCTGCAGGCGACAAATAGGGAGTTGTGAAGCGTTGCCTGAGCAAGTTGAATGAGCGATAAAAAATGAGCGGCGCATTGATGTGCCGCTCATTTTTTAAAAATGCAGCTGTCGCCTGTTTGTTTAGGTTAGGGTAGGGCGCTTCGCGCCCTACCCTAAATGTGCCTGTCCTAATCGCTGAGGCGGCTATGCTTCACTGTGAAAGGCTATGACACCAGTTGACTCACCATTACTCCCAGAGCCGGAACTCCCAGAATCAGCATCAGTCCAGCAGGCATAAACTTACGGGTTTTGATGAATCGCATCACAAATGCCACCATCAGCACGATCGTGATGATCGTTGCCAGAAGCAATCCCCAAGTCTGTCCCTGAGTTTGCAGAATCGCGCTAATCAGCAGCAAAATTCCGCAGCCGCACCCGGCAATTAAAGAAACCTTACTTTTTGCCTGAGCGTAGCCCATAATGCCGCCAACAATAGCAAGAATGCCATAGGCGATCGCCGCAATTACACTGAGATTCATCATTAAATTTCTCCTGTTAAATCACGTAAACGTGATAGTTCGGCGCTAGACCTGGCTATCAAATCGAGTCCGAAAGCTCCCATATTTCAACCAATATTGTTTCAGATTATGGCAAGGCGTGTGCAAACTGGCTTTAGCTTGATACAAAACGACTTGACGATGATCTCCCATCCAGATTTTGCTAATCGGCTCAACTGAAATCACTGAGCCTCCCAATGCTGAAACGCCATCACAAAAGCGATCGACTGCACTGTAGTCTACGGTTTCAAACACAAAAAAATTGCCGGAACAAATGAGATGCCGACTCCGAATCCAGCACTGCATTTTCTTCTGTGCTTCTGGGGGCAGCATTTTGGCTTCAATAGATTCCGCTAGAGAGTCATAAGATATTTGGGACTTCATGGGCAAAACTCTCCCGTTTTTCAAACCGCAATGCGCCAAAGGTCGATCCCCAAACTTGCTGATGGGTGTTTACATCCATCCCTTTATCCAGGCTGACCCAGGTTGTTTCTGTGACTTCTACCTGGCTTTCCAGATAGGTCTGACAGCCGTTTTTCTCAATGAGACAAAGATTCCCAGGCTCGACACTCCCGCGAAACAAATTGCCCTCTCGCTTAAACACCATGGAACAGTGATGACGGCGATCGAGACACGCTGGAGTAATGGTTTTAAGAATATTTAGATCACGACTCGATCCGGCATAAAAAATCGCATTTTTCAAACTGTAGTTTTCGATATAAATTTGATTGCCCTGATCTACAAGGCGATGCACACCCTGTCGATAGGGTCTCCACAAGTCGTAGTCATAAACCTGCTCTGAATAAAGTCCTATTCCAGAAAAAAATTCAAACGGTAGCGGACGAAAAAGAACGTGAATATGGGCGTAGTCTTTGGAGTTTTCAAAAGCCTGTTGGGCGTTACTGAAATCTCCTGACATCCAGCGCGCCAAGGTGACTAAATCATGCGATGGTTCTGAGACTAATGACACCATACTCATAGACTAATGGGAGTTCAAGCCTTAACGTCCTGGCGGATTTCTGAGGAGAACGAAGCAGTGACCACACCCGTTCCAGCGCTGGTTTTGATCAGGGAAACCCGACACCGCACGTTAGGATTGACAAACCAAATCTTTTCTTCGGCAGCCGCGCGATCGTATGCCGTAGTCAGCACAAACGTGCGGTCTTCCGTCAGGTAATAGTCACCCACGGCAGCGATCGTTTCTGCATAGCCCTGATCTCGCAACAGCCGACCTCGATTGGCATGATTCGGATCGGGCACAGGCACCAGTACGCAGCTTCCCTTAATGGCCTCGCTTTCCTCCCAATCCGACTGACCCTCCCAGCTCATGCGAAACGGCGAAACGGCAGCTTCAGGATTTACTTCATAGGTTTGGCAGAGATCAATCACAGCGGGGTCGTCCAGTGAAAGAGAGACAATATCAATCTCAGACTGCACGGCTTCAAAGTGACCGAACGCCAAATGATGGGCGCTGCGCTGCGATCGCCAACGCCCGATCGAATTTTCAACAAACTCCGTAATATCCATCACTGCCCAAGTTTCTTTTGCTGGGTTTGAACGGCTCGGTCTTTCGTGAGGCGATCACACTGCGATCGCCTCAGAAAATAGACAGCTTGCCTAACGCACAATCTAATGCGTTAAGCTACTTCGGTAACGCTGACAATTTTGCCACCCGTTTTTTGAATACTGCGAATCTTCTGCGAGAGCTGGCTGTAGCCCACTTCAAAGGTGACAGCGCTCTGGGTGACGCGCGCAAAGCTTGCCTTGGACACTGCGATCCGGAAGCGCTTGCCCAGGTTGCTGTAGGCACCAGAACCCTGGCTAGGAGCCACAATCTTGGTTGCTAAATTGCCGCCTAGATCGCTGATCAGTCTTGCCGATCTGCCCACATCATTTGCCGCAAATCCTCGGCTCAGGGCAAAGGTGCGGTTGAACCCTACATTTTTGATGCCATCTTGAGTCTGATTGCCGCGCGTGTAGGGCACCACATTATTGCCAAAGCTGGTGGCATACTCGTCGCTGCCAATGTAAGAATCAATCTCGGCTTCGTAGCCGTACGTGTTGTAGATAAGCACATGCTCGGCAATCTCCGTCTGATCTTGGGGAGCACGACCTAGCAAATGTTTAAAGTTCAGCTCGATAAAGCGATAGGGAGAAGAAGTTTCAAAAAATAAGGAACGGTAGAGATCCGACTGAGCTACCGCTCTGACAAAACCCACAACGTCGATGTCGCCATTGCGCAACTGTGATTCGGCGCTGGTGAGCCGCTGGTTGTCCAGCACATGCGCATTGCCCAAAACCTGTCGGTAGACGGCTCGAATCACGGTTTGCAAGTCGTCTTCAGTGGCGTTAGGGCGCAGTTCAACGGCTTCCGTTTCTATCCAAAGTGCCATATACATAAACTCCTTAAATCTAAAGTTGAGATGAAAAAAGATGAAAAAAGATGATGAAAAATATGGGGTGAGCATGGCTCACCCCGATCGCCCCTAGGCAATTTCTGTAATGCTGATGATTTTGCCCGAAGTCCGGTTAATCCGCTGAATCTGAGGAGTCATTTTGCTGGCTGAGACAATGTACTCAGTGGCGCTGACTCGGCGAGGTCCGTCAAACTTTGACCCGGCAACTACAATCTTGAACCGCTTCTCGGTACCCGAACCAATCACGGTCGCAGTAGAAGGCTTAATCGCAGTCGAACTGTTGGTGGCAACAGCATAGACCAGCTGGGAAGCCTGAACCGCGCTGTCAATTTGAGCTGGCCCGCGATCGATCGCAAAAATGCGGTTGTAGCCGATCTGCTTGGCGTTCCCTTCGCTGCTCTTGCCGCGAGAATAAGGCACCACATTTTCGCCAAATGCCGCCTGGTACTCGTCGCTGTCGATGTAGGAATCGATTTCAGCCTCGTAGCCTTCTGCCACACAGCGGACGATATGTTCAGAAACTTCTCTCTGATCCTGGGGCGCGCGACCCAGCAAGTGCAAAAAGTTGAGTTCCACAAAACGGTAAGGCGCACAGGACTCAAAGTAGCGGCTGCGGTAAAAGTCAGACTTGGCAACCGCCCGGACAAACTCCCGGACGCTGATGGAGCGATCGCACAACTGCGATTCTGCTGTCACCAGACGTTCGCTCTCCATCACATGGGGATTGCCCAAAACCTGCTTGTAAACGGCCCGAATCACCGTCTGAAATTCTTCCAAATCGCTCCCAGACCAAAGCTCAATAATTGCGGGGGATGCCATTGAAACCTATCTCCTAAAATATTTGAGTTTTAAAAACAAGTCACGCAAGCTGCGCTAGACCACCGTGATGCTGGCAATCACGCCGCCCTGCTGGTGAATCCGCTGATATTCTTGAGACAGCTTCTCGTAGGGCACCAGGTACACCTGATTGGCACGACGAAACTTGGAGATGTTGTTGAAGGTTTTTGCCCGGTAGCCCGTCACCTCAATTCGGTAGACCTTGCCCTCAGCGCCAGCACCCACGCCCAAGCGGGTGCGAGGATCGATCGGAGGTGCAGAGAAGGTTGCGCCGCTGCTGGCTGGAGAAACTACAGGTGTGGGGGTTTGTTGAATCACTAGCGCGTTCAGCTTAGGAGTTTTGCCCGACAAATCACCCTTCAGGCTGCTGCTAGATGCGCCCCGCACCAGTTGGAAGGTATGAGTGAACTGCACCATGCTTTGACAAGCTTCAGTCTTATAGCCCCGGATGTAGGGAACGAAGTTTTCGCCAAAGGTGTTTTGATACTCGTCGCTATCCACATAGGAATCAATCTCAGCGTCAAATCCTTGCGTATCCAGAATGGTGCTGTGCATCCGCATTTCTTCTAGATCCAGGGGAGGACGACCCAGAAAATGCCGGAAGTTAAGCTCGATCGCCCGATAGCGCGCGCAGCTTGTGAAGAAGCGAGAGCTGTAAAGCTCAGACTTGCCGACCGCTCGGACAAACTCGCGGACGCTATACTCGCCCCGCTTGAACTGAGACTCAGGCACGACGAGCCTTTCGCTTTCCATGACGTAGGCATTGCCCAGCACCTGGCGATAAACCGCCAAAATGATGGTTTCTGCTTCTTCTTGTGAGCGACCGGGCACCCATTCGACGGGAGGGGTTTCATCGAACAGGCTGACCCCTAAGCGTGAAGCTGATCCAAAAGCCATTACACAGCATCTCCTGGTTAATGAAAGAGGTTAAAAATGTTTCAAAACGTAAAGAAATCTCAGGTTGGCTCCTTTAGCAAATCAGGCGATCGACCCAATTTACCTGAAGGCTGATCGATTGCCTTCGGCGAAATTCTCCCAAGTTCTCGACAGCTCAAGCTTTTCAGACGCTTTAGTTTTATACGCTTTGTTATGATCGATTTTCTTATAAGCTTGCGACTGTGAATGTCAAGATTTATAAACCTCGGTAGAATTGGCAAATTTTGCACGGGGTTTGCACAAAGGATTTTTTTACCGAGAAGGTTGCTGGGCGATCGCCTAAAACCTAACGTAGACCTCATTCTTTTATTGACGCGAATTTACGCGGCTCTCTACACAACCACTGTTTTCAATGTTTTTCCGCTATTTGTGATGCGAAGATACTGTTTGCGGTAGCCACCTCGAACTAAAAACGTTAGGCTCTTGTCAGGCGTAAGGGGCGGCACTCATTGATAAGGGTGTCCGTTACCTTGCTGTGCCGTGAGCTAAGGATCAGTGGCGAAATCAACGGGTGACTACATGACAAACCGCTTTGGTACTCCAAACCGAGATATTTTGTATGGCGATAGCAACTTTAATGCGCTGAACGATGTGATCTATGGCTATGGCGGTAACGATGTCATTTTTGGTGTGAATGGCGATGATCGCATGGAGCTAGGCGACGGCGACGATCTGGCAGTCGGCAACATGGGCAATGACACGCTGCTAGGTGGAGTAGGCAATGATTTTTTGGGGCAGGTCAGCGGTTCAGGGCTGAGGGTCGATGAGGCGTTCACCTCCTATTTAATTGAGCGGGGGAACGATCTCCTGGACGGGGGCGAAGGCAACGATATGATCAGCGGCGGCGAGGGCAACGATCGCCTCCAAGGCGGAGCCAGCAACGATATTCTGGGGGCTTACGACTTTATTTATACTTCAGCCTCTAATCCTGCTAGTTCTTACACGCTGAGCGGCTCTGAAGCCAATCATGATCAGATTGATGGTGGCAGTGGTGATGACTACCTGAGCGGTGGTGAGGGCAACGATCGTCTTCAAGGTGGAACCGGAGTCGATTGTTTGGGCGCTTACCAGCTCAGCTACAAACTAACTGCTGATCCAACGGTCACGATCACGCTAACTGGAACCGATGCGGGCAATGACCAGCTAGAGGGCGGCGAGGGCAACGACCATCTTAGCGGCGGCGCGGACAATGACTTCCTTAAGGGCGGTGCCGGGAATGATGTGCTGGGAGAGTTCACGGCTCAAAACGTGATTGCGGGCAGCGCTGCTAGCCAGATGTCTGCAACTGAAGCGGGAAACGATCGCCTTGAAGGGGGCGCAGGCAGCGACAAGCTTAACGGCGGTCTAGGCAACGATGTGCTGATGGGAGTAGACACAGCCGCTAAACGTCCGGGTGTGGCAGAGGTTGACGAGCTAGCGGGGGGTGCAGGACGAGATACGTTTGTGTTGGGCAGCAAAACTGCCGAGTTCTACAGCGATCTGAAGCCCTCCCAATCTGGTGCTGCGGACTATGCGATTCTCAACGATTTTAATTTAGGCGAGGGCGATCGCATCCAGCTCAAGGGCAAAGCCAGCAGCTATGCCCTAAGGAAGTCAGGTGCAGACACGTTCATTACCCTGACTCAGGGACAGACCAAGCCGGAATTGATTGGTGTGATTGAAAATAGAGCATTAGCCAGCTTTAGCAAAGGCTTCACCTTCGTCTAGTTCTTCTGTCAAAGAATTTTTGAAGGGTCAGAGACCCTTCAAAAATTCCTTAAATTAAATTTTTTATTTGTGGGCTACCCCACAAATAAAAAATGACAAACCACTAGCCTTCAGGCGGTGTCACCGATCGCACTACCCGGCAGGGATTGCCTACGGCAATTACGTTGGCGGGAATGTCTTTGACTACCACACTGCCCGCGCCGATCGTGGTGTTATCGCCGATCGTTACGCCAGGACAAATAATTGCGCCGCCGCCAATCCAGACGTTATTGCCAATGCGAATCGGAGAAGCTAACTCGGCACCCGTGAGGCGAACGGCTGGATCGGTGGGGTGATGGGCTGCATAGATTTGTACATAGGGCGCGCAGAGGACATCATCGCCAATTTCCACTCGGTTACAGTCTAGAATTACGCCGCCGTAGTTCATGTAAAAGCGATCGCCCACCACAATATTGCTGCCGTAATCGCAGTGAAAGGGCGGAATGATTCGGGGTCTTACGCCCGTTGAGGCAAACAGATTCCGAAGGATGGCTTCACGGATGTCCCAATTATCCTCAACGGCTTCGCGGTATTGCCGTAAGAGCTGCCTAGCCCGGATCGCCTCGGCGTATAAATCTGGATCATCGGCAAGATAGAGTTCTCCTGCCAGCATTTTTTCTCGTTCGCTTTTGTTGGATTCTGTCATGGGAATTCACGACTCGGATTGCACAGACTCGGATTGTATCGCAACCACCAAAAATGTCATAAGCAAGCTGGCGGCAGCCATGCAAACGATACACACAAAACGATCGCTCCTATGAATGAAGGCATAAGAGCGATCGCTTATGCTAGATTACCGTTCCTAGATTACCGTGAAATAATTGTGCCTTGCTGCCCAGATTTGGACGGGCAAGATGCCCATCCTATAAGACTTTCAGACCAAGTTGCACATGTTCACATCATGTTAAATGATCGATCATTAACCGACTTCAAGGGACTCTTCAATTTGATGCTGATCGATTAACTTGCAGCAGCCTTCCACCGATAGCCCCATTTCCATGGCTACCACCAGAGCTTCATAGGCATCCCAGTGGTCTTCTAGCAGCGTCTTTGCGCTCAGCTTTGACCACCGCTCCTTCATCTCGCCTTCGGCTGCTGGACGGCGCATTTGTGCCCAGAGCGATCGCAGCTTTTGCCGATCGTCTGCCCCGCCCTGCACGTCCCCATAGACTAGAGACTCCGCGATCGCGCCTGCCATCAGCACTGTGCAAAAGCGATCGACCAACTGCGCCGAGATCGTGCCCTGCTCTAGAGCCGCCTCTAGCTCCTCAGAGCCAAAGCTGACTCCGCCCTGTCCAGGTTGTCCCTGCCGAAATGCCTCCCAAGCGCTCAGCGTGTAGCCCGTCACCGGAATCTCCAATAGATGCGCCGTTAGAAAGTGTCCTGCCTCATGATGGGTCACACGGGCGCGGTGTGCTGGAGAAAAGCTGGCTAACCAGTCCAGTAAAAGCGTTCCGGCTTGTCCTTGCCAGTTCAGCGTATCTAATGTGGCAATGCCTAAAATGCCGAAAGCCGCGATCGCCGGAATGTATTCTGGGATATGCAGCAAAGGCCCCAGCAGCGTGGACATGACCAGGGCAAAAATCGTGACAGCGACGAGATTGAGAGTAGTTTGGCTCACGGCAGTAGGGAGGGGGGCAGCGATCGCCAGACGTTAAGCAATCTTAACTTCTATCCTACACCCGTTTAACTTTTGCCCTTGCCCTCTAGACCTCTTGCAGATTTAGATAGGACTTACGCAGAAGAGATCCCCCAACCCCCTTAAAAAGGGAACCTCTGAAGCCCCCTTTTTAAGGGGGTTGGGGGATCGAGGTTTTAAGCGTCAAGTGCGTACAGTCCTAATTAAAGTTTTAGGATGAAGTTGAGTAGAAGCGCGGCTCCCACTGAACCTACTTTGCAAGAGGTTTTTTACTTTGCCTTCGCTGGCGCTGAGGTTGATCCTGGGGTCGGCGCGGAGGGGGGCACCGAGCTTCGAGCGCGGTAAAAGGTTTCTAGGCTGTTGCGATCGCCCACAAACCGCCAGTGCCAGGGTTCGTAGCTCACGCCCTGAGCATTGTTTTTGGGAAAAGACATCTCAAAGCTGTAGAATCCCGCATTTTCCTTTAGCCACTTGAAGGCTTGATCCGTCTCAAAGTCAGTTTGAAGATTTAGATCAGGGCGATCGCCGTCGCCAATATCCACGGCATAGCCCGTGTGATGTTCGCTATGTCCTGGAGGTGCGCTGACTTCCGATCGCGTTGCGGTGTCCTGTCCGCGCTGGGCTTTGACATCAAAAAAGATGCGCTCTTGATCCTCCTGAGAACGAAAACCTGAAATGGGCACCAGAGTCACACCTGCCGCACTAGCCGCTTCCTGCATTTCCATAAATTTGGTGGCGGCAGCTTTACGCATCAAAATTTCACCATTGGGCGTGATGGGAGTCAGCTCATTCTGAGGCGCTTCATTGTAGGGGTAGTGATTCAGCATTTGCGAGGATGGAGAGGCGCTAGCACTGGGATTGACCGGGCTGGGAGCCTCCGGACTGGGATCTGCTGCACCACTGGTTGTAGCGGCGGTAGAGGCTGCAAATTGAGGTCGTAGCGCAAAAAATAGTCCAACTCCCAAGAGGGCGATCGCCCCCACACTGCTCAAACCCCACAATAGACGAGCTGACTTATTCTTCACCTGAGGCGCGGGTGATAAGGTTGCTCGCACCGCCATGGGAATATCGTGAGTTGAACTAGGCAGATCCCTCAGAGGTTCAGAATTCAACGACTCAGACGTAGAGTCAAAATTTAGTGGCTCAGAAACTTGAGGTAGGTCGCTCTCATTCACAACTCAATTCTCCTGTATTGCGTTGATCCACCGCACCGGAGCCAATATACCCGATCAATCGCAGATTGGGTAGTAGAGATTGCAGCTTGCGTCTTCAAGCTTTGAGCCAGACTTGCAAAATCTAGACCCAAAGCTTTACGGGCAGGTCTGTAAAACCAGAGCGAAGCTTAAAGGCGAGAATACTGGCTTCCAGCGCGGCTGACAACTGCAACAATCTGAATGGGGTTTCTAGTATGGGACTTACGCATTTTTGTTGTGTGTGGTGGGCTGCGCCCACCACACACAACAAAAATGCACTACAGCTAGAGGGTTTGCGTAAGTCCTATAGTAAAAGCACATAGGTTTAAGCGATTTCTGGCAAAATTGAAACATCCTGAAAAGCTCATATTGAACTGGTAGTCTCCCTAGCCGCTTCTCGCAGCCGCTCTACATCGCGCATCGGTGGTTTACCAAAGAGCCGCTTGTACTCCCGGTTGAAGTGCGAGGCATCGTCATAACCCACTCGGTATGCCGCACTGGTCGCGTCAAGGTTTTCCCCCAGCATCAGACGACGAGCTTCCTGGAGCCGCAGTTGTTTTTGGAACTGCAAAGGACTCATGGCAGTGACAGATTTGAAGTGATGGTGAAAGCCTGAAACACTCATTCCCAGCTCTCGTGCAATGGTTTCAATCCGCAGCGGCTGATTAAAGTCTTTCCGAAGTCGATCGACGGCTCTGGCAACGTGGTGGGTGTAGCCACCCAGAACGGCAATATGACGCAGCCGACTCCCTTGCGCTCCCGTCAGGAGTCGGTAAATAATTTCCCTTATGATTAGCGGCATCAGAACCGGAGCTTCGGCGGGCGCAGCAAGAAGCCGAACGAGCCGGACTACAGCATCCAGCAGAGACGCATCTAATGGACTCACGTCGATCGCTTTGACGTTGGCATGACCTTGGGGCGAGGGATAGCCTGCTTCAACCATCACTGAACCAACCAGGGTGGGGTCGAGGTCGAGGCGAAGGCTGAGGTACGGTTTTGCGGGGGACGCTTCCAGAATTTGGCTGACAATCGGCAGTTCGACTGTCGCCAGTAAATAATGCATCGGGTCGTACTGGTAGCGATCGCTCCCTAGAAAAACTTCTTTGCTGCCCTGAGCAATCACACAAAACGCAGGGATAGAGACACTATGAATGCATTCCGACGGTGAGGAGGAGCGGTTGAAGTGCAATCCTTTCAACGGCTCGATCGCCCCGTCCTGCCGAATCGCCTCCGCAATCCGCTCAGTCAGTTCGTCTCGGTTGGCTTGCGCTCTGTCTGCATTGCGCGTTGCCTGCGGGTCGCTCATCGAAGCGATATTGAACTTATCACTCGTTTTGGCAGCGTTCATTTCTAAGTTTGCAGAATCGTACAACAATCTTAGACGATCGTTTTATTGCTTGTCCTGCAAAATGCCTAAGATAAAGCTGAAGCAAGGAAAGATGATTTCACTTCTTGCAGGCATCCTGGATTTTTATTCAAGTGAACACGCCGTTTTATTTGACCCATATCGCCATTCAAGTTTGTGACGGCCACATTGATTGACAGCAAAACAACTCAGGATTTTGTTGCCCTGTTGCCCTCAACCCTGACGTTAGAAGATTACGCGAGCACCGAAAAAGTCAGCAATTTACCAAATAGATTATCTACTGAATGGAAACTTTGTCGGCAAAATCGCGATCGCCCTTTCACCCCCCAACGGTGATGACTCACATCGCTATTCAGGAGATACTTGACGGCAAGCCTGTAGGCTGGATGGAACAAGTCAGCAACGAATAATACCAATCACCAAACGTCAACCAATAGGAGCCTTGATTCATGTACAACACGAAAGCCTACTCAGCCGCCAGTGCAACATCACCGCTTGCTTCTGACACGATCGCCCGACGCGAGCCAACCGATCATGATGTGCAGATCGAAATTCTCTTCTGTGGCATTTGCCACTCCGATGTGCATTCAGTGCGGGACGAGTGGAGCGATTTCATGTCCACGACCTATCCGATCGTGCCCGGTCACGAGATTGTCGGACGGGTCACTCAGGTCGGTTCGGCAGTCACTAAGTACAAGTCCGACGATCTCGTGGGAGTCGGCTGCATGGTTGATTCGGATGGGGTTTGTCCCAATTGCAAAGCTGGCTTTGAGCAGTTTTGCCAAAATACAATCTTCACCTACAACTCCCCCGACAAGCACAAGACCGCTCCGGTTACCTATGGTGGCTACTCCAATAGCGTCGTCGTCGATGAACGCTTCGTGCTGCGCGTTCCCACCAACCTCAATTTGGCTGGAGTGGCACCCCTCCTCTGCGCCGGGATCACCACCTATTCGCCCCTGCGTCACTGGGGAGTCACCGAGGGCAAGAAAGTGGGTGTAGTCGGTCTAGGTGGGCTGGGACACATGGGGGTGAAAATTGCTCATGCCCTCGGTGCCCACGTCGTCGTCTTTACTACCTCACCCGGCAAAACAGAAGATGCGCTTCGCCTCGGTGCCGATGAAGTGGTCGTCTCCCGCAATGCCGACGAAATGCAGCAACACGCGGGTAGTTTCGATTTCATCCTCGATACCGTCTCTGCCAAGCACGACATCAATGCCTATCTCAACCTGCTTCGCCTCGACGGCAACATCACCCTGGTTGGCGCACCTGAGAAGCCTCTAGAGATTGCGGCATTTAGCTTGATCACGGGTCGTCGCAGTCTCTCCGGCTCTATGATTGGCGGCATTGCCGAAACCCAGGAGATGCTCGACTTTTGCGGCAAGCACAACATTACTGCGGATATTGAAGTGATTCCCATCCAGAAGGTCAATGAAGCCTACGATCGCCTGCTCAAGTCTGATGTGAAATATCGCTTCGTGATTGATATGGCATCGCTTAAGTCTGCATAGCTGCGGTGAAACCTCGAAGGAGCCGTCATGCAGATGTGCAAACTGGGCAACAGCGACCTAGCAGTTTCGGCGATCGCGGTCGGCTATGTCGGACTAGGCATCGCGGAGGGCATCGCCATCTAGGCAATTCCAGCATTCGGGTCAGACTTGAACACCCGTTCGACCTTCAGATGGCGATCGGTGTAGCCAACCTGCGATAGTTGCGCCTATGGGCATCGGCGATCGCCAGACGCGCCCGGAGGAACGGACTACACCACGTACTCGATGCCCGGACGGGTGTTTTTCTGTGCGTGGTGTGGTCGCAACGTGGGTTGTTGGGGATAATGCCGCGATCGCTGTTGGGAAGTGCATCGATGAGGTGAAAGTCGATCGCCTCGCAGGTTCCAGCTATACTCCCGACGGGTGCAATGCTGCGCTCCAACAAATTAAGGAGCAGGCTCGATGGGGGCGACAACCAGTCTTGATGCTTAAAAATTTCGTTGCTAAAGCTAGCCATACCCAGAATCAAGGAGCACAACAGTGAAGTGTAGCGGCAGTTATAGCAAACTGGCGACAGCCATAACCTATAGAACCCATTTGACATCTTTTATAATAAGGTGATTGCCCTCCATTAGAAAGAAACAGCGATCGCGGGGAAAACCCAAAGTTAGAGACGATCTTTCCACGGTTTCGGGTTACATTTACCATGCAAGCAAGCAATAACAGTAATGATGTCTTGGTCAAATCCGTAGGGAAAACGCCGGACTAATGCTCGTCGCGATTGTTTATAGATGATTGGATAGGCGAGTGGATTACGTCCAATGCCAGATAGGCAGGCATCAACTGCCCGAACAAACTCAGAGCCTAATCCCGAAGTCTGTACTTCATATCACCCAAAAGCATCTTGAAGATCCAATTCTGCCTCTGGACAGATAATGAGTTTGTAGCTCATCGAGAGAACCCTAACCGTTGCTTCACTTCTTCCCAGGTTGAACCGGAGGTTGGACTTTGCTGATAGTTTTCTAATCGACGATCGAGTTCCTGTTTTTGGGCATCGCTTAAAGGAAGTTCGTCTTGCCGCTCCAGGATGCTGTCCCAAAGGTCTTCAGCAAGTTGAATGCGTTCTGCAATGCTGAGTTGAGAAATTTCAACTTTAAGGAGGGGGTGATCGCTCATTGCGGTAGTTTAACTACTGAAGTTGATGTTCCAATTTTAAGGGGAATTGCAGCGATCGCCCTCTCTACCGTTCTGGTTGCAGCAGACCCGATCGCTCCAGCATTGTGCTACTCCACTGCTCTGCTTGGCTCGTTTCTCATAGGCCTCCTAATCGGTTAAATATAATTTGGGCGCTAATATTTACGAGCTAAAGTCGTCTGGTAGTTCTTTCAGTTCTATGCTTAGCGCCTCACACAGCGTCTTCATTTGGAGCACCGTCAAACTGGCAATACTCTTCCCACGTTCCCAATTGCTGACGGTTTTACCGCTGACATCCAACAGACGCGCCAAAGCCTCTTGAGAGAGTCCTGACTTTTCTCTCAACTGCTTCAGGGTCAATGTTGGCTTCTGTTCAGGCTGGCTTGGAGGCATTTAGAAATTAATTTCTAGAAACTTGTTGACAAATTGCCTATTTTTCTAGAAACTGATTTCTAGTAGTAGATCTTGAATTGCTCACCGCAATCTAGAACTCTCTATTGCAGGCACTCGATCGAGTGTCTTGCTGGGCTTTGCACTTACTCCAGTCATTTTATAGGTTTATGAGCCAGCTTCACGTCTGGGCAGTCGTTCGTCTACTGCCTAATTTTCAGCGCGTTGTCGTCAATCGGTTTCGGCGACGAGGAGATGCCGAAAACTATATTCATTTGCTTCGCCGACATACACCCGATGGTAATTTTATTATTGTGTTTGATCCGCCCTCAGAATCCCTTAGGCTGGAGCGGTAGGGCGTTTGCTTTAGCGGGCATGAGTCACAGCCACTTCAACGTCTTCGGGGAGTTCTTGACCTGATTCTTTATACTTTATACTCGTCCCGAATCATGTCAAATACCTGAATCAGCTCAGCCTGCGCCTCTTCTACCGTTTGTCCCCAAGCATGACAGCCTGCGATCGCTGGCACACAGGAAACAAATGTACCATTATCATCAGGATGTAGCACAACCGTATAGTTTTTCAGCGATCGCATAGCGATTAGGAAAAGTAACAACTATCCCGAAGCTAGTACATCTCTATTGATCTCAGAGCGTGAGATTTTGGATGGCTGCAACGCCCTGGAAACCAACTTACAGGTTTTTCGCAGTCTCGTCAGAATCTGGAGAGCGATGGTGGCAGGCAATGCTCTCCTATTTGGCTTCGTCCTCAATTTACAATTAAAGCTTATGAACAAGCTTGTCTTTCCTTATTCGCCAAATTTTAATTTCCTCACCTTGTCCGCTAACAAGAGTTAAACCATCATTACTGAAAGCAAGAGATCTAACTAAATTTCCTGCTTTAACTGAAGGACAAATCAGCTCTCCAGTTTCTAGCTTCCAAAGACTAATTTCTTTATCAAGTGCTGTAGCTAAGATTTCACCATCGGGACTTAAAGCAACCACTTGCCCAGAAAGGGAATAAAGCTGCTCTTTCCTATGTAAATCTATTAGCTTAATTTTTCTATCTCTATAACTAATTGCCAGTAGATTTCCATTCTCATTTAAAGCCAAAGAGTCCGGTGATGACTCAGAATCAATAGGTAAATTCTGTTGTGACCAATTTTGAATAGTCCATGTCTTGACGATTTTGTCTTCAGTAGCACCAATTAATGTTTGTCCATCTGGGCTAAAAATGAGTGCTTTGATTGCATCTCGCTCAATAAACTTTTTACTTTCCTCACCAGCTACTAAATTCCAAATATAAATTTTGTGATTAGAGCATCCGCTGGCAAGAAATTGGTTATCTGGACTGATAGTGATACAGCGAACAGCTCCTTGATGTCTCAGTTGATACATCTTGCTGTAAGTTCCTAGATTCCAAACGATAACAGTTCCATCTTCACTAGCACTAGCAAGAACTCTACTATCTGGGCTAATAGCAACAGAGTTCACTCTATTTGAATGCCCCCCTTTGAAAAAACGGTTGCCAAGATCTCTTAAATACTTTGCAGTGTCTAGATCCCAGATTTTAATTGTTTCATCTTGACTACCGCTAATTATTTGTCTACTGGAGCTGACAGCAATTGAGTTAACCCAACCTGAATGACCAGAAAGTGTATTGACATACTCGCAAATTTGAGTGGATGCTATTCCATTGATATATTTCCTGTCTCTGTCCTCAACAATTGGAGTTCTATTTTTTTGTAAGTGACGTTTTACTATGGCACGGAGGTTACTTTTATTAACGTTCTCTCCTAAAGATTCTGTAAGAATATCCCACAAACGTTTACCTACACTTTCGAGGCTAATAGGGTTGCTTTTGCAGTTGTTAGCAATGTCTTTATATGAATGATTATCCCAAGCCCCCCGAACTATGGCTTCTTGAATCTCACTGAGAGATTTTCTAGTTTTTCTTGTATACACTTTATTTGCAAATTCTACAGCCTCATCTTGCTCTTCACTGCTACTAACCTTTTTTCTAGATGAAACATTTCTAGTTTGATCTTTTGGTTTTTCTTTGCGAGTTGGAGAAAAGTCTGTAATTTCTTTTGAAGAATTTGAAACTAACTCCTGGTCTATATCTTTTAGTTCTAATGATGACAAAATTTGTTCAAGAGATATTTGATCAACTTGATTTTCGTCTAGAGACAAGTCTTCATTATAAGTTTGTAGGGATTGTTGTCCTCTTAACTGAACTTTTTCCAGTTCTGAGTTTTTTTGAACTTCTCTTTCTTCCAATGCTTTGGTTAAGCTTTGCACCGTTTCCCGAATTCGTTGAGCTACGATCGTAAAAGCGGCATCCTGATCTGCCCAGCTTGTGATCGGTTCAGCATGGGTTGGCAAGACATTCAATTTACTGAAAGGCACATAAGGTTGGTTCCAGTCGCAAGGACGCAGAATGATGGGAATCACACGCGCTGTTCCCTCGTCATGCCGTGCAATCGCCCGCTTTAATTCAGTGCCAAAGCAGTATTCGGAGGCAATAAAGTTGTGACTTACCAGTAGCAAGATGATATCTGCCGTGTCAAGCTTATTCAGAATAGCTGGCTCCCACTCTGTCCCAGCTTCTAGCTCAAGATCGTGCCAAGTCTGAATCTTGTTTGCTTTTCTGAGCGCTGCCAGATGATCTTCCAACGTATTCCGCATATCCAAGTCTTTGCGCGAATAAGAGTAAAAGATCTTGATGATTTCCTCTGACACCAACTTCTCCAGCAAGGTTTGAATGGGGCTTCCTGCAATCGATTATAGTCTTCCTTCACAGACCTAACGGAAACACCTGCAATCGCCATTCTCCGACCTCAGAACACGAAACATTGACCTCAAAACTCGAAATGCCGACCTCAATGCTCGGAAATTTGAGATGCGATCGCCATCCTCCAACCTCAGAACTTGAAACATTGATTTTGGAACTTGGAATGCCAACCTCAATGCTCGGAACTTCGAGATGCGATCGTCATCCTCCGACCTCAGAACTCGGAACTTTGACTTCAGAACTTGAAATGCCGACCTCAACGCTCGGAACTTGAGGGGCGATCGCCATCCTCCAGCCTCAGAACTCGGAACTTTGACTTCAGAACTTGAAATGCCGACCTCAACGCTCGGAACTTCGAGGGGCGATCGCTTGGTTATAAAGCATTTTGCAGAAAAAGTTGATTGAGTGGAATGGTGATGTTGGGAAACGCAACTGGAGCAAGCAGCGTGTTTGCAGGGACGATCGTATTCCTGTTGATAGCCCTCTGGAGTCGGTTCCCGAAAGACATAGACCTGTTTAGCATTCACATTCAAAATCCAGTAATCCGCAATTCCGGCTTTGGCATAGATTAGGGCTTTTTGTTGACGATCGCCCAGCAATGTAGAATCTGCAACCTCGATTGTGCAGAACATGAGCAATTCGCAAGAAAAGCTACAGACTCCGTGACTTGAGGCTATGAGAATAGTTAATCTGAGAATACTTAACTAGGGATAGAGTCTTTTATCCCATCTTCTATGCCGTTGCCCAACCAGCTTGATGACTACTACCAGGAAGTTCAGGCAGTCATCCTGTCTCGGCAAAATCCCCTCACGGGACTGATGCCCGCTAGCACCGCCATCAACGCCCACGGCAACTACACCGATGCCTGGGTGCGGGATAACGTCTACAGCATTTTGGCAGTTTGGGGACTGGCGATCGCCTATCGCAAGCTCGATGCCGACCAAGGGCGCACCTACGAGCTAGAGCAAAGTGTCGTCAAGCTGATGCGAGGGCTGCTGTTTGCCATGATGCGGCAGGCAAGTAAGGTCGAGCGGTTTAAAGCAACCCAACATCCGCTTGATGCCCTGCATGCCAAATACGCCACCGACACCGCCGATACCGTCGTGGGTGACAACCAGTGGGGACACCTCCAGCTCGATGCCACCTCAATCTATCTGCTGATGCTGGCGCAGATGACGGCTTCAGGGCTGCAAATTATTTTTACGATCGACGAGGTTAATTTTGTTCAAAACCTGGTCTACTACATCGGTCGCGCCTACCGTACCCCCGACTATGGTATCTGGGAGCGGGGCAATAAACTCAACCACGGCAACCCAGAACTAAACGCTAGCTCTGTCGGCATGGCAAAGGCGGCACTAGAGGCGATGAACGGGCTAGATTTGTTTGGCGTGCGGGGCAGTCAGGCATCGGTGATTCATGTGCTGCTGGATGAAATTGCCCGTACCCGCACGACGCTACAATCTTTGCTGCCGAGAGAATCTAGCTCCAAAGAGGTAGACGCGGCTCTGCTGAGCGTCATTGGCTTCCCGGCATTTGCCGTCGAAGACTCGGCGCTAGTAGAGCGCACCCGCACCAAGATTGTCACCAAGCTGCAAGGAAAATACGGCTGCAAGCGGTTTTTGCGAGACGGGCATCAGGCGGTCATCGAAGATATTCAGCGCTTGCACTATGAACCTTGGGAACTGAAGCAGTTTGAGCATATTGAGTGCGAGTGGCCGCTGTTTTTTACGTATCTGATGCTGGATGCTTTATTTCAAGGCGATCGCCCCCAGGCAGACGAATATTATCAGCGCCTTCAGCCCTTGCTGGTGGAGAAAGACGGCTTCAAACTGCTGCCCGAAGTTTACTATGTGCCCGCCGAAAGCATCGAAGCCGAACGCGCTAATCCTTACAGCCAGCCTCGTTTGCCCAACGATAACGTTCCCTTAGTCTGGGCGCAAAGCCTGTATATTTTGGGACAGCTGATCCGCGATCGCCTGATTGCTGTAGGAGATATCGATCCGCTGGGTCGGCATCTCCGTCTGGGCGGTCGGCAGTTGCCGCTGGTGCAAATTGCCCTACTCGCCGAAGACGAATCTCTGCAATCCGAGCTGGCAACTTACGGCATCGACACCCAAACTCCAGCGCAGGTTGCTCCGATTCAAGTCCGCAACTCCAATGAGCTTTCGCTGATCTACCACCAAATCGGACGCAACGATAAGTTGGGGCTGACGGGTCGCCCCATTCGTCGCCTTCGCAGCCTCACAACCTCGCGGGTTTTCCGTATCCGAGGTGAAACCCTGGTGTTTTTGCCCTCTTTTTTAGATCAGCAGCAATTCTATCTCACCCTGGACTACCACTTTCTGGTAGATCAAATCCGCGGCGAACTCGTCTACATTCAGCGCCATTGGTACCATTTGGGGCGACCGATCATGACGCTGCTGCTCACCCATGAGATGTTTGAGCGGGGAGGAGCGATCGATCAATCCCCTTTCCTCCAGATCTTGAAGGAGCTGAAAGATGGGATCTGTAACGGAGTCGCCGTAAAGCTGGGGCATCTCAATCAGCTCCTGCTGACGGCCGGAACAGAGCGCATTGATTTTGTGCATGAGTTCCAGTTTGTGGAATCCTCCATGCAGGGAGCAGAATCCACCCCGCAATACCTGACCACCACCCTCGAAGCCACCTTTCCGCTCAACAGTACGCAAGAATTTTTGCTGGAGTACGAAGCCGAAGTGCCGGATTTGCTCAGCCGTTTACAACAGTCTTGCAACCTCTATGAGCAGATTGGTTTACTAAAAACCCTCAGCCAGTTGCAGGGTTCTGGTTTCGACACCGGACTGGGCAGTCCTGGCAAGCCCGTTGTCCTCTCAGATCTGCTGAACGAAGTCTACAACAAGGCAAGGCAGTTTCAGCTCTGGACGGTGATTCGGCAGTCGGCAGGCTTGCTGAATAAAGTGGATATTGGTCTGGCAGATGCGATCGCCACCATTTTGATTAGGGGCAAACAGATTGCGGTTGGTAAGGCATACAGCGAGGCAGCGCTAATCAGCAGTCCGCTACAGCCTGCCGACATTATGGAGAAAATCCAAAAGTTTAGCGGGAATGACGTGCGCGAACATCCGCTGACGCAGGAAATCATCTTGTATCTGAGCGTGCTGATCAAAACGGAGCCAACCTTATTCGACGGGATGCTGACTCTGCGCGTCGGCTACTTAATTTTGCTAATCACCAGCAACCTAGCGCAAGAATTGCAGGTGACGCAGGACGAAGCCTATGAACACCTGATGCGGCTCAGCCCTTTTGAGATTCGCACCCGACTGCGGCAGGTGTTAGCAGAGTATGAAGATGTCAACCAGACTCTGTTTCAGCAAGAGTCCTTGCAGAGTCAACAGCAAAAGATCGAGTGGGTGGTTGCTGTCACCGAAGCCGCCGAGGCTGAGACGAACTGGTGGCAGCAGCGCCAGCGAGATGGAGCCGTCAACCGGGTACCCAAAGGCTTTTACCCCAAGGTCTGGCAGGTGATGGAACAATGCAAAGGTCTGGTAATTGGTGACAAGCTCGATCGCCGCAACCGACTCGACAGCGCTCTCCTCCTCGCCGAAATGACCCCTGGAGAGAAAAACTTTGCCCTGCGGATTGAGCATTTGCTTAACAAAATTCAGGCTCCAGAATACCGCCAGGTCAACGTCGAGGCATTGATGGAACTGGGAGCGATCGCCGAGCAAAACCCCAACCTGCGGATCGAAAACCCGATCGTTTTGGATGTCCTGATCGGTCACGCCGTGAGGCTTGCCTGGTTAGACCAGCACCCCGACCATGCCGATCGCTACGACCAGCATAAGGGATTGGCATGGCGATCGTTCTATGAAACTTCTCCCTTTACCTGTGCCAGCTATATTGCCGAAGCGCTGAAGTTTTTGCTAGAGCTGGGGCAGGGCGTAGAGGATCTGGGAGGTGAGGGTTTGAAAGAGTGATGGCTATGCCGGGGGATGGATTGAGCGATCGCCTAACCCATCCCACAAGCTTTAACTCTTCCTCTATCGGCATGAGCAGTTAGACAGTGAAGTCACTTTACTATTTGACGATCGGCTGTTTGGTCTTCAAATTAAACCGATAGCCGTGAGGCAAGATATGAAGCTTTACACCACAAACGGCTAAAGCTTCATCTTTAAGAATGCCTTCTGCATTGTTGTGGGTGGAGTTGGATTCATCCACAACCGTCACTGCACCGTGACCAATCACTTCAAACTCATCGCCACTGATAACGACAGCCGTATCCTCATCGATGCCGATACCCAAAACGGCAGGCTGAAGCATTAGTGCCGAAATTAGCCGACCCAAACGACCGCGCTGAGCAAAATGCTGATCGACCACAATACCAGGAAGAAAGCCCATACCTGGCCCCATTTCTACCACATTTGCCCGTGGATTGGTTTCTGACTCGCCCTCGACGATCATCACGTCAGGCATCATGGCAGCTCCAGCGCTGGTGCCCCCTACAACCGCGCCTTCGCTGTAGCGTTTGTGAATGATCTCGTCTAATTTTGTGCCTTTGATAAAGTTGATGATCCGGGCCTGATCACCTCCAGAGAAAAACAGCCCTGTGGCTTGCTCAGCAGCTTCCAAAGCGTCCGATCTTTCGGAATCCTCCCGGCGTTCAGTGTCAATCACCCGCACATCTTCAACGCCCAACCGCTTAAATACGCCAATGTAAGTATCTCCTACCTCTCTGGGCATACTGGTTGCGGCGGTCAGCACCGCAATTCGAGCCTGTGTTCCCCCAGCGCGACGCACAAATTCCCGTAGTACCGTACAGTTGTTTTCCTTATCTTCCCCGCCGCCAATAATTACCAGCTGTCCCTGTTGAGCTTGCTGTCCTTGCTCCTGCACTACGGGACGTTCACTAGATGACATCATAAAATCAATCCTGGTGTTTATAGATTAGAAACGTTTGTTTGTCAGAGACGTTTATTTGTCGAAGTTCAGTGAAAACTGAAGTTAGATTGCGATCTTAATACTTGCGTAGAATTTATAAATTCATCGGCAGGAAGATTTTATTTAAAGCTACTTTTTGTATCTCACGCAACCGAAATTTAAATTAATTCAAGATTTCCCTATCTCTTATATAGCGCTACGCGCTTAGATCCAATGAGTTATTTTTTGAGAGCCGCGCTCCGCGCGGCTCTCAAAAAATAACTCGTCCTAACTCAATTACGTAATGCCATACCTATAGAAAATTAGGGCATCACTCACTAGATCGCCCACTAGGGGATGATTTTTTTTGTTGGGGAGAGTCGCTCCACACCTCTCCCCAACAAAAAAAATCATTCCAGGCTCAGCAACGCCAAAATGCGGATAGCTGCTGTACAAAAAATTCCTAAGCATTTATACTTAGTATTGGACATTGCGAAAAATTTAGCCAAATCTGATGAGCCTGAGCTGAATCCCTTTGAAATCTCAGATACGTTTCGCTTCGTGGTCGAAAGTATCTTAAGATTGTCCTAAGAATTCTCGTTTTTCAAGCCGAAGTTAGCTGATCACACCCATTAAGGAGAGACCCCCATGGCGATCGTGCCACTGAGATTGTTGCTGGATCATGCAGCCGAAAATGGCTATGGCATCCCCGCATTCAACGTCAACAACATGGAGCAAATCCAGTCCATCATGCAGGCTGCGAATGAAACCGACAGCCCTGTAATTTTGCAGGCTTCCAGAGGCGCTCGTAAATATGCAGGTGAAAACTTCCTACGTCACCTGATTCTGGCAGCGATCGAAACCTACCCCCACATCCCCATCGTCATGCACCAGGATCATGGCAATGAGCCTGCAACCTGCTACTCTGCGATGAAGAATGGCTTCACCAGCGTCATGATGGATGGCTCTCTAGAAGCAGATGCCAAAACTCCCGCTAGCTTTGAGTACAACGTCAACACCACCCGCGAAGTGGTAAAGGTGGCTCATGCGATCGGCGTGAGCGTTGAGGGTGAGCTGGGTTGCCTTGGCTCCCTAGAGACGGGTATGGGTGAAGCCGAAGATGGACATGGCGCAGAGGGCGTTCTGTCTCACGATCAGCTTCTGACCGACCCAGATGAAGCGGTACAGTTTGTGGAGCAAACCCAGGTGGATGCTTTGGCAGTTGCCATTGGTACCAGCCACGGAGCCTACAAGTTTACTCGCAAGCCTACAGGCGAAATCTTGGCAATTAGCCGGATTGAAGAAATTCACAGCCGCTTGCCCAACACCCACTTGGTCATGCATGGCTCCTCTTCAGTACCCGAAGATTTGCTGGCAATGATCAACCAGTATGGCGGCGCAATCCCTGAAACCTACGGCGTACCTGTTGAAGAGATTCAAAAGGGCATCAAGAGCGGCGTTCGTAAGATCAACATTGACACCGACTGCCGTTTGGCAATTACGGCAGCCGTGCGGGAAGCGCTAGCAAAAGATGCGAAGGAATTTGATCCTCGCTCTTTCCTGAAGCCTTCTATCAAGTACATGCAGAAAGTTTGTTCCGATCGCTATCAGCAGTTCGGCACCGCAGGCAACGCCAGCAAGATCAAGCAGGTGAGCCTAGAAGACTATGCTGCGAAGTACGTTAAGGGAGAATTGGCGGCTGTGGTTGCAAAGGCGGCTGTAAAGGTTTAGGCTTGCCTGACTTCTAGTTAAATTCTCTTCCAGTCAAATTCTGCGGAATAAAAATACTGACCGGGTGGTTCGCCGCCCGGTTTTTAGTATGGCTACAAATTTCCCCTCCCGATGATCCTGACCCTAATAATGCAGGAGTGACTACGAAAGGAGGCATTTGCGAGGGATAAGCTAAGCGAAGTTTTAGATTTGGTTAATTTTAGGTTAAAATGGACAGCCTAAATTACCACAATGAGCTTGGTTAATTGCTATGAAGAAGGGTCAAAAATCAGAAGCAGCTACCCCTGAAAACGGTCAAAAAAAACTAACGCTGGGTGATTATGCCCACCAGGTAATCGGCGAACACTATAGCGCTGTGATTCAAGAAGAAGAGTCTGTCTTGGCAGACCATCAGCCAGAGCATCTGCATCATATGCGGGTCGGTACCCGGCGGCTGCGCACGGCATTACAGGTATTTAGGTCTGTAGCTAACTTGCCCAAAGCTGCTAGGGAGACACGGTTGCGAGATCTGGCGAGAGTCTTAGGCGAAGTTCGTGACTTAGATGTGCAAATCGCTATTCTTAAACAAGATTATCTGCCCCAAATTAGCCCCTCAGAGCAGGCATTGCTTGAAAAAGCGATCGCCGATCTCCAAAAGCGTCGCCCTAAAGTCTTTAAAAAAATGAAGTCAGCGCTACGGAGCGATCGCTATAGCGCCTTGAGGCAAGGCTACACCGATTGGATGGCGCAGCCCAGCTACGGAGCGATTGCTGAACTCTCGATTCTTTCGCTGCTGCCGGATTTGTTGACTCCTCTGCTGTCTGAGCTATTGCTACATCCCGGCTGGCTGATTTCAGCTCAGCTTGTTTTAAATCAGCAGACCGACAGCGAAAATGCTCTCGTTTTGCACGACTTGCGCAAGCTCTGCAAACATGTCCGCTATGAGGCAGAGTTTTTCACGTCGTTTTATGGCAAGGATTTCCAGAAATGGATCAAAGAAATTAAAGGATTACAGGAGAATTTGGGCACTTTTCAAGACACGCAGGTTTTGCTGGACTTGCTCTCTCAGGGGTTGGCTCCTCTTGAGCAGCTGCCTGAACTTCAGGCTGTGATTCAAAAGAAACAGGCGCTGGCTTTGTCCAACTGGGACGCTCTGCGCCAGAAGTATCTCAAATCCGATTACAGATACCATCTCCACCAAATGCTGTTGCAGCCCACGTCAATTGCGCCACTCCTGAAGAGCGCGATCGATCCCTCCATTGCCCAGAATTAGCTAGGGGAGAAATCTCGGCATTGCTGAATCTGGGCATAATTTTTTTGAAAGGGCGCGCCCCTTTCAAAAAAATTATCCATAGAACCTGGAACGCCGAAATCGCCAGGGATGTCGAACTGAGGTATGCTTCATCCGGAAGGGCTAGGAACTCAGGCATGGTTGAGGAGCAAGTTGAGGTCGTTTATGTTGATCCAGTTAAAGGAGACGATCGCGCCACTGGAAAACTCACTGAGCCACTCAAAACCCTGACGGCAGCGTTGCGGCAAACCGTTAGCACGATTCGCCTCAGCCCTGGCACTTACAGCATCGAGGGAGGCGAAGTGTTTCCCCTGACGATCGCGGCGGGTGTAAGCATAATCGGCGACCCGGCAAATCGGGGTAGAGACATCACCCTAGTCGGCGGCGGCAAGTTCAACAGCCCTACGTTTGCTCAACAGTCTGTGACGCTGCTGATGGAAGGCGATGCGCAATTACGAGGAGTCACGATTACCAATTCGTCTGCTAAAGGAACGGGCATTTGGATTGAATCTGCCGAGTCGCAGCCTGAGCTAGAGCAGATTGAGCCAGATCAGATTGAGTCAAATCAGATTGAGCCGAATCAGATTGAGCCAAATCAGATCAGGTCTGAGCCAACGATCGCCAGCTGTACCCTGCGCCAATGCGGACGAGAAGGAATTTTTGTGACGGGCACCGCCAAACCTGCGATCGCCAACTGTCTGTTTCAGGGAAATCTGGCGGGGCTTGCCTTTGTGCGGAGCGCCAAAGGGGAAGTCCGACGTTGCGTGGTGGTAGACAACGGGTTTGGCATGGTGGTGAGCGATCGCGCTGCACCCTTGATAGTGGATAGCCAGTTTGCTGAAAATCGGTCGGGTTTGCGGCTATCGGGGACTTCCTCTCCCGTGTTGCGCCGGAATGCGATCGAATACAACATCCGCGAAGGCTTAGTGGTGTTTGGCTCAGCTCAGCCTGATCTGGGCAATGCCGAAGACGGGGCAGAGAATCGGTTCAGGCAAAACGGGAATTGTGATTTGCAAAACCAAACGGCGATCGCCCTGATCTCTGTCGGCAACTGGCTCAACCCGGCTAGGGTAACGGGTGCTGTGGCGTTTCCTGCCCTTCAGAAACTTACACGTCCAGGTAGACGATCGCTCCCTACTCCACCCAAAGCCCATCCCAACTGGGCAAAACCATTTATTCAAGCGATCGCGCCTATCATTCCTGATCTGACAGAAGACGGCTTTCAGCCCAGTGCAAAGGTTTCAAGCGCCGCCTATGAAGATCTGATTTGCACGGCTCTAGACTTACAGATTGACTCTAACTCACTTCCAGAGGCTTGCCTAAACCCAGTTCTGCGCCCTGAAGCCATGACTCGGCTAGAGGCGATCGTTCTTCTCGCCAAAGTCTTAGACCTGCCTCCCGGAAATCCCAGCGTGCTGCCGTACCGCGATCGCGCCCAAATTCCCAGCCAGAGAATCGCTGCTGTTGCCGCCGCCACCCAAAATCGTCTGGTGGTGCTGCCGCAGATCGATCGCCTTAATCCTCTCGCACCCATCACTCAAGCTGAAGCGATCGCTATGATCTATCAGGCGGGAGTGATGCAGGGAAAATTTGAGGCGATCGTTTCTCCGCAAATTGTCTCCATCCCGGATGTCAAACCGTCGCTTTCTGCTGAGCAGATCCCAGAAGAGACAAAAGCACCTGTGGTCGTTTTGCAAGCGCATGTGCCGCCTGCTGAGTTGCAATCGAGCCTGCGATCGAGTCTACAGTCAAGTTCGCCAGCCGCCGAGATTGTTTTGGCGATCGCTCAGGAAACCCTTAGCCTGCTTCAGTTCCAGGGGATTGAAGCATTTCTGGGGCGATCGGATGCTGCTGATCTGTCGGTCAGTCTCCAAATGGCGATCGCTGATCCTGCTGCGATCGAGACTGCGATAGGTGCTGTAAAGGCTGAGGATATTAACGGCATTGCTGTCTCCCATCCGGCTAATTCGCTGGAGAGCGCCCGTCTTGCCCAGCTTATCCACAAAACTATCCTGCGTCATATCGACACCCGCAGCCACGGCGTACAGACTGAGGAGAAGTCTTTGCCGATCGCAATCCCCACAATCTCTATCACGGTAGGCTTTATGACGGGCACAGAAGATGCGATTAACCTGAACGATGCCGAATACCGCCGCTGTATGGCAAGGGCGATCGCCGAGGGCATCCTGCACTATGTCCAATTTGCCCTTCTTCCAAAGTGATTTACAGCAGTTTTCAATTGCATAAACCACAGCTATTTTTTTAGAAGCCTCTCGGAGCGAGGCTTCTAAAAAAATAACCCCCACTTAACCCAGCACAAAGCGCTGTAAGTTCCAGGTGATTTAAGTTCCGGGTGATTCAAAAAGATGGGAAGATAGGTTTAAGCTGACGTAAATGATCATTTAAGAAAAAGCAGAGAAGAATCATGGCTGAGATTCAGTTTTCCAGAGGTGTCACCGAAGACGTTGTCCCCGATATTCGCCTCACCCGCGCCAAAGACGGCAGCAACGGACAGGCTATTTTCTATTTTGAGAAGCCCAGAGCCTTGGGAGACGATCGCAACGACGACATCACAGGTATGTACATGATTGATGAAGAAGGCGAAATCTCCACAAAAGAGGTTAACGCCAAATTCATCAACGGTAGACCTGCTGGGCTAGAGGCTTTTTATGTGATGAAGAACCCCGAAGAGTGGGATCGGTTTATGCGCTTCATGGAACGCTATGCCGCAAAGAACGATATGGGCTTTAACAAAGCAGAATAAATCTCAAAGGCGTGAGCGTAGCGTGCTTTAACGCCTCAACGCTCACCTCATCCCCTACAGCGCTTTGCGCTGGGTTAAGTATGGGTTATTTTTGTAGAAGCCCCGCCCAGCGGGGCTTCTACAAAAATAACTGTGGTTTATGCAATTGAAAATTGCTGTATGACTTACTCCCCCCACCCCGACACACAGCCGATCGCCATTCACTGCGCGGTGATCACTGTTAGCGACACCCGATCGCCCGAAACCGATCGCAGCGGTCAGCTAATTCGGGAGCTATTGCAAGGGGCTGGACACGCGATCGCAGACTATTTGCTAATCAAAGATGAGCCAGTACAGATTCAGACCCACCTGCGTTTGCTGGGTCAGCAGTCGGGCTTAGACGCAATTATTCTCAATGGCGGCACAGGCATTGCCCCCAGAGACACCACCTACGACGCGATCGAGCAGTTGTTGGACAAGACGCTGCCTGGATTTGGTGAGCTGTTTCGCTGGCTCAGCTATGCAGAGATTGGCTCACGGGCAATTGCATCACGGGCGATCGCCGGAGTCTTTCAGGGCAAGCTGATTTTCTCCGTACCTGGATCTTCAAATGCAGTCCGCCTTGCAATGGAAAAGCTAATTCTGCCAGAGTTAGCTCACTTGGTTCGGCAGCTCAATCCCGATCGCTAGAGCTACTACCCAGGGAAGCATTAGGTGATGCTCTAGAGGTGCTGTTGATGTTTTTGAAACACTACCGAAGCATCATAACGGGGTCGATCGGGTAACGGTTGTGTGGTTCGTCACACCGATTGTGAGACTGCCTTGGATACCATTCAGATGTGGGCAAACGCTGATCAACAATAGGCGCTGTTGAAGGAATATTTCTAGCGGTTACGAAGCTGAGGCAGCGCGGACTGTCCCCACAGGGTGAAACTGCTGCTCAGACACTGCTGCTTAGACACTGCTGCTTAGACACTGCTGCTTAGATATTGTTGACCATTCCTGTTGACCATTCCTGTTGACCATTCAGTATGGAGTCTTATATGCCTTTTAAGACAGTGACCTACGGTGAAGACTTTCTCGACAATCTCAAATCTCTACGAGGCTCGCAAGCATCTACAGTCTCGGAAGCCCTAGAAAATTCTCCCTCCCTCACAGAGTCGCACGATCGCAGAGCAGATCCCACCGCCATTTTAGCCAGACGAGTCGAAAACATTGCCGCCAGCGGTTCTGGCGTATCTTTCTTCGATCTCGAACGAATCATGGGGCGAAATGACCTGCTGCCGATTAACTTCCTGCAAAAAGGGACGATCGCTGCCAGTGCCGTTTGCCGCATTTGGGCAGGAGATTTATATGGTTCTAACGGCAGCTGGGGAACTGGCTTTCTTGTTTCACCCCGGCTGATGATTACCAATCATCATGTGATTGCCTCTGCTGATGCGGCAACAAGAGTCTCTGCGCAGTTTGGCTATGAGATGGATATCAACGGCAGAATCCGGGAAGGAAAGGCATTTCAACTCATGCCTCAAGAAGCATTCATTACAGATGCCGAGCTTGATTTCACGCTGGTTGCCGTGGCTGAAAATTCTGATGATGGAACAGCTCAATTAACAGACTATGCCTTCCTACGACTTGACCCAACGCTGCACAAGGTTGAACCTGAAGAATTTGTTACGGTTATTCAGCATCCTGACGGGCAGCCTAAACAAATTGCGATTCGAGAAAATAAGGTTCTCAAAATTGGAGATAGTCAAGATACTCTCAGAGATAACTTTTTGTGGTACGCCAGCGATACCGCGCCTGGATCGTCTGGCTCTCCAGCCTTAAACGACAATTGGCAGGTGGTCGCCATTCATCACAAGAGCGTGGTGGAGAGCCGCATGAACAATGGCGTGGAAGAAATTCAGCTCACCAACGGTGAGTGGGTATCCCAGCAGGATGCAGAAGGTCTGAGCGAAAGCAAAATCAAGTGGATTGCCAATGAGGGAATCCGCACGAGCAGAATTCTGGCGCGGGTTGGTCAAGTGCAGATGCAGCAGGAGGGTTCGGCTTCTCCACTGGTGCAAGCCTTCCTCGAAGATGCGAAAGGCATTCATGTGTTTCCGGGGACAACGCCCCGCGAGAGCGTCGTCGCTTCAACTATTCCCCCCGCTATCAGCACTCCTATCATCACTTCTGAAGTCAGTGAGAGCCTTGAGAAAAAGAAGCGCCGCAAGCCTAGCGAACCTGCTGATGGCAGCATTCGTCCCATCAGCTACTACCAAGATCGCCAGGGATATGATCCCAATTTTCTGGGAGTCAAGATCTCTTTGCCCGAATTAATGCCAGCAGCGCTCGCCTTTGGTCGTGTGGTGCCAGTTGAAGGAACGCAGGATAATCTCCTCCGCTACATGCATTTCTCGATCGCCATGTGTGAAACTCGACGCTTGGCTTTTTACACGGCAGTTAACATTGACGGCAAGCGGTGGGTGGGGCTGGAGCGGAAGAATGATGAGTGGTTTTTTGACCCCCGTATCCCTGAGAATTTGCAGCTAGGCAACCGATTTTATGGCAACGAGCCAGGGGGGAACTTTTTCGATCGCGGTCATCTGGTGCGCCGACAAGATCCAATTTGGGGAGAACTGAGCGAAGCCACACTCGCCAATAGCGATACTTTTCATTTCACAAACTGTTCTCCTCAGTATTTTCAGTTCAATCAGTCACAGGAATTGTGGCAAGGGCTAGAAAATTTCATCCTCACCAACACCGACCAGGACGATCTGTTGGCTAGCGTCTTCACCGGGCCTATCTTTCAAGAAACAGATGTGTTTCATCGGGGTATTCAGGTACCGCAGTTCTTCTGGAAGGTTGTCCTAGTGGTTGATAGAGGCGGCAAGCTGTATTCCAGCGCCTATGTCGTCAGCCAGGAGAAATTTGTGGATGAGATTCCTTTTGAGCGCAAGCCCGTGGGTGAATTTAATAACTTTCAGGTGTCTGTCACTAGCCTGGAGGTTCGGCTGGGCATGAAGTTCTCGGATGAAGTCCGGAGAGCTGATGTCTACACAGGGTCTTCTCGCGGTCGAGAATTACGGGGTTTTAGCGATATTCAGCACCCTCGGCGCAGATAGGGTTTGCAAGCCGTCTTTTTGCAGAATGTTGGGGCTTGAGGCAGGATGTTAGTACACCGATCTACAATAGGCGATCGGTGTACCAATACCGATTTAAACGAATTTGTGGGCACATCGAACCTCAGAAGGGTCTTGGCACTGCCAAGACCATACCGGGATCTGTCGTGGTTCCAATTCAAATTGGTATAACATCCTGTCAAAATCTCACCCTTCATACCCTCAAGTTTGATTCATGACCCTTCGCCGCATTTTAGACTTGCTCAGAACTGGACAGCCCAATGAAACCGTCACAATTCAGGGCTGGGTGCGCACCAAGCGCGAACTCAAAGAATTTTCATTTGTGGAAATGAACGATGGCTCTTCTATGGCAGGGCTTCAGGTGGTGGTAAATCAGGCGTTGCCCGACTATGCCAATCTGGTGAAAAAGCTGAATACGGGAGCCTCTGCGGAAATTTCAGGCGTGCTGGTAGCCTCTCAGGGCAAAGGACAGCGGATTGAGCTACAGGCTGCCTCTGTGACAGTCTACGGCGAAGCCGATGCCGAAACCTATCCGTTGCAGAAAAAGCGGCACTCGTTTGAGTTTCTGAGATCGATCGCCCATCTGCGCGCCCGCACCAACACCATGGGAGCCGTCTTTCGGGTGCGGAATGCCTGTGCAGCGGCAGTCCACAGCTTCTTTCAGGAGCGCGGCTTTTTGTGGATGCACACGCCGCTGATTACCGCCAGCGATGCCGAAGGCGCGGGGGAGCTATTCACTGTGACAACGCTAGATCTGAAAAAGCCGCCGCTGACGGAGGGCAAAGAGATTGATTTCAGTCAGGACTTTTTTGGCAAACGCGCCTACCTCACCGTCAGCGGTCAGCTAGAGGCGGAAATTATGGCGATGGCATTCACCAATGTCTACACCTTTGGACCTACCTTCCGCGCCGAGAATTCCAACACCTCGCGCCATCTGGCGGAGTTCTGGATGATTGAGCCAGAGATGGCTTTCTGCGATTTGCTCGGCAACATGGAGCTTGCCGAAGCCCTGCTCAAGCACATTTTCAAGCACGTCCTGGAAACTTGCCCCGAAGACATGGAGTTCTTTAACCAGCGAATTGACGACTCGGTGCTGGCAACCGCAGACAACATCATCAACAGCGAGTTTGCTCGAATTACCTACACTGAGGCGATCGCCCTCCTGGAAAAAGCCGACAAAACATTTGAGTATCCAGTGTCCTGGGGGCTGGATCTTCAGTCAGAACACGAGCGCTACCTGGCGGAAGATTACTTCAAAAAGCCAACGATCGTCACGGACTATCCGGCGCAGATCAAGGCTTTCTATATGCGGATGAATGAGGATGGCAAAACAGTGAGAGCCATGGACATTCTGGCGCCCAAGATTGGCGAAATTGTGGGCGGTTCTCAGCGGGAGGAGCGGCTAGACTTTTTGCAGCGCCGGATTCAAAGCATGGGCATCCCGGAAGAGGAGCTTTGGTGGTATCTGGACTTGCGGCGGTTTGGCACCGTGCCTCATGCGGGGTTTGGCTTGGGCTTCGAGCGGCTGGTTCAGTTTATGACGGGCATGGGCAATGTCCGAGACGTGATTCCCTTCCCGCGCACGCCGCTAAGCGCTGATTTTTAGGGTCTGATTTGGGTTGAAGCAGGAGCGATCGGGCTTGAAGTAAGAACGATCGCACTTGAAACGAGAACGATTAAGTCTAAAGCGAGAACGTTCTCACTCTAAACAAGAACAATCGAGCTTAAAGTGAGATAGTTGCGGTTTCAAACCTGAAGCTTGTCCTTCTAAGCGCGATCGTTCCTGTTTCAAATAAGAAAATTTGAGTTCAGAACAGCAATGCTCTAAGTTTTTCTTACACCATTGCAGTTCTGAACCGTAATCCTGCCGATTGAAACGAGAACGGTCGGGTTCCAAGGGCGATCGGTGCTGTTTCAACCCGCAAATTCCGCCCATAAGTTCCGATGGAAGGGCGATCGCGTTCTTCAAACCCTGTTTCGAAGTCAAGCCCAATACTGCCCTGACCCTTTTTCGATCGAGCATATTACACCCCGCTCACGGGGCGGAACTGACGCGGTAGAGAATTTGGCGCTTTCGTGCCAGGGATGCAACAGCCGGAAATACACCCATACGGAGGCATACGATCCAGTGACTGGGAAGTTGGTGCCGCTCTATCAGCCGCGTCGGCAGCAGTGGGCAGATCACTTGATTAACTCGCTCGTACGCGGCGCTTGCGGAAAACACCCGACATCTGAATACCTGTCGCCAACATGATCACCAAGCTAAGCCCCACTAAAAGAACATAGATAGGTCTGAGAGCTGAGCCTAAGTATGATCCTTGATGAATTTTTAACAGGATAGCGGCTTGATCGGCAGATAAACCAAACCAGGCTTTGCCAAGTCGATAGGCTACCCCCGTGAGAGCGCTAATTCCAAAGGGTAGGAATGCAATAGGAGCCATAATTTGGTGAAGTTTTCGTCCATTCAGTTTCACTGCATTTTGTTGGATAGGATCTTTGCGTCGCTTCATCAAGGAAATGCCGCTAACCATTATCCCCAACAATCCTAAACCCACAAGTAGAACATAAGCAGGAACGATCGGCTTACCTAAAAATCTTCCTTCATGGAGCATCATCATGAACTCACCAAATTCATCTGATAGACCAAACCAGCTTCTACCGATTCGGTAAGCAACGCCCGTTAAAGCAGTGAGCAGCAAGGGAATAAACAGGATAGGAGCTGCCTTACGGTGAAATTTTCGCAGATTCATTGTTGAAATTTCCTTTGGGTTGTTTTAGGTTGTTTTGGCGCTAAACCTCTGCCCATTTTCGTAGCAAATTGGCATGGGTTTTGCATAGTAAATCGAATTCCAGGGTTTTTCCGCGTTTCTCAAATGCCATCCGTCGCACGGTATCGAGATCAAACAAGATCTCACGGTTGTGAGCATCCCGAATGACGCTCTGCACCCAAGTGACAGCCGCTAGTCTTACGCCTTCAGTGACTTCAGCAACCTGATGTAGGAACGTGGAAGGATAAACAATCATTGATCCAGCCGCTAGCTTAAAGGACTGTTCACCCAAGCTGGTATCAATGACAAGCTCCCCGCCGCGATACGTTTCCAGATCGCTCAAAAATAGGGTCAGAGAGACATCAGAGCGGGTGAGTGTCTCATCTCCCATCAACGCATTATCGGTATGAAGACCATACGCCATTCCAGGCTCATAACGGCTAAGAAGTATGGGACGAATTGACTTGGGGCGAACAGATGCCTGGAAAAGAGAATTTTGTTTGAGTGCCTGATGCACGATCGCCCTTATTTCCTTAGCGACATCTGTATCTCCTTTGAGCTGATGATTTGCTTTAACCGCCTTAGCATAGGTTCCGGCTGTCAGTTTTCCATCCACAAATTCAGCATCTTTAAGGATGAGATGAATGTGTTTTAGATCTTCAGGAGTGAGAACGTTATCAATGCATAAAATCATGGCACTCAAACACATTCACATTAGGTAAATTGATTCAAGATCGCGATCGCCTCACATGAGTTTTGTGATGTCTTATTCAGACGTTACGAAAGGGAATGAGTTTCCTGTTCGCCCGACTCACCCGATTCACCCGACTCATCTGATTCATCATGCTCACCCGATTTATCCGACTCGTCTGATTCATCACGCTCATCATGCTCATTGGATTCACTCGATTCGCCTGACTCGCCTGATTCGCCTTGTTCACTGCCCGATGCCAAGAGTGGAAAGGTAGAGTTCTGAACGGTTTCAGCCTGTGCCGTTTTCAGCCCAGAGCTTTGTGGAGGCAGGACACTTAATGCACCACCCTCGCCTCCTTGCGAGCTGGGAGACGGACTGGGCAATGTAGCCCCACCTTCTTCGCCACCGCCTGAATTCGCTCCTCCACAGGCAGTCAGTGTTGTGACTAAACCAAGACTAAGAAAGAGTGCAACAGTTTTAGAATTCATCACAGATTTCTCCATTAAACATTAGTTTCAAACCGATCGATCTTAGAGCGCAGGTTTTGTAAACCGCACACTCAAATGCTGTATGAACTACAGTCTTTAGATTAGACTCGGCAGGGTCATAGCTTTTGCCAAATCTCAATCTCAAAAGTTGACTATGAGAAAGTAAAGTCAGAGGTATTGATCAGTGACGCATTGACCCTCTGTAGCGTCGCCAGCGTCTCACCTGTACTCGCAAGTTGAATGAGCGTATTGTTTGCAGATCTACCGCTTCCTTGCACAACCTGAATGTCTGAAAATCTCAAGTCATCCAACTTCAGCTTGTCCACGCCATCTTGAAAATCGGTGATGACATCGGCAAAATTGTACCCAGGTCTGTTGGATTTGTACTTGATTTCAAACACATCACTGCCAGCACCACCTGTCAAAATATCTTGACCTTCGCCGCCCTTCAGCAGATCGTTTCCAGCACCACCCAGCAGTGTGTCATTGCCCTTCCCTCCTTCAAGGTAGTCATTGCCAGCACCGCCAACTAGGCGATCGTTCCCCTTCTTTCCATCAAGCTTGTTGTTGCCAGCACCGCCCTCTAAAAGATCGTCGCTGCTGCCTTTAATCTTATTTGAGGAACCATCATTGCCCTTGAACTTAACCACCTTGTTGGGCTTCAAAAGATCGTCGCTGCTATTTTTAGTCTGATTTAAAGAATTTCTCAGTTCACCTGACTCTCCCATCTCGCCTAATTCACCTGATTCACCTGATTCACCCAACTCTTCCATCTCACCCGATTCACCCGATTCACCTAAGTTATCGTGATCTGATTCATCCAATTCGTTATCGTCATACCGAGAAGAGGAATGTCTGAATGTCCCCAACGAGGTTGCTGATTCAAGGTTGAGGAATAGAGAGACTGCCTTAGACATGATAGTTTTCCTTGTGGTGTGTGGAACTACTATCTAGTAAAGCTGGAGAAAGTAAAGAAGTCGGAAACTCAATCAAAGTTGTGAAATTAGCGCGATGGATAACGGTATCTTCACCTGAAAGCAGCTTCCTATGCCTAACTTGCTACGCACAGTGATATCACCCCTGTGGTGTTGAGAGATGGTTTTAGCGATCGCCAAACCTAGTCCAGAACCGTCCTCATATTGACTCCGGGCTTGATCAGCGCGCCAAAAGCGATCGAAGATATGTGGTAATTGAGCGGGAGCAATACCAATTCCCGTATCTTCAACATTGATCAGGGCATAGGAACCCATGCGCTGCAAGGTCACGATCACCGTTCCGCCAGGTGGAGTATATTGCAGCGCATTGGTCAGAAGATTAGTGAATAGTCGCTGGAGTTGAGAGGCATCCCCATTAACCTCGACATTGGATATTAGCTGAGACTTTAGAGTAATCTGAGCTTGATCAGCCCGATCGCTATATAGATCAACTAAATCTTCTAATATCTCATCCAGCACAATGCGTCGCCACGCTTGTCGATCGGGAGCCTGTCGATCCATCCGTGCCAGCAGCAACAAATCATCAACTAGCTGGCTCATCTGGGCTGAGGCGATGGCGATCGAGTCTAGTTTCTCTGCATCAGCCGCATGAACTCGCTCTGGGTGATCTTGCATTACGGCGATCGAGGCTCGAATGGCCGTCAGTGGATTCCGTAGCTCATGGGAGGCATCGGCTGTAAATTGTTTGAGTTGGTCAAAGCTTTGCACAATTGGCTTCAGCGATTCTTGAGCCAGCCAAACTCCGCCCAGTGCAGCCAGTCCTGCAACCGTGACAACGCCTACAATTAAACCCCACTGCAATCGACGCAATTCAGTGTCTAGGGTGACAGTCGATTCAGTAGCGCGAACATAGCCTAAGATTTGGCGCGTATCTGGGGTGGAAGCGCTGTAGGCGGGTTGCACGAAACTGCGAATGTTGCCTCGCTGTACAAGTACCCCTTTCGCAGGGATATTCGTCGGCAGCACCGTTTGCAAGAAAAGTCCGCCCTCACGCACCATGAGTCGGCGCTGCTTGTCATACCATTCAATGCCTTGCTGCGTGAGCGGCAGAGGTTCAGAGGGCGCTTTCAGACTTGAAGACCCCTCGTATTTGCTCATCAATTCGGCCAGCGTAATTGGCAGAGGGGTACCGTCTGCCTGAGTAGGGACATAGCCTTTGTATTTTTCTTCGGTTGTGAGTTCTCCGTACTCATGTTCAATAATCTCTAGTGTGCCTGCCGACGATTCAGCGACTTGGCGCAGATGCTCATCAAGCTGCTGGTTGCGATCGTGAGCAACTAAAATATAAACGGCAGCAGAAAATGTCCCTAAAATCGTTGCAATAACCAGCAGGTAAGACAGCAATAGGCGATTTCGTAGCCGACTAAATCGCCCGTTAGAGATTAGGGTTGAGTCGATATCCCAGACCATAAATAGTTTCGATTAAATTTGGAGGCGCACCAACGACCTTAAGCTTTTGTCGTATGCTTCGCACATGAACTTTGATGGTTTCTTCTCCAGGGATGTCTTCAGAGATCCAGACCCGCTCTAAAATTGCGCCACGACTCAGAACGCGACTCCCATTTCGCAGGAACAATTCCAGTAAAGCATATTCTTTATGAGTCAACGTTAAGGGGCGATCGCCATACATCACCTGACATTCATTGGGGTTGAGCGTCAATTGCTCCCATTCCAAAATTGGCGAAAACGTAGCGTTGCCTCGTCGCAACAGCGCTCGAATCCTTGCCAATAGCTCTGGTAGGTCGAAAGGCTTAATCACATAATCATCTGCCCCAACGTCAAGCCCCAGTACCTTATCTATGCTGGTATCTCGTGAGGTCAGCATGAGAATGGGAGTTTTGCTGCCGCTTTGACGTAGCCTCCTGCAAAGACTAATCCCATCTAGCTTTGGCAGCATCAAGTCTAAAACGATCAGGTCGAAGGCACCTGTCTCGGCAAATGCCAAACCCAGTTCACCATCCTTAGCCACCTCTACCACATAGTGCTGATCGGTTAATGCCTCGGCGATCGCTCTTGTAATCTGAGAATTGTCCTCCACTAGCAGGATTTTCATTCTCTGATAATCATCCCAAGAAGTTAATACTCCCCTAAAGTAACGCTATTGAGACTTCTCGCCCACCCCATCGTTCCATCTGGATTGTAAACGTACAACCACTAGACTGCTCTACAGCGCATACACCACAGCCGGGACGCGCTTAAAAGCGGGAGTACCTGATCGCTCCTCAATCCTTGCCTTAAAGATCACGTTGACCTCTGGGTAAAACATCAGCGCTGAGCCTTCGCGCACCATGCCGAAGATAATCTCTACGTTTTCTAGCTTGCCTGCATTGGCTTGCACCGTGACGCGATCGTGTTCTGCAAATCCCACCCGTCTTGCGTCTCCAGCATTCATCAGAATACAGTTGCGGTGGGGCATCCCACGGTACTGGTCGCCGATTTTATAGACGACCGTGTTGTGCTGCGAGTAGCTGCGTCCGGTCATCAGCGCAATGACGATGCCCTGGGTTGAGTCGGGGATGCCAAAGTCACTGATCTGCGGCAGCGTCAGGGTGGGCAATGGCGTAGCAAACATCTTGGCTTTGCCGGAAGGCGTGGCAAAGGTCGGCTCAGTGAAGATGCGCCCAGAGATGGTGAATTCCTCTAGGGTTTGGTCGATCGCCCCAATTTTTTCGTAGCCGGGAATCGTTTGGGCGATGAGTTGGCGGACGTACTGCGTGTCTTGCAGCTTGCGCCAGTCGATCGGAGCGTCGCCATGTAGCCGATGGGCTAATTCGGTCAGAAACTCAACTTCTGAAATCAAATCCGCCGACTTGAGATGGGTTTCGCCTTCGTCATTCAGCCGGACAAAGTTGTTGCCCGATTCGGTGGTCGTCTTGTGGGGATTCTCGAAGCGGTTGAACACTGGAACAATGATGGTGTGCTGCTTTGCCAGTCCGTGAAAATGCCCCAAGTTGGGCTTGGTTGCCAGGTAGACGATCGTTTCAATGTTGCCCAAGGCGCGTTTTGCCTGAGTTGAGTCAGGGTTTGCTCCATAGAGGTTGCCGCCCAAGCACAGGAGCGAATCGACCTGATGCTGGTCAGCCGCTTCAATCAGGGCGCGGGTGTCGTAACCTGCGGGCAGATCGAGCGATCGCCCCAGCAGTTTTTCCAACGCCTGCTTAATTTCTTGCTTCAGTTTTGTCGTCACACCCATCGAGCCAAAGCCCTGCACGTTGGAATGTCCGCGAATCGGCATGGTACCTGCGCCCACTTTGCCGACGTTGCCGGAGATGAGCGCCGTGTTGGCAATGCTGTAGATGTTGTCCACAGCGTTGTCATGCTGCGTCGCACCCATTGCCCAAGCAAATACCGTCCCTTTTGCCGCGCCAATCATCCGCGCTGCCGCCTCAATCTCTTCTTGGGAAACACCGCAGGTTGCCGTGATTATGTCCCAGGAGGTGTTTTGCGCTTGGGCAATCACAGCTTCCCAGTCTTCGGCGTGCGATCGCAGAAACTCTAGCTTCGCCAAGCCGCTTTCTAAAAGCGCCTTCTGGATGCCGACAAACAGCGCCACGTCGCTACCCGGAATGAGTTGCAGGTACAGCGAGGCAATGTCTGAACCGGGAATCAAGGATTTAATCGGGAATGCCGGAGAGCCAAACTTGACTAGCCCTACTTCTACCACCGGATTAACGATGATGACTTTGCCGCCGCGATCGCGCAGCTTAATTAACTCGTTCATAAACCGGGGATGATTGGAAGGCGAATTTGCGCCAATCAGCACGACGCAGTCCGAATGCTTCAGGTTTTCTAGACTGACCATGGAGGTGCTGGTACCAAAGACTTCCTTTAACCCCACGGTCGAGGGTGAGTGGCACAAATCCGAGCAGTCTGCCAAGTTGTTGGAGCCGAGGGTGCGCAGCATGAGCTGAAGCAAGTATGCTGCTTCGTTGGACGATCGCCCAGAGCTATAAGAAGCCACCCGCTCACGGGGCTGACGAAACGCCGCCTCGGTGATCTGATAAATTTCTTCCCAAGCAATCCGCTCGTAATGACTGCTCCCGGCGCGGAGGATGACGGGATAGCTTAATCGTCCGAGGCGATCGGCTTCCAGGGAGCTAAGCTGCTGAAGCTCGGTGATGCTGTAGCGGGCAAAAAAATCTTCGGCAACGGGCGGCATGATTTCGGCGGTAATGGCTTCTACGCTTTTCATGCAGCGCTGGAGCTTTTCGCCTTCCTCATTCGTAAAGCCTCCCTTTTGACCGCTCGTGCCCCAGGCACAGGAGAGGCAAGCGCTCTTGTGTAGCAGCGTTTTCCAAAGCTTAGGACCTTCGGGCGATAGCGTATGTTCTGCCCAGTATTGAATAATCGGCAGTCCACCCCCGATCGGCGGCGAATTTTCATCCTGCTGAATCAGATCTTGGGCGCGATCGTCCGTCTTTTGTGTCGCTTTAGGTGTGCCCTGAGTCATTGCGCCTTCTCCTGATGCTGAGCCTAGCTAGTTCAAACTGTCCTATTACGACTGTAGACAGATTCTCAGAAATTAGCTCGAAACCGTTCAGGAAAATAACAGCCTTTAGATATAGCTGTATTCACAGCAGTTAGGACGGAGACATCTTTGAGGGCGCGCTCCGCGCGCCCTCAAAGATGTCCTAAGCCCGATGATTATGGCTATAGATCGGCGTTTGTTCTTAGAGGATGTCTGAGAAGTGTAATTTGCTACCCGAACCGCCCCCTAGATCCCCCAATTCTGGGGGACTTTGAATAAGAACTGGTTCGAAAGTCCCCCAGAATTGGGGGGTTGGGGGGCGAATGCAGAACATTTGATACTTTTCAGATATCCTCTTAGGGTTGTGGATTAAATAACCTGTACAACCGATCTGATGTAGGGGCTTAGCAATGCTAAGCCCTACCGCAAGCCCTACCCCAAGCTAAGCCCCTACTTCATGCCTACAGGAATTTGCTGAGACAGGCGGTTTTTTAAGTCTGCCATCAGATCGTTGTCGCTCCGATGAGCCTCCCATTTACCCTGCAAGCTGCCCCGGCGATTGGAACTAATACTCCAATCGCCGTGGATAAAATTCTCGTCTTCAGACAGCGTTCCGCTGTAGCGAATGGCGAGCTGGGAGCCGACCACATAGCGTTTGGTAAATTGGATGCTGCGTCCAATGATCTCGCCGCCTACATTTGCTTCTCCCAGATGACCGTCATCTAAGATTACGCCGCTCAGCGCATTTCCACCTTGCACAAACGTAGCTTCAAAGCGAGTTTGCGCTTCGTCTTGCCAATAGGTTCCGAGCCATGTTCCGCTGATATCTGCCATATTTTAGGATTTATGTTTCCATCCAGGTCAAGCACTGCTGCATTTGCTGCTGCATGATACCGCGATCGGCATGATAACGGCGACCGTGCCCCGGCAAAACCCACTCAAATGAGTAGCTTGCTAGCTTGTGCATCGATTTTCCTAATTCTTTCCAGGAGTACCAGCAGGCATTCCGGAAGGCATGAAGATGCTGGAGTTCGTCTGACCAGGCAAGATGGTCGCCCGTGAACAGAAAGGTGTCTCGGTAGAGCAGAACGGTATGCCCTTGGGTGTGCCCAGGCACCGGAATGATCAGCAGGTCGGGGGCGAGCTGTACCGGATCGGCACCCCTCAGCTGAATTTCGACATTGCGGGTGCCACTGCCGATATCGTCGGTATGGAGGATGCGATCGCAGCCAAAATGCTCCTGAAACTTCTGGTGGTCGGCAACATCGTCCCGATGGGTGAGATAGAGATAGCGAATGCCGCCTAGCTCCTCTAGCCGCTTGACTAAGGGCGGCGCAAATCGGGGAGAGTCTACGAGAATATTGCCTTCTTCCCGCAGAATCAAGTAGCTGGCGGCACCAAAGGAAGCCTCGGCATGGTAGCCGCAGTGGTAGACATTTTCGGCGATCGCGATCGGAAAGCTGGCTTGGGCGAGTTTAATATCCGTAGGCTTCTCGACGGTGCCAATCGATGCGGTGGGACAGGACAACAGCGCCTGAATGGCATGGAGGCGATCGGTTGCCTCAGTCGGCTGATGATAGACTGCCGACTGGTCGCCAATGTCACGAAAGACTTCGGGAGCCATCCAGCGGCAGGTATCGCAATCAATGCAGGTGCGATCGACGTAAAAGTCGCCCTGAATATTTTCGGGATGGCGTTGGTTGAGGTGTGCCATAGTTGCGAACGAGAGGGATGCAAAAAGAAATGCAAAAGAAATACAAAAGCAAGCGCTAGAGCGCAACTTCTGGAATTTCCTCTAGGGTAACAAGTGGCGCTTCGTCTTGGGGCGGCTGAAGCTGACCTCGCTGGCAGCGTAGGGCAAAGGCGCAGACCTCACAGGGTTTGAGGGACTGCGTTTGTGGAAAAGGCTGGCGGGTTTCCTGATAGCGCTGGAGGCTATGGGTGAAGCGATCGAGCAGCGTTGTCAAGTCCTGGTAAGTTTGCTGATGTTGGGCTTCGCTGTAGGAAAATTTAAAGCACTGCGGTTTCAGTCCGTCTGGTGAAGGCTGTACAAACCAGTAGGTCATGGAAATTTGGTCGGGCTTGTATTCGCTCGTTTCTGCCAGGACAAAGGGATAGAGACGAGTTTGCCAATTTTGCAGCAGCCAGTCGGGTTTTTGAGGGCGAGGGTAGGTTTTCCAGTCCAGGATTTGCGCCTCATGCCGATCGAGAATCAGCAGATCGTAGATGACGGTAAACAGATAGCCTTGGAAATGGAGCGATCGCCCATGTTCGCTCTGACGGCTGGAGAATGCGCTAGGCGAAAATAGCTCTGGCACTGACTGAATAAAAGTCTCGACTGAGTGATGAATCTGCCGATCTTCAGGCAAGCCTTCTGGATCAAGCTTCAGCCCTAGCTCTCGCTGCTGCATAAGTAAATGAAAGCGATTTCCCCAGTTAATGCGCTCCTGCTGCTCCGGGGCGATCGGCACATTGAGCTGATCCAAATAGGTGTATTGAAACTTGCGGGGGCAGAGCGTCAGGAGGTTGAGTAAGCCTTGGGAGAGGTGAAGCATGAGGCGAGGCAATTTGGAATTTTATACCGTCTTAAAAGCCAGTTTATACAGCGCTACGCGCTTAGATCCAATGAGTTATTTTTTGAGAGCCGCGCTCCGCGCGGCTCTCAAAAAATAACTCGTCCTAATACCAATTTGAGTTGGAACCACGACAGATCCCAGTACAGGCTTGCCAAGCCCCTTCTGAGGTTCGATGTGCCCACAAATTCGTCTAAATAGGACGGGGACATTTAGGGTGGAGCGCGAGGTGCCCGACCCTAAATGTCCTAAAGAACATGGATTTAGCAAGATGTAATGCTTGGGGTAGGGGCTTAGTAAGGGCTTAGCAATGCTAAGCCCTTACTGGCTAGCGACTTTGAGGGGATTGTGTGAGCTTGATCAGGTGTTCTAGCTGAAACTCGCTGACCAGCTGAGCGATCGCCTTTCTGAGTCCATAATGCTCTTCTGAAAGGTCTTTTAGGAGTTGAGCGATCGCTTTTTCGTCAGCGCTACGGGCAGCTAAGTTTAGCTGACTGAGCCACTCAGGCGGCATGGCTTGCAGAGCGTGCAGCTGTTGGAAGGCATCTAGATAGGCTGACACATCTGATGTCATGTTTTTGAGGGGAACATAAGCTTCTGAGGCTTCGTAGAGATATTGAACATCCAGATGATGGCGGATCGTCTCCAAAAAAACGGCTTCTGAGCAAGGCTTACCCACAAAGTCATCGCAGCCAACCGCCATAATTTGCTGCTGTTCTTCCTCAAACACTGTGGCAGTAATGGCAATGATCTTGGTGGGCGTGGGGCAGAGTTGGGGGAGAAATTCAGCCTCTCTAGCGCGAATCTGGCGAGTTGCCTCCAAGCCATCCATCACAGGCATTCGCATATCCATCCAGATCAAATGCGGCGCGTAGGTTTCCCAAAGGGCGATCGCCATTTTGCCATTGTGGGCAGTTTGTACCTCAAATCCGGCTGCCATGAGCCAACTCACCATCAGCTGAGCATTTGCCTCAGTATCATCAACCACCAAGATCCGATAGGTGGGCTGATTGGGAGCTAGCTTCACTTGGTCAGAAGAAAGACCTAGGTTTGCGACGGGAGCAGAGGGGACAAAAGGCAGCGTGAATTGGAAGGCTGAGCCTTTACCCAAACAGCTATTGACAAAAATCTTGCCCCCCATCAAGTTGAGAAAGCGCCGACATAGGGTTAGCCCTAGCCCGGTGCCTTGCTTGGAGCTGAGACCTGCCTGAGCTTGGACAAAAGCATCAAACAAGCCGTCAATTTCTTCAGGTGCAATCCCGGAACCCGTATCTTCGACGGTAAACAGCAGTACTTCTTGATTAGAGTCTTCCTCCTGCAATCGGCTCACCTGAAGCCTAATGAAGCCTCGCTCTGTAAATTTGATGGCGTTGGCGAGTAAGTTGGTGAGAATCTGGCGCAGTTTGCGATCGTCCGTCTGAATAAATTGCGGCACGCCGCTATGGCGATGGCACGAAAGCTGAATACCTTTGACCTGTGCCCGCAGACTAAACATTTCTTCGATATCCTTTAGCAGCGCGTACAGGTCAAAGGAATTTTCTTGGAGCGAGGTGCGACCCGCCTCAATTTTGGCGATCGACAAGACATCGTTGATCAACTGCAACAGATATTCGCCGTTGCGGTTAATGGTTTGGAGCTGCTTGTGCTGCTGAGGCGTGAGGCGATCGCGCGTCATTAGCTGGGAGAAGCCAATAATGGCGTTTAGCGGCGTACGCAGCTCATGGCTCATGTTGGCAAGGAAAATGCTCTTGGCTTTGTTTGCGGCTTCGGCAGCTTCTTTGGCTTGCCGCAGCTCTGCTTCAGCCTGCTTGCGCTCATGAATGTCTCGCCCAACCGATTGAATGGCGATGAGATTGCCATGCTGATCAAAAAAGCCGCGATTGATCCACTGCGCCCAGCGCTCGCCCTGGCAAGTCACGCCGCGATTTTCGACCGTCACTACCGGGTTCTCTGGGCGAAGAGCCATAAAACACTCAGTCACATAGTCGCGATCTAATTGAGACACAACCGGAACATAGTGATGACCGAGCAAAGCTTGGCGGTTTAATCCAAATCGGCGGCAGTAAACCTCGTTGGCGTAGGTAATCATCCCATCGGCATCTAGCTTGACGATAAATTCGGTCTGGTCTTCCAGAATGGCGCGATAGGTCGCCTCACTGCGCTGTAGCGCTTCAGTGCGTTCTTGTACCTGTACCTCTAGGGTGCGGTTGTAATCTGACAAAAGCTGTTCGATCTGCTTGCGATCGCTAATATCAATGACTACTCCATCCCAATACACGTTGCCATCGGGCTGCACATCGGGCGCAGCAAAGTTTTGAAGCCATTTTACTTTCCCAGAAGGAGTTGTGATGCGGTAATCAATTGACCAAGGCTGAAGGGCGCGGATGGCGATCGGTGCCAGAGTTTTGAGGTTGATCGCATCCTCAGTATGAATCAGCCTCCATAGCGTGTTAGAGCTTTGCCGTACGGCATCGGCTTCTACCTCAAAGATTTCGGAGCAGCGAGGGCTGATGTAGGTAAATTGGTCGGTGCCATCAGGGTGCATGATGTAACGATAGATGACTCCTGGCACGTTTTCGGCTAGCCTTCGGAAGCGGGCTTCACTGTCTTGCAAAGCTGCCTCGGCTGTCTTGCGATCGGTGATGTCGATTAAAACTCCTGCCATTCGTACAGCTTTGCCTGTCTGATCATAAATGCCGCGTCCTTGACCCAATAACCAGTGCAGACTGCCGTCCGGCCAGAGAATGCGGTACTCTGCGCGGTAGTCTGTTCGGCTTTTTAGAGCGGCAAAAATAGCCTGTTCGACCCTCCCCAGATCTTCTGGATGAACGCGATCGCGCCAGTGCTTATAAGTGGGTTCAATACTTCCAAGCCTATAGTCCAAGACCGTATAGGTCTTGTCGTTCCAAGTGTTGTCGCCTGTAGCAATGTGCCAATTCCAGCTTGCAATCTGACCAAACTCCATAGTCAGCCGCAACTGTTCTTCGCTGCGTTGAATTGCCGCCTCGGCACGCTGGCGATCGCTGATGTCTTGAAACACCGTGATAGCAGAAATTACCTGACCCATCTCGTCAAAGATGGGAGCCGATCGCACCTCCAGCAAAATTACCTCATCCTGCCGACGCACCTCTATGAGCTGATTCGCAACAAATTCACCCTTCAGCGCTCGTGCTCCAGGCAATTGCTCATGGGGATAAAGCTCTTCGGTTCCTGCCCGATAAAGCTGATAGATTTCAGGAAAATCTTTGTGGGCAGCACCCGGAACAACCCCCGGAGGGATAAGTTCTTGTCCTGCTGGATTCATATAAGTGAGTGTGCCGTTTGCATCTAGCGTAGATACCCCAATCGGCAAACTCTCTAAAAGCTGGGCAATTTTTCGTTCGCTTTGCTCAAAGGCGGTCAAAAAAGTCTTGAGCTGAACTTTCATTTGGTTAAACGATCGCGCTAATTCTCCAAACTCGCCGCTCCGGTGAATCTCGACCGGGCGATCGAACTCGCCCGCCGCCACTTCTTGAACTGCCTGCTGCAACCGCAGCAGAGGAGCCGTTATCCACTGTGCAGTCAAGATGCCCGACCCAATGGCTAGTAGCAGTGCCGCTATGCAAAGCAGCACTGTCCGAGACATATTTTCATTCACTTGCGCCATGAAATCAGCTTCTGGCACCACCACCACAATGAGCCAATCGGGGAGATGAGAAATCTTGAGATTGGCGCTATTGAAACCAGACGCAGAAAGCGGCAAAACTTTGGCAAAATAGCGCTGCTCCGCCTCTTGAAATCTAAAGTTTGAGCGGTTGCTGACCTCACTCACGGGTTTAAGCCGATGAATGTGGCGAGCCGCCGCCTGAATGGCAGGCACCTGGCTATCGATCGCCTGACGACGGAACTGCCCTGCCCCAGATTGTCCAGCCCCGAAAGCTGATTCTTGGCTAGAGCTGACTACTAGCTCTCCCGATCGCTCAATGATAAACACGTGCCCCGACTGACTCACATAAGTTTGCTTCAAAAAGTTCTGAAGATTTTGAAGGGATAAATCTGCTGAACTCACGCCTAGCAGCTTGCCAGAGGCACCATAAATGGGCTGACTTGCAGCGATGAAAACGGTGTCCGTCGTATAGCCAGAATAAATGCCTGTCCAAGCCGCTTTGCCTGCCATAGCGGCTGCTTTATACCAGGGACGCTGACGAGAATCGTAGGGCTTTGGCTGAACCTTTACAGGCGTAATTCGCTCTCCCCGATCATTCATGGAGTAGTAGATAACTTGAGATTGCGTAGACTGATTTGCCACCGCAATTTCTACATCAGGGCTACCGTATTCTCGATGAGCGCCTGAGTATGCCCCATCTACCTCAGCACCCAGCGAGATCCAGGAAAGGTTGCCAAACTGACGCATCTGCTGCCAAAGATACTTCTCGCGCTGAGGGTCATACCGATTTAGATCTAGCTTTAGGTCACCTCGATCGATCGCGTCTAGATTGAGTTGATTGACCAAATGCGGCGTTGCTAAATAGGTTGTCAGAGTTTGATCAACGCGATCGCCCACCTCTGTCATCAGCTGCTCTGCCAGCTGATTGACCGACTTTTGTCCGCTTTGGAATGACAAATATCCGGTCAGCCCAACGGCTCCCACTGTTTGCAGCACAAAGGGCACAATCAAGACTAATCTCAACGAGAGTTTCTTATTGAAAAGCCCACCAGCAGAAGGAAATGGAAGCATAGCCTGAATAACTATAGGAAATACAGTCTAGATTTAGGAAACGCAATCCAAATTTAGGGAATACAATCTAACAGAGATCTGATGCGATCGGGTTGGTATAGCAGTTTGGCTCACATAACAGCTTGGCTCACATAACAGCTTGGCTCACGTAACAGCTTGGCTCACATAACAGCCTGAAAAGCGACTTCCAAAGCATCTATGCCGGAATAGTCGGCGGTGACGATGCGATTGCGACCTTCAGCTTTGGCTTGGTAGAGGGCGGCATCAGCGGCAGCGATCAAATGTTTGGCAGCCAGCTCCATTGTGGGCATTAGAGTCGCTACCCCAAAGCTCAACGTTACATATCGGCTCACAGGAGAGGCAATATGCTGAATTTGCAGGTGACGAATTCCCATTTGAATCTCTTTGGCAACTTGCAAAGCTCCTGCTGCTGGAGTGTTGGGTAAAATGACCACCATTTCTTCGCCGCCATACCGAGTGGGCAAATCGGTCGATCGCTTGGCAGTCGCTTTTAGCACTGTTGCAATGTTCTGCAAACAGGTATCGCCAGCCTGATGCCCATAGGTGTCGTTGTACTGCTTAAAACAGTCGATATCGCAAAAAACCAGCGAGATGGGCTGCTGTTCGCGGATCATGCGGCTCCACTCATGGGTCATGTAGTCATCGAATCGACGGCGGTTAGCGAGATGGGTCAGTTCATCTGTGTTGACCAGATGCAGAAGCTTTTGATTGGCAAGCTGTAGTGCATCTTCGACTGTTTTGCGATCGCGAATTTGCTGCTGGAGAATCTCATGCTGGGACTGCACCTGCTTTTGCAAACGACTCAGCTTGAGATGGGTTGAGACTCTCGCCAACACTTCCGCCATCTGAAACGGCTTAGTAATGTAGTCAATGCCTCCTGCACTAAAAGCCATAGCTCTGTCAATTTCTCCATCCAAAGCGCTTAGAAAAATAACGGGAATATCGCGTGTTTGGGGTATCGCCTTCAGATGCCGACAGACTTCGTATCCATCCATTTCCTGCATACAAATATCCATCAAGATCAGGTCTGGAGGAAGAGTTGCGGCAGCTATCAACGCCATCCGTCCGCTAATAACTGTGCGTACATCATAGCCTTGCTGCAACAGGATTCCAGCGAGGAGACGAAGATTGTCCGGGATGTCATCGACAATCAGGATATTTCCCTTAGAAATCATCTGTATATTCCTTGATATTCCTTGAGGTTGAAAGTAGCGAGTTTAGAATTCGTATAGGTGTTTTGCTTAATTTGCCTTAGCCATGAAAAAACTGGATCAGGATTTCCACTTAATCCACCCATAAATCCCGAAAATCTACTGAATTTCTACATAAAGCTGATATATTTCTTACTCAGAAGTTTGTGAGCTACTCACAAACTTCTGAGCTAAAGCACGGCAATTAGTGATTCAAGGGCAGTTAGGATAAAAGCAATCCGCAATAGCGCCTAAATTGCAAATCTAAAGTCCAAAATCTAAAGCTCTGAGATTTCCATGAGTCTTGACCTGACCCGATTTGCCAAAGTTTGTAATCCTAGCCGGACATTAGTTGTAGGCAACGTAGAGGATCAGCCGTATTACATTGACTTTGCGTCCGTCAGAGGCGGCAAGATCATTGAGGCTCTGGAAAGAACGATCGCCCGTCTTTCACCCAACGAACCCACCTGTCAGCTTTTCACTGGACATATTGGCTGCGGCAAATCCACTGAGCTGTATCGCCTCAAAGCCGACCTAGAACAGCAGAATTTCTATGTCGTTTACTTTGAGGCAGATCAAGATCTGGAGGTCGATGATGTAGATGTCACCGATATTCTGTTGGCGATCGCCCGTCAGGTCAGCCAAGGTCTTGAAAAGATTGGCATTCGCCTCAAGCCCAGCTACTTCGAGCGGCTGTTTGCCGAAATGGGCGCAATCTTAAAAACGCCGATCGAGCTGGCGGCTGAAGCGGAATTTTCGATCGGCATTGGCAAGGTTATTGCCAAAACCAAAAGCAGCCCGCAATTTCGCAGCCAGCTGCGCCAATATCTCGAAACTCGCACCAGCAGCATTCTAGAATCGCTGAATCAGGAGCTGCTGGACAAGGCGATCGCCGAACTCAAACGACGGCAGAAACAGGGCTTGGTCGTGATTGTAGACAACCTCGATCGCGTCGAGAATCGGCTGAATGGCTCTGGACGATTGCAGCCAGAATATTTGTTTATCGATCGGGGGATGCAGCTCCGCGAACTCAACTGTCATGTGGTCTACACGGTGCCGCTGGCTCTGATGTTTTCTAGCGAAGGTGAAGCCCTCAAAAACCGTTTGGGGGGAGGCGTTGCGCCCAAGGTTTTGCCCATGGTACCCGTTTTGCAGGAAGACGGTACAGTCAATCTCGAAGGCATGGCGCTCCTGCGGCAGATGGTGCTGGCTCGTGCCTTTCCCGAAACCCATTTTTCTCAGCGGCTCGATCGCCTAGCCGAACTGTTTGACCATCCTGATTTACTCGATCGCCTCTGTCAATTTAGCGGCGGTCATATGCGCAATCTGTTGGGTCTGCTGTTTGGCTGTCTCCAGCAGCAAGATCCGCCCTTCTCGGCAGACTGTCTAGAAGCCGTTATTCGCACTTATAAGGATGATTTGGCGCTCACCGTCAAAGACGATCAATGGTCGCTGCTCAACGAAGTGGCACAACGCAAGACGATCGGCAATGAGCCAAAATATCAGCATCTGCTGGCGAGTCTCTATGTATTTGAGTATCGAGGACAAACCGGGCGATGGTTTGATCTCAATCCGGCTCTAAAGGAGATCGAGAAAACAACTTTTAGAGAATATAAAGAATAGACTCAACAGGAGCTTGCTAAGATCGTGGGCACTGGAAAGATCTGACAATCCACAATCGTTTATCTAGGCTAGAGGCAATGGAAGAGTTTTTCGCGAACATTTCTCGCTATCCACGTTACTTCATTAGCTTCACCTTGGGCATATTGCTGACGTTCTTCAGTCCGCTCCTGCCCATGTTTAAGCGACCCACAACGGCGATCGCGGCAATAGCGCTCTTGGTGTCCGGTTTCATACTGCTGAGCTTTACGCTCCGCGCTATGCTGGGACTGGAAGCAGTTTGACGGCTCAGCGCGGCTCAAGGAAGAGCGGCTCAGCCAGACACATGATGGAGAGAAACTATGGCTACGGATCGTCGGGTTGCGCGTGTGGCGGAGTCAATTAAGCGGGAGGTCGGACAGCTACTGTTTTCCGGCATTAAAGACGATCGCGTGGGCATGGGGATCGTCAGCGTCACAGATGTTCAGGTGGCAGGAGATCTGCAACATGCTAAGATTTTTGTCAGTATCTATGGCACCCCCGAAGCCAAAGCATCGGCAATGGCGGGGCTAAAATCGGCAACGGGCTTTGTGCGAAGCGAGTTAGGACAGCGCATTCGCCTACGCCGCACCCCGGAAGTAGTTTTCATTGAAGATATTTCTTTCGATCGCGGCACCAAAGTTCTTTCGCTCATCAATCAGCTCAGCCGAGAGCGCAAAGACATTCCTGAGTCAGAGGGCGATCGCTGGGAAGTGGCTAGCAAATCAGAAAGCGCGGCTCTAGAGGATGACGATCTAGAAGATGATCTAGACGACGACATAGAGGATGGCTTGGAGAATGACGACCTAGAGGATGACTTGGAAGAGAATGACCTGGACGATGACTTGGAAGATGACAATTTCGTCAGTGCCCAAGAGAAATAGATTCGCTTCAACTCTCTTGCCCTTGCGATCTCAGCCCAACGTGATCCTAGCTCAACATGATCCTCGCCAACGCGCCCCACTCTGACTGGAAAACGCTCTCGCTAGCCGAGCAAGTCGCTCAAATGATCGTAGTCCGCGCATCCGGACACCTGTTTGACGCCCAAATTCAGTATCCAGATTGGGAGCCTCCTGCCGCCATGCTGCAAGAGTGGGTGCAGCATGGCGTAGGGGGCGTAATTTTGCTGGGCGGTAGCGCTGCCGAGGTGGGGCTACGATCGCAGCAGCTTCAAAGCTGGGCAAAGGTGCCTCTCCTGATTGCTGCCGATATTGAAGAAGGCGTAGGACAACGCTTTGCTGGGGCGACCTGGTTTCCGCCGCCGCTGGCGCTAGGGGCGATCGCTCAAACTAACCTGAATCAGGCGATCGCCTACGCTGAGCAAATTGGCAAAATTACGGCACAAGAGGCGGTGGCGCTCGGCATTAACTGGCTACTGGCTCCAGTTGTGGATGTTAACAACAACCCGGCTAATCCGGTGATCAATCTGCGGGCTTGGGGTGAAACGCCAGAGGTCGTCAGTCAGCTAACTGCGGCTTTTATTCGCGGGGCACAGCAGCATTTGGTGCTGACTGCTGCTAAACATTTTCCAGGACATGGCGATACGACGATCGATTCTCATATCGATCTACCGCTGATTCTTCACAATCGGTCGCGCCTTGCCCAGATTGAGTTTCCGCCCTTTGAAGCGGCGATCGCTCAAGGCGTGGATGCCATCATGACCGCTCATCTGCAAGTTCCGAGCCTAGACGATCGCCCTGCTACTTTCTCGGCAGCTGTTGCCGAAGAACTGCGTCAGCGGATGGGATTTACGGGCTTAATTGTCACCGATGCGCTAGTCATGGGCGCAATCACCCGGCAGTACGGCGCAAATGAAGCTCCCGTCTTGGCGATCGAGGCAGGAGCCGATGTGCTGATGATGCCTGTTGATCTCGTGGGCGCGATTCAAGCTATCTGTGCCGCCGTAGAAACTGGAAGAATTGCCCCAGAGCGAATTCATGCCTCTCTAGAGCGCATCTGGCAAGCTAAGCAAAAGGTCTGCACTCCATCGGGCGGTTCTCAGGTGCAAGCTCTGCCGATCCAGCTGGGGCAGTTGGCACAGCCGGAGGCGATCGCCACAGCCAGCAATATCCTCAAAGACTCGACGCGGGTGCATTTCCCAGAGCGATCGCGCCTAGAGGAGACTGCCATCCCTAAACGGCGACACAACCTAATCTTGCTAGACGATGCGCTCAACAGCGCATTCTTGCCTCGCCAATCGCCTGCCATTGCCCTACCCATGGAGCGAGGGTACGGGCTACAAATTGTCGATCGCTACACGCCCACCATGCTGCTCTCGGCTGAGGTGGATACCTTCCAGCCGACTTTAGTACAGCTCTTTGTTCGCAGCAATCCCTTCCGAGGCACAGCCGGACTCACGCCGATCGCCCAAAACTGGCTTTATTTCCTGATCGAAACCGAGCAGCTCCAGGCTTTAGTTTTGTATGGCAGCCCCTATGTGCTGGAGGCGATCGTGCCTCGCCTACCGCCAGATGTTCCCTACGTCTTTACCTATGGGCAAATGCCAGCCGCCCAGACGATCGCTCTTGGCGCGCTGTTTGGTCAAGCTACAGTGGAGACATTGAACAGAGAAACACTGGCAAGCGATCGTATGTTTACAGACTGAGCCTATTGATTAAGCTAGTTGACAGACGGCTGACAAACTGAGGACAAGCTTGGCAAATGACTCCCCACCTAATCAACCGCACAAACGTTCTTACCCTGTAGTTTTGCTATTAATTGGGTTAGGAACGATCGGCGGCTGTGTGGCGCTTTCTCGTTGGCTGCCTTCGGGGTCAGGATGCTATGTTCTGAATTGGCAAACCTGGACTTGGGTTGCTCAGGAAACCTGTTCCCCATCTAACCGTGATCTCTAACTGTGACCTCTAACAGTGACCTCTAACCGCGATCCTTATTTAAGCAGCTACCCCACGAGTTAGGTTTAGCTAAAGTCGGTAGGAGCGGAGTATCCGACGAACCCAGTCTAAAAACTTTAATTTGAAAGAGGTTTACCTGAGTGTTATTGAGAAAACTTTTGTTTCGATTTAAGCAAAGCCTGTCTAGGGCGATCGCTGTTACCCTAGCATCAGGTCTAGTGATTTGGGGATTAACCCTCAGCCAGCCGAGTTTCAGCACTCCCGACCCGATGCCCTCCAACCTAATTTCCCAAATATCTCCTATGGCTGCCCCAACCAAGCTCTCTGCCTCTGAACTCACTGCCGCCCTCAGCCAGCTCGAAGGCTGGACGCTGCAAAATGAGAAGCTACACCGCCAGTTTCAGTTCAAGTCTTTTGTAGAGGCTTTTGGCTTTATGTCGAGCGCCGCACTGGTTGCCGAGTCAATGAATCATCACCCTGAGTGGTTCAATGTCTACAACCGCGTCACCGTTGACCTCACGACCCATGACGCCAACGGCATTTCTGCTCTAGATGTGACTCTGGCGAAAAAAATGGACGAGCTGGCAAAGTAGCTTTGGGTGTCCAGTAATGCTCTAGGCCTGTTGATTTTTTGAAAGGGTCACGAAGCGCCCCTTTCAAAAAAATCAACACCACATTCAAAACACACCTGGGTGTCCTTTAGCTGCGTCCTGTCGTGGATAAGCCTTCGACGATCGCCGAAGGAGTATAGCAAGAGCCATTCCAGTCGGCATCGTCGCCCAGCTCGGTGAGGTGCTTTAGAGCCTGATAGACGTTGCCAGATACCATTGTGTCTTTGACGCGTCCCACAATTGCGCCCTTTTCAACCCGGTAGCCCAGCTCTACGTTCACCGAGAAATCGCCTGAAATCCCTGCGCCGCCGCCCAGCATCTGGTCGATAATGATGCCGCGTCCCAGAGTCGCAATCATCTCTGAAAAGGGCTTCACTCCCGGCTGAATGACGAGATTGAACAGTCCCGGCGTCGGGTAGCTGCCCAAGCCAGGACGAAAGCCGTTGCCCGTAGTGCCGCTGCCCAAAGCCCTGCCGATCGTCCGGTCTGTATAAAACAATTGCAGCACGCCGTCTTTAATGAAGGTAATGGGCTGAGTCGGGGTCCCTTCATCATCAAAGGGACAGCTAAAAGGACCTGAATCGGGTTGCTGTGACAGGGTAACGATTGGTGAGGTGACGGGTTCTCCCAGACGATCGCTCCAGGGCGAAGCTCGCTCAATCACCTGCTTGCCGTTCAGCGCCGCCTGGACGGTACTCCACAGCATATCGGCTGCTTTAGAGGTAAACAAAATAGGGACGCGACCCTTGGGGGGGGCAACATTTTTCTGTGCCCAGTTGAGGTGCTGAATAATCTCTTGCGCTAGGGCGATCGGGTCGAGGTGAGTGCGCCTTGTCTGCCCATCTGCAATACAAAGAAAGTCGTCGCCGCGCACCCACTCTGCCGATAGGTAGCAGCTTAGGGTCGTATCGGTGTAGCCGCAGTCTAGCCCTAGGGAATTAATGAGCCGCGTCGCTTCTGCATCGCACTCCCACTCCGCATTACACAGCACCTCAGGATAGGCTTGACGAACCAGCGCGATCGCTTCTCGCCCCCATGCCACAAGCTGATCGACTGCGACCGCCGTTCCCAAATCGGGATAGTGGGTTCTGGCAGCAGGGGTGAGTTCTAGAGCTTCGGGTTCGTTGAGCTGACTAATGGCGATCGCCCGATCTACCAACGCCTGCGGCTCTACTGTCCCATAGGCAACGGCTAATCCGGGTCGTCCATCTCGCCACAGCCGCAGCGCAATTCCCTCAGCCTGTGAGCTTTCCAACTGCTTCAGCCGATTGGTTTCAAAAAAAACGGGGCGAGACAGCGAACTAGACTGAAAGACTTCGGCAGCTTCGGCACCCGATCGCAGCGCTAGTTCTAGCAATTGTTCTGCTGATCTTTCATCGGGCAGAACAGAGGTCAGCAAAGGGTCGATCGGGCTATCAAAACTCATACGAGATCTATCGATGGGGCTGAGAAGGCTATGTCTGTGATGCAGCTTTGAAGAAGGCACAGCCCAGCAAGTTCTCTAATTGACGTTGCTGATTTCAGGAATAATTTTTTTGGAAAGAGGCGCTAAGTGCCTCTTTCCAAAATTTATCCCCAGATTAAGCAATGCCCTCTAATTATCTTCTGGGATCAGGGGACATTAGGCTAGGTTCAATTCCTGCATCATCCAAAATCCGGCAAAAGCTTCCGAGTTGGCATCGGACTGCACCGCCACGAAGTGAATTCGGTTGGCTTTCTGCTTGGTCATTTCAAAACTTTGGGCTTCGGATTGCAGCGGCGAGGTAGGCAAATTTGCCAAAATCCAGCCTTCGTTTGCGCCTGTTTCTAGAACCAGCTGAGTCGGCGATTCGCTGCTGTATCGCACACAGGCAAGCTCCAGACCTGACATCCAGGCGGCTAGGGGCAGCGATCGCGAAGAGTAGATAATCACGCCTGGAATCGGAGTGTCGGGGCTGACTCCAAACATGGCAGGCGGAAAAGATTCGCTAAAGCCGATCTCCCAATCAGTCATTTCGTCGAAGGCGCTGGCTTCTAAGGTGACAAATGTCCACTTCTCGCCAATCAGGGCATCCGGCAAAGCCTTAGCGGGCATGGCGGGCATCGTGACAGAAATATTGCTTCCTGGCTGATAATTGGGCAAGGTGGGGTAGTAGGTTTGCGATCGCTCCTCAATCCACTGGTTCAGTGCCAGAGTCCGCCGACTGGAGGCTGCCGGAATGCCTGCATCTTCACAGGCTTTGGTGATCATATTATTCATCTGCCGACGAAAGAAGCGAACTTTATCCGGTGGCTTAGGAGCCTGTTCCAGAGCGGTTTTCAATGCCGATCGCAGCGAAACAGAATTTACCTCGGTGTTGCGGAAAAACTGGGAGTAGCGAAACAGATCGGTCGATCGCGTTTTTACGTCTGCCGGACTCTCGCAGATCAGCACTTCCCAAAGCTTTTTCTGGTTGTCGTCCAATACAGGGCGTGAGTAAAAATCTAACTCCCAAATCGTTGTCATAGTCAAGTTCTGATGAGTGGCGCTCTAACCTCTCCATCTTGACATTCTAAGGTCAACCCCAGAAGCAATCTCCAGAAAAGTCATAGCCGCCAGTGGATGAATACCTGCCTTTTCAGAAGCTCTAGCCCTGGCAGTAGGGCAGTGCGATCGCTCTTATTAACTGATAATGCAGATAACGGGTGACGGCGATGCTCTTGGCGGGTTGTCATCTAGCATGTTGAGATCGCGAATTGCAATCTAGAGCGCAAAATGTGCATCCAAATAGAAAGACACCATAGCAATCCGGTTTGATCTCTTCTAGGTATGCTGAGTCTGAAGCCTGAGCCATACAGAGATCCGGTTCCAGAAACTTTTCAGAAATCAAATTTGATTCCTATATTTCCTCTTTTGTTACCTTTGGGAAAGTAAAGTAGACGGAAGGGAGTAGAGTTTACCTTGAGAAAATGATCGCGTTACGCCCGTCGATCGCCACAGTTGGTTACATGGACGATTATTGTCTGCTGTATCGATCGGTGTTTGAAGATGTGCGCCTGTATGAGTGTTTCAAATGGCTGCATGTCGGCATTATCAGTCCCCTGCCGCGCAAAACGCTGCCGGAGATCGCCAAACTGACTGGACTCAAAGACGGGCAGAGTCTCCATCACTTTTTGCGCGACGCAATGTGGGATGTCAAACAACTCAGAGCGATTCGCTTGCACCTGATTCAAGTGCAGATTGGGGTTCGAGCGATTAGTTTGTGCCTGGATGAAACCGGAGACGTGAAGAAGGGGGAAGCGACCGACTATGTGGCAAAACAGTACATTGGCAATCTCGGTAAAACCGCCAATGGAGTCGTCAGCGTCAATGCCTATGCTGTGGTGGAGGGCATCACCTATCCCTTAATGTTCAAGATCTACAAACCCAAGTCCCGATTGAAAGCAGGAGATGAGTACCAATCGAAACCTCAGATCGCCGTTGAGATGATTCGAGCAATTCAAGCGATGGGCTTTGTGATTGAGCGGGTGTTAGCCGACAGCTTGTATGGCGAAAGCGGCAGTTTCATAGAGGTTCTCCACCAACTCAAACTACCGTACATCGTGGCGATTCGCTCCAACCATGGGGTGCTCATGCCTAACGGACAGCGAGTCCGCTCCAACCGTTGGCAAGCTTATGACCAACCGCTGGCTGAACACCTGACTCAACGGCGCTACATCCGCGAGATCATCTTTGGCACTCATCGGGCTGTGCGCTACTACCAAATTACCAAAGGCAGCACCGATGAACCCGATAAAACAGATAGCTGGTTTGTTATGAGCAACCTTAGCGGCAACATCATTTTGAGCGTAAGCACGCAGTACACCTGTTGGGAAATAAGGGATAATAGTCGGCAGTTGCAATGATGCTCTACCCCTGCTGAACTTAGAACGCATTCTCCGGGATGACCGCCTGCTGCGGGCAATGACAGGACTCAATCGCAAAGCATTTGAGAACCTCTTGCCCAGTTTTAGTGAAGTGTATCGGCAAAGTCAGATGAAACCCGATGTAGAACGTCAACGGGCACCTGGAGGGGGCGAAAAGCAACCTTACGAACCCGTTGCGACAAGTTGTTTTACATTTTGTTGTACTGCAAATGCTATCCTACCTTCGACTTAATGAGTGTGTTGTTTGGCTTTGACTGTTCCTGTGCATGGGACTGGGTTCATGGTCTGCTCCCCGTTTTTGAGCAGGCTTTAGGAGTCAAACAGGCACTACCAGAGCGCAAGGTGCGGAGCATGGAGGAATTTCTAGAACACTTTCCAGAGGTGAAAGAAGTGATTTTCGATGGGACGGAGCGTCCAGTGCAGCGCCCCAAAGACTCCGACAAACAAAAGGAGCATTACTCTGGCAAAAAGAAACGGCATACCCGTAAGCACATCACAGGCAGTACGCGAAAAAGCGAGTCATCCTCCTGACGAAGGCGAGAGGGGGCAAAATTCATGACAAACGACAACTGGACGAAGAAGACTTAGTTGGCAACATTCCCGATGAAGTCGCCATAGAAGGAGATTTAGGATTTCAAGGATTACAGAATGAGTTTAATAACGTTCATTTGCCGCACAAGAAACCCAAGGGGAAGGAATTAAGCGAACAACAGAAGCAGGAGAACCGCGAGTTCAGTCGTCAACGGGTTAAGTGTGAACATGCCCATGCGGGCATCAAGCGTTATCGTTCGGTTACGGATATATACCGTAATCGTGTGCCTGATTTCGATAATCGCTTAATGCTAAATGCGGCTAGTTTGTGGAACTTGTATCTGGATGCAGCATAAATTGGCCAGGGAAATTGGAAAACCTCGTCCCAAAGCTGCTTTTGTTTCCCAACAACTCTATTGAAAGACTTGCCAAACAATATCGTGGAACTGCCACTCGGACACTAATGACGCAAGGTTACAGCGGTTTGCGCTTAACGAAGTATGGGTTATTTTTGTAGAAGCCGCGCTCCGCGCGGCTTCTACAAAAATAACTGTGGTTTATGCAATTGAAATTGCTGTATGAAGAGAAGCGAGTCTTACTGGCTAAGGTTGCGCTTCGAGAGGGAGAACTAGAACGGCGGGGAAACGAGAACAAAGCAGGGTTGGAAATTGAGAAGTACCTCAGCACATTTCGAGATGCTTTTAATAAAATCGATCGCACGGCAAAATATTCTGACAAAACTATTGGATTCGACTGGTGTTGTGCATTTGTTTACTACTGCTGTCTCCAAGCAGGATTTTCATTTCCTGTAAAACCTACAGAATCTCACCGTTCAACCTTGGGAGTTGTGCGTGTTTGGTACGATTGGGCTAACTTGCCCGAAAATCAGTTTTATCACGCAGCTAACGGGGTTAGTGCCAAACCAGCACCGGGTGACATTGTGCTGTTCGATCGGTTGCTTGAGAATGTAGATCTAGACCATATCGGGGTTGTGGTGGGTATTGAACCAGAGGGAATCGCTACAGCCGAAGGCAATTTTAGGAACAAGACGGGAATATTTTATCGACCTTTTGACGAGCATATCAATGGTTACATTCGGTTGAGCAGATTCTAAAAACGCTCATTTACCTTACCTGAGTTCAGACCGTAGCTCCAGCAATCACACCTGAATAATCTGAACTTGAGCCATCCTAGAAAGATGAATTAGGCAGTATCCACAAATGAGTATAGTGGTGATTTCATTTCTGGTAACCTTGACAATAGCGATGTTCTCTCAAATGTTCCAATATGAGGTACGCGAGATAAATCTCTAATTCTACGTGCAAAGATTTGCTAATCAAATGTTCCTCCTTTTTAAGATAACCAATTGATTGATTGTCATATCAATGCGATCGTCTGCTCTACAACATCGTCTGCTCCACAACCAAGCCATCACTCAGTGACACTCTTGACCACACCTCAAGAGCACCCTGCAAGAAATCTAAGTAGACTCAAGCCCACAGCGCTGTGGGACTGGAGAGATGGCGATCGCACATCCAATTAGCCTATTGAGCAACCTCTTCTCCTACGTCTGCGTATACATTGGTAGATGTTGCTTAACAGGTTGCCCATGTCTCCCGATCGCCCCTCCTTTTCCTATCCCGCAGCGCATTTGCTCGACCAAGTGGACGACTACCACGGTACGTCCGTTGCTGACCCTTACCGTTGGCTAGAAGATGCCCAATCTAGCGAAACTCAAGCCTGGATTGAGGCTCAAAATCAGGTGACGTTTGCCTACCTAGAGCAAAGCCCGATTCGAGAACGCCTGAAGCAGCGGATCACCCAGCTCTGGAACTATGAGAAATTCGGTACGCCATTTAAGCAAGGCAATTCTCAAAACGGGGGCGATCGCTATTTTTACTTCAAAAATGACGGCTTGCAAAATCAGAGCGTTCTCTACACGCTGCCCAGTCTAGATGCCGAGCCAAGAGTTTTGCTTGACCCCAACCTGCTCTCAGCAGATGGGACGATCGCGCTTGCCGGATTATCCATTAGCGAAGATGCCAGACTGATGGCTTACGGACTGTCGGCTTCGGGTTCGGACTGGCGAGAGTGGAAGGTACGGGATATCGAAACAGGCGAAGACCTGCCCGATCATCTGAAGTGGGTGAAATTCTCTGGCGCATCTTGGACGCACGACTCTTTAGGATTTTTCTACTCTCGCTATGACGAGCCAGATGAATCTGCGAAGCTAGAAGCCGTCAACTACTATCAAAAGCTTTACTATCATCGGCTCGGTACGCCTCAGTCAGAAGATGTGCTGATCTACGATCGCCCCGATCAAAAAGAGTGGGGCTTTGGCGGCTTTGTTAGCGAAGATGGGCGGTTTCTGATTATCTCGGTCTGGAAAGGTACGGATTCTAAAAACTTGCTGTTTTATAAAGATTTAGCGAATCCCAATAGCCCAGTCATTGAGCTAGTCAGCAATTTTGAAGCAAGCTATAGCTTCATTGGCAACGAAGGCGAAACTTTTTGGGTACAGACAGATTTAGATGCGCCGCGCCGTCGAATTATCGCGATCGATCTCTCCGCTCCCCAAAAATCCGACTGGCGTGAACTGATTCCTCAGAGCGCAGAAACGCTAGAAGGTATTGGGATACTCAACCACCAATTTGTCGCATCCTATCTCAAAGATGCCCACACCCAGGTCAAGATTTTTAATCTGGATGGCGCTTTTGTCCGTGAGGTTGCCTTACCGGGACTCGGCTCGGTTGGTGGCTTTGGCGGTAAGCAGGATGACACTGAAACTTTCTATAGTTTCACCAGTTTTACTGCGCCAACCACCATCTATCGCTACAACTTGCTGACCGATGAAAGCACGCTGTTTCGCCAGCCCCAAGTATCTTTTGATCCGGATGACTATGAGACCCGGCAGGTTTTCTACGCCAGCAAAGATGGAACGCAGGTGCCCATGTTTATTACCCACAAAAAAGGGCTAAAGCTGGACGGCAAAAACCCCACTTATCTCTATGGCTATGGCGGCTTCAACGTTTCACTCACCCCCTCCTTCGCCCCCAGCAATATCGTCTGGATGGAGATGGGTGGTGTGTATGTGATGGCGAATCTGCGCGGCGGCGACGAATATGGTCAAGAGTGGCATCAGGCAGGTATGAAGTTAAATAAGCAGAATGTGTTTGATGACTTTATTGCGGCAGCAGAGTGGCTGATTGCCCAGCAATACACCTCGCCTCAGAAACTGGCGATCGCTGGAGGCAGCAATGGTGGCTTGCTGGTGGGAGCCTGCATGACTCAGCGCCCCGATTTGTTTGCGGCAGCCCTGCCAGCAGTTGGGGTTATGGACATGCTGCGGTTTCATAAATTTACGATCGGCTGGGCTTGGTGTGCAGAATATGGCTCTGCGGAAAACGCGGAGGAGTTTCCGGCTCTCTATGCCTATTCGCCCCTGCACAACCTTAAACCCGGTACGACCTATCCCGCTACGCTGATCACTACTGCGGATCATGACGATCGCGTTGTGCCTGCCCATAGCTTCAAGTTTGCTGCCGCGCTGCAATCTGCCCATGCAGGAACGGCTCCTGTGCTCATTCGGATTGAGACCAAAGCCGGACATGGAGCCGGAAAGCCTACCGCCAAAGTCATTGAGGAAGTCACCGATCGCTGGGCGTTTTTGGCGCAAATTCTGGCGATCGAAGAGTAGGTTAAAGACACTCTTCACGAACCTCACATGATTTACACCTGATCTCTCGCAAAATCTTCTCAGGCTTTATCCTTAACTTTCTGTTAAGTTGGTGAAGAAATTTGCAGAGGTGTCCCTGATTTGTCGTGCAGTCTACCGAATATACGCAATATGCGAGATTTCGATCGGGTCAATACTTAAATAATGACTCGAAAATGACTCGAAAATGACTCGAAGCCCAGATGAATTCGTTAATCCTCTCGACTCTGAAGCTTTGTAGCTTCTCGAAAGCTGGGCTTGAAATGATTTTTGCATCAGACCAGCAGATTCGTGTTGAGTAGGATCACTGAGGCGGAGCTTTATGGAGAGATAAAGTCTGTTGTATAATTCGGCGACTGAAAAAGGTTCGACAGTTCGTGGTTCACCGCTCAAGATGGCAAAATATCAATTGGGCAGACAGTACCATCTGTCTAAACCACGCCCTCTAGACCACGTCCAGAAATCACGCCCAAATCTAAGTTTTCTGTATTCTCAATAATCTCTAACTTCTAAGGAACTCAGCATGACAGAAAAAAAACGTGCCTTAATTACCGGAATTACAGGTCAAGATGGCTCCTACTTGAGCGAGCTATTGCTTGAGAAAGGGTACGAAGTTCATGGCATTATTCGTCGTACTTCCACCTTTAATACCGATCGGATTGATCACATCTATGACGATCCCCATGATGAAGCAGCTCGTTTGTTTTTACACTATGGCGATCTCACCGATGGTACAACCCTGCGTCGTATTATTGAGGAAATTCAGCCTGTAGAAATCTATAATTTGGGCGCTCAGTCCCATGTTCGAGTCAGCTTTGATTCACCTGAATACACGGTAGATACCGTCGGAATGGGAACCCTACGGCTCTTGGAAGCCATTCGTGACTATCAGCAACGAACCGGAATAGAGGTGCGTTTCTATCAGGCGGGTTCCTCAGAAATGTATGGCTTGGTTCAGGAGGTTCCTCAACGGGAAAACACGCCTTTCTATCCTCGTAGCCCTTATGCCTGCGCCAAGGTGTATGCGCACTGGCAGACGGTGAACTATCGTGAATCCTACAAGCTGTTTGCCTGCAACGGCATTTTGTTTAATCACGAATCGCCCCGTCGAGGAGAAACTTTTGTCACCCGCAAAATCACGCGGGCGATCGCGCGGATCGTTGCGGGTAAGCAGAAGAAGATCTACATGGGCAACCTGGATGCCAAGCGGGACTGGGGCTATGCCAAGGATTACGTTCGCGCCATGTGGCTAATGCTTCAGCAAGAGCAGCCCGATGATTACGTGGTGGCAACGGGCGAAACGCACTCCATTAAGGAATTTCTGGATATCGCTTTTGGCTATGTCAATCTCGACTGGCATGACTACGTAGAGTTTGACGAGCGCTATCTGCGTCCGGCAGAGGTGGAATTGCTGATTGGTGATCCGGCTAAGGCGAAGCAAAAGCTGGGTTGGGAACCTTCCGTCACCTTTGAGCAGTTGGTTAATCTCATGGTAGAAGCCGACTTGAAGGCGTTGGGTTTAGTCCCTTTAAATGGTCACACGGTGCAGCCTGTGTTTGATAATGCTACCGTTCGTGAGAGCCTGGGTCAATTTAGCATGTAGAAGAAGATAGATTGAGTATCTGGGCTGTATTTTGCCGTTGTTTTTTTTGAAAGACGCGCAGCGCGTCTTTCAAAAAAGCGGTTTCAGAATATTAGCCCTAATGGCTTAATTACATACTCAATCGCATCTTCAATGATTCCTAACTCTGATTATTGTTTAGAGTTTGTAAGCCTATTGAACAATAGACTTACGGTAAGCGTGACCAGAGTAAATAATTGTTGCTAGGTTCCAACATTTCGCAATTTTGAGTGTGCTTAAATGCACAGCTGAAGCTTCATGCTGAATCATGCATGACTTGATATTTCTCATTTCTGAGCAAGTTCACTTAATAGCTAAACCTATGTCAACACCTTTAGAGTTCGGTAATCAGCGTATCTTGGTTACGGGGGGAGCTGGTTTTTTGGGTCGGCAGGTTGTCGATCAGCTTTGTAAGGCGGGAGCAGATCCAGACAAGATTACGGTACCGCGATCGCACGACTATGATCTTTGCACCATGGAAGCTTGCCAGCGTGCTGTCGATCAGCAAGATATTGTGATTCACTTAGCGGCTCATGTGGGCGGCATTGGCTTAAACCAGGTCAAACCTGCTGAGCTATTTTACGACAACTTAATGATGGGAGCGCAGTTGATTCATGCAGCTTACCAGGCAGGGGTAAAGAAATTTACCTGTGTGGGTACCATCTGCGCTTATCCCAAGTTCACGCCCGTTCCCTTCAAGGAAGAGGATATCTGGAACGGTTATCCCGAAGAAACAAATGCGCCCTATGGTGTGGCTAAGAAGGCTCTACTCGTTCAGCTTCAGGCTTACAAACAGCAGTACGGATTCGACGGCATCTATCTACTCCCTGTCAATCTTTATGGCCCTGAAGATAACTTTGACCCTAGCAGTTCCCATGTAATTCCGGCATTAATTCGCAAGATTCACGAAGCGCAGGAGCGCGGCGATAAGCAAATTCCAGTTTGGGGCGATGGTAGCCCTACGCGCGAGTTTCTCTATTCTACCGATGCTGCGCGCGGCATTGTTATGGGCACTCAGCTCTACAGCGATACTGAACCCGTTAACCTGGGCACAGGTTACGAAATCTCTATCAAAGATCTGATCATGCTGATCTGTGAGTTGATGGGCTACAAAGGTGAAATCGTTTGGGAGGTAGATAAGCCTAACGGACAGCCCCGACGCTGCCTAGATACCGAACGCGCCAAAGCCTTTGGCTTTACTGCCGAAGTAGAGTTTAAGCAAGGTTTGAAAAACACGATCGACTGGTATCGCCAACACGCGGTTTAGGATCTACAGCAATTTTCGATTGCATAAACCACAGTTATTTTTGTAGAAGCCTTGCGGAGCAAGGCTTCTACAAAAATAACCCACACTTAACCAAGCGCAAAGCGCTGTAACTTTGAAAGGTGTGCAGCGCGCACCTTTCAAAGTGATGCCTTATTTAATGCCCCAACGCTGTCTCCAGCTAGAGGTTGCTTCTTTCTGACATACCTGCCGCTCTTGCTCATATCGCGCCAAAATCACCTCGGCTGAATCTGATAGATGGGGATCGCGGTAGGGGACAGAAGCACGAGTCTGAAGATGCTCTTGCTCCATCAGCGACAAAGGGCAAAGCCGATCGCCCTTAAAAGCGGCAACTGTACCCTGCGACCACTCGTGAGGCAAACGACGATCGCCTGCATGGGCTTCCCCTAAAGGAATTGTGCCAATCTTGAAACTCGCCTCTAGCAAAGCCGATCGCACTGCTGCGGCACGGGAGTAGGTGGCAAGCTTGCCCTTGTGTGACAAGCATTTCGCCACCTGCTGAAAAAATTCGACTGTCCAAAGTTGGGGACAGCAGCTGGGAGAGAAGGGGTCGAAAAAGACAGCGTCAGCCAGGAACCCAGAAAGCTGCTGAATCGTCTGGCGGGCATCCCCGATCCATAGCTTTGCCTGGAGCTGTGGCGTATGGCACTGGTGAGTTTGCGCGATCGCCTTCAACACTTCCTGCACCTTGAGCGACCAAGTTTCAATCAAGGGAGAGGCGATCGCCGCATTGGGCACCGTGGCATCTAGCTCTAGCCCATGCACTTCAATGTGGCAGTCTGGATTCGCCGCCCAGATAGTTTCTAGTGCCGCCGCCGTGTTGTAGCCCAGCCCATAGCAAACGTCGAGTAGACGCAGAGAAGACTGCTGCGATCGCTCCACCAAATCGGTGGCAGTCGCAAACTTGAGAAACGCCTCTGTCTTTGCTCCCTGACGGCTATGAAACATTTCACCAAATTCTTGTGAGAAAAAGGTAAACGAACCATCTTTAGTCAGTTTGGGTATCCAGGCGATCGGGTCTTCAGGAAGCTGAGTCATACAGGCAGTACGCCATCAATGAGGTTGACTTAGGGGTACTTGAGGAGCATGGCTAACCAAAAGTAGTCCCAATTAAAACTGGTGTTATGGGGCAGATATTTTTGAGAGCCGCGCTTCGCGCGGCTCTCAAAAATATCTGCCCCGCTTGGGCTTTAAAACGAGCTTCACAAAATTCGCTGCCGCAAAGATTGAATCGTTTCGATCGTCCCGATTGCCACTCGCTCGATTTCTTCCAAAGTATTGAACCGTCCAATGCCAAACCGGAGTGAGGCATGAGCCAGAGCGGGCGATCGTCCTAGGGCAGTCAGCACATGAGAGGGTTCAAGCTGAGCTGAAGTGCAGGCTGATCCTGAAGAAACGGCGGCTAAGGGCTGCAACCCCAGCGCCAGCGCCTGTCCATCAACACCTTCTACGCTAACGTTTAGATTTCCGGGTAAGCGCTGAGTCGGGTGTCCGTTTAGGTAGATGTCTGGAAGCGATCGCAGTTGTTCCCAGAGGCGATCGCGCAATTTACTCTGTCGCTTTGCCTCGGTTTCTAGCTCTGACAGACCCAACTGCACCGCTTCAGCAAACCCAACAATTTGCGGCGTGTAGAGCGTACCCGATCGCATTCCCCGCTCATGCCCTCCCCCATGAAGCTGGGGCGCAAGCTGCACTCTTGGATCGCGGCGGCGAACGTACAGCGCCCCAATGCCCTTAGGCCCATAGACCTTATGGGCGGTGAGGGACATTAGATCAATCTGCATAGTCTGGACATCTAAAGGAATTTTGGCGATCGCCTGAGCTGCATCGGTGTGAAACAAAACCTGGTGATGACGGCAAATTGCGCCAATTTCTGATAACGGCTGCAATACGCCAATCTCGTTATTAGCCGCCATCACGGACACCAGGATGGTATCGGGACGAATTGCTTTCTCTAAAGTATCTAGGTTCAACAATCCATCCGGCTGGACGGGTAAAACCGTGACCTCAAAGCCAAGCGTCTGGAGATAGCGGCAGGGATCAAGAATGGCGCTATGTTCAGTTTGCAGCGTAATCAGATGGCGACCTTTAGAGAAATAGGTTTCCGCCACGCCTTTAATGGCCAGATTGTTGGCTTCTGTTGCCCCGCTGGTGAACACAATTTCTTCGGGTGCGGCGTGAATCGCCTCTGCCAAAATTTGTCGCGATCGCTTGACCGCCGCTTCCGTCTCCCAGCCGTACTGATGAGTGCTGGCAGGATTGCCAAAATGCTCGGTGAAGTAGGGCAGCATTGCAGCAAGCACCTGGGGGGCAAGGGGTGTGGTGGCGTGGCAGTCAAGGTAGATGGGGCGTTGCATTGCAGGGTAGTGAGCCAAAATAATCAAAAGGCTGAGCTGAATTTGCCACCGCTAAACTCTGGGCGGCTAGATAGAGAAATTCTAGCCTACACAATTTAGGTGGGCATTGCTGAATCGCGGAATGGCTGAGGGAGATCAGCGGGAGGTCATCCCCATTTCAATTGATGAGGCTCTCGAAAATCATCTGCCCTGTTTGGGTCTTAAATTGTTATCAGTAAAAGGCTTGTCCTACCAAAGAACACTTTTAAAAAGCCCTATTAAAGAACCCCATTCTTTTTTGAAGACTCAACATAATTAGTGTAGACAATTTTGGTTATTATTACTATAATTGGTGGTAAGCGATCGCCAGCGCCCTCGCTTACCTAGGTTCAGTAGATCGCATTTTAGAGTTTTGTGGCGCGCGCCACAAAATCCTAAAAGCTGGATTTCAAAGGCGCTCTACGCCTTTGAAATCCAGCTTTGATAAAAATTAGGAGGACTTTGCGATCTCCTGAGGTTATAGAAATACCAGGGTTATGAAAATACCAGCATGGAAGACTCTGCTTTGCTTGTCCAACCACAAGACTATAGTCTGCTGACCGATCTCTACCAGCTCACCATGGCGGCTTGCTATGTGGGCGATCGCATCGATCAGCGCCGCGCCAGCTTCGAGCTATTTGTGCGGCGCTTACCCGAAAACTTTGGCTACCTGATTGCCATGGGCCTAGCTCAGGTGTTGGAATACCTAGAGCAATTTCGGTTTACCGCAGAGCAAATTGTGGCGCTCCAGAACACAGGCATCTTTGCCCATGCGCCCGATCGCTTTTGGGAAATTCTGGCTGAGGGTAGCTTTACGGGAGATGTGTGGGCAGTGCCTGAAGGCACCGCAATCTTTGCCCATGAGCCAATCTTACGAATCGAGGCTCCGCTGTGGCAAGCGCAAATTGTCGAGACTTATCTACTCAACACCATTAATTACCAAACCTTGATTGCCACTAAGTCGGCTCGGATAAGGGATACGGCAGGCGATCGCGTCAAGCTTTTAGAGTTTGGCACCCGTCGTGCCTTTAGTCCGCAGGCTTCGCTGTGGGCGGCAAGAGCGGCGCTAGCAGGTGGGCTAGATGCCACTTCTAATGTGCTGGCAGCGTTGCAGCTAGGGCAAACCCCCAGCGGCACGATGGCTCATGCCTTAGTCATGGCGCTCTCGGCGCTGGAGGGCAGTGAAGATCAAGCTTTTACTGCCTTTCACCGCTATTTCCCCGGAGCGGCTCTGCTAATTGATACTTATGATCCGATCGCTGCTGCCCAACGTCTTGCTGCTCAGGTCAATGCAGGTAAAATCAGCCTGGACACAATTCGGCTCGATTCGGGGGATCTGGCGGCTCTGTCGAAGGAAATTCGATCGCTCCTTCCCCAGGTTTCAATCTTTGCCAGCGGCGACCTGGATGAGTACGAGATTGCCCGTCTTCAGGCTGAAGGAGCTGATTTGCAGGGCTACGGTTTGGGGACAAAGCTAGTGACAGGTACGCCCGTCAACGGCGTGTACAAGCTAGTAGAAATTGATAGTATTCCGGTGATGAAAGCCTCGACAGGCAAAACCACCTATCCAGGACGCAAGCAGGTTTTCCGTCGTTTTGAGGCAGAAAAATGGGTAGGCGATCGCCTGGGTCTGATGACTGAAACGCCAAAGCCGACCGAGAAACCGCTGCTGCAACGGGTGATGAAAGCGGGCGAGCGCCTCCAATCCCCAGAGGCTCTCAGCGAAATTGCCCAACGAACTCGACATTCTGTTATGGCTTTGCCAGAAACCTTGCGCCACATTCGTCAACCAGAAGGGATTGCCCCTCACATTTCTCCAGATCTGCAAACTCTGACCCAACAGACTCAAGAGAAAATCCACAGCTTTTATACTGAACAAAATCCCCTCTAGCGTTTCCTTTTTGCCATGACGCAAATCGCTCTGTTTGGAACCAGCGCCGATCCACCAACTGCCGGACATCAAGCCATCATTGTATGGTTAGCCGACCACTATGACCGGGTAGCAGTCTGGGCATCGGATAATCCATTTAAGTCCCATCAAACGCCGTTAGAGCATCGATCGACGATGCTGCAGCTGCTGATTAACGCCATCGATCCGCCTCGGCAAAACGTGCATCTACATCTAGACCTGAGCCATCCGCGGGCGATCGTCACTGTAGAACGGGCGCGCCAGACCTGGGCAAACGCTGAGTTCACGTTGGTGATAGGCTCTGATCTGGTGGCACAGCTACCTCGGTGGTACCAGGTTGAGGAGCTTCTAGCCCAAGTCAAGCTGCTGGTTGTGCCTCGCTGGGGCTATCGGCTGACGGAGGTAGAGGTGAAGCCATTGCAGCAGATGGGAGCCAGGGTGGCGATCGCCAATCTTGACGTTCCGGCAGTGTCCTCTACGGATTACCGTGAAGAAGGCAACCCAGATATTGTTATGCCCCCGATCGAGGCATATATTCATCGGCAGCACCTGTATCGAGAGCAAGAAAACCCATGTCCGGACGCACCCAGAAGAAATCTGCTGATCCGCCCAATGCCTTAGCAGACTTTAAGGTGGGCGTCGATAACGTGATTTTCTCAGTCGATACGGCTCAAAATCGGCTGCTGGTGCTGCTGGTGCTGCGCCACGAAGAGCCATTTATTGGGCAATGGAGCCTGCCCGGAACGCTGGTGCGCCAGGGTGAATCTTTGGAGGATGCCGCCGATCGCGTCTTAGCCGAAAAAATCCGCGCCGAGAATTTGTACTTGGAGCAACTCTACACCTTTGGGGGGCCAGAGCGTGATCCGCGCGAGGCAGAAAATTGCTATGGCGTGCGCTATTTGTCAGTTAGCTATTTTGCCCTGGTGCAGTTTGCCGAAACTGAGCTGATTGCGGATGGTGTTAGCGGCATTGCCTGGTATCCACTCAAACAAATTCCTCAGCTTGCCTTCGACCATAATCAAATTTTGACCTATGGCTATCGGCGGCTGCGCAACAAATTAGAATATAGCCCTGTGGCGTTTGAGGTATTGCCGGAACTGTTTACGTTGAGCGATCTTTATCAGCTCTATACCACTGTTTTAGGCGAGAACTTTTCCGACTATTCTAACTTTCGATCGCGCCTCCTCAAGCTAGGGTTTCTATTAGATACCGGAGTCAAAGTTTCGCGCGGAGCCGGACGACCTGCCAGCCTTTATCGATTCGATGCCGATGCTTTTGCGCCCCTCAAAGACAAGCCGCTGGTGTTTATTTGAAATCGAGAAAATATGAGTTCTGAAATTGGCATTTATGAGCAGTTAAAAGAGAAGCGAGAGGAGATTTTGGCGATCGCTGCCAAGCATGGAGCCTACAACGTGAGAATCTTCGGCTCTGTGGCGCGTGGGGAAGCAATAGAAAGCAGCGATGTTGATTTTTTAGTTGAAATTGAATCCGATCGCAATCTGTTAGATCGAATTGCTTTAATGCAAGAGCTTGAGGAATTTCTGGGGCGAAAGGTTGATGTTATAAAACTTGAAAATTTACATCATGACATCCGAAAGCAAGTAGTTTATGAAGCCTTAGTTCTATGAGAGCTGATAACCTCTATTTAGAAGATATCTTGCGATGTATTCAGAAAATCGAGTCTTATACCGTGGGTGGACGTAAGAGTTTTATGGACACTCTGATGATTCAAGACGCAGTTGCTCGGAATTTTGAAATTATTGGCGAAGCAACGAAACGTTTATCTACAAGCTTTAAGCAGGCTCATCCTGAAGTGCCTTGGAAAAAGATTGCCGGACTCAGAGATTTTTTAATTCATGATTACGGCTATGTAGATCCTAATGAAGTTTGGGGCATCATCGATCGTGATTTGTCGGAGCTAAAAATTAGTATTCAGAGCCTTCTCCAAACACCAGAGTAATTTTATTTCTGAAACTTAAGATGAAAATTGCGATCGCCCAACTCAATCCCACCATTGGCAACCTAGTGGGCAACGCCCAGCAAATTCTCGATGCGGCACGTCAGGCTGCCGCCCAAGGGGCAAGGCTGATGCTCACACCAGAACTCTCGCTCTGCGGCTATCCACCCCGCGATTTGCTGTTGCAGCCCGCCTTCATTGCCGCCATGTCGCAAACCTTAGAAAAGCTGGCAGGCGATCTGCCGCGCGAGCTAACGGTCTTGGTAGGCACCGTGGAACCGAATAGGCGATCGTCCCAGGAAGGCGGCAAGCCTTTGTTTAACAGTACGGCGCTGCTGGAAAACGGCAAAATTCAGCAGATTTTCCACAAGCGATTGCTGCCGACCTACGATGTCTTCGATGAAGATCGCTACTTTGAACCCGGACAAGAAAGCACGTCTTTTGTCCTAGATTTGCACGACTCAGCAGATCAAAATGGCAACATCCCATCCCACTCCCCACTGCCTCATTCCCTCACCATCGGTGTAACTATCTGCGAGGACGTCTGGAACGACGAGGAATTCTGGGGACAGCGCAACTATCGCGCCAATCCCATCGCCGAATTGGTAGAGCAGGGCGTTGATTTCATCGTCAATTTGTCGGCTTCGCCCTACACGATCGGCAAACAAAAGCTGCGGGAAGCCATGCTGCACCATGCCGCCAACCGCTACAGGATGCCGATGCTTTATGCCAATCAGGTGGGAGGCAATGACGACCTATTGTTTGACGGCAGCAGCGTCGGATTCGATCGCCAGGGCAAAATGGTCTGTCGCGGCAAAGCCTTTGAACCCGATCTGGTCATCGTGGAGTTTGACCCTACGACTCATGATTTTCGGCTGGATGTGGCAGCGATCGCCCCTCAGCCCCTCACCCCCGATGCCGAAGTCTGGTCGGCTCTGGTGCTAGGCGTACAGGACTACATTCGCAAGTGCGGTTTTTCAAAAGTGGTACTGGGACTCAGCGGCGGTATCGACTCGGCACTGGTTGCTGCCGTTGCGGCTGCGGCGATCGGCGCTGAAAATGTCTTGGGGGTGCTGATGCCCTCGCCCTACAGCTCTGATCACTCCATCTCAGACGCGCTGGCGCTGGCTCAGAATCTTGGCATTCAGACCCAGCTCATGCCGATCGGCGACCTGATGAAAACCTACGACCAGACTTTTGCCGAGCTGTTCGCCGGAACCGAGTTTGGCATTGCCGAAGAAAACATCCAGTCTCGGATTCGGGGCAGTCTGCTGATGGCGATCTCCAACAAATTTGGGCATCTGCTGCTCTCGACGGGCAACAAATCTGAGATGGCAGTGGGTTACTGCACGCTGTACGGCGACATGAATGGCGGCTTGGCGGCGATCGCCGATGTGCCCAAAACGCGGGTCTATTCCATTTGCGAGTGGTTGAACCAGTCAAGCGGCAAGCTAAATGGTGCGTCCGAAGTCATTCCAGCCAATATCTTAACTAAAGCCCCCAGCGCCGAGCTGAAACCCGGACAAGTTGACCAGGACTCGCTACCCGCTTACGAAATTCTGGACGATATTCTGGCGCAGCTGATTCACGAACACAAGTCTCCTACAGATCTTGTGGCTTCGGGGCACAATCCTGCAACCGTCGATCGCATCGTCAAACTCGTCATCCGGGCTGAGTTCAAGCGCAAACAGGCACCCCCTGGAATCAAAGTTACCGATCGCGCCTTCGGCACAGGTTGGCGAATGCCGATTGCCCAGAAGTGGATGCCCACGCTCAGCGCAACCCAGGCTGCTCCCTCAGCTCAAAGTCTGATTCAGGGTTCAGAAGTAGCTGTCTAGACTAAATTACGTCCCCGGCGCTCTTCTTTGAATCAGCGGGATTTCAACTGAGTCGCGGAACTGCTGCACGGATTCTGTAAAGGCGATCGGTAAAACTGCCTCGACGTTTTCATGGGGACGCGGAATAATCACCCAAGATTCCAACGTGCCGCCGAAACAGCTTGAAGCTGCTTCAACCCCTGCCGCCATCGAGGTTTTCACCTCAGAAACATCACCCCGAATGATCACCGCAAATCGAGCGCTGCCGCAACGCTGGTATCCGACTAGGGTAATCCGACCCGCCTTCACCATCGCATCGGCTGCCGCAAGGATTCCCGGAAAACCTTTTGTCTCAAGTGCTCCAACTGCAACAGGCATTACTTTCTCCTAAACAAACAAGAGGATTGCCAACATTCATCGGCACCCATCATTGTACGGTTGATCCTGTACGGTCGATCGCCCCTCTGCCACAGATTATCTCAGAAGATTATTCTGGATCTAAGAATTGAAAGCCAGCGTTCAGATGCACACCCATGCCACAATAGGGGCGAAAACGTAGGCTACGAGGAATGTAGCGCTAGGAATTCAGCGGAAGGAATGTAGCGTGAGGAATGTAGCGTGAGGCGGTCTCCCAATTTAGCTCTGAGTATTTTTCTATATGCAGCCGGAATGCTGCTGATCTTGATGGCTGGCATTATGCTGGTGCAGGCATTTGGCTGGGTCAAAGTTGTTCCTGAGACAGTAATCTGGGCGCTGGTGCTGCTGTCGATCGGCGGCGGTATCATGATGGGCTTGCGAAATCGATAAAATCGAAAATAAAGTCAGTGAGGTAGAGCGCGATCGCCCCTGCCGGGAACTCATTACCCACCTCGATCAGTCAAACTCATTGGTTAGCGCACTTCTTGGTTAGCATACTGAACGACCATGACCCGAATCCTCAGACCGACGACGACTGTTTTTTTGGCGCTGCTTGGCGTGGCGACCGCCCTTTGGATATTACGCGGCTTCGGTCTGCTGACGTTTTTACCCGGCGGCATTCTCTGGGTTCTGATGCTTCTCACCATTGGGGCAGGTGTGGTCAGCGGTCTGCAATGGACAAAACGCTAGGGCTGAAATGCCAACCCTTTAAGTTTTGAGGTAAAACTCGTAAACTCAAAATCTAAAGTTTGAAGCACTAACCCATGATTACCGTAACCCTAGAAGAGATTGAACGCTACCGAGCTGAACTTACCGATGATCCTGCCTCCCTCCGGGCGCTCGATATGCTCGAAGACTGTGAGGGCGATTTGGAGGATGCCGCGATCGCCCTAGCTTTGCAGTCCGGGCAGGAGCCAGAAGAATCCGATCGCTGGCTAGAGGGATTAGCAAAACGCTGGCGCTCGTTCATCTGTCAGGCGGGCATCAAAGATTATTTGCTGTCGGGATCGATCGCCAATGCCGTCAAGCTCCTGTCCACCGAAACAACGATTCCATCTGCCCTTGCTATCCCCGTGATTCTCTATGCCGTCAAAACAGGAATTGAAGACTTCTGCAAACCTCTCCAGGAAAAACTCTAGTTCAATCATGTTGCCACCCGACTCGCTGCCTAACCCGATCGCGGCTCATGTGTTCGTCTCTGGCAGAGTGCAGGGCGTAGGCTACCGGGCTTCAACCTGGGACATGGCGCAGCTGCTAAAGCTCAACGGCTGGGTGCGAAATTTGCACGATGGGCGAGTGGAGGCGATGTTTGAAGGCGATCGCCCTCAGATCGAAGAAATGATTCGCTGGTGTCATCAAGGGCCTCCGGCAGCCCTGGTCAGCCAAGTGACGGTAGAGTACAGCCCATCAGCAGGGCTAAAAGGATTTGAGGTGGAGCGATCGCGTTAGGGCCAACATTTCTGGAGATTCTCCTAGAAAAAGGGAACGCTGAAATAAAGCCCTGCAAATTTATCCTTGCAAAACCTTTGCCAATTCTGCTACGCAAAACCTTAACCTTCTGATTTCTATGGAAACGCTCCCTACAACCGCCTCCGCTCAAGCCCGCCAAACCCGCCAGCAGTTTGTTAGCCCAGAAGATTACCTCTCCTATGAACTGGGTAAAGCGGTGCGGGAACTGCCGCCACTCTACACTCGCATGCTGGCAGGTACGCTGTCAGCGCTGATTTTTGGGGTGATTGGTTGGGCATACTTCAGCATCGTGGATGAGGTGGCGGTGACCCAGGGAGAGCTAGTGCCCTCCGTGCAGGTGCGTCCGGTCAGAGCCTTGGAAGGCGGCGTGATTCGAGAAATTCACGTCAAAGAAGGGCAGCAGGTGAAAAAAGGAGATGTGCTGCTGGAGGAAGATCCTAAGCTGTCTCAGAGCGAAGTCGATCGCCTTCAGAAAAATGCTCAGCTTGTGCAACAAGATATTGCCCGTCTGGAGGCTGAAAGCAAGGGACAGACCAATGCGGGAACGGCGACGCAAGATCAGCTTTTGGCAGCTCGTCTACAGGAATTTGACACCAAACAAGCCGCCGCCACAGCCGACGCGCAGCGGCAACGATCGGCGATCGCCCAAACGCGAGTGCAGCTGGATAAATTGCAGGAAAATCTGATAAACGCCCAGTCCACTCTGGCAAATGCCCGTAACCGAGAAGCTAGCCTCCGCCAGTTGGTGGATGGCGCGGTTCCCCGTCTGGACTATCTGCAAGCCCAAGATCAGCTGACTGAAGCGCAGGATAGAGCCTCGTCGCTGGAGCAAGAAATTTTGTCGCAGCAGGAAACTATCCAACAGGCGCAGCAGGCTTACGAATCGGCGCAGCAGTCTGCCGATCGCCTCTCAGCCGAGCGCCAAAGCGAAATCTTGACCCAGTTGACCCAGCGTCGAGAAAGCCTTGCAGATATTCAAGGGCAGCTTGCTTTAGCCAAAGTTAGAGCTGAAGGGCAAGTGATCACAGCCCCGATCGATGGCAAGGTCTACAACGTTGAGGCAACCCTAGGATCGCGCACTGTGCAGCCTGGAGATGAGCTTTTGTCCATTTTGCCGGATGGTCACGATCTGCTGCTAGAGGTCAAAGTCCTCAACCGCGACATTGGCTTTATCGAAAAAGGACAGCCCGCTAAAATCAAGGTTGCCACTTTCCCCTTTCAGGAATTTGGCACCATTAGCGGCGAAGTGATTAGCCTTAGCCCCAATGCAACGGCTGATAGAGACTTAGGTCTGGTCTTCAAAGCCAAGGTAAGGCTGAGTCGAGACACCATTCGGGTGAATGGCAAAGATGCAGAGCTAACGCCCGGAATGGCAGCTACCGCAGAAATTGTCACCCGCAAGCGATCGATCCTCACCTTCCTTCTAGAGCCAGTTACAAAGCGATTTGATGAAGCCTTCTCAACTCGATAGGCATCTGGATCAATCGGTATGACTGCATAATCATCCAGCAATTCTCATTTTGAAACAAAGCCGGAAAAAAGCCCGCTGGCGGCGGGCTTTTTTCCGGCTTTGTTCGGGGAGTTCGCGTCCTGCGGGCGCGAACTCCCCGACATGAAATCCATAATGAGAACTGCTGATAATCATCACATTAATGACCACATAGAGCGGCTACATATTATTCTGGAGTTAATATTCTCTAAAAGCTATGCCCTCTTCTCCAGAAACGCCGACCCGCGTCCTAATTGTCGAAGATGATCCGATGATGCAGCTAGGGCTAGAGCAATCTCTGTCCAATGCGCCTGATATTTTAGTCGTTGGGCAAGCAGAAGATGGCTATCTGGCGGTTGAAGAAGTGAAGAAGGTAAAGCCGGATGTCATTGTGATGGATATTGGGCTACCGCGACAGGACGGCATTGCCGTTACTCAGCAAGTTAAGCAGATTATGCCTTCTGTGCGTGTCGTGATGCTGACTTCTCACACGACGGAGCATGAGGTGATTGGGGCACTGGCCAGTGGCGCAGATGCCTACTGTGTCAAAGGTACTAGCGTGGATAACCTGCTGGTTGCCATTAGGGCTGCCCGTGAGGGGGCTAGCTACCTTGATCCCCAAGTGGCAAGGCTGGTGATGGAGCATCTCAAACCCACCCTTGCCGTTGGACATGGCATCGTAGGACAGCTCTCGCAGCGTGAGTTAGAGGTGCTTAAGCTAATGGTAGAGGGAATGAGTAATCCAGAAATTGCGGCAGTACTCTACCTCAGCCCCAACACCGTTAAGACCCACGTTCGCGGCATTATGAACAAACTAGCTGTGGACGATCGCGTCCAGGCAGCAGTAGTGGCTCTTCGAGCAGGGTTGGTTTAAAGACTCATCGGCTGGCTTCTACAATGCAGCAAGAATTTTCATGTCGGTATGTTAAGTTTCATGAAGACTCATGCAGAAAAATCATCTTATTCTGCCTAGCAGTTTTGGGCGTTTTTTGAACTAAAAGACCGCTATAGGTAGCGTCTCTGGGTAGCGGCGAAGATTTTTGCTCTCGAAAAACTATGGGTCGTGTTCATTTTAATCAGCTCCCCACAAAGTCAATTGGTTTTATCCTCCTCCTAGAGTTAGACAGACAAACCCTAAGTCGAGTGAGTACAATCAATTATTATCTGGCAGCAAGCAATATGCTTTTTAGCCAGAGATAGGTAAGCAGAGATCAGCAAAGTCAATATCCGCATTTTTAGCGATATCCTTTGAGTCTGAATCTGAGCAGTCTCTGTGCTGTAGAACCGAAGAATAATAGGTGCCGAAGCAGTAAGTTTCAGTCAAGATCGGTGCATTTACGATCGATGTAAACCTTACTTACGAGAGTTCCGAGGCGATCGGGCAAATTGAATGAGGTAGATTTTGTTCTAAACCAACTGATTCATACTCTCTATTAGATTGGTGCTACTACCGAAGAAACTACCAGCGTCAATTCATTCGCTGAATTGGATGAGCAATATGACTACATTTGAAGACATTTATCAGTTTTTTCAAAGCCCTCCTCCGTTCTACTTGAACAAGGAGCTAGCGGTTTGCTATGTGCTTAATATATTGCTGCGTCAAGACTCTTATGGTACAGAGCTAATTAGCTTGCTGGAGCATGAGCATCCTCGCTATCGTCTCTCGGATACGGTTTTGTATAGCGCTCTCAAATTTCTAGAAGACTCTGAGGTCATTACTGGGTACTGGAAAAAAGTAGAAGGGCGAGGTCGCCCTCGGCGCATGTACCAAATCTGCTCAGGTTGGCAGCAGCGGGCGCAAGAATTTGCACATCTATGGCAAGGCTATATTGGTAAGCAGGTTCATGCTTCGCTACATTAGCTTTTAGCATCCAAAATCAGGATCGTACGCGATGTGCGACTCCAGGGATAAATTTTGGTATAACCGCTCTGCTTACACTAAAGTCTATCCCTAGAGTCGGCAACGCCCTAAAATATGACGGGTCTGGTACCAATTTAAATTGATGAGGTGGCAGATAATTTTCGAGAGCCGCGCTCCGCGCGGCTCTCGAAAATTATCTGCCCTGTTTGGGTCTTAAATTGGCATAAAGTAGCGCTTCAGGCAGCTTTTGCGAGAAGATCTAGATTCGCCTTTGATCAAGTCTTGATCAGAGCAGACCAGTTAGCCTTCCAATAACTCTCTGATGCAAATTACTGTCTTAGCTTCTACTGCCCTACTAACTGCCCTCATGGCGATCGGGATGATGTTCTTTATCCGCGCTTCCACCAAAGACCGGATTCAGGTGGCAAAGCTAGTGGCGACCCAGCAGGGTGAACCTTTGTTAGAAGAGATCCAAAACTATTTTGTTCAGCGTGCCTACCGAATTGTAGGTGTAGACCCTGACAAAAATCAGGTGACCTACGAGGGAATGGTTCGCCCTAGCGTTTTCCTAGCGATCTTTTTGACGCTGATGGCGGCGATCGGTCTGCTCTGCATTGCGCTGATGCTGTCGTTCCGTTTTCCAGGGGCGGCTCAGTTCTTGCCGGGTCTAGCCATTTTTTCACCGCTTGCCGGAATTTTTTACTGGAAAAAATCGGCTCGACCTGAGCAGGTTTTACTCAAGGTTGAACCACTGCCTAGAGGCTCTGAGCAGACTGCTCAGAGCTTGTTGACTCTCACGGCTCATCGAGATGAGCTGGCTGAATTTGAGCGATCGCTTAAGTTCAAACCCCTAGAGACAGAGTAATTCATTGACACAGACCCCTTAGAGAAACTCAGGTCTAGCTTGCTGGGTTTGAGTCAGGCAGTTTTCTAGAGCTGCCCAGTCTTGCTGTTCGACCCGCTGAATCATTTGCTCTATCTGCTGTTGGTAGGCGTGAAGCGATCGCAGCAGTTCCTCTCGGTTGTAGGTCGCCATCATTATCCCTAGTTCAGGATTGCCGCCTCCTACGCGGCTAGTATCTCGAAACCCTGAGCTGGCAAACTTTTGAGCCAAATCCAGCACCGTTGGATCTGTTTCGGTAAGGCAGGCGGCAATCAGGCTGGCGCTGACCATTACAGGCAGATGCGAAATCCAGGCAACCGCTCGATCATGTGCCGCAGGATGGCATTGATAGACCTGACACTGAAGCGATCGCGCCAAATTCGCCACCGTTTCTAGGGCTAGAGGCGGCGTAGCTTCAATTGGCGTTAGCACATAGGCTTTGTCGGTGAACAGCCCTGAAAAGGCGGCAGCCAGACCGCTCTCAGCCGTGCCCGCCATCGGATGTCCGCCCACGAAGTTTTGCCAGAGGGGCGCGATCGTTTCCACGACCGAAACCTTGACCGAGCCAACATCCGTCAGGATTGTGTGGGGCGACAAATGGGGAATGAGCTGCTCAGTCGTGGCGGCGATCGCTCCCAGCGGCGTACAGAGAAACACCACATCAGCGTCTGACATCAGCGCCAGATCCAGACTGGCATCATCGACAATGTTTTGAGCGATCGCTGCCTCGCAGGTTTCTGCCTTACGGCTTACCCCCAAAAGAGTGTGCCCTAACTGCCGCAGATCGATCGCCAAAGAACCTCCAATTAAGCCCAAGCCAACAATGCCAATTTTCATGGTTTTACTCTGGTAATGTTCTGCAACTACGTTGATTTCTTGAGCGTTATAGCAACCGCCAAGGCGGTTAGGACGGGAACATTGGCGGGGCGTGAAGTGTCCCGCCAATGTCCTAAGGATCATGGATTGAACAACCTGTACAAACCTATACAACCGATCTGCTGTAGGGGCTTAGCTAAGCCCCTACCCCAAAAATTACATCTTGTTCAATCCATGTCCTTAAGCAAATTGGTCATGAATCCGAATTAGTCCCATAACGTCTCATTCACCCCATCTAAACCCGATAAATCTCTAGATTTGGTAGTCTAGCTTTAATATCTCTAAAGGAAGGGCGGTAAGCGTGGACATTCAAATTGGCAGGGGCAAAACAGCCCGCAGAGCGTATGGCATTGACGAAATTGCGCTTGTTCCTGGACAGCGAACCCTAGACCCCTCGTTGGCAGATACCCGCTGGACGATCGGCGGCATTGAGCGTCAGATTCCCATCATTGCTAGCGCCATGGATGGCGTAGTGGATGTGAAGATGGCGGTCGCGCTCTCGCAGCTGGGCGCACTCGGCGTACTCAATTTGGAGGGCATTCAGACCCGCTACGCTGACCCAGAACCTATTCTCGATCGCATTGCTGCCGTTGACAAAACTGAATTTGTGCCGCTGATGCAGGAGCTTTATGCCGAGCCTGTCAAGCCAGAGCTGATTGAGCAGCGTATTCGAGAAATCAAGCAGCAGGGCGGTATTGCTGCCGTCAGCGCCACTCCGGTGGGAGCCTCCCGATATGGGGCTGCTGTTGCCAAAGCTGGAGCCGATCTATTTTTCATTCAGGCGACTGTCGTTTCTACGGCTCACCTCTCGCCTGAATCCATCACGCCTCTCGATCTAGCTCAATTCTGTCAGCAGATGCCGATGCCTGTGGTGCTAGGAAACTGCGTCACCTATGAAGTCACCCTCAATCTGATGAAAGCTGGAGCGGCGGCTGTGCTGGTGGGTATTGGCCCCGGTGCTGCCTGCACTTCTCGTGGAGTTTTAGGCGTGGGGCTACCGCAAGCCACGGCCGTGGCAGACTGTGCGGCAGCTCGTGACGACTTTTATCGCGAGACAGGCAAATATGTCCCTGTGATTGCAGATGGCGGCCTAATCACGGGTGGCGATATCTGCAAGTGCATTGCTTGCGGTGCCGATGGAGTCATGATCGGTTCGCCGTTTGCTAGGGCGCAGGAGGCTCCCGGTCGCGGATTTCACTGGGGTATGGCAACGCCTAGCCCTGTCCTTCCTCGCGGCACCCGGATTCGAGTGGGCACCACGGGCACCCTTCAGCAGATTTTGCGGGGACCAGCTCAGCTTGATGATGGCACTCATAATTTGCTGGGCGCACTCCAAACCAGTATGGGCACTCTGGGAGCCAAAGATATCCGAGAGATGCAGCAGGTGGAAGTCGTGATTGCCCCTTCGCTGTTGACGGAAGGCAAAGTCTATCAAAAGGCGCAACAGTTGGGCATGGGTAAGTAGCAATTCCTAAGAGAATCTGTAGTCTGAGGCAAATTGGCAAACAAACTGACTCCTGTCAAGAGACTTTACATAAGTTTGCTTTCAAGCCTGACGGATCTCGCCCGAAACTCTATAACTGTCGCTTAGAATAAAGTAAGCGGAGACGCAAGTTTCCGTTCACTCCTCACACCACACTCCGCCTGGACTATTGTTCGGGCGGTTCCTACTTTCTGGGGGTCGTAGTCTGGGGGTCGTAGTCTTGACCCAGCGGCTTGATCAGATTATGTCCATTTGTATAGACCCAGTATCCTCAGCCTGTCCTTTTCGCTATGGTAAGATTTCAACAGAAAACGTAGGCAAGGACTTTCTAGGCATGTCAGCAGCCGCACAAGTTACAGATTCCAGTTTCAAGCAAGAAGTACTTGATAGCGACGTTCCGGTCTTAGTAGATTTTTGGGCACCTTGGTGCGGCCCCTGCCGGATGGTTGCTCCTGTAGTTGAAGAGATCGCAGAACAGTTCGTTGGGCAAATCAAGGTTGTTAAAGTTAATACAGACGAGAATCCTAGCGTTGCCAGCCAGTACGGCATTCGCAGCATTCCGACGCTGATGATTTTTAAGGATGGGCAAAAAGTTGACATGGTTGTGGGTGCAGTGCCCAAGACCACGTTGGCGACCACGCTTGAAAAGCATCTTTAAGCGATCGCATCCCTTGCGTAAACCTCTTGCGAAAACGTTTCTGAAGGTTCCCATGCCTTCAGAGATATTTGGCAAGAGGCTTTATTATCTTGAGGCTTGCTCTACCAGAGTTTCTTTAAGGTTGCCAGGGCATTCTCTAAGAAACCCCGATAGAATAGAATGCTGCCAATTCCAAAGAATTCATGAACTTTTTGACCCCTTCTCATCCCCTGGAGCCGCTTCAGGCAGAAATTAGTGAATTGCTAGAACAGCTGCCTCACATGAAGCATGGGGCGCTGATTCAGCAAGCATTGACGACGCTGGTTCGCATGGCGGAGGTAGAAGCCGATCGCCTCGATTGGAAAATTCTCAACGCCTCATTAGAGGATATGGAACGCGCCTTCCGGGTGTTTTATCCCTATCGGCACGTGCGGAAGATCGCCATTTTCGGCTCGGCGCGTACCAAACCCGATCGCCCTGCCTATAAGATGGCGCAAGACTTTTCGCGCGCGGTTGCCGAGCAGGGATTCATGGTGATGACGGGCGGCGGTCCCGGCATTATGCAGGCGGCAAACGAGGGCGCAAGCGTCGAGAAGTCTTTTGGGCTAAATATTCAACTCCCCTTTGAGCAGGGATCAAACTCGGTGATTGAGGGCGACCCCAAGCTGATTAACTTCAAGTATTTCTTTACGCGCAAGCTGTTTTTCCTGCGAGAAAGCGATGCGGTAGCGGCATTTCCAGGCGGATTTGGCACACAGGATGAGGCATTTGAATGCCTGACGCTGATGCAGACCGGGAAATCTGGCTTTTTGCCCGTGGTGCTGATTGACTCTCCAGGCGGAGATTACTGGAAAAGCTGGGATACCTATCTACGGGATCACTTCCTGTCGGCAGGTCTGATTAGTGAGCCAGATTTACATCTGTATACGATTACCGATCGCATTGACGTTGCCTGTAAGGCGATCGCAAGTTTTTACCGCGTTTTTCACTCTAGCCGCTATGTGGGCGAGCAGCTAGTGCTGCGCCTCAACTTGGAGCTGTCAGACGAGGATGTTGAGCATCTGAACCAAAACTTTAGCGATTTGCTGGTTACAGGCAGAATTAGCAAGAGCGCGGCTTTACCTAAAGAAAGCAGCAATGACACCGCCAATCTGCCTCGCCTGATCCTGCATTTTAACCAGCGCGACTTGGGTCGTCTGTACCAGATGATTGGCGTGATTAATCAGCTCGGCATGAACGCCCCAGAAGCCACTCACCCAGAGCAAAAATGAGATGGATTCTATACCCATTATTACCGTTGAGAACCTCAGTAAGGTTTACCCGGTTGCCATTAAGCAGCCCGGTCTGAAGGGTACCTTGACACACTTTTTTCGCCGTACCTATCGATCGGTTCCGGCAGTGCAGTCGATCTCCTGCCAAATTGATGCTGGGGAAATGGTGGGCTTTTTGGGGGCAAACGGCGCAGGGAAAACCACGACGCTGAAAATGCTGACGGGCTTAATTCATCCTTCGAGCGGTCGGGTGACGGTGGCAGGGCATGACCCATTCCGGCGCGAACCCGCTTTTCTGGAGAAAATTACCCTCGTGATGGGGCAAAAGCAGCAGCTGATCTGGGATTTGCCGACTTTAGATTCGTTGCGAATCAATGCGGCGGTCTATGGCATTGGCGATCGCGAGTTTCGGCAGCGCGTGGGGGAACTCAGCGAAATGCTTTTGCTAGGAGACAAGCTAAATCAGCCTGTACGTAAGCTGTCTCTGGGTGAGCGCATGAAAGCTGAGTTTCTGGCGGCTTTGATTCATCGTCCCAAGGTGCTGTTTCTGGACGAGCCGACGCTGGGGCTAGACGTGAATGCGCAGGTCAGCGTCCGGGAGTTTTTGCGGGAATACAATCAGCGCTATCAGGCAACAATTTTGCTGACGAGCCACTACATGGCAGACATTACCGCCTTGTGTAAACGCGTCCTGGTGATTCGGGAAGGGCAGTTGATTTATGATGGCGGTCTGGATAGCTTGTTAGAAAGGTTCTCTCCCAGCCGCGAGGTCACGGTGGAATTGGGAGAGGGGCGATCGTCTCAACAACTCCAAACCTATGGCGAATTGGTCTCGGTCGAAGGCTGCGTGGCGCGATTTATCGTCCCGCAAGAAAAACTCACCCAAACTCTTTCTCGCATTCTGGCTGATCTAGCCATTGTGGATCTCAAAGTTTCGGAGCCGCCGATCGAAGAGGTGATTGGTCAAGTCTTTCGGGCTGGTGCGACTTAGAGCTGTTTAATTTGACCACAGTGGAGGGTGGATGGGTAGATGGGTGGATGAGTGGAGTGAGAAATGATCCATAATACTTACCCACCCCTCACCCTCTCACCCCCTCACCCTCTCACTCATCCACCCTCTCACTCATCCACCCCCTCACCCCCTCACCCATCCACCCCCTCACCCCCCACCCATCCACCCCCTCACCTTCCCCTCATGAACCGCGTCCTCCATATCGCTAAAACGCTGCTCCTGACCTACTACGCCTACATGCTGGAATACCGGGCAGAGCTGTTTTTTTGGGTACTATCCGGCAGTTTGCCGATCATTCTCATGGGGGTTTGGACTGAGGCGGCAAAAGGTGGAGGATTTGGGCTGTCGCCGCTAGACTTTACCCGCTACTTCATTGCCGTGTTTTTTGTGCGGCAATTTACGATCGTCTGGGTAATTTGGGAGTTTGAGCGGGAAATTGTGGAGGGCAAGCTCTCCTTTAGGCTATTGCAGCCGCTCGATCCGGGTTGGCATCACTTTGCTTCCCATGTGGCTGAGCGGTTTGCCCGTCTGCCCTTTGCGGCAATTTTGATGGCGCTGTTCTTTTTGCTCTATCCCCAGGCGGTTTGGATTCCGAGTTTATCCAACAGTTTGCTCTGCCTTGTGGCGGTGACTTTAGCTTTTACGTTGCGGTTTGTATCGCAATACACGTTTGCCATGATGGCGTTTTGGATTGAACGCGCCAATGCGATCGAGTCTTTTTGGTTCTTGTTTTACTTATTCCTATCGGGTCTAATTGCTCCTCTGGAGGTCTTTCCGCCGATCGTCCGCCAAGTGGTTCTCTGGACACCTTTCCCTTACTTGATCAATTTCCCAGCCAGTATTCTAGTCGGATTGCCCGTGAATCTTTCGCAGGGGTTTTTAGTGACGCTGAGCTGGATTGGATTGTTTTTTGTTGCCAATCGGTGGCTATGGCGCAAGGGGTTGAGGCAGTATTCGGGGATGGGAGCTTAGTGGGGGTAGCGAACTATCCAGGATAGGGGATATTGGCGATCGCTCACTCCAGCCGCCCTAACGTAAACCTGATCTGCCTCTACTTTAATCACTTCCCAAATGCTGTTCATTTCGGTGGCTGTGAGTTGGGGCTTGGCTAGAAGGATGACGCGATCGCCCGTCTGGATGGCAGAAGTTGGGCGGGTTTCCTGAAGATAATTGGGCAGCTCAGGAGTTTCTAAAGAGGTTTCTGAAGCTAAATTGCCTGAAGCTAAACTGCCTGAAGCTGAATTGCCTGAAGCTAGACTGCCTGAAGCTTTGGGGCTGGAACTTGCAGCCAATCGAATTTGCTTGAGGTTTAGTTTAATTTCCTCTGGCGTGGCATCCCAAACTTGACGCTTTTGGGGCGGAGTTAAGTACTCAAGCAGCGCCAAGTCTTCAGCACAGTCTATGACTGCCAGCATATCTAGCACGGTGCTGAGGCTAGAAGCATCGAGTAGTTGCTCGTCAGGCTGATGATCGAATGGCTGACCTTCAGCGTCAGAAGGAGGAGGGTCTGGCAAATCGGGCTGGACATCCGGTGGATGTGGCATAGTCCAGGTGGGTGGAGACATGGGAGGCGATCGGCTGTTGAAGTATGCATTCCTGCCTTTCTATTGTCGATCGTCTATCTCAGATTGCCCACTTGCAGACCGCCTGTAAATCAGCACTTGCCCACAATGTCAAGCTATGCGATGCGCCAAGACAAAGCGATCGATGCCAGCCAGATCTTTGTAGACCTGAATGTTTTGATATCTGCCGTTTGATTTCAGCAAATTAACAACGGGCTGCGCTTGACCTGCCATCATTTCAATCAGCCAAATGCCGCCCGATCGTAGATAGCGTGGGGCAATCGCCACCAGCAAACGAATGGCATCTAGCCCATCTTCGCCGCCATCTAACGCAAGGTGAGGTTCGTGGCGTGCTACTTCGGGCTGTAGGTCGGTAATGAGAGCGCTGGGAATGTAGGGCGGATTGGACACCATGCCGCAAAGTTCCCCTCTGAGATGACCCAAGGGTTCAAACCAGGAGCCTTGATAGAACTGAATCCGATCGCTCCAGCCCAAAAATTCAGCATTTTGTTGAGCGATCGCTAAGGCATCCGCGCTGACATCCACCGCATGAATCACTGCATAGGGCAATGCGTTTGCCAAACCCAGGGCGATCGCCCCGCTTCCTGTCCCCAAGTCTGCCCAATGTCCCTGCTGTAGATCTGGATGGTTTTCGATGGCGGCGATCGCCAAATCAATCAGCAATTCAGTCTCAGGGCGAGGAATGAGAACAGCCGGAGACACCTGTAGGAGAAGATTTCGCCAAGGGGTTCTGCCCACCAGGTATTGAATGGGGCGGCGATCGCGAATCCGCTGTTCCCAAAGGCAAGCCAACTCGACAAAGGGAATCTGAAGCGAAATGAAGTCGCGATCTTTGAAGGATTCGAGGCGCAGACTAAGGCGATCGATATCGCTGATTTCTTGCAGCAGCCAATCGATTTCGACGATCGGCACTTGGGAGGCGATCGCCTGTTGCTGAGCCTGCTCTCGCCACTGCCAAAGGGCAAGACCGGAAACGAGATTGGGTTCTATATTCTGAATTTTAGAGTTTGGATTTTCAGGCATTTAAAACCTTGGGACAAAACCTTTTAATGCCACTAGGCAGCGGATTTTATAATAGACCTCTTGCGAATTGGATTTAGTGGGGGCGCAGTCCCCACTAAATCTAGTGCCACAAAACTTTAATCTGCAAGAGATTTAATGGCTAGAGCGGCTAGTTAGGGACTCGTGAGCTGTTGCAATAAGATTGTGATTCACAACAATGGCAATGTAAGGCGATGCAATAGCAATGTAAGGTGATGCAATAGCAATGTAAGGTGATGCAATGGCAATGTAAGGCGATGCAATAGCAATGTAAGACGATGCAATAGCAATGTGAGACGATGCAATCGAATTGCGATCGGTTGTAATGCCATTGTGATGCATGACAGAAGCAATGTGATGCATGACAGAAGCAATGTGAATCAAGAATTAGTAAGTTTAGAGAAGCGGGAGCGATCGCCAGCTTTTTTAGTTACGAGAGTGGGAGGGTATGTAAAATAGTTTGTGTCAAAGGTCAAAACAAGATCTAATGAACTAATCACCTGAGACACAACCCCATGACCTTTCGACCTAAATTGTACGCCTTTGGCGGGGCGAAGCCCTATGACGATCGCCACCTTTGCTTTGAACTCAGCGCTATACTGTTTACGTTTATTTGCCATGATTTTTACTCCAAGTTTAGGAGTATTCAAAGCTTAGCTACTTGTCTATTTTTCGGGATCCACTTCAAAACTCCGACCTCCGATCGCGAAACTCCAACCTTATTTACTCCAAAAACTAAGCTTAGAACTCAGAACATCGAGCAAATTGCTCCGACATCTCAGCTCCGAGCTTGATCGCTCGCCCTCCAAGGTCAAACCGTCAGGCTTTTAACTCCACCGTTGCTCCTTGACTCTTCACCGTCCTAGCCAGTGCCTTTGGCGCGTCCTGGAGAGATACCCAAAGGTTTGGGTGGGGCAGCCATTGATGCCATAGCGCTTCGCGCTCGATCGCCCCAACTTATTGGCAAACTAGAGTGGCAAACTAGAGTAAGACCCTGCCGATCGCCCCCGTGTCTGATTCCTCCCCTTCCTACGGTACCCCTGCTTCACCTCCTACCGAATCGCTGCAAGGCGTGATTGAGCGGCTGACCTTTCACTCTGAGGAGACGGGCTACACGGTGGCGCGGGTGAAGGCTCCTCGCACGAGTGAATTAATCACGATCGTCGGTAATTTTGCCAACATTCAGGCGGGGCAAACGCTTCAGCTTGAGGGCATCTGGCGCGATCATCCCAAATACGGACAGCAGTTTCAGGTGACGCAGTACCGGGAAACCAAGCCCGCAACGCTGACCGGACTAGAAAAATATTTGGGCAGCGGATTAATTAAAGGCGTAGGTGGCGTTACGGCGAAGCGGATTGTGGCGCACTTCGGGCTAGAGACGCTGGACATTATTGAAAACCAGATTGAGCGACTGAGCGAGGTTCCCGGCATTGCCCAGAAGCGGGTGAAGATGATCCAGGAAGCCTGGGCAGCGCAGAAAGCCATCAAAGAGGTGATGCTATTTCTGCAAGGGCACGGCGTGTCTACCACCTATGCCGTCAAGATTTACAAACAGTATGGGGATGATTCGATCGCCATCGTCACAAAGAATCCTTACCAGTTAGCCACCGATATCTACGGTATTGGCTTTGTGATTGCCGACGCGATCGCCCGTAAGGTAGGCATTGATCCTAGCTCCGAGTTTCGCTACCGCTGCGGCATTCTGCATGTGCTCAGCGAAGCCGCCGAAGAAGGGCACTGCTTTTTGCCCCAGGCTGAACTGAGCGATCGCACCGTCAACCGCCTCACCGTTGCTGACCATCAGCCTGACTTAGCGCAAATCTCAGCCCTGATTTTGACCATGGCAAAGGATGGTGAGCTGGTGGTGCAGATGGGCGTAGGTGAACTGGAAGAGCAGGTCATTTGCTACAGTCCACCTTTCTATGGCGCAGAATTCAAGCTGGCGGAACGGCTGCTCTACCTGCTGAGTGAACCTGTGACCATCGATTTGGAGCGAGTGCAGCGCTGGATCGATCGCTTCACCGAGAAAACCGGACTTCAGCTTTCTGCTCAGCAGCGACAGGCGGTAGAAATGGCGGCTCAGCATCGGGTGATGGTGCTGACGGGTGGCCCCGGCACGGGCAAGACTTTCTGTACGAGAACGATCGTCGCGCTTTGGAAGGCAATGGGCAAGGCGATCGCTCTGGCTTCCCCCACCGGACGCGCCGCCCAGCGCCTCAGCGAAATGACTGGGCAGGAGGCAAAAACCATCCATCGGCTGCTGGAGTTTGACCCCAGCAATTTCAAATTCAAGCGCGATGGCGAGAATGTTCTGCCCGTGGAGGCGATCGTCGTCGATGAAGCCTCCATGCTGGATTTGTTTCTGGCAAATTCTTTGATCAAGGCAGTGCCGCTGGATGCTCAGCTTTTGCTAGTGGGCGACATTGACCAATTGCCCAGCGTTGGAGCCGGAAATGTGCTGGCTGATCTGATTCACTCCAACCGGATTCCGGTAGTACGACTCACGGAGGTCTTTCGACAGGCACAGACCAGCCAGATTGTCAGCAATGCCCACCGGATTAATCATGGGCAGTTTCCGGCGTTAGAACCCGTCTCAAATCAGCCGCAGTCAGATTGTCTCTGGCTAGCTGCTCCCGAACCGGAGCAGGGCGTACAGGCAATTCGAGATTTGATCACCGATCTGATTCCGAGTCTCGGCTTTGAGCCGTCCCGTGACGTACAGGTGCTGTGCCCCATGACGCGCGGCGTAGTCGGCACCCGCAACCTCAACAAAGTCATGCAGGAATTAATCAATCCTGCCAGCTACGCTAAATCAGAGCTGACGCGCGGCGGCATGACGCTGCGGATGGGCGATCGCATCATTCAGCAAGTCAACGACTATAACCGCGAAGTATTTAACGGTGACATGGGCGTGATTGAAGCGATCGATCCAGAAGAACAGTCGATTCAGGTGCAGTTTAGCGATCGCCTTGTCACCTACGACTCTGCCGACATTAATGAAATTACCCTGGCTTGGTCAGTCAGCATCCACAAATCCCAGGGCAGCGAGTATCCGGTGGTGATCTTGCCGCTCTACATGCAGCACTACCTGATGCTCAGCCGCAATTTGCTTTACACCGGGCTGACTCGCGCCCGCAAGCTAGCCATTTTGGTTGCGCCCCAGAAAGCGATCGCCCTTGCCATTCGTCAAATCAGAGATCAGCAGCGCTATACGCTTTTAGCACAGCGACTTCAGCAGGATTAGAGAGGAATGTGCCACCCCAAATGTCCTCAGTAGGTCGCAAAGTCCTCCTAATTTTTCTAAAAGCTGGATTTCAAAGGCGCAGAGCGCCTTTGAAATCCAGCTTTTAGGGTTTTGTGGCGCGCGCCACAAAACCCTAATTTGCGATCTAGTGATGCCAATTTGAATTGGAACCACGACAGATCCCGGTACGGGCTTGGCAATGCTAAGCCCCTTCTGAGGTTCGATGTGCCCACAAATATCGTTTAAATCGGTACGAGATGGATAACCTAACCACAAGAAAAGCGATCGTTCATCACCTCTCAAGTGAACGATCGCCCGTGCTTCCATTAGGAAAATTTGGTTAAATTTGGCTTTGAGCAGACTGCTGGCGTTTTAGCAGCTTGAAACACCCTATGGCAACAATTGCCAGTGCCGTTGCTGTTCCAGGCTCAGGAACTCTAGTCGGCTCTGGCGATTCAGGAGTAGGAGGCACAATCGCAACAGGGGGCAAGTTTAGGACGGGTGGTGCAACGACTACGGGCGCAGGATCAGGCGCAGGAGGCGTGACGATGGGAGTAGGATTGGTAGGAGAAAGTATTGGGGAAGTACCTGCAAGCTTGCTGCTGTCACGGCGATCGGCACCTACGCTCATTAAACGCACGCCAAAGTCTTGATTTGAGAAATAGCTCAACTGTAGCCCATCTTGAAACTTAGCCCCCGCTTCAGTTTTTAAGAAGGAATCTGATAGCGAGAGAGTAAACCAAGCAGAGCGGAAGTCATCTCCTTTGCCAATTCCCTCCTTGCCAATTTCCACGCCAGCATCAAAAACATGAGAATTTCCATCTCCTCGCATGGTGTTGCTCTTGCTGCCCACACTGGTAATACTACTAGCCCCAAAAGAATAAGCAATATTCTGGTCGGCGACACTGATAGTCTTACCGGAGGCATCAAGATATTGCAGACTACTGACTTGCAATCCTGCTAAAAGTGAATCATCACTGACATTAAAAAACAGACCTCGTAGATCAGCAATACCTGATACATCTGCTTTAAAGAGGATCTTACCTAAACCAGCCGACTGATCATCTAGCGTGATTTTAGTGCTGGCAGGAATCTCTGTAAAAGCCTGCGTATCAAACGTCAAAGATGCGGCTTGTGCCGATGCAAAAATAGCTGAAAATGTCGCTAATCCTGCGATCGTTAAAGTAGCAGAAAGCACCTGAGCAGCCCAGCCGTGCTTATAGAGAGAGTTACGCATAGATTTTCAGATAATATCCTATTACTCTGCAATAAAATATACATAGAATTAGAGAGTTACCCCATCCGTAATTCAACGGTTTTCTTCACTTCAGAGTTCTTATAGATCAGGCATAAGTTGCTAGGTTGGAAAGCTCAACTTCCTACAGTGAAGTCAGCCTAAAAGCATATTTTTATACCAAAAATCCTTGCACCCTGATAAATACTTCTTTTTGCAGTTTTTAGCTGTTGCCTAAAGCTGTGGAGATTGCCATAAAGCTAAGGATGGAAGCACTTAGAGCCGTACTTCCAGGAGTTCCAAGTCGGCGCTCTACCTTAATTTATTAAGGCTTGCTGTTTAGAAGTCGACCATGGCTTGTCAGATTTTTGACGGCGACTTCGTCACCTTAAATATGAAATATCCTCCGTAAAATCTAGTAAATTTTGTGTGAGTAATATCCAGGCTGCTACAATTATCCGTAATTACCCTTAGCGAAAATCGGAGAGAAATTCTCATGACGACGCAACCGCCATGGACACCCTCATCTGCCGATCGCTCTCAGGTTCATCGCTCCCAAACTCAAGGTTTTCATCCGGCTTCATCCTCTCGACCTTCATTCTCTCGACAGTCTGGCAATCTGCTGAGTTCATTTGATACATTATCTCTCCATAAATCTGCTCATCCGTCCAGTCTGCAATCGAAATCCTCCTCGACTGGGCAAACTGTTCAGACAAAAAGCGATCGCGCACGCACCAGTCCCGCTAAAAAACAGCGGCGAAAGCGATCGACTCCTTTCCGAAACGCAGGGCAAAACGCGACTGCCGAATGGACGGTGATGGTTTATATGGCAGGCAACAATCTTGAGAAGTACGCCATTCAAGATTTCTTGGAGCTGGCGGCAGCTGGCTCAGACGGCAAAGTCAATATTGTGGTGCAGCTCGATCGCACCGCTGGCTATGACTCTTCCTATGGCAACTGGACAGACACCCGCCGTGGATTGGTGCAAAAAGGGGGTAAGCCAAGTGCCAACTGGGGCACTAGCGTCGGTGAAGTCAATATGGGCAGTGCCAACACCTTAAAAAACTTTGTCAACTGGGGCACCAGCACCTACAAAGCCAATCGCTACGCGCTAGTCATGTGGGGACATGGCAGCGGATACAACGTGTCCTATGACGATGCCACAGGTGACGGCATGAGCGGCGGCGAACTCAACAGCGTCTTAGGCGGACTTCCCGCCAAGGTTGACATGGTGGGCGCCGATGCTTGCCTCATGAGCACAACGGAATTTGCCACTCAAATTGCTGATCATGCCTCCGTTTTCGTCGGTTCTCAGGAGTTGGAACCCGGCTCAGGCTGGAACTATACGCCCGTGCTGCAAGACTTGAAGGCTAACCCAGCCATGACGGCAGCACAGCTCGGTTCTTCCGTGGTGACTCGCTATGGTCAAACTTATTCCAGAGGCAACGAAACGCTCTCGGCAATTGACCTAACGGCTTTGAGAAACAGTAATTCCTCTAGCTTCACCCATGCGATCGGCAGCTTTGCCACAGCGCTGACCACCAGCGCCACCCGCAGCGATCTGGACACGCTGGACTTCTGGCGCGATAGTTTAGCCAACGTTTTTGACACAGACCACGACTCGAATAACTTCTGTGATGTGGGCAGATTGTTTAGCGGTTTCGTCAGCAGCCCAGGAGTTTCTGCCGCACTGCAATCGGCGGCTCAGGTTGTCCTGAATGCCCATAGCAGCACCGTGATTCAAAACTACACGGCGATCGCCAATCGCAGCACAGGGCTATCGCTCTATCTCCCCGATCGCGGAGCCTCCCAAAAAGCCAATTACACCATCAACTACAGCGCTGCAATCAACACGCTCTGGGGCGAATTCGTCAATGGGGCATTTTGGTAAACCCTTAGCTTTGATAGACTCTAAGCAAGCAACGCTATAGAACTTGGGCAATGCGTCTCACCGCCTCTTCTAGCACGGTTGGTGGATGCACCAAGGCAAACCGCACATAGCCCTCGCCAAACTTACCAAACCCAGCTCCCGGAGATGCGGCCACGCCCGTTTTTTCCACCAGCGCCTGACAAAAGCCGATCGAATTCTCTGACCAGCGCTCCGGCAGCTTTGCCCACACATACAGAGCAATATTGGGTAGAGCCACCTGCCAGCCGATCTGGTGCAGCGCCGCCACAAATACGTCCCGGCGCTGACGAAAGGTGTCTACAGAGACTCTGATACTGTCCTGTGCGCCCGATAAAGCGACGATCGCTCCATTCAAAATGCCCAAATACTGATTGAAATCGATCGCCGCCTTCACTCGCCGCAGGGCGCTGATAATCTCCGCGTTGCCGATGGCATAGCCGACCCGAAAGCCGCCCATGTTGTAAGACTTAGACATCGTGAAAAATTCGATCGACACCGTTTTATCCGGATCAGCTTGCAGCACCGAGGGCGGTATATCTGTGGCATCAAACACCATATCCGGGTAGGGAAAATCATGCGCCAGTACCAGCTGATGCTGCTGACAGAAAGCAACCGCTTCCTGAAAAAACGCCAGAGATGCCGTTGCCGTTGTGGGGTTGTGAGGATAGCTCAGCACCATGAGCCGAGCCTGCGCCAGCACCGCAGCAGGAATTTCGGCAAACACAGGCAGGAAATGATTATCTGCCCGTAGAGGCATGGTGTACACTTGCCCACCTGCTAGATAAACGCCACCTGCATGGGAAGGATAGCCCGGATCTTGCAGCAGGGCAAAATCCCCTGGATTGAGTACCGCCAGCGGCAGATGACCCGTGCCTTCTTGAGAGCCAATCAGCTGCAAAACCTCAGTTTCCGGATTAACCGCTATGCCAAACTTGCGCTCATACCACTGTGCCGCCGCCTGCCGAAACGCCTGGGTGCCATGAAACAGCAGATAGCCGTGGGTGCTGGAGTCTGATAGGGATTGACCGATCGCCTCCAGCACCGCATCAGGCGCAGGCAAATCAGAAGAACCCAACGATAAATCAATAATTTCCAACCCGGCAGCTCTAGCTCTAGCCTTTGCCCTGTCCATGTCGGCAAAAACATTCGATCGGAGTGGCTCCAGGCGATCGGCAAGTTGAAATCTAGCAGACATGGCAGGCAAAAAATCTCAGGTGACAACCCTACGATTTTAGTGTGTGACGCGGGGAAGAGGGCTTGAATCTAAACTCTCCTGTAGAGTTGACACAGCTCGATCGCCTTGGTTTGCAGCAATGCCAGAGGTTCTGCGCCTGTCTTTAGCCCAAACTCCAGCTCTAGCAGCAAGGGCAGGGTTTGCTGAAGGCTGAGCAACGATAGCGGCTTTACCTCTTGTTGAAGAAAATATATCCGCTTAGGGTTGCTAATTTCGGCGGCTTGGGCAATTTCTCGCTCGTCCCGTTCGCCTGCCTCCAGCATCAGCTTTACCCATAGCCAGGTGCGAAACTGTCCCACCAGCACGGCAACAATTCTCAGCGGCGATTCGTTCTGGCGAATTAGATCGGTGATGAGAGTCAGCGATCGCCCCGTGTCGCCCTGACGAATAGCAGCCGCAAGCTGAAGGCTGTTTTGAGTCGAGGTCGTCACTAGCGTCGTCACGGCAGCTTCACCCAAAGGCTGAGCATTGTCGCCGCCGTACAGCCTCAACTTCTCTAGCTCCATAAAAAGCTGCCGTGAGTTGTTGCCCACGGACTCCGCCAAAAGCTGCACAGCTCCGCTCGTTAGCTTCACGCCCATGTCTTGAGCAGCTCGCCGGACTTGCTGGGCTAGTAAATCCATTTTCCAGGGCGGAATGTTGGTAAACTCGCGGATTTCGGCGTGTTTTTGTAGCAGCTTGGTGGATTTTATCCGACCATCGGGCTTGCTGGATGTGGTTAGCAGCAGTACGGTGGTATCAGGCAGAGTGGGGAGCGATCGCTCTAGCTCGCTGAGCAATTCTTCAGAGCAGCGCTGGCAGAGGGTCGTATCGGCTAGCCACACCAGCCGCTGCCCCGCACCAAAGGGAGGAGTCAGAGCCAGGTTAATGCCCTGCACAACTGCATCAGATGCGTCAGGCGGCAGCTTATCGTAGTTGAAGCTTGCCCAGTCAGGATCAAGGGTGCGATCGCGCAGGTCTTTCACGGCTCGATCGAGCGCAAAATCATCATCTCCCCAAAATAGATACACTGACATAGCAGAACAATAGGGTAAATTACCGTTAAATTAAATTGGGAACTTGCATTTTGATCTCCCAAGTGATCCCGCAAGATTTCACGCTCAGTTAGATCTTCCTACAGTTGGAACAGAAGGCAGGCAAGATTGGACGACAACTATCAAGTCTATGTAAACCGAGTGGTGCGGGCAACGCTGCCTGAAACCTTTCAGTCCCAGGTACAGTACATCCAGCCCTCTCCCAAGTTTGAGCAGCAGCCAGACGGCACCATTCAACCCGCTGCCTTTCCAGGCTACACCGTCATTACTCCCCCTTGGGCAGATGATAGTCAAAACGGGGCAGTCTACACCCATCTTCATCAATATCAACAGCAGATCTTGGACAAGCTAGAGCCAAACTTGCTGATTCCTGTTCCGGCAGAAAGCTTTCACTTCACGTTAGCCGATCTGATCTGGGCAAGTGCCTTCGATCATGCTCAGGAAGATCCCGCTTTTGAAGAACGGCTCAACGACTGTGTTGCAGAGAGCTTCCTCAAGAGCGAGGCTTCTGTCCAAGGTGAGAAGCCTATCTACTGGCAGATTATTGGGCTATTCCTCCGAACGCGCGCGCTGGGCGTTTGCCTGGTTCCTAGAGAACAAGACTCCTACGATCGCGTCATTCAGCTCCGGCGCACCCTTTACCAAAATTCTGATCTGATTGCCCTCGGCGTAGAGCAGCAATACAACTTTACGGCTCACATTACTCTGGGCTATTTCAGCGAGGCAACCAACGGTGCAGATGGCGATCGCCTCAGCAAAGCTCTGATCGAGCTAAACAACCAGTGGCTAGAGTCTGACGAGATGCATGATGTAGGGCTGTATCGCGCCGAGCTACGCAAATTCGACGACATGACCCGCTACTACCGAGAGCCAGACTGGGCAACTTTGGAGTTTTGAGTTAGGAGAGTTTTGAGTTTTACCGATCGCCCATTGCGCTCACCAACCCTTGCCACTCTGCCGATCGCGCCAGTTTTACCGGATCAAATTCGCTGCCCCAGTTCCTCGAAAATGCCGTAAAGCTGTCTGCCCAGTGCACGATCGCCTCTATCAGCGAGTGATTGGAATGGGCGCGCGATCGGCGCAGATACTCTGCCATTTCGGTACGGTGTCCCGTGTAGTGCAAGTACCAGGCGATCCAGATCAGCGTGTTGTAGCGCACCTGTGGCTCCAGCCAGCGAATGCTTTCGGGCAGATCGGGCTGGGCAAAAAAATGGTCGATGACAGCAGACAGCGATCGCGCCTGGGGCAAACCTTTGTGCATGACGCTGTCTTGATGCTGACGATAGCTGACGGTCATTTGCTTCAGCCACACTGCCTCACAGCCCATCTGCGATAGCCGCAGCACTAGCTCAGTATCTTCTGCCGGGGGAAACCGAGGATCGAAACCGCCCGATCGCACCAGCCAATCGTGCCGAAACAGCATGGCACTGGGCAAGACAGGCTTCCAGCGCAGCCAGCTTTCCAAATTGAGCTGAGGGACTTGCTGCCAGGGTTCTACTGCCATCAGAGCTTCTCCCTCAGCATTCACCCGCTGCCAGCCGCTATGAACAATGCCCAGATTGGGGTGAGATTTCAAGCTAGACTCCGCGATCGCCCCCCTTGCCATCAGCGCATCGGGGAACAGAAAATCATCCGCATCCAGAAATGCCACCCACTTGCCCTGAGCTAGATTAATGCCGTGATTGCGGGCGATCGCCACTCCCTGATTCACTTGGCGCACTGACCGGATTTGAGGCTTGTAATGTCGCAAAACCTCTGAGGTGGCATCCGTTGAGCCGTCGTCAATCACAATCACTTCGCAAGCGGAAAGACTCTGACTCAGCGCACTCTCGATCGCCTGAGCAAGATAGCGATCGCAGTTGTAAGTCGGAATAACCACGCTAATCTGCGGCATTTCCTGCTTTGCCTCCTGACTCCTGACACCTGACTCCTGACACCTGGCTTCTCACCCTGCCCTGGCTTCTACCCTGGCAGACTCATAAAGCTCCCAGACACGGTAGGCGCTGCTGCCTTAAGATATTCCAAGAAAGTGCTTGCCACCACCGAAAGCTGCTTACCTGCTAAATAAACGACATACCACTGTCGCTGAATCGGGAAGCCCTCAACGTCCAGGATAGTGAGTTCATTGGTAGAGCCATCCAGCATCAGCGTGTGGCGCGATAGGACAGATAGCCCTAGACCTCCAGCGATCGCCTGTTTAATCGCCTCATTGCTGCCCAGTTCTAGCCGCACTTTCACCGTCAGATGATGGGCATCTAGCAAACTTTGAAATGCGCCCCTTGTGCCCGATCCTGGCTCTCGCATGATAAATATTTCTTCGGTCAGCCGCTTCAAGGGAATCTGCTTTTCGCTGGCTAGAGGATGGGTGCTGGGCGCAACGACAACCAGTGAATTATCTAAAAACGGATGCGCTTTAATATCCCAACTGTCTGGAAGCTGGCTCATGACATAGAGATCGTCTTGATTGTTGGCGAGGCGATCGATGACCCGCTCATGATTGGTGACGGCCAGCGACACATCAATACCAGGATACTGCTGACAAAAAGGCCCCAAGAGGCGCGGCATAAAATACTTGGTGGTGGTGATAACTGCCAACTTCAGCTTGCCTTGCTTCATGCCCTTGAGATCCGCCACCGTCATCTCTAGCTGATCGAGCCGCTGAGCAATGTCTTGACAGGTGGAAAAAAGCTCTCGCCCTGCATCGGTGAGGTAGAGCTTCTTGCCAACCTGCTCAAAAAGCGGCAGACCGATCGCCTTAGTCAGCTGCTTCACCTGCATTGAAACTGTGGGCTGGGTTAGAAATAGCTCTTCGGCGGCTCTAGTAAAGCTGCCATGTCTCGCAGTTGCCTCAAATACTTTGAGCTGGTGCAAGGTAGCATGTATCACCGAAGGTTCTCCTAAACGGGTGGTCTTACATCCAGATTATATAGATATCAGGCTATTGTAGATGTAGAATCCAGTGATTTTAATCTATATTGCTTGCTTTTAGACCCTTTTCTGAAGGGAATGTGAGCTTGAAGAAAGTTCAGCTTTTTCCGCTTAACTGCCTTTCCACTTCAGTATTATCTCCGAAGGAAAAAGCATTCATTCAAATTAGTTTTATAGGAAATGAACTTTTTAGAGCCGGATTTCAAATAAAGATTCGATATCGCAGGTTTGACACCTTAGTTTGTAGATATAGCTGTCGCCAGTTTGTTTAGGACATTTGGGGTGGGGCGCAGCGCCCCACCCCAAATGTCCCGTCCTAACCGCCTCGGCGATTGCTATAAATTGTAGGTAAGTTCAATAGAATTAGCCTGTGGGGCGCTGTTTGAAATGTATTATTGGTAGTTCTTGAAATGCAATGATTTTTATGGGGTGGGCGAAGCTCACCCCATAAAAATCATTGCATGAATACCAGTACCGTACTCTTTAATCGAAAAGTAGCCGCCTCTATAGACTTGACCGATGTTCCTGCACCCTCCCGGTGTAAAGCCATCCGAACTGCCTTTTCCTAAGGAAGAAGGACTGCGAATGAAGGAATTTTATCCCGCTTCCAGCAATGCCGCCCTTAGCTTCAAAAGCTTTGTAGATCATGAAAACCATCCTGGTGATTGAAGATGAGCAGATGATTCGAGAATCCATCTCTGACTTGCTGCAAATTGAAGGGTTTGGCGTCATGAACGCTGACCTAGGCACTAAAGGTATCCAGATGGCTCAAGAGTATCTACCCGACCTCATTCTCTGTGATGTGAATATGCCTGATGTCGATGGCTATCATGTCTTATCAACTTTGCAGCAAAACCCGATCGTCAAAACCATTCCATTCATTTTCTTGACCGCTAGGGGAACAAAGACGGATCTGCGACATGGCATGAACTTAGGTGCAGATGATTATTTGGTCAAACCCTGCACCGCAGAAGAGCTGTTGGAAGCGATCGCCAGTCGATTTGCACGGCACGATCTATTCCGTACCCAATCTCAGCAGCAGTTAGAAGCGCTCCGGAACAACATTGCTCTGTTTCTGCCCCACGAACTCCATACGCCTCTTAACGGCATTCTGCTATTTTCAGAAATCTTGATGGGCGAGTATGAGTCGATCAGCCGTAGCGAAATTCTAGAAATTGCTGAAGGAATTCATAGCTCAGCCGATCGCCTCTATCGGTTAATCCAAAATTTTCTTTGCTATGCCCAGCTTGAGATTGCCGCTCATGATCCCGATCGACGGGCGGTTTTGTGTGCAGGAGAAACTTTTGGGGGAGAGGCTCAAATTGCCGAAATCGCGGCTCGGCTTGCCCTTCAGGCAGATCGATCCGCAGACCTATCCTTGAAACTGCAAAAAGCCAATTTGCGTATGTCAGGCACTAGGCTGCAAAAAACCATGGAAGAGCTGATTGGTAATGCTTTCAAGTTTTCCCAGCCCGGAACTGTCGTTGAGATCAGCAGCTACCTCACAGAGCAAAATTTTGTGGTGCAGATTGCCGACTCTGGGCGCGGCATGACTTCAGAGCAAATTGCTAGTTTGGGAGCCTACATGCAGTTCGATCGCCGTTTTTATGAACAGCAAGGTTCTGGGTTGGGGTTGATTATCGCCAAGCGAATGCTGGAGTTGCACGGAGGGGGGCTGGCGATCGAGAGTGCTGTGGGTCAGCAGACGACTGTTCAGGCAACCATTCCTTTAGCAGTCAATGATGAGCGATGAGCAGTAGTCTGTTATGGCTGTTGCCCGTTTGCTTGGGACTGTTTTGCTTGGGACTGTTTTGCTTGGGACTGGTTGCTTAGAACATTCAGGGTAGGGAGCGAAGCGCCCCCACCCTGAATGTCCCCGTCCTAACCGCCTTGGCGGTTGCCATACTTGAAGGGCTACGATCGTGCTTCAAATCCTGGCTGATCTCTATAGTGAGACTGAAGAAATCGAATGACTTTCCTGACAATGCGATCGGCTTCAGAACCTAGACTGTAAGTCAGTAGAATTTATAGCAATTTTTAGAGCTATGGCAGACATTGTAGATATTGCAGTGAGCGCGGGTGCATTCTCAACGCTAGTGACGGCTGTTCAGGCAGCAGGTTTGGTAGAAACGCTGAAGAGTCCAGGCCCTTTCACCGTCTTCGCTCCCAATGATGAAGCCTTTGCTAAGCTTCCGCCTGGAACTATTCAGACTTTGGTGCAAAATATTCCTCAGCTTGCTCGAATTCTTAAATTTCATGTGGTTTCCGGGCGATTGACCCAGGCAGATCTGGCAAAGCTGGGAACGGTCACCTCAGTAGAAGGTTCACCCATTCCCATTAATTGCTCAAACGGCTTTGAGGTCAAGAACGCAACCGTTGTAACTGCCGATATTGCCGCAGATAACGGCATTATTCATGTGATCGATACGGTGATTTTGATGGGATGAGCGTCATGGAAGGACATCAAGCACTGCTGATAAGGATAGGCTCTGTAGCTGTTTCGGTCGTCCTTAAGAGGTAAGGATTTTTAGCGGTATGGGCAAAGCCCATACCGCTAAAAATCCTTATCTAAAATACTGTTACCACTGTTTCAAGGAGATGTTGAGACGCTTGCTAGTCGAACCTTTTGGCTCCAGAGGTCAGAAGACGCTAGGATCGACGTAGGGAGAAATACTGGTTGAGATAGTTAGTTTAGGCGAAACTGTTTCACTCTCACTATCTGATGATGCAGTGCCGCAGTTTCCTCTAGACCAGCCCCACTCCTCTACGCCTACAGAAATTTGTGAGCCTACTTGAACATCTCCACGCGAGAGATCGACCAGTGTCACGGTAACAGCTGCAAATAGACCTCCTTTATAGATAGGTTGCCCTTGTGCATTATTGGACTTGAAAGTAAGACGAGATACCTGAGGCGGTTGCCCAGATCGCTGCCAGCGAATTTGGGTAAAGCGCCCATCTAAATACTCGGCGGAGTAAGTCCATCCATTACTCATTTGTCCGTTGCAAGAAAACTGCTGAGCTGCGTGAGCTGAAGAAAAATTAGCTTCCGCAAAGAAGAGGCTCGTACCTAACAGTCCGGTTGTAATTGCGCGTTTCGCGGTCTTCATGTTCATCACTATTTTTACCTTGATCTGAGATTAAAGCGATGTGAAAATGTAGCTACTCTGTTCATCAAGTTCCGTCCATGATCAAAGCACGGTGGAGATGGTAAAAAGCATTAGATTAAATGCTGATTTCGTTCGCAGAATAGCTAGCTTGGGCATTGCCAGATTAGGCAGTTATCGTGGTAGCGATCGCAATATTTATTGGGAAGACAGTGCTGAATAGCAAAGCTAAATCGACTAGCTTACAGGCTTTCCGCACTGCCTTGCTGCGAACTTCTAAATCTTTGATCAGCGACTTTTGCCTCCCTTGTACTTTTCTAAGACAAAACTTACGACAAACGTATCCTAGTGGTTTCCCTGTAGAATTTCTGTCTCTAGCAAAACAAGATTAGATAGTGGTATTCAGGTAAGGATTTTTAGTGGCGCGGACTTTGCCCACGCCACTAAAAATCCTTACCTCCTAAGGACTACCCAGAATTATTTTGATTAAGAACGCCCTGTGCGATATGGAGATAGAATGAGAGAGTATTGATACAATTCTTCATGATGCAGCAGCTACGCACTGACTTAGAGTTAGCCGACCGCGAGGCGATCGCCACCTATCTGCAATCTGAGTTTCCTTTTGTAGAAGATTCGGGAGAGCTTTCACCCCATGTGGGAGGCAGAACAGCAGGGCTGGTTCGGCTGCAAAGCTTTCGGCTAGAGAAATACGGCAAGCAGCGAAACTTTCTGGATGGCGAAGTCAGCCAGCTGTCGCCCTATGTCAGCCGGGGATGTTTGGAGCTAGAGGAACTGCGGCAATGGGCATTGAAACAGTCACGCTCCAAGTCGGTCGAGGCGTTTGTTTCAGAATTGGCATGGCGGGCGTTCTTCCATCTGGTGTATGAAGAAGAGGGCGATCGCATTCTCAAGGATATGGAGAAACCCAAAGTGCCGATGAATCAGCATCAGCGATCGCTGCCTGAAGACATTGCCGCTGGCACGACGGGCATTCCCTCAATGGATACCCTGATTCATATGCTGAAAGAGACAGGGTATCTGCATAACCACGCCCGTATGTACTTAGCCAGCTATGTCGTTCACTTCCGCAAGGTGTCCTGGAGAGCCGGAGCCGACTGGATGTATAGTCTGCTGATTGATGGCGATTTTGCGAGCAATCATCTGTCCTGGCAGTGGGTAGCCTCGACTTTTTCTACCAAGCCATACATTTTTAATCGAGAGAATTTAGAACGCTATGCTGGTTCCCTCCTGCCGGGTGATCCAAAACAGGGCGATCCCTTTAATTACTCTTATGAAGAGTTGGCAGAACGATTGTTTGAGGGGGCTTACATGCCGGAACCGAGCGGGCGATCGCCTGGACAGTATCAGTAGTCTGCATTAGCACATCTAGCCTTAAGTCTCTCCTATGCCTTCTCTAATCTGGTTTAACGAAGATAGTCTAAATCCCGAACATCAGATGGTCAAAGACTATGCTGATGCTCCCAAAGTTTATGTGTTTGATGCGCCTTATTTGCAGGCGCAGAATATTGCGAAACATCGCATTCAGTTTATTTATGAAGCGTTATTAGAAATTCCATCCATTCAAATTTATAAGGGTGAAACGGTTGCAGTTCTGTTGCAGCTCATAAAAGACCTGGCAATCAGTGAAGTGGTGACGACTGAAACTCCCAATCACATGATTAAAGGCTGGCAAAATGAACTTCAAAAATCGATCGATTTAGTAACCTATCCAGAAATCTTTCCTGTCACGGATCATTCTTCGCCGCGCCGTTTCTCTCGCTACTGGAGAAAGCATGAGCGATCGTGGTTGACGGTCTAGGATTAGTCAGGTAACGGTTGACGGGTTGGGGTGGATGAGTGGATGGGAAACTCTCATCCACTCATCCACCCCAACCCGTCAGTAACAATCGGCAGACCACTAGAGCCATAGCTCATTAGGTCATAACCGCCAAATGTTTCCGAAAAGTCTTGACCCATTCAGGCATCATCCCCTATGATGGTGCTGAACTACGGTACTCGTATGAATTTCGCAAAGCAGTCTCTACAACTATTTTTGCTGCTGTCGGGTGCTTCCCGACTGCGCTTTGTGCGCAAATAATTTTTTACCCCAACCCCAATTTTTCTACCCCAATCTTTCCTCTTCTACTCTTCATGCTTGCATGACCCGTTGGTCGTGGTATTTAGGTAAGGATTTTTCGCTGCGTGAGCTTTGTTTACGCAACAAAAAATCCTTACTCCTCAAGGACTACCGACCAGTTGACCTGTTCTTGGCGGATTCTTAGCGGAAATGACAAAGGAAAAGTCGGTGTTCTGCCGTCCACTTTGTCATGGTTTTTAGCGTTGCAGATCTATCCTTTACCTATTCTCTCAGAGGTTCTTATGGAACTCAATTTTCTGTTTCTAGCAGCATCACTACGACTGTCTATGGGTTATCACGATTTAAGTTTACGGCAGTCTGATAGCCCAGTCCCTACAGCAATTTTTCCAAAAAATTCGATCGCCGTTACTTTTCAAAATTTGATTCACAATCCTAAACGACATCGGAGAAAACAATTGTGTTGAATAATCCTGCAACTAAATATCGTCCATTTGCGCCTGTTGATTTACCCGATCGCACCTGGATGTCCCACGTTATTACCCAGCCGCCTATTTGGTTGAGTACCGACCTCAGAGATGGCAACCAGGCGTTGATTGAACCGATGAATATTACCCGTAAGCTTCATCTGTTTCGCATACTGGTGCAGATTGGGTTCAAAGAAATTGAAGTCGCGTTTCCTTCCGCCTCACAAACTGACTTCGACTTTGTTCGCCACTTGATTGAACAAGATTTAATCCCTGATGATGTCACTATTCAGGTTTTGACTCCTGCGCGTGAAACTTTGATTCGTCGTACGTTTGATTCTTTGGTGGGTGTAAAGCGGGCGATCGTTCACTTATAGAACCCATTTGACATCTTCCGGCTTCTGCTTTAAGGTGCTTGAAGCCGTCTAATCTAGCAACTATGCCGTATTCCAGCAGCCTCACTGATGCAGAATGGGAAATCTTTGAACCTCTGTTCAT
>JAHHHD010000084.1 GCA_019359505.1 Drouetiella hepatica Uher 2000/2452 | reverse complement strand
AGATTGAACACTGGTGGAGCGTGCTAAAGAATTGGATGCGACAGCGATGGGATGAGTTTGATACCTTTCGAGATTGCGTTGATGCTGCCTTTAAAGAGTGTCCTAACGTATGTGCGTAGCGCTATATGACCTCTAAAACGTTAGAAGTGATATCGAGAATGGACAAAACAGTTTTGATCACGGGTTCTTCGAGTGGAATTGGCGAGGCGACTGCCAAATATTTTCTTCAGAAAGGTTGGAATGTGTCGGCAACGATGCGATCGCCCCAGAAGGCGGGAGATTGGAGCAAGGCGAAGAACGTTATCTGCCCCCGTCTAGATGTCACCTTGCCGGAGACGATCGAGAGTGCAGTCTTGGAAACAGTAGAGCGGTTTGGGCAAATTGATGCCTTGGTCAATAATGCTGGCTATGCCTTGATGGGCGCAATTGAAGGGGTGACCCCTGAGCAATTAGAGCGTCAATTTCAAACGAATGTCTTCGGATTGGTGACTACGATTCAAACCGTTTTGCCCGTCTTTCGCCGACAGAGAAGAGGCACCATTATCAACGTCACTTCAATTGGCGGTCGCCTCGCTTTTCCCCTCACTTCCTCTTACCATGCCACTAAATGGGCTGTGGAAGGTCTTTCTGAATCTCTACGCTATGAGTTGCGTCCTTTCAATATTCAAGTCAAGATTATTGAGCCGGGCGGAATTAGGACAAATTTCATCAATCATGGCGTGACCTGGGCAAGTCACCCCAGCTATGCAGACCAAGTCGAACAGGTGAGAAATGTCACTGAGAACATCAATGATTCGCTGCCGGGGCCAGAAGGAGTGGCTAAAACCATCTATCGGGCTGCCAACGATCGCTCAGAGAGGTTGCGATATTCTCCTCACGGTGAGGCTTACCTGCTCATGCATGCGATTCTTCCGGATTCGCTATGGCGATCGCTCGTAACCCGCATCATGCTGGGCAGCCAAAAGGCTAAATAAATCTGCGCATCAATCTGCTCTGTAAAACTGCTTTATCAAGCTCAAAATTCGTGATCCTGCTCTCGGTTAATAGCCGCTACTCCAAAAAATTTCATGCTTGAAGAATCCCGACCGCTTCCGTTTGAAACTCAAAATCTAGCTAGTTCAAAAGCTTCTAGGGCGGCTGGATCTTTGCTGCAACGGCGATCGCCCCTTGCCTCACCCGAATATCAAATGAATGTTCTAGAGGCGATCGCGCTGCCCCAGTCCCCAGATCAAACCGATTTTGCAGCTCGAATTGCCCAACAGGGCTGGACTGAACTCCGTCCGGCACAGCTGGAGATCTTTCAAATTAACGTCGGCAAACTGTGCAACATGACCTGTCGGCATTGCCATGTGGATGCTGCCCCCGATCGTCGCGAGATTATGACGCTGGAGACGATCGAAGCCTGCCTGCACGCCCTCGACCAAACCGAGGCGCACACGGTAGATCTCACAGGCGGCGCACCGGAGCTAAATCCGCACTTTCGTTACTTGGTGGATCAGTGTGTGGCGCGAGGTAAACAGGTGATCGATCGCTGTAACTTAACCGTGCTGCTGTTGCCAACCCTACAGGACTTACCAGAATGGCTGGCAGAGCGGGGCGTAGAGATCGTTTGCTCTCTGCCCCACTATCGCCGCCTCAATACCGACTCTCAGCGGGGCGAGGGCACCTTCGAGAAATCGATCGAGGCGTTGCGGCGCTTGAATGCAGCGGGCTATGGTCAAGGCAATCCGCAGCGGCGCTTAACCCTAATGTCAAATCCGGTGGGGGCTTTTCTTGCCAGCAGCCAAGCCAAAATGGAGCAAGAGTGGAAAACCGGATTGATGAAGCATCAGGGCGTGAGCTTCGATCGCCTCATCACCCTCAATAACATGCCAATTTCTCGCTATCTGGAGTGGCTAGAGCAATCGGGCAATCTGCAAGCGTATATGGAACTATTGGTGAATTCATTTAATCCAGGAACGATCGCCGGGTTGATGTGTCGTAATACCCTTTCGGTGTCGTGGGATGGACAGCTATACGACTGCGATTTCAACCAAATGCTGGACTTGGAAATTCACGCGCATTCCCATATTCAGGACTTTAAGTTGGAAAAGGTGAACGATCGCCTGATTCGCACTGGAAGACATTGCTTCGGCTGTACGGCAGGAGCAGGTAGCTCTTGTGGCGGGGCGATCGAGTAAATTTGCCGATAAATCTGTATTTCTCTTTCCGTAGCTATAACTGTCGCCAGTTTGGTTAGGACATTTGTGGTGGAGAGCCAAGCTCTCCACCACAAATGTCCCTGTCCTAAATGACCTTCACACTTTCACCTACCTGCAAACCCTGATTGGAAGAGCAACTTGCACACCACAGCAAACCCATCAATCTAACTTTGCCAGTTTTATTAGGTGTAATCGCTTCGGTCACGATTGCGTTACCCACGTCGAGCAGATCTTCAGTCATTTCAAATTCACTTACACAACTAGATTCTGGCTAAAATCCCTCGTAAGGAGTATGACCCTACCTATATTTAGACTTAGCCAAGAACCTTAACAAATCTCAACACTGTTCTACGGAGCTTCTAGAGGGGGCTGAGAGGATTCTAGAGTTTGGCGCGATCGAGTCTAAAAGATTCAAAAAGATTCTAGGCATCCAATCCTCATCCCCAACTCACCCCTTCCCTCACAATTCGGGCTGGATTCCCTGCGATTAGGGAGTTCGGCACATTAAATTGTCGGGTCACGACTGAACCAGCAGCAACAACACACCCATCAGGAATCACAACCCCTTTAAGAATCGTGACGTTACACCCGATAAGCACATTATTCCCAATAGAAATTTTTCCTTCCCTTACGACTCTCCCTGGATACTCTACGTGATGAAAGTCTGTATCAAGAAACTGGCATCCCCAAGAGATAGCGCAGCCGTCCCCGACCTCTAAGCCATTGTCGATTACTAAAGTAGTTCCGGTATTGATAAACCCAGTTCCAAAAGAAGCTGTAGCTCTCTCAGCGATATGGATTCTGCATCCTCTCCCAATGCTGAAGTCTCCTTTGAATCTTAATTTACCGTGAATATTCAAGTAGGTTCGATCGGCTGGGTGACTAAACCCGACATAGCTTAATCCTACTTTCAAAGTCCCATCAACACTAATGTTCTTAACTCCTCTGATCATTGCGTTTTGATGAGAGAGAATATTCTTTTTTCTGATCTTGTAGTAAAGATTCTTGGCGAGGACTAGATGGTAGATCGAATCGGACTGATGGCACTCTTGGTACAGGCTGGTCATGCGGGGGCTTTGATGAATGAGTAAATGATTGGGGGCTACTCATAGTTTGCATCCCTGCTTCTGGAGTGTTTGGTATTAGCGCCCGGAATTTATGCTCTCTTTAGGGTTGAATCCTTTTGTGAGGCTTTACTTTATTCTTTTGACCGTTTAGAGGCACTTCAAACCGAATCGACTTGAATCTTGCCGGGTATTTTGCTCTATCCCCTCGCACCAAAATCTACTAACCTACACCTACTCTGTTAGGGAACTGCTAGATTAGTGCTTTTGGTATGAAATTGGTACGTCTGTGTTGGGACTCACTTTGAATCGTATGGGCGATACTGGATTCGAACCAGTGACCCCTTCCGTGTGAAGGAAGTGCGCTACCACTGTGCTAATCGCCCGTAAACTTGCTGAGAGCGAGCAATCAAGATCGCTTTGTTTTCAGCGTTACATTTAGATCAGCCTTCAATATAGCAAATAAAGACTGGGCTTTCATAGTTTGTGGGTAGAATTATTGCAGGGTGAGGGGGTTTGTAGAGATGTTGCCATGTCAAGTCTCAAGCCCTATTTTGCTCACAGCTTCAGCCGTAATCTGAGTTACTCTGAAGACTCTTCACCTCTTTCCAGTTTCCGATCGCCCTTCCCTCATGTCGATTCAAAAGTTTCCGCTGGCTACGGTCAACAAGATCAGACGCTACATTCAAGATGTGCTGGCATTAGCTGACACTGAGCAACGGTCTCAGGTTTGGGCTGACCTGGGTGAAACCGAAGAACCACCGGAACCTGAGTCGCTTGATGATCTCAGCGGAGTGTTTACTTTTGGTGGGTTAGCTCCGGAAGAAGTGGCAACGTCTCAGGGTCGATGGCAGCTTAGCACTGTCAATCCGGCAGCCACATTGCTCAAGCTATCTGGCTTGCGGCTCAAATCTGAATTACGTTGGGTGAGTTATTTGTATCGCGCTCAGCAAGAAGGTAGAGGCTTAGTGGTTGCAGTGCCAGAATCTCTGAGCACTATTTCGCTCTTGGAGAAGCCGCTGGCGAAGCATCAAGACATTGACCATCCGCCTCAGCCTGAGGGTGCGCTTGACCATTTTATGGATGCCATTGAAGGCGATCGCTCTCCAGGATCGTTTTTACTGGCTTCGCTGCTGCACCGAGAACTTCAGGAGTTTGGCGCGCTGGGAAAGCGCTGCAACTGGAGTCATCACCGTCTGGTTGAAGTCCCGCCGCCGCAGGTTAAATGGCGTTGGCAAGGGGAACAGCCTAAAGATTGGTCTGCCAAAGTCAAAGTTTTGCCCGATGGTCAGGCTGCAACCGAGTTCTTTACCTGTCGCGTACAAAACCCGATCGCCCTTTACCGTCATCTCGATCAGTTTCCAGCCGCGCATTACAACCCCAGCAGCCTGGATAAAGCGATCGCGATCGCATACAAATAGCGGTTCTCTAAAATCTGGGTGGATTGTAGCTATGAATTTTATTTTGAGAGGCGCGCTCCGCGCGCCTCTCAAAATAAAATTCATAGCCGGATTAAGCAATGCCGAAATCTAAAATCCAGAAATGCCCCAATCTCCGCCAGTAGATTGAAGTAAAATTTTTGCTAACAAGGCAAAATGATAGGGCAACTGGCTGGATACTGATAGGCTATGAACCTTGATCATGTTCACTTTTATGTGGCAGATGCTGTAATCTGGCGCAATTGGTTCGTTCAGAAACTAGGTTTCCAACCGATCGCTCACCTAGCAGGTTCTGGAATCTACGCAGATTTTGAAACTCAGACGGAGATAGTCCAGAGCGGGAAAGTTTGCATCTTTTTATCTTCAGCGAAGACGGCTCAAAGCCCTGTCGCGAGATACTTGCAGAAACATCCTGCTGGCGTGGCAGATGTGGCGTTTCAGGTAGAAAACCTGGAGATGGCGATCGCTCAAGCCGTTAGTTCAGGGGCAAAGGTAACGCAATTGCCTCAAGTTGTTCGGCAGCCCCAGAGAATCGTGAAATCAGCTCAGATTCAGGGCTGGGGAGACTTGCGCCATACGTTGGTAGAGCCGTTAGAGCAGCCAGAGGAGAGTTTAGACCCAGGTTGGATCACAGAGTTTGACCATGTGGTGCTAAACGTGGCGGCAGGGGAGTTGAGAAAGGCAAGCGCCTGGTATGAGCAGGTCTTTGGCTTTCAGCGCCAGCAGACCTTCGAGATTCAGACCGATCGCTCTGCCCTGTGTAGTCAGGTGTTGACCCATCCAGCCGGATCGGCGCAGTTGCCTATCAATGAGCCGACTTCATCAGGCTCGCAGATTCAGGAATTTTTGAACGCTAATCGAGGCACAGGCATTCAGCATATTGCTCTGCAAACGAGCGCTATCGTGGAAGCGATCGCCCAATTTCGTCGGCAGGGGCTTTCCTTTTTGTCTGTGCCCTTCAGCTATTACGAAGCGCTACGTCAGCGTCCCGGCTTTAGCTTGTCTGCGGCAGAGTGGCAGGCGATCGCCCATCAGGAAGTGCTGGTCGATTGGCAAAAAGATTTGCCTCAAGCTCTGCTATTGCAAGCCTTTACCCAGCCGATTTTTCCGCAGCCCACGTTTTTCTTTGAGCTAATTGAACGGCGCAAAAGCTGGGTGAACAAGCAGTGTCATCAGGCAAAGGGCTTCGGAGAGGGTAATTTTCGAGCGCTGTTTGAGGCGATCGAGCGAGAGCAGATGAAGCGAGGCAGCTTGCTTTAGGCAATTTATCAAGATATTTGTTGTGGAGGCGCGCTCCGCGCGCCTCCACAACAAATATCTTGAATAGCCCAATCTATCAGACCGCCCGATTTTGTCGGATGCATTCGGCATACCAGTCGGCACTCGATTTGGGGGTGCGGCTCTGCGTCGGGAAATCGACTCGAATGATGCCAAAACGGCGATCGTATCCCCATGACCATTCAAAGTTGTCGAGCAAACTCCAGACAAAGTAGCCCTGAAGCGGATAGCCTTCGCTGACGGCGCGGTGAGCAGATTTGAGGTACTGACGCAGGTAGAGAATGCGATCGCTGTCTACCACTTCGCCTTTCCAGTTCACCTCGTCTTCGGTGGCACAGCCGTTCTCGCTGATGAAGATGGGCAGATCCGATCGCCCCAAGGTTTCGCTGATGTGACGAATGCCCCAGTAGATAGACTCTGGCTGCAAGAACAGCCAGGGCATATGCATCTGCGGATAGCTTTTGGCGAAGTTGACGATTTCAAAGCCAGCCTCGTTGTCAGCCGCCCGGACATAGGTGCCGCAATAGATATTGAATCCTAGTGAATCGAGGGGCTGATGGATAATTTGCAGATCGCCGTCCTGAATTTTGGGTGCTGCGGCTCCCGGCTTGAAAAAGTCGGGGTGATAGGCTCCGGTGAGGGCAGGTAAGAGAATGCCGCCGTTGTAGCCGAAGCTGCCGAAGGCTTTTTGGGCAGCGGCAATGTGCTGGGGCGATTCGGCGATCGGCACCGTCACGGCAAAATTATCGACCAGCGCCACAGAGCAGGGCTGAGGTGTGGCAGCGCGGATCGCCTGACAGCCTAACCCATGTGCTAGCAAAGCATGATGCACCGTTTGCCAAACTTCGCTGTCGCTGCCCACCTGCCGACCGGGGGCGTGTTGCGGCACGCGATCGACTCCATAGCCGAGGTGGGTAAAGCAGGTGATTTCGTTGAGGGTCATCCAGCTGGTGACGCGATCGCCCAGCCGAGTCACGACTGCCGTAGCGTAGTCGGCAAAGTCTTGCGCCATTTCTCGACTCAGCCAGGAGCCGTACAGATCTTCTAATGCCTGGGGGCTATCCCAATGGAACAGAGTGGCGTGGGGCGTAATGCCATACTCCAGCAGACAGTCTACTAAGCGGCGGTAGAAATCGACTCCTGCCTCATTGACCTTGCCGCGACCGTCGGGCATGATCCGCGACCAGGCAAGGCTAAAGCGGTAATTCTTGATGCCGAGATCGGCGATCAGCTTAATGTCTTCGCGGTAGGTGTGGTAGTGATTGCAGGCGATCGCCCCCGTGTCGCCATTCAGGGTGCGTCCGGCGGTGGCGCTAAAGGTATCCCAAACGCTGGGCTTGCGTCCGTCAACATCGGCGGCTCCTTCGATCTGGTAGGCGGAGGTGGCGGCACCCCAGAGGAAGTTATTGGGAAAGCGATAGCTGGTCACAACAAAACCTTGGCATTTGGAGCGGACAGGGCAAAGGTAACACTGTTGATTGAGGTTGGCAACTCTATGCTTGCTACTCTGCAAAGGAGCGATTGCCCTTCAATCTCCAAGCTTTAGGTTTGAAGCGGCAATATTTTGGGTTGAGAGAGGAGCGATCGCTCTTTTTGCACCAACTTTCTTGTTCAGAATGCCAATGTTCCTGTTTTGAGTGACATCGTTCTCACTTAAAACCGCAAGCTTCTCGTTTCAAGTGGAAAGATTCCTGTTTGAAACTCAATGATTCCTATTTGAAACCGCAAGTTTCTCGTTTCAAGTGAGAACGATCGCGTTCCGAGGGCAAAGTTTGCTGTTTTAATCTGCAAAGGTTCTATGTGAAACTGGAACAATGCCGCTAATTGAGTTCCACTGTATGTAATTTCAGTACTTTTATAATTTCAGCAAAGGCAAGAGATGCAAACATCAAAACCAGCGAATGTTAAACTCACCCTTCGTCTGACCGATCCGGAACTGGATGCAGAAGAGAAGGACGAGGAAGTTCAAAGGCTGCTGGAGCAGCTCCGGGAAATGGATGAGGTGGAGTTTGCCGATCGCCCCCTCGATCCCAACCCGCCAGAGGGCAACAAAGCGATCGGCGGCTTCTTGGTGGGCTTGCTAACGGCGGAGGTGAGCCTGGAGAACTTTAAGAAGCTGACGGGCTTTTTGGGCGATCGTCTGGGCGGTAAGCCAATCTCGCTGGAGGTGGAGGCAAACGGCAAGAAGCTAAAGGTTTCGGCACACAGTCGAGAGGAGCTAGAGGCGGCAATTAAGGCGGCGCAGGACTTTGTTAAAGAAACAGCGTAGATTCGTAAACCGATGAGAAAAGTAGCGCTGTTGGTGGGCATCAGTGAATATGAGCCGGAGTTGGCTGCGTTGCCCAGTGCCGCAAAGGACGTGGAGGCGATGCAGCGGGTGCTGCGGCATCCTGAGATGGGCGAGTTTGATGAGGTGATAGCGCTGATCAACAAACCGCGCCAGGAAATTGAGGACGCTATTTATACGCTTTTTGCCGATCGCCAAAAGGATGATCTGCTATTGCTCTATTTCTCTGGGCATGGCATCACGGTGGATAGCGGCGAGTTTTATTTGTCTACGCGATCGACCGTGAAGGACGGCAGTAGACTGAGACCGACAACCGCCGTGGCTGCGCGAGACATTCATGGCTGGATGAACGACAGCAGATCTAAACGGCAGGTGGTGATTTTGGACTGCTGCTTTAGCGGTGCTTTTGCTAGGGGCATGACGGCAAAAGGCGAGGTGAACGTGCATGAGCAGTTGGGCGGCGAAGGACGGGCGCTGCTGACGGCATCGACCTCGACCCAGTACGCCTTTGAGCAGGAGGCGTTTGACCTGTCGATCTATACGCATTTTTTGGTGGAAGGGCTGGAGAAAGGCGCTGCCGATCGCGATGGTGATGGCATTATCTCGGTGGATGAGTTGCATGAGTATGTGCGGGGCAAGGTGAAGGAAGCCGCTCCAGCAATGACTCCAGAGTTTTATCCGGTGCGGGAAGGGCACAGGATTTTCCTGGCAAAGTCGCCCAAGGATGACCCGAAGCTGAAGTATCGTAAGGAGGTCGAACGACTGGTGGCACAGGGCAAGTTTTCTGTATTTGCCCGTAGGTTGCTCAATGATAAGAGGCAAGACTGGGGGTTGTCGCTAGAGGAATCTGCCGCAACTGAGTTTGAGGTTTTGCGTCCGTTTCGGGAATATGCGCGGAAGCTGCAAGAGTATGAGGAGGCGTTGGTGGAAGCGATCGCCGATGAGTTTCCCTTGAGCGAATTCGCCCAACGAGATTTGCAGGACTACCGATCGCACTTGGCATTGAAAGAGAGCGATGCGGAGGCGATCGAGTCTCGACTTTTTGCACCTAAGTGGGCGGAACGGCAGCAAGTTCAGCCGCCAACGCTCACCCAGCCAGAGACGCGATTGCAGCACACCCCGCCCACAATCAAAACGCAGCCGTTTGAGTTTGAGACGGCAATCCTGGTGATCAAAAATCAAAAACCCGTGATTACCCGCAGTCGCAAAGCAGCAAAAGCCTTTGCTGAAGACCTGGGGAATGGGGTGACTTTAGATCTGGTGGCGATTCCGGGCGGGACTTTTCTGATGGGTTCTCCTACCCATGAGCTTGAACGGGATACCTGTGAAGATCCGCAGCATCTCGTCACGGTGCAACCCTTTTGCATGGGTAAATATCCTGTAACTCAGACGCAATGGCGATCGGTTACTCAATTGCCCAAGATCAATTTAGATCTAAATCCCGATCCCTCTTTCTTCAAAGGAGATAAACGACCTGTAGAGCAAGTTTCCTGGGACGAGGCGATCGAGTTTTGTGATCGCCTCTCTCGTAAAACCGGACGCGCTTATCGTTTGCCTAGCGAAGCCGAGTGGGAATATGCTTGTCGAGCTGGAACTACCATGCCCTTCTATTTTGGTGAAACCCTCACCCCTAAGCTAGCGAACTATGATTGCGAATACACCTACGGAACTGGGATCAAAGGAACTTATCGGCAAGGACTAACCACAGAGGTAGCCTGCTTTCTAGCAAATGCCTTTGGTCTGTTTGATATGCATGGCAACGTCTGGGAATGGTGTATCGATCATTGGCATGAAAATTATCAGGGTGCGCCTAGTGACGGTAGTGCGTGGCTTAGTATGAATAACAATCTGTCTCGGCGAATTCGGGGAGGTTCGTGGAACAACAATCCCAGACTTTGCCGCTCAGCGTATCGCAATAGAAATAAGCGGAACTACCAGAGCAACAACCTCGGTTTTCGAGTTAGTGTTTCTTTGGCGAGTACTCCTTAACTCTTTACCTTCTTACCCTTTTACCGTAGTTATCCGACCCATCTGTCTTTGAAAGGCACGATCGCCCCTTCAGCTAAAATTCAGGGAGAAGCGATCGGATTTGGCAATCCAGCCACGATGCAAACCTCAACGTTCAATCAGGTTTTAGAAAATATTGAATCCTTGTCGATCGAGGATCAGGAAGCCCTGATGGAGCTGATGCAACGGCGATTTGTGGAACGCAGACGCGCAGAAATAGCCGTCAATATTGCTCAAGCCAAGGAAGAATACCAGGCTGATCAAGTCTTTCGGGGAACTTTTGATGAAGCGATCGCTGAACTGAATCAGCGCGAGACCCTGTAGATGAGTTTGCACTGAAACGGGTTGTAGCATTGCTGAATTGAAGTATGAACAGGTCAAAGTTGACAGCTTTCTCGCCCCCTTTTCTTGCTTGCCGCAGGCGCTAAGCCCCCAATTCTGGGGGACTTCCGAACTCAAAGTCCCCCAGAATTGGGGGGTTGGGGGGCATTCATACTGCAATTCAGCAACGTCCAGCTTTCACACAAGTCACATCATGATGCGATTGAGAACGCACATGACTTTATCGGGACAGGTGGGAACGGGCAGAGGTCGGCTCCATGCGCCTGCTTCGGCAACGCCAAGGGTGTGCTGTCGCAAAATGTGCGCTCTGACGTTGTCTTCGGTGCCGATGGCGAGCAGCGTGAGGATGCGCGGATCGGGGTTGATGGGCTGAATCGATGATGAACTATAGGTCATGACAGTTATTTCACTCCGCTATGTAGGTTGAGGAACTGGGTGAGGAGATGCCCAAATCCAAAGCCACCCTGCTGCTTTTTTGCCGTGCTTTTTAGACATGGCAAGTCAGGGTGGCTAGCGGAGTGATAAACTGCCCTCTAGCCCTCCGAACTGTTTGCGCAGTTTTGAGGGTTAGTCGCCTGTCGCTGTTTGCGCAGCTTCAGGTGACGCTTTAGTTACGGATCTCTTTTTTGTACTGAGATACGAGAGTACTGGAGATTGGGGCTTTTTGCAAGTGGGTTTTGTTACAGGCTTAGGCAATCGCCCTTCTGACCACGGCGTTTCCTGTAGAAAGGGAGACTAACGGAGTTGCGATCGCGGAGTTCCAGGCTCGAAGCTCGAAGTTTCCGGTTCTGAGGTCAAAGTTTCGTGCTTTGAGGCTGATGTTTCGTGCCTGGAAGTCGGCGTTTCAAGCTCTGTTCGCGAAGCGTTGCGCATCAAGATCAGAATTCCGGGTTCTGAGGTTGGAAGGTGAGGGTGGGAAAGCGATCGCCTAGCTTTCTATCAACGGAGTGCTCACAAGAAAAGAAATTCTCCCTATCTGACTTCTAAAGAAATGCTTCCGATACCGCTAGGATAGAATTTTGCCTGTAGATTCAAGCTACAGGTATCCTGTCTGTCTGACGGTTTATTTTCCCATGGCACACTATCAATTACTATCTGAAATCTATAAATTTAGAGATTAAAAGCAGGAGAAGCTTACAATGACAGCTTTTACAAAACAAAAGCTCACGGTTGATCAATTTCTTGATCACTATCCCGAAGATGGACGGTATGAACTGGTCGATGGACAGATAGTTGAGATGAGGGCAATCAGATGGCACGATGACATTGCCGATTTTATGATTCGAAAGTTCGATCGAGAAATTGAACGGCTTAATCTGAATTACCGAGTCACTGGAAGGTTAGTGCTTGAAACCCAGACTTCCAATGGGCAAAAACAAGGACGGCATCCAGATGTTAGTGTCGTTGATCGGACTGTCTGGCACTCAAACCGATTTGCCTATGCAGCTTTAGATCAACCCATTCAATTAGCGGTAGAAGTGGTTTCAACCAACTGGGAAGATGATTACATTGACAAACTCGATGAATACAAGCGTTTAGGTGTTACCGAATACTGGATTGTAGACTATCTGGCGATCGGCAGCAGAAGCTATCTCGGCAACCCTAAAACACCCACCATTTTTGTTTACTTACTGGATGATGCAGGAGTGTATCAAGTCACTGGATTTAAAGAAGACGATCGCATACTTTCTCACACCTTCCCAGAATTGACCTTAACAATGAACCAAATTTTGGACGTATAGCGAGTGCAACGGAACTTAAAGAGTTCGCCCGCAAGATCATCAAATGCTCCTTCAACAGTTCCCTAACCTGGATTGTTTTGGGAAAGCAGACTCTTTTTGGGGTCAGCAAATTAAAACCTCTCAGGGCAACACCCTCCATATCTTGAAACTGCTTGTTGCCAAGTTTTGAGGGTTAGTCGCCTGTCGCTGTTTGCGCAGCTTCAGGTGGCGCTTTAGTTACGGACTTTTTTGTACTGAGATATAACAGCACTGGAGAATAGGGCTTTTCGCAAGTGGTTTGTGTTACGGGTTTAGGCGATCGCACTTCTGCTCATGGCAGTCCTGTAGAAAGCGAGACTAACGCTGTTCTGAGCTTGAAGTGCTTAGTGGTGCAGAAAAGTAAATTGTTTCAAGAGAAAAAGGTTGTCACGCGCGAGAACTCAATTCGAGCGGCTAAAGCAGCCTGTTTTTGACGTGAAGCAAGACTAACGCTGTTCTGAGCTTGAAGTGCTTAGTGGTGCAGAAAAGTAAATTGTTTCAAGAGAAAAAGGTTGTCACGCGCGAGAACTCAATTCGAGCGGCTAAAGCAGCCTGTTTTTGACGTGAAGCAAAGGCAGGTGGAGGATTTGAAAAGG
>JAHHHD010000019.1 GCA_019359505.1 Drouetiella hepatica Uher 2000/2452 | reverse complement strand
ATACCCATCAGTATAGTTTCAGAAACTATACTGATGGGTATCAAACGTCAAGTATATCCGTATTATAAATTATTTGTATATGTGAGAAATGATAAGGATTGTGTATAGCACCGTTTTGTCTTCCACCTATGCGATCGCCTTAGTAATCCCTGAAAGCCTTGTATATCAAGGGTTTCAGCATTTACTAGGTTCATCTGTATCTATATTTGTATATACATCCATATTTAATATTCATATCAATGACAAGTATATCTATATCAATATTGTATATACATGATGTATCTATATCAGAATTGCTTATCTTTATCTATATTTTTATGGTGAGATTGATAGGGATATAAGAAATTTGTATCGATCGAATTATTAGAAATTTAGACTGAAAGATATGTAAGTAGAGCTTTTCACGGTTTGAATGGATACGCGCATCTTTATTAAATAATTTAGATAATGGCTGTAATTTAATATAGATAACGTTGTGATATGGATGTGGATGAGTTGATACGTTTCAAGTTCCTCATCCGCTCTTCCTAACCTAATCGGCTCTCTCTTTACTAGCCGATCATTCCCCATTCTGGAGTTTCCATCATGACCGCTCAAGACTTCCTGACCTGGATTCTCATTGCAATATTGATCTTCTCGGTTCTCAACTTTGGGATGCTTTTCGTAATTGATCTCTCTGACCGCTCACGGCTCCCTAGTCAGACTGCAAAGCTTCCTACGCCTGTAGCCTCACCTGCGCCTATCGCCGTCCTGCCTGCTCCTATCCTGCCTGCCATATTGGTAGAGCAGGCAGACCACAACCTAGACTCTCAGATCGCTCAATTGGCACAACTCAATCAGATAGTCTCTAATTCACGCTCAACCGCTTTCCCACTTCACCCTACAGGGAAAGAGCAGCAAGACTAAGACCATCAACAAGACCTCTACAGCCTCGCTACAGGTCAGCTCAACCAAAAAGCAGTCTCTGTACCTGAACTGCGAAAGACCGTTCTCAGAACGCTATCCAAGTTTCTTACCATGATTTTTGGCTCAGAGTCTTAAGGAGCAATAAACGAGCAATCTTTACGGCAGGCTCTAAGGCTCAAGAAGCAATCGATTGAATGTACATGCAGTTCGATAAGGCTCAGGCTGCTTAAGCTATGTTTCAAAAGAGAATCAGGCTTTTTTCGAGCCTGACTCTACCTTCACCTTAAAACAACTTACATAAACTCTTCAAGTTCTGCATAGAAGATAAGAAACTGAAGATCTTCAAAAATATTAGGGCTGGCGAATGGCGATCGTGTAAGAAGGTCGTTGTTGACCGATTAACTCATGCGCCTGATTCTAACTGCGATCGCAACCGTTCCAAGTTCCCCCGCACGATCGCCAAATTCGGATGATTGGCGGGTAAAACTTTTTCTAAGATCGAGAGCGATCGCTCAAATAAAGGTTCCGCCTCGCTGTAGCGTCCCTGAGATTCGTAGAGATATGCCAGATCGTGGAGGCTAGAGGCGACATCGGGATGGGCGGCTCCCAGTTGCCGTTCGCGGATGGAGAGCGATCGCTCATACAACGGCTCCGCCTCGCTGTAGCGTCCTTGAGATTCGTAGAGTCCTGCCAGATTGTGGAGGCTGGAGGCGACATCGGGATGGTCAGCTCCCAGTTGCCGTTCCCAAATAGAGAGCGATCGCTCAAATAAAGGTTCTGCCTCGCTATAGCGTCCTTGAGATTGATAGAGTCCTGCCAGATTGTGGAGGCTAAGAGCGACATCGGGATGGGCGGCTCCCAGTTGCCGTTCGCGGATGGAGAGCGATCGCTCAAATAAGGGCTCCGCCTCGCTGTAGCGTCCCTGAGTCCGGTAGAGTTCTGCCAGATTATTGAGGCTAGTGGCGACAGTGGGATGGTCAGCCCCTAGTTGCTGTTCGAATATGGAGAGCGATCGCTTAGACAAGAGTTCTGCCTCGCTGTAGCGTCCCTGAGAATAGTAGAGTAATGCCAGATTATTGAGGCTGGTGGCGATCGTGGGATGGTCAGCCCCTAGTTGCTGTTCTTTGAGGGAGAGCGATCGCTTAGACAAGAGTTCTGCCTCGCTGTAGCGTCCCTGAGAATAGTAGAGTAATGCCAGATTATTGAGGCTAGTGGCGACAGTGGGATGGTCAGCCCCTAGTTGCTGTTCGAATATGGAGAGCGATCGCTTAGACAAGAGTTCTGCCTCGCTGTAGCGTCCTTGAGATTGGTAGAGTTCTGCCAGATTATTGAGGCTGGTGGCGATCGTGGGATGGTCAGCCCCTAGTTGCTGTTCGAATATGGAGAGCGATCGCTTAGACAAGAGTTCTGCCTCGCTGTAGCGTCCCTGAGATTGGTAGAGTTCTGCCAGATTATTGAGGCTAGAGGCGACAGTGGGATGGTCAGCCCCTAGTTGCTGTTCGCGGATGGAGAGCGATCGCTCATACAACGGCTCTGCCTCACTGTAGCGTCCTTGCTCATGCAAGTAATATCCTGCCGCATTCAGCAAAAACCCTATCTCTGGCGTATCTACTGGGTTAACCTCTAGCCGAGCTGCGATCGCTTGTACATGGGAGACTAACTGCCCACAGACCTGCCAGTTCTCAATCTTCGAGGCATTAGGAAACATGGCATTCAAGGTGGCGATCGCCCGTTCCAGCCAATCTTGCCGCACGGCTACCGCCAACCCCTGCCACACCACTTCCTGTACCATCCGGTGAATACTGTAGAATCCCCCATCCCGTTGAATCAGCGAAAAGTTTGCCAATGCCCCCAACCCCTCCGCCAGCGTCAACTCATCCGCCCCTAACCCCAACTGCGACTGTTGCAACAATGCTTCTGGAATATCATCCGCTGCCCACACCGCACTCACCTGCAAAATCTGCACCGCCAGGGGCGATCGCCGCCCCGTTTCCTCAAAGTTCAACACCCAAGTCGTCGCCACCGATGCTGGATAATCTCCCGTTTCCGGCATCTGCCGCGCCAACAACGCCAATCTTTGCTGCCGATAGTGCGCCAAATACACTGCAAACCGCACCTGCATCTGATCGAGGTATGCCCCCGCCTGCTCCAACACCAACGGCAACCCATCCAACTCCCGCGCTAATGCCTCCACTGCTGCCAACTCGGCGGCATCTAACTCCAAGCGCTGGGTGCGATCGCTTAAAAAAGCGATCGACTCTTTCAGCGATAGCTTCCCGATCTCCAGCGCCGCTCTGATACCTACACTGACAAACCGCCGCGCCCGCGAAGTCAGCAAAATCCGTCCGGCATGACGACGCGGCAAAACTAACTTCAGCAGTTCCGGTTGATCCGCGTTGTCAAAAATCAATAGCCAGCGATCGTGCGTCTCTAGCCACTGACGCACCTGCACTGCCAACTCATCCAGGGTTGCCCCCGCTAGACTCAGCGATCGCCCAATAGCTGCTAAGTCTGTAACCGCACTCAACTCCGTCTCCGCCTTGACCCAAAACACCCAGTCATAATCCACTGGGAAATGACGATAGGCATATTCCACCGCCGTTTGCGTTTTGCCAATGCCGCCTAAGCCCGCGATCGCCGCCACCTGGCTCAAGGCTGCAACGCCTGTTCCCGTTAGCTCAGCATGGAGATCTTGTAAGAGTTGCGATCGTCCCGTGAAGTAAACATTTCGCAGATAAGGAACCTGAAACTTTGTCTTAATTTCAGCCGCAATAATCCTTTTTGCCTCGGCAATCGGGACGGAATTAGTGTTAGTGCGATCGCGGGTAATACCCTGGATTAGCAGTTCCATTGGGGCTGAGTCTTGCCGCCGAAAGTCTACCCAGGTAAACAGCTTCAGAAACATCATCAGATCTGTTTCGGGAGGCGCGTCGGCTAAAAACACTGGAATCACCCGCAGGTCATGTTCCACAAACCGTTGCAAAAAGATAGAGATTTCAATGCGCTGCCACTTACCAATGCCATTTCTTCCCACAAACACTGCCACTGCTATCAGCTGTGCCATATCCCGTTCCTGGGTATCAAGCCAATGGCAACCGGGGGGTAATTGTTCTTCGTCGAGCCAGTACGAAATATTGTGCTGTTGGAGTTGAGTGGCGATCGCTCTGATCGTCGGCTTATCTGCGCTGTTGTGACAGAGAAAAACGTCAAAGTTTAGAGTTGGAGCAGTGCCGAGCGAAGAAGTCATAAGGAAGGTCGCAGCTATTCCTCCCAGATTGTGGCATGTTGCCAGACTTAGCGTCCATTTTTAGCCAAAGTCCCTGGCGAACCGTACCCAATCCTAGATTCTGAGGGACTTCGATAGAACTGAGGTTAACTCTTTCTTCAGTCTCCAATAAGGTATTGCGTACCTGAAAATTAACTTTTTATATCTATATCTTTATTATCTATTGATATAGATATGGATATATGATAATGATATAGATAGTTGTACACTAACTTTTTTAACTGAAGGCAAGCATGAGCAGTAGCAAGTGGCTAGAACAGCAACTCAATGAAACCTATCTTCCATTGATTGCAACCTGGCAGGATAACCAGGCAGGCAGGAGGAAAGCCAAAAAACTTCTCAAGGATTTACGCTCTGACTGGACTAAGCGGGAATTAATCACGATCGCCCAGCAAAAAAACTGCATGGCTCAGGTCAGACGTGCCATTAAAGACGAATTCGGGGAAGACCACTTCTCCCTTGACTACATTAAGTTTTCGACAGATGAATACACAGATTTGAACAGTGCAGCTCAGGCGAGAGTTTCAGACCGCAACGAGAATGTCCAGTATCTCAAAGATCCTGAGGTGATCACCGCTAAGGCAGTTCGCCTGCTTGAGTCGAAGGAATGGGCAGAAATAGCCGCAGGTCTCTCAGTATTAACGGGTACGCGGGTAGCCGAGCTTGTCTCTACAGCTCATTTTGAACCTACAGCGGTTTTCGCTTGAATAAGCCACACGATCAGCCGAGAAAAATAGCTACTTGGTACTTAACCTGTGGCTTACTGATCCGGAAATCGCTGTGAATCAAAATGGGCTGTCATGTTTACAGGAGAAAAAAGCGAGGCTCTGAAAAGGTTACGTTAGAATTTAAAATCCCAATCCTAGCAACGGCTGCAAAGGTCTGTGAAAAGCCTTGTTCTATAGAAGTTTCAGCCTTAGCGACCAAAATTTCTCGTCTGCTATGCAAAGGCGGTTATGCGGTGTCCTTCTCAATTTTCTATAGGCAATATCAATTCAACTACGATCGAGCGTTGTTTGCTCAAGTTGCTTTAGAGAATGATCCTAATACCTAGTGTCACTTGCAGCGATCGCCTCCAGATTCTCAATGCGTTGTTTAAGCTCCTCCAGGGTTTCGGATGGAGATTTAGCGTTAGGTTGATGATCACGCAACTTCCTCAACACAATGATCGTGCTGATTGTCGCACCGAACACAATTGTTGCAGGCAAAAAGAGCACCTTCCGATTGTGTCCGTGACCATTAAGTAAGATAGAAATTAAGAGCATCGCTGTTGCATACGCCCAAATTCTAGAAATAATTGTGACGCGAACGTCTCTTTGAGTTGAAATGGTCACAAGTTCCTCCTACGATTTAGTTACAGCATCTGGCTTGTTAAACACGTCACGCAATATATGATGAAAGCTTGAATAGTAATTTGAAAGCAATTGTCCTATCACTCAGCAAACGGACTGCGATCAAGCATTTCATTCCAACTTGGTGAAACAAAACCATGAACGCAACTTCGTCCCACTTCTGTTAGCCAGGTGAGCGCAGCGGTATGCGGCTTACGTTTGACTTGTGATACTAACAATTCAGTCATTGCTGCATTAAAACCGAGTCGAGGATGCGCATCCAGCACTTGCTCGACTATTTCTGGTGAAATGTCAGTCATTCGGATGCCTAACACGTCTGCACTTGCTCCCAGATTCACCAAAGCAATTTCGGGCTGTTTGCGCGAACCAATTCCAATGGATGTATGAAGGGCAACCGCGTCCCAAACGATTTCTGCCTTTGCGTCTGATAGTCCATGCTCCAGAACAAAAGCCTGTGCTGCGTCTGCACCATCCACTTCAAATCGCTGTTCCCCATCAAAGCGATCGGTTAGTCCCAAGTCGTGCAGCACCGCACCGAGATACAGCAGTTCGCGATCGCACTTCAGCCCATCCCGTTGACCAAGCAAATCGCCAAAGAAAAATGTGCGCATACAGTGGTGACACAAAAAAGTGGGTGACACTTCTGCAACCAGTTGAGTTGCTTTCTGACAAATTTTGCTGTCTGGAATTGAGTGATGAATTGAGGACATATGTGTTTCCTTATTTGATAAATCAACTTGTGTATAGAATCTCATGTTGGTGATCATGCAACTTTCTTAAAACAACGATTGTGCTGGTTACCGCGTCGAGCACGATTAATGCTGGCAGGAAGAGCACCTTCCGATTGTGTCCCTGACCATTCAGCAAGATAGAAATTAAGAGCATCACTGTTGCATACGCCCAAACTCTAGAAATAATTGTGACGCGAACGTCTCTTTGAGTTGAAATGGTCACAAGTTCTTCCTACGATTTAGTTACAGCATCTGACTTGTTAAACACGTCACGCGATACACGATGTACAAGGCTTGAAGACACGTAGAATAACGTGAAACCAATCAGCGGATGAAGCACCTCTAAATGAAGCGGAGTCTTGAGATGAATGCTGCAAAACTGGAGTCCAAGCAGCACAGGTAGACTAGCAGTGAGTGATCGAACTCGGTCTGAGAATGGAGCAATTAATGACCCCATCAGCAATATGAGTGATAGTCCACCATACCCTCGCACGAGCCACACATGAATAGTCCACCAGGCAGGATCAGTGAAGTAGGCAACACCAACCGTTAATACCTGAGCAATTAAGCAAACGTTAAAAAGAATGGAAGTCGCGTAAAACCCAAGTTTTACCCAGCTTGCAGCAGCAAGATCGTGATCTGTTTCCGAAGTTGTAGTCATGTCATACCCATTCGATTTGAGGTTACACAGAACAAATCCTTGCCTCACAAGGGGCTTAAGCCCCTTGTTCAATGCCGCTTCACCAAGAATTGGTATCAGCTTACTGATTGTGCAAGTTCTAAACTTGTGATCTCCTGCACAAATAACCTTGCTTTGTTGACCAACTCAGGACCCGCTTTTTCGGGCGAACCGGTATCAAATGGAGGGGCAGGATCGTACTCCAGTAATAATTGAACAATCTTGGCGGTTTCCTCGCCGTAAAGGATACTCGCGATCGTCAAACCAAAATCAATCCCGGCTGTCACACCTCCACCCGTAATGCGATTGCGATCGACAACGACGCGCTCGGTTCCAACCTCAACGCCTAGATGTGTCATCAGTTGTTCGCGCATTCCCCAGTGCGTCGCTGCTCGATAACCCTGTAGCAGACCCGCTTTCGCCAGAAACTCCGACCCGGTACACACAGAGGTGATAAACTTTGCAGTCTTGCCTTGTTTGCGGAAAAACTCAAGCACATCTGGATCGTCTACAATTGCCCACTGTCCTAAGCCGCCGCCGACACAAATGACGTCCAAGGACGGGCAATTTGCAAAGGTGGTATCTGGCACAACCACCAATCCGTCATCGCCTGTAATGGGGTCTAGCGTTTTCCAGATCCGATGCAGTTCGACACCGGGAAGCGCACTAAAAACTTGATGCGGTCCCACTATATCCAGTGAGGTCATGCCGGGATAAAAGACCAAACCAATGATGTACTTTTGTGAGTCAGTCATGAATTTATCTCCTTGTAGCGCTTGCAATTGAAGCTATCCTTATATTAGAAATGGCAACTCACCGTGCCTAGACCTCGATCGAGTACTCTTTTCACCGCCATGACTATTCCCCTGAAGCTTTTATTTGAAGAAATCCATCAGGCAAAGGATGAAAACAGCTTGCGATCGCACCTTGCGCCAAAACTTGGCGAGTACTTTGCGGCTTCGCGATCAGGAATCTTTTTCTTCGACCAGCTTCTAGCCGACCAAAAGTTTCAGCCCGTGCTCAACCTTGCTCTATCTCTGGAACATAATCCTGTGGCGCGTTACATCGTAGAACATCATACCCCCGTCCACGAAGGATTGGTGACCACACCCAGAGCTTGGAAACTAATCTGTCCGCGTCCAGATCACTGGCATGTGATGGCAGGACCAATTGTCGCTCATGGTCAAGTCGTCGGTTCAGTGGGATGTACCCGTGAAAAATCAATGCCTGCCTTTGACACCCAAGATTTAGCTGATCTGAGTGCCATTTGTTTGCATCTATCCGCTTGGACTGCAACCGTGCGGTTTGCACGAAGCGTAACTTCAAAACCTTCTCAGCAACCGTTTAGCACCCGTCGATTAACGCCACGTGAGTTACAGATTGCCGACTTGGTTGCTTCGGGGCGAACCAATGCAGAGATCGGGAATGAGCTTTGGATTACCGAGAATTCTGTCAAGCAAGCTTTGAAGCGAATGTTTCGTAAGCTTAAAGTTTCATCGCGTACAGAGATGGTTACACAGCTCTCTACGCGATGAAACTCACTTTTCCAGTACAAAGCAATCTTCATCTGACTCGATGCTGAACCTTGATCAGCAACCTCTCACTTGCCTTACCTGTCATGACGGTCGCCATATACGATTTGGGATTCGTTAAGCGACCGCCAGAAAAGTTCAGGCTTTCGTGATCATCAACCGTTCTGCTGCTGTTTGAAGCGCTGCGCCAAATTGATTTGCGAACGGTGCATAACGCTGCATTAGTTTTTGCGTCAGCTCAGGACCTGCCAATTCTGGGCTACCTGTACCAAACGGAGGATGAGGTGCATACTCCATTGTTAGTTCTGCTTCCTTCGCCGCCTCTTTACCCCGCAGCTCTGCGAGTACCATTAGTCCCGCCTCGAACGAGCCAGTCACAGGTCCGGCTGTGAAGCGGTTGCGATCGACGACCACATGACCTCCTGCTACTGGAATCGCACCAAAGAGAGCAAGTGCCTCAATTGCCTGAAAATTTGTGGTTGCCCGGTAACCAGTCAATAGACCCGCAGCAGCCAACGTCAGGCTACCAGCGCAGATGCCGATGAGATATTTGGCGTGACTGCCTTGGTCAGCGAGAAATGCCAACGTTTCCTCATCAGACCAGATATTGGGTGTAGAGGCTCCAACACACAGAACATCGAGGTTTTGGGGACAATCAGCAAAGGTAGTCGTAGCGTGCACCGGGAAGGGATGCAACATGCCAAAGGATTCAGTGTTTTTCTGAGGGTTGGTGTGCTTCCAGAGGAAGTGAATGTCGCAATTTGGAGCATCACAGAACGCTGTGTAGACACCGATAATGTCGGGAACAAAGCAGTTCGGGTCTACAAGAATACCAATTTGTAAGCGATCTAGAGCTTGAGTCACTTTATTTCTCCTGGATGTGAATTCTTTTCGGTATTGGACATATAGCAACCAAGGGGTTGGTTGGGACGGGGTGCAGGGGTAGAACTCCTGGCTGGGGCTAAGCCCACACCCCCTTTGTCTTAACTGTCTCGACAGTTGCCATAGCATCCATACTAGAAATACGACTGGGTTATGCCTAGACCTCGATCGGGTACACTTTTTGCCATTGCCACTATGGCAAATCCTTTGCAGCTTCTGTTTGAAAGGTATTGTCAACTTAACGGAATAACTTCAAAAATTGGCACGATGATCTTCCAGTAGCTGCGATTGCTTGGGTTATACAGAGGTTTTAACCCAACAATCTTGTAAGTGAGCAGAAAGAATTGTGCAAAGAGCAGATTATGTGGCGCAGTGAAAAATCGCTATAATCACTATCGCAATAAGATTAAAGGTAATCAAGCAGTAGAGACCAGCGGCAGGCTATGGCGGTAAGAAAACGAGCGGGATGGATGTAATGGTGGAGGTTCTACGGGTTGCGCCACTCATTTGCTAACTGCGCCAAATAACCTGCTCACTTACACCAGTTTAGCTGACGCAATCATCCTGCTGAGTTTAACTTCTCCTCGGTCGGTTCCTCAGCGCGATCGCCCCACTTCAGCGTTACGCCTCAGTTTGTTTTTTCGACAATCCGCCGCTTGGATGACAAATAAGGCTACCAATACGCCAACGATCGCAAAGCTCACACCCCCGACCAACGCCGCCCTAAAGCCTGCCGTTAATGCAATCCGTTGGGCATCCGCCGCTCCACCCAACTGAGCCATTACCGCCTCAGTTCGAGCCGTTGAGACCGCAACGAGGATGGCAAGTCCCAATGCTGCCCCGATCTGCTGTGATGTGTTGAGTAAGCCCGATGCTATGCCTTGTTCACTATCGCTGATGCCTGCGGTGGCAGCGATCGTCACAGCAACTAGCGTCATCACAATGCCAAAGCCAATAACTACCGTTCCTGGTAGCAGATCGCGCACAAAGTTGCCCTGCACCGGAATCCGACTGAGGTGCAGTAACCCCACTGCCGCCAGTGTCATGCTGGCTATGAGGGTATTTTTTGTACCGAGTCGGGTTGCGAGTTGGGAGGCGATCGGGGCGGCAATCATGGCGGCAATCGCATGGGGCAAAAACGCCAGTCCGGTTTGCAGGGCAGAGTAGTTCAGAATTTGCTGCATGTACAGAGTCAGGATAAAGATGGTCGAGCCGATCGCTGCGCTCATCAATAGTCCAATCAGGTTTGCTCCCGTAACGGTGCGTTGTCGAAACACGCGCAAGGGCACCAATGGATCTGGAGACCGAGCTTCGATCAACACGAACGCTGCCAGCAACACTAGCGCCACGCCCAAAAGCCCCAATGTTTGCACGGAACCCCAGCCTGCGCTACTGGCTTGCTCCAGGGCGTACACCAATATCACTAATCCGGTTGTGACGGTGACTGCACCCAGCACATCGATTTGTGAGGTGGCACTTCTATCACGGCTCTCTGACAATAGCATTGGCGTAAGAACGAGGGTAAGCAAGCCGATCGGCACGTTAACAAACATCACCGAGCGCCAATTAAGGGTATCGGTGAGAATGCCGCCCAGAAGAACCCCTGCGGCGAAGCCACCTGCGGCAATCGCGCCCCAGATGCTCAGGGCACGATTACGTTCCTGTCCTTCAGCAAAGGTTGTCGTCAGAATCGACAGGGCAGCAGGAGAGACGATTGCGGCTCCTAAGCCCTGCACGGCACGAGCAGCAATCAAAATCCACTGCACCTGAGCAAAACCTCCTACCAGAGAGGCAAGCGTGAACAGTCCCAGTCCAATCATGAAGACGCGACGGCGACCAAACAAATCTGCGGCTCTGCCACCGAGTAGCAGAAAGCCACCAGACGCCAGCGCGTAGGCACTTACAATCCATTGCAGATTTTGCTGTGAGAAGCCCAGATCCTGCTGAATGGCAGATAAGGCAACATTGACGATCGAAAAATCCAGCACCATCATGAACTGTGCGGCACAGAGGAGGAGCAATGCCAGCCAACGGCGAGAAATTGATCGAGTTGAGCGATCGACAGTGGGTATAGTCAACGGATTATCCTGTTGAGATGTGTAGAGCGAGAGTTGATTTGAATACGTAGCAGATCACTGAGCAAATGTAAGTGAACAGAAAGAATGGCGCAAAGGCAAATATGTAGCGCAATGAAAAATCGCTATAATCACCATCTCAATGAGCTTAAAGGTAATCAAGCAGTAGAGACCAGCGGCAGGCTATAGCGGTAAGAAAACGAGCGGGATGGATGTAATGGTGGAGGTTCTACGGGTTGCGCCACTCATTTGCTAACTGCGCCAAATAATCTGCTCACTTACATCAACCGTGCGATTTGCACGAAGCGTAACTTCAAAACCTCCGCACCAAACGTTTAGCACCCATTGCCTAACGTCGCGTGAGTTACAGATTGCCGACTTGGTTGCTTCGGGGCGAACCAATGCAGAGATCGGGAATGAACTCTGGATTACCGAGAATTCTGTCAAGCAAGCTTTGAAGCGAATATTTCGTAAACTTAGAGTCTCGTCGCGTACAGAAATGGCTGCACAACTCTCTACGACAGCATCTCACTTTTCCAGTACAAAGCAAGCTTCATCTGACTCGATGCTGAACATTAATCAGTAACCTTTTACTTACCTTACCTGTCATGACGGTCGCCATATACGATTTGGGATTCGTTAAGCGACCGCCAGAAAAGTTCAAGCTTTCGTCATCAGCCGTTCTGCTGCTGTTTGAAGCGCTGCGCCGAGTTGATTTGCGAACGGTGCATAACGCTGCATTAGTTTTTGCGTCAGCTCAGGACCTGCCAATTCTGGGCTACCTGTACCAAACGGAGGATGAGGTGCATACTCCATTGTTAGTTCTGCTTCCTTCGCTGCCTCTTCACCCCGCAGCTCTGCAAGTACCATCAGTCCTGCCTCGAACGAGCCAGTCACAGGTCCGGCTGTGAAGCGGTTGCGATCAACAACCACATGACCTCCTGCTACTGGAATCGCGCCAAAGAGAGCAAGCGCCTCGACTGCCGGAAAATTTGTGGTTGCCCGGTAACCAGTCAATAGACCCGCAGCAGCCAACGTCAAGCTACCAGCACAGATGCCGATGAGATATTTGGCGTGACCGCCTTGGTCAGCGAGAAATGTCAACGTTTCTTCGTCAGACAAGAAACCGGTTGTAGAACCTCCAACACACAGAACATCGAGGTTTTGGGGACAATCGGCAAAGGTAGTCGTGGCGTGCACCGGGAAGGGATGCAACATGCCAAAGGATTCAGTGTTTTTCTGAAGGTTGGTGTGCTCCCAGAGGAAGTGAATGTCGCAATTTGGAGCATCACAGAACGCTGTGTAGACACCGATAATATCGGGAACAAAACAGTTCGGGTCTGCAAGAATACCAATTTGTAAGCGATTTAGAGCTTGGGTCATTTTGTTTCTCCTGAATGTGAATGCCTTTCGGTATTGGACATAGCATCCATACTAGAAATACGGCTGGGTTATGCCTAGACCTCGATCGAGTACTCTTTTCACCGCTATGAGCATCCCCTTGAAGCTTTTATTTGAAGAAATTCATCAGGCAAAGGATGAAAACAGCTTGAGATCGCACCTCGCACCTAGGATTGGCAAGTACTTTGCAGCCAGGCAATCCGAAATCTTCTTTTTCGACCAGATTTTAGTGTATAAAAATCTTTAGAAAGTCTTAGAAGCCTCGCTATCTGTTGAACATAATCCTGTTGCACGTTACTTAATGGAGCGCCATACGCCTGTTCATGGAGGGTTGGTAACACAACCCAAAGCATAGGCGATCGTAGGAGTGAGCCGACATAAAGGAAGAAAGGTGCTGGATGACCTAGAAGCCTTGTCTAAATTAAGTTTAAAGAAAGCAGTAATCCTTGACCTCAAAGCAGCTCTTCTGCCTCTCCAGAGCTGCGGCAGCATGAGGGTTCTAGAGGTTCCTTTCAACGAAGGAATCGACCTTTAAGGCAGGTGACAGTTGAGCAGCTAGTTCAGAAGCTGTCCAATGGTCAAAAGAAGAGCAGGTGAAATCTGTACTGGCACCTTTTTGCCCTTATGTCGGCTTTACCCATTAAGGAATTATTGGCTCAACTGCAAGCAGCCATTGAAGCTGAAACAATGAAGTGACCCCCTCGCTTCGGACAGGTTAGTTCAACCAAAAAGCAGCCCTCTGTAACTGACCTGCGAAAGACCTGCTCTCAGAACGGTATCAGATGGCGTAACGCTAATGGCAAAAATCAGCACCTCAATAAAGCTCAAATGCTCTCTCTTCTCTCTCAAAAGGAGGAACTAGAAACACCTTAAGCTTGCCTGCCTACTAGGAGCAGGCAGGAAGCCAAAAAATAGAACCAGCTATCTGCGATAAGACAACGCTCAGACAGTAAAATCACAGGGTTCTCAACTCATGACTAGACCAGTTTATGACTCTCAAGACCTGATTGAGTATCTACAAAATTAATTTCTTCTATCTGTATTATTAAATCGTATTGATATAGATATGGATGTATGATAGCGATATAGATAGTTATACACTAACTTTTTTAACTGAAGGTAAGCATGAGCAGTAGCAAGTGGCTAGAACAGCAACTCAAAGAAACCTACCTCCCATTGATTGCAACCTGGCAGGATGACCAGGCAGGCAGGAGGAAAGCCAAAAAACTTCTCAAGGATCTACGCTCTGACTGGACTAAGCGAGAATTAATCACGATCGCCCAGCAAAAAAACTGCATGGCTCAAGTCAGGCGTGCCATTAAGGACGAATTCGGGGAAGACCACTTCTCCCTTGACCATATTAAGTTTTCAACGGATGAATATACAGATCTGAACAGTGCAGCTCAGGCGAGAGTTTCAGACCGCAACGAGAATGTCCAGTATCTCAAAGATCCTGAGATGATCACCGCTAAGGCAGTTCGCCTGCTTGAGTCAAAGGAATGGGCAGAAATAGCCGCAGGTCTTTCAGTCCTTACAGGCAGGCGAGTAGCCGAGCTTGTATCTACAGCTCACTTTGAACCTAAATCAAAATGGTCTGTCATGTTCACAGGAGCTAAAAAAAGAGGTTCTGAAGCAATTGAGCTAGAGTTTGAGATCCCAACTCTAACAACGGCTGCAAAGGTCTGTGATGCTCTGAGCAGACTTAGAAAAGAACTACCTGAAACAGCAGAGCTTGATTCAACCACGATTAACAGAAGCTACTCACAGGCAGTAGCTAAAGCTTGTGATACTCATTTCTCTGGTCTAATTCCTCTCAGAAGCGGAAGGGACAACCTGTATACGCATATCTCCAGAAGCGTATACGCCACGATCGCTGTTTTTTGGTACTGCCCCCCAGCCGTCAACGAAGCTGAATTTAAGGCGGCTATCCAGGGACACTACGCAGTATTGAACGAAAAAAACGTTGAAAAGAGAAGGTCACTTGCAGCAGGAAGACACTACAGCGATTATGAAATTGCTGATGAGTTAATCGCTCAGCACAAAGGCAAGCGGAAGGGAATCAAGCTAGGTCTTGGCGGCATTACTGTGATCGATGCTTTCAAAAAGGGGGAAGCCAAAACGACCGAAGCACCACAGGAAAGAACTGTTCAACGGCTGAGATTATGGCAGGAAGACCGAGAGGCACTTGAGAGCATCTTTGATAAGCTCCAGCTCTCTTCTGACAGCACTCAAATGGAAAAGATGGGGTATCTAGTCTCTTGGATTAAAGAGAGACTAGAGAAGTCACTAGAGCCATCAAGCAATGCTTCATCTCAAAGCACTCCTACTGAACCGATCGCTGAGGTAGTTCAGCAGAAAGATGATAGAGCAGCTGAGCCAGTTGAAGTCAATCAGCCATTCTTCTCCAATTTGGAGGCGACCTTGAAGCAGCTCACGGATGTGATGACCCTATTTCTTCACCAGCAGCAGGGAACTCCCCAAGTAGCAAAGGCGATCGATCCCATAACCTCTGTTGCTGCACCCACTCAAGTTGAGAGTTCTCCTAGCAGCGACAGTTCAGCTCCTAAGACCAAACCAACAGAGCGAAAGAGAGGAGATATTGCAGATGAAAGGCTTGTAGACATCATGCACCGCATCTTTGCCTACAATGACGCTGAAGAGAGGCTTCACACCGAAAAATGGGCAGTCACAATCGGGTTGCTCAAGCAATTCGTCAAGAGCCAGCCACGCTTACAGAAATTTTTGGCTGACCATGAGCCAGAGCTAACCGCTCACTACAAAAAACATGCGATCGACCCAGAAAAGCAAAACTATAAACACCGGGGCAAAGATATTAGAGAATTTATCAACTTTGGTTAGGGACTTGAAGCCACAGGCTTTGAAGAAGCAGCCATTCAAACAAAAACTGAGGAGAGATCGCTTTCGCTTTACAACCACATACGTACTAGAGAACAGCTACACTCAATGCCTTGACATGAGCAAGACTGACAAGCACAAAGATTCTGATTAGGTAGAATTATGCATCCCTGGAGCACTTTAGATTGCACTTGAGGTAAATGAAATCGTATAACTATTCGTCAACGCATAATTTCAAGTCTGTGACACATGACAAATAATTTTTCTGCTCAAAGCTGGGAGAGCTTATGCACTTTGATTTCTAAAAGGCATACCTAGGTGATAAAGAAGAGCACGCCCTTCTTCATCTGTATTAGCTGTAGTAATAACTGAAATATCCAGACCACGAATTTGAGTGATTTGATCGTACTCTATTTCAGGAAATATAAGTTGTTCTCGGATTCCTAATGTATAGTTACCCCTACCATCAAATGCTTTTGGGCTAATACCACGAAAGTCACGTATACGGGGTAATGCTAAGTTAATTAGACGATCTAGAAAAGAGTACATTCTATCTGACCGTAATGTAACGAGGATGCCGACAGGCATTCCCTTACGAAGCTTAAATCCCGCAATTGCTTTTCTCGCTCTGGTTACTACAGGTTTTTGACCTGTGATTAAAGCAATCTCCGTGAGAGAGTCTTCTAGCATTTTAGCATTCTGAGCTACCTCTCCCAAGCCTCGATTTACAGTAACCTTTACAAGTTTAGGAACTTTATGAATATTAGTATATTTGAATTGATCTAATAAATAAGGCACAGTTATATCTTGATAAACTGCTTTCAATCTAGTTCTTGACTTCTTGAAACCGGACTGAGAATTTTTAGAAAGAGTAGCGCTAGATAAGTTTGTAAATCGCAAGTCAGCACTTTTCAAAATAGCGTGCCTTAGATCCGCATCCTTTAAATCACACTCTCTTAAATCAGCCCTATAAAGGTTTGCTCCACATAAAATTGCTCTACGAAGATTTGCACCTTTCATGTTGGCATACCGCAAGTCTGCATTCTCTAAATTTGCATCTTCTAAATTTGCATTTCTTAGGTCTGCATTTCTTAGATTTGCGCTTCTTAGGTCTGCTTCGTGCAAATTGCCATTCCTTAAGTCTGTGTTGCTTAAATCTGCATTGTGTAGATTGCTTCTACTCAGGTCAACTCCTTTAAGATTAGCCCCTGAAAAGTCCTCCAGCAAATTTCTATCAAGCAACCTAGTTAGTTCATTAAAGTCATTAGTGTCTGCGTGAAGAATTGACTGTATGCGGCTTTGGAGTTCTTGTAGAGATACATCATCAGGCATATTTCATCTCCAAACGACTCATATAAGGCTTAACCTTGGACTGTAACATCCAGCGAACAACCTCAGCTTTAATTGCAATTTGCTTATTAATATGAGTCGCAGGAGGCAAGATTTCTTCTATGTCAGTTAGAAATAAGTCATTTAAAGATATTTCAAACGTTGCTTCTAAATTAGCCGGAATTGCTGTAGTTTGCAGTATGGCAAGCTTCACGGCATCCAATAAAACCTTTAAAGTTGGTTCATCCGTTTTCTTAAGCTTGAATTCCCAAACAGGTTTCTCTTCAGAACCCTTGGTTGAAATATAACAGTCTGTAGTAGCTAATTTGCGAGAGCTATAAGGGATTTTACCATTTGTTAAACTCAGCCGTAATTCTCCACTTCTAATACCAAATTTTACTCGCCCGATACCTAAATCTTCCCACTGCTCATTAAAGTTAATAGTCAGCCGTAATTCAACTTGCTGAAGTGAAGCTGACTTAACCATAACTCCTTCTAAGTAAAGAAATAAGCAATCTGGGCATCGATTCTCTTGAGAGTGAGGAACATAATCGGCAGCTACTATCACTATATCTGAAGAATCTTGACTAAGAGACTGTTCATTAGTTTCCTCAACGATTTCTTGCCAATTGTTGATCCCAACTGCCTCACAGATAGCTACAAAAGCTTCTTGCTGAATTGCTTGCCCTGACCAAAACCTCTTTAAAGTTGATGCTGATATTACCGTAAGCTCACACCAAACACTCTCTGTTTTTGACCATCCCTTTTTACGTCTAGCCATGTCAACTTTATTAAGTCCTGCCTGTGAAGCTCTAAGTGTCACTGCCATTCCAAGATGCTATCTCCTCAAGTTGGTTCAGTATAAGCCCAGTTTTCGATCACTTTTGAAGACAAGCATGGAAATGGGCTAGATATGACCCATTTTAAGGAATTTTTAGCTTGATGATGAAAGTGTCGAAATTGGTAAAACAACAATGCCATTTCAATAAAGCGATGGCTTATTTAACTAGGAAAACCCGGCAGCTCGCCGACCTTACTGCAATGGAATAGCAGAAAGCAGTTTGACGAATAATCTCATATGTCACTCGCTTGATACTCAAGCTCATTAAGAGCTAGTCAATGAGCCTGAGCTTTATCCTCTAAAACAGTCGTACCAGACTGTCATTTATCATGGCTAATTCTTCCAAAAATATCAACCTTTCTCCTGAAGACCCAGCATCTAGAGTTTTGAAAGTACGAATCCGACACGCAGAATGGGCGTTTAACCTTGCCTGGGGAATGACAGCTACGTCAGCCTTACTCGGACTTGTTGGAGCTGGTCTATTGCTAGCGAATAAGGCGCAGGCTGGAGCTATCACTACTGCTGGAAGTACAGCATCAGCAGTAGTGTGTCGAAGCTTGGCGAAGGATGCTAATGATCGATTGGATAAGCTTACGGCACAAATGGATGATGATAAGCCAAACTGAATCGAACCGATTTTCTCAATGTCTCATTCTTCCGAATCTGTTCAACTAGCTTTATAGGGAGTCAAGCTAGACCCGATCCCAAAACATACATGGTCATCGGCATGACGTAGTAAGTCGTCAACCGCCGCAACATAGAAATTCATTTTTCCACTAAATTCAGGCTGAAATTCTACCATTTTGAGATCGATGACCACAAAACAGCGTAACTTGACATGGTAAAACAGCAGATCTAGCCTGTATTCTTTTCCATCTACCTCAATTGAATACTGGCTTCCCATAAAGGAGAAACCAACTCCAAGCTCAAGCAAAAAATCTCGGATATGAGTTACAAGAGCGTTTTCTAAGTCTCGCTCCTGAGCATCTTTACTTAGTGAGAGAAAATCCAATCGGTAAGGGTCTTTAAGCAGACTATTTGCAAGATCAGATTGTGGCTTCGGCAAAACCCTCTCAAAATTTGTAATTGCGCCACCTTGTCGCTTATGAAGAGCGCTTTCGATCTGAAAGACTAATACGTTTCGGCTCCATCCATTCTCGATCGTCTGCTGGATATACCAGAGACGCTCATTGATGTCTTTCACCTTGTCCAGGAAAACACAATTGTGAAACCAGGGAATTTTTGCAGCAGGCTGCTGCAAAATTTGCTCATCAAAGTAAGCGGCTGCAAAATCCCTCATATAAGTCGGGTTTCGAGGAGAAAACCCTTTAATGTCAGGGAATTTCTGCTTTAAGTCTTTAGCAAGCCTCTCTACAACCTTCTTGCCCCACCCCTCCTGATTATAACGAGTAAGAATTTCGGTTCCAATCTGCCAATAGAGGAAAATCAACTCCTGGTTAACTGCTAGAGCAGCTCAAACTTGAAAGGTTGCCTTTAGGAAAAGCACCTCGTGCAACTGCTGCGGTGTCTTCTGAAACTGGAGGAATGGGTTGGGTCTACATAGACACAATGCACCTCTGTTCGGCTCGACCCCAAGAGGGTGCGTTAAAAGTCAGCTAAAATCTCCTTACTAATCGCTGTCAGTGATCAAACTGCAACATGATCGGTCTTCAGCTGATGCAGCTTCAACATAGGATAGGGCAGTTGTGAATAGGCGGAATTTATGTCAAGTCCTAGACTTGATTGGGTGTTGGGGTTGTTGTGGGGGCTAGTGAGTATGAGCGCCATCTTTGTTGGTGGGGTTGTTTCGCTCTACGTTAGCTACTTTACGGCTGGTCAACTGGGCTTCGCCATTGAGGGTACAAATGAGGGAGCGGTGGGAGCCGCTATCTTTCTAGCTTTGATGTCTCTCTTACTCACAGCAGCGGTGGGAGCGGCACAGGGTTGGCTACTTAGGCAATACTTGCCACTTGCTCAGTGGTTAGGCGTGACGGTAGCAGGTGGGGCAATGGGAGCCACTATTGCTCTTGGAGTTGGATTATTAGGTGGCGATAGCTTAGACATCGCATCGGTGGCAGTTTGGGCAGGAACAGCCATTACCCAGTGGTTTATACTGCGGCGGTTTTCATCTAGGTCAATTGCTTGGCTAATTGCCGGAGTGGCGCAAATCCCGATCGCCTTAAATCAACCGAACTCTATGCTTTTTCAGCCACCCATTATCATATTGGTTTATAGCGCTGTGACTGCCATTTTGATGGTCTGGATCTTGCAGAGTGCGCGGATGCGATTGGTAAAAAAGTAGTTCTCTTGCCTCATTTAAAGTTGTACAGCGATAAATAATCTGTTCTTGGACAGCAATTGGGACGGCAAGAATTCATCGACTTGTAGCTATCGCAGGTCGATCAGAGCTTTAAAGATCGAAATGGCTGCCAATTGGGTGAATGCCTAGCGCACCTTTCCACGCCAGCGCAAGCTGTTTTGGTTGAGCTGGTAGATATACTCATCTGGTCGAGCGATAATAGCTTCGGCTAGAGCGATCGCTGATTCTAGCTGAGCTTCTGTAAGCTGCTTGTAAGCTGCTTCTTTGCCACGTTGCAAAACAGTGTACCAGCACTGCCCAAACAGGTTGTCTAAAATAATACGTTGAAAGCAGTGGTTATTGCGGACAGGAAATTGCCGTTGATGAGCCAGTTGAGGCAAGATGTGGTTAGTTAGCTCCAGATAGCGATCGCGACGTTGAGCAAGCTGATTCATTCACATTTTTTTGTAATATGGTAGTTCTTGTTTTTCATGCAGACGCATTCTATCTGCTAGAAAGTATCTAAAAATTGACCAAATGCCATGCCGAAAGACTTCTGCTTCTGTACCTAGAGGGTTGTTATATATTTTTACTAAGAAATATTTTGTCTGAATTTAATGTAATTATAAATTTAAGCGAAAACTAGGTTTTCCTGTACTCTTGTGGGAAATCTAAAGACAAGCTGTCTCTTATCTCAGAACTGTTGCCCGTGAAACCATGGGTGCCTTTTTTTACCAAAGCAACTCTATTGAGTTATGTCAAAGGAACAAAGTAGCTGTCCTTTGATCTATTACATCTATGGAATCTGCCTAGAGGCAGTCGGCTATGTTGCTGATTCTGCGAACTTTAGGAGACTGGTATGAAATCTGTTGGTTCCCACTTTCAGAGTAATGAGCGGGGTTCAGGCAAATTTCACGGTGCAATAGTAAAGTTATCTAAACGATGCGCCGCTCAGTGTCAGCGAATGAATCAGGCGCTACAGCGAGAGGTAGAAGCTTGCCAAGGAGCAGGAGAGAAACTGAAGGGTTTACTCCACGCACTCGTTGAGTTAACCCCGTTACCCGTTGCTATCACTAGCATAGAAAACAGTCAAATTCTGCTGAAGAATCAACTTGTAGATCCTTTATTTGGCATTTCTGGCGATCAGACCTTTGATGCGCTCGAACCAAAGTTTTACGGTAATCCGACAGAACCAACCCAACTTCTTAACAAGCTCAAGTGCGGCGAACAACTCATCAACTATCAGCTTCAGCTTAAAACCGTTTGCGGAGAGATTCGAGATACCTTACTCTCAGCCCAAATCGTTGAGTATAAGCAGCAACAGGCAATTCTTTGGATCTGGACAGACGTGACAGAGCCAAAGCAAGTACAGCAAACAGATGTATTCGCTGCACAAAAACAAGTAGAAACTGCGTTGCAAGAGAGCGAAACCCAGTTTCGAGCGATCGCGGCAGCCTCTCCCGTTGCTATGACCATTAGTCAAGTTGGGGATGGGCTGATACTATATGCCAGCGATCAGGTAAAAGAAACCTTTGGGCTACCCAGTAAAGATTTAGTGGGTCGTAAAACTCCTAACTTCTACTACGATACGACAGATCGTCAAGCCATGCTGGAGCGGCTCCTTGAGGAGAAACATATTCCCCAGTTCGAGGTGCGAGCGAAGAAGGCAGATGGGACACCAATATGGGTATCTGTCTCTCTCCAATTAATCACTTTTAATCATGAATGGGCTATCCTCAGCGCATTCCATGACATTACCGAACAGAAACAAACCGAAGCTAAGCTCCAAGCAAATGCGCGGCAACAGGCTGCCGTTGCTCAATTAGGTCAACAGGCATTGTCTGGCACTAATCTAACCTTGCTATTTAACGAAGCAGTCATGCTTGTCGCTCAAGTACTAGAGACGAAACTGTGTGGCTTTTGGAAGCTGCTACCCAACGACAGTACGCTTTTCTTACAAGCTGGGACAGGGTGGCAAAATGGACTAGTGGGATCTGCTTTAGCTGGAATTCAGGCGCACTCTCACTTGGGCTATACGATTCTCACTCAAAATCCAGTGTTGATTGAAGACTTACGCACTGACACACAATTCAGTGGTCCTCCTTTATTGCACAATCATAAGATCATTAGCGGCATCGGCATTCCAGTTCCAGGTCAATCACAACCGCTTGGTGCGTTAAGTTGCTATACGATTCAACCTCGAACCTTTACTCAAGACGACGTTCACTTTTTACAAGCGATCGCAAATGTGCTTGCTAGTGCTACCTCGCGTCATCAATCAGAAGCCCAATCACATTTAATGGAGCGGGCAATCAATGCTAGCAGTAATGGCGTGGTTCTGACGGATGCTAGTCAGTCTGACAACCCCATTATTTATACAAATGCTGCCTTTGTAAGCATTACCGGATACACGGCTGATGAAATCATCGGGCAGAACTGTCGCTTTCTGCAAGGATCTGATCGTAACCAGCCAGCTTTAGCAGCCCTGCGCTCTGCCATTCAAGAACAGCGCGAATGCCACGTAACTTTGCAAAACTACCGCAAAGACGGGACTCTGTTCTGGAATGAACTATATACTGCGCCCATATTTGATGCAGAAGGACGTTTAACTCACTTTGTGGGTATTCAAACAGATATTACAGAGCGCCTTCAAACAGAAGCAGCGCATCGCCAGCAAGAAGGACAGTATCGCCGCATTGTCCAGATGGCGACAGAAGGCATTTGGATGCTCGATCAAAACAACAATACCAGTTACGTTAATCAACAGACAGCGACCATGATGGGTTATAGCCCTTACGAAATGCAGGGTAAATCATTGTTCGCCTTTATGGATAACGAAGGCACAGTGATCGCCAACCATTATCTAGAGCGGCGGCGGCAAGGTATTCATGAAATGCACGACTTCAAATTCCGCCGCAAAGATGGGACAGATCTATGGGTCATTCTCTCAACCGCTCCTATGTTCGATCAGCAAAAAAACTACATCGGCGCGTTGGGAATGCTGACAGATGTGACTGATCGCAGACGAGCAGAGGTAGGTCTCCGCGAGAGCGAGCATCGCCTTAATGGCATTCTCTGCTCTCTCGAAGATGTTGTGTGGTCAGTTTCAGCAACAGCTCACGAAACACTCTATCTCAATCCTGCGGCTGAAAAAATCTACGGTCGTTCAATCACCGAGTTTTTTGATGACCCTGACCTGTGGATTAAAGTTGTTCATCCAGACGATCAGAAACGAGTTCAGGCTGCGACTCAAGCTTTAGACAAAAAGAAAAGTAGGAAATTGGAATATCGCATTATCCGCCCTGATGGCAGAGTGCGTTGGATACAGGATCGCTATCGTGTGATTTGCGATCCAATGGGTCAGTCGATTCGGATTGATGGCATTGCCACCGATATTACAGGACGCAAGCGGATGGAAGAAAAACTTCTTCATGATGCGTATCACGATGCATTAACGGATTTACCCAATCGCGTGCTGTTTGTGAATCGACTCAAACAAGCGATCGGGCGAGCAAAACGGCGTTCCAATTACTTGTTTGCCGTATTGTTTCTCGATCTCGATCGCTTCAAAGTGATCAATGATAGCTTGGGTCATTTGGTAGGTGATCAATTGCTAATAGCAATCGCCCAACGCTTACCGGGTTGTCTAGTCTCAGAAAACACTATTGCCCGATTAGGCGGAGACGAGTTTGCAATTTTACTTGATCCAATTAAAGATCCGAACGATGCTGCCACAGTGGCTGAACAAATTTACCAGGCATTGAAACTACCGTTCAATCTGAATGGCTATGAGATATTCACAACCGTGAGTATTGGCATTACCTTAAGTGCAACAGGCTACGGTCAGCCTGAAGAGGTGTTGCGCGATGCTGACGTTGCTCTACACTACGCTAAAGAACAGGGCAAAGCTCGTTTTGCCCTGTTTGATTCAGCGATGCGCGACCAAGCTATGGCGCTGTTGCAATTAGAGATGGCATTGCGGCGGGCGATCGAACGGCAGGAGCTACGTGTTTACTACCAACCTATTGTTTTACTGACGACGGGTAAGATTATCGGATTTGAAGCCTTAGTGCGCTGGCTACACCCAAAGCAAGGACTGATCTCTCCAGCCCAATTTATTCCAGTTGCTGAAGAGACGGGACTCATTGTTCCGATTGGACTGTGGGTGTTAAATGAGTCCTGTCGACAGCTACGGCAGTGGCAGATGCAGTTTCCAACTGCCTCAAAATTGACCATTAGCGTCAACCTCTCTAGTAAACAGTTTTCACAACCGAGGTTAGTAGACCAAGTTGACCAGGTTCTTAAAGAGACGGGTCTAAATCCAAATGATCTGAAGCTAGAGATTACAGAAAGTGGCATTATAGACAATCAAGAGTCTGCGGATTTGCTGCGGCGACTTCAGGCACTCAACGTGCAGTTGTGCATTGATGATTTCGGGACTGGATATTCTTCCTTAAGCCGCTTACGTCAGTTTCCCATCAATACATTGAAGATCGATCGCTCTTTTATCGGCACTATGCAAGAATCAGTTGAAGATGCGGAAGTGGTTCAGGCAATTGTCACCCTAGCTCATAATCTAGGTATGGATGTAGTCGCAGAAGGGATTGAAACAGCAGAGCAGCTGGCTCATTTGAGACGATTGCATTGCGAGCAGGGACAAGGATATTTCTTCTCTAAACCAGTTGATAGCGATGCGGTAGAAGCCTTACTTGCTGAAGGCTTTCGGTGGTAGAACTTGTTATGTTACAAAAATAGTTAGTGTTGATCATCATTGACTCTCAAGCTGTGAAGAATACCTGCAATGCTAATGTGAACTCGAAAGAATTTTGTTTTTATAAGTCGCTATCACCCGGTTTCAGCTACGAGAGACTCCCAAAATTGATGCCTCAAAGGGACTGCTCCTGAGCCTTCCGGCAAAGATGTCCTTCTCTCAAAATTCATACCCAATGAGCATTACAGGTTTCAGACAACAGATGACGTGAGATCGGTGTCAATTATTAAGAGACGCGGCACAAGTTATTGAGTACAGTCGGCACTATTGCATTAGCCGACCGTGATGACGCGGCGAATCTCGTCAGTGATCAGCCCGATCGCCATCGGGCGGCGCACCCCCGGTAAGACGGCAACATCGTAGAGTTCTTCCACAATGCCTTCCACCCGCAGCCAGTGCACAATGTCGCCCGTTGTTAAACGAATTACCAGTAACCCGCTGCGAGCTTCTGCATCTTTGATTTTGAGATTGTCATCAAGTGCCAGACCTGAAAAGGTTTTGTTGTGTCGGGGGCGTGAAACGCCGACGATCGCATAGTCTTCCCAAAACGCCAGTCCGCGCAGGTAGCCAGGACAAAAAGTAATGGGTTCAAACTTGCCCTGAGGACGATCAATTGTACCGAAGTAACCTGTCCCAGAGTTGAGCAGCCAGAGCTTGTCCTGATAGCAGCGCGGCGAATGGGGCATCGATAAGCCCGTGGCAATCACCTGATTCCCAGGCACATCCACGACAACTCCTCCATTGTGACGGCGATCGCGCCAACCATCGGCTACGTCAGACTGGCTAATAGCCGTGACATAGCACGGTTGCCCTTTATCCATCGCTAAGCCGTTGAGGTGGCAGCGATCTTCGGCTGCAAGTTTCGAGAGGAAGGGGGGCTGCCACAAGGGGACAAAGCTATGGGTGTCGCTGACGGTGGCGAGGCAGCCAAATAGCGTGTTCACGAATAGGATGCGATTGTCGGCATCCAGCGCAATATCGTGAACGTCGAGGTCGCCCGTCGTATAGCCCACTTGCGGGACGTAGAGGCGATCGTAGCCCTGATAAAGCTGTCCAGGTTCGAGGGCATTTTCAAACCGCCAAAGCTGAAACAACGAACTGAGGTAAAGGCTTTGACCAATGGCGGATAGCCCCATGACTCGGTTGAAGGTGCGCTCGAAGAGGGAGAGGCGATCGTCGGGCTGGAGTCCGATCAGAAACACTTTCCCCGTTTGGTAGGTGGTAAAGGCGAGGCTGATGCCTTGTTCAGATAGCCATTCAGGAAACTGGCGGGAACTGGTGATTTCGAGCGAGGGAGAGGAAGTCATGACCCTTCAACGATCCAAGAAAATGTAGGCGATCGAGTCTTGAGTTTGGTAACAAAACCCGAAGAGAAAAGTACCCTCAAGGGTAGCATGAGGGCGTTTAGATGCTGTTTATACTGAGCGTATTCTGCTGCATATTAGACGCGATCGATCTCACCTGAATTCAAGTCATAGGAATGCCTTCATTATGGTTGCCCCCATCCTCAATCTGTCTACGCTCAACGGCAGCAATGGCTTCCGCATCAATGGCATTGCCGAAGGTGACTTTTCAGGCGACTCCGTCAGCGGTGCAGGGGATGTGAATGGGGACGGCATTGATGACCTGATTATTGGTGCTACTGGTGCTGACCCTAATGGCAGTGGTTCAGGACAGAGCTATGTGGTGTTTGGCAGTCGTAATGGGTTTGGCTCTGCCCTCAATCTGTCTACGCTCAACGGCAGCAACGGCTTTCGCATCAATGGCATTGCCGCAGGTAACTATTCAGGCACATCCGTCAGCAATGCTGGAGATGTGAATGGGGACGGCATTGATGACCTGATTATTGGTGCTCTTGGTGCTGATCCCAATGGCAGTGATTCAGGACAGAGCTACGTTGCATTTGGCAGCCGCAGTGGGTTTGCCGCTGACTTTACCCCCTCTACGCTCAACGGCAGCAACGGCTTTCGCATCAATGGCATTGCCGCAGGCGACACTTTAGGCACCTCCGTTAGTGGTGCAGGGGATGTGAATGGAGACGGCATTGATGACCTGATTATTGGTGCTAGGTTTGCTGATCTCAATGGCATTGATTCAGGACAGAGCTATGTGGTGTTTGGCAGTCGTAATGGGTTTGGCTCTGCCCTCAATCTGTCTACACTCAACGGCAGCAACGGCTTTCGCATCAATGGCATTGCCGCAGGTGACTACTCAGGCACCTCTGTCAGCAATGCAGGAGATGTGAACGGGGACGGCATTGATGACCTGATTATTGGTGCTCTTGGTGCTGATCCCAATGACAATCTTTCAGGACAGAGCTATGTGGTGTTTGGGAATCGTAGTGGGTTTGGCTCTGCCCTCAATCTGTCTACGCTCAACGGCAGCAACGGCTTTCGCATCAATGGTATTGCCACAGGTGATATTTCAGGCACCTCCGTCAGCAATGCAGGGGATGTGAACGGGGACGGCATTGATGACCTGATTATTGGTGCTAGGTTTGCTGATCCCAATGGCAGTGACTCAGGACAGAGCTATGTGGTGTTTGGCAGTCGTAATGGGTTTGGCTCTGCCCTCAATCTGTCTACGCTCAACGGCAGCAACGGCTTTCGCATCAACGGCATTGCCGCAGGTGACACTTCAGGCGACTCCGTCAGCAATGCGGGGGATGTGAATGGGGACGGCATTGATGACCTGATTATTGGTGCTAGGTCTGCTGATCCCAATGGCAGTGGTTCAGGACAAAGCTACGTCGTGTTTGGTAACAGTGGGTTTGCCGCTGACATTACCCCCTCTGCGCTCAACGGCAGCAACGGCTTTCGCATCAATGGCATTGCCGCAGGTGACTACTCAGGCGCTTCTGTCAGCGGTGCAGGGGATGTGAATGGGGACGGCATTGATGACCTGATTATTGGTGCTACTGGTGCTGACCCCAATAGCAGTAATTCAGGACAGAGCTACGTCGTGTTTGGTGTAGCCGATCCGATCGCCGGACTGACGCTAACTCCTCCTACTGTCGATGCAGCAGGTGTGACGCTAGGTTCCATCAACGCTGACCTGAACACAAGTAATCTGATTCTGAACTTCACGCCTCGTGCCGTCAGCCGATCGATCGCCGGGTTCACCAATGCCTTTGGCACAGCCTTTGACGACACCCTCACCGGTAGTGCTGTTGCTAACACACTGACGGGCAATGACGGCAACGACACGATCGTCGGCAACGCAGGCAACGATGTCATCAGCGGTGGCGCAGGCAACGACAGCTTGCAAGGTGGGGCAGACAACGACCTCTATTTATTTGCTACCGATACCGCTCTGGGCAGTGATAGCTTGAACGATGCGATCGGCGTTAACGCGATCGCCTTTTCTGCGACTACGACGCAAAGCATCACGATTAATCTGGGGCTAACCACGGCTCAAACGATTAACAGCAATCTGGGTTTGACATTAGGCAGTGCAGTCGATATCACTAACTTAATCGGTGGTGGGGGTAGCGATCGCCTCACTGGAAACGCGCTGAATAACTCCCTGGTGGGGAATGGCGGCAATGATATTCTGTCCGGCGGTGTGGGGAATGACAGTATGGCAGGCGGGATTGGAAAGGATCGCTTTTTATTCAGCCTTGGGACTCGCTTTGACCGCACCCAAATTGGAATTGATGCGATTGTAGACTTCACCCGACAACAGGACAAGCTGGTGCTCGATCAAGCTACCTTTAAAGGCGTGAGAAAGATTGACTTCGCCTCTGTAAGGAATCGGCGGCAGGCGCAACAAAGCGATGCCGAGTTTACCTACATTCGCAGGAGCGGAGCTTTGTTCTTCAACGCCAATGGCAGCAATGACGGCTTCGGCAGGGGCGGACAGTTTGCCGACTTAGCCAATGGATTCAATTTGGCTGCAAGAGATATGGTGCTCGGGCGTGCCTGATGGGTTCTGCGGGGGGAGAGGGGCAGCGATGCTCTTCTCTCCTACCCAACAGCACCCTATCCAATTGCGGGTAAAAATTTGCACCCTACAGGATGGAGCATATGACGATCAAGTCTTTTAAGGGAACGATTTATTGGTCTCTGTCACTTTTGCAAGTTTGAACCTAACCGCAGCACAAGTTTTGGAAGCAGAGCAGGGCTTATCCTAGAGCTTAAAGGAGGATTGATGTGTTTTTCAGCACCCATTAGCTTTGCTGCCAGCGCTTTGCTACTTCCGACAGGTCTCTATTCCTTGCGTCTAGCATATCAACGGAACCCTAGCTATCTTCCGCTTGCTTGTATTCCGATCGCGTTTGCCATTCAACAAGCTGCGGGCTAGTTGTTTGCATGGGGGTTCTCCTTAAGGTAAGAAATGATCAACGCTAAATCTGTGAGCCTTTCGAGAGCCGACGCCAAACCAAGCAGCGTTTTCATCATAATTTTCTTCAATCAGTGCACCGTTCACATCCGCGATCGCGCCGTAGATTGGGCTAGTGGTCTTGAAGGGCGATAGGTAAACAGTGGCGGCAGCCCGGCTTAGACTTAAGTACTCAGATCTGACAGTTTCGTCCCTATTTACTCGGTTCTGAAATGAGTATTGCCGATTTCTATCTGATTCCCGTCTTTGTCTGCCTCTCGCAGACTCCAGAATATGACATGACGATCGCTCAGGCTCCGAAACTGCGAACCTGGTGGAATGCAGCCAGTCGACTTCCCAGCGTGAAAAAAGTGTGTGCATAGCAACTGTGCATCCTGTTGACGCATTGTTTGAAAGATAAAGCATCATCAAATGCTGACGGCTCGCTTACAGTAAAGCTGGGGTCAATAGCTGAACTGGAGGAACAATGGCAGGCGAAATGAACTACATTCGGCGCGGCATAGGGAAACCGCTGCTGTTGATTCATGGGCTGGGTGGGAGTTGGCAGTCCTGGAGTCCCATTCTTAACGATCTTGCGGTCGATCGTGAGGTGATCGCAGTAGACTTGCCAGGTTTCGGCGAAACACCGCCTCTGATGAGTGAAGTCTCTATCCGAACGCTATCGGATGCCATGACCCATTTTCTGAAGGCTCACGACCTGATGGGAATTGATGCGGTGGGCAGCTCGATGGGAGCAAGACTTGTGCTGGAACTAGCGAGGCGGGGTGGTGTCCTGGGAGCAGTGACTTCGCTTAATCCTGGTGGCTTTTGGAAAGGTTGGGAGCGTTCTGCATTTTACGGATCAATTTATGCGTCGATTCGTCTCGTGCGTCTCTTGCAGCCTGTGATGCCACTGCTGACCGGAAACGCAATTAGTCGAACAGCGCTCTTTGCCCAGTTTTCGGCACATCCCTGGCAGCTGCCCCCTGAAGTCACCCTGGAAGAGATGCGGAGCTTTGCCGCTTCGCGGTCATTTGACGAACTGCTACATCAGCTTGCTTATGGGGAAGCCCAACAAGGTGCGCCAGAGGGTGCGATCGCCCATCCCCTCGTGATTGGTTGGGGTCGTCGCGACCGGGTGTGTTTTCCAAATCAGGCACAGCGTGCCCTAGAATTATTTCCGGATGCACGATTGCACTGGTTTGAGAACTGTGGGCACTTTCCACAATGGGATGTGCCACAAGAGACGGTGCGCCTGATTCTAAGGAGTGAATAGCGGTTGCTGACACTTTCCTGCCTCTACGTTATTCAGATAATTTTTTATTTCCCAACAACTCTAGCCAGTAATTCCTTACTTCTTATTACACATCGAAGATACAGGTCTAAATCGGTTCCGCAGAGATTCGAGCAATCGGCAACGCATCATGACCAAATGCCTCCATCAGAAGCGGAATAGACGTGCCTCGCTCCATTCGCTGCCAGTGCTTCCAGGTCTTACGAAGGGTATGGCTGCCATAATTTTCCTTCAACCCTACGTCTTGGCACCACCCTTTCACCATCTCTTGGAGGCAGTGATACCTGAACAATCTTGCCCTAGCCTGCCGTCGCTGCAATGAGAGGCGCTACAACTTTACAACCGGGATAGGCGGCTGGTATCTCCCAAATTTTAAGATCTCTCGCAACACACTAGGAAGCGCCAAAAGAACTGATTCCCTGATCGCTTCGGGAACACCTGCATAAAGATCTAAAACTGGCTCAGAGCCATAATTTATGGCTTCTAACAGCAGTTCAGACCACAAGCTTACTTCGGGATCACCCCCCGGTAATTTACTACTAACACCAGAGGGTGATCCTGCTGAATCCCCCAAGGCTAAAAATGCTTCACGCTTTGCTTTACGTCTTGAAAGCACACTTGAAACTATTTCCCAGTGAGATTCTTTTAGTCCGTAGACTCTAAGTTTTTGCCCCTCATGCCCCGGCACTATGCTAGAGAAGCGAAGCATTTCCACCTCTATACCCATCTGCCTTAAAAGCTGATGGATTATCTGAGTATCAGTCACCCTCTCATGAATGGAAAAATTCAGAACAATTTTTGATAGCTCTGATAATTCCCTAGCCTTGTCTGCATAGGGTTTTAAGTCATAAATAGTCCATTCCCAGCCTTCAGTAATTTTTACAATCAACTCATTAAATCCTAAACGCTCTCTTAAGGCTCTCTTTAGCTCAATTGTGGACACATCCCAAGGGCAAGCACCCTTACCCCAAGAAGCCTGTTTTTCTAGTGCCTTAATGGTTCGCTCGATAGCAAGACCTTCCTCAAGTTGCACCTCTAACGCTAGCAGCTCACCACGCCGCCGACCCTCGTTATCCCAAAGCACATCAAAAATGCTCAACTCTTCCAGAGCGTAAAACTCTTTGAAATAGTGCTTAGCGATCGCCTTATGCTCTTCAGGCGACATCACCTCTTTTTGCTCCAGAGCCAGAAGGTCTGCGTACTGTAAATCTTCAGCAGCTACCAATTCCTCAGCATCAATTTCTCGCTGAGCGGACCGGATTTCAGACAAAAGCAATTTGATTGCAGGATTACTATTATGCTTTTCAATCTGCACCTGGTTCCCCTCAGCTTTGAGTCTTACGAGCAACGCTTGGCGAAGATACCTCATTGAGAAATTCTGCTCACTTGAAAGCCTGCAAAATAAATCCAGATGCGGATTAACTCGCCAATCATAGGCTTCAAATTCACCCGCTATATCTTCTCGCAGGTTTGAGCGCACTAGGCGAACAGTTGCAGCGGTCGATGCCTGCAAATGCTCACGAAACTCGGAAGGCAGAGCCGATCGGCTCACCTTAGAATAATTAGAGCCGACCTTGGCACACCAGACGATCCGCTCAACTCCCTCACGCACCCGCCCTAAAGCTTGGCTCATATCGGCATCGTTTGAGCTTCCACCTGTGAACACCCCAAACACTTTTGAGATAACGCTTTGAGCCTCAATAGAAACACCTGTAGCCATCGAAGGCGACACGATCACCACATCAAAGCACCCCTCAAGAAGTGAGCGATCGGGCGACTGCATGAACTCCCGCTCAATCTCACCCCCTGAAGTCTCAGAGTTGATCACCATCACTTTTTTAGAAGGGTCAGCGTTCAAAATCCCTGTGGCTAATGATTTGCTCATCCCTTTGCTGTCAGTAGCGATAAAAACTACCTGCCCTGGCTTCGCCTCATCCACAGCCTCAAGGATTTCAGCAGTGATAGCCGTGCGGTCTGGAGCTTCTAGAAACCTGCAAGGGTATCCTTCAGATTGATAGTCATTTTTGATCAGGAATATATTTCTATCCTGATTTTCCGCACCAACTCCCTGATAATCCCGAAGCTCTTTTAGGTAAGAAAGCGTTGCATTATCAAGATCTGCATCGGCAATAATCACCCGACGAGCCACACTCAGCAACTCCCTAAATCTTGCAAGGAGCGCCGGACGTTTGCCGTCTTTCGCACAGGTCGAGGATGTGAGCAAATGCCTCACCACCTGGCACACTTCATCAAGCACTAGATCACAACCTGCAAAGGTCTCAGGATTAATAGACAGCAGTGAATCGACACAGAAACCGACCCGAAGCGTGTAGCCTGAGCCGCTGATGAATTTGCCACCAACCTTATCCAAATCTCCTCTCCAGTTAAGTCCAAGGCGAGAGCAGAGGTTACGTCCTAAGGCGACTCTATGAGTTGCCGATAGCACTGCTTCAATATCAGAGACCAGGCTTGAGATAAATTTTGTCTTACCCGTTCCCTTGCTGCTGGCGATCGCAATGATGCCTGACTCTGGCAAATTAGAGAGCAAAAGCGTTGATAAATCAGCAGTAGATAAACGAATATGCGGAGCATAGGTAAGCTGATTGCTTAACCGCTCTTGGAGCTTCCAGTGAAGAAAAGGCAACGCCTCTGCATAGACTTTCTCAAATGCTTCAGCTCCAGAATTGGCGATTAAATCATCAACGCCTTTGCCGATCGCCCCATTCCAAAGAAGTAGGCTCACTTGTCCTTCTGCCTGCTCAAGTAGCCCCCCAAACCGGAAAAGGGCAAGCGAGACCTGCCGACGAACCTCTTTTTTCTCATCCTGGTCAAAGGCTAATAGGTGCGATCGCCCTGGCTGAGCAAACCGCTCAACATCAGCAATGAGTGTTCGAGAGCCATCAACTTGTTTTCTGTAGCCACCGTTTACGCCATAGAGAGCGATCGCCACAAATCCCTCACTTAACAGCGAGAGTGCTTTTTTACCTCCTTCAGTCCAGATAACCGGAATCTCAGGATGCTTTTCAAGCCAGTTCCAAAATGAACCCCGAAGAGGAACTATTGCTCCATACCGCTTCCTGATTTTAAGTCTGAACTTAAGAGGCACTTCAGGCAGATAGGCAGTAGAACCTGCACCTAAAGGAGCCTCATATTTCTGGATTTTGCCTTTAGCATTATGCCGAGGATGGCTCAGCTTTGCCTGCCACGTTGAGCCATCCTCATTAAGCAAGAGTGCTGCAAACATAGCCTGTCTTATTTGATGCCCGAAGCGTGTATACCGCCAGTTCAAAGCATCATGGATCGGCGTAGATACATCCCCACCCGGCAGCTCTTCTAAATCAGCGACTAGCGACACGGCAGACACAAAAAGCTCAGCGTCTATACAAGAGCCTCTAATAAACTCATCTCGTATCTGCTCTGTATATGTCGTTAGAGAATCTATTTTGTGAGAGAGAACAGCAATCATGGCGTTGCTCCTCTCTGCAAAAGTTGACGGATATAAGCTTTCTCCGCTTGGGTCAGAAGCTTCCAAGCTGCTCTTTTAAGAGTTAGAGGAAGGCATGAAGCCCGCTGTACTTCAGTCTTAGAGCTAACCTTCCGTAGATACTGCACCAGGACTGTCGAGACCTGGCATAGTTCGATAGGAGACAGAGTAGGAATTCCGCAGTGGTGCAATGACCCGTCTGGCTCTTCTAAAAAAGCTTGGATGAGGTGTTCTAACGTTGCAGCCGATGTCAGCTTACCCGCAAGTCTGCTGTCTGCTGCTTGGTAAAACTCCAGTCGTTCTTGAAAAGAGGAAAATTCGGTCTTTTTGAGAATTAAAGGTTCTGCGATCGCAGGAGACAAAATCTCCCTGCTTTTTGTTGCAGCTAAACGCCTAGCCATTGTATGTACACATCCTTATCCGAGAGGTGAAGCGACCCTGGGATAAAAGAGCATTAAGCTCTCTTTATCCTTCAAATAAGGAATTAAAGAGAGCTTCACATAGATGTGCATTTGTAAGGATTTCCTGCAAAAAAAGTTGCAAAACTCCCTACGTGTCTCATACAATGAAAACACGCACAACATCCCCCGACCTCTAACCTCTTTCGCTCGCCAAAGCTTCTATTAGTTAGTTGATCGGAAATGCGTAAATCTCTTTATTTCCTTTCCCCATGTTGCTCTTGCAGTGTGGGGCATTTTAATGGCTGAACATAATTACTACCTCCTAAATACCTTAGAGAAATCATAACCCTGAAACTCTTCCCCTGATCGATCTCTGTTGGCGAATTGATTAATCAAGCGTCTCCTCATATGCCCCGGAAGCACCTGAACCCCATAAAAACGGTGAAGGACAACGCTGAAAGAATGAGCCTTAGAATCCCCTCAAGTGACATGCCCTAAGCGCTTAACCCACTGACGCTCGCTGTAATGAAATTCCCAAACGGTCACTTCCCCGTGCTTGAAATCCGGTCGCTTACGAGGTTGTGGCGTGTCTCTGGCAGGTTTAAGCAATCGCGCTAAACTTATTGCTCCATCTAGCAGCTTGGATGTTAGTACGTCTGTCTTTTTGAGGTTGCTGTGTTGTTGTCTGTGTCATAGCGTTTACTTGTGTGCTTAGCACGTTCACCCCAACTACCGCCTACATTAGTGATGGCTTAATCCTTTAACTGAGAGCTTTTTCGATCGCCGCACCTAATCGAGCTAGGGTTCTTTCCTTTGAAAAATCGGCGGCTGCCCTTGCTGACTCTGCCAGAATGGTGTCGGTGTTGGGGGTGAGCTTGAGTGCTCCGCCCAGGTAGCCCAAAGCTTTGCAGTAATAGTCAGAGAGGTTTGTAGAAGCCAGTCGCTTCACGGTTTGATGATCGCCGCTCTGAAAAGCTGCTAAGGCTTTGTTATGGAGTTCGGAGTCAGGGTTTCCTAAAGTCTCTAGGATGGCGCTGACGGCTTGATTGACTTTTTCTAGAGTTAGTTCTGTCTGTACTGCTACTGTCATTGTTTTCTCCTTAATTATTTCCAAGTTTCAAAGTTTTCAGCCTCGACTTGAGAAGCATAGATCTTGTCCCAGTTGCGATCGAGATGCTCTTTCACAATTCGGGATACAAATCCGATCGCGTTGTCGCTGCAAAGCAATTTATAGAAATTTGCATCGTTGATCTCTATCTATCTGCGGTTGATAATTGGTTTCCCATTTGTCTTGCAAGTGCTTCACAATCATTCGTGAGACAACCTGCACCATTGCTCCACCGTCCACAATTTGAGCCACACGCAGCAACACATAGTTGTAAGCGGATAGCCCAATGATGTTATATCGATGTTTGTTCTCATCGATCGCAGGAACAAGATCAATGTCGTCAATGGGAGCTTTTCCAAAAGCAGGTCTGCCCGCAATGTAGCGTGACAGGTCTTCATCGCTGCCGTCTCTCAAGGTACGAAAGTAGTCTTCTTCCTTCATCCCTCTTGCTTCAGCATCAAGAATGCCAGCACGAGCATAAAAAACTCCATCCACAGCCATGAATCCGTGAATCATCTGTTTAAGGATGCTTGCCTTACTCCAACCCAGCTCAGAGCAGGCTAATTCAACCTTGTTCCAATTGTCAGGAGTTGCAAATACATAGTTGATACGTACTTCCCGAATCACAATGTTTTCGTCGATTCCTTTAGCCATGAATAGCTACCATCTTCCCATATTCTATACGGCTATATGCTACGAACCACTTTTTAAAACAGTAACACACTAAAATAGTTGTTAATAGAATTTTTTATGCTAAATTTATTCGTAAGCGAACGGAAGATAAGTTCGCAACGAACGCTCCGAAAGCCTTGCGGCTCTCCCTAATATTTGACATAGGAGAATATGAAAAATGGCTAAGATGTTTGACTTGCCTGATCTCGCCACTGCTGAAGCCTTGGAGAAAATTGACCCTGTGTCCCTTCAAAATCGTTCCTACGACCACTCGATCGCACTTGCCCCGAATGACGCAGCGAACGAAAACCTGGACGGGTGCGAATCAGACCAGCCTGACTTGACTGATATAGATGATTTACTGGCGATCGCCATTTGGCAGCCTGCCGAACCTCAGTACTGTCGGGCAATCTGTGCCTATTACGGCGTGAAGCCTCGTACCGTGCAGAAATGGTTCACCAAAATTGTTGAGGCTTGCCCCTGGTTTGCTGAATCAGAATTGCGATTGAGTGACGATCGCTATACCCCTTTATGTATCCAGCTAATGGGCGACTATCGAGCTTCTGGTTTGATTGCTCGAAAGTGGGGGATGAAAATGGCTGAACGCTTTGCAGATCGCGCTGCTGTCACCGCCTCAGCCTCAGAGCCACCCGCACTCCGCCCTGAAGTCATACCACGAGAGGATCAGCAGTCTATTGAGGACGATCGCCCCCTTAGATTTTCCCTGCACCTTGGCTCAAGCCTCACCCTGCCCTCTATCGCCAGCATCGTCAGCCCTGGTAACGACACCGCCTATCTGATGCAGACCCAGCAGCGCTTGCAGCAATTCGAGGCATTGCAACAGCAAGTCATCGCCCAAATGCAGCAGCAGCACGAACAGGCTCAAGCCCTTAACGCTCAGTATCAAGAAGCCACCAGTCTGAGCGACCAACTCCTCCTACAAGAGTTCCAGCTTAAAGGCGTCCAGTTGGGCTACACCGCCCTTCAGCTCAAGCAGCAAGCCTTCAAAGCCACAATTCAATCTGTCGAATCTGGAACCCTAGCCGTGCCGGGAAAGCCCCCAACTGGCAACGAGCCATTGCCATCGGCTTGATTTTAGGGGCGATCGCCACCGCCACCCTCACCCTTAGATTTGGGTACAGCCACCGCACCGCACCCCATGAACCCGCACCCCATGAACAGCCTAGAAGCCTCCGAACTGCCTACGGCTAATCATGCCTTGGGGCGATCGGTACGCTTGACGCAGCAAGCGTACCGAAACTCCACCTTAGATCTTCTAAACCTGCGGATTGCCGAAGAAGAAACTAACCTCACAGCCCTTCAATATCAGCAAAATCACCTGAAAACGGGCTACGAATTGCTCAAACTCCAAGCCCTACAAAACAAGGTCAATGCTGCTACCCCTGAAACTTCCCCACCATCCGGCTACCGCAAGGCAGACCAAAATCAATGCTCCCATCATGTCTAATCCGACCCAGATCGCTTCGCTTAAGCCAAAACTCACAGATTCACAAATCCGCCTTGCCCTCTACGCCCTGGACTCCGCCCTAGAACCCAGTGGCGTGTTTCTAGAGATCGATACTTCAGACCTCGCCCCAGACCTCAACTACATCCAATCTCTCGCCCCCACTGCCCGCTACCAGTTCGCCCTCAATCTGCTTCAGCAACAGACCGTCTAAGCACCAAACCATTTATCTAAACACTAACCAGGAACGCAATGCCAACCCGTAAAGCAGTTACTACCAAGCCTACAGAACCAGAAATTCAAGACATCAAAGCCTCCGCACAGATCGAAACATCAACGCAGCCGATCGCCCAGTCCTTACCCGCGATCGACGAGCTGATTGCCCGACATGCCGAACCTCTAGCCGTCGAGCTACTCGAATCACGCCTCACCTCTGCAATCCACACCCACATCCGCCGCCTGCTGACCTCTCAAGTCCCCGCAGATATCGCCCAGCGTCAGTCTTTATTCCGCCGCATCGGACTCATTGCCGCTGGCTCTGCCCTTTCAGAAGCCTTTGGCGCATTTTCCCAAGATGCCCAAAGTCACCTAGAGGAGATGAAAACCACAGCCCTACCTGCCTCCACAAACGGCTCTAAGAGCATCTAAGCATTGCCCACCCATCACATGTAAGGAATCCCTCCATGCCTCCCCGCAAGAAACCTGCCCCAATGCCCCAAGTCCCGAACGTTTCGCCGATCGCTCCGACTCCTGCTGTCTCAACTCCAACCTTCAACAGAGGCGGCAGAGCCATTCTGAATCTCCCTACAGAGATTGTGCTAACCGCCCCTGATTTCCAGTCCATGCTGCCCACCGACTGGTTCAGCGACTCCTCTGCGCTTCAGCGCCAAACCGATGAAGCCAGAGAGCAAATCAAGCTCAGCATCCATGAAAAGCGCAACACCGTTGCTACTCTTAGAGACAACATTGCCCTTGCCACTGACATTGTGGGGGCTGCAACCGACTTCACCAAACTAGGCAAGCAGCTGATCAGCTATCAGATTGGGCTAGAGGCAATGACAACCGAAGGCGTGAAGCTAAGCCAGCAGCAGACCCGCACCCAGCTAGAGCAGATTAAGCTTGGCAACCTTCAGCAGGACGTTCAAGGCACTCAAGCCCTGGGCGCTAAACAAGGCGAAGTCTGGCAATCACGGCTCGATGAACTTGACAACCGGATTAAAGAGATGCGGGATAAATCGCGCCCTTACCTGCCGACAGAAGGCTAAAACCATGCAGAACTCCATGCGATTGAAGCTTGAGTTGCTGGGTGGCAGTGCGATCGCCACCCTCGCCCTCCTGATTGGCATCTCCTACACAAATCCCAGTGGGTTTCGCAATATTGCCCTGGCTAGTCTAGGGGGAGCTGTCACTGCCGCTGTTGGCACCCTGACGCTCTGCGCCATCAATGACAGAACTGGAGTGCTACAGCGTGAAATTAGCAAGCTAGAGATTGAGGTGAAATCCCTCAAAACCAAGCTTGACAAGGAATATGAAGATGCCGCCGCCCTGGTCATTATCTGTGAGCAGCTCCAAGACGCTGTCTCCAAACATGAGTTTGAATTGAGCGAAGCAGGTAGCAAGGTTGTCGCGATCGAGCAACAGGCAAAGCAATGGCAACTTGCAGCTCACAACAGCAGAAATGCTGCTCTGAACTTGAAAGCTCAGCTAGAGCAGCTCCAGGCTAACTTCAACGAACGTCTGCACCAAGCCGTGAAGGCAAAAGCCAACCAGATTGCCCGTCGTAATGCAGACATGTACATTAGCAAGCGCAAAGAGGAGTTGACCGCGATCGACACTGCCCATTTGGAGCAGCTTCAATCTATCAAAGAGAGTTACCAAAAAGAGCTAGAAGAGCTGCAAACCCTGTTAGGACAAAGAGAGCAGCAGTTGTCAGAGTTCGCCATTGAGATCAAAACCTGGGATGAAGAAATTATGCCGGGAACGCGATCGGCGTTTACTGAATCCGCCACCTCCCTGCAACTGCAACTCCAGCTTGCCGCCCAACGATTAGAAGCCCTCCAGAACACCAATGCCCAACTGCAAGCCCCTAGACTGTTTCCAGGCACCACTGCCATCGACGCGACAGGCAATCGCATCGTTCAACACTTTGCCGCCTATGAGGTGATTTTGGATGCCGTTGAAGCCATCTTGATTCCCACAGGATTTAGACTCCGCTTCAAATGCGATCGCACCAATGAATTCACTAAGCTCACGGAAGAGGAGTTTGACAAGCGCACGGCAGAACCAGGACTGATGGGTCTAAGCTATGCCCTGCTTGACTTTGCCCTAGATACCCGCAACTTCATTGTGAGCGTGGATATCGTCACTGCTCCCCCCTTAGCAACGGGTGGAGGTGGGGCTATCGCTTCAGGTAAACCCATCACGGCAGCAACGGCAACCGACTTGGTTTCTAAGGGTTCTGCCAGCAGTGAAGATGCCTTTAGAGCTTTGGGCTGCTTCCCTGCCAGTGAATTTGAAAATGTCATCCGCGACAAGTTTGTTCCTCGTGTCCGAGTTGTCGCCGGATCAACAGGCGGTAAATCCCCCCTAATGGAACTGATCGCCGTGGCATTAGCCAAGCAAAACCAGGCTGAACTCTGGCTAATTAACCCCGTTCCAGGCTCACCCAAGGACTGGTTTAGCATTCCTGGATTGGTTCAACCGGGTACAGACGTGACCCAAGAAGCGATCGCTCAGCTTCAAAAAGCCCATAGGGAGCTAAACGAGCGCAACAAAAACCTGAGCCAGAAATATCGATTTCTCATCGTTTGCGCCGATGAAATCAACCGACTGGCGCGGGAATTTGCAGACTTGGGCACGGTGATCAAAGACTACTACCAGATCTCAGATCACGCTCAAATGGGCTTCATTACCGCTGGTCAAGGGGGCAATGTCAGCGGCGTTTCTGGAGCAGCTAAGACTGACAACGCTAAAAAGCTGATGGAAGAAGATTTCCAGAATGCTACGCAGGTTTTTACGGCTCAGGCTGCAAAGGCATGGCTTCAGAAGAAGAACGTTAGCCTACTGCCTAAACTTACAGAACTCGAAGCCCTCTGTCGTCAACTGAATGAAGCGGCAGGACTCTCCCCTCGCCCTAAGCCTGGAACAAAGGTCGTCGATCGCCATGCCTATCGAGTGGCTCTAGTCGTGAGTCCTGCCACAGATGAGCCATTCTTCCTTCAGATTCCCCCGTACAGCCATTACGCAGACAAGCTAAACGGCATTAGCTTTCCCGATGGAGCCATGATTACCGCTCCCTATGAAAACCAGGTAGCGCTGGGGTTAGCCTCTGATCCTCTGACCTGTCCCCATTGTGGCTCTGCTCACACCAAGCAAGATCGCCCTTTGAAAACGGAGATTAAGCGAAAGTGCAACGATTGCGGCAATTTTTACAAAGTGCCAAAACTGACGCTAACCTCATCGCGCAAGGCATTTAGTATCGACGCGAGAGGGCAGTAACAGCGTCAATATTGCCCCTGTCATAGGGCTGGAGCGGAGACAGCGTTGGGCAATATTCAGCCACGTCGGTAGCCGCGTTGGTTTTCAGCGTCGATTTCACACTGTCATTGCTTTTTCAATCATCCATTGCTCACTCAACAACTCGAACGAAATCAGGAGAACTCAGGGTTTATGATTTTAGTCAGGTAAGGCTCATTAAGAACCGGAGATACTAAATCTTAAGGCGTTGCTTGCGCTATGTGCAGTGAAAGTTGTACGTACTGTTAGAGGGGATAGAGAAGGATATATCTAAAACTCTCTCCTTTACCAGGCTGGCAATGAGTATGATGGGAAGCCTCAAACGTAAGTGATTGGGATATCGCTATGTCTAGCAAGTTAGAGTATTCACGCCGACTATATGACGATGTTTTAGATTGGTATAAAAGTGCAGACTCGAAGGCTCAAGTGGTTTTAGCTATTGATGCTGCTTTCTTGGCGTTCCTAACAAGTACAGTTTTCTCCGAGCCTGATAAACTGCGATCAATTCTTGATGTATTCAGTTGGGTAACATGGTTAAATCTAGCATTGATGCTTTTGTCATTGATAGTATCAATTGGAGCTGCTATTTCTTGCGTTTGGTCACGAATATATTCAATCAGAGAAGTTAAGCAAATTATTAAAAAAGCCGAGTCAAGATGCCAAGATTCTGACAAGTATCCTCCAGAAATGATAATGTGGTTTTTTCAATTTATTGAGGCATTAGATCAGAAGAAATTTCAGGTTACTCTTGAGTCTAGTGAGGAGGAATTTGAGCTTAAAGTGCTTGCAGAGGAAATATACGTACTCTCAAGCAATGTTCGTAAGAAGCACATCGCAGTTAACATTGGATTTGGGTTTGCAGCATTAAGTCTAATCTTCTTTGTTATGGCGGCTGTGAGTTATCTATACTCTGCTGCCTAAGTTCTAGATAAGCGCATCCCAATAATCGTACTAGAAAGTCGTCTTAGAAGAACTCATAGAGATAGTTCGACAGTTGGCTCGATCGCAACAACAACTGAGGTTACCGATCAATCACATAAAACTCCTCGTACTCCAGTGGGGTTGCCGCAGCGATCGCAAGCTGGATTACATCTTTGTCTTTTTCAAAAGCGCGATCGGTGAAAAAGACAAAGATTGCGATTATCGCTTGATCGCGAAAAATCGGAAAACCAAGTCCGGCTTTGAGATTGAACGCTTTAGCAAGCTGATTGCGAAGAAAGTAGCCTTCTGAGGGAACAGAAACATCTTCAATCCACTGAGGCTGACGCAACTGAAAAACTCTCCCAGGCAACCCCTCGTTAATCGATAAAACAAAGCTTCGACTACAGACTCCAAATTTTTCGAGAGCATCCCGGCGATCGTCGTCACGGTTTGGATGAACACACCAAATCGGACTGAGTTCGAGCAGAGTTTCTTCTGGATTGAGCATCCAAGCTTCGCCATAGTCCCAATTAATGGATTGACAGACGCGGCTGAGAGCGCCAGCGAAAGCAGGATGAAGCGTTGAGACAGCATTCGTATAGATAGGCTCAACCATAAAGCAGTAAGCTCAATCAACAATGGGTTGCAATTCTACCTTTAACACCAAGATGGCTTATTGGGTGTATTGATTGGAGCGCTGATATCCCAATGAAACATATACTCGCTTAACTTTCTGTTCCAATGCTGATGCTATTGGCGAATGCCCCTTATTTTTGTGATTTTCCTTTGATCTTTGCTAGACGTACTAGCCTGTATGGGCATCCTAGAGTCATTCTCTAGAGTGCTTTTGCCATGTCACCGTTTTTTAGGCGTTTGCTTATTATGACTACCGCTATCGCTCTTCCATTCACCGCAGCGCCTCACTTCATGCAACGTTTTGGGACTCCTGCATTCGTTGATCAGGCAATTCAAGCTAATCATGAGCGGCAAAAGGTATTAGCAGGTGGGGTTTGGTGCGCTCAGTTTAATCCGGACGGCAGCTCAAAGGAGATTTTATATGGGACAGATAAATGTGGCAAATAGACTTCATAGCTAACAGTCTTAAAACCGTAAGTTAAATAATCAAGTAAAAGCATATGAAAATTCAATTGATGCTCTCTGCTTTGTTAAGCATGGCGATCGCCATGCTGATCCTGCTCTTTCAGCCTTCGCCCATCGCTGCACAGCAGAACTGTGACCCAAGCTATCCTACCGTCTGTATTGCGCCTGCTCCGCCAGATTTAGACTGTCCAGATGTTTCATACACCAACTTTCAGGTACGCCAGCCTGACCCACATCGTTTCGATCGGGATAAGGACGGTATTGGCTGTGAGGCTCACTAGAAGGAATTTTGGGCAGTTGACAAAGACATTTAATTGAGATTTTTTGGGACTTGAAAGCCTTGTATAGCAAGGCTTAATTTATGCAACAACGCTGATCAGTTTTATAATTGATCGTAGTGTTTTAGTTGGGAAAGCATGAGGCTCATGGGTAGTGCGCCGCAAAATGTTAGGTGGCAACGACGATAACTATTATGGATATCTTCAGCACATCGACATAGAACCCAGGTCTGTCGGGATACGGAATGAGTTAGCCGAGATAGCGATCGTCTCAACCCTAAACTAAACGAACTCAGCAGCTTCTTGTTCTAGCTACGACCAGTGATTTGTGACATGATTGGTAATCTCACTGGGTTTATCTAACTTACCAGTCGAGTTATTTGTGCGGATAAAGAAGCATTCTTTCAGTTGCCCAGTCTTGTCGCGGATGTGGACGTAGACAGGTTTGGGGGCACGTTGAGCGGTGATTTTGCAGATTTCCTGTTGATCGATGACGTGAAAGCTGATGGCAATGTAAGGGGCGAGATCTTTGCCCATTTCCTTAAGCAGTAGATCGTTGGTGAGCCAGAGTTCGTAGCCATCGCGGTTTTTCTTTTGCAGAGTTTGGTAGTCGAGCTGTAGTCCGAGGATGTTGCCGTTGTCTTCGACACCGATGAGGAGGGTGCCGCCATGAGTATTGAGGAAAGCGGCGACAGTTTTCAAGATCACCTCTTCCATCGTCCGGTCTTTTTTGGCTTCTTTGAGGTTCCAGCGGGCGGTGGATTTGAATTCGAGTTGGGCGTTTTCGCCTTGGGCGATTAAAGCCAGAATTTCGGCATCGCCTGCTTTTGGGATAAAGTTGCGGTATTCCGCAAGGGCAGCTTGTTTGACTTCGTCTGAGACGATCGGGAAGGTGGAGAGAATATGGGTGAATTCGGTTTCGGTGAGTCCGTAGAGATGGGCGATCATGCCGTCGAGTTCGGCGCGAAGTTTAGCCCGATCGCCCTCATCGGTAACGCCGTTGGCATGGGAGCCTAGCCCGACTTCGGCGGCAAGATCATCAAATTCGGGAGTGGTGCAGATGAGTTTGGCAGCGCGATCGACGATTTCTTTGAAGTAGCGATCGCCTTTGATGAGGCGGGGAACAGGAAGTTGGTACATTGAAAAAAGGCTGATATTCCGAGCAACTCTTGAGCGAATTGAGTAATCAACGACAAAACTGTTAAACGTACTACATAGAAAAAGTAGCTCTTCAACATTTTTGACGTTTCGACTTACGCCTAGAGAGTGTCCGCAAAATACATGCTTAGGAAGTAGCGAAACTATGAGGTTTCTAAAGTTTGTATTTTCACCTACTAGCCTAAAAGCTAATCTGTGATGCTGATAAGCCAATTCTTGACCATCATCTTTGGCTCTACCAAGCAGAGATTTTCTTGCTTCACCTTCATCCACCCAATATCGTGGCTCTGCATATTCATGAGTAAACTGATGAATCATCTTGCCTTCGTAAAGCGGTGATCGCCCTTCACCCGGCTGTTGCTTAAACAAATGACTATCGCTAGTCATGTTCAATTCTTGTCTGAGTGAAAGATTCCATCGATCAGGTATCTTCTCACCGAGCAGCGGAAACCCAACCATCTTTTCAGCAATTTCAACGTCTTGCTTACTTTTAAGTTCCATCACCGAAAGCGAATCCGGTGACAATCTCCGAATTAAGTTAGTGCTGATTTGAAGACTGTTTTGATTTGGAAAATCTTCTAATTCGCCAACATTGAGCCTCATAAAGGCAGCAGGAAATTTATCTGTCACACCACCTTTTTGAAAAGAAAGGATAACGATTTTGAAGCTGCGATGAACGTTCTCGAAAACTTCGCGTCGATTCTCAATGCAGAATAAACCAGAAATTTGTGTTTCACTAAACAGCATTTCTCTAAGCTGTTTAGTACCAAGATCTGTATAAATTCCGCTCGGAAGGACAATACCACATTCGCCATTTGACTGCAACAAGTTAAAGCATTGCTCAACAAATAAGGCGTAGAGATTTATTTTTCTGGCAGCACTTTTCCCGTCAACTATTGAACGCTGGTTTATATAGTGTTCAGTTTTCTTATAGTAAGCACTGACGTGAGAATAGCTACTACAGTAAGTTAGCCATGCTTGTTGGATCTCTAGATCCTCTAAGAGTTGATCTCTCTGGCTCTCCCATGCCTTAATATTTAGTTTTTTCTTTCTAATTAGGTTGTCATATTTCTGAAAAAATTCTTTTTCATCCGTCTGAAATACTTCCCAAGGCGGATTGGCAATAATTGCATCAAACCCACCCCGCGCCATGACGCGATCGAAGTGATAGCCCCAATGAAACGGTTTCAAATCCTCAATATCTTTGAGGGTCAGCGATCGCTTTTTGGCTTTTCCGGTGAGTTGCGCTTCTTCATAGCGAATCCCCAATTTCAGCGTAAACTCATTCAACAAAAGCTGATTTAGCTTTGCCTCAGCGTCTCGATTGATTTTATCGATCTCATTGCGTAAGCTCTGGAGCCGATCTTCTTGCACTGTGCCGCCTGCATCCTCTTTCAAAAACGCATGTTTCTTATAGAGATCAATATTGGCGTTCTTCTCCTCCAGAATCTGTTGATAGCTTTGAGCCGCGATCGAACCCAGAAAACTCATTTGCACGTCGCCCGAACTGTGGATCGCATCAAACCCCGACTCGTCCACCCGCATCAGCCCAATCAGCGAATTCCCCGCCATGATGTTGAAATCTACATTTGGCAACGGCTCCAACTGATCCGCAGTCTGCGCCGACGACACCAGCGCCAAAAACAACCGCAGCTTAGCAATTTCCATTGCCTCCTCCATGATGTCTACGCCATAGAGGTTGTCGGTAATGATCCGCTTTTTGATGAAATAGGACAACGATGGATGTTTTGCCTCCACTTCCTTCAGCCATTGAGTCAACTGGCGATCGCCCGCAGTATTAATCACCCCAATAATGCCGCTATAAATTGGGATCAACGTCTTCATTGCCGCAATCAAAAATGCCCCCGATCCACAAGCCGGATCAAGCAACGACAGCGTTCGCAAAATTGCATCATCACCATAGATCAACTGCCGACAAAGATTGGCATCCAGCTTCACCAGCAAATCGCCAATGCTGTCAAACTGACGCTCAGAAATTCGGTTTACCCGATCGAGAATCAGCTTGTTGATCGTGCGATCGCACAAGTATTCCGTAATCTCAGTGCGCGTATAGTACGCCCCAAACGCTTTCTGGTTAATGTATTTCTCAAAGATGTAGCCCAACACATCCGGGTTAATCTCTCTTGCATTTGCTATCTCACTTGGTCGGTCGTCCAAATGCCAAGAATAATTCTCAAAGACATTAAATACCTGCTCAAATGCCACATCTGGAATTACTATATGGTTGCGCTCATCCTGCTCAATCTGATGGTGCAAGAATAAACCGCCGTTGAGATAAGGAATTTTATTAATGAGTTCGTTGATGTCATCAGAGCGAGTTCCCTCTGGCTTCGCAAATCCCTCAAAAAATAACGGCTGCAAAAACTCTCGATAATACAAGTTGCTGCCGCGCTTTTGACTTTTCTCTAGCTGTATTCGCAAATACTTCAGCTTATCCTTCGGTTCCCCTGATCCCAAAAAAAGCTTTTTCTGTAAAAAATAGACAAACATCAGGCGATTGAGAACCACCGAGGCATACCAACGGCGATCTGACTCCTTCTCGATTCCTCCAATGTGCTGCAAGAAAAATTGGTGCTGATCTTGAAAGTCCTTGTAAAAATCTTTTGTTACCTTCTCGACATCAAAACCTTGCTGAAGCCGAGCCGCAACGTCGATCACGGGCAGCTCGCCCTGCTCTAAAGCTTCAATAGGGATGAACAGTCCCCCTATTTTGCTCAACAACAAATCAGGTGGCTGCCCCTGCACATACGATTCGGTACGTGGGTAAAATTTTGTCCCATCCCGCTTTGCCCAATACCACAACGATCGCGTCCGCTTCTGATTCACAAAAATCAGCAGATTCTCGGCAAACTGATCGGCGATTGCCTTGTAAATGGCATTACGAATTTCGGCAGTCGGAATGTCGCCATCTGGCGAAGTGATTTCAAAGATCGGCACACCCGACATCTGGGCAATCTGCGATCGCTGATAAGTCTGCCCCTCCACTTCTAGCGATTCTGGGTTACGACTGGCAGGCTGCGACCACCCAAGTTCCAAGATAAATAACTCTTGCAGCTTGAACTCATACAGGCGATCTTGAGCTTTATCGGAATTGAAGGGCATAGCAGAAGTGAAAACTAGGGGCAGCGGATCAAAACAAGTAACAAGGCAAATTAAGAGGCTTCCGGAGAAGCAGACCCTCCTGATAGAATGCCCGATAATCCCAGCACCCGTTCAGACCAAACTTTTGCCTGATCAGCCATCTTGACTCGTTGAGCTGGATCTGCCCAGAGCGATCGCCAGTTGCGCTGCCATCGCGCCAGTTGAATCTGCATCGCCACCAGCTCGGCAGCACTATCAATATCGATTTCGCTAGCTGTCCACTCAACAAACAACTTGCTTTCCTCAATCAGGCGCTCTACCACTGCCTGATTGCCTACATGGTGAGAAAACGATTGAATGCGCGCCAAGTTTGCTGCCAGTCCACCCAGACGAGTCGGCAGGTCATCCTGTAAATACCGTTCTTGAAGCCTTGTCCGATCTTGAACAACCTGATCTCTCATAGCCTGCCTCAGCCTCCCAGCAATTGTTGAATCACTTGAGCTACCTGTTCCCGAATCCCAATATCTAAAATTTCCATCGATCGATTTTGGCGCGGACGGATGTTGATCAACGATTCATAGACAATATCCTGGGTAAAGGGGTTCCAGTTCGCACCCCAGATTGCATCCTGCCTGCTGCCGTCATCTAACAGTTCGGCTTCACAGTCTGCATGTAAATAGCCCCCACCTGCTAGAGTTCTGCGATCGATATCAACTGCCACTTTGATGTAAACCCCCAGCTCTTCCAACATTTCCTGGACTTGTGCTTCTGTCGCGCGATCGCGGATCAGCAGGATCAATCGTTCCCCTCCAATCCCCTAGCGAACAAGCCCATCGAGCAAATGATCTGTGGCTCCCTTGTACTCACTTCTTCCTGCACCAAACACAGTCGATCGTCTTGATAGAGCGCTACCACTAATTCTGCCAACTGCTGGTCATTGATGCCACTTCTAAGTTGCCGATTGAGCTGGTCGATCGCTGACTGCCGCAAGGGATAACGATAAATTTGATCGATCGCCATCAGCAAATCTTTAGACTCAAACAAAGTCCCCCTCACTGCCTGAGCATGGCGCTTTAAGCGCTCGTAAGTCCGAAACCGCGCCCCTGAAGGACGACCCAACTGCCCACCCGTACTTTTCTCTTCTTCTAAAATCAGCTTTGCACCCTGCGCCACTAACTCATGGTGCTGCGGATCTCTGGGTCTTGCAGGAGTATCTGGAAGGCATTGCGCCAACCGCAAGATCGCAAGCTGCGACTGAGTAACACTTCTACCCTGGCGATCAACGAGTGCCAGAGAATCGTTGCCTTCCGCTGTTTTCATATACAGCAACACCCCTTCTGGTTGAGTCGGTGTTGCCGCATGGTCACGGGTGGAATAGACAACTGGAGCTAAATTCTCGATTGTCTTCTTCAAAGCCGGATCAGCATCTGTAGCATTCTTCCAAATTTGATAAGCTTCCGAGGTCAAGTCCACCTCGCTGTCTTCTGCGCCGTCATAGACCCCAGCTTTCTCGTGATACAGATCCAGAAATGCTTGCGCATCCATTTCATCTTCAAAAAAAGTTTCATCCGTGCCCACGACTTCAGCATTCTCCTGTAAGCGCTGCCGCAATCGACTCCGAAGCCGGATGATTCGCTCTACGCCCTCAGCAGGCAAAAAGGAGTAGCAAAGAATATTAGCTGCCGTCTGACCAATGCGATCCACCCGCCCTGCCCTTTGAATCAGTCGGATAATTGCCCAAGGCAAATCGTAATTGACGATAATGGCACAGTCTTGCAGGTTCAAGCCTTCACTCAACACGTCAGTAGCAATCAACACCCGCAATTCTTCATCTTTAGAGACTGATTTGCCGTTACTCACCGGACTAAACTGCCAAGCGATCGCTGCCGGATTCTCTGAATTGCCTGTCACGCCCTCAATGTGGGTGAGTCCAATGCGCTTTAGCTCTTCGCTCAAATAGCGAACGGTGTCTGCAAATTGCGTAAACACTAGCACCTTCTCATGCGAGTGCTTCTGCGTCAGCAGCTCTACTAATGCCGCTAGCTTTGTATCTCGGTGAGCCAGCCATTTACCGTGCTGCGTCAATACTGCCGTCAATGCCTTAGCGTCTGCCTGCAAATCCTTCTTGAGGGAAGGCTTAAGTAGTTTTGACTGAATCCATTTGAAGCGGCGTTGATAACGAGTCGCATAGATCCGGTAAACCTGGGCGGCTCGCTGACGATAATCGCTCTCAGCCTGATCAAGCACTTCTTCCTGCGTGAGTTCGTCTTCTTCCTCAATTTCTGGATCGAGCAAGGTTGCCAGGATTGATTCGGCATCTTCATCGTTGTTGCGGCTATCAAGCAGGGCAGCTTCCTGAGTCCCAATCGGCAAATCAAGCGTCTGCTCGATCGCGTGTAAGAAAATGTAATTCCGCAAGATATGGCGATCGATCGATTGAATAAAGGCGGGTCCACCGCTTTCCAATCGCTTAAACAAATTGGTGCGGCTAAAGCCCATCAATCGCTTCCCAGCCCGTGATAATCCTTTAATTTGGCGCTCTTCTGATTCTGTTAGAGTTTTTCGTTTTGTCGAAGCGACATAGTTGCCTAACCCATAGCGCGGTAGATTCAGATGATTAATCGTCTCTACCACCTCGTCCGAATACAGAGAGGCATAGGGATCATTGCCTTCACCCAGGCTAAATTTAATCGTCTGCGGCTGCCGGATCGGGAAGTAAGCTCTTCTGCCATCGGCAAACTCTAAATACGTCCGAGCTTCTTTGCCTAATTCTTGTTCTAGGGGCAACGGTTCATCCAGCTTGGCATAATTTGTCTGAATAAAGCTGCGAGTGCGTCGTACCATGTATAGCCGCATCAACTCCCGCCAGTCATCTGGATGCTCACTCTGTTCAAACGCAGCTAGCGATCGCACCGGAGCCTGATGTCTGCGGATAAACTCTAGCTCGCCGCCAATTTCGCTGAGCAAGGCTTCTGGACGCACTCCTAAATCCTTGTCTTCTGGAACAAACAGCCGCAGTTGGGCAGATAAATCAAGATAGGTTTTGTTGTAAGGCGTTGCCGACAGCAGAATACAGCGACTTTCATTGGCAGCAATGTACTCTTGAATGGCTCGGTATCGTTTGCCCTCTCGGTTTCGCAGGTTATGGCTTTCATCAATCAGAACCACCCGATAGCGCCGTAAATCTGGTAGCTCATTCTGGACACGGCTGAGCGGCAAGACTTTAGCTAAAAGGCGATAGCGATCGACGTAATCTTGCCACATGGAGACCAGCGTTTTAGGGCAGATGATCAGCGTCTCCAGGAAAAAATCTTCCTGTAAAATCCGCGCTAGCGTTGCGGCAATTAATGTTTTCCCTAACCCCACGACATCTCCAATCAACACACCTCCCCGCCGATTGACGTGGTGTGCGGCAATTTGGACAGCCGCCCGCTGGAAGTCAAAGAGGGTATCCCCGACATCGCGGGGAATTCTATACTCCGATAGTCCAATTCGGGCTTCTTGAGACAGGTGATAGGCAATCTTAAGATAGATGTGATAGGGCAGAATCAAATCTTCTCTTGCCCAGCTTTCGTCGATTAGGGCGACCAATTCTTCGGAGATATCAAAGCACCAGTGGTCATCCCAGCGATCGTCGAACCACCGCTTTAGCTTGTCACAAGCATCATGGTCTAGGACATCCACATTCAGCTCACCCTGATACTCCAGACCTGACAGGGTTAGATTGCTGCTGCCTAAAATCGCAACCGTTGGGTTGTTGCGATCGTTGCGGTGCGCCAGGTAGAGCTTCGCATGTAGCGAATGCTTCAGAAACAGCTTGACAACGACTTTCTTTGCCTTAATTTGACGGCTTAGCCGCCGTAGCCCTGATTCCTCGTCATTAGTTGGAGTTCCAATCGTAAGCTGCTTACGGAACTCCTCTGCAATCTGTCTTTTGAACTGAATGACTCGATTATTGTCAATGCCGTGTCCAGACGCTATTAAGGCTTTTGACTGATATAGCTCCTCTTGCGGCAGCGTCTGCATCCCGACTAGAAGGCGGCAAGCTTTGTCTCCACCCTGAAACTTTTCAATTAAATCATCGACTTTGCGCCAGCCCCTAAGATTGAAATACCCAACACAGAAGTCAGCCCGTTCTGCCACTTCCAAGGCACTTCGTAATGTGGGCAGTAGATATTGATCTATATTGTCGAAGATGCGTGGCATGGCTGGCTCTCAGTAGGCTTTGCTGATACCCCATCGACAGCATCAGGCTTTTCTCAGACAGGATGGAACGGCTCCTAATCCTATGCCATCAAATTGCTAATGAACTGTCCTTTTACGCTTTCCTAGAATATTTTTGCTTCTGAACCACTGCTCCTGGACGAGATTGGCTCTCCTCTACGGGGTATTTCTGCTGGGCTTTAGCCAACATTAAGCTGATAGAGACGATCGTGCTCTTCTAGCATCCTCTGTTCTAGTTCGGGGGTTAGAGAAGCAGGCATAGGCTAATACTTAAGAGAGCTAGCCACGATTTTAATGGCAAAGTCTGTTATTGCAACAGTATTTGCTTAGCCTGTAGTCAACAATTCTCGGTATTGAGCCAACATTGAGCAGGGTGGCAGTAAGAATAGAGCCATAGCCCTCACTCTGCCTGGGGCAGGCGCTTCTGGCTTCCCAAAAAGGAGAGCTGCACTATTGACATAATCACCTTACCAGGGAGCGACTGAACCTCATTATTAGATCTTCTGGTTATGATTCAGCCGCGACAGCTCATTCCTTCCCTGTAGGATTGCGATCGCCTACAAATTTAGCCAGCTTATCCAGTCTTCGCCCTTAAGCGCCCTGTTTGTGTTGCGCTTTAACCCATGCTTCTCAATATGGGCATCAATTTCAGCCTTGTGTTCAGAGAAATAGCTTTCAAGCTCTTTAGTTGAATGAGGAGATACTTCAGCCACAACCGCGCGTGAGATGTAGATCTTCTTTTTACTCCCGGCAACATTGTTGTATTCCTGGATAGCGGAAACTATCTCATCGATCGAGATAGGCTCTTCCTCTTCTGATTCATCCTCATTAACCTTCTCAGCTTTATTAGGAGCTGGCGGAGAGATTAATGAGCCTCCTTCATTACCAAGAAGCTTCTCTAGCCGTGCTGAAACTTCCTCATCACTCAGCCCCGGTGAAGGAGCTTGGGTTTGTACCCCATAGAAAGACTGCCGGATTGCATCAAGTGCCTGCTTTCTCAGCGTTGTTACTGCCTTGGCGCTGATTCCAAATTGAGCGCCAACGTCTGAGGTTGACTTTCCAAGCACCTCACCCACGATCGCACCAAGTGCAATCTTACTTTTTTCTGCTGGCGACAGATCTTTTAATGCCATACTGATCAATTTTTCTATTCAACAGGTCAGTTAGCCATTATAGATGAAATAAAAAATATGAGAGCGTTATTGATATTTTTTAATGAACATCGGCATTGAATCATAATTTAATCAACTACCTGAATTTGATGGAATTTCTTCAGAAGGTATAATAACAACTTGACCATCCTTCTAGATAGCGATCGATTCACCAAGGCGCTTGTGTCTCTCAAGAGCAAGAGCGATCGCCTCTTTAACTCAGCTTCAATTAATCGGTGCTTGTTTTCATTCTGTTCTATTGTCTTACCTTGTGATTTGACTTCGTATATCCTTTATTCTTCATCAAGTAAGCTATTGTTGACTTCGCAAAGAGATATTCCACGTCCAATTTTTTGTGGATGCTCAATAATTTTAACCTTAAGCAGAGCATCCATTACTTCTTGAGAAGAATGGACGACACATACAGAAGGGGGTAAATATCCCATATTTGTGCTATCTATCGTCACTATCTGATCTAGCTCTCCTTCTTCGTCCCAAAGCAAAATTCTAGTTCTCTCTGAAATATAGCTTGTAACCTCAACCTCATAGAATTTGCCGTTTAAGGTGATTTCTAAGGGTGGTTTCTCAGAGGCTGTTTCATCTCTATTAGCTTGGAGCAAGAATAGCGTCAGCTTAGCTTCATCCACATCGCACCGCAACTCTTTCGGAATGCCTTGAATTCGAGCTGTTTCCATTGCGGTCTCTTGGCTCAGACCTGCCTCAATCAGGCTTTGAACTGGATCTTTAGGTTTTTCAAGAACTTCAATCCTGGCTCCTACTGTTTGATCTAGCCAGTTATTGATTGTTAAAATCTGTTGCCCTGAAAGCTCCTGCTTCTGAAAAGCAGAATCTAGCTCTTCAGGTGAAAGCCCTATAAATCCTTCAGCTCTAGTAGCAATTCGATAAAGGGTGTCAAATTGCTCCCGCTGTGTAGGATTCTGAGAGAATCTATCTATCTGCCTCTGAATATATCTTAAATCTAAAGATATATCCTCCAGTTCGGTATTAAGCAAAGCAGGGTTTGCTGCATATTCTGTGTCCAATATTCCAAGTTTAACGATTTCTGATAGTTGAACATATGTGATCTTTTCCTCTTGAGCCATAAACTTCATTCTCAATAAAATCTTTATTGCGATCGCCCGATCACAAAATCTCTAAATTCTAAGAATCATCCTAGACAATTCATAAAAAGAGAATGAAATTAACCCATTTTTGAACCTCAATCAATTCAAAATAGAAAGGTTTTTTATTATTTTTAACATTGTGTTCTAAATCTTCTTGCAGGTTTTCTTCTAATGATATATTTCTCTTCCTATTCATTTTCCTCAATAACTTTTAAGCAGTATTTAAGTCGTTGGTCTCTGATAATCTCTCGCATGATTCGGGAAATCATTTTTTAGAAAGCAGCTTTTCTGATTTAACCAACGCTCAGGTTGCCTTATCCGAGATTCAATCTGCCCCAACCCCTTATGAATCGAAAGTTATCCGAGCCGCCGACTCACTCTGGAGAACGCTTCTGAAGGCTAGAGCCTTAGATGCCAATCAAGCAAAAGCCCTGATGAACGAAGCCTTTGAAGGCTCAGCTTCTGATGGAGCATGGCTTTGGAAAGACTTTTACGAAGTTCAAGAAGTTGCCTTCCACAGGATTCTGGATAGCAGAAAAGGTTTAGAGCTACTGTCCCTGCCCCCGGCAGAAGCAATCTGGGCAATTCACCAAATTCTCGATCGCTCCCTAACCCACACGAAACGGACTGAAGAATCGGTTCAGCTCCAGCAGTTCTCAACTCCTCCCCCAATTTGCTATCTAGCAGCGCTCTGTGGCGGAATCACTGAAAAAGACACGGTACTTGAGCCAAGCGCTGGCACAGGGCTTCTTGCCAAATTCTCAGAGCTACTCGGTGCAAAGTTGATTTTGAACGAACTGAGTCAAAAGCGGGGTGCCCTTTTAGAAGTCCTTTTCCCAGAGGCTCAACACTTCTCCTGTGATGCCGAGCAAATTCATGACTATCTGCCAGAGGATGCGAGACCTAGCGTTGTCATCATGAACCCCCCGTTTTCTGCAACTCCTGGAGTGCATAAGCGAAACCCGGACGCAATGCCGAAGCATGTGCGATCGGCATTTCTGCGACTTCCAGAAGGTGGAAGGCTCGTTGTGATTTCCGCTCACTGGTTCTCACCGCTCTCCTCGGATTGGAAAGGCTTCTTTGAAGGACTCAACGCCCAGGTCAGCGTTACGGCTCTGATTCACGGGGATTTCTACTACAAGCACGGCACAACCATTAAAACGAGGCTCACAGTCATTGACAAGGTGCCGCCAACCTCCCCACCTGTAGAAATCATCGTTGAGCCAAAATATCGCTATGTCTCAGATGGCAGAGACAACCGCAGCATCAAATCTTTCACTGAAGAGCAAGTCACCCAAATCCTCAATGCCATTCCACCACGCGCCGAGATTGTTGCAAAGGCAATCGTTGAGCGATCGCCTGAAGAAGAACCCCTCACCACCGCACCCTCAACCCAGAGGAAAAAGAGGGCACAGGTCGTTCAAGGCATTTCTAATCTCTCTCTGCCTCAAGAAACTGTAGAAGTCCAGTATCAAATCAGGGAGGCTACTCTTGAAAGCTCTCAAGCTCTAGGTTCTCTCTATGAGGAGTACAGACCCCAGAGAATCGAAATCACTGGAGCAAAGCCTCACCCCACAAAGCTTTGTGAATCAGCAGCTCTTGCCTCAGTCATCCCTCCAATCCCCACGTACATACCGCTTCTGCCAAGCCAGATCGTTGCTGAATCCAAGCTGTCTTTTGCCCAACTTGAAACGATTGTCTATGCAGGAGAAGCACACTCCCAGCACCTAAAAGGCTCATTTCTTGTCAATGATTCCCTAGATGAACTCTCCGCTGCTTCCCCCGACGACCTAAATGCTGTGCGGTTTAGAAAAGGCTGGTTTTTGGGCGACGGCACAGGAGCAGGCAAAGGGCGGCAGATTGCAGGCGTAATTCTAGATAACTTCCTAAACGGCAGGACTAAAGCCGTCTGGGTCTCAAAATCTGACAAACTCGTTGAAGATGCTAAGCGAGACTGGGTAGCCCTTGGCGGCGATGAAGCAGACATCATCTCCCTTTCAAAATATAAGCAAGGCTCTGAGATCCTGTTCAAAGCAGGCATCCTCTTTACCACCTACGCAACTCTCAGAAGTGCTGGTAAGCAGGGTAAAGACTCAAGGCTAAAGCAAATCACAGATTGGCTTGGGAAAGACTTTGAAGGCGTGATTGCATTCGATGAGGCTCACGCAATGGGAAACGCCATTACTGAAAAAGGAGCAATTTTCACAAAGGAAGCCTCTCAGCAAGGACTTACCGGACTACGACTACAAAATGCTGTTCCAGATGCCAGAGTGCTTTATGTCTCAGCAACCGGAGCTACCAAGGTCTCTAACCTTGCCTATGCCTCACGGCTTGGACTCTGGCAGTCTGGAGACTTCCCCTTTGCTAGTCGGGATGAATTCATCGGGGCGATCGAGAAGGGTGGAGTTGCCGCAATGGAAGTCGTTTGCAGGGACTTAAAATCACTGGGTCTTTACCTCTCTCGATCGCTTAGCTTTGATGGCGTTGACTATGATGCCCTCGAAGTACCTCTCACCGCTGACCAGGTCAGTATCTACGACACCTACGCCCAAGCCTTTAAGGTCATCCACAACCGCATGGGAGAGGCAATGGAAGCCTGCAACATCACCTCAAGCGAAGGAAAATCTCTAAACCGTCAGGCGAAGATGTCAGCTCACTCCATGTTTGAATCAAGCAAGCAGAGATTTTTCAATCATTTGCTCACCTCTATGAAATGCCCCAGTATGCTCCGGGCGATCGAGCAGGACATCAACGAGGGAAATTCTGTAATCGTTCAGCTTGTCAGCACCAATGAATCCATTCTCGATAAGCGTCTCAAAGAGCTTCCCGCCGAAGAATGGGCAGATCTCAATATTGACATCACCCCCAGAGAATCTGTGATGAGCTACCTCATGCACTCATTTCCAACGCATCTACACAAAGTTCTCTCAGATGCCGATGGAAAGCTGTTCTCAGAACCCGTTGTCGATGCAAAAGGCAACATGATTGTCTCAAAAGAGGCAATTGAAATCAGAGACGGGCTAATCAACCTCATTTCATCTCTTCCCCCACTGCCAGGAGCCTTAGAGCAGATCCTTCACCATTTTGGGCATGAGCAGGTTGCAGAAATCACAGGTCGCTCAATCAGAATCCTAAAAGAGCAATCTACAGGACGCCTATTCGCCTCAACCCGCTCAGCTTCAGCAGGTACTTCTGACGCACAGGAGTTTTTAGATGATGAGAAAAGGATTTTAGTCTTTAGCGAAGCCGGAGGCACCGGGCGAAGCTACCACGCTGACCTTGGAGCCATCAACAAAAGAAGGCGTATCCACTACCTGCTAGAGGCTGGATGGAGAGCCGATAACGCTATTCAAGGATTGGGGCGATCGCACCGAACGAATCAAGCATCAGCCCCGGTTTTTAGACCTGTGGTAACAGACGTTCGTGGAGAGCGACGATTTATCTCAACGATCGCCAGACGGCTTGATGAACTAGGAGCTTTAACTCGTGGGCAGCGAGAAACCGGAGGGCAAGGACTTTTTGACCCGAAAGACAATCTTGAATCACGCTATGCAGAAGCATCCCTTGATCAGTTTTTTGTAAGACTTGCGAGAAACCAGATCTCTGTATGTACGATGGCTGAATTTGAAGATGCCACTGGACTCAAGCTCACAACAGAGCAGGGCGACTTAAAAATTGAGCTGCCAAATATTCCAAAATTTCTCAATAGAATTCTGGCTCTCCCCATTCAGCTCCAAAACGACCTATTTCAAGCCTTTGAGAACATTCTGCAAGATAACATTGAACGGGCGATCGAGGCTGGAACCTATGATGTAGGCGTTGAAACCCTTAAGGCAGAAGGATTCAAGATTTTAAGCCGTGAAGTTGTCTATACACATCCTTCTGGCTCAAAAACAAACTGCCTTGAGATTGAAGAGAAAAGAAAAAGAGAGATTTTATCCTCTGGGAGAGCCTATGAAATCTCTAACCTCAATGAAGGAGCGCTGTATATCAACGATCGCTCTGGTCGTGCAGCGGTAGCTGTTTCTACCTCATCTGAAGTGAGCGATAGTGGTGCATCCATTGAGCGAGTGAGCCTGATTCGCCCGACTGACAGAGTGAGAATGCCGATCGCCGATCTAGAAAAATCTTCATGGAATAAAGCCTCTTATGGGGCGTGGAAGGAGGCTTGGGAGGATGAGGTATCAAATACTTCACCTTTTGCAACGAGCAGGTTTTTCATGATTACAGGGCTTTTACTCCCTATCTGGAACTCATTAGACCAGAACAATATGAGAGTCTTTCGATTGCGATCGGATGATGGAGAAGTGCTTTTAGGGCGCGTCATTCAGCCTGAAGACATGGCAGCAGTCTCTCATACCCTTGGTCTCTCTCAAGTTAAGCTTCGCCCAGAAGAGGTCTACGCTTCAGTCATGGAGCAACATAAGAGTCACCAGCTTGCAGGAGGCATTACACTTAGAAAATCCTCTGTCATGAACGACTGGCGATTAGAGATAGCAGGAACCTTTTCAGAGGCTCTGATCAGTCAGCTTGTAGCCAACGGCTGCTTCACTGAGATTATTTCTTGGAGAAAAAGAGTATTTCTACCCGCTAATGAAGTTAAGGCTTTGCCAGTCTTAGAGAAGGTTTCAGAGCTTTTAAGAGGGTATTAGAGCCATGCTGTTTTTCATTTGTTATGTCTCCATAGAATTTGAGCAACAAGCTGTTGACTAAATTTTCAAGTACGAATCGAATCAAACTAACTACCTGGATTTGATGGGATTTCCTCAGGAGGTACAATAACAACCTGACCATCTTTCCAGACAGCGATTGATTCACCGAGTCGTCTGTGCCTCTCAAGAGCAAGAGCTACTGCCTTTTTAACTCCAGCTTCGATCAAGCGATGTTTATTTTGATTCTGTTCCATGTTTTACCTTCTAATTTGACTCCATATATCGTTATTGTAGATAACTTGATTTTGTCCTAATTCTTGTTCTGCAACAAGTATTGATTCTGACTCTGAATTATCAAAAATCATCCATTCATCAACCAAAGGAAGATATAGGCTTGTTAGATTAGTTCGCCCTCTCTCATATCGTCGTCGCACTACATCATCTGGTATTGAGTGTCCTCCTGCTGCAACTCGCCTTGATACCCGCTCAATCGCCAGATCAGCGCTACGAAGCCAAAAGTAGATTAGAGCGATCGCATAGCCTCTATCCTTGCATTTTCGCAGAAACGGGGCAAAAGTCCGGGATGCCAACGTTGTCTCGAATGCAAAATTGGCTCCAGAGGATGAGAGCAGCTCTAAGCGCTCAAGCATGATTCTTCCTGCTTGCATTGCCATTGACTCAGGATTTAATGGAGAAATTCCAGCAGCAATAGCGTCAGCATTAACAAACTCGATCACGTTCAAGCTGGTCGGTAAGAGAATTAGAGATGTGGTAGTCTTTCCTGCTCCATTCGCCCCACCTATTACGTACACCGTTGGCATAAATTATGTCCAAAAGAAATTTGTGCTACGGGTTGTAGCACAAATTGCAGGTAAAACGGAAGGAGATGATCTGTTAAACAGACCCTTTCCCAAATTCCCCCCGACGAAACTCACGAGATCGCACAATCCGCTTAACCTGCTTTCGCCACCGCTCTAATGCTCTCATATACCGCTTTTCAGCCTGATGGACAATTCTCTCCTGAAACCTTGCTTCCTTATCGTAGTTAGCCCGGATTAGCCGAGCCGTTTCAAGGTCAATATTGAAGGTATCGATAATCTGCTCTCTTGGGTCTGGCTCTACCTCAACTTTTAGTGAAAACTTCTTCTCAAAGGCGATTTCGTCGTAGGCAATCCCGTAGGAAAGCATAATGTTCACGAAGGCTCCAAGCCCAGATGCACAGTAAGCCGTGACCTGTGGCAGAAATTGACTAGCCTGACGCGGAGGCAAAAGAGAGATAAGCCCAGGTGCGGCAAAAGCCATCTCTAGGACAATTAGAGTAAGGGAGCATAAAAACAGGCTATCTCCACTTGTTAAACGCTTCCAGAAGGGTTGGGAGACCCCATCATACCGTTTTGCCTTAACCCAGAAGACAAGAGCCTCCTTAGAGCCAAATGTAAGGCTTAGAGCAGCGATTATAGAGACCACCGCCAACGGAATGTCTGAAGGCTCTAAATTATCAATCTGCACCCCCAGCAGTTCGCTAATTGCTAGAATCTGCATGAAGCTTAAGCCTGCGGCTACTACCTGCAATCCTCCTTTTTTGGTCATGAACTGCTTAAAATCAATCCCTTTGGATGTCTTCTTAAGCCGGAGTGTGTCTATGGCAAAAGCTTTAATCCACTTGACCAAAACATTCTCAGCCTCTCTTGTCGTGTGGCTAATGATCACTCCTTCAGCGATTTTACGAGAGGTGAGCAAATCCTCATACTTCTTACACTCGCTAATCCAAATTGCTCTAAGCGGTCTCACCTCATCCCACCAGAGCGACAGCTCATCAGGGCTTAAGTGCGAAAGAGCAATAGCTAACGGGCGAGTATGCGGATCTTGAAACAGATCATCTGGGAGCTTTGCGACTTCGTTAATAGAGTATTCCATGACTATTTCCCCTTTAGTTTTGAAGCAACGGACAGCATTTCAGTTTCAGAGCTTCCAAGTTTTACGTTCCCTCTAACCTCAGAGAACGCATTTGACATAGGGAGCCTGTTCTCTTCTGTAACCCCAATCACGTAGAGAAACGTGTTTTCCTTGATGTCTTTTGTAGCTGCTCTAATCTTTGCTATCGACTGTTTATCAATGGTTCCAGAGGTTACAAGGACGGCAAACACAGGCTTATTGTCTTGCCCCAGCAGAGCTGCTCTATGAATCGCAGACACTAAGGCTTCATCATCTGAGAGCGTAATCTCAACTACGTCAATAGCCTCTCTTAGAGCGTGGGATGATGCCTTATCGGAGAACACATTAACCGTACTTTTCCCTTTTAATTCATCAATCACAATTTGCGATCGTCCTGAGAAGTTCTCAGACATTTCGTAAAGAACATCCTGACTAAAGAGCTTTTCCTCACTGGTATTACTTTCAAGAGCGACATACACAGTTTGATGTCTCTCCGGTGGAGAGTCACATCCAGGGATAAAAGGTATACACAGCAACGAAAACCCAAGTAGCAATTTCGGTTGGAACATAATGGAAAAAACCTCTTGAAATAACTATTCTTCGGACTTGGACTCAGGCAAAAGATTCATGCTCTCAAGCCGAACGGTTTTAGCTTCGAGAGCGATCGGCTCACTTTTCACGCTGATTGCAACTTTTTTAAGGATCTCAGCACGGATTTTAGGATTATTGAGAAGCCTCACCACGGCACCCGATAAAATATTGAGGTGTATGCAAAATAAACTGTTTAAGTCTTCCCTCTATGAGAGTTGTCGTCCCCTCAAAGAGCATTGAATCAAGAAGCTCTAGACTTCCAGCTTCATCATTAGCAGCAGTTGCACTCTCGCTCATTCCTCGCTTCCTCCAACTAACTGATCAACTATTACAAAGTCCCCTGAGTGCATTTTTCTAGCTAGCTCGTGAGTTATGTCTTGATTAAGCTCTCTTTGTTTCTCAGTCTGCGTCTCTAAGGCTAAATACACTGTTTTTGGCTCTGGTTTTGAGCAAGAAGTTAGGAGTAGTGAAGCTACTAATCCGCACGTTGTTACTAAGCGTTTCATGGTGATTGAATCCTCTTTTTGTTTTTATGAGTCTTGGGTCTCAGACGGTAAAAGCTTCTGTGCTTCTTCTGGATTAGCTAATCGTTTTTGCTGTCCAGTTGAGTTTTCAACTTTTAGTATTTGCATTAGTTCAGTCTTAAACTTTTGTCTGCCTGCACCCTTAAGAATTGCCCCTGAGACAGCCTTCATAAGCATTTTGGGCATATACCCTACTAGCCTCTCAGCTCTCTCTTCTATTGCACCGTAGAGAACCTGTGCAGCATCTTCTTCAAGCTGATCTAATGCGTCAATTAACGCCCCTCCATCTTCTTCATCTTCTGCACTTTCAAGAGGCGATAGGGTTTTTACAAACTGCTCTACTTTTTCATATGTTCCTCCGTCATCTAAGATTTTTCTTGCAGGCACAAACCTTTCTAGTAAAAGAGCCACTGAGTAGGTTCTGCTGCTAGTCGGGATTCCGCATTTAGCAAGTGTTGTGACTACAGTGTTGTCAGATAAGCCTGTGATTTCCTCAATCTGTTTTTTGGTGAGTAAAGTTTCAAGAGGCAGGGCTGTAAAAGCCGCTTCAATTTCAATTGCCGTCTTCTGTTTTTTCATGCTCATCTTTTTGCTCTAGCTTCCTTGCAAATTCTTCAGTGGATTAATGGTTGTAACTACAGTGTTGTCAGATAAGCCTGTGATTTCCTCAATCTGTTTTTTCGTAAGTAACACATCAGGCAACATAGCTTTAAGAGCTATTTCAATCTTCTGTTTTTTCATGCTCATCTTTTTGTTTTAGCTTCCTTGCGAATTCTTCAGTGAAATTTAAGAAATATTCAACTACCTGCTCATCTAGTAAATCATCAATTGTTACCTCCTCCTTTTCTCTATCTCCATAGATAAATCTCGCCTTCTCTTTTTCACTCCACGGCACAAGTAATTGCTGTTCATTGTCTATAGATTCCTCCTTTGCAACTTCTACTTTTTTAGGCATTAAGGCTTCAAGCCTTTCGCTTGAAATTTTCCTTGTTTCTGCCTTATCAGGCGTGATAAAAAATCCCGTTAATCCTAATTTTTTTGCCTTGCTCGGAAAAGGAAGCTCCAAAAAAGTTGAATCGTAGAACTTTTCTCTGCCTTCTTTTCGCACCTGGCTTCCACCTGATACGCCTTGAGAGCCAAAATTATCGCTTGATGTTGAATCGTATACTTCAACTTTTCCAAAAAGTGATGAGACCCATCTAGCAGTCCTCGCAGTTGAGCGTAAAATTGCTTTGTATCTACACATCTCAACAATAATTTCTGAGAAGTTTTTTTTGTAAATCTCTTCCATCCCTTCCATCCCTTGAATAGCTAAAGTGACAAGGGCATTTTTAGAACGTGCAAAAACCATCAAATCTAATAGCCCAGGCAAGTAGCCTAGAAAAATTACCTCATCTATAAAAAACCAAGTTTTAACATCCGGGTACTCAGGTAGGGCTAAGATAAAATCACACAGCCGCCTAAAGATTGCATGAATCATTGGCATATGAGCTTCTTTCTCAGTTAGATCCATTCCAATAACAAGCACTCCATCATCTTGCTGCATGAATTCTTTTAAGCTAATTTTTTCTGTCGCCTGCTGACTATGAACCGCAGCAGTGTTTAGCCTTTCAAGCTTTGTAAATACTTCAAGCATCACGTTTGCTGAAGCCTTTTCAACTTCTTCACTAAAGAGTGAAAGAATAATTGCCTCATTTCCAGGGCATTGCTTAAGGAACGTAATTAGCTCTTCTCTTGAAAGAAATGTTGCAGCCTTAACAACGTCATGGAATGCCCATTCATCTTGAAAGAGATAGATAAAGACTCGCATGATTGCAACAAGCAAGGCACGAGATGCAAAGAGCCAAAAATTATCAGTAGCTTTTTCATCAGCAGGAAGAAGAATTGCTGCTATTTGGGGAAGTTTGGTGTAGCTTCCAGCATCTTTTGCAATATCCCAGGCAATCCCACGAGTAGATGCAATATTAAAATACTTATAAGGGATATTCATCCCATGAAGAATTCCTAGTGTATCGTTCTTAGGGTCGATAATGACTACTCGCCTTTTCTGAAGAGATAAGACGTGAGCCATTGTAATTTGGGTCAGTAAGCCCTTACCAGAGCCTGTAACGCCGCTTATAAGGAAATGCCCCTCAGTCTCATCAATCTTTTGAAAACCTAGTCCAAAGGGAACGTACTTTTCTCGATCGTAATCTGCTGGAAGAGCCGGCGATTGATGATCCGCCAGTATGCCTTTTTGAGCTGCCTCACTTTGCTTAATCTGGCGATCCTTACTAGCAACAAGTTCCGTTTGATTCTCACGATGAATATCCCAGGCAGTATCAATGATTGAATGACCATGCCGATATTCGAGCGAAGAATCTCGCCTCATGTCAGCTAAAATGCTGTAAATAATCTTTGAGAGTGCTTTAAGTAACGTTTTAGCGACTTTAAGAAGCTTCCAGCAGAGCTTTTTATTCATCCTCCTCTTCTCGACCTCTGCCTAAAAGGTTCTCTTCCTCTCGTTTTGAAAGCACTGCTTTAATGAGCGAACTATCTTGAATTTCCCACTCAATTCGATGTGGATGAAGAACGTTTTTTACAGTTTCAGTTGCCCACTGAAAAATTAGTATGATTGCAAAAAGTGTTGGAAATATAGCGTAAAACCCCAAGATGCCAGAAAAGTAACCATACACAGCGTTTCCTGCTACAAAGCACAAAACACCCCGCACCGTATCAAGGCTTACCACATAGATTAAAGCCCAGAGCATATCAACATAGGCGTTATCAATATGGAAAAAGTGCTTTCTAAAGCTATCAAACGTAAATGCATGGTAAGTTTTAATGCCTCTTAAATAGTAGTACCAGTAATGAACTCTTACCCCCGCTTCTCCAAAGAAAACCATTCCAAGTAGGCGAAAAAAGTTTTCAAAGCTACTCATTGCTTGAGCTAAGCTTTCTGCTGTTAACTCTTCAGTTCTAACTCCTATTGCCACTGACACAATCCAGGTAAAGAACCCATACGTTGAATGTGCCTGTAAGGTGTAAAAAACTAATCTTCCGATAAATAACCCTATTACTCTTCCTGTATATACTCCAAATGCCAGACATAGAAGGCTTCCCAGTGTTTTCTTAAGTCGTCTTTTTGTTTCACTACGTGTTTGCATTGTTAGTTACCTATCACGTTCTTTTGACTTTTCTTTTTGCTTTTCTTTCGGCTGCTCTTTGGGCTTCTCTTTTTCTCTCTCCTTAACTGGTTCTTTTTGCGGAGTAGTTGAAAATCTGCTTGACAGCTTTTTCTCTTCAACTTTTGTTTGGGCTTTATCAAGTTTTCGGAGTAAGTAATCACGTTGTTTTTTGTTCATGTTGTGCGTTGCGTATTTTACTTGTATCAAAATCTTTGATTTTTCTTGTTTCTTGCCGTCTCGAATTTGTATATACTTTGACCTTGAGATATGCCCTTTCATGTAGGCAAAGAACATTTTTCTTTTGAACTGTTTTTGTCTTTTCTCAAATCGTTTTTGCTTTTTAGCAAATTTTTGTTTTGATTTCTCAAACTGTTTTTGTCGATACTCATAACTTAAAGCTTGCCCTTCTGGTAAAAGCTTTTGAAGCCAGGGCGCAAAGTTCGATCGCACTATTGCATATGCAGAGTCTTTTACTTTTTCTCTTCCTTCTTTATTTAATGTGTATAGACGTGCCTTATTGCCTTCAAGGGTTTGCTTCTCAAGGCTTTTAGCTTTAAGCTCTTCTCTCTTTGAATAGATATCTGAAAGTCTTTGCTGCTCAACTGTTCCAAGCCTTTTTTGAATCTCATTGCTCATTCTCCTTAACGTGTAAGATTTATTTGTTTTAATACGTAGGTGAAGTGGCTTTTCCTTGTCTTGTCTTTTCCATCTTTCTAAATCACTCCCAATCTCTCGAAGATTCTTGTTGATTATTTCTTTAGATATTTGTTCACATTCTTTACTTGAAAATTGCCCCTTACTTTGTCTCAAGACTGCTGATGAAACCTCTTTCTCGGTAAAAGCTTTAAGAGCTTCTTTTTTTACAAGTGTTCTTAGAACATTCTTTTCAAGTTCTCCTTTAGTAGTTTCTTTTTGTCCTTGAGTTAAAGATTTCTCTTTTAATTTAAGCTTTTCTAGATCAAGCCCTAAAGCTAGTCCTTCAGCTTTCCACCGCTTAAAGCAAGCAGCTCTATCAACTTTCTCCTCTTTTTTTTTCGTGTATCTACAGCAGCTTTTGAGCGTGACTTTTCAGGATGCTCACTTACTTCTTTATCGATCGCTTCGCTTCGTTTTGAAAAATGGTCTCTTACTTCCTGGGTAAGCCCGATATTAGTAATCTCGAAGCTGTAGCCTCTCTGGAGAGAGACTTGTCGCGTTATGTAGCCTAAATTTTCTAGCTTGTGCTGTAATTCGTTCCGATAGATTTCTCCAAGCCTGTGCTGAGCTTGTAAAATAGCCATGCCATCAAGTGCCCCAGTTTTCCCTGACTCCTTGCCCTGGCAGGAATTAAGCACTACGCCATGAGAGTGTAATTGTGGATCTCCATCACGAGAAGTTGTATGTGCAAAGATGCCTGCTACAATTTGAGCCTTCTCATTGCCTGAAGCTGTTCTCAGAAAGGCATAGTTTTCTTCAAGATGAGTAAGGGCAGCTTTAACGGATTCGTTATGAGCTTTCTCAATTTGAAGCCGTTCCTTCTCCGGGGCTAAAAAGGCTGCAATTGACACATCTTTTGGAGCTGAAAAGGTAATATCAATTGCTCCAACCGACGAATTCTTTTTCTTCTCAACTCCACTTTCATCAACCGTTTTGCCACCTTTTCTCAGCACCTTCCCCGTTGTCGGATCTATCCCCTGCATTAGCGAACTTAAGCGTCTATCCTTGTGTGCGATCGCCTGCCTATCTAGCTCAAGACTCTTTGCAAAGGAGCCATAAAACTCACCTTGAAGCTCACCCTTTTCAGGTTCTCGATCCTCACTTTTGTAATAGACAATTGCTCTTGTGAAGTAATCACCGCTAGAGCCACTTATAATACTCACGGACGCTACCATCTGCTTGCCTCCAGAAGCTCTGAAACGGCATTTTCTGCTTCCTCGGAAGCTACCCCCATATTCACAAGTAGCAAGATTGCTAGAAGGCTTGAGAATTTACTCTGAGCGGCTAGAGCAGAGGTTATCTGCTCTAAGTGCGAGTTGAGGTAAGACAGGTCAGCTTTTAGTTCACCTGATGCACCTGGAAGAGAAGTTGTGCTAGCTTCAGCCGGCGAGGAGCAAAGGGCAGTTATAATAATTGCCCTTGCTGCTCCGTGATGAGATATGTTGCTTTGAAGAGCTATTGCTTTAAGCTTGTCGGTTGTTTGCTCATCTAGTTTGAAACTAATAGTTTCTATCTGCTTGCTTCTCATTTTTTTGGAGTGCTGTATATACAGCACTAAATTGAGCAGAAAAGACCGTATGTGATGACCTGGCGATAAGCTTCCGCTATCGCTTAAGAGATATCATCTACTGCCTTTTTCCTTCTCCTATTTAGTTCAGAAGCCTTTGCAGGTTTTAAGGCATTAAGGCTTGCACAAGATGTTGGATTATGTTTGCAAGAGGCACTATTTTTGCAGCGTATGGCTAAGAATAACGACGCACCTACTAGCCCTGTAACTAAAATGAATAGAATTATTCATTTTCTTTGGTCGATATCGATCATTTGAGTGACAGTCCTTTGCTTTGTTATCTTTCTAGTTTTTTTGGAGTGCTGTATCTACAGAACTAGATTGAGTAAAAAGATCATGTGTGATGACCTGGCGATTGCCTTTATCGCTTAAGAGGTATCATTTAGTGCCTTTTTTTCTCCTATTTGATTCAGAAGCATTTGAGGAGAGTAAGGCAGGCAGGCTTGCACCAATTGCGGCACCGCAGCCAGCACCAGCTCCTTGAGCTATGGCTACTAAGCGTAATGTTGGATTAAGTTTGCAAGAAGCACCATCTTTACAGCCTACGGCATAGCCTAATGCTCCACCGATTAAGCCCATGCCTAAAACAAACAGAACCATGCGTTTTCTTAGGTCGATATTGTTCATTTGAGTGACTGTCCTTTGCTTGGAAGAGCTATGTATGGTTTAACAGTTAAGTTGAGGGAGCCAAGGGGCTTATGGAAGTCTTGGCTCCTTTTTTAAGCGTTTTATCCTAGTGGCAATTAGATAGATAATACGAGGGCAAAAAGAAGCCCAAGCATCGTATTTGAATCGGTCTGAGCAGGAAATATCAGACTTTCAACTTCAACAGGCACATATTCAGCCATTGGTTCAACCCCCTTAAGGGCTTCTTCAAGCGATAGCCCCAGGCGTATTTTTCTTGCCGTTGCTTCTAATAGAAGAAGTTTTCGGTCTTTAGTCAGACTTGAGCAGGCAGGTAGACTTTCAATTAGTTTGCTTGCCTGGTCAGCAGCCGACACGATCTCTTGCACGGCTGAGGGCTGTCGAGTGGTCATTGTGGGTGTAGTCATGAATCAGTTCTTCCTTGTGGATATGGTTTGCTTTTAGTGTTGTGACTAGCGGAGTGAAAGTATAAGAGCCTGGACAACTCCGATCGCTCCATCAATAGGTTCGTCTGCATGAAGATTGATAAACGTTTCCCCTTCTTCCGAAAGGGTTGCATCCGGATCAAGAGTCTCTAAGCTTTCTTCAGTTGACTGCCCAGTTCTAAGGCTTTCCAGAATAAGCTCGGCTAAAAGCATCTTCTGGTTAAAGGTAAATTCAGAGAAGGCTGAGTACCTTTGAGGCTTGTCTGCTCCAGCAATTGCCAGTTTGGTAGGTGGCATCTTACAATTCTCCTAATAAATGTGGTTTAAGCTTTTTTAGGGAAAGAGAGGAGGTTTTTCAACGTTTTAACGCTAGATCTGGTCGCCAAAACATATCTAGCCTTGCGTTTTGAATCTCTCTTTCCCTAATCTCTTCTCTCTCTATGGTTTCCTTTCCCCTGGTTGGTCAAAGTGACCGTTATGCATAGTGGGCTGCTCACCTCCTTGATTTTTGGTTACAAGAACCCTGTGCCAGGATGTGCGATCGCTCTCCAGGCTAACGGGTTGGTTTGGGCGGTTGGGAGTGACTTAGGTTGGTGGATAGGTCTTTGGTATTACCAAAGGCTCCTTCACTAAAAGGAAGAGTAACATTGGTAAATTTGCAAAATACCTGACTGAAAACTGTTTTAAGGCGGAGATTCCAGCTAAGTCGGATTTATGTCGGATTTAAGCAAAAAACCTAATGTATACTCTTAAAAAGAGTTGGCACTCATAACATGACCAAGCAGACTCGCCACAGGACTAAGTATTCTGTTCGCAAGGGCAAGCTAGATTTTGTCATTCGTCTTCGAGAGAGGTTGTACCCTACCCTAGAAGCTTTCATAACTGACTCTCCAAATGCCCGTAAGGACGCAGTAAGGCAGTTTTTCAAGGGAGAGCCTGTTGATGCTAAGAAATTTCTGGCTATCTGCGAAAAATTAGGTATTACAGATTGGGAGTCTATAGTGGACTGGGGCGATGAACAGGAAGTAGAGCCTGAGCATTCCTTTTCTGAACCACCACATAACGTTTTGGAAAGCGGGGTTCGAGATGGTGGTTTCTTTGGACGAGACGACAGACTTAAGAAATTACACGCCGAACTTCAAAAGCCAGGGAGGATGAGGGTTGCAGTATCCGGTATGGGCGGAGTTGGCAAAACTGAGTTTTCTATCCAATATGCCAAAAAATACTTTCAGCACTATCCTGGGGGTATTTGCTGGATTTCTGTAAGAACAGATGATTCAAATCAACTAAGCATCGCTTCCCAGATTATATCTTTCTCTAAAAATAAGCTTAAGCTAAATATTCCTCTGAGCACTTCTGATCAGGTTCAGTTTTGTATAGATAATTGGACTAAGGGTAATGTTCTTATCATTTTTGATGATATTGAAAAATACGAAGAAATTAAGTCTTTTCTTGAATTATTTAGTGATAATCGTTTTAAGGTTGTAGTTACAACTCGTTTGAAACTTAGAGATCCATTTATATTTTTTGATTTAGATGTGCTTGACCGAATTGATTCAATAGAACTTCTTAAATGGTTGTCAGAAAATGAAACCATTTTCTATGACGATCCACTCTCACAAGAACTGTGTGAATTTCTTGGAGACCTGCCATTAGGGATTGAGTTGGCAGGGAGATATTTAGCGATTGAGTCTGGCATTCCAACCTCACTTCTTCTATCCCAATTAAAAGAATTTGCCTCCAGGAAAGAAGCCCTTCATCATGAAGCTTTTCAGGGAGATTTCCAGCAAAATCCTAATTGGTCTCTTACTGCACGTAGAGGTCTCGATGCTGCTTTTGAATTAACTTGGAAGATTCTTGATTCAGAGACCCAAGAGATTGCCATCTTTATAGGGCATCTTCCACCCCGAACAGATATTGCTTGGACAGTTGTAGAATTAATGAAGCAGATCGAACTAGAAGAAAATTCTGCAATAAACACTGATGAACTTGTTAATCTTGATAAAAGTAGGAGTAAATTTATTAGCTTGAATTTACTAAAACCAGTTAAAGATTTAACTTATCGGCTTCATCCATTACTTCGCGAGTTTTTCCGAAATAAAGTGTCTAATCAAGATTATGAGTAATGATAAAGTGTACAAACTTGCGATAAAGGCATTTGTACGTAAATGTTCGCAGGTGCCTAAGAGATTATGGACGAGCCAGGCTCGGTTTGCTTTCTTACATATTTCTCCTTTTATAGAAGACATAAATTATTATTTCTCAGATTTTAGTCACCTTTTAACTAATTTAGAAGTTTCATTCTTGGGGCATCTCTTAGGCTGCCATTATGAAGACTATGACAGAGACGATGACGCAGTTCATTATTTGAAGAAGGGGTTATCACTGCTTCAAAAAAATGAGCCTTTCTATTTACAAAGTTTCAACCATCTATCGACAAAATTAATTGGGCTTTACTTTGCAAGAGAGCATAATGAGGAAGCAAAACAGTTATGCACTCAAGGCATACGTATTTATGTCAAAGGTGGACTTAAAAATTCCATCCAATATCTCGTTTGCCTGAGCTACCTTGGACTGTACTATAAAATCAGGAAAAAATATTATACAGCTAGGAAAATTCTGTCTTTAGCTATACTACATTTGAAGCACATAAGCCCATCAGAAGATATCCCTACTCTTGGACTTATCAGAGCAAACGCATATCTTTTTTTAGCTCAGTTGGATACAGACGAAGATTTGAGTTATCGACAAGTTCTAAATAATTTTTCAGATGCCCTTAATGAGCTAAAAAAAGTCGAACCGGAGGTTACTCAACCAGAACTAATGGAGGTCTTTAATAAAACTTATGAGATATACCAACATTTAGATCTCCCTTTTGGGAACGATCAGGAAAGAATGGTTTGCTTCCAATTTGGAAAGTTTCTCATACGGAAAATGCGTTTTAGTGCCGCTGTTAATTACTTAGCAAAATCATATAGATTATTTTACATATATGCACCTAAGCCTCCGAGTATTCTTTTTGAGCATTTTGACCAATTGAAGATATCCGCCCTAATGGCGGATCGATATGGAATGTTCTTTTTTGCAGAAGCACAAGAATTATCTATACGTAAGGAGCTAGATTATTATGATGATTTGAGAAGAATGTATGGGTTTGAAAATCCTTTTACAGAAGGACTCATAGCTCAATATAAAGGAGACCTGGATATTGCTAAAGCTTATTATGAGGAAGCTTATAAAAGAATTACAGAAGGTGTAGATACAGAGTATGGAGGTTTCCCATATTTTTATACTCTATTTGGGAGGTTGCTTTATGATCTGGCTAGTCGAGAAACTAAAAAACTTCAAACTGCCGATACTCTTCAGATATATGAGATTTTATATGAAATAGAGATGTTGTATTTTTACTCAGCATCTTACTTTGAAACAGCGATCAGAACTTTATTGTATTATATACATCCTGACTTTACCATTGCTGTTATGAGGCTAAGTACTTTGAGGTTTTTGAAAGAAAACGCTACACCAATAGCTTATAACCTGAAAAGAGCACTACGTGAGTATTCTCATTTATACGCTGCCGTTACTCGTTTTAGAGAAACTACACTATATGAGTCTTTCAGGACGAATTCCCTTAACAATCGTTTGAAAGACTTAAATAAGAAAAGTATTGAATATAAATTCGACTATGCAGAGTACTTAACTGAATTCTTTGCAGCTCTCAAGAGCAATGATTTTGATGAAAACGATTTAGATACTGATCTCCAGAGCCATGTGTTTGATGAAATTGATAGAGACAAATTATCAATAGAATAAAGATATTAAACTTCTAAATTAGATGCTTTATCGAGGAAGAATTTACGAATATTTAAGTGCATACTATACTTCTCATCTTCAACTGGTTTTAGTAGATTTAAGTGAATAAGCTTTTCTTTGCTTCTATCAAGATTAATTAAATTAACGCTGTCAGTTTCGGAATTCTCTTCTAGTTCGATCTGCTTCATTAATTCTACAACTGTCCAAGCAATATCTGTGTGGGGAGGAAGATGCCCTATGAAGATGGCAATCTCTTGGGTAGGAGAATCGAGCTTCTCCCAACTGCATTCGAGTAGAGCATAAGTACTTTCTAAAACAGAGGAACTTTCCTCCAAATTACCCTCAAGACTAGATCCTGATCGCCCTCCTCCCACCTGACTCATTTTTTCTTGAATTTTAGAGAGCAGCTCTGAAACCGCAATCTCAGGATGATGAGCTAAATATCCCCCTGCTATCTCTATGCCGTACTCAGTATCCCCTAGAATCTTACAGACAAGACTACTGGCTTCTGCTTCTCTTTGTATTCGATCCGCTCCAGCTAGTGAACCTAGCAGGGTTAGAGAAGTCTGTCGATCAAGTACAGCAGTATGAGCTTCTCCTTGATCTATGCTGATCTCATTTAATGGTAAAGAAGATTGTGAGAGGTCAGGTACTGCCCCAGACAGTTTTTCACCTTGATCTAAATTTTCTTGCCCTCTCTTATCTCCCTCGATCGTCACAAATCCCCACATAAAAAAACTCCCGCAAAGCACATCTGCTTTCAGGAGCTAATATTTGAGCCTTTAAGCCTACCTAAATCTCTTGCATAGTCAAGGAAATGGTTCAGCTAATTTCACTGCACTGGGATAGCCTAACAGCCCACCACACCACTCTTAAAGTGCGATCGTCCTCTTAGTGAAGTCATCTCTAGAACAGCGATAGAGATCCTTGCCTTTATAGACGGTCAAATACTTTACTTGGCGTGTTCATCTTTAGTGATTAATATTTTCGTCATAAAGGGTTTCTGCTAGTTGTTGTAAACGAACAGTTGTTTGAAAAGCAGTTTCCATTTCCGTTACCGCTTCATATAAATCTCTTGCTCCGGTCTTTTCGACAGATTCGCCAATCAACTCAATCATCACATCTCTCATGTCTGCTGCACAATCATCTAATAAATCAGCAAGACTTTTCTCTCCTTTTGTAGAAGTGCCAGCAGGAAATTCTGTTTCCTCCATTGATTGCTGATTTACAATATTGCTTACAATCTTAAATTTTTCTCTCATTATCCCTAACGACTCTAAAAGCAAAGTTAGGTCTTGTTTTATCTGGAAGATAACTTCTCCTTGATTGAGTTGACCCTGGTTTAAGACTGCACTTTCCTCTCTAGGAGCAAAGCTTTGTGAAAGGTCAGGCTGCTCACCAATCCCAGCATTTTGATTCAAATTTCTACTGTCTTCTTCAATCGCCATAAAATTCCACTCAAAGAAACTCCAGGTAAAGCAGTGTCGCCCCCTAAAGCTGTTTTTTAAGTCCTCAATTTACTGATCTCTTTAAGCTAGTCAAGGAACATGGCTAAAAAAATACTTTGAGTTTTCAAATCCTTCCTAAAAAAAGCCCGTGACAACTGGCATAAATTCATGTAGATAAGAATTCATGCCGACGATTCTTAGAATAGGAGCGTACAGATTCTACTTTTATAGTCACGAAGGTAGCGAACCTCCTCATATACATATTGATAGAGATAATAACTCTGCAAAGTTCTGGTTGAAATCTATTCAACTTGCACGTAGTAATGGATTTAGCCCTACAGAGCTGATGACACTCACAAAACTGGTCAACGAACATAAAAAGACTTTATTAGAAGGATGGTATGGGTATTTTGGCTCCAGCATCAGATGAAAGAATCACCGATGTAAAACTTTCTGAAGACACTTTAAGCGTGTCACTAATGGACGGACGCACCATAACCGTTCCCCTTGTTTGGTATCCAAGGCTTATGAATGCAACTGAGGAGCAAAGGCAACAGTGGCAAGTGTGCGGTGGTGGTTATGGCATTCACTGGGAAGCGATCGACGAGGATTTAAGCTCTGAAGGTCTCTTAAGAGGAGCAGCAGCTCCTACAGGCGTATTGCCTAACCTAATCATCCTTTCTTAGCTGTTACCTGCCTGGAAAGCTCTGTAAGCCTCATTGAGAGCAGCAAATCTTGCTTCCGCGTCTCTCCGCTTGTTGCTATCTGGATGATACAGACGAGCAAGCGATCGATAAGACTGCTTCACTTCATCAACAGACGCACCAGGAGACACCCCTAGCACTTCCCACCAGGAGCCGGCGATAGGTAGAGCCAAATAGCGATCGTTCTCTTCATGGAAGGCAGAAATCAGCCCTTCTACCTGAGCTTTTAACGGAACCGGCACTCGGATCACTACCGTTTTGTAGTTTGCCCTTTTAGTCCTACCCCCGCATGGTCGCTTTTGGTTGTTTTTAGACACGATCGGATTCTGCCTTAAGAAAATAACCTTATAGCTAAAGCATTTTACTTGTTACAGGTTAGTTTTTGTGTGTATTGGAAGTAGTTGGAAGATGGTGGTTAACCTGGGTAGTTACTGGGGCGATCGAATGTGTATACCAGGAAAAGAGCTTGCTGTGTAATGGTTTCGTATATGCACTTGGTTGATTTTGTATCTACTTGGGTGCATGGGTGTGAAGAAATAAAGTACCTGAAATTCTTAATAAAATCAAGCTTTTTTTCAGGTAAAAAATAAATTATTTGATTAATTAAGAGCCGCCTTCTAAGAGCAGAAAAAGAGTAAAAATTGAAATGAAGTACAGAGTATTTAATAATAGATACTTTTTGTACTGTATGTACATTTTCTCGCTTGAAAATTCATACTGGTTTTTCCCTTCTTCGACTTGCTCGTATAAACTGCCGATTAGGAAGTCTCTTTTTTGAACTTCTTCCATAAGCTCTGAAGCTGATAAGAAGTTTATGTTCTGTACTAGAAATGGTTTGTTTGGGATGAATTCCTCTATAGTTTCTGTAGTTTCTGTGTTCATTGTGTTTCCTTGTAATTTTTTTTGTTTTTGTAAAATGCATATACTTTTGTATATGCACAAAGGCAGCTTTGCTGCATGGGTGTATTGCTGCTGTGTGCGTTACAAGTGCAGGAGCGTTAGAGTTATTAACAGGGCTTTAGGCTGGAGAGGCAATTAAAAGCCTCGTAAGCCTTTAGCCCTGTTAATAACTCTTTCGCGGTGTGTGTAGAAAGTGATATTAAAATTATTTTGTTTATATTATTTATGTAAGTTAGTATTCACTAGGAAGTAAAATTACATTTTCTTGAACGTAAATAGTAACTTTTTCTAAAGGAAAGTCTGTATAATCAATATCCTTCTTTAACGCTACGTCTCCCTCGTCTCTTTCACATATTAATTCTGCTGTTGAGTCTTTGTTCACAATTAAATTCCAAAATTGAATACTTTGAAGCATTTCATCATTTTTGATTCTTAAGTCTTTTTGGTAAAAAACTATTTCATCAATAAGCCAATGAGCTTTACCATGCTCAGCTAAGTATTTAATTCCATCTGTATATATATATATTCCAAGCCAGTGCTTAAAATATTGTTCCGTACCATAGAATCTAAATAAATCTCGTTCTTTAAGTGTTTTAACGAGCGTTTCTTGTTTGTCTGACTGTGTTGCCTTAATACGTACACTTTCTTTGTTTTTTATCATGTTTATTTCCTTGTAAAAATGATGTTAAAATCCCTTTTTTAATGATTGTAAAAAAGAATGAAATCGCCGCCGAATACATCTTCTCGAATAATCTCTCCAGACAGCTCATAATCTCTAAACATTTTTTTATAGTCTAAATAAGTCAAGAATTTTTCGGGGATACTTGAAAAATCGTTTACCTCATCTAAGTATTCTTCTTCTGAGCTGTATATACCCATTGCACGCCTTTCAAAATCATCAATTTGGGTCTCATCAAAATGCTTTAGAAATGCTGCTACTTCTTCGTAACTATGTTTTCTCACTAAACTAGCAACTTTCAAAACTAACTCAATGTCTGGATACTCACTATCAAGCGGAATGTTGTTATAGTCATGAATTGCCCATTCTTCATGCGGTGAGCCATCTGAAACGCCTCGTTCTAAAATTTCTTTAATTGCTGCATGTACATCTTCAACTGTTGTACTATCATCAATCTCAAACCAATCCCCTTCTAAGTTTCCATCATTGTATTCTGCTAAGTCTGCAATATAAATTGATGTTCTTTCGGATGGTACTGTATATAATCCTATTTTTTTATCAAATCTCTTTCCCATATATTTTCCATATTAAAGTAATTAATTTTTGGTTCAAAAACGCACTTTTTACAGCTCTGCTGCATAGGTGTATCTGTACCAAGCTTTTAGAATGGGAAAATTAATGAGAATGAAGACAGGATTAAACTGGAATGAGCAAATTAAACGCTTAAACTCTGCTTTCTTATTAAATGGCTACTGCGAGAGTTATTTTTATAAAAAATATTGATTAATCTAAAAAAATTGTTGATACTATAAGTCCTTGTAAAGATGTGCTTTGTTTGTCAAACACACTTTGTTTTCAGACGTTACTTCTAGGTTTTCATCGACCTAGAGGTAACGTCTCTTTTTTTTGTAAAGTCATGTTTTTGTTAATGACCGTAAAAGCCTTCCGAAAACTCACAGATAAGAACCCTCTCACTACTACCAAGACAATCCTTGATTACTGACTAAAACTTAGTTATAAAACAGTATCTTTTTTATTCTAAAAATCATTCATTAATTGGTTGTTGTATGTCTCAGGCAGTAAATTCTAATTCTCAAAGTTTCGTTCAAGCAGGTGAAAAAGCCCTGGAGCAGGCAGGAAACACTCTAGGCAATCTAGCCTCAAGATTCTCTCTTGTCTCAACAGTTGCAAAGTTTGGACTTGGAGCAGCCGTCACAGTCATAACCAAGCCTGAGCAGTTCAAAGAGGAAGCACTTGAGCTTGTGACTTCGACGGCACGGGCGATCGGTGGAAGGGTTGAGAAGTTTGTTTCTGATGGTCTGGAGGCAGACAGAAAAGCAAGAGGTGCTTTAGTTGAGGAGATTAAAACCGATATTGGTCAAGACTTACAGCTTGTGAGAAATGGTCTTGTAAACGCTGCTCTATCCCTTCAGACAGGTGAACTTGAGATAAACGGTAAGCCAGTCCTTGGAGCTATCAGAGCTATTGAAAAGTCAAACTTGACCCAGGCTGACAAGCAGCAGCTCACAAGTCTATACAGTAAGGAGCTTTCCTCCATAAGAAGCGAGACTGAAGCTAGAATTTCTGACCTGCACGGACAAGACCACCCTTCCCGGACAGACTATGTACAGCTAAGATCTGCTATTCAAAAAGACTTTGGAGAGCAGTTAGCAAAGCTTTCAGCCGACGCAGGCGAAGTCATAGGCTCAATCTCCAGCACAACAGTAAAGCAGGGAAGACGGCTTGCATATGCACAGCAGGATGATGTTCCTGATCACAAGTCTCAGATTGCTAGAGCCTGGAATGAAGCCCGTAGAGCTGAAACCTATGATATGCCTGCCTACGGTCGAGTAGGAGCTTAAAGAGTATGGACAAACTTGATAAATTACTTGAGTCAGTAGATATTGAGCTTTCACTATCAGAGACACTGACCGAGCTTTATGAAATTGAGCAGCAGGCGATCGCAACCGTTGAGACCTTCAAATTTCCGGTTCTCAGCAGTGAAGAGTCATAGGCTCACCCCTTGCTTGCACCAACGCATATACTTTTTAGCCTTTCCTCTGCAATCATGATCGCCCGTATCTACAGCCTGCCTTTAGCAGCCTTAGATATTACCTGCATCCTCATAGGCTCACTTCTCCCTGATATTGATGTAGATGGAGCAGTCATCACACGACCAGGGACGATTCTAGGGCGGTTCATACCCTATGGACTGGCGAAAGTGCTAGATGGGATTGCCTCAACCCTTGCACAGCTTCTGAACGCTGTTTTTGGACATAGAGGCTTCACTCATGCACCCAGTCTCTGGCTAGGGCTAATTCTGTGGGGAGCGATCGCAGGCAAGCCCTATATTTTCTGGCTCGGCTTTTCAGCCTTGTTTCATGTGGTAGGCGATGCTCTAACCATTTCAGGGATTCCCCTTCTGTCTCCAGTCTCCAAAAAAGGTATGGGCTTAAGCTTTTCCGAACTGGCTCAGCTCTTGAGCAGCTTTTAGCGGTAATTCTGATTGCATATACGGTCTGGTTAGGCTATCCGCTTTTGCCAGCAGAGACCAGGGAAGGGTTAAATCAACTCTGGAAAATTGGCAAAGAGCGATTTTAGATTTGATTAGAGAATAATTTTTGATTAAAGTCAGCTTCTAACTTTGTTGTTTTGTAATGTTGTATGTCTCTCAGTTCAAATATCAATTCTTCTCTTGAGGTAGTTCCCGAACTAAAAAACGCATCTTTTCAAAGTCTAGATATTCAGCAGGAGCCAGAACATCCAACGGGCTACAGCTACGCTCGAATTGCGGGTAGTAGTGCCACACTGCGAGTCAAAGACCTTCCAGCCAGCGAAAGACCCCGCGACAGGCTTCTAGCCTCTGGAGGTGCCTATATGTCAAATTCAGACCTTCTATCTGTTCTTTTAGGCTCAGGACAGGGCGACCAGTCAGCAATAGACCTCTCACACACTCTTTTAGCGTCACTGGAAGACAACGGGCAGAGAGCGATCGCAGCACTTCGCCACATTACCCCAGAGAGACTGATGAATGTCTACGGAATTGGCGAGGCAAAGGCAGCAACTATTTTGGCAGCGATCGAGCTAGGGAAAAGAGTCTATGCACCTTCCCCTATGGTTAGCACGGTGATTGACGATCCAGGACTAGCCGCCGAAGCTTTGACCGCAGATTTAATGTGGAGTCCAGTCGAGAAGTTTGCAATCATCATGCTTGATATTAAGCATCAAATGATTGGCAAAAAAATAGTGAGTATTGGAACGGCTTCAGAGACATATGCTGAACCAAAAGAGATATTCAAAGCTCTTATCGAGGTTAATGCTTCAAGAGGTATTGTGGCTCATAATCATCCTTCAGGCTTAATACAACCATCACCTGAAGATATTAATCTCACAGAGCATTTGCTACAAGCTGCAAACATCATGAATATACAAATTATTGATCACCTTATATTGGGTGGAGGTAATTATACAAGTTTGCATCAAACTACAAACCTATGGAATAGGTATCCACAAGGAGATTAAATTGGCTTTGCCATATAGATATCAGGTTTCCCCAATCCATTAGCATCTGGCATCACTCCCACAATTACAAATCCACACTTTTGGTAAAACTCATAGGGATGCTGCCGCAGATTCCTAATTGATGCAATATGGTCAAATACATTAGGGTAGAGGTTAACTCCTGATAATGTAGTTTTTGCCTCCTCATCGTCTGTTCCTAACCAGAGAGTCAGCCCTCCTCGCTGTCTCACCTGTGCTTCGAGATCCTGCACTAGCGATCGCCCAATGCCCTGTCCTCGAAAACCGGATTTCACCACTAGCGGATGTAGTTCCCAGATATGCCCGTCATACTGCTCAATGCCTCCAATCCAACCCAGAACCATCCCTGAATGATCAAGGGCAATGCGGCTGATCCGGTCTGGCGCAAACGATTCTTGGACTTGTTGAAGCGCATCTTCCAGCGTTGGATAGCCGCTCGGCAAATGTCCAAAGCAATCGAGCACTATTGATGCAGTCTGCTGAATTGCTGTGTCATGGTCAGGACTAAGATCAGTAATTTGCATCAGCGTCTGGAGCTAGAATGGTGCTGGTTGTAGGGCGCTTACCGGGTTGTGAGTTGCAACGAGGATCTTAAACATTATGCCAGCAGAAGTTCTAAGTCCAGCCTATCGCATCCACACCCAACGGCTGGTTATGCGCTGTTGGCATCCGAGTGATGCGCCGTTGCTATCCATCGCGATCGCCCAGAGCCTTGACCATCTTCGAGTCTGGATGCCGTGGGCATATGAGGAACCCAAGAATCTGCAACAGAGGATCAATTGGCTAAGGGAATCTCGTGGCAAGTTTGACCTCAGCCGGGACTTTTTGTATGGGGTTTTCAATACTGATGAAACGCTAGTGCTGGGAGCGATCGGGCTGCACTCAAGAGTTGGTAAAGATGCGCTGGAGATTGGCTATTGGATTCATGCTCACCATGTCAATCAAGGTCTGGCAACCGAAGCAGCAGCGGCTCTGACCCGAGTTGCATTTGAAGTGAACCAAGTTGCACGGGTTGAAATCCACTGTGATCCAAATAATTTCAGGAGCGCGGCGGTTCCCAAAAAACTAGGGTTTAGCCATGAAGCCACCCTGCGGCAGCGAGTAGAGGATCATGAGAGGCGAAAACGAGACTCTATGATTTGGACGTTATTTGCTGAAGATTATTTAGCAAATAATGCGGCGGCGGCAATTGAAGCGTTTGACGTGGTGGGGCAAAAGATTCTCTAATCGCTGAAATAGCCCATATAGTCGGAAGCAATGGATTGAAAACTCAAAGGTCAATCAAATGCGATCACTGTCATAATCATCCTTATCTACTCAGAGCTTTACGACTAGATATTCCTTGATGGCTAGAGGCGATCGCCTATTGGCATATTCAGAGCCTTGCAGAAATTCATTGCTATCCTATCTAATTTCGCAATACGTTTTTGCAAAACTGAAAGGCTTGTCTTGGCAATTGCAATGTTTTATTGCGTAAACGAACGGATGCCGTTGGCGAACCCCGATTGAGATCACATCGGCTATTCTAAAGAGCAATTCCCTTAGTCTTGCGAGGTGAGTTGCGATGTCCCTTGCGTTTGAACCAATTCCTCTAGTTCCTGGAGAAACAGAGCGGGTCGCGAAAGCGGCTTTTCCAAAAGGCAATCCCTACTTAACGTTGAGAGATGAACTAGGACCAATTTTTGCAGATGCGGACTTTGCTAATCTGTTTTCCACGACCGGGCAACCCGCTGTTCCACCTTGGCGGTTAGCACTGGTCACCCTCATGCAATTCCGTGAGAATCTGTCTGACCGACAAGCGGCTGATGCTGTTCGCTCTCGCATTGACTGGAAATACTTATTGGGCCTGGAATTAACAGATTCAGGGTTTGATTTTACCGTGCTAAGTGAGTTTCGCCAGCGGTTGGTCGAGGGCCAAGCAGAGCAACTATTACTGGATCGGCTATTGGAGCACTGCCGAGTTTTGGGACTGGTCAAAGCTCGGGGTCAACAACGCACTGATTCGACACGAGTTTTAGCATCCATTCGAGTGTTGAATCGATTAGAATTAGTCGCAGAAACGTTTCGAGCAGTCCTCAATGAACTCGCAACGCTTGTACCAGAATGGTTGACAGAGGTTGCTTTAGAGTCTTGGTACAAGCGTTATGGTAGTCGAATAGAGCATACTCGCTTACCTGAAGGCGTCAGTGCAAGAGACGCCTTTGCTCAAATGGTAGGGGATGATATTTACTATCTTCTGGAATGCCTGAAGGAATCGAATCTGCCAATTGAATGGCAACAACTTCCTAGCATGATTGCACTGCAATTAGTGTGGCAGAGACACTATGAAGTAGTGATTGATGACGCGACTGGATTTGAGCAAGTACGATTTAAGCCCAAACAAGAACTCGCAAAGGCAGCAGAAGGAGTTGAATCGCCCTATGACGTTGAAGCCCGCTACCGCAGCCGTTATGGGGTGGGTTGGACGAGGTACATGGTGCACCTGACAGAAACCTGTGATGATGACCAGTACCACTTGATTACCCAGGTCATGACGACTGCTGCAACCGTGCATGAAGCTCAGTGCACTCCAACCATTCATCAAGCCCTAATCGACAAAGTCTTATCTCCGAGCGAGCATTTCGTGGATTCGGCGTATGTTGATGCGTATCTGTTAGTTGACGCTCAAACCCAAGGCATCACGATTGTCGGACCTGCACGTCGCGATGTCACTTGGCAGAGCAAAACGGCCAATGCCTTCGACTCAACAAAGTTTGCGATCGATTGGCAACAGCAGCGAGTGACTTGTTTGCAAGGGAAACAATCGATTTCCTGGTCATCGCTAATGAACCCTGAGGGACGTCCTATCGTCAAAGTTGGCTTCTCGACCTCAGACTGTGCCGCTTGTGCAACCCGTTGGCAGTGTACGCGGGCTAAACCTCCAGTTGCTCGGTATTTGCAACTTTTTCCCCAACCGCAGTATGAAGCCCTCCAATCCGCACGGAAAAGGCATGCCACTGCCGAAGGCCGGCACCAATATCAACGTCGGGCTGGCATCGAAGGAACACTTTCTCAAGGTGTGCGAACATTGGGTCTGAGACAAACTCGTTATCGAGGTTTAGCAAAAACGCATCTGCAAAACATCGTGATTGCTGCCGCAATGAACTTTGACCGTTTGGCCAATTGGTTGAACGAAGTGCCGAGGGCGAAGACTCGAATTTCACGCTTTGCGGCTCTGGCACCAAGCTAAAGCAAGGAGAGTGATCTCGATCTGAGTTCGCCAACGGTATCCGAACGTTTTTGCATCGATTCTATGATGTCCAAACTGTCACCCTTAGACTGCAACTTTATTGAAAACAGATATTCACCCTTACAGTTAGGTAAAGAAAAATGTGGGCTGACAACGATTCGATTAGAATTGAACCATTTGATTTGAAATCTTTACCTAATAAGGCTTTCAACGATCGCTCTCTTGAATGGATTTTTTGCTCAGTAAAACGAAGGAATGAGGGTTCAGCGATCGAGTTCAGTAGAAACCCATCAAATAGCCCTTCATTACTTTAATCGTTGCCATACCTCATTCTGAGGTCGTCCTTGCTAAGGTTGGTAGGCATAATTGGTATTCAACGAATACACGGAAGAACCGCTTCAGGATACTGAGTAATGACAAACGACAAAGAGATCAGTAATGGCATCCTTCAGCGGAGCTGCATTAGCTGAGAGTGACCAAAGACCGTCGATGCCGCTCTTAACCTCAATATCCAATGCCTCAAACAATTGATGGGGAATTCCATTTAAGAAAGATGGGGCACTGTTGAGAGGTTTGGAACCACCAGTATCTCCATTGTTAGGGGATTTAAGCGTCACATTCAAGGGAGTCCCTGAAGCATAGGCTTGAGTATATGTCTTTGGAGGCTGAGTCTCAGGTTTGATCTCATCCTTAAGATCGAGAAAGAACTCCACTTTGCTTATGGTCAGCTTTTTACTGCGGAACTGGAAGGGGAATCGCTCTTTAGAGAAATCGAGAACTAGTGGTTGGGGATTTTTGGGATCTGTGGGATTTAGATACCGATGCCACTCCGTCGGGAACTCATGCTTGGCACTAAACAATCTTGCGAGTGGAGCTTTGTCTGCAACCTTGAGCGCGTTTTCCATTGCAGTTTTCGCAGCACCCTTCAAAGATTTGCCGCCTTCGCGGGCCGTGTAGCTGAGCCTGAGGATGACATCAGAAATTGTGTCGAAGTCAAAGGCATTGCAGTCTTTAGGCAAATCGATACGCCACCGAGAAACTGCTCCTGCGCCTTCAAAGGGCAGATAGCGTTCGTCACGGAAGTTAACCTCAAACAAGCCACTGTCATTTTGGGCAGTGCTGGTGGCAATGGACTGCATGGCGGCGAAGTTTGTTATAAAGCGCCCCTCATCCTCGCCTGGCTGTCCGTACTTGCTATCGCTGAGGCCCTTGGTACGAGTCTTGCTACTAAGCAAAGTAAGGGTGCAATTGATGCTGGTGTAAGGGCCGACGACACAGGGAATGGTGAGACTAACGTTCTTGAGGCGACGCATATAGTGACCGGGATAGTCGGCATCAAAGAGGGTTTCAGAGAGTTCTGCGATGCAAGTGCCAGTTTCCTTAAGTGTAATTAGTGCCAATGGGTTGTGTTGAAGCAAGGATACATGTTTGGCGATCTCATACTCGCGCCGATTTTGATCCATGTAAGACTTCTCCATTTGCTTCAAGGACAAATAGAGCCTTTCACTAGACATTAGACCTTTGCGGAAACTATCCCAGATGCCAAACTGCACGAAGTTTGAGGTGGGTAGCCCTAACTCGTACCGATAAGTTTTTTCTGCCTTCTTGGCAAGGTCGTAGGCTAATTGGTAGCACTGAAAATAAATCGTAGAAATTTCGCCGACTATCCAGCCATAAAGCTCTTCTTGGGTATATTTGTTGCGAAAGAAGTCTTCGACTTGCCTTGCATTTTCAATTGCCTGCTCGTGGTTAGTTAATTCTTGCTCAGAAATCTGCTCACGAATTTGTGCGGACAGGATCTGTTTATCAATTTGGGCGAGTTCCTTATTTGCCAAATCTTGTTGGAGTTTCCAATCATTGGCACGGCGTTCGTAACCAGCACTAGTCTGGGCAGCATTGGCAGCATAGCTTGTCATTGCAGAAAGCATATTTAAGAAACGTCCGAAAGCACTTAGGGCATTCGCAGTTTTGTCTCCTCCACCAACATGATTAATAGAAATAGCACCTCCGGTTGGGCCTGCTATACCACCTACAGCATAATCTGGTGTAATGTGTGCTGATGATGCACCCATCTCTAATAACTGCCCACTTGCTGATAATGCCATACTCGCAAAGCTTAAAGTCCGATGTTCCTTTTCACTGGAACTTAGTCCATCTTTGAGCACTTGCGTATAGAAATTAGCGCGATGCTCTGTCACTGCACGAGTTTTCTCTAACCCTTCTCTGCCAAGTTTTGCTTCAGTAATCTGTATTTTCTTGACTGTTTTAGCTAAATCTAGCAGCAGGGTTTCATGTTGTGTTCGCATCATCGAAAGCGTCTCGCCGTCTTTTTTCTCTAAGGCTGAGAGCAAGCTATTGCCTAACGATTTAAGTTCACTACAAATCTCTAGAGCCTTCTGCACAATGTAGTTAAATCGGTAGTGGGGTAATGGGGAATTGAGATCGGCTAAAACGCTACTAATATCTACGCCGCCTGCAACTGCTTGTACCAATAAAGCAGGATCAATGGGTGGCTCGAACAAAGCCAATTGTCGTTCGATTCCTTCGATGTTTTGGCAATGGCGAATTTTGAACAGACGATCGGCAACCGTATCCCAGTACCCCAAGAGCTTCTCATTATTAGGTAGGCAGAAATACAAGGATTGAGTAGTGGTATTGAGGATAGACGCAGTACCCTGCTTACCTTGTTGAATGGCTTGGATGTTGAAATGGGGGAAGATAGTCTCTAACTTCACCAAGGCATTTGAGAATGCATCTAGACTTGGTTCTAACTCTGCATAGTTACGGGCTTGGATATTGCCTCGTTCGGGGATTTCTTCTGGACGTTTACCAAGAATTTCGGCAGCGAGAATATAAAGCTGTGTTGCCTCGTTGATGGATTCGATCGTATCTTGGCGAAATAGGTTATCAGCCCAGGCGATCAGATTGTCTATGTACTTCATCACCGTATTTTTTTGATAGGCAACCAGGCGCATTCGGGCAATGAGATGGGGGTTAAAAGGGTTTTTTCGCCATGCTGTAATGGCATCTTCAAGCTCTTTTCGTTGGGAATAGCTGGCTGAAGGTTTAAGCCGATCAAAAAGTGCAACTAACGTTTCTTTCGGGGTATCGCGGAAGGGAAGAACTTGCCAGTAACGAGCAGAAGAGTTGAGGTTTTCGTTGGTTGTAGGGTTGAAAATGAAGTGATACCAATGCATCGCTTCTTCAAACCGTTGATTTTTGCTCAATCGGTTAGCTAAAAGCATAGGCACGTGGTAAAACAATTCCCAGTTATAAAGGCTATATGCCCCAGCAGATGTGAAATCTACAACTTCCAATGGAAAAGGTTCCTCAACGTTCTCTTTGTTTGGAACGTACATAACCTTAAAATAGCTTCTAAGTAAAAGACCAACTGCTCCGCTACTTTTTGGAGGGAAATACTTATTCTTATCAGTAAGATTTTGATTATATAGATTCAACAAACCCTCGATCCCATCTTTGTCTAAAGCCTCCATAAACGCACAGATATAAGCATGGAAGAAGGGTTTAAATTGTAATTTTGTAGTGGCGAAGTCGGAAAACTTGAGGTATTTATCTCCTACATTAGCTGCTGCAAATGACAAACTCTTCGCTTCCACTGCAACGGAGGCAGGTGCTGCCAAAGTTTGCATCGAGCGTATTTGCATTGATGTTGAAACTTCTATTTGTTTTTCCTCAACAATCTGGCTCATCTCTGCTGAGGAAAGTTGCTTGAATCTATCAACCTTCTGAAACACTACAGGATCGCCCTTGTCTATAGTTTTTAAAGGTTCGGCTAAAGCGTATTTTAACCGAGGGAATATCGATTTCCCCGGATCTTGCAGACTCGGAATAAATCTGTCGCGAAAGTAAAATTCAGGCTCGACGTAATAATTCCTTACGTGATCTTGGTAAATGAACCGTGATGAGCTGTTATAAGAGAAATCATGGTCAGTGGGAAACAGTAACTTGTATTCCTGCTGACTACCAGAAAGTATTTTTTTGCTACTTTTACCGCTATTATCTAGAAGATCAAGCGAGAATGAGGTTTTTTCATGCCAGTAGATTTCTCGACCACTATTTTTAGCCGATAGAAGGCTTTGGTAGAAATTAACCTGCTTTGGAGCAATTACTTTAAGCTGAACTGGTTGCTCATCATCATTGAATACAGAGACTCTGCCGTTACAATTTAGTTGGTACTCACCCACGGGAAATAGCATATAAGGGTGATAAAGCAATTTTATTTTTAACGTTGAACCTGAAATAATTGCAAATTTATAGAAATAGGTTGCTGCCACTCCATACCTGCCGCTGTCCGTTCTGATGAAGGATTGGCTTACTTTTTTGTTAGACCATTTTTTGTTTTTGTATTCACTCCAAGCAAGTTTGACTTCATAGAAGGACCAATTTGTATTTGTATCTGTATCTGTATCGCTGTCATAGGGTTCGGGTTTCGGGGGTACCTTCGGTAAATGGGCTAACATATCGTCATAAACTCTATTTACGCCCTCGAATGAGTTTACCTGTACGCCTTCTGTAGTTGATTTTGTGCCGAAACCATTTTTTTCAAAAAACTTAATAGCCTCGTCTCTTTTTTTCCCTATTTCCTTCCTCTTCTGTGCATTCTGTTGAACAGTTGGTAAATGATTTGCCTCCCAGTCCTGTATTTCTCTTTCTCTGCTTCGTTGTTTTTTCTGTATTTCTCTTTCTCTGCTTCGTTGTTTTTCTTTTTCCTCTTTCTGCTTTTCCTTATCCGGCTTCTCAGTAAATATCGGCCAGAACAGATATAGTCTTCGATTCCATACAACTGGAATGAGATGTACACCTGCCGAATCACCCTCTTCATGACCTTGAATATCTAACGCTACTTTTTCCCACGCTGTCCATACCTGCGTTTTTAGGTCGAGTTTTCGGTAGAAATATTGGGGTGGTGTATTAAAAGTTCGCCCGAAAACATGAAATTCTTGAGCTTCGGTATCTTCATAGACACCACAGATATCTAAACGCGCGACATCATGGAGTCTCTCCAGGTAGTTCATCAGCGCCTTCTCAACGCTTTCATTGGTGACTTCGCCTTGCAGAAGTTCACTTTCCAGTTCCTTAAAGAAGGGGGTTTTGTTATCTCTCAGTTCGGGCTCAATCCAGTTTTCGGGATACAAAAATACTTTGCGATTTGCCTCCCAGACACGATAATTCTTCATCCATTTCCATTGATTAGCATCAATTGCACTCGGAAAAATAATCTGTTCAGGTTTAGTCTTCTTGAGTGATTCCAGATTGAGTAAACAACGTTGGACAAATAGCTGCACTGAAGCGATCGCCTGCTTTAAGCGGGAAGTTAGCATACAGGCATCCATTTCCACATCAATGAGGAAATAGCCATAAAGGTCATTGGTATCTTTGAGATCCAGTGCCTTGATTTCAGATTTTTGGAGCAAATAGGCAACTAAACCATCCCGCAGGTGCGTTCTCAAACGATTGTGAACTTGGGTTGAAACTTCAATCCAAGTCGTTTCGTCATATTTGGCTTTGAGACTACGCTTAACATATTTAGCTTGCTCATAGCTAACAGCATCACTCGTCCATGATTCCAAGGTCTCGATCGAAACACCAATTTGCCTACTAAGTTCAATTTGCTGCTGCAAAATAATCAGGGCAACCTCGTTAAAAAAGTCGGCAGCAGTTCGTTTGCTAACGAAGTACTCGACATTGGCTTGATCCCAAGTGGTAACGTTAATAATCGCCTTGGCAACATTGCCACCATTTTTAGCTGTCTCAAAAATCGAAAGCAGGTCTTTCTCGGCTGGTGGCAAGGCATTGCGAAGAGCAACATAGTCCGCTACTCTCAACCACGTAGCAAAGTTCAAATCTTTCCAGTTAAAGCTGCTGAAGTTTACATTATTCTGGAAATATGCCAACTCTTTCCCTGTGAGGTTCAGTTGTCCGATCAGCCATATACATTTGTGGACAGCAACGTATTGATCAATATAGGCTTGTAGGTTAGCTGGGGTATCTGTTTCAATATTTAAGCAGGCTTGTAGTAGAGCGGTATCTTTGAGCATCAAGGAGACCAGCGTCGCTTCTGCCTTAAAGGTTGCGATCAGATGTTGCTGAATAAACGTTTCTCGCAAAACGGGGACAAGTTTTCCTTCGATCTTGCCCCAATACTTCTTCAATCGTTCTGCAACGTCAGTGGTAGCTGTCAAATCGGCAATGTCAGCGGCAATGAGATAGTTTTGCAGAATGTCTTGGTAATTTTCTAAAATTTTAGGCGTGAGTAAGTAATTAAAGGGATTTTGTGTATTCGATCCATCCAAAATGCCAATAATTTTTGTAGTTTCTTCTGGGTCTAAAAAGATTCCTAGCTTTGTTTTCAGGAAGTCTGCTGTTACCGTGCCATCTTGGGGGGTATTTTCCTGACGAATTTTGAATAGACCTTCTCGCAATGTCTTAGCTGATTGATTAAGGATGTCATCTTTAGGAGGGAGCGGGTTGCCCACCGTCTTTTCATCTTGAAAAATATAGGCAAAGTCTGTTGCCTTAAACCCATAGGTTTGAAGTTTTGCTAACAGTTCTTTTGTCTTGACTAAATCTGCTACAGTTCCCCAAGGTGCTTGAGCTGTTAAGTTGAGCCACATCATCAAATCCTTGATTTTCATGCCCATCCCTTTAGCAAAGATGACATAGCGATAAATCTTGGATAGATTTGCTAGGGTGAGGGTATCAGTGGCGAGGTTCAAGTTTGCGTAGGCAACAATTAGATTGAGATTTTCCTCGGAAATTCCGAAGGCTGCAAGGATGGCGGGTACGTGATCTTGAAGTAATTGAGCGTTGTTTTCTACTTCTGTTTGCAAGACATTGAGTTCAAAACCTGTGTCAATTTGTAAAATCGCTTTATTCAAGAACAGTTTGGCAAATAGGGAGTCCTTTCCTGCGGTGGGAATATTGCCAGCTAAAACTGCCACTCGATCGAGAGAAATATCTAAGTCTTGCTGCACTTGCCACAACATCGATAAATCCTGAATCACTTGGGGGGTGAGATCGGTCGCACCAAGCGATATTAACAGCCTATCCAATTCAGCGATCGTGCAACCCAGTTTTTTCCAGAGTCGGATAAAGCGATTGAAAAGACTCAGTTCAGCATCGCTTAATACTTTACCGTTGAGATGTAGAATCTGCGTTTTGCTTAAATTGCAATCATCACCCGCTAACTCTATGACCTCCTGGGCAAGCTGATCCTCGGCTGGATGATCTGCAAGCCATTTTGTGCGATCGGCTTCTGACAAATCTTGTAAATAAGCATTAATGGGGAAATTCAGATTCAAAAACCGAGTTTTGAGCAAGCTAATCAGATCGGTATAGGCAATGTTCGTGAGATCTAAAAAGGTTCTAACTGTTTTGAGTACCTCTCCTAACGTATCCCCGGCTGGAATCGTGGGATTACCCCATAAATTGTTGACAGAAATATCTTTGCCAGCATCTTTACCAGCAGTATTTTTGGAGCTTGTCACTCCATCTAATTCCTTCAGTGTTAAAATCTCAAATTCTCTTTTAGAAATTCCAAGTTTCTCTGCCATAGTGGCGTAGGATGTGGCATTGCCTAACGCCTTCATGACCTCGAAGCGGCTACTATTTTGTTCCTGTAAAAACTGCCGCGCCGTTTCTAGATCCATATCAAACGGCAAGTTTAAGGGGAATATGGCATTCTTGAGCAAGTCGTAAGCTTTCTTGGCATCATTGGCAGAATTTTCATTGGGATGTTGGGGATTGGCTGCTAAATCTGAGTCGGTAAAACCTGAAGTATCGTTGGTTGATTTTTCTGCATAATCTTTAGCTGCTTTATCGTCTACAAAATCTTGTGCTACATAGGTTTCTAATACTTCATTTACCAAGTCAATATAGGGAATGAGGGTTTCCGTATGCTCGCAAGACAGCTTGGTGTACATTAAGTCGGGACGACGACGAAAGATTTCGCAACGGGCAGCACCTTTATTTTGTCCGAGCAGAATATGCAGTAAATCCACGAAATAGGCGGCAGGGCTATACACAGACTTACAGTGTTGGCACTCGCACAAATCGAGTGAGCCAAATAGACTTTCCCAATTAGGAATATTCTGCAATGCCCCCAGATCGGAACTTGGCTTCTTGATTGCATCAGGAGCAGTAGATATCGCCAAATCACGAAATGTATGATAAATCATGGCTGATGCATCACTAACGGCAATGGCTTTGGCATGGTAGAGATAAGCATTCTCTGCTGAAACCTTGCCTGAAACACTTTGAACGAAATCTTCAGCCGAAAGCTTTGAGATTTGATGAGCACTGTCATATTCCATGTTCATCAGCACGTTCATATCAGCGGTATTAGCTGTCAGAGTATAGAGGCGCTGGATTTGGCGTAATTGAGTTTTTACTGTTTCAGGGTTGGCAATTCCCTGAAGTGATTGCTCCCCTTGTCCCTGTAAATAGGTTTCCACAGGAGTACTGGTAAAGTCGAAATCGGGATTTCGATTGAGGAAGGTATTAACCTCTGGATGTTGAATGCTTTTCTTAATGACATCTGTAGGGAAGGCAAGTTCAACCAAAGTCTGAAGTTCTTGGACATAAACTTTTGCTCGTGCCAAATCGGTCTCGCCCGTAATGTGTGAAGGCGTGGCTGCCTTGTGTTCGAGTGCCAGCGATTCCCAATCCTGAGCCGGTAGATCTACCAACTGACGCATGTTTTTGATGCCTTTCTGCTGTAGCCCATTTACTAGCCCTATATTGTTTAAGGTCAGTTGGGAAAGCTGTAGATTGAGTTGAATTCTGGGAACTTCCGTTTTGAATGCAGCATCTTCACTCATCTTGCTCCAGAAACTTTCAATCTCTCCCTCATGCCGAGCGTAAGCATCAAGAAAAGTATTTAGCTTTTCCTCAGATGCCAGAATCGGTTTCAGCAAGTCTTCGACCGAAGTTTTTAGGTTAATGACCTGAGTTTGAATGCCATGTTCTTTAGCAAATTGCCTTAGATTGTTAGCAATCTCCTCAAGATTGCTTTGATCCGTCGATGGCTGGATCGGCTTCAAAGTATCGACTAATTGATCGAGTGGCATCGAAGCTACTGTGGTTAAGGAAAGATTTTGTGCAGCTAGCCCAAAAAATGCCCAGGCAGGAACGAGATTGGATTCGCGCTCTAACTGAAAAGCACCCCGTAACTGTTCGATTTTAAGTTTCTCTACACCGCTTTCTTTACTCAAAAACGAAACCTGGAAGTTTGTTTCATCCTCTTTCAAGTCAGCAAAACCAACTTGCCGCATAAATGGATTTAACCGGGTAACTAATTGTTCAAACTCAGTTAAAGGGCGTTGATGCAAATCAGTCACGATTCTCAGGACGAGAATGGAAGGAACATTAATTAACACGATCGGGGCTTGTTGACTTTCTGACAGCCTGGGAACGACGGTTTCTTGTTCACCTGCGAGGGTGAAGATAGCCATGACCATTTGATCAGTTCCATTAGGGTCAAAAATCTGGAACATGAGGTCGGGCGCTGTGGTATCGTCACCTTGCTTTAGAACTTCACTGTTGTTGAATTTAAACTCGAAGGTTCCGTCTTCGTCTGAAATACAGCGCGCTATTGGGACTGTTCCATCCAAGTCATATTCAAATAGTGAGATTGTGTATTTAGCTAGCCCTCTTTTGTTAACATCTGTGAGTCGTCCGCGCACCTCTATGCAAGTTGAACTATTTAAGTTTTGCAAGAGTTGATTCAGTGCATCGGCTGTCGCTTGATCGACTTCGCCAGTTGAATTGAGCTGAGATTGTTTCTGAAAGATACTAATGATAGTGACAGTATAGTCACTATAAATTTGCTCTTTTTGCTCCTGTAGCAATCTCTCATATAGGTTTTGTTTGTCTCCACTAAGACGAAGAAGCTGATGATCAATTAGTAAAATTAGTCCTGTTTGTAGCTTAAAAACTTCAGCAGAGCGATCGCCAATCCGGAGTGGGGCTACGATCGGTGAAAAAAGACACGATCGATCTGCTATCTCTTTTTGTCCTAAATCACTATCTGAGATTGAGGTGGAGGTCAAGGTTGAAACTGGATTGGACTGAGTGGGAATTGTGCCCGAAGGATTAGTAGCAAGGAGTGCTGCTGTTTGCTTACACACCTCACAACTTGGATCGATGCCACGAGCTTTTTGAAACTCTCTTACGGCTTCACGAGTAGAGGGCCCAAAGAAGTTGCGTTTGCTTTCCTCAGCCGAAACTTCCACCCCATGCACAGCCAACTGCTCGTGCAGGCGAGTAACATCATTGCCAAGATCGCCAGTTTTCAATCTAAGTGGCTCCATATTCAATCCTCAAGGTACTAAATCAGGGAATAGGAAATAGATTGGCTTTGAAAGCAGAGACTGAAATCTAGCCCCGTTGGTTAAATTTCAACAGAACCAGTGATCTGGGATCGCGGACAACATACTGAACCCGTTCCACCACACGGAAAAAATACTTCGCTCCCTCTTTACGAATGAACTCGGTGTAAGCATCGGTGCCAACAAAGAGCTTCTGAGGTTCTCCTGCTAGAGCAATTAGCAAGCCTTCATTTTGAGGCAAAACGGCACTGTCATAAAATCCACCCTCGACTAAGGGTTTAATTCGATCGGCTGTCGTGACTAAACTCGCTGGGCTGGGAGGAGCAAAGGTGTCTGCGTAGACATCGGTTGATAAAAACAGCGCATAGTTAGTAGCCTGTCCCTTAGAAACTAATTTAGCGATCCCTTTGGTAACGGCTTTGAAGGTTTCTTCTCCCCAGGTTACGTTGATTACATTTGCTGCTGCTGGGTCAACGGAAATCGGGAAAGTTACTTTGTTAATGTCATTATCATCGGCATCGGGTGGATTTGCTTCGGCAAGTAGCCCAAAATCTCTCTGGGCGTTCCAGTTGCTGATTTTCACTCCCCCTGGAAGTCTCACTTGGAAACGCTGGCGATCGTCCGGGTTTCTTAGCTCTGGTGCGCGATCGCTCAATTGAAAGAAGTACGCATCTTCTGCTAGGGCGATCGCCTTGGCTGCCATTCTGGCTAATGTTTTGCAAGTCTTGTGCTCGGTTTCTTTAGAGACTTGGGCACTAGTCAAGGAGAATTCCTGATAAATTTCCACGAAGTTCTTCGTTAGTCCTTCCTGGATACTGAGATCGACGAAATTAATCACATCATTCTGAATTTCAGTGGGATTGTTGTCAAAGGACATGGTCGGAATTACCATTTGGGCTTTTCTTACCTTCGCCATTTCCTTTTTGACAGCGTCATTGATTTCTTGCCATACCGCTTGATCCCAGTTGACTTCATTTGAATTACTCATGATTCTCCTTATTTTTGAGACCAGTACAGTTGTTTGCTTGCTTTGAATTAATAGAAAAACGTGGATTCGCTTGAAAAACTTTGAGCGATCGCCCCTCACTCAACCATAAAATCGCCCTCCTGCCCAAATCCCAAGATTTGGCGCTCGCTATTCGTCTTTTGCGGAGAGTTGGTGTTGGTTGAGGTGGTGCGATCGCTTTCATGGTTGTAATCCTATGAATATGAAGTTGAGCATTGTTTATACAAGGCTTACATGGTGGGTGGTGTCACCGAAGTATTCTTAATGCTGTAAGGGCTAGAAATTGCGACATCCTTTGCCCATCCCGGTTTAAGGTTGGCAAACAGCCGATCGGGAGTCATGTCCATGACCGCACAAAGGGGATCTTTAAAGTTATTACCCGGCCCCCATTCCCAGGCATACCAACCAATTTCGTGCTTGTCACATTCTTCTATGATGGTTTTATAGTCAATTTCTCCATTGGGGCTACAGATGCTTTGACCCTGACCAGCAAATCCGCCAAATTGAGAGAACTCCCCTACAATCAGGGGATAGCCTAGATCGACGGACTTTTGCAAATCTGCTCGAATAAAGTTAGCATCAGCCCCATTGGATATGGGCCGATACAGGTGAACCGAGAAGAGTAAGTTTTGGTCGGGGTCAGCATTGAGCAATGTGGGTGCAGTAGCATCCAGGAGTGCCAGGTTTTTGCCCCAGTCCGCCGCATCAATGACTAGTGAGGTATGAATACCAGCAGTTCGCAGTGATTGAATGGCAGTGGTATATCCGGCAATAAATTGAGCGTCGGTAACTTGGTCATCTCCTACTTCATTACCGATGTTGACCAATAGATATTCTTGATGTTTTTGAATAATGTTAACGACGGCGGGTTGAATCCAATAATTAACTAATTTTTGCAAACCATTCCAGTCGCCAGTGGCATCGTGCAGTTCAATTAAGGGGATAAGATGATTTTGTTTGGCGTTGGTAATTAGTGCATCCAGAATGTTCAGATCTGTAGGAGCACCTTCATTGCTAATCTTCCAAACGATTCTGACGGAGTTGGCTCCCGTTTTGCGAATTTCTAGGAAGGAAATCGCCCCGGTGGGATCGGCTCCATCAAAAACGGACATTTTGTTCACTCCCCGCAGGATCACTTGATTGTCCAGTCTGTCGTAGAGGTGCCTTCCTTGAGTGTAAAAGGTCTGCTTTTGGGGCGGCATTTCTTCTAGCAGTTTGCCCCAGGTGATTGGTCCAACCTCACCATCTACCAGTAACCCGTTATTGCTTTGAAATTCTTTGACTCGTTGTAGCGTGATAGGACCAAAGGAGCCATCAACCAGCAGCAAAGGTAGATCGGTTGGCGGACGAGCATTCAGTGTGGACTGAAGTAGGGTTACGTCCTGACCAGTGGAACCAAGAATTAGAGTTTGGGGCATTGGGAATATCCTTAAAAGTGGGGCAATGATTTATGGAATTCAGGTGCGATCGCCTTCAATCGCCTATTGACACCTACTGCGATCGCCCTCTTGCTTGTCTGTATCAGGATTTTTAGGATTTTAGAATTTTCAGGATTTTGCATAAATGCCTATCTACTGAATCCTGCAAATCCTCTAATTCTGTGAATCCTGATCCTGACGGTTATTGAATACCAACTTATGCTCCAAACTCTTCCCGCCAAAATTGATCAGCAACCCTAAAGGAAAGTCATAGGCGACAGTGTAGTTTTTCGCCTGTGCCAGGTGTGCATCCTCTAACTGCACCAGCGCTTTCAACTCCACGACAACCTGATTTTCGACGACAAAATCGGCTCGGCGTGTCCCCACCTCAATACCTTCGTAATAGACGGTCTGCTCTTGCTCGCGTACGAAGGATAGACCCGCTCGCTCTAGCTCAATGGCGAGGCAGCGTTGGTAGATGACTTCTTGAAATCCGGGTCCCATTTTGTTGTGTACTTTCATGGCGCAGCCGATGATCTTGTAGGTGAGTTCGTTGCCGATCATGTCCGTATCAGTATCAGGATTTTCAGGATTAGAGGATTTTCAGGATTTTTGAATTTAGCAACATATGTTATTTCTCTCCAATTTTTCTTCTTAATCCTGTCAATCCTAAAATCCCGTAAATCCTGATTTGATTTTTCAAGATTTCGGATTTCGTTAGCATAATTTATTGCTCCATTTCTTTAATTGTCTAATTTTCCAATCTCTTAATCCTGTCAAGCCTTAAATCCCGTAAATCTTGATTTGATTTTTCAAGATGGGCAACTCTATTCTTGAATTCAACTCTTCAAATTCTGTAAATCCTTGAATTCTGTAAATCCTGATGTGGATTTCCAGGTTGATCGGCATAATGTATTTCCCCAGTTTCCAATTCTCTAATCTCTCAATTTCTTAATCCTGCCAATCCTTAAATCCTGTAAATCCTGATTCCCTCCTTGTCTGGTTATTTCTTGAGGATTTGATTCGTTACGCTGACTGCTAATGCACCCTACAAGATCGGGAGATCGCACTGTATCAGGATTTACGGGATTTTAGGAGGAAAAATAATGAATAGACCTTCCGATTTGGGTCCCATTCCTCGCATCGGTTTGAGAACTCGGGCAATGAGTGAGCCGAACGTTTTGGCTGATCTGAGATCGCTCGGTGACGGAACCTCTACTGCCGTCAAACCGCCGGATTTACTTTTCAAAATATTATCGGGTAACTTCCCACTAGCTACCTGCGGATCTGCCGTCGTCCACCTGCTGTGCATGTAAACCTCTTCGGCGTCTTCGATCCTTGCCATGTCTTCGGCAACTTTGACCATCGTTTCCGCGTGTCCTGGACTAGTAACCTGAGGGTTACCAAGGATGGGTGCGCTTGGCTCACTAAGTGCCCTATACCCATTCGCCCACGCCTCGGAAGAACTTGTAAAATCCTGAGCAACGATACCTAGACCATTCGACGGTCGTGGAAGCTTGCTAGCCGCCAGTTGAGCTCCCTCACCGATCTCGCCCACAGGTGTTAAAGTAAGCCCCAGGACGACCGTTTGAGTGACAATGCCGCCTCCTTCGTAGTCTTCCTTTAGTTCTCGGTCTCTTGCAGGGTCTCCTGTTGAGGCAGGCTTCCCACTTTTTATTAGCTTTGCGGCATCGGACAAGAGTTCTCTAGTGGAGCCGGGATGTTGGGGTTCCTGCATAGTGAGAGCATCAACCGCCATATCCACTGCCATATCCCACATGCCGGTCTTCGCAACCTCATAACTCTGTTGTTGCTTTGCTTGGATTTTCTCCTTTGGCGATGACCCTGCAGGCTTCGTCGGAGCAGGATTGGCAGGTCTCTTGCCCTCAGTCGTATCGGCGCGCATATTGAGTGTCCTGCCAGTATCGCGTGCACTCACCTGCCAATTCTGCAGATGCCAATAGCCGCCACCCTCAGTCTTGATCCAACTTGCATTTCCCTTGAAGAAAATACCTTGGGCACCAAACATCTTATGAACCTGTTCTTGAGTCTCCTGACCTGTGACCTGAGCCTGATACATCTCTTGTGGTTGCTCATCTTCTCCATCCGGGTCATGTAACGAAATGGGATTACCAGCACAGTAAACAAACAAGTTCACGTGAGTGACTGGATCACAACTTGTCCACCTCCCCAACCACGACGCATAATACCGTGCTCCGTGATAACTAAACCCCGTCTCCTCGTCCCGCTCCTTCCCCGTATACCGATACCGCTTCGGCGTCTCCGTCAGATTGCGTGCCGCATGATAAGCCGTGCTGCCATAGGGGTGATACTCCTCATAAGAAATCACCTGCGCCTTGTCATCCAACTCTAACGCCGCCGAGCCGAGATGGTTACCTAATTGAAACCGAATAAGCTTTGTAGGAGATTTATCATCAGGGTTAGTAACCGTCTTCGTCTCCACCAACGCAATCCGCTGCTTATCATCCATAACGTGCAGCGTTTCCCGTTCCAGCACAACCGTCTGCCCGTTGCCGTTGTACTTGCGGTATACCTCAAACCCACCCAGATAAATCCGCTCGTCCTTCCGCTTGCCGTTCTGCATTTCCGTTACCTTCCGCACCCGCTGTCCACCCGCGTCATAGACGTAGTAGGTCTTTTCCCCAATGCCGTTGTTCACCACCTGCTGCTGCGTCAGGTGTAACTGATCCTTAAAGTCCCACTCCATCACCTTCAGGTGCGGCATCGCTTTCATATTGCCGTGGTCATCATAGGCGTACTGTGCGCCATAACCAGGTACAGCGGCATAGTCCGGCAGATTGGTGGCTTCCCCCGGCAGACGGGTGGCGAGTAGTTGATTGCTGTCGAGGGCGTATTGATATTTGCGCACCCAGCGTTCTACTTCCCCGCCCGTGTGGCGGAATTCTAAAATATTGCCCACCGGGTCATATTGGTAAGCCTCGGTATAATTTTGCAAGGCTTCCGGGCTGTTGGGAAACGGAATGCCTTCGATAGGCTCAAATTTTTTGGCATCCCGCTGCACGTTGTTTTGCACCGCATGCTCCCGTCCCTCAGCCTGCACCAGGCGGTACAACGCATCATAGGTGTAGGTGTTGCTCGGATCGACCAGGGAGTTGTTGAAGAACACCCGTTGCTGCGCCTTGTCTCGGATCTCAGTGATGTTGCCCACTGGATCGTAGGTGTAGGACAGGTCTTGCAGCGTGCGTTTGTCGGCTTCGGGATGGTTGGGGCGCGTACTAAGTAATCGGCTCAGGCGAAACGTTGCCCGATCGTAGGTATATTCAGTGACAATAGGATGATTTTTAGTGATAACGGGATGGTTCGCCTCGTTATATTCAATGCGGAGGCGTTGCCCCTTAGCGTCGTAGTCAATGTTGGTAACCGCCTTCAGGTTCGCGGTGGTTGGCTTCAGCAATGTCGTCGGTTCGGCGGTCTGTTCCAACCACACATCCACCCGTTCCAGCAGATTAGCTTCGTTATAGCCAGGGCGGATGACATTGAACTTGGTATTAACTCCATTACTGTGCGGGGCGACCATCTGAATCGGGCGATTCAGGGCATCGTAGCGGGTGCTGCTGAATATCTCCCCTTCCAGCGCTGGCTTCTGCGACCAGTTAGGCGTTTCCTGATACTTCTCGATCAGTTGGCGTGTACTGCGGAGTGGATTGCCCTTGAAATCAAAGGCTTCCTCTGCGTCAGTTGCCGGATTGCGCCCCAGACTGGTGACTAATCCTGCCGTGTCGTAATGTTGATAGGGCTTGCCGCGCAGGTTTAAATTTCGGGTCTGATCGCCTTTGGCGCTTTTGGGATCGTCAGATAAGCCATTTCCAGGCGTATCGCCATAAATCACTTTCTCAAATTGGACGATCTGGTTTGGATCGTCTGGATTAGCTCCCTTCACGAAAGAACCGATTGGGCGGTGGAGGGCATCGTAATCCGTGCGAAAAGCCCGACCAAGATTGTCCCAGGCGCACATCGGTTTTCCAGCAGCATCGTTGAGCATCCAGCGATCCCCGGCATCCATGCTGTGCTGAAACAGGAGATTCCCGGCGACATCGTAACAGGGCACAAATCCGTCCACAGGATCGGCAGCTTGATTGTTCGGCACCGACGGTCTGATGTATTGCATTACCAGATTCTTTCTGGCATCACGAATCCACATCGGTTTGCCCTCAGCATCCAGCTTGGTAAAAGTCAGGTGGCGCTCCTCCAGCACCCCGGCAGCATCCTTGACCCGGTTGTGAGCAATGGCAATCACATCCCGTCCCAGGCTATCTAGAATCGTTAGGGCGGGGGTGTCGGCGTGCTGGGCAGCAAGCCAAGCAGCCCGCTGCTCTGGCGTGACTAAAAATTCGCCAGTGATGGGATTTCGCGGTAGCGGTTGGTCAGGATTGGGTGGGTTGCGATCGGTGTACCACTGGCTCTTTTTTACAGTATCGTTCGGGTCAAACGTGCGGACATGCCAGGGCGAAAACTCCACCCGGCTAAAACTGCGATCGGGCATTTCGGTGCGTACTGTCCGACCCGCCGCATCGTAATAGATAATCGGGGTGACACCGACTTCGATCGGTTCCTCATACTTATGCCCCACAGCAGGCGCACTGAAATACGGCTCGTACTGTTTGACTGGCTTCCCCTTGTTGTTGAGAATGGTCTTACCGCTAGCAACCCAGCGGATCGGCTGCCCCGCTTTCTCCGGTTCCGCCTGCACTTTCTTCACCACCACGCTGCCCATGCCATCCGAATACTCGAAACTCGCTTGCAAGGGACTCTGCTCCCCTGGTGCCAGTTGGCTGACGTGCTGCTCGCGCACAATGCCGCAGGCACAGGCAGGATGTTGCCCCCATCGGATCGCGATCTTGCCATTAGGAAGCTTCTCTTCGGTTTCGCCAAAATAATAGAGGTGGCGGGCGGTTCCATTGCCTAGCCAAATGCTCGCCTGAGCCTGATCGAGATCGGGTTGATTGAAAAATTTCGCCAGTTCGGCTATTGTCGGATTAGCCCGTGCATCGGTGACACCGATCAGGTTGTCGCCTTCATTGCCCTTACCCTTCACCGCCATCAGAGTGGGCATCCCCAGCACATCGAAGTACACCTCGGATAGGTTGTTGTTGATGTCCTGAATCTCGCGCGGAGCCAGCACCCGAAAGTCGAATTTTGTCACGCGGGTGGTGTTGTTCATCGCGTCAGTGCTGGACATGATGAACAGATCGCGCAGGTCGTATTCCAGCGTGGTGACGTTATCAAAGGAATCGGTGTAGCGTTCCGGTAAATAAAAGTGCTGCGCCGCAAAGTTAGCAAAACCAGCAATACCAGAGCGAATCCAGTATTGACCAGTGGTATCAACGCCAGTGATTCGAGCGGCAAGTTTCGCGCCGCTGAGGTAGCCGCTGATGTTAGCTTTGTTCAGCTTGGCGCGGGCGGTAGTAGTACCATCTAAAGGGGCAACATCTATAATTTGGTCTAGCTTGCTGATCCCTGCGGCATCTTTAAATACCGCATCGAGCAGTGCCTCAGTCAGCGCTAGTTTGTAGGTTTCGTAGGGCAAGCCCAGCCGACCGTGTTCGCCAAATGGCAATGGATCGACCAGGTTTTCATTAAAGAACAGCATCCGGATGTGTTCAACCAGTCGCTTCTCAGGAGTCGTCCGTTTCGGGATCTGGTGATAGGCAATGTCCGGTACGAGCGTGCCCGATTTCTGATGCACTAGGCTGAGTCGAAAAGCCTGCAATTCATGCAGCGTAAAGTGCAAGCCTGACTTGGGTTTGATGCCAGTCAACTCATAGGTCAGCACTTCACAGGGCACCCGTAAGCGGTGGTTGTCCAGTGCTGCGAGCGTGTCCGCTGGTTTGTTGCCAAAATCCTCTGTGTAGCGCGTCTCGGAGTAGGCTATGTGGGTTTCCTGCTGCACCTGGCTAATAAGGGCAAGCGCATCGGTGAGTCCATCGGCTAGCTTGGCATCGTCCTCAAACTTGCCGAGACGTGGATAGACGACCGCAACCGATTGCAAGACATTGGCATACTCATCGAATTGAAGATTCAGCGTGTGGGCAATACGCGGATCTGGATTCAGCTTGTCCTGCGTCAGATCCAATTCGTAGTGGTAAGTAATCGCCTCGCTTTCAGCCACCAGGAAGACCGCGTGCTGGTTCTGTCCCTTCGCCTGTAGGCGGCGAATGTGGCAATTGTGATAGGCGGTGGAGAACAATTTCACCGGACGGTGTTCGCCAAGCTCCAGCGCATCAACATCCAACTCATACACTTCCTGCCGGAGCATCATGCCCTTACAGGTCCGCAACGCCTCGCGCCACTCTTCCGCACTAAGAGCTTCCGCTTCTAAGTCCGGCTGCGGCAAACCATTCTCCTTGAAAGTTCCCAGAGAGAAATACTCATGTTTGAACTGCGAGAGGATCTGTTCGCGGTCAAGAAAAGCGCCCGTATGATACCAAGTAACCGTCTTAACCGGCGGCTGGTAGAGCGTCTTGTCTTTAGTAATGTAAGGGCTGGCGGCATTGCCACTGGCAAATTCACCATAGGACTCGCTGTCCACCTGCTCCACACGACCAAACCCGCGAAACTCGCGTTCGATGCCATCGAAATAGCCGTGGTGATAAGAATAAGTACTGGAGAAAATCGTCTTCCGCCATTTGTCAGTAACGGTAACTTTCTCGACACAGTGGACGGGAAACGGCAGTTTCGTAATCCAGGGTTTTCCGTCGAGTTTGTCTTGCAAGTAGAACCGGGTGGAAGGCGCATACTGCACAACCGTTTCCGTACCCAGATTGTTTACCGTCTTAATCAGCAAATGGGGCTTTTGCCCTCCCATCAGGTCGATATAGCGCATCACCCGGCGACCATTCCCTGGCAGAGGCGAAGACCAGACCAGACAAGCTGTCCCATTGCCTAACAGGTCGATCGCCGTTATGGATGCCACACTATCGATCGCTGGAAAGTAACTCAACGTTCGCTTCGCCGCCCAACCATTCCCCGATTGGTTGAAATAGACCTGCACTCCTGATTCACTCAGGTACAGAATATCCGTCGTTCCCGACCCATCAATATCTGCCAACTGGATGCGCCGCTGGTCAAAGATGTCAGGGTGATCGAACCAGGGAGCCTTGTCCATCGTCACCTTCGCCCCAAACCGCCCATAGCCCAGGTTAGGCCAGTAGCACACTTCGCCATTCCGTATCCGCACAATATCCGTCAGTCCATCCCCCGACATATCCGCCAGGTGAATTGACTGGGTGCTATCGGCAAAAATCACTCGCGGCCCCTTTTCCTCATCCCAGGGCTGAATCACCCGCTCCGCAGCCGCAAAGCCCTCTTCTGCCAGAGAGGGATACCAAACAAAGCAATGATCCTCGCTAATCAAAATGTCGCTGTGCCCATCTCCATTCAGGTCGATGAATTTCAGATTTGGGTTATCCCAATCCACCACAGGCAGCGACTTAAAAGCAATAAATGGTTCCCAGCCTTCATCCTGAGTCCGTTCATAAAATCCTGGCACCGCCCCTCTGAGCGTCACCAAATCGGGCTGCCCATCCCCTGCCAAATCCAAAAACTGGGCACCGTTCGCCAAACCACTCGCAGGCTTACTGGTAACAAGTTCAAGTGGAGCAAACTGTGCCTCAACGTGCGTCTTGCCATTGTCCTGAACGGCATTGATCGGGCTAAGATTGCGTTTGTAAAACCACCCGTTCCCCTGCTCCGTCAACATCCCCGACAGTCCTTCCCCATCCAAATCCACCCACTGATAGCGCGTGCCATCCAACCCCTGAGGTAGATTTTCCAGACTGGCAGGCTCAACGTCCCGCACCGTCTCATCAACGTTGGCTTCGCTATATGTAAACTCCAGCGGTGGCAGAGACTTCTGGATATAACTGCTCCCATTACGCTTGTAGCCCGTCTGTGTTGCCGACAGCAGGAACGAATAAATGGGATTGCGAACATCGGTTGGATTTTGTTCGTAGGAATAGTTAAAGTCCGTCGATCGCACCAAACAATCTTTCCCCACCCCGGCTTCACCCTCAAAGTGATGAAACATCAACACCCGCTGACAAAGGCGATAGGTGCGAACTTCAAACCCCGATCGGTACGAGGAAAATGGGTCATTGCGGAGAGTCGCCGTAGACCATTGCTCTGGTTCTTTGGAAATAGGGTTTGCAAGATCGTGTTCCCCATAGTCAAACACCACTTCAAATAGCCAATCCTCTCGTTGACTCAGGTCTTCATTGGGTTGTCGAGGCTTTAAATTTCCATATTGAATGTGCTTCAAGTAGCGATTTGCCGATCGACTCTCCGGCGTTCGGTTCCCTTCGTGTGCCTGGGCTGTATTAATCCCGACTGACTTTTTTGTATCCTCTGATTTATAGCCGTAACAAATTGCATTTCCCTTATCGTCGTAGCTCTCGCAAATCAGCCAGCTAAAAACATGATTGGGATCGCTGGGATCAGCAATGCGACTTTTATCGGTTTGCCCGTAAAGGGTCGTGATGTTGTCCTTAGAGATTGATCGCCAGTGAATCTCCCCCAAATCCAACTTCGTCCACCGTTCAATCCGAGCAAACAACCCCTCCATCCGAGGACGATACCGACAAATGTGGTAGCCATCTCGCTCAAATTCATCGACGGTGCCATCAGCCTTCAGCACAGGCACCAGATCTTCCGCACCCGACAGAATGAAAACATCCGACTCTTCACCATCCCAATAGCGCGGCAATCCCTTATCCGTCTTGCGGGTAATCGACGGTAGCGAAAGATTCCAGCCCAGCCCAAATACTCCATTGCCTGCCCCAGAGTCGTAGGACAGGGACAACTGCGGTCCAAACCCAGAGCGACCGGGACTGGTGGCAATGGGGATTGACATAGAGCCAGTACCAGTGACTGGATTAGCAGCAAACTTCTCGCCCATCCCTTTAATTGCTCCACCGCCTTTGGGCAGTGACACAGTAGGAGGTGAGGCAAAGTAGCTTTTATCAGATTCTGGAGTCTGTTTACTATCAGCTTGAGCCGAACGATCGAGCACAGTCTACCTCTACAAAAAGATGGGGCTGTCTTTTCAGGAACCGACTATGATTCAATTTCGGGCAAATTTTATCGAGCCGCCAGTACCTCTACAGGTGATTTTTCATGGGCGAAGGATAGTTGCTCAAATTATAAAGAATGCCTCAGGCAAACTTGAACTCTGTATTCAAACTTTACAGGGTGGAGATTTAGATTAGCAAGAGTGGACTTTACGCGCACTTCAAATCCAAGGAAGCTCAGATGATTAGAACAGATGCTCGATTGAGTAGTTGCGTCCCTCGCAACTACTCTAAAAGTTGCATTCCAAGAAGTGCATACAGAGATATGAATTATAAATTAATTTAAGATTAATTGTCTTTTAACATTCTTTGTATACTCTCTCTAATTTTATGTTTCCGTTTTTTTGAGTAGCTTTGCTCTTCTAAGTTAGGTTCATTGATTTCAAGGCTAACTCCGTAAATTGTGGCTTCTTCCTCTTGATCAAATGTTCTAATTTTCCTACTTTTAGCATCTTTCTCCAAAAAGTTAGGAATCTCAGGATCAGGGCGAGAAACCTTATCAACGGTATGACCCGCTATGTTGAACCTGTAGCTACCGATCGACGGATTTTTAGCAAAGCCTGAAATCCCCTTAGCTCGACTTGCAAGATTAAGTGAGCCAAATTCTGAAGCCAGCACAAGCGATCGCTCTCGAATAGCTTCACTTTTTCCAAAAGATGCTCTTGTGCCAAGCAGGGACGCATTTTTACTATGGCTTTCCTCATACTTTTCCTGGATTCCAAAAAATGTTTGTTCCCATTTCTGGGTTTCAGGGTCAGAGGATCTTAAGAAAACCTTGTTTGCTGTGTTTGCCGTGATGATTCGCTGACCTTCTCTGCCATAGTGTTCAATGAGCTGAGCGACTTCTTGAAAAGCGATGACGACAGAAGCCCCCTTGCTTCTGCCCTTGTAGAGTAGGTCTTGCACCTTTTTGATTTTGCCAAGAGATGTGAACTCATCAAGGAGAAACCAGACCCGCCGATCGTCGTTATCTGGCAGATCAAGCACTGCAAGGGTTAAGTAAGTTAGTATCATCCGGTTCAGTTGTGACATCGCCACCACTCTCAGATTGTCACTTCCCAGAAGGAGTATGGATTCCTGATTAGAAACCCAGTCGCGCAGGCTAATTTTTTCTTCTGCCTTATCCCACAGGGCAGCAACAGAGGTGAGCCAGTCAATTTTCCCGGCAGCAGTTGAGAGAACACTTTGAAAAGCCTGCCCCACTTGATTACAATGTTGGTCTACATAGTGTTTCGTTTCAGGCACACTTGAGACAAGTTTTGTGATTGTCTCACCGCTTCGCATCACTAGCACTAAATCTCGAAGCGTCCAGGCGTAGGGTTTTCTGATGTGAAGAGCCTGCATCACCGCACAAACGATTACAGCCGCAGTATCTCTAAAATACGGTTGAGAAGCGTTCCCCTCCTCTGGAATTAGGGCTTCAGCAACAGTTCGAGCGATGTCTGGCTCATCTACATCAGCAGCTAGATTCCATGCTGTAGACCGTTTATCGAAAGGGTCGAGTATTTTTATATTTGCTTCTAGTTCCATACCTGCTAGAAGTGATCGGGTATTCCGCTTCGGATCGTAGATGATAGCTCTCTGGTCTAGTCCATGCCCGATATGAGGTAGAACCGTTTCCATGAAGAGAGAAAGCGTTTTGCTTTTCCCTGAGCCAGGTTCACCAATTATCAGCATATGCTTTGAGGAGTCTTCAATAGGGAGCCAGAGACCACCCCAGTAAAAGGCGCGATCGGAATTCTCAGTTATGGTTTCACTAATTGCGATTGCTTCCTCATGCGTTAACAGCTCCTCACCTCGGATCGTTGTAGATTTCCTCTTCCTTTCGTTGAAGGTCAGCAGGAGCGAAAATCCAGCACAGATAAGGCAAGTAAGCGTATAGGCAGACTCAGGACGCAGCACACTTTTGAGTGTGGATATGCAGATTGGAAAAGCAACGATCGGCAGAACGGCAAATAGGACAAACCAGCCAAATTCATAAATTCTTTGTTGCCGCCTAAAAGCTTCTCCAGAGCTTGATTTCTGGATATTCTCAAAATATTTAGTCTGATAAATCAGGATTGAGAAGAGGTAAGCGACTAGACAGGCTCTTTCAAGAATCCAGTGCCACCCTAGAAAAGTATGTGATAGGCTCTGCTCATTGAGGCTAAAAAGACTATGAATGCTAAGCTTTAGCTTCTCAAAGATTCCAATTGCAGCAAGGCTTACAAACCCTGTAAGAGCTAAAACCGTAATCTGAAAAGCATCCTTATTTTTCCATTCCAGCATATCTCCTACCGTTGAATGATAAGAGTATGCTCGATTTGACCCATGTTTGAAGCCCTTGGAATTTCTATGATGGGTCGATGTGAGATGTAATCTCTATCCCTATCCGTATCAATATTTTGAGATGCTTGGATTAGAGGCTCTTGACGCTTACTCTCGTAAAGTTGGCTCTTCTGGAATTCTTTTATCATCTGGACATCATCAGAAGCCAGATAGCCTTTAGCGATCGAGCAGGCAAGTTCAAGCCCTACCCCTCTGCATTGTGACTCTTCTGCGACCAGGCGATAAACATCCCGGTTAGTGAACGGTTTATTGCTCTGAGCCAGACGCTTAGAGACCTCATCCACAACGATTTGAATTTGTTCAGTGCGATCGCGTCTGATCTGCTCTTTCCCAAACAGGTCAAGAATAAGCCCTTCTGAGAGTCCTAAAGCCTTTCCCTGTTCCTGCCAGTCCAAGAAAAGCTCATGCCTGCTCTTGTATCCCTTGGCTTTCCGAGTATCAAAGTTTGCGTACTCTTTAGCCTGAGCTGAGTGAAAGCCAAGCTTATTAAGCCGTGCTTCTATCTCATTTCGACGCTTTGAGAAGAAATCTATGGCTTCATCCGGGATACCGTCAATCTCAAACCAGCTCTCTTTACGGTGCAGGCGAAGCCCTAAATGATGCTCTAGCCCGAGGGCTAATTCTGCCCTGTATAACGTTCCGGCTTCTTTTTGGAGTACATACAGTTGACGGCTGTTAATTGAGCCTGTAGAGCCATCCGCGCGTGAGCAAAGATTGATAAAGAGGGCATGGGTGTGAAGTAGTGGGTCATTGAGTCTTGAGGTTTGGTGAGTAAAGGCAGCAATGACAAGTCCCGCTCTTTCCTCGCTTTTCCCTACCCCAGTTTCAAAACGTCTTGTGTAGGTCTGCTCAGTTAGAAAATCAATTCCCTTCTCTAAAGCTCTGTGATGGATCTCAAGAATTGTCTTTTTTTCTGGCACTTTATCTGAGAGCTGACTAAAGGCAACGCTTACCGATTTTGGAGCAGAGAAAACTAAGTCCCAGCCGCCCTGTCTGTCAGCACCACCTGCATTCCTAACAAGCTTTATTTGCTTGTTTCTGGGTGCAAACCCCTCAAAAACGTTCTTAAAATGCTGCTTTTTGACGTTTCCTTTAAGCCCAATCTTCTCAGCCCCAGCCCCAAGCCAGTACCCTTCTATCTCTTCCTCGCTGAGAAGCTCTTCTTTAGCGATCGAGAGGAAGTATTTCCATTTGCCACCACCAACGGCAGAGATTGTCAACATCTAAGTATTTGAAAAAATTAATCATCTGTTGCTGAAGTAAGGGTATCTGGGGTGAGTATTTTATCAAGCTCTTCTCGTGGAATATCGCTTAGCACATAGAAGACTTCTTTGATGTAGGAGAGAACCCGTTCATTTGAAGCCTCAATCTTGCTTTGCAACAGCTCAAACTGCTCTGTTAGCTCTTCATCCGTTTTCCTTTCAAGATTATCGCTGACAAGCTTTTTAGCAAAAACAGCAGGGCTTATTCCAAACTCAGCAGCTCGATTAGTTAGCTTTGTGAGTTCTCTGCCTTCCATCCTGAATGAAATTAGTTTGGGTTTCGTGTACATACTCCTTTAGTCACTTCAAAACAGCATTTCTGGAAACATAGTTTATTTATTGAGTTTTTTCAATGATTCAGTTGGTGTTTTATTGAGGTGATTTTGTGTCGCTCGAAGTCTGTAAGTTTTTAGTGGAAAGAGATTCATCTTTTGATTTATGCTCAGAGCCGTCTAGTTGCCCCATAGTTGAGAGTTTAAGGAATTAACATGGATCTGTATGGACTAAGGTAAAAAGTCTCGAAATAGTCACAGAGAGGAGACGCTAAAGCACCGTACTGAAAGATGCTGAGGTAGTGAGCCACTCAGAGAGTAGAAAGGGAAGATCTGGAAAACTAGGTTTAGCCGACCTCGTAAAATCCTTTTTAAGCTACGTTATTTAGCTAAGGCGTAGGATTGTATGGGTTGGAGTATAAAGTTGTGCTTTAGCCCCATAGGTGCCTGCTAGAGGATGGTCTAAGGGGAAGATTGGAGCTAACCAAAGCTTATCTAGTTCTATTTCCCCACCTTAAAAGCCAAAGACCGTGGGTGAAGTTACGAAGTCACTCCGGGTCAACCACAGCACTTTTTTGGGTTTGGTGAAGTGAAGAGTTATCCACAGGCGATCGTGTTAAAGATTTATAAAAGAAGTTAAGAAACGCGCGCACGTAGTTAAGCAAAAAAAAGAGGGCGTAACTATTTGAATTAACTAATTAATAAAATAAGAGGTGTGTGTGATATCCCGTGCGGGTGTGTGTGTGATATCCCGTGGTGATTCACAGGTAAGCGTGTGTGATATCCCGTAGTGATTCACAGGTAGACCTTCTAAATTTGATGTTGTTTTTTGGATATTTGAAGCCCTAAAAAAATTTATAAAACAAGATTCTATTTTAGGTTTAGAACGAGTTGTGTGATTGCATCTTTTACAGTTTCTTTATTAATTCTATTTTGAAATAAAACAAAGTCTTCTGTCTCAACATAGTTCATTTTGTAGCCTGGAAGAGTGTCACTATCGCAAATAAATTTTATCATTCTTCTAAACTCTCTTCTTTCCGATTCAGAACCACTTTTTTCCAGTAACAGCTTAAGGCTAATTTTCCAGCTTGGTTGATTTCCGCAATGCTTACGCACTAAAAGGTATATCCGACGTTCTAAGGCTTTCCGTAACTCAAAATATTTCTGATCAAGGGTTAAAACCTCTTTGGCTTGTACGGCGTTATAGAGCCATTTAGATAGAGTAATTTCGACTGTACCTATTTCCTCTGTTTCTGCTGATTTTTTATAGATTGTAAAATTTTCAATTAACCCTGCTCCAACAAGTTTGGTAACTTCTTTTGTGATGGGATCTTCAGTGGTTAAATTTGAAGTTATGGTTGTACCTCTCAATCGCACAAGTGATTGGGCTAATAGAGAATATTCCTTACCGCCTGCATCTCGATGAGTGTTAGCAAAAAAATTAAAAGCCGGAAACCTTACAGTTCTTCCAATTTGTCGACCTGCATTTAGACCTGCAACTAGCTGGCTTATGCAATAAATTAAAATATCATTATCAAAAATAGTTGCATGACCTAATACACTTGGAGTTATCTCAATAAAAGTTCCATTTCTCTCATATCGTCTGACATTGTATTTTCGCTTAGTTGATAATGTGAAGACAGGATACTCCATACTTCCCAGATCGTCTTTAGGACTGAAATTGATAGTATTGCAGATGAACAGATCCAGTCTATTCTGACTCTCTGAGTCAACAGAAAAAACTTCGATAAGTATTGGAATAGTTTGACTTTGCTTTTTCATAGTGACTCATAAAAAATTCAGACTGAAGTAAGTTCAGTCTGAAAAATTAAAAGGCTCGACAGAACAATAAACCATAAACTAGAAACAATAAACTGATTTATTTATGAATTACACAATTTGTAAATTACATCATTATCAAATTGTGTAATTCATAAATGATGTAATTTACAAATCACTCAGTGAATTCTTGTTTTATCTGGGTCTGTAAACGTCTGATTCTACCCGCTTTTTTCCTAGCTAAAAGTCTCTCCTTAGCCTCCTTTATAGCTTCTTCAACCAGTCCGGCATTGCCTTTACAGACAAGGTGAAGTGCTTCAAAGTAGGTTTCCATCGTTATTTTATTCCGCTTGCAAAAATCTTCAATTTCAGAATCTAACACGGTTTCCAGTCTAATCTGCCTCCTTGATCCAACTTCAGGAAGCCCTTTTAGTTCAGAACTAGAAGGGAGAGAGCTTGGTGTGTTAGGGGCTTCTGGTTTACTCGGAGAGATTTCAACAAGTGACATATTACGCTCTGGGACGGTTGCCCTTCCCGCACGATTCTTGATGCGATCTACCATGTCTTTACTGGCGTCAGACATTAGAATGTTTCTCCATCTTACTTGTCACTCTTTTTAGCAATTCCTTGAATGGCTCATCTAACGGGTATTTGTCTTCTGGTGAAGTCAGAGCCGATAGAGGCAAACCTGAACTGATCGCCCGTACTACTTTTGTCGATTCTCGCAAAGAGGGTAGAAACAATTCAGGCGCTATCTCTCCTTGCATATGGTTTAACCATGTCTCACATTCAATAGTCCTGTTTAGTCCAGTCCAACGATCTCTAAAGGGCAGCACCCCTAGAATTTCAGGATGGCAAATTTTGAATTCAATGAATTCTTGAATTGCGGCAGTAGTTCTGATTAAGCTTCCAAAGCCCTTAACATTTAGCTCTACTGGAATGATGATTTGCTCTGATGCTCCTATAACTGAGCGACTTAGCTGGAATCTCTGAGGAGGAGGGTCTATTAGGCAAATATCAAAATTGCCCTTGGCTGGCTCTAGCCGCTGCTTCATCATCAAAGCCCCTATTCCGCTAGTGCTGAGGTAGTCTTGCAACCCTTCTAAGGCATCGTCAGCAGGGATGAGGAACAAGCGATCGTAGTCCTTTACGGGATAAATGCCGTCTTCCAAAGCTACGGAGCCTTTCACAACTTCAAGCAAGGTTGGCTCGTTCGGCTGTAAGTCATGCTGTAAAAACGTAGATAAATTGCCTTGTGGATCTGCATCTACTGCTAAAACTGTGTAACCAGCTTCGGCAAGCATTTTAGCCGTAAATAAAATTGTGCTGCTTTTTCCTTGTCCACCGGACAGAGACATAGCAGAGATTATTAGCATAAAATCCTGAATGATGTAATTTACAAATGATGTAATTATTAAATTACATCATTACATAATGATTAAATTGCATCATTACATTATTTAACAATTACATCATTTAATCATTACACAATTATTGAATTATGCAATATGTTAATTACACAATTAATGAATTACACAATTATCAAATTGTGTAATTCACGTAAACCGTTGATAATACTGGCTTGTAGCCTTGTTTTTCTCTTCTTAGAAGCAGTGTTAATGAGTTTGAGATTCTTTTCTAAGACCTTTTAGGGCAGTGTTTTTGGTTGAAATCTACTCTTTTACTTTTGCATTAGGTCTATGGACAGATACTTGGCTTGCCAGGTATGGGGTTGAGGTGTCTTTAGAAAAGCCTAAGCTGTCTGTTCTTTCGTGGTTATTTTTGAGCTTGTGCGATAAACTCCATTCCTCTTCTTCTAGCAGCTCTTCTGAATTTGATCAGTGCTGCTGCCATTCCGTACTTAGTGGATGGAGCATAGATACCCGCAATCTTGCAGAATGTCTTTAGCTCTTCGCCGCTGTAGGCTTGAGCCAAGAACTGAACCTGCTGGACTGTGTGATCCTTGTCTGGGTTTCGGTCGAACTGTCTGAGCCGATAGAGCATCTCCGCCGATTCGACCGATGACCGGGCGAAAGAGAACCTTGTTGAGGTTCCCACTGCGAGGAATGCCGATTATACGATAGAGCGTCTGTAGCTCTTTTAGAGAGCAGATTTTGGCAGCTTCAGTTGTCCAGCAGTTAAGGTCGCTATGAGCGATCGCCTTAAAGCTCAAGAGAGGCTTTAAGGCGATCGGCTCAGAGAATGCCTCTATTTCATCTTGTGATAGGTCAAAAATAGAGTTTTGCATCTTAGCCCTCATTAATCACTCTAGAAAAAGAAAAACAAGTTATGCTGTAAAAATTATCTATAAGAGCACTATTTAAGTATGCTCGTCATAACAGCTTAAAAGCCTATCCTACATAGCTTTCAGCAGTTATAGAATCATCCATTTTACATCTATTTATCATCATTTAGATGGTAATTTAGTATTCCCAATCTTTCCTTAACACTCCTGACTTACTGCGAATGGTCTGTGAACGATAAATTGTCAACTAGATGATACTTATTAGACATAAAATGGACGATATTAGGATTCTTGAAAGTCCCTTTACGCAAGGCTTTTAGAGACTAATGAGTTATGTTAATCAGTTAGGTTGATACAGGAATTGCACAGTACATAAGATAATTTTCCTTCCCTAGAGTGATATATGAGGGTTAGGCAGTATGAGACTTGCTTTGTACTGGCTTGTGCTTCTGGTCAATGATGTTTGTAAGCCACTGGTTAAGAAAACGGTTTAGTTCAACCTTTAGTCGAGGGCTAACGGTTTGAGGTGTAGGATAGACTTCCTGATAGCTGTAAGAGTCTTGATATGTCATAGCTTCTGCCATTTCCGACTCTGGAAAAATGCGAATTTCCATATCTGGATCAGGAACTAGATCCCCGTTTTGCGAGTAGTAGTGAGAGAGTGCAATTCTGATATGGTCAGATTCTCTCTCCAGAACGTTCATACTTAGATCCATAAAGCCAGGAGCTTCAAGCTTCATAGAGTCAGGTAGCTGAGAGAGGTCTCCTAAAACTTTCTGAAGCTTGGAATAGATGATTTCGTAAACAGGTCTAGCCATGAGTTGAGAGTCCTATAGTTGTTTGTCTGAGATTTGTCTTATCCCTGATAACAGTTTCTATTTCTGCCTGCCCGCTCCTAGCAGACAGGCGTAGGGTGCTGTTAGACTCTTACTCCTTTTTGCGAAAGAGCTGAGAGCATTTGAGCCTTAGTCAGGTATTGATTTTTGCCGTTGGCGTCACGCCATGCGATCTGATGTGTTGAGCAGAGGTTTCGTAGATCACTGACAGATGGGTGCTTTTTGACTGAGTTGGTCTATAGAGAGGCTGTAGAGGTTTTGTTGAGGGTCTTAGCCTTAGTTGTTGTCTTGCGGCTCTTCTTTGCTGTAGAGCGAAGAGCGATAGCGGTTAAGCGTGAATCAGTTGCTACCTGATCGAGCTGTGCAATCTGTCTTAGCTGAGAATCTAGGTTTTGGTCTGCTTGATTTACCGATATGGAAGGCAGGATAAGAGCAGGAAGGGCGATAGTGGGCGTAGGTGAATGAGGAAGCTTAGCCGTCTGGCTGAGGAGCCGTGAACGGTCAGCCATGCCGATGACGAACAATAAACCAAAGTTGAGAACAGAGAAAATCAAAGTCGAGATCGAGAGAGCAGTTAGGAAGTCTTGAGCGGTCATGGTTTGAAACTCCATTGATGAAAGGATGATCGGCTAGTGAAGCGAGAGCCGCTGGAGGTGAGCCGAAGAAGAACTTGAAACGTATCAACTTATCCACATCTATATCATAGTGTTATCTATATCAAATTGCAATCACTATCTAAACTATTTAGTAAAGATACACATATACATTCAAACCGTGGAAAGCTCTAAGTACATAGCTTTAGGCTAAAACCTTGATAATTCGACCGATATAAATCTCTTATATCTCTATCAGTCGCCCAACAAAAATACAAATAAGGATAAGCAGTTCTGATATAGATGTGTCATGTATATACAATCCTGATATAGATATGCCTATCATTGATATGAATACAAATATAGATGTATATACAATTTCTGATATGGATAAACCCAGTAAACGCCACAACTATTGATATACAAGGCTTTCACAGATTACACAGGCGATCGCATAGTTGAGGAGTGAAACGGTGCCATACATAGTCCTTATCAATTTCCGTATATACAAATAACTTATAATAAGGATATACTTGACATTTAATATGCATCAATATAGTTTCTGAAACTATATTGATGCATATTAAATGTCAAGTATATCCTTATTATAAGTTATTTGTATATACGGAAATTGATA
>JAHHHD010000082.1 GCA_019359505.1 Drouetiella hepatica Uher 2000/2452 | reverse complement strand
ACATCTGAAGGGCTAATCTCTGGAGACACGCTCTCTGGAGACACACTCTCGGAAGGGGTGACCTCACCAGAAGATTGGCTAATTTGCCCTGATGGCTCTTTTGAAGATGAGTCTAGCGATTGGATGGCTGACTCTAACTTCTTAGAGCTGGATTGAGTAAGGTTAGAGCCGGATTGAGTCAAAGATGTGGATTGGGAAGACTTTGGAGCATCTATATTCTCAGGCTGTTCTTGAGGATCAGTCTTTGCCGCTGTATCTGACGCGATCGCGTTGGGAGAAGATTCTAAAGCATCAAGCTTCTTATCTCCGATGCGGATGGAATCAGAGCTAGTCTGACGGATGACAAGCGGTGCAGCTTGCATGGGAGCGGATGCACACACGACAACTACTGTACCAATGCCTAAAGCAATTAAAGAATTCGAGGGTTGCATATAACACCGTGGCTCAGAATTTTTTTCGATCGCCCGTTTAGCGATCGCTGGGCAAGTGAAAACAAAGTGGAAGACTTTCAGACAGATGTTCTAAGCAAACTGGCGACAGCTATACCTCTCCGCTAGCCACTTTTAGACTATCAGTCATGCGCTTGATGAACCCTGCAATCGGAACCACCAGAAGTAGTCCTAATACTCCCCCAAGTTTGGCTCCCATCAGCAAGGAAATGAACACGATCGCTGGATTGAGTCCAGTCATGCTGCCAATTAATCGAGGTGCAATCACATTTTCGTTAATCTGACCCACCAGAATTGCAACCAGCAAAATCTTGACTCCGAGCCAAATGTTTTGCAGCGCCAGCAGCGAACTAATCAGAGCAATGCTGAGGCTGCCACCAAAAGGAATGAGACTGGCAAGCCCAATTGTTAAGCCAAATAACAGTCCGAACGGAATTTGGAGCAGCAAAAACACTGTCATCAGAACAATGCTTTGAATTGTAGCGATTGTGGCTTGACCAGCAAAATACCCCTGAAAACTTTGTCGCAGAGCGGTTTCAACCCGATCATTCCAGGGAGCAGGCAGCCAGGTGAGTAAACCTGTCCATAACGGCTTGCCATTGAAAACCAGAAAGAGGGTTAGCACCAGGATTAAGAGTAGCTCCAGAGCGCTATTAATCGTATTGAAAGCCAGATCGATCACCTGACTTGAGGCTGACTGGAGAGTTCTAGAAAGTTGATTCGTTAACTCTGTCGTCAAACTATTGAGATCGATGGGACTCTTTTGTAAGATTGCAATCTCACTGAAATTGGGAAGCTGCCGCTGTGCCTCTTCAAACCATGCAGGTAGGCGACTGCCGAATTCCTGCAATTGTTGAAATACGATCGGCAACAGTCCCAAACTCAGCACACTGGCTAACACAAGTGCCAACAGTAGAACTAACCCAATTGCCCAAATTCGTTGAAGTCCTCGCCGCTCCAAAAAACTGATGGGATAATCGAGTAAAAATGCAACTAAACTCGCTGCAAGGACGATGCTGGAAAGAGGCTGCAAGGACTGGCAAAGCGTAGCAATTAACCACGCATTGAGAAAAATCAAGGGGAATGCCAAGCTGATTTTGAGCCATTGGGGTAGTTTTTGGTAGGAAATCATGAGTTTTCTAATCCGTTTTTATAAGATCAAAGGCTGACTATATTCAAAAGGTGGTCACCATGCGTCACAAGTAAGAACGTTTCACTGCCACCAGAGGCTTAGGGATTTTGAGCAACGGCTAGACTTGGACACAGTTGAGTCATCGCCTGAGCAATCTCAGGCTCGCTCAACGAGCGCACTAGCTTGAGAGGAAGCGGAGATTGGCTAATCGATCGAACGTAGGATGCTTGTAAAAAGGAAGCAGAGACAGATGTAGCTGCCAGATATTCTTTTGCAAAGGCAAGGGTCATCGTGTTGAGATAGCGATGAGCCAGAGCCGGATCAGGGCTTGCCAACCCAGATACATTGAATAGATCATTTCGGTTGGTGATCGCGCTGGCATAGGTGTGAGTGCCCTTCTGAATCAGAACTAAATACTGATTAGGGGTGGTCAGCCAGGTGAAGGGGCAAATCTGTTCCAATAGTGCCGGAGCGATCGCGTCTTCACTGCCGCCAATCAGCATGACTGGCACCTGGAGTTGGCTCATCCCTTGCGGTCCAAAAATCCGGCTACCGATCGGATTCAGTGCAACAACTGCCTGTACTCGTGGATCGTGTAAACGATTTACGGTGTGAGGAGGTAGACCGCTGGCTGAACACTGGAGTAGCAGTGAGATGTTACCAACGTTGAGATTAATTTGATTCGACTCGCACTCCTGCCGCAGAGATGCTAAATCGAACGTTGCGCCTGCCAGCGCCAGCGCAGTGTATCCTCCAAATGAGTGTCCAATTATTCCTACGCTTTGTAAATTCAGCGTTCCCTGCTCAGAGGCAGGCGTTTGAGTGCGACGCTGTAGCTCATCCAGCAAGTAGCTCACATCTAGAGGGCGATCAATAAATTCAGAGGCTTGAACCACTTCTCTGGCTCTACCTGCCAGTAAAGCTTCTAATTGTTGCTGATTACTACCGGGATGGTTCATCACAACAACCGCAAAACCGTGAGACGCAAGATGTTGAGCCAATTCAGCAAAGCTCGATCGACTCGCCCCCAGCCCAGGAGAGATGATGAGTGTTGAAACTAAACCTGGACGTTGAGGGCGATAGAGAGCAACAGTAAATTGGCGTTGACGGCGACGATCATCAAGGGTCAGAGTTTCTTGTGTCCATTTCCAATCACCTGGCTGATCCAACCTAGGGACTTGATCAGGATTGATTGCAGGCCCAGTTTTTGCTTCAGCATTAAATTGTTGCTCTATCAATGTGGTGGCTTGCTGCGTCTGGTGATGCAAGTCTGTAAAGCCGCGAACCAGCTCAAGGGCAAATTCTGAGTTGATTCGCATGGTTCGCGTGGGAAACTTCTTCAGAACAGTGAGCAGTGTAAGTCCCTCGGGATCTGCTGCTGCCAAAATCAGCGAGGCTCGGAGCGCATAGAAGCCATTTTGATGTGCCTCGGTTTGAATCAAGTTACCCAAAAATCTCAAGCAGGTTTCCCCAAAGGAAGAATAGAGAAATTGAGAGACAGGTACTACACCCAAATTAAGGCGATCGTTGAGGATCTGCCGAAATTCTGCCATTTCTTCAGGTTTAGCATACTCGGCGTAGACCGCTAGTTCGCTATCAACAGTGCCTTCTCGTGCGAATCTCTCTAGAGATGGCACGGAGATGGAGAACTCCAACAGGCCATAAACCAAAGAAACCTCCTCAGCTGCAACGGTTGCAGTGGGGTGCAGCAGGGCAGAAAGACAGCCGATTCCAAATAACTGTCCGCACTCACTGATCAATGAACTCCACGATCTAGAGCGTTTTCTGGAGCGAGTGACACCAGAACCCAACCAAAATTTACGCCATTGATGACAAGACATCATAAAACTCTAGTATTGGAAAAATGCCCTACTTGATGGGATGTGAAATGCCGATCAAATAGCACTGGAATTAAGCGTTAGCAGATGTTTGAGATCGACCGACTAACTCAGAAAATTTGCGCTTCTTCTGCAAATTTGCAAAGCACGATCGTTTGCCTGTACAAGCTTTGACCACTCAGAGCAGGTGAGGTAAATTTCACAAGTAGCATCAATGCCTACGGTCTGAAAAACTTGCTCAACTGCATCAAAAACAGCCCACACTGAACGCATCTCGTCAACATTTTTGAGGAAAAGACCGATTGTGAAATGAGGCTCTGTAGCTAGACTCGCGCTGATGTAGACAAACTGAAGTAATGCGCTCAAGCGATTAGTATCCGATCGAGGTAACGCGTTCTGCCTGACCCAATCCTGGCGTTGAGCTTCTGCATCTACTATCTGCTGAAGTACTCTGAGCAATTCGTCCCTAATGCAGGGATATTTTAGCTGGAAGCATGGACTAGATTTTTGATACATCACATTGACTCATTCAGTTAGTTTGGTACATTCAAACATCTGAACTGATTTGTAACAATCCACCACAAACCATCTTAGCAAGGTAGATTCTAGTCCGCGATCATAGTCTCCGGATTATCTGCCAAGCGGCCATCTTCCATGTAGACAATGCGATCGGCGATGTCTAAAATACGGTTGTCGTGTGTAACTAATAAGATGGTGCAGCCCTGTTCTTTAGCAAGTTTTTGCATAATCTCTACAGCATCGCGACCTGACTTTTTATCAAGTGCTGCTGTCGGTTCATCAGCTAAAACGATCTTGGGTTGACTCACTAAGGCACGGGCGATCGCGACTCGCTGTTTTTGCCCGCCCGACAGGCTATCGGCATAATAGTCTACCCGTTGTTGCAGCCCTACTGCGTTCAGCATGGCAACGCTCATTCCATCAATGTCGCGATCGAACATTTCCTCATGCAGTTCTAGGGACATCCGCACATTTTGTTTGGCAGTCAGAAAGGTCAATAGATTATGTGCCTGAAAAATATAGCCAATGTTGCAACGAAGTTGAGTCAATTGTTGTTTGCTGGCATCATGTAATTCTTGACCGAGAATCTTGAGGCTGCCTTCTTGAGCCGATCGCAATCCGCCCATTAGCGTTAGCAGGGTAGTTTTGCCAGAGCCAGAGGGACCCGTCATGATAATGATTTCGCCTGCGTAAATATCTAAATTGATGTCAAATAAGGCTTGTTTGCGGAGTTCGCCACTGCCAAAGTAGTGATTAAGCTGCCGAGCAGAAATAACTGGTTCTGCTGCTGTTGAGTGAGATTGATCTGACTGCCAAGTTTGAATCATTGCATTTGTTCTTGTATGTGAGTAAGCAATCAAAAAATTGGATGACCTAGAGCAAAAGCAATACAGTCTGCAATTAGGAGGATACCTAATCCAATCAGCAAAACTCGTAATATTCTGGGTCCCCACTTCTGAATTGATCGGTTAAACCTATGCATTAAACTAGTGCTGTGTTCGCCTAGATAGATATAGAGTCCCAATAGCACAATCAGCGGTAGAACGAAGATTATGTTGTAGATTGCTAGAATACCCATTGTGGTGAAGAGATCAAACTGCGATCGCACAATTCGCTCGATCGCTGCCAGGTAAGGCAACGCTGTCGGGAAGTCCCAAAGCGTTGCAGCGCTGCCAAATAGAAAGGTTTGAGCGATCGTTAATTGAGCAGGGCGTTTAGCTTCTTGGGAATCACCAGCAAACTTGTTAAGGTTCCAACCTACCAAGAGTAGAACGATGCCAATGATCAGTTGCAACGTGTACATCAGTAAAGGTGGCAGACCTGGTAAATTGATGGTCAACTGACTTGCTCCAAGTGTCACTGCCAATCCAGCTATCCAATAGGTGATAAACACTCCCGCAATGAATGAAACTGAGCGAGGAACTGGCTTAGGCGTACTGAGCAGATAAATTTGGATTGCTGTAGTAGTGGGGTTGAGGCTGTCTAATGCCGCGATCGCAACAAGATAAGCAAGCAAAGATGGCATCTGATTACACCAGGTAAGAACTAGAAAATATCAGCCGGATCAGCAGATTGCAGTTTACGCATTGCAATTCCTCCTGATGCTGCACACATGACAATCGTTAACGTCAACACAAGTAGCGCGCGGCTGATTGTCATACCAATCGGTAGAAAAGTTGCAGCTGCAGCGACGGAATACAGCCCGATCGAAATGACAAATCCTGGAATGAATCCTAGAACTGCCATAATCAGCGCTTCCTGGATGAGTACGCCAACCAAGTAACCGTCGCTGTAGCCCATTGCTTTCAACGTGGCATATTCTGGCAGATGGTCTGATACATCGGAATAGAGAATTTGATAGACGATAATGGTGCCAACGATAAAACCAATGACTGCGCCAAAGCCAAACAAAATTCCGATCGGGCTGGTGGTTTCCCAGTATTTCTTTTCGTGTTGAATGAACTCTTCATGCGTCAGGATCAGCACGCTTTTAAGCTCCGATTGCATCGCGGCTTGAACTTGCTTAACATCGGTGCCCGGTTTCAACTGGATGGCTCCAATATCAATTTCATTGGGCTTGCGGGCTGGAAAGAGCCGGAGGAAAGTTGAATGACTCGTAATGACATTCCCATTGGCAGCGAATGATGCTCCCATGACAAACGTTCCAACTACCTCGACTTGAAAGTTATTAAATTGAATTGGTACCGAGCCAGACTGCTGAAGTTCTTCAACTACATTGCCAAAAAACTGTTCCGCACCCGCGCGATCGTAGAGCATTCGGTTCAGCAACTTCAGTTCATTCTGGTGTGCTTGTACATCTGGCAGCGTGATTGCTGAGTTATGGGGATTAATAGCAAAAACCATTGTGGGCTGATTCGTTCGGGTTTGAGCATTGCGCCACTCGCCCTGACCCACATAGAGATAGTTGATCGATTCAACTTCTTTAGCTCCTGCTGCCTGATAGAGTTGCTTTCTAGGAAAGCTTCTGACCACATTTAGGCTCTCAAACAACGGATTAATTAGAAATAAATCCCCTTGCAGCGAGGTGTAGGGTTTTACGACAGACTCAAACAGCGCATCCAGCAACCCCAGTTGAAAGAACATCAGAATATCGGCGAAGGCAATTCCCGCTAAAGCCACCGCAAGACGGGTTTTTTCCCGTTTTAGCTGAAACCATGCCAGGGGTGTTTTACGAAATAGGTTACGAAACATAGGTGACTCTTTTCCACGCTTTAGACTAAACCATGACGGAGGGCAAAAACAACCGCTTGAACGCGATTATCAACTCCAAATTTGCTCAAAATACTTCTGACATGCGTTTTGACAGTATTGGGACTGACATACAACACCCCAGCAATTTCAGTATTACTTTGTCCTTCAACGAGTAACTTGAGAACTTCCATTTCACAGCTTGAAAGTCTCTCTAGGTTTGTTGTGTACAATGTCTGCACCATCTTCTTTGCTCTGTTACAGAAAGGTGTGAGTCAACTGATTAGTTATCAGCGAGAATCTGAGCATCTAGGGTTGAATGGCGACCTGCACCTGTAAATTTGTCAATCCTGCAACACGATCGCTGCTGGCTGCATTGAGCCGAATCCTGACTTTAACTACCCGCTGATCCAGATTCTCGCCCGGTTGATTATTGAAGATCTCCTGCTGACTCACTTGCAGCCCAATCTCCTCGACTGTGCCGCGCAGTTCTTCAGAGAAAGGTTCACCTGTAATCACTGCCTGTTGCCCGATGCGAATTTTTCTGATATCACTTTGATAAACTTCGGCAACCACTCGCATTTGGCGAGTTTGCCCCAGATCGGCAATGCCTTTTTCACCCACCACTTCTCCCGCTTTGGCATAGATTTCCAGAATTTGTCCTGCTTGAGGCGATCGCACCTCTGCTTGTCTCAAATCCGCTTTCGCTCGTTGAGCTACGGCGATCGCTTGCTCCACTTTTGCTTGTGCAGTCTGCACATCCACTGGACGCACTTCCGCAATGCGATTCAAGTTGGCTCTAGCGGACTCAATCTGCGCTTGCAATGTATCAGTCGTCCGGCTTTGATTCGCTTTGCCTTCATTAAATTGTGCTTGTGCTTTTTGGAAAGCTAGTCGCCTCTGGTCAAACTGAGATGCAGAGATTGCGCCATCCTGATAGAGCAATTGATAGCGGTTGTATTCAGAGCGACCATTATTGACCTCAGCCTCTAAACTCGCTAAGGTTGCTTGCTGTCGCCGAGTTTCACCTGCTAATTCCGCTTGCAAACGCCCAATCTCTGCTTGTTGTGCCTCAATTTCACCCGATTTTGCGCCGGCTTTAACCTGGGCAAGCTCCGCTTGGGTAACGGCGACTTGTTGTTCGGCTTCTAGGAGAGCGCCCTGCAAACGATCGCGGCTATCTAGAATCGCAATCACTTGATTGGCTTGGACACGATCGCCTCGTTTGACAAGCAGTTGAGCCACGCGATCGTTACTGAGCGTCGCTGGAACTGACACTTTTGTCACCTCAGTTTCAGGTTCCAACCGACCCAGTGCCACAATAGACTTAATAATTGGGGTGGTCTGAGTGTTCTCTACTGGCTTCTTTACAACAAATTGCGAAATGCCATAGTAAGCTATGCCACCTGTAAATAACACCCCGCCTGCCATCAGACCTAGCATCCAGCGATTACTCGGTTTGGTCAGTTGTTGAATGTTCATGATGATTTATCTCCTGTTTTAAACCTCTGTCGTTGGGATCACGTAGCCACGATTATCCTGACCTCGGCAAGCAGAGGTTGCTGCATATCTCCTGTAACAAGTGTCCAATTCTCAGGCGGATTTAACCTCCGTCTGAGAATCGTTTGTAGCCAGCGCAAGCCCATTACCACAACAGAGTGGCGATCGCTGATGGCTCCACCCACCAGAGTCAGTAAGGCGCGAGGCACAGCGGCAGCAAGGAGGACAGTTCCGATCGCCGTTCCCGATCCGGTTTTTTGCAACACGAGCCAGGTCAAAGCCACTAGCCAAAACTGCGCCGCACAGAGAATCAAGGATTGTCCTAGCCAAAGCAGTCGAAAATTTACATTTTGGAGTGGGTGCTGCATCGCTTAATACTCAAATTCGACGGGAAATGAACTTTTCTAATTGGTTTGCTGCTCAAGCGTCAATGTTTGCTGAGGTTGACCTGTAATATAGCAATGCAAAAATGCGACGTATTGGGAGAGTTCCTGACCCGACTTCGTTGCCGTTGTTGAGTTCTGCGAAATTGTTGAGTGCATTGTTTTCCTCAACTGGGTATTCAAACTTTTTGAACCTGATCACTGACGGTGGTCGAAAGGAGTGCAACAGCAACTGCTTACTGCTGCACTCTTGCCACTCCTCACAGTTCACTCCGTCTGCTGATTGAAACTGTTGGCAATCGAGTAGGCAGTGACATTAGAACAACACAGGCAGCGATGTGAGTCCATGCACAGTCGTTGTGGGGATGAATTCCAGCGTTGCAGCCGGATCAATTTGCAGATTGGGCAGCCGCTCTAGCACCGCCCGCAGCACGATCGCAGCTTCCAGTCGAGCCAGGGGTGCACCCAGGCAGAAGTGAATGCCATTGCCAAACGCGACGTGCGGATTCGGGTCACGATCGACCACAAATTCTTCAGCGCGGTCGAACTGGGCAGTATCGCGGTTTGCTGATCCCATCCAGACCGTTACCATCTGTCCTGCTGGAATCGTCTGTCCACCCAATTGCGTTTCGACTTTGGTAAAGCGTTCAATGCCCTGAATCGATGAGCGATAGCGCAACACTTCCTCGATCGCTAAAGGCAACAAGTCGGGGTCTTGCTTCAGCCGCTTATACGCTTCTGGATACTCATGGAAGCAAAGAATCGCATTGCCCAGCAGATTGGTCGTCGTCTCATTACCGCCCACCAGTAGCACAATGCAGAAATCGACTAGTTCTTGTGCTGTCAGGGTTTCGCCCGCTTCATGGGCGGCAATCAAATCGCTGATCAAATCCTTTCCAGGTTGCTTGCGCCGCTCTGCTAGCAAATGCCGAAAGTAGTCTGCCATTGCTTTCAATGCGGCCGGATCAAGGACAACAATTCCATCTGACCAGCGTTTGAAGTCAGCGCGATCGGCAACCGGAACACCGAGAATTTCGGCAATCACAATGACGGGCAGCGGTATTGCTAGGTCATGCACAAAATCCATGCGATGTTGAGCTTGAACTTGGTCAATCAGTTCCTGAGTAATTTGTGTAATGCGCGGCGCGAGTTCTTCCACACGCCGAGCGGTGAATACTTTTGCCACCAGTGAGCGGAGCGAGCGATGCTTGGGCGGGTCAGTGAAATTGAGGCTTTGGGTAAAGTCAGTTTGCTCTGGCGGATGCGGCACTTTCGATGAAAACAGTTGCCAGTTTGCAAAGACATATTTCACATCTTCATAGCGAAATACCATCCAGCTTTGCGGCTCTGTGTCGTAGAACACGGGTGCTTCGCGGCGCATTTTGGCATACCAGGGAAACGGATTACTAAACCGTTCAGCCGTTGAAATTTTAACAGGTTGTGCTTGCATGACCAATCTCCTTGAATGGAATAGGAACAAAACGTTTGCATGACAAACCGAGCCAGATTCGCGCTATCTGACCGAGAACAGTGAACTCACTAGAAACAAACTTTGAACGGGAAGATTAGCGGTTGCTAAACCAATTCATGCCGGATGCGATCGCCCCCGCTGTAACCACTCCGTAGAGCGTGATACCAATCAAAGAAAACAACAGAATTCGTTTAGGGTGAATGCCGGTGATGGGTCCAACAACGGCGATTGTCCAACTGCCTAAGATCGGAGTCATCAGAATCAGAAACCAGGCACCATAGCGATCGAAGGCATTTTTGACTTTGCGTCCCCCCCGTTGCTCTAGGCGCGATAACCAGGCGCGCAGTTGGGGAATTTGCATCAGGCGGCCATAGCCCCACAACAATAATGGAATGGGGGTAAAGTTACCCAACACACCCCAGACAACCGATGAAAGGGCATCTAATCCCATTGCCATTCCGGCGGCAACAGCGGCATAGACCTCAAAGTAGGGAAAGAACCCAATCCCCCAAACCGTCAATGCTTTGGTTAGATATTGGATGGTTAACATGATGGAACGACTCCAAAGCGACGGTTTGTGGTTATTCAGAGCATTACTGCTGTCATCATTTGGCAAATCACGCGGAAGGCGAACCTGAAAGTGATCATTGCTCCATTAAAATTGCTGATACAAAGTCAACCTTGAGGATTGCGTTTCATCGCCCAATACTCCCGATTTGCAAACAGTCTTTGATCAACAATTTCAAAACCGTGTCGCTGGTAGAATCGCACAGCCGCAGCCGTAGACGTTTCCAAGTAACAAGGGGTCTTGGTGCGATCGGCGGCTTGCAGCACAGGTTGAATCAGCTTTCCGCCGATTCCTTGACCCTGGTATTCTGGCGATACTCCCAACATTGCTAAATACCAGTGCGGTTCAGGCGAAAACTTCTCATGCAATTGAATCCCCATGCTAATAAATGAAACGAAGTCAACGATTCGATTCCAACGCATATAGAACGGAAGTGTGATCAACCCCGATGCCGCAATTTGCCATAGCTGTGGCAACGTAATTCGAGAAGCGTCTGGAGGTAGCCAAATTGCCACACCCTTTGGATAATCAGCAGTGGTGTAAATTTGGTTGTAGATTTGGGCATAGTTGAGCAACGCCTGACTGAGTTGCTTGAGAGCCGTTTGCTTTGCTCCTTCGTCTTCCGGTAGAAAGTTTCCCATCAGGGGATCTTGGCTGAATGCGGTGGCAAGGTAATGAGAGGCGATCGCAAAGTCTGACTGGTTTAGCTTTACAATGTCCGTGTCTATCACCGTTACTGATTTGGCCGTTGAATTTTGTCTCTGATCAGTCTCCATAGTGGCTTCCTTAATGAGTGTGAAAGAATATGAAACGATGAGAAAATTTCCAGAGCAACCTGGATGAGCAACCTTGGGAGGGTTCATCCGCATTGAACAAACGGATTGACACAAATTTCTGGAGTTGGCTAGACACTCGCGTCATCGTCAGAATTTATGGCAGCGGTGGTTGCGTGACTCATCTACAAACCATCTAAACTCACGCACAGTGTTTTAGATACCTACAGCTATCATGGAAACGGATGACACTTGTCATGTCTAAACTTGATAGGTGTCATACCTGGATTGGCGGACGATCGCGCAAACTGGAGAGAGCAGGATGGTTAATCTATTCAATGAATCTAGATACTGGCTCTTCTCCATCACTCCGTCGGACACTGCGCTTTGGCGAGTGGCTCCTGCTGCTCATGACGGTCTTGATTTATGTGCTTGACGAAGCCTCCACGCCTGAGCTAATCGTCAAATGTATCGCGTTTAGCACGCTCTTTTTCTGCCTCAGCTTTATCTTGCCGCTCGATCGCCCACTTTGGCAGCGTCGCGCTTATGTTGTGCTGGAAGTGGGGTTGACGGGCGTTGCGATTGCGTCTGGAATCGAACTTAGTTTTGTGCTTTATCTACTACTAATCAAGGCGTGTTTCTTATTGAGTCGCCGCGAAGTTATTTTGACCAATATTATGGGTGGAGTGGTCTGGTTGGCTAGTTTTACCTGGCTGTATCCGTCACTCATTCAACGAAAACTCCCAGAGTTTGATAGTGTCACTTTGCAGTCTAATTTGTACATGACGCTGCTGCATGCCTTGCTGTATTATGCCAGTGCCAGCATTTTTGTTGTTCTCCTTGGCTTTGTCATTGTGGCAGAACGCGAAAGCCGCCAGCAGGCAGAAGCATTGTCGCAAGAAGTGGAAGTGTTGGGTGCCAAACTAGAACGTTTGCGGATTGCGCGTGAAATTCATGATTCCTTAGGGCACACTCTCACCTCATTGGGGGTGCAACTGGAAGTCGCTCAGAAATTGCGCGATCGTGATTTAGCGAAAGCCTTTGATTCGGTAGACAATGCCGCTTTATTGGCGAGTCAGTGCCTACAAGATGTGCGGCAAGTGGTTCAAACCATGCGGCAGCAGTCTAGTTTCAATCTCAAGGAGGCGCTATACGAAAGAATTGAGCAAATGCGCCAGCAGGGAATTGCTACTCAAGTCCATTTAAGTTTGCCTGCTCTCTCGCTGCAATTGAGTTATCAGCTTTACTGCATTTTGAAGGAAGGCTTAATTAACATTCAAAAGCACGCCAAGGCAGCTCAGGTGACACTGCGGGGACTGGTTGACTCAGACGCGATCGTGGTGACGCTGCAAGATGACGGTCACGGGTTTGACCTGGAGCAGCCATTGACCGGGTGCGGTTTGCCAGGAATGCAGGAACGGGTAGAACTCTTGGGCGGAACCCTTCAAATTAGTACAGGTTCCGACCAAGGAACGCAAATCAAAATCGTGATGCCTTATGATTCGAGTGCTCGTCGTTGATGACCAATCCTTTTTTCGAGAAGGGTTAGCCGCATTGTTGTCGCTAGAGGCAGACATCGAAGTAGTCGGACAGGCAACGGATGGGAGAGTGGCGATCGACCTGACTGAGACAATTCAGCCCGATGTCATTCTCATGGACATTCGCATGCCCACCTGTGATGGCGTTACGGCAACGCGTGAAATTCTCCGCAGCTATCCATGGATTCGTATCCTAGTGCTGACAACGTTTGATGAGGATGACTATGTGTGGGAGTCGCTGAAGGCAGGAGCAAGTGGATACCTGCTCAAAAACACTCCCTCTGGGCAGGTAGCTGATGCTATCCGCACCATTTATAAAGGACATAGCCAACTCGGACCAACGATCGCACCCAAAGTCTTTGCCCAGCTTCAACAACCTGTTAGTGCCACCCCAGTTAATTTAGCCTTAAGTGAACGAGAGTTAGAGGTTCTTAAGCTACTGGGGCAGGGAAAGACAAATCGTGAAATTGCCAAAACTTTGCATATCACCGAAGGAACCGTCAGAAATTACATCAGCCGGATTCTCAGTGAGTTGAATGTGAGCGATCGCACTCAAGCTGCACTCTGGGCACATGAAAATTTAGATTAGCGATCACCTTATGGAACGTATTCCACTTGTTCCGCAGTTGCTTCCAGTCTTCCGGTAGGATTTCTAGGTTCTATAGCGCTACGAGAACGAGTTAGGACATTATTGTAGAGGTAGAGAAGCGTTCAAATACGACTATGCCTGCTCCTTACAGTTACGACCTGCGCCAAAAAGCAATCGAAGCCGTTAAAGGCGGTGAA
>JAHHHD010000081.1 GCA_019359505.1 Drouetiella hepatica Uher 2000/2452 | reverse complement strand
AAAAGTTAGACAACCACATTGCAGCCATTTGGAATTTTGTGCACCACTACAATGCGACACGACGACGCAAGCTAGGTCTTGCTTGATACCACGCTATTCTTCTAACCTTCCCTTCAGGGCACTACCAATTCCTGTCTCAACCTGTTCTGCTTGAGCAGGAATATTGGTCAATGGCTTGAATGAATCAGACTTGGCGGCGGACTGAGCCAAAACTCTGACCCCACTATTCAACTGAACTGAGAGAGCCAGCAGGGCAATGAAAAGTGCAGAGAGCAGCAGCTTGCGAGTCTTGCTTATGGAGAAAAGAAATGCATTTAACCAAGGAATCACAGGCTGATGTTCCAGAATGGCAGTTTTACAAGCATACCAGTACTTAGCTCAGCCTTTTGGACAATCAATTAGGCATGCTCTAGATCTGATTGGAGAACAACTAGCGAATCAAGGGCTGAGTTGCTAAGTCTTCTAATTCAACGGACTTGAGTAAATCTGTCCAGTCTTGAGCGATCGCCCCATCTTCAGGCTGTGTAAGCTTTAATTCTGCCAAGGTGTTCAGCGCATCGTACCAAATACCATTCTCGGCATAGAGTGCGGCTTGCTGCCGAGGCGTGGCTTGGGTGAGGCGATCGCGGAGTCCTTGCTCCAGATGAGTTCGCTGTATCCAGCCTTCCACATAATCCAGCGTCATGGTTTGATTCGGTTCACACACCGCTCTTACCTTAAAAAACCAGTGATACTGCTGATTCATTTCCAATCCACTGACTGTGGAGGGGAGGTTTACAGAAACAATTCCAGGCGCTGACGGTGCAGGAATCGGTGTGCGATAAATCGTCTGATCCTGACTATTTTGCAAGACAAACTCGATCGCCCTCATCTGTGTCGGTTCGTAAGGCATAAAGAACCAAAAGCGCGGATGATCAGCGCTAGTTAATCCCCAAACTTGAGTAATTGGAGTTGCCCCTGCTGCGCTTAAAGTTTGCTCAGGCACCAGCGCCATCAGAGGCTGGCTTCCGGCAACGCATCCTCGAGAAGCCCCCTCTCCCCGACTCCCCGGCGCACCGCGATCGGGTGGGGGCGGCGGTGGCGTGTAGGAAATAGAGGCTAAGCGGGGCAATGGTGCCGCCTGTAGTGTAAAGCGACTGAACGGATTCAGCGCTAAGGCAAGAGTCAAGGTAAACTGCAACAAAAATTTTATAGAGGGCTTCATAAATTTCTCCTAAGTGAACGCTGCAAAGACTGAGATTGCGCCAAAGTTTTTACGTAAAGGGCACCACTGCTGCCCAAGAAAGCCAATGCAGTGGGAACGATCGGTATCCACCCGCTGTACTGGACTAGAACAATCAGACAGACACTATATAAAATAACGATTGCTCCCCCAACGGCAATCCCCCAAGCGGGTAACTGTCGGACAAATTGAGTCAATAAGCTTCCAGTCACAGACCATGCCATTACCCAAAGGGTTTCTTGCCATAGTGTCCAAGCCCATAGCAGCGATCGTTCTCCCAGTGCAGCACTAATGAGTTGACTGGTCATTTGCGCCTGTAAGATCACGCCCGGTATTTTTTGTATCGCTCCCTGATTCGTTTTGTAGGGCGTTAGTGAGTAATCCTGGAAACTCTCAGCCGTTGTTCCAATCAGTATAATTCGATTCCTAATCACATTTGCATCCACTTGATTCGATAAAATTTGGCTCAGGGTCACTTGAGGAATTGCCTCTTTGGGCGATCGGTAAGAGCGATAGTTCAACAAGATCTGGTGCCCCCAAGCATCAATGCCTTGATATCCGCCCGTATGAGCTTCAATCGGCTGAAAGTGAGCCTTGCCGAGCTGCCAAGCTCCGTCTGGGGAAAATTGCAGAGGTACGCTTTGAGCCGCTAGGTAGCGTAGCGCTAGCTGCGTACTGAAGGCATAGGTAGCAGTGCAAGCTGAAGATGGAGGTGGCGTTAACGCCAGGAGCTGCCGCCTTACCACACTGTCTGCATCAAGCGGTAGATCGCTAAAACCGAGGCGATCGGATGGAGTTTCTGGCGGCGGGGCAATCCCTACACGTCCGGCTTGAGGATCGGTAACTTTGCAGATGGTTACGAGGCGATCGTTCTGGCGCATTGCCGCTGCCAGCCCAGGTATGTTTCCTACAGGATAATCTCGATAGATATCCAATCCAATTACCTGTGGTTGATAGGACGCTAATTTCTCTAGCAGTTTGGCAAGAGATTGATCTGAAAGAGAGCCGCGTCGAGACTCCTGAGACTGTGCCTGGACATCCTCTTCAGTAATCGCCACCACGAGCAGGCGGGTGTCAGGCTTTTCCTCAGGACGTAACTGCAAAAACTGGTCAAATGCTTGGAGTTCCGAAGGCTGTAAAAGCCCTACATATCGAATGCTCATGATGAGTAAAGCGATCGCTAGACTGATTAGCAAGGCTGACGTAATCTTGGGCCGGATAGCGGGAGAATGTCTAGGTTGACCGACGCTGACCCAAGTCATTGGCGTTTCAGCCAGATTTTGATAAATCACAGGTAGCCAAGTTGCACAGGGAAATTGCCCTTCTAAGCCCTGAAGCCGCTCTCGTGCCTCTCGAACTGCGAGGTAAAGGGGTTCATCTCGGGAAAACGCCTCTAAGAAATATTTCAGGAATTCCTGGGCAACGCGATCGGGCACAGGCTCTCGCATGACAATCATCTGCGGGATCTGCAAATCGGCGAATTCCCGCGCTAGCCCCAGCCCATCACAAGAGTTGAAAATTGCCAGCTTCAATCCGCGATTCACCGCTTTCCTTAGAGCATACTTTAGCTCATCGATCGTTAAACTCTCGTTAGGGTTAATATAAATCCTCCCCGTTTCACGAGTTCCAGAACTGGAGCTGTGTCCCGCAAAAAAGAGAATATCCCAATTCTGTTCCCAAATATGGTCAGTCAGCTCTTTTCGAGCGGGTTCTACCAGGAAATTGATCGTAGCATCCGGGAGCTTTTCCAGAATAGCGCGATCGGTCTGAATATCAATTCCTGCGCTATCTCCCAAGAGCGCTAAAATCTTGACAGGCTGAGTTGAATGTGCAGAGTAGTGGACCTGTTCATAGGTTGCCGTACTTAGCGCAAACTCTGCGTGGGGATAGCGCTCAATTAAATCCCAGAGATGCCAGGGAAGTTTTTGCAGGGGTAAAGCTGAAGTTTGGAGAATCACGCGAATTGTTTCAGTGGGCTGGAGCTTTTCTAACCACTTCTCACGAATCGAACGAAACGACTCTGCCTGTAGCCAATAGTTGAGCCGATCGCGTAACTGCTCTGCCGCTTCGCTACAATCCTCAAGACTCGCAAAGGACGACGATTTAGGCAATCCCATAGGACGAGCCGACAAATCCAATCTCCGATAAATGGCTTGCCAGCGATCGAAGCTCAGGGGTAGTTTAGGTTCAGGCGGTAGTTCACCCATGACTTCGCTAGAAGGGCGGGTGTTTTCCATCCCAATCTGAAGCGTGACCGGGAATCCCTCGGCAAAACTCCCTGCCCCAAACTTCAAGATGACTAATTTACCCACGGTGACTCCAACGGTAGGGATGGAAAGAGGCGATCGGATCAGGGAAGCCCAACTGCGATCGCCCATTGACTTGAGAATATGCCTCCACCTCAAATGCTTCAATGAGGCTATCAAAGTATTATGCCCTCTAGAGGCGTAGAGTAAAGAGCAACTTAACTTCACCCATCTACCTATGGAATACGTTCAATCAACGGATTATTAAGAACACAAGGCGAAATCGCTGCGGTCTCCGGTGATGATGGAAATCCGACCTTACCCGAAACACGCACCCGATCGGTGTAGGTAATCTGTTGTCCATCACTTGCAGTCACGTGTAAATCTGCGTGAGTATAAGTCCCAACAGTCGGCGGTTGATCGGTGTATGGAGTGGGCTGCGCATTACTCTTAGCTCCATTCAATCCTGGAATCGTAATGGTGCTTTTGCTTTCTACAGGAGCAACCCGATTTGTCTCGTTTCCATATTGAACCCATACTCCAACCCGATCGTTCAACCTCTTCACATCCTTTGATAAACGAATCTCAAGTAGTACAGAAATAGTGTTATCTACTGGGATTTCGTCAGGTAACTTTAGATATCCTTCAAGAGCTATTCGTTTTCCATCGTTGCTTCTACCACACGCCCGCACAAGTTCTGTCGCTTTCCCAACAGTGGGTGGTTTATTCGTGCAGCCGGTTAATACTGCAAGCAGGGTCATAAAACAGGCAAAGCATTGTTTGTTCATAGGATCTTTCTCATTAAAATCATTGCATTGGGCGCTCACAATAGCTAGATACAGCTCTTTCATTAATTCTCTACTGATGCTTTTGCCTTTTATGCAGGTCTGGAGAGTGGAATTTTTAGAGTGCGATTTTAGGCTAGTGCGATGTTAGACCAGCGCTGGATATTTCCGCTTGAGAGCAGGGTTGTTGAGCCGAGATTGGGGAGCAAACCCTTTGGCATTAGGAAATGATTTGCTATGTTCTGGCAATTCTCCTAGTAACTCTTGAATCTGCTGAGGCAGCAAGGTGGCAAGATCGTAATGCTTTAGGATGGTTTGACGAGCCTTAGTGCGGAGACTAGATAAGCGATACGTGCAATCGCCCAGGTTAGCGCCCTGCCCTAACGCCTCATCAACGCGATCGGCAATCTCATTGGGCGAGAAGAAATCGACTAATAAGCCGTTTTTGCCATCCTGAATTACTTCAGTCACTGGAGCAGTACGAGAAGCGATGACTAAACAACCCGTTGCCATCGCCTCCAGCATTGACCAGGACAAAACAAACGGACGAGTCAGGTAAATATGTGCCGAAGACGCTTGCAATACCTGAAGATACTGGTCGTAGGGCAGAGAACCCGTGAAATGCAGCCGAGACAAATCTAATGGCAGTTTTTCCAGCATAAGCTGCTTATAGGTTTTGCCGTTAGGTAGAGTTTTACCGTAAGCGACCCGATCGTCTCCTACCACCACCACATGGCAGTTGGGGCGACGCTGCTGAATTAACGCCACAGATTCCATAAACTGCGGGAATCCACGATAGGGTTCCATACCGCGTGTGGCATAGGTAACGATTTCATCCACCTGAGAGAGATCTAGCCCGATCGCAGGTAGGACTAATTTAGCTCCAGGCTTAGGACAAAAGAAAGTTGTGTCGATGCCGTCGTGTAGCACCTTGATCTTGGAATGAAACTCGGCAGGAAACTGCTGCTGCTGCCAATGGGTAGGAGAAATACCGCGATCGCAGTTTACCAAATCCATCAAAATGGGAGCATTTTTCACGCGAATTCGGGCTGCTGCATTGGCATCTAATGGATCGCTGGGGTCAAAGTCTGCATCCGAGCCGTGAGCATGATAAAACCACTCGAAGTAGCCGTACAGCTTGGCTTGGGGAAACAGATCTTTGATGAATAAGGTTGGCCCCCAACCAGAATGTCCGCATACCACATCTGGGATAAAGCCTTGGGCTTTTAAGGCTTGCCCCATACGATAAACCGCCTGACCCTCTATGACCGCACTTTCAAGCGATCGGACATACGGATGGGTTTGGGGATGGGCGGGGTGTGGCACCCTATAAAGGACTTTGTGAACGCCCGGTAGACTGCCCTCTACCCGTTTTGTGCCAAAGACCACCTGGTTTTGAGGATCTTTCGCTAAGGCGGTGGCAAGGTGACGGAACTGGGCGGGAAAGTTGGGATGTAAGAAGAGAATACGCATGGTGGTTCAGGATAGCTTCACGTCCGCTCATCAACTTGAACACTTACTAATCTTTTGCCAAAGAAATGTTCAACACATAGCCATCAAAGCTGGTGAGGGGTTTGGTGAGTTGAGCGGTCACAAAATCAGAACCCACCCAGACGATCGCTTGTTGTTCTATATCTTCTGGTTTAGCTGCACCATACTTTTGAGTTGCGACTTCAACTAAGTCAGCGTAAGCCTCGTTCAGGTTTGGATCAAATTGCAGCTTGACCGATTCGAGCTGAGCGGCTTCACCATTTTTGGCGTAGTAAAACTCGTACTGTTTGAGACCGGGAACATTTTGCACAGCGACTTTGCTGAAGCCAAACTCTGAGACTTGCTCTGCGCCAGGAATGATTTTTCCAGCCATTGCAGGAGTCAGTCCTTTTTTCAGTCCTCTGCCTGCAATTACCTTGGGTAGCCACCCGTCCTGTTTGGTGCCGAGGATAGTAGCAAACTGCTCTTTTGCTGTGCGATTGGCATCAGGAGTCTCAGCTTCGACTTGGGTAGAAGCTAGGCTGGGCTGTTCGCTAGAACTGCTGCTAGATACAGGATTAGAGGGTTTTTCAAGCGTGGTGCAGCCCCCTAAAACTACGATCGCCAATCCGATCGCCAGTAGACCCGTACGTGAAACTTGCTGTTGAGAATGCATTGTCTTAATTCCTAGAATGCGTAAAAAACCAATGTTTGCGATCGTCTATTCTTTGAAAGTGAGCGTTAGAAATGAACGGATGAATCGAAGGGGCGATCGTCAACAACCCAACGACAGATCAGCTTATTGTTTTCGATTTCCCAACGCGCAATCAGAGTAGGTCGCGGTAGTGGATTAGATAAAAGAGACTCAGACTGTAGTGACGGTTCATGTTGAAGCTGCATAGGATTAACCTTGTTATGTTTGATTTTTAGATTGAATCAGTTGGCTTTGAGTGCGCCATTAATTGCGTAAGAGTGATAGCTGAAGGATTGAATCAACAGAGAATCTGTAAATGAACCAAAATAGGAATTCCCTGCAACTCTTTCTCTTACTCTCTACCGATGCTTTTTTCTTTTATGCAGCTCTGATTATCCAGATTTGAGGAGCAGAATTTTGTAGAGGGCGATCGCTTATTTAAAAACTGATCGCCTGATTGATTAGCCTTGAGTGTGCCAGGAACGAAACAAAAAATGCGATCGCAGACAAGTCACGAAGACACTGAACGGCGATCGCAGAGAATCACTTCTTAGGAACACTCAAGTCAACTAGCTAGGACGAGATCAACAGGAATTAGACAAATACTGCGTTTTTACTGAGATCGAAGTTTGTGGCATCTTGAATAATGCCAATTCGTTCCCAGCTATTGTTGGATCTGTAGAAGATTTCGGTATCTTGGGCGTTTGTGCCAATACCGCCAACGCTGCTGAATTCTACTTTGTATTGACTGGCATTACCAGCTAGCTGAACGCGATCGAACTCAACATCAAAATCCCCAGATCTGGGATCAAAATCCTGAATGACCGCGTAGCCATCGCCCGTTTCGTTGTAGAAAACCTTACCCGTTTCGCCCAGCACAAAGGTGTCAGATCCTGTATCACCCGTGAGTCGGTCATATTGGCTATCGTTGGTAACGGTGGAGCCATAGCCATTGATGTAGTCATTTCCGACTCCACCGACAAGGGTATCAGATCCCAAATCACCGCTCAGGATGTCATTGCCGCTACCGCCATTGAGAGAGTCATTGCCATTTCCGCCATTCAGCGTGTCGTTGTAGTTGCCGCCGATCAGGGTATCGTTGCCATCGTCTCCATAGAGTAAAGACCAAACGTTGGCATCGGCAGTCAAGCTGTTAGCCCCTGCGTCTCCGGTGTAGACATTATAGAATCCGCCATTTCCGAAGTCGATCCGATCGATTCTATAGAGCAGGTCAGTACCTTCGCTACCAGTGATTTGAACCGCTCCATCGCTGGTAAAGGCAGCTTTATAGTCTGTGTATTGTCCAAAGTAAGTGGCAATATCATAGCCGCTGCTGCCATCGAGAATATCGTTGCCATTTCCGCCCGTTAGGGTATCGTTGTAATTGCCCCCCCTCAAAGTATCATTGCCATTGCCGCCGTAGAGTAAAGACCAAACGTTGGCATCGGCAGTCAGGCTGTTAGCCCCTGCGTCTCCGGTGTAGACGTTATAGAATCCGCCATTTCCGAAGTTGATCCGCTCGATTCCATAGAGCAAGTCAGTGCCTTCGCCACCGGTGATTTGGACAGATCCATCGATGTTAAAAGCAGTGCTGAAGGTATTGAATTGTCCAATGTAATTGGCAATATCGTAGTCATTGCCGCCAACGAGAGTATCGTTGCCATATTCCCCGTCTAGGGTGTCGTTGCCGTTGCCACCGTAGAGATAGTCGTTATCATTGTCGCCAGCCAGATAGTCGTTGCCGTTATCGCCGACAAGAGTGTCGTTGCCAATCCCACCGAAGAGGCTGTCGTTATCTTCGCCGCCACTCAGGATGTCGTTGCCGTTGCCACCAATCAGGGTGTCAATGCCGCTGTCGCCATAGAGTGTATCATTGCCCTCGCCACCATTAAGGTAATCGTTGTCAGCGCCACCATCAAGGTAATCGTCGCCGCCGTAGCCATACAGGATGTCGTGACCAAACCCAGAAATTTGGCGATCGTTGCCGCTGCCACCAATGCCATAGATGTTATCAGTGCCCGTGTAGGTGAAAGAGCCACGCCTTTCTCTATGAGATCCCTCGAAACCCGGAAAAAAAACATCAAGAATGTCGCCTAAAATGCCCATGTCGTTTACTCCTTAAAAAATGATGAATTGATGTGGACTATTGCTTAGGTTGACAACTAATTGCAGAACGCTTATGTCAATACGTAGGTGCTGTAATAGGAATTCCTGCAACTCTTTCTCTTACTCTCTACCAATGCTTTTTCCTTTTATGCAGGTCTGGGAATTTGTGGAGGGCGATCGCTCATTTAAGGACTAATCGCCACCCCTGCTTGATTAGCCTTGAGTACGCTAAGAACAAAACAAGAAATGCGATCGCAGACAAGTCACGAAGACACTGAACAGCGATCGCAGAACACCACTTTTCAGGAGCACTCAGAACCCAGTCGAAACTATATCAACAGGTACTGTCAGCAGGCACTAGACAAAAACCGCATCTCTACTGAGATTGAAGTTAGTGAAATCTTGAATGACGCCGATTCGTTCCCAGCCATTGTTGGATCTGTATAAAATTTCGGTATCTTGGGCACTATTGCCAATACCGCCAATGCTGGCGAATTCCACTTTGTATAGGCTGGCATTTCCGGCTAACTGGATGCGATCGAACTCAGTATCCACACTTGAAGACTTAACATCCCAATCGCGGATCACGGCATAGCCATCGCCCGTTTCGTTATAGAACACCTTGCCTGCTTCACCTAGCACAAAAATGTCAGAACCTGCACCACTGGAGAGCCAATCGTACTGCGTATCGTTGGTGACGGTGGAACCATAGCCATTGATAATGTCGTTTCCACCTCCACCGAAAAGGGTGTCGGCTCCCAGTCCGCCGACTAGGATGTCATCCCCGCTGCCCCCACTGAGAAAATCGCTGCCGTCGCCCCCGCCCAGAGTGTCGTTATAGTTACCCCCAATGAGAGTATCGTTGCCATAGCCGCCATAGAGTAAGGAAAAAACGTTGGGATCGGCAGTGAGGCTGTTATTGGATGAATCTCCGGTGTAAACGTTATAGAATCCGCCATTGCTGAAGTTGATTCGTTCAATGCCATAGAGCAGGTCAGTGCCTTCGCTACCTGTTATTTGAACCTCCCCATCGCTAGTAAAAGCAGCTCCATAGGTAGTGTATTGTCCAGCATAAGTGGCAATATCGTAGTTAGCGCCGCCATCGAGGTAGTCGTTACCTGTGCCGCCAGTGAGGGTGTCGTTGCCCTCGTTGCCGTAAAGGGTGTCGTTGTTGGCTTCGCCATATAACGAATCGTTACCCTCGCCGCCGTAAAGCAAATCATTGCCATCAAAGCCATAGAGCGTATCGTTGCCCGGTTCGCCAGCGAGGGTATCATTCCCTTCTGCACCCTGAAGAGAGTCTTGACCAAAAGAGCCAAGCAATTTGTCATTGCCATAGCCACCATAGAGATAGTCGTCGCCGTAGCTACCATCTAACGTATCGTTCTCTGCATCACCGTCAAGAGTGTCATTGTTGTTACCCCCAAAAAGGTAGTCAATTCCACTCCCGCCATTGAGGTAATCAGTGCCATCGTCGCCATAGAGGCTATCGCTGCCTGCTTCGCCATAGAGAGAATCATTACCCTCCCCACCGAAGAGGGTATCGTCGTCCTCTTGACCATAAAGCGTATCGTTGCCCTGGTCGCCGTAGAGCTGGTCATTCCCCTCGGCACCCTGGAGATAGTCTTGACCAGAAGCGCCTAGCAATGAGTCATTGCCATAGCCACCATAGAAATAGTCATCACCACTGCCACCATCTAACGTATCGTTCCCAGCGCCACCATAGAGAGAATCTTTGCCGTCATTGCCATAAATGACATCATTGCCAGCTCCAGAGAATTGTCGATCGTTGCCGTTACTGCCGAGACCAATGACATCCTCTCCACCGTTATAGGTAAAGGAACCACGCTTTGTAATTGCCATACTATTCGTCCTTATCAGTCGTAACTGAATGATTAAAAATTGAAGATTGGATGGGACAACCCCTTCCTCTACTCTCTACCGGGGCTTTTGCCGTTTATGCAGGTCTCACGCCTGCGGAGTAGACAACCTGCCTAACAATTGGCTTTACAATTAGCTCTACAATTGGATGGCTCTGACTTTAAGCGTTCCATCTGAATCAGGTGAACCTATGCGAACTCGGCAGGGACTTCTTGAAATTTTTTCCACATTTCTGCAATTCAAAGCAGATGCTTTTGGAGGCTGGGTCACAGATCCAAAGCTGCGACGCAGTATGCAAACTTGCTTAAGCCAGTCTGCTCAAGAGGAATCTGAGCTTTTTTGGGCGCTTTACTGGCACCAGATCTGGCAGACCCAAGCCAGCCCGATCGCCGCCTCCCACCTAACGGCATACCTTCAAGAAGTCTGCTACTGGACTGCCCGCAAGCTAGCTCTAAAGCTGTCTGGCAACCACTCGATCGCCGACTTTTTTCAAACTGCGATCGCCCGGATTGACAAAGTGTACAGAAACTTTAATCCACAGTTCAGCTCCAGCCTCAAAAGCTATGCAGAACTGGTGCTGAGCGGCACGATTAAAAATCAGGTTGAGAAACAGGAGGAAGTCGCGATCTGCACAGATTGGGCATTGCTGCATAGGACGAGCCATAAGCGATTGGTAGAAGCACTGCAATTTTCTGGAGAAAGCCCTGAAGCGATCGCCCGCTATGTTTTAGCCTGGAACTGTTTTAAGCAGCTATACGCGCCCAGCACCGCTCAAACGGCTCAACGCTTAAGTAGACCCGAATACACAACATGGCAAGCGATCGCGCAAGTCTACAATGCTGAGCAATTAAGCCAACTTAGCTCGACTCAAACCTGTAGCCCGGAGAACCTGGAGAAATGGCTGTTAGTCTGTGCCAAAGCCGTGCGGGTGTTTCTGTATCCTGCAAAGATTTCTATTCACACTCCTATTCCTGGACAAGAAACGAGTGAGCTGATGGATTATCTCCCTGGAAGTATTCAGGAATCTTTGCTAGCTGAGGCGATCGCCCAAGAAGAGACAGAAATCCGGGAGACTCAGGGTACACAAATTAATCAGGTTTTAGCAACAGCAGTGACACAACTCGATACCGAAGCTCAAATTCTCCTACAACTGTATTATCAGCAAGCTCTGACTCAACAGCAGATTGCTCAGCATCTAGGCATGAAACAATATACAGTTTCTCGCCGACTCAATCGTCTTAGACAAACCTTACTTTCGACGCTAGCTCAATGGAGTCAGCAAACTCTGCATATTCCCTTGACATCTTCGGTACTGGACAGTATGAGTAGCGCCATAGAAGAATGGCTCAATGCATACTATCTACCACCCCATGTCACTGCAACTGCAACGGAGTCCCGATGATGTCTTCTGATGCAATCCCTCTTGCCGCGATTACCGATCGACTCTATTTGGAAATTCCGCAGGTTGCGGAACAACAGCATCAGGCTTTCTCAACGCCAGGAGCAGATTGGCAGGCTCACCTCAATCAGATGAGTTTGGCAGCCTTCTTGCCCTGGTTGCAGGAAGAACAGACGTCTCAAGTTTGGCCTTCTGTAGCGGCGTTGTCCAGTTTCTGGGAGCTTGTGAATGGAACAGCGATCGTCTGTGAAGACATGCGGTTAGTTTTGATTCCGACCCCTGAAATTGACCTCAGAGAACTGCGAGTGCCACAAGAATGGGTAGATATTCCGAGTTGGAGCGCCGACTACTATCTGGCAGTGCAGGTCAATCCAGATGCGGGGTGGATCAGAATTTGGGGCTATGCAACTCATCATCAACTCAAAACACAAGGCGCTTATGAGGATGGCGATCGCACTTACAGTCTGGATGAAGATGAGCTGATCCAAGATCTCAATGTGCTTTGGATTGCCCGTCAACTCTGCCCTGAAGAATCCTTACGAGCGGAAGTTGCGCCAGTTCCTATATTACTGCGGCAACAGGCAGAAAACTTGCTAGAGCGTCTTGGCAATCCCGCAGTGATCTTCCCGCGTTTGGCAGTGCCCTTTCAGGTTTGGGCGGCTTTGCTAGAACATGGCGGCTGGCGGCAACGCCTCTACGAACGACGGCAGGGATTCTTAAATTCCTGGTCAGTTCCCCAGTGGTTACAGGTAGGTCTATCAGGCTTAGCCGAACAAATCGGCTGGAGTACGCGCGCCTTAACGATCGCTCAGGGTATGCGAAGCCCAGCAGAGAGAATCAATGGCTTATCGCGGCAGCTAGCGATCGCGGGTCATCTATACGAGTTACAGATATTTCCTCAAGGCAATCTAGAAGAGCGCATCTGGAGATTTGAGTTGTGCCCGCTGGATGCCGATCGACTAGTTCCTTCGGGCTTCAAACTCAGGCTTTTAACGGAGGATTTGCAGCCCTTTGAGCATAATGAGGATATTGCGATCGAGGCAGTCGATCGACTTTATGTAGATGTCATTCTTGAACCAGAGGAAGGACTGGTATGGGAAATTGAGCCGACACCAGAAGGATACGATCGAGAGATTCTGAATTTTTAAGCTGTAATGTGAACTTACTCAAGCACATAGGGCGAGACGTTTGCAGCAATATACGTATTCGAGCCAGTCCAGCTTGGCAATTGGAAGGATAGCGATCGGCTGGAGTCGGACTCAAGGTAGTCCTATTTAGTAAAGGATGGAGAATAAACAAGCTTTATTAGCAACTTAATGGTTCTGAACGGATCAATTCATTGTAATTATGAATAAAATTCCAGATCGCACCAACGTGATTCTCCAGGTTCTTGGAAAAAGATAAGGTTTTTCTCACTAAGCGCGATACCCGTTGTCTAAGCGTGTTGTTAACCCGTTCAATATAGCTGGTCAAGCCACTTGCCTTACCCACTGCAACATGGCGGCTACTGGGCAAGACTGTAATGACCCCCAAATTTCGGACAAGGAGCTAAGAGTAGTATTCTTGTCCTATGGAGGGAAAATCAATGGCAACGCACCGTCGTCAATACAGCGCCGAATTTAAGGCAAAACTTGTTTTGGAGGTCATTAGAGCCTATCCGAAAACCTGAATCGCTCTTATTGCAATGCATGCACAAGCTAGATGGATCATCCCAAGATAGTTTTCTTTATAGAACCCATTTGAGATCTTAAGAGGATGCTGCAAGCCGCTTCACCATTAGCCTAACGAAGCAGAGGTGAATCTTGGTCGTGGCATTCGGCAATGTCCGCTCAAAGTTTTTCACGAGAATTTTGCAACGTTCCATCCAGGCATTTGAGCGTT
>JAHHHD010000018.1 GCA_019359505.1 Drouetiella hepatica Uher 2000/2452 | reverse complement strand
CTGATAATTGTCGTTTTGAGTCAGCCGCGATCTCTTCTGTTTTTGATCTCTCAACCGATCTCAGCAGCTCAATAAGAGAAGAAAGTGCCTTTAAATTCACACGCCTATGTAATTGACATTTCACAATTCTCAGAGCATTGAGGAGATTGTCGCTCAAGCCGGATGTGAGATTTGGTATCTGCCGCCTTATTCTCCAGATTTGAACAAGATTGAACACTGGTGGAGCGTGCTAAAGAATTGGATGCGACAGCGATGGGATGAGTTTGATACCTTTCGAGATTGCGTTGATGCTGCCTTTAAAGAGTGTCCTAACGTATGTGCGTAGCGCTATACAGTGGCTGACATTGGCATTGCAGCGTTTTACAATGCCATTGCAACCGATCGCAATGGCAATGCAGGGAGTGAAGTATCTGCTGTATCTGTCGCTTAGAGACCAAGGTACTCTTGCAACGACTTCACCTCTAGCGGCTGTGATTGCAGCGATCGAATCGCGGCAGCCGTGGCATTGGCTCCGGCGATCGTCGTCACAATCGGGATTTTTTGCAAGAGCGCCGTTTGGCGAATCGAGCGATCGTCGATTTGAGCCGTTGCCCAGATCGGCGTGTTGATAATCAACTGGATCTGCTTGTTCTTGATGGAGTCGGGAATGTTGGGTCTGTCCTCGTGCAATTTCAGCGATCGCTCCTCCCGTCCATGAGCTACTTACTGAGGGCTGAGCAGTGGAATTGGGTGATTACGGTTTTTGCGATAAATCTGAAAATCACTATCCAGAGTGAAAACGAAACTATTGGAGTAAAGCTCAGCCATCCGCACTAATTCTGCATCTGCCAAAGAGACGGGCACTGATTGATAGCAAGTTAGCAGCGCTACTACTGTCGCCAACTCCGCATCCAGATCAAACTGAATCACCACTTGCCGCCGCTCCAGAAGCTGAAGCAGCGCTTCCCAACCATTCTTCACCCGTTGCAACAGAAACCAGGTTTCTGAAACCACAGCTTCACAGGTCAGCAAAGGGGGTGCAATTTGAGTCAACTGCTGTGTTACCCAAGCGTGATGGCGATCGCGTCGGTCAATCAAAGCGACTAAAACACCCGTGTCAGCAATCACTTGGTCGAGCATTACTGACCGTAACTCTGCATATAGTCTGAATTTGTTGAAAGATCTCCCGGACCTTCCCCGGCTCCAATTGCAGCTTGAGCAACCTCAAAGAATGATTGAGGAGTAGTTTCAGGTTCCGTAGTCCTTGGGATTTGGGTAAGAAGTTGCAATAGCTGTTGGCGCTCTGTGGACGAAAGCATTTGGACGGCAGCGATCGCGGCTTCAAATTGCGGAGTCATAGGGCAACCTCGTGGTTATCTGACTCTATGCTATTTGAATTCAGGCACGATCGCCCCTTTCTCTCAGCTATGCGATGGCATTGCCGAGGCTGCAATGCCATCGTAGCGAGTAACCTATGCTTCATCCGTTACATAGCCCGCTGCCTAAAGACCGAGATACTCTTGCAACGACTTCACCTCCAGCGGCTGTGATTGCAGCGATCGAATAGCTGCGGCTGTTGCGTTGGCTCCGGCGATCGTCGTCACAATCGGGATCTTTTGCAAGAGCGCCGTTTGGCGGATGGAGCGATCATCAATTTGGGCGGTGGCCCCGATCGGCGTGTTGATGATGAGCTGAATCTGCTTGTTCTTGATCGAGTCAAGAATGTTGGGTCTGCCTTCGTGCAGCTTTAGCACCAGATCCACCTCTAGCCCCTGCTCTTGCAGCGCCTTACGAGTTCCGGCAGTGGCAACCACGCTGAAACCTAGGCTAATCAGATCTTTGACGACTGGAATAGCAGAGGCTTTATCGCGATCGTTCATCGAGACAAACACGGTGCCCGACTGTGGCAATACCTGCGATGCTCCTAGCTCTGCTTTAGCAAACGCCTTGCCGAAGTCGTTGTCGATGCCCATGACCTCGCCCGTCGATCGCATTTCGGGACCGAGAATGATGTCCGTACCGGGGAATTTGGCGAAGGGCAGAACCGCCTCTTTCACTGAGATGTGGGTAGGAATCACTTCGTGGGTGTAGCTCAAAGACTCTAGCGACTTGCCCGACATGACGCGCACTGCCATTTTTGCCAGCGGCACGCCGATCGCCTTCGAGACAAAGGGAACGGTACGCGAGGCGCGGGGATTTGCCTCCAGAATGTAGACCTGCTCTCCCTGTACGGCAAACTGAATATTCATTAACCCAATCACGTTCAGGGCTTTCGCCAACTCGATCGTCCAGGTGCGGATAGTTTCCAGAACGTTCTCCGACAGGGTAACGGTGGGAATCGAGCAAGCCGAGTCGCCGGAGTGGATACCCGCCTGTTCGATATGCTCCATGATGCCGCCGATGACGACATTGCCGCTCTGGTCAGCGATCGCATCTACATCTACCTCGATCGCGTTTTCCAAAAACTGATCAATCAGAATCGGGTGATCGGGTTCCACCAGCACGGCGTAGGTCATGTAGCGCTCCAAGTCAGTGTCGGAGTAGACAATTTCCATGCCGCGTCCGCCCAAAACGTAGCTGGGTCGCACGACCACGGGGTAGTTGATCCGTTGTGCCACCTGTCGAGATTCCTCGAAGCTGCGGGCAAGACCGTTGGCGGGTTGGCGAATGTCGAGCTGGCGCAGGATTTTCTCAAACCGCTCCCGGTCTTCGGCAACGTCGATCGAGTCGGGCGAAGTGCCCCAGATTTTGGTGATAATTTCAGGGTGGGTGTCAAGATATCTTTGAAGAGGAATCGCCAGCTTCAGCGGAGTCTGACCGCCAAATTGGATGATCACGCCCTCTGGCTGCTCTGCCTCCAGGATATTCAGGACATCCTCTTTGGTCAGCGGCTCAAAGTAGAGGCGATCGCTCGTGTCGTAGTCCGTAGACACCGTTTCAGGATTGGAGTTAACCATGATCGTCTCAAAGCCGTCATCCTGTAAGGCAAAAGAGGCGTGACAGCAGCAGTAGTCAAACTCAATGCCCTGCCCAATTCGGTTAGGCCCCCCGCCCAAAATCATCACCTTACGGCGATCGGAGGGCAGCACTTCCGTTTCCACGGCGGCGCTTTCATCTCCTGCTTCGCTCAGAGACATGACCTCCGATTCGTAGGTGGAGTAATAGTAGGGGGTGAGCGCCTCAAATTCTGCCGCGCAGGTGTCCACGGTTTTGTAGACCGGAGTGATGCCTAGGCTCTTACGATAGGTGCGCACCTCGTCTTCGTGGGTTTTGGTGGCGTAGGCAATCTGGCGATCGCTAAATCCTTGCTGCTTCATGCCATACAGCACCTCCCGCGTCAGCTTATTCAGCGGCGTTTTCTTCAGATATTTCTCGGTTTCCAGCAAATCCCGCAGCTTGTCCAAAAACCACAGATCGATCGCCGTCAGCTCATAGATTTCTTCCACCGTCATGCCCAGCAGCATCGCCTGCCGCACAGTAAAGATCCGTTCCGGGTTGGGGATGCGCAGTCCTGAGCGAATTTGTTCCAGGCTGGGCAGCTTTTCGACGCGATCGCAGCCCCAACCCGCTCGACCTGTTTCTAGGGAGCGTAATGCCTTTTGAAAGGACTCCTGGAAGGTACGACCGATCGCCATCGCTTCGCCCACCGACTTCATTTGGGTGGTCAAGGTTGGCGTAGAGCCAGGGAATTTCTCAAAGGCAAACCGAGGAATCTTTGTCACCACATAATCGATCGTCGGCTCAAAGCTTGCCGGAGTCTTCTTAGTAATGTCGTTAGGAATCTCGTCCAGGGTGTAGCCGACCGCCAGCTTTGCCGCAATTTTGGCGATCGGGAAGCCAGTCGCTTTAGAGGCAAGCGCCGAGCTGCGAGACACCCGCGGATTCATCTCGATCACCACCACTTCGCCCGTTTCGGGATTGACGGCAAACTGAATGTTAGAGCCGCCTGTTTCTACGCCGATCTCGCGAATGATTTTGATCGAGGCATCCCGCAGCCGCTGATATTCTTTATCCGTCAGGGTTTGCGCCGGGGCGACGGTGATCGAGTCGCCCGTGTGAATGCCCATAGGGTCGAGGTTTTCGATCGAGCAAATAATCACGACGTTATCGGCGAGATCGCGCATCACCTCTAGCTCGTATTCCTTCCAGCCCAGCAGAGACTTCTCGATCAGGATTTGCGACACCGGACTGGCATCTAGACCCGACTGGGAAATTTCCTCAAATTCTTCCTGGTTGTAGGCAATGCCGCCGCCCGTGCCGCCCATGGTAAACGCTGGACGGATGATCAGCGGATAAGAGCCAATCTCAATCCCCACTGCCATGGCTTCATCCATAGTTTCGGCAAGACCCGATGGACAAACGCCCACACCGATTCGCGCCATGGCTTCTTTAAATAGCTTGCGGTCTTCCGCCATCTCGATCGCCGGAAGCTTTGCCCCAATCAGCTCCACCTCATATTTTTCTAAGGTGCCGTTTTTCGCCAGAGACACCGCCAAGTTCAGCGCCGTCTGTCCGCCCATGGTGGGCAGCAGAGCGTCGGGGCGCTCTCTCTCAATAATCTTGGCAACAATTTCTGGGGTTAGTGGCTCAATGTAGGTGCGATCGGCGGTTTCGGGATCGGTCATAATCGTCGCAGGGTTGGAGTTGACCAACACCACCTCATAGCCTTCATCTCGTAGGGCTTTGCAGGCTTGGGTGCCTGAATAGTCAAACTCACAGGCTTGCCCAATCACAATCGGGCCAGAGCCAATCAGCAAAATTTTGTGAAGATCATCGCGGCGCGGCATAGGTCAGACCCAACTCACTGATTTAAATCCCACTTATTGTAAAGGCATTGGGGCGATCGTTTTGAATCAACTGATTCAAGTTTGGGGTCAACCTTCTGCAACAATAAAGGGTTTTGAGTGTGAGAGGTTTTGAGTGTGAGAGGTTTTAAGTGTGTAAAGCCAGGAGCGATCGCGCTGGAGAATTCGCTGAGGAATTTGCACCAGAGCATTACAAATTCTGTAGCCCATCATTCACGCTGACGTGGCAAATCCGTAGGTCGGCTTAAGGAATAAATCCTACTCCGTCGAGAAATGTTACACTTCGCAGTGTAACTTTGAATCCTATTGAACATAACGCATTCAGAAGGTATGGCAAGGAGAATCTGATGCTTGACTATCTTCCCTCCCTCAACGATCACAATCTGCCTTACCCGGATACAATTCACCCGATCGTCGTTCACTTTGTGATTGCGATGGTGCTGTTTGCTTTTGTCTGTGATGCGATCGGCTACTTCACCAAAAATGCTCGCCTCCATGAGGTGGCTTGGTGGAATCTATTCTTTGCCACAATTTCTATTTTTATTGCCGTTCTGTTTGGTCAGGTTGAAGCGGGATTGTCAGAACCCTACGATGCCGTTGAGTCGGTGCTGAACTTACATACTTTACTCGGCTGGACGCTGTCGGCGGTGATTACCGCGATCACGGCATGGCGCTATATTCTCCGAGCCAAAGACCCGCTGAAGGTACCGCTGCCTTTCTTGGGTGCAGGACTACTGCTGACCCTTTTGGTTTGCTACCAGGTTTATCTAGGCGATGAACTGGTTTGGGTCTACGGACTGCATACTGTGCCCGTCGTTGAAGCCATTAGAGAGGGCGTTTTGCAATGAACTCTGAACTAATCGATCAGCTAGGATCGCAACTGGGCGCTAACGGTCTGCCCTACGCTATTCCGATTCACCCTAACTTGGTTCATCTGACGCTTGGCTTGTTCATTATCGGCATTGCCTTTGATATTGCTGGGGCGCTGTTTCCGCTAGAGAAGCAGATCCTGAAGTTTCTGTCGCTTACGGTCGTTCGTTCCAACTTTTTTGATGTGGGTTGGTACAACGTGCTGGCTTCGGCGGTCATTACGTTTTTTACGGTGGCGGCAGGCTTCTATGAAATCATGCTGGCATCCCCCCTTACAGATATCAAAAGTGCCTGGGGGTTACAGGCAATGGAAACCATGCTCTGGCATGGAGTCGGTGGCGTTCTGCTGCTGTTTCTGATTGTGGGTATGACCATTTGGCGAGGCTTTCAGCGGTTTGTCTGGCGCAACGACGTGGCGAGACAAGTGCAATGGAGCTATTTGGCAAGCGGCATGGCAATCCTGTTTCTGATGTTTGTGCATGGAACGCTGGGTGCGCACCTGGCTGGCGAATTTGGAGTCCACAATACGGCTGTGGGTTTGCTGCAATATGGCGAAAATCCTAATGCTTTTTTGAAGTAGCCATCAGGACAAAATGTTATGAAACTTCGGACTGTTTTAACGCTGGCTGCGATCGCCATTCCCATTACGCTCATTAGCCTGTGGATGGGTCAGCAAGCCTACTCTTGGATGCCACCCCAGGCTTCCGCCGAATCGAAGCTGATTGATGATCTATTTAGCTTTCTGGTGATATTGGGCACGTTCATCTTTTTGGGCGTGGGCGGCACCATTATCTACTCAATTATCTTCTACCGGGCAGGAAAGTATGACTTTAGCGATGGCCCGCCGATCGAAGGTAATGTGACGTTAGAGGTGGTTTGGACGATAATTCCGGTTTTCCTGGTGATTTGGATTGCTGGCTATAGCTATCACGTCTACAGTCAGATGGCGATTCGAGAACCCATGGAAATCGTGCATTTGCACAATCCGATGGAAATGGAGTCGGCATACGCTGCGCCTGAGAAAAATCTTGACACTCAAGAAAATGTCACTAAGGGCGCGCCCGAAAGCGCGGTTGTCTTGCCGCCTGAGGAAATTGAGGTGCATTCTCGCCAGTGGGTTTGGGAGTTTCGCTACCCTGAACAGAACGTCACGAGTACCGAGCTACATTTACCAGTCGATCGCCGAGTGCGTTTAGCACTCCAGACAGAAGACGTGCTGCATGGATTCTATATTCCCGCATTTCGGCTGAAGCAGGACATTATTCCTAACCGGACGATCGATTTTGAATTTACGCCGATTCGCATCGGTAAATACCGATTAGAAGACTCTCAGTTTAGTGGCACCTACTTTGCCGTCATGCAGGCCGACGTGCTGGTGGAATCGCCAGATGACTACAAGCAGTGGCTGGCTCAAGCCGCAAATCGTGAACCTTCAGCAGCTTACAATCAGGCGGCTTCTGAGTACAGTCGTTTTTCTGACAAAGCAATTAAGCCGGGATGGCCAACGATCGTACCTGCTCCTGCGCCCCTAGTGAATCAGCCGGGTGCCACATCTCTAAAAACCTATAGTCAGTAAGTTCAGTCAGTAAGGTAGCTATTGATGACTAATATCCCGATCGAAAGTATTCCCGTTCTGGGCAAGAACCCGCTCCCCCCTGCGTGGCGAAAATATTTTAGCTTTAGTACTGACCATAAGGTAATTGGCGTTCAATATCTTGTTACCTCCTTTGTTTTCTTTTTGATTGGCGGACTACTGTCTATGGTGATGCGGGCAGAGCTGATCACACCAGAATCTGATCTGGTCGATCGCTCTCTCTACAACAGCATGTTCACCATGCACGGCACGATTATGATCTTTCTGTGGATCTTTCCCTCCCTGCTGGGTTTGGCAAATTTCCTGGTGCCGCTGATGATTGGGGCGCGCGATATGGCGTTTCCTCGGCTGAATGCTGTCGCCTTTTGGATGGTGCCCGTGTTTGGCATTTTGCTAATGTCAAGCTTTTTCCTACCCAGCGGTGCCTCCCAGTCGGGCTGGTGGGCTTATCCTCCAGTGAGTTTACAGAATCCGTCGGGCGATTTGATCAACGGTCAGGTGATGTGGCTGCTGGCAGTAGCGATCTCTGGAGTAGCTTCCATCATGGGTGCCGTCAACTTTGTGACGACGATCTTTAAGATGCGTGCTCCCGGCATGACGTTTTTTCGGATGCCGATTTTTGTCTGGACAGTGCTGAGCGCCCAGTTAATTCAGCTCGTGGGTCTGCCTGCTCTGACGGCAGGAGCCGTGATGCTGTTGCTTGACCTAACTCTAGGAACCAGCTTCTTCAATCCTGAGAAAGGCGGTAATCCGCTGCTCTATCAGCACTTTTTCTGGTTCTATTCCCATCCTGCCGTCTATGTAATGGTGCTACCAATCTTCGGGGTCTTCTCCGAGATTCTGCCCGTATACGCCCGTAAACCACTTTTTGGTTATAGGGTAGTCGCCATTTCTTCCATTACCATTTCGGTGGTGAGTCTCCTGGTCTGGGTTCACCATATGTTCGCTAGCGGTACTCCCGGCTGGATGCGGATGTTCTTCATGGCGACGACGATGTGTGTAGCTGTGCCGACAGGCGTGAAGATCTTTGCCTGGACGGCGACAATCTGGCGAGGGAAACTGCGGATGGATACGCCAATGCTATTTGCATTGGGGGCAATCCTGATGTTCCTGTTTGCGGGGATTACCGGAGTCATGCTGGGTTCTGTTCCCTTTGATATTCACGTCAACAATACTTATTTTGTGGTGGGTCATTTCCACTACATTGTTTACGGCACCATCACAATGGGGATGTTTGCTGCTCTCTATCATTGGTTCCCCAAAATTACGGGACGCATGTATTACGAGGGTTTGGGCAAACTTCATTTCTGGTTAGCCTTCATTGGCACTAACCTCAATTTCTTCCCAATGCACCCCGCTGGATTGATGGGGATGCCGCGCCGCGTATCTTCCTACGACCCGGAATATGCCTTCTGGAATGTCTTGGCAAGTCTAGGCGGGTTTCTGCTGGGGATGTCTACACTGCCCTTTATTTTGAACATGGTGAGTTCCTGGGTGCAGGGTAAGAAAGCGCCCGCGAATCCTTGGAGAGCGATCGGTCTGGAATGGCTGGTGTCTTCACCGCCGCCTGTCGAAAACTTTGAAGAGATTCCAGTCGTGATTGCAGAGCCTTATGGCTACGGCAAATCTGAGCCTCTGGTATCCAATGCCGCTGCTATGACTCAAGAAGCATAGTTTTTGCAGCGCCAGCCGATACTCGTTCTACACAGGTCTTGACCCTCTAGAAAATCTTCAGAGAATTTGCCATGGAAAGTTCTATCTCATCTGAGCTACAGCACAGTGCCACCGAACATGTGCATGATGAAGAAGGCAATAGCATGTTTGGCTTCATCGTATTCCTGCTGTCAGAAAGCATTATCTTTCTCAGCTTTTTTGCAGGCTACATTGCGCTGAAGCTAACTGCCACAGACTGGCTTCCCCCAGGAGTTTCTGGGCTAGAGGTTAGAGAACCTGCGATTAACACAATTGTCCTAGTCTCCAGCAGTTTCGTAATTTACTTTGCTGAGAAAGCGCTCGATCGCCAAAATCTTTGGGGCTTTCGGATTCTGCTGCTGGCGACTGCGGCAATGGGCAGCTATTTCCTCTGGGGTCAGGCGACGGAATGGCGCGGTCTTTCCTTTGGCGTGACCACAGGCACCTACGGCGGTCTGTTCTATTTGCTGACGGGTTTTCATGGTCTGCATGTGCTGACGGGCGTTCTGTTGCAGGGAATTATGCTAGCTCGTTCCTTTATCCCCGGAAATTACGAGGGCGGTCACTTTGGTATCAATGCAACGTCTCTCTTCTGGCACTTTGTGGACGTGATCTGGATTGTTTTGTTTCTTCTAATCTATATCTGGCAGTAAGTTGGACTACAAGCTGGACTACAGCATTCACCTGTAACGAGGCGCGATCGCAAGGAGAACACCAATGATTATTGATGACCAGCAATATGATCTGATTATTGTCGGCACAGGAGCCGGAGGCGGTACCCTGGCGCATAAGCTAGCTCCTACCGGAAAGAGGATTTTGATTCTGGAGCGGGGCGGCTTTCTGCCGCAGGAGGATGAAAACTGGAATGCTACTGAAGTATTTAAGAAAGAGCGTTACCACACCCATGAGCAGTGGTACGACATTTCTGGAGAACCGTTTCGTCCCCAGACTAACTACTGGGTAGGGGGTAATACAAAAGTATACGGTGCGGCTCTGTTGAGAATGCGGGAGAGAGACTTTGAGGAAGTAAAACATCAGGAAGGAATCTCTCCAGAGTGGCCTCTAAAGTACAAAGATTTTGAACCTTACTATACCGAAGCTGAGAAGCTCTACGACGTTCACGGTAAACAGGGTGATGATCCGACTGATCCGCCTCGTAGTGAAGAATTTCCCTATCCTGCGGTCAGCCATGAGGCGCGGATGCAGGAAGTCTGTGATGCCATTTCTGGCAGAGGGTTACACCCGTCGCATTTGCCTCTGGGTCTGAAGCTCACTGAAGGAAAAGATAGCACCTGCATTCGGTGTAACACCTGCGACGGCTTTCCCTGCAAGCTCCACGCTAAAGCGGATGCTGAAGTGGATGCGATCGCCCCAGCGCTCAAGCATCCCAATGTCACTCTGAAGACAGAAGCCAAGGTTTTGTGTCTGCACACTAGCCCGTCAGGACGCGAGGTTAAGGCGGTTGAAGCAGAGATTGGCGGACAGTCCTACCTGTTTTTTGGTCATATCGTGGTGCTATCCTGTGGGGCGGTTAACTCGGCGGCATTATTGCTGCGATCGGTTAACGATCAGCATCCTGCCGGACTCGCTAATAGCTCTGACCAGGTGGGGCGCAACTTCATGAAGCATACCATTACGGCCATGGTGCAGCTTAGCCCCACGCCGAATTCTGCTGTGTTTCAAAAAACTATTGCTGTCAACGACTTTTATTGGGGAGAGCCAGAATTTCCCTATCCAATGGGGCACATTCAAAATACTGGAAACGTGCTTCAGGAGATGATTCCGGCTGAAGCACCGCCGCTGATCTCTCTCCTATCTCGCCTAATTCCCGGATTTGGTCTGCGGCAGTTGGCAACCCATTCGATCGGCTGGTGGCTTCAGTCTGAGGATTTGCCCCATGCTAACAACCGAGTGCGCGTGACTGGAGCCAAGCTGCATTTGGACTATGTATCCAACAATGAGGAGGCACATGATCGCCTCATTTACCGCTGGACTGAAGTGCTGAAGGCAGTCGATCAAGCCGCAGAACATTCTGTCCTGCGTCGCGGCATTTATCCCCGTAGCGATACTCCCATTCAGGTCGTGGCAAACCAGTGTGGCACCTGTCGTTTTGGCGAAGATCCGACAACTTCTGTGCTAGATCTAAATTGCCGTACCCATGATGTGGACAATCTCTATGTCGTAGATGGCAGCTTTTTCCCTGCTAATGCGGCAGTTAGTCCTGCTTTGACCATTATGGCGAATGCTTTACGGGTTGGCGATCATTTAGCTGAGCGACTTAAATAGATGACGGTTACGAACGAGGCAGCATGAAATTTAAGGTATTCAATTCTCGCGTCGATCGATATATTCACATTCTGGCGATCGGGTTGATGGCAATTGCGATCGCCCTCTCATCAGTTGCAGCAAATGCAGAAGCGGCAGAGAGTCTGGACATCACGGTATATCGTGACCCAGACTGTAGCTGCTGCGGGGGCTGGATTGACTATCTGACGACTCAAGGATTCAGTCCTACGATCGTCATGACTGCTGACATGGAAACCCTGAAACAGCAGCAGGGCGTACCTAACGACTTAACCTCATGCCACACGGCGGTCATTGATGACTATGTGATTGAAGGTCATGTCCCAGCTGAGGATATTAAACGTCTATTGGTAGAACATCCCCAGATTAAAGGTATTGCAGTACCCGGTATGCCGATCGGTACACCGGGAATGGAATCTGGCGAGATCCATGATGCCTTCAGCGTCATTTCATTCGACCAACAGGGAAATACCCAAGTTTTTAATCAGTATTGAGCGTATAGCAACCGCCACGGTGATTAGAATAGGGACATTTAGGGTGGGGCTTCGCGCCTCACCCTAAATGTCCTAAGCAAACTGGCGACAGCTACATAAAGATATTAATCTAGACGCTGTTTGCGAATGCTCAGCTTACGGCTGGGTTTACCAAAGAACATTTTCCCTGAAAGGCTCTGAAGATAGACTGAGCCGATCGTAATTAGAAAGAGAAGGTAGGCGATCGCCTGCACCTGATAAAGCTGATGGGTGTAGCCGAACAGCGCACTCAGCAGCAATCCTGGAAACTTATCTTCTGGTAGAACTTTGGATAAATCCCAGACGATAGGCCCTAGGACGCAAGAGTGAACTCTGGTGAAATGCTCGTAATAGAAACACAGCGATTCCGAGGCACGGTTTTGACCTGCCAAAGTTTGCATCACGTTATCAAAGTGCCCTAATGCTGTCACCACTAATCCAGCAACAATCAGCAGTAGCAGGATACCCATGACTTTAAAAAACTGTCGCAGATTAAGCTTTATACCCCACTTAAACAGCAGTACCCCCACCGATGCTGAAACCAGCAAGCCAGCTAGCGCCCCCATTGCGGGAAAAAGCCCTTGCTGAAACTTGGCCGCTACAAAGACAACTGTTTCAAAGCCTTCTCGCAGGACTGCGAAAAAGATTAGGCTAAACACGCCCCAGCCTGCCCCGGTATCGCGCTTCAAGGCTGCTGATAGTTCTCCTTCAACCAAGCCCTTCATCGATCGCGACTGTTGCGTCATCCAAATCAGCATCCAGCTGAGGAGAGCGATCGCCACAACGCTAAAAATGCCTTCCATCAAAAATTCAGCCGCCGGACTCAAAGCGCCCAACGACTGAAGAATCCAGCTAAACAGCACTCCGACTAAAACACTTGCTGCAATTCCGCCGAGCACGCCTAGATAAACCCAGCCATTGAGTTGCGATCGATTGGCTTTTCGCAGACAGGCAAGCACAATGCCGACCACCAGAGCCGCCTCGACTCCTTCGCGTAATGTGATCACAAAGGTGGGTAAAACAGAGCTAAAGTCCATTAATTTTTTGCTTTGGGTAAATGGAAGGCGTGTTTCAGAAAAGTTCAGTCGATCAACAATCAAAGCTTTGACTGAAAATACTTGGGTCGATCCCCCTAAATCCCCGCGCTATCGCGCCGCTGCGCTAGAAAAAAGGGGGACTTTGAATTCTGAAGCCCCCTTTTCAAGCGGGTTGGGGGATCAAGCTGCCGTCTTCTTCAACGAAGCAACTGCTTGTTCAATGGCTTTGACCTGATTGGCAACCTCGTCAGCAGAGACAACTGGTGCTGTGGGTGGCACTGGCTGAGTCCAAGCTTTGGCTAAGTTATCGAGCTTCGATCGCAGGTCTTTGGCAAGCGGGGCATCTTGCTGAGTTAGCTTGGCTTCAATGCTCTTGAACATCGTGTCCTTCACATAGTTCACAAAGCCCATAGAATCTTGGTACTCGATCGCGGCAGTGATTTTGCCCCCGCTAATGGATGCTATGTACTCTGCCGCAGCGGTATCCAGCATCTCGGTCATGGCTTGCAGCACAAACTCAGGCGATTGCATCTGGGTGGCAGGGAGAACGGCGATCGCTTTATCGATTCCGCTCATTGCCGAACTGAATTCCGTTGCAACTTTTGGATCGTTAGGCTTGGACTTGACCAAATCCTGGACGGCTGTCAAAGAAGCGCTAAACTCTGGGACTTTACGTTCTGGGAGCTGCTCCTGAATGTCCACATAGATTTCTTCTACAGGGTGTCCCAAGTGCGGCTCTGCCTGATCGGGTAAGTTCAGCTTCAAGAGCTGATCTGCAATCAGCATATGTCCTTTCATTAATCCCAGCTTAGTCAAATAATCAACATCTTTGGCTTCCCCAGTCAGCACGATGTCTTCTACCGTGACTTGATCTTTAATCTGATCAAACTGATCTTGTTTAAGTACGCCTTTGCTAACCAAGTCGTCAATGCTGCCGTAGGGACGACTCGCCTGAATCTGATTCGATAACGCCGGAATGCCCAGCTGTGCTTCCAGCTTATCTAGTTCTGACAGGATAGAAGTATTGATATTGATTTTGCGATCGCCTGTAGCGCTTGTCATAGCGCTAGTTGCCGCAGGGCTGGCAGAGGGTGCATTAGAAGATGAAGGCGCTTGGGTGCAGTTGTTTAGACCAATCACCAGGCAAGTCATGGCGACTGCCATCAGCAAAGGTCTAAGGATTGAGCGAAGGGTAAACATATTTAAAATCCTGGCTAATGGCTCCTCACAAAAGCTCACAAGGTATAGACCCTTGCGGAGGAGTGTGACGAGCCGTCATAGTTGCTTAAGGCTTAATCTTCACTCCACATAGGAATTACTGTCAACTACTTAATCAAAATATTTTCATCAGTCTGGTAAGGAAACTCAACCGAAAGAAAATCTACATCCAATATTCAGCTAAGCATTAGAACGTGGAATGACGTCGAAAACTCCCATACAGCCTGCTTCAGCGATCGCATCTTGATGCGGGTGAAACATATACTTTCCAGGAAACGGGTAGGCAAATTCCAGAATGTGCCGCTCAGCGGTGCCCATGGTTACAACGTCAGTCTCCATTGTGGGAGCAAGGGTCATGCCTGTGGGAAATAGTTTGAAGAAGTTGGCGTGCAAATGGAAGGTGGCAACCGGGTCGAACTCTATCAGATTCAGCACATACAGGCGAACGAGCTGATTTTGATAGATGGGAATAGGATGCTGCATATAGTAATCAGGCAGTCCGTTGAAGGCATACAGCTCGTTTTCGTTCTTTTCATTTACGTCATAGCCCTGCATCACCAGCACGATTTCGTCAGCCGGAGGTCTACCTTCCTTGGGATCAATGATGAACATGCCATGTAGCCCTTTGCTGATGTGACGAGTCACTGGGGCAATGTGGCAGTGGTAAAGATGCAGACCATAAGGAACCGCATCGAACTCGTAAATGAATGCCGTGTCGTTGCGCACAGGTTTGATACCGTCAACTTCAGAGGGATGAATGCCGTGAAAATGCATCGTGTGGGCATGTCCGCCTTTGTTGAGGAAAACCACCCGAATGCGATCGCCTTCTCTGGCTCTCAGCGTCGGCCCTGGCACTCGTCCGTTGTAGTTCCACGTAACGTAGGAGATAGCTTGATTAAGCTGCAATATGGTGTTTTGAGCCGTGATTTGAAATTCTCGGATGGTGCGCCCATTTTCTTGTTTTAAAGTGCCGTAATCAAATTCTCGGCAGACCTTCATCGGATTGATGCCGTTGCCATAGGTAGGCGTGCCCTCTGGAATAGGCGGAATTTGCACGGCAGCATTTCCAGAGGCTTGCCTAAGCTGTTGCACCGCTAACGTTGCGCCAGCCACGCCCACCCCCGCTAAACCCAGCTTGAGCAACTGCCGTCGATTGAGAGGCTTAATGAATTTATTCGACTCGATCGGCATACTTATTGAGAAAGATTTTAATCCTACCCCTAAAACCTATCACTGGTTTATTGAAAATAGATAGCAGCAGGAAGCTCTTAATGATTTTAATTAATTCAGTTCAACAGAGGGGAGTTCAACAGGACGGGCTGTATACCAAATCGTAACTGCTGCTGACGTGCCATCCAGACTTTGCCGCTGAAGGGTCGGATCAGAGGAGACGTCAGCATCAACGTCTGTCGCAGGAGGGGCGATCGACAAATCTGAGTCGCATGAGCTTGTTCTTGGCGTTGCAGCTCTTGACAGCGAAGGATTTCCGGCTGACGTTCTGATTGAATGTTCGGTAGGATAGCGTCGATCGCTTCTAAACTCACTTCAGTTGCAGTTTGCAAAACGGGCAGCAAATGATTCACCGCTACAATCACGTCCCGCAAAGCCACATTAATGCCCTGAGCGCGAATCGGTGCCATGGGATGTGCCGCATCGCCCAACAGCAAAACGCCGGGTTGGTGCCACTGCGGACATTGTGCCAGCATGACGTTGAGTAAGACAGGCGGATCTAACGTATCGGCATTAGCGCGAATGTGGTGAGCGAAAGCAGGAGGCGCAATTTTGGCAATCCGATCTGCCCAGTCGATCGCCTTCCAGTCTTGTCGCTGCTCTTGGGGAAGGGCTGATTCTTTAGAAACCCGTTCGCGCGGCGGCTGTTCGTGAGATAAAACATACGCCATTTTGAGGCTATTATCCCAGGCGGTGTATGCCCCAAAGCTCTCAGCATCCCGAATGAATCCATAGAAGGTATGGCGATCGCTTTCCGGTAAAGGAGCCGCCATGCGTAGCCAGAGCACATCTGCATCATAGTCCAGCTTTTCCAGGGGCAAGTTTGCCAATCGCCGCACTGCGGATTTGCGACCATCTGCACCAATTACCAAATCGGCAGGGATGGCAACCTCTTGTCCTGCCTGCCGCACCACCACGCCAGAGACTCGCGCATCGGAGCGATCGCCCTCATGGCTCAAACCTTGGACAGTGCCCTGAATGAAGTGAAAGCAGGGGAAAGCCTGCGCCCGTTTTAGCAAAGCTTCCAGAAACAACGGCTGGGAAATGAGGGTGGGGCGATAAACTCCCAAATCCTCTGGCTCATTTGCCTGGAGGAAGGGGCGATCGTTGACGACAAACTTCCAGGTGTGAATCTGCTGCGTGGGCAGCGTTTGCAGCAGCTCTAGCAAGCCCATTTGCTCTAGCGCCTGAATACCTCCCGGCATCAATCCTTCACCGCGAAAGACGCGATCGAATCTAGTTGCTGCCTCAATCAGCGTGACTTCAATGCCGTGCCGTGCCAGTAAGTAAGCCAGCGTTAGCCCTGTGCCTCCTGCTCCAGCGATTACAATATGCACCATTTTGTAGAGTCTCTCGCGAGTTTGCCTATCGGCTGATCGCCAAAGCTCCAGTCTTGCGCCAGATCAGAAATCCATGCAGGGTTGCCAGCGCGATCGTCCAAACGGTCTCTTTGAACAGCAGTAGACCCAGGGTGGTGAGGGTGAAAACATGGGTTCCGGTGAGCAGGAAGCCGCAAAACATGACTAAGCCTTCAAACAGCAGAAAGCCAGTGCCAAGGGCGATCGCCACCCAGGCTATATGTCCTGAAAGACCTTGGCGGCTGAAGCTAGGGCGCAGGGTCGCAATCAGCGCCACAAACAGCGTCCCGAAGCCCATCACCAATCCCCAAATCAGAGATTCTGAGGTGTAGGGATAGTCGCGCAAAACATAGCCATAGAGCTGACTCGCCAGCCAGACCGTCATGGCTGACAGTAGGGCGAGTTTGGGTCTGAGGGTGGCTCCCGCGATCGCGGCAAAGGCAACGAGAGGCGGGTGAGCGTAGGTAACGCTGCTGGCGCTACCCATCACGGTGAGCATCAGAAACCAAAAGCGACTTTGAGCCAGATTTTGCCAAGGGGCTTGCCAATGATCAGATTCGGTAAGCGGGATAGGGGTAGAAGGTTTCATGGTTGCAGGAGGGTAAAAGCCAAGATTGCTGTAGCTCTATCCTATCCTGTGTTCCCTGTTCCCATCCTGAGTTCAGGAGAAGGCGATCGCTTGTCTAAGGTAATCACTAAGCTACCGATGAAACTGGATCTGCGGTAGTCTGCGCTTCTCGGCGTTTGGGGCGTTTGCGATCGCTGCGGCGTGTGCCCCCTGCCATCTGATATTCATCGCTGTTTTTGCCATACTGATAGGCAACCGCGATCAGCATTCGCTCTGTCCATTCGCCAATCATCTTTTCGGCATCGATCGCAGCCGTGTAGGACTGATCGACAACAGATAGTGCGGTGTTGTAATTCTCTAATTTCTGACGGGCATCTTCAATCATCTGGCTGTAAGCCTTCACCGTTAGCCCGTTACCTAGATCGAGTGCAGTGTTAATAGACTTCAGTGCCGCTAAACGGGTCTGAGCTTTTTCGAGGGTGACAGAATTGTACTTCTTTTTGCGAGACATCGATCGGTTTCCTGAGAGTATAATTGGTTTGCTTTAAGGTAATTAAACCGTCCTCTGGGCAGTAACCGTGATCTCCATGAGATTGAAACCAATTTTGAGAAAAGGGGCGATCGATTCAGTATTTGTTCTGAGCGTTTTGGGGTAGGAGTAGGGATATAAAATGGAGCTTTTTGGGGAGCGGGGAAGTCTCTAAGATCCCCCTAAATTCTCCTTTTTAAGGGGGGCTTTGAAATCGGGTTCCCCCGTTTTTCAAGGGGGGCTAAGGGGGATCAACAGATGTCAACCCTCACAGCTAGAAGCTCTCTAAACTTTCTTACAGCTGATCTAAATTTGCCTTTCCTTAACTCAAAAGATCAGAACTCAAAATCAATTCATGCTGAAGGATAATTAGATTTTGCTTGAGCGAAACCAAGCGATCGCCTCACGAAATCAAGCGATCGCGATCGCTAATCTCTGTTGGGGTTCTCACAATTTAGTTTAGAAAATCGCTTTGTTGATCGTCTAAACTGCAAAATTCTCATACAACAAGCCAGCTCGATCGGGATAGTTGGCTAACTCAGTCTGGACTCGCTGAATTTGCGCTTTAAGCTGCTGCATTTTTGTCAATTCTGCCAACAGATCCGCAGTCAAAGCCCTAACTTCTACCGAGCTAATCTTCCGCATCGATGCTTTTCCCGGTTTTAAGGACTTTTTGCAAAAAGTGCGAATCTAGAGATTCTATAGGCTTAAGATCAACCCATTGATGGCTTATCCGGTTGGCTGCTGCCATTGCCGCAAAGAAATCTTCGGGTGAAATGCCTTTAACCGCCAGATCAATATCTGATTCAGCATCAAACCGATCGCCTTGCACCAAAGAACCAAAGACAATGATCTGGGTTGCACCAAACTCAAACCTGAGCAATTGAGCAATTTGCTGAAGATCTGCCCACGCCTGTTTTGCCAGCGCTTCAGATTCAACCGCTTGCTGAGCCTGACGATCGCGCCAGTAGTCAATGTATTTTTGCTCCACCATAAATCGATCGAATGGGTAATTGGATGCCTAGGGCAAGCGTTTCCTCAAGCTTATCCGATCGGCGCGATCGCCCTGCGGGTTCTCTAATCTAAAAGATCAGAACTCAAAATTAACAAAGCCTAACTCAAACTCAATTTGTGCTGAAGGGAAATCAGATTTTGCTTAGGGGGAAGAGGGCGATCGCCTTACGGAATTAAGCAATCGTGACAGCAAATTAATATTGCAGTTCTCAAAATCAATTTCAGAGAGTCGCTCTTCTATTCATTACTGCTAACTAAAGCGTCTCCTATCTGCGTACAAGCTCAAGGGAAACTCCCTGGTTTTCTAAACGGTGGCGTTCTTCATCTGCTTCTAACTTCAGGAGTTCTTGGTGACTTTCACAGTAGTGAATCACCTCTTCAATGGCAGAGATCGGCAAGTCCCAATTTTCTGCGGCTTGCTCTAGAGACATATGATTTGTCATCATGTCTTGCCACACAACAGATGCCAGCAGAGTGCGACCTTTGATGTAAAGTTGTCGCCGCCATGCGTGAGGACGGGCAACCAAGTATTGCCAATCCTGATCGGATGCTGAGGTTTGCAGCGATCGAATAATGGCGCTGACCAGGGTGAGGCGATCGACCGGAGATAACCTGGAAGCTTGCTCTATGAGTTCTTGCAAGGACATAGGACAACTTTTTCTAGGGTTGCTGACCTAGCTTACCTCAAGACTTCCGAGGTTTTGAAAACCTCGGAAGTCTTGTTAAAGGGGATGAACCGGACGGGTCTTCGGCGAACCTACCAAACCATCCGGTTCTGTTTTATTTTCGGAAAGGGTTGCCCCCATCACAGGAACAGACTGGACTCCTGAGTGTACGCCCAATCGAATCCCTTCGACCAGTTCTAACAAGGTAGGAGTACTCACGCTAGAACGCAAACCACCCGAAAACCGAGATTGTTGTTCCGATTGCCAGGATCGTTGTAGTTGCGAAAAGCAGACCGACAGTTCACAGGATTGTTGTTCCACGAACCGCCGCGCATCAGCTACGGGATCTGCCCCAGTTCAGCCTGCCTGTACAAACAAGCATCTGAACACTCAGGTTATACCATAAAACTTCTCCTGCTTGTCCCAGAGGATGCTGGAAACGTATCAAATGTTCTGCATTCGCCCCCCAACCCCCCAATTCTGGGGGACTTCCGAACTCAATCGCCCCCCAACCCCCAATTCTGGGGGACGTTCGCTCCGATTCTGTTTCAAAGTCCCCCAGAATTGGGGGATTTAGGGGGCGGTTCGGGTAACGATTTATACTTTTCAGATATCCTCCTACACTTCGATTCAGCAATGCCTAATCTTGCTTCTTCGCATCCTTTGCAGTGATAAATCCATGCTCATTCTGAAAAAAATTTGATCGCGCTAACGCGCGAAAGAGAGTAAAGGAAATAGTGTAGAGGGCAAAAGAGGAAAAGGGTAAAGGGCAAAGAAGTCCTCACGCTAGAACGCAAACCACCCGAAAACCGAGATCGAGGTCCCGAACGCCAGGATCGTAGTAGTAGCGAAAAGCAGACCGACAGACCACAGGATTGTCGCCCCACGAACCGCCGCGCATCAGCCTTTTAGCATCTTTATTATCCGTTAGCCAAGCACTTCCATCGATCGGCGCTCCTTCATAATTTTTATGCCAATGATCGGCGCACCATTCCCGAACATTGCCGTGCATATCATAAAGCCCGAAGACATTTGCCACATTAAAACTACCCACTGGTGTTGTTTGTTTCCGATACTCACCTTTGACACCTGAGCCATAGGTAAAGTTGCCGTCGTAGTTTGCTAAATCAGTGGCGATCGTCTCACCAAAGTGAAACGGAGTCGTAGTTCCGGCACGGCAAGCATATTCCCATTCGGCTTCGCTGGGCAGACGGTAGGTGTGCTTGGTCTTACGAGTGAGGCGATCGCAAAACTCCATCACATCCCACCAAGAGACAGTTTCAACCGGGCGATCGTTTCCCTCAAAATAAGAAGGCTCAGGATTTAGATCAAGATTGACTTTTGGGAAAGCCGCAACAGCTTCCCACTGTGCTTGAGTGACTGGATATTTACCCAAGAAGAAGGGAGCGATCGTCACTTGATGCACAGGCTGTTCATCACCATATTCAGTTGAACCCATTTGGAAAGAGCCAGCAGGGATAGCAACCAAATCTAGAGAGACATCATTACCCAAGTTTTCTCTATGAAGTTTGTTCTCCCTTGTCTTTCTGGTTCCTGACTGCTGTTGCCCCTCTCGTTCAATATCCTCCACATCTGCATCAGTCAACTTTAAGACAATTTCTCGCCAGACCTTCAAACTGTCGCGGCTCTCCTCTAAAGTTTCTTCTTCTAGGTGTTCACGAAATGCCTGTCTGTAGCTTTTGAGATTCTCTAGGCGTTGTCTAATAGGCTGTAAAAGGCTGTTTACCGTTGTTTCAGCAACATTCGTCGAAAGTTCGCTTTTGCTTAACTGATTAATCTGAATTCGATCTTGTTCTAGTGCTGCTTTGATGTAGCGATCGAATTCTCCAGTCTTGGCAAACCCCCGATCTATATAAGATCTCACCTTCTTGCGATACGCCTGGGCTGGATCGGCGATCGGCACTTTAATCAGAGGCGCATCAAAGAATCCATCTTCTTTAATAAAGATGTTCTAAGGAGTCATCTCTTTTCTTTCGGCTAGAAGTTTTGCCCTCACATAGCTATGCAATTCTTTAATCGAAAGGTATCCATTGAAATCTCGATCGGCTTCTCCGCTCTCAACGCCTTGAACAAAGTAGCGCGTGTAAAAAGACATCTGAGTTGGGTCGCCATAGGAAATCTCGGTGGCACTAGAGGAAGTCAGAATAATGCTGCCTTTGACGGCGGATAGCGACGTTTCCAGCACCTCTAACGAATTATCTCCTTTGGCATTGGGATCGATCGCCCCACTAAAGCAGCAATCCAAAATCATGATCTTTTTCGTGGCTTTGCACTCGGCTAACCAATCGCGCACAGTCTGAGCTGAGAGAGCCGTTGAAGTAAACAGATCGTCTTTAGCATTTTTCCGGGTGCCCTTGGCGGCAAAATGTAGCTTGCGATTCTTATCCTTTGCGCCATGACCCGAAAAGTACAGCAAAACCAGATCATCTTTTTGGCGATCGTCCCCCATCAAGAATTCTTCGATCGCTTCACTCATTTCCTGACGCGTAGGATTAATCCTGTCTTTCACATAGTCAAAAGCCCCTAGCTCAGGGTTTTCCAGAATTCTCCTCATCCCTTCCACATCCAGCTTGGCGCTGGGTAGATTGGTAAAGCCTTGATCGCTCCCTGCTATTTGGTAATCACTAACCCCGACCAAGAGCGCTACTTTTGCCATAGATTTATTTCAGGCTTACTCTATCTCAGCCAGTTTCTGAATGGCGGCGATCGTCTTATCCAAATCTTCAGGTCTGCCGACTTTGAGGCTATACTTGCTGCCATTCTTTTCCACCGTCAGCTCGATCGGCTTGCCGCTAAACCGCTCCTGCAAAACGCCCATGAGCGCCTGAATATTCTTGACGTTGACGATGGCTTTCAAGAACCCCAGCACAAATCCTGCCAGCGCGGGCTTACCTCCCTCCGGAATCTCAGACTCCCGCACCAATTCAGCATCCTCTACAATCTCCGAGATCTCATCCTTGAGGCTGCTGGTCAAAGCCTCCAACTCTTCCGGCTCAAGATCCAGGTCAACCTGACTAATATCAATCAGGATGGATAGCTCAGATGTATCTGCCATTGGATTCAAGCCTGATTAGGAAAGAGATTTACCTTTACCCAAAGTTTACTTCTTCTAAGGCTTACCCTCAAGCCTCGCATTTCCATCAGCTTTTGCATTCCTGTAGCCTTTCAACATTTTGGTATGCTAATAGTAGCTATAGAACTACTTCTGTATGTCAACACAAACTACTCTGCAAGTCCGGCTATTAGCGCGTCATTTGCTTGAATTGATCCTAACAAGCAAGCTTGCAGAGGAAGAGGCTTTGAATCCTGATGACTTCTTCAAAGAATGGATACCCAAAAAGTACGGCATCCCTTACGGACAAAAGACTGCTACCTGGGTACAGGGCGTTGATAGACCTTTGACTTACAGGCAAGCCTGTATCTGGGAAATTAAACTCTATTTTCCCGATCTTAAGGATGTCACCATTGATAAAGGTTGGGGCAAAAGCTTTGAGAAATCTCCCTTCTACATTCCCCCTTTTCTAGCGATTCTCGACAAGTGGTATCGAATTCTAGAAGTGGCAGGAAACTTAAATTCATAAGTCATAGTAGTGAAAAAACTACTTATTTTATTGCCTTCTACTCAAGGAGGCTCTATTGTTTTAGAAACTTCTCTAACAACACAATTTGGAGCAAAACCCCATGATCATCCTCTTAGATGAGCAAATCACCTTACTACTGCGGCTAATGAATGCCGTAGTTCAGGGCGAAAACTACTCAATCCGCGAATTTGAAGAAGCGATCGACTTTCTCGCCAACGCGACCGCCCTACAATGCCCATTCGAGCGGCAATTCAGCTCTCAGCTCGGCACCGCCTTAGCCAAAGAAATTGTTGCCGCTCTCACAGGTCACATTTAGTTGTGCAATGGGTAAGATCGCGCCCGAAGAGAGGCGCAAAAGGTCAAAGGCGATCGTATCTCTAAAGGCAAAGATCTCTTCAAAAGCGATCGCTTAAGAGTAATGCTGTTTGCTGTTCCCAGATCTAAACGATCAGAACTCAAAATCAATTGATGCTGAAGGGAAATCAGATTTTGCTTAAGCGAAAGTCATCGATCGCCTTACGAAATCAGATTATCCTAACCGCTAATCTGTACTGCAATTCTCAAAATCAATTTCAGAGATTCGCTTTTCTATTCAGCAATACCAACGGTGTGCTGTCTGCTAGCAATCTGCTGGCAATAGCAGCGGCTTCTGTTTGAACACCCAATATCCCAACGAGTGCAATTCTGACCATACCCATTCAGAGAATAGCGATTCTGACTGTGCCAAGGGCGATCGCCCCTTCAACTCAGCGATCGCACCCTCACCGATCGCTCTGCCAAATATTGCTTAATTTCGGCAACCGTGAGTTCACCAAAGTGCAGCAGAGAAGCCAACAGCGCTGCTTCGGCTCTGCCCTCCGTTAGCGCCGCATGAATATGCTGACAGTTGCCCGCGCCGCCTGACGCAATCACCGGAATTTGCACCTGTTCAGCGATCGTCCGAGTGAGTTCCAAGTCATAGCCCGCGTAGGTGCCATCTGCATCCATGCTGGTCACTAATAGCTCTCCTGCACCGCGCTGAGCCACCTCTTTTGCCCAAGCGATCGCGTCTAGCCCCGTATTTTCGCGTCCGCCCCGCACATAGACATCCCAGCCCGGATTTGTCGGATCAGGACGACGACGGGCATCGATCGCCACCACAATGCACTGGTTGCCGAAGCGATCGCTCGCACGGTTAATAAAGTCTGGCTCGCGCACAGCAGCAGAGTTGATGCTAATTTTATCTGCTCCAGCCCGCAGGAGCCTTTTGATGGTTTCCAGCGTATTGATTCCGCCACCGACGGTTAGCGGAATAAACACTTGCTCTGCCGTGCGGTAAACCACGTCATAGATCACATCTCGATCTTCGTGGGTGGCAGTAATGTCCAGAAACACCAGCTCATCCGCGCCCGCCTCGTTATAGATCTGCGCTAGCTCCACCGGATCTCCCGCATCCCGCAGATTGACAAAATTAACGCCCTTTACCACCCGTCCTGCTTTGACATCTAAACAGGGCAGAATTCGCTTGGCTAACATAGGTTCTTAAAACTCCGCCGCTAATTGCCCGCCTGACACCGTCAAATTTCCTGAATTTAAGCTTTCAGAATAGCTTAATCGATTGCAACACAGCCGCAATACACTGATAAACTAATTCATGATTAGTCGATCCTGGAGTGGTGATGGAAATAGGTCAAAGAGTACGGGTTCAGCGTTTGCGCGATCGCTCCAGCAAGGAAGTCGTTGCCCATCTGGGAAAAATTGGTCGGGTGCAAGGCTACAAAGTCACCGACGGTCAGGGCGTTGGCGTAGTAGTCAAGTTTGACGATAATTTCACCACCTGGTTTTTTGAAGACGAGATCGAACCAATGGGCTAGGGCCGCAAAAATATCTCAGGCTATGATTGCTAGGTTGACCGGGGTAGGAAATTAGAGCATGGCGCTAGTGTTAACGTTTTTGGGCAAGGGCGGCATTGGTCGCACTACGATGGCGATCGCGGCTGCTAGACAGTTGGCAGCTCAAGGCAAGCGAGTTCTCTTGCTGGGACAAGACTCAAGCCCTGCCTGGAGTCTACAGGTTGGTATTTCGCAAGGTTTAGAGCCACGTTTGGAGCCGCAAGCCCTGGCACCCAACTTGCAGGTAATGCAGCTACAGACAGCTGCGTTGCTGGAGAAAGTTTGGGAAGAACTTAAAAAGCAGGAAGCGCAGTATCTCCGAACTCCTTTTTTCAAGGCGGTCTACGGGCAAGAGTTGGGTCTTTTACCGGGTATGGATCATTCTCTAGCGCTCAACGCCATCCGTGAGTACGATGCCAGCAGCCAATATGATGTCATCATCTATGACGGCGACGGCAATCAGTCCACGCTACGGATGCTAGGGGCACCAGAGATTTTTAGCTGGTATATGCGTCGGTTCCGCCAGGTGTTTGCTGAATCAGATTTGGGAAAAACTCTTTCCCCCTTCCTGCAACCGATCGCTGCTTCTGTGCTCAACGTGAGCTGGACAGGAGGTGACGTGTTTAACCAACCCGCAGCTAACCAAGCAACAAACTTGCTCGATCAGGGTAGAGCTGCTATCGCCAATCCCAGCCGAGTGGCAGCCTACCTAGTGACGAGTGCCAAGCCAGAGGCGATCGCCACCGCCAAATATCTTTGGGGCAGTGCCCAACAGGTCGGTCTAACCGTAGGAGGGGTGTTGGTTAACTCAGTGGCAGTTAACTCAGTGGCAGGAGAGCCGAGTGGGGCGATCGGGACTGAATTTGAACCGCTCAAAATTAGCTTGGTTCCAGGAAAAATTGCTGAAGACTGGCAGCCGCTAATGCAGTCTCTACCGGACTTCAGCCAAGCATCTCAAGCCCCTCAACCTATCCGGATTGACGTTGCAGAACGCAAGGTTTATCTCTTCTTACCGGGATTTGACAAAAAGCAGGTGAAGTTAACTCAGTACGGACCTGAGGTGACGGTAGAGGCTGGCGATCAGCGACGCAACATTTTCCTACCTCCAGAGCTGAGGGGTAGACAAGTGACAGGAGCCAAGTTTCACGAAGGTTATTTGATTGTTTCGCTCTAGCAGATTCAGCTGCGCAAATTGCCCTAAAGACTCTGTAAAGATCCCTCTATACGAACGCAATCTCTCCGTGTCATCAGTAAAATAAGTCATGCGGCTTCTGTGTATTTACATAGGAGCTAATCTGAAACATCTGGCGTAAGATTGCTCAAAAATCTGCACCAGAGAACTCATCCTTTTTCTAGGGTCTATGATATGCTCCGAGCGTGTGATGTGATGGAGTATTAAGTTCAGTATGGGGTTATCTTCTGCACCTTTAAATTCTGCCTCTTCAAGCAAGCCCTCGGTGCCTTTAGAACATTTAGGACATCATGACTGGGGCACTGTGAAGTTGCCTCAGACCCGCCTGTTTGGTACAGATGGCATTCGAGGTAAGGTTGGAGATCTATTGACTGCTCCTCTTGCGATGCAAGTTGGCTTTTGGGCAGGACAGATTCTTCAGTCGGGTCAGAACGCCACGACTTATCCTAATCTGGGTAGGGGCATCGTTGTCATTGGGCAAGACTCACGAAACTCTAGCGATATGCTGGCAATGGCGCTGGCTGCGGGGTTGACTGCCGCTGGACTAGAAGTCTGGAACATTGGGTTGTGTCCGACCCCGACTGTTGCTTACCTGGCTCATACGACAGAGGCGATCGGCGGCGTGATGATCTCTGCCAGCCACAATCCTCCAGAGGATAACGGCATCAAGTTTTTTGGCGCAAATGGCACCAAGCTATCCACAGCTCTACAGAGTCGCATTGAGTCCGCTCTGAGGGGAGAAGCTGATTTTGCCCCCACGCTGCAATGGGGTCACAACCACCACCGCCCTGAGCTAGTTAGCCATTATCTAGAGGCCGTACAGCGTCCTCTGTTGCCTGTTAGTCTTGAGGGCGTCAAGATTGTCCTAGATTTAGCTTGGGGAGCGGCAGTTCACGTGGCTCCCATCGCTTTCACCCAGATGGGCGCAGAGGTAATTTGCTTACATAACCGAGCAGACGGCGATCGCATTAACGTCAACTGCGGCTCGACGCATCTGGAGCCTCTCAGAGCGGCTGTGCTCAATCACAGAGCCGACTTGGGCTTTGCGTTTGATGGTGATGCCGATCGGGTGATGGCGATCGACGCTCAGGGGCGGGTTGTGGATGGCGACTATATTTTGTATCTCTGGGGACAGGCTCTACGCCAAGCGAATCAGCTCCCCGATAGCCTGATTGTTTCTACCGTTATGGCAAACCTTGGCTTCGAGCGGGCTTGGCAGCAGCAGGGGGGCAGCCTGATTCGTACCGATGTCGGCGATCAGCATGTCCATGCCGAAATGGTGAAGCGTGGAGCTAAGCTGGGAGGCGAACAGTCGGGGCATATTCTCTGTCCACACTACGGCGTATCAGGGGATGGCTTGCTGACTGCGCTGCACATTGCGGCATTAGTAAAACAGGCAGACACCTCTCTAGCTGAACTGGTGAGCCACAGCTTCCAGACCTATCCGCAAATTCTGCGCAACATTCGGGTGGAAGACCGCGATCGCCGTCTCAACTGGCAAGAAAGCGATCTGTTACAGCAGGCGATTGCGCAAGCCGAAGCCGCCATGGGCGAACAGGGCAGGATCTTGGTGCGAGCATCGGGGACTGAGCCTGTAATCCGCGTCATGGTGGAAGCTGCTAGCGCTGAGCTAACTCAACACTGGACGGATAGTTTAGTGCTGGCGGTTGAACAGTACGCTGGGTAATTTGTAGCATTCAGCGGCATTCAATTTAGGGTTTGCAACTGGAGTAACGCAAGCCCTGATCCGTTAAAATAGCTTTCCAGGCTAAACTTTTTTGCCGAACTAAAACCTTGTGAATCAGCTCAACAACACCCTGACACTGTTTTTCAGCTTGCTGGTGGAAGCATTCCCTTTTTTAATTTTGGGCGTACTGTTTTCCAGTGCCTTGCTGTTATTTGTCGATGAGCGGCGGCTGATTGCTGCCGTACCGCGCAACCCGCTGCTGGCGGCGCTGATGGGTAGCCTAATCGGCTGTTTGTTTCCCGTATGCGAGTGCGGTAATGTGCCTGTTGCTCGACGGCTGATTGTCCAGGGTGCGCCTTCTGCTATGGCGATCGGTTTTCTGCTGGCGGCTCCGACGGTGAATCCGATCGTCTTTTGGGCAACCTGGACAGCTTTTCGAGATCAGCCAGAAATCGTGTTTCTGCGGGTAGGTCTAACGCTGCTCATTACCACCATTATTGGCTGGGTGTTCAGCACCCAAAAGGATATCCGTCCATTGCTGCAACCTGCCGTGGCTAGGGCTGTCCGTCCAGGGGAGAAGGGCGATCGCGTTTCATTTCAAAATTCTGGGGCTGGAAAACCGACTCTGCTCCAGTCGGGCACATTTATTTTGGGAGAAGTCGGGCAGCCTTTGCGACTTGATGCCTTCTCTGGAACAGCCTCTATGAGTTCGGCGCGACCCCTACCCGAAAAATTGCGGCTCATGTTAGACAACGTGGTGCAAGAGCTACGCGAATTGGGCGGCGTACTGGTGATTGGGACTGCCATTGCGGCGATCGTTCAGACGACTTTCCCGCGCGAGATGATTTTGAGCCTGGGGCAAAGTCCAGTCACATCCGTTGTGGCAATGATGATCTTGGCTTGCGTGGTGTCCATCTGCTCGACGGTAGATGCCTTTTTTGCCCTCTCGTTCGCCAGTAGCTTCACGAGCGGTGCCTTGCTGGCGTTTCTGGTGTTTGGCCCCATGTTTGACCTGAAGAACATTGCGCTTCTGGCCTCTGTTTTTCGTCCTAAGCCGATCATCTATCTTTTTGCTTTGGCGGCTTTACTCACTTTTCTGTTCACGTTGCTAATCAATATCTATTTCAGTTAGGCTCCCTTACCGGATCTTTATGGCTACTGCAACCCAACGTCGTCCCCGAAATTCCATGCGACTCCAGCCGCTTCTAGACATTGCGGCTCTGCTGGTTTGGGGAGTTCTGCTACTGAAATTCTGGCTGACGGGCAAGATGAGAATCTTGCTGCATCCTGACTATATTTGGCTTGCCTATTCAGCAGGTTTTTTTCTGGTGGGACTGGCGATCGTCAAGCTAGTGCAGTTTGTTGTGCAGGTCACTCAGTCAAAAAACCGTGCCAAAACTCCGATTGCCCCACCCCATTTTTCTCTGTTTCCACCGGGCTGGGGTAGCGCTTTGCTGCTGGCAGTCGGGCTGTTTGGGCTGCAATTTACGCCTCAACCTTTCTCTAGCCAGGTGGCGCTCGATCGCGGCGTAACGGATACGCTTGCCCTAACTCGATCGCAACCCCAGGCATTCCGGGCGGCAAGTCTGCCCGAAACGCGATCGTTGGTGGAATGGATTCGGACGCTGAACATTTACCCAGAGCCAGATGCCTATGCGGGACAAAAGGTGAACCTCAGCGGATTTGCAATTCATCCGCCCGAAACGCCTAAGGATTATTTGGCGATCGCCCGATTCGTCATCACCTGTTGCGCCGCAGATGCCTATCCGATAGGATTGCCCGTGAAGTTGCCAGGAGGCGATCGATCCTCCTATCCTCCCGATCAGTGGTTTCAGGTAGAGGGAACCATGGCAACCGAAACGTTGAATGGCAAACGCCAGCTTGTGATTCAGGCAACGAGCCTCAAGGCAATCCCTGAACCCGCAAGCCCTTATGACTATTAAACTTCTTACAAATTGGATTGGGTGAGGCATTGTCCCACCCGGTTCAATCTGAAAATCCCATGCAAGAGAACTATTGGCGATCGATTCGCCCTGCCGCAGTTTCGCGTTTCCCGGTAGCTGGCACATGCTGAGTGGCAGCGGCAAGACCAAAAATTGGCATATTGCCATACACCGCCTCGAATTGCCCGGTTTGCACCAGATAGGTTTCGTGCCAGATTCCCACTGTGCCATCGTTACCGACAAAGCGAGAGAACTTTTGCCAGGATTGTAGATGAGGCTCAGAGGGGTTTCGGGCAAACTGCTCTAGATCTTCAAACGATCGCCAGTAAGACACCATCAATGTGGCGAGGGGAAAGAAGCGGTAAAAAGTTTCTCCCCCCAAAAATCCCTTTTCTGGATGCTGATGCAGCGTCTTCAGCATGGGCTGCATGGCTTGAGCGACAGGCATCCATTTGGAGAAGGCGGTCAGCCGATTGACTCGCATCCCAATTAAGAACACGACAAAGGGATGATTAACTTGAGCGGTGAAGCGTCCTGGAATAACGGTTGTCATAAACTACTCCGGATGATGAGGTATGGCTGTCGCCAGTTTGCTTAGGATATTTTTGGTGGGGCGCTAAGCACCCCACCAAAAATATCTCCGCCCCGCCTTGGCGGTTGCCACACATTAAATTGTGAAATAGACATCGCTCTATTAGACATTGATTCTCAGCTCTTGACGAACCTCGACTAGCGACTTGCTCCAGTTAGCTTCAAAGGGGTAAGCAAAGATAGGACGGCAAATCAGCCCCATCCAAAAGCCCTTGAGCGTTGCAGCCAGCAGCCGGGGCGCTGTCTTGAGGTCAGAGAGTACCGAAAGCGGCAGAAAGGACAACACAAACACGTTTAATAAATTCCAATACTGCACCAGACTAAATGCAGCCAAGCCATACTCTCCCACTGGAGTAGCATCAAATCCCGTGATCAGGTGATGAACATCATGGGCGATCGCGGCACGGCGGTTTACCCAGGTTTCCTGCAAGTCGTCAGTAACAAACTCCTGCGGATCAAAACCTTGACGGATCATGTGCCGAGCATAAGCACCTCCCAGCGTATTTTCAGGCAGTTGCAGCAAATCAGCCAAGTTGATGGTGAGATTGGTTTCTTGGAGAGCGATCGCCTGACGTGCCAATCGAGCATTAACCCAATTTTCCCAACGGCTGCCCCGTCCAGCCGCAATAATATGGTGGATTCCAGCTGCTGGATCGTTAAAGAAGCAGCGGTAGGCTTGGCTGAACTCTGAACCATTCAGCCTCAGCGCCACTAGAGGATTGATTCTTCGCGTCCAAGATAGGCGAGAAATGGAAGGAGTTGTGCTTATCATCAAGATTCTCCTGCAAAATTAATGATTGAATGAGAGCAGTCAGCAAATCAAATAATCAACTTAGCGATCATTCACTTTATTAAATATACAAATAGTTTATATTCAACAAAGTGAATATGTCAAGCGGAAATCTATGGCTTTAGTACATGCAATTTTGACCGTCTTAGTCGAGCAGCCCTGCAGTGGGTATGACTTGAGAAAAAAGTTTGAAGGCTCAGTCGGCTTCTTTTGGAGAGCCAGCTTTCAGCAGATTTATCGGGAGCTGACTAAGCTGGAAGAGCAGGGTTTGCTACAGGCTCAGGCGATTCATCAGGAGAGTCGCCCTGACAAAAAAATTTATTCAGTAACAGAAGCAGGTCAGCAATACTTGAGCCAATGGATTGCTCAACCTTCTGAGGTCAGTCCCTTGAAGGATGATTTGTTGGTCAAATTATTTGCCGGGTATCTAGTGCCACAGGATACAATCCTGGCAGAGCTAGAACAACATCGCCAGCAGCACTTGCAGCAGCTTGCCGTATATCAGGCGATCGAGCAGCAATACTTTCAGAATTCCGACACTTTTTCCCGAAAACAGCAATTTCACTACATAACGCTACGGCAAGGCATCCGCTATGAAACGGAGTGGCTAAACTGGTGCCAAGAGGCGATCGAGTTTTTACAGTAGCCCTAAAAATCTTCTTGTTTGCTTGCCTCATAACAACTGCCAAGGCAGTTAGGACGGGGATATTTAGGGTGGGGCGCAAAGCGCCCCACCCTAAATATCCCCGTCCTAAGCAAACAGCTATAAAGATATTTATGAGACTAAAAAAACCGCTAAAAAATGAGGGCGCGATCGATATCGCGCCCTCACAAAACTAAGCTTGAAGATATCTCAAGACTCTTACTTAATGCTGACCTTACCACCTGCGGCTTCAAGCGCTTTTTGAGCTTCTTCGGCAGGTCCCTTGGCAATGCCTTCTTTAACGGCTTTAGGGGTAGATTCCACCAAATCCTTGGCTTCTTTCAGACCCAGACCCGTCAATTCACGCACTGCCTTAAGAACTGAAATCTTCTTATCAGCAGGCACTTCTTCCAAGACAACGTCAAATTCAGTCTTCTCTTCAACTTCTTCGGCTGGAGCAGCAGCAGCAGCCATCATCATCATGCCACCTGCCGGAGCAGCAGCACTAACGCCAAAGGCTTCTTCAATTTGCTTGACCAGCTCAGAAGCTTCCAGCAAAGATAGTGTCTTTAGCTCTTCGAGAATTGAATCTGTTTTTGCAGACATAGTGAACTCCTAAAATAGATAGATTTGAATTTAAGGTTGAAAACCCTAAACATGTGAACAGTTGAAAACCTAATGCAAAGCCCTCGTTAAGCAGCGGCATCGCCGTCTTTATCGTTGTCTTTATCGACGTAGGCTTGCAGAGCGCGCGCCAAAGAGCTTGGTACTTCTTTAACACCAAGCGCCAATTTAGTGGCAACACCATTGATGGCACCCGCAATTTGCGCCATGAGTTGCTCTTTGGAAGGCAGATCGGCGATCGCCTTAACATCCGCTTCGGTCAGCAAGCGACCTTCCATCGCGCCGCCACGAATCACAGACTTTTTAGAAGCCTTCTGGAACTCTTGATAAGCCTTGAGCGCACCGCCCAGATCTTCTTGAATCAACAGAAACGCAGAAGATTCTTTGCAAATCTCAGCCATAGGCTGCCAGTTGGCATCTTCTTGAATCGCCAGCTTCATCAAGGTGTTTTTGGTGACTTTGCAGTCTCCACCCTTTGGACGCAAGCGATTTCGCAGATCGGTGATTTCAGTAACGGTTAAACCTTTATAGTCAATCACGACTGCTAGCTGAGCCTTACTCAAGCTTTCCTTGAGTTCTGCGACAATTTCTTTCTTGTCCTCTAGCGTTCTACCCATACATTCTCACCTCCTTAAAAAACTGGGAAAGTTGTCAAATCTGGAACCGCGCCTATTGCCTACAAAAAACTGCCCATTAAAAAACTCCGAGCTTTAAAGCCGGAGTTTCACAGTTCTCAACTGTCTGGCTAGCTCGCATAACGCAAGCCGCCGCTAACAGAATCAAACCTCGGCAGGGTATTAAGCACAAGGCTCCTGCTGTCTCCGGCTTGGCTATTTAGTTTGGGAAAGTTTTTAGATCAGCAAATCTCCTCTAAGCTGAAGCAGCGTCTAATTTGACATCCCGCAAAGTGCTGATGTCAATTTCGATCGAAGGACCCATCGTTGCGGCAATGTACATCGATCGCCAGTAGCGACCCTTAGCTCCAGAAGGACGATTGCGATCGATCGTGTCCTGTAGGGCTTTTAGATTAACCAGCAAATCTTCCGCAGAAAAAGTTGCCTTGCCAAACATAACATGCACAATGCCCGTTTTGTCGGCTCGGAACTCAAGCTTACCTGCCTTAAACTCTGAAATGGCTTGAGCCACATCAAAAGTTACGGTACCGCCCTTGGGAGAGGGCATCAAGCCTCGTGGACCTAGCAACCGACCCAGCTTTGCTACCTGGGGCATCATGTCAGGCGTTGCCACCAAGACATCAAACTCCATCATGCCTTTCTGAATTTCTTCAATTAGCTCTTCCGAGCCGGACAGATCTGCTCCAGCACTAGAGGCTTCGTTCACCTTCTCGCCCCGCGCAATCACGGCAACTCGAATCAGCTGCCCCGTCCCTTTAGGCAGTGCCACCGTGGTTCGAAGCTGCTGGTCGGTGTACTTAGGATCAATCCCCAGCCGAATATGCGCTTCAGCAGATTCCTCAAACTTTGCCGTTGCCGTTTCTTTCAACAAGCTCAGGGCTTCTAGCGGCTCATAGGCACGCTGCTCAACTTTCTTTTGTAGCTCTTGCAATCGACGCGATACTTTTGCCATATTCAAACTCCTGGGGTAGTGGCGAAGCTGAGCTTCTCCCCCTGATAAAGAATCTAGAACTTAAAAGCGAATGCGAACATTCGACTATCCTGCAACAGTAATGCCCATGTTTCGAGCAGTGCCTTCCACAATTCTCATTGCTGCATCAATGTCATTTGCATTGAGGTCAGGCAATTTTGTTTGGGCAATTTCCTGAAGCTGAGCTTTGGTAATCGAACCTACCTTCTTTTTGTTGGGTTCACCCGAACCCCGTTCAACCCCGGCCGCCTTACAGATTAAAACAGAGGCGGGCGGCGTTTTAAGAACAAACGTGAAGCTGCGGTCTTCAAAAACCGAGATCTCTACAGGAATCACCAGACCGACTTGATCGGACGTTCTGGCGTTGTACTCCTTGCAAAACATCATGATGTTGACCCCGTGCTGACCCAGCGCTGGACCAATCGGGGGAGCAGGGTTTGCCTTCCCTGCATTAATCGCCAACTTAATAACTGCTACAACCTTCTTTGCCATTGATCTAGCTCTGCTTCTGAACCTGATTAAATTCCAACTCGACGGGCGTGTCTCTTCCAAAAATGGAAAGTAGCGCTTTCAGCTTGCTGCGCTCTGGGCTGACTTCGATCACCTCACCCTCAAAATCCTTGAAGGGACCCGAAAGCACCATAATCTTGTCGCCTGTTGCCATGTCGATCTTGACGATCGCCTTCTGTTCCTGCGCCTGCTTAAAGATCCGCTCAACTTCAGCCATACCTAGAGGCAAAGGCTTTACATGCCCCCGACCTCTACCGTATCGCCGCTTTTGCTCAGCTCCCACGAAGTTGATGACGTTGGGCGTATTCTTGACAACCTGCCAAGTTTCGTCGTCCATCACCATCTTCACAAGCACATAGCCAGGGAACACTTTCTCAGCGCTTTCCTTCTGTTTGCCGCTCTTGCTTGGCTTGATGATCGGCGTTTGAGGGATTTCAATCTGGACAATGCGAGTCGCAACGTCCAGAGTCTCCGTCCGCTGCTCCAGATTCATCTTGACGCGGTTCTCACAGCCTGAAGCTACCTGAACCGCATACCAACGTGCACCCAGCTTTGCAGATTCCTTGCCGTCCTCTGTCGGGGCATAGCCATCCGATTCAACGTAGCTTTCCGATTCATCTGATGCGATCATCTAAACACCTGCGTAGCAGCCCAACTAAAGAAGTTATCTACAAAGTAAATTATCCCTGCGGAAAGAGTGACCATCAAAATTACGGCTAGAGACTCACTAATGAGCTGCTGTCGGCCAGGCCAAACAACTTTTCCAAGCTCTTCCCTAGTGCCTTGGAAAAAAGCGGCTACTTTGTTAGAGCTAGGTGCAGTTTCCGCCTGCTTAGGTTGTCCAGCCTTGGCTTGCCCAGTCTTGGACTCACCAACTTTGGACTCACTTGCATTCTTAGATGCTTTAGCGTCCTTCTGCCCCTTTATTTCCGCTTCGTCTTTCTTTGCCACAGTCTTTAGCCGCCTTGCCAAAAAGCTACCTGATCGATTTACCTAACTAAAATCCATCGAACTATCGAGTTATCGAACTATCAAGTTAAAGAACTGCGAGTTGGACAGGTTAGTTAAGCTAGAGTGCAACTAGCCTGAATGAGTGACCCAGCGCGCCCTGGAGGACTCGAACCCCCGACATCAGGTTTTGGAGACCTGCGTTCTACCAACTGAACTAAGGACGCACAAACTGGCACATTCTGGCTAATGCCTTTCCTAGTCTAACAGGCGAAGGTCAGAGTGAGAATGACACTCTCAACATTCTTCTAGACATCTATCCCGCAACCTAACTAATAAATTGGTAAAGTTGAGGTTTAGCAAGCAGCCATGCCTTAGAGAGGGCGATCGAATCGTTGCTTCAAGCGAGTTGCCTTGCCCACGCGATCGCGGAGGTAATACAGCTTAGCTCGACGGGCTTTTCCTCGGCGCAGCACCTGAATGCTGGCAACGCGAGGAGAGTGCAGCAGGAACACCCGCTCTACTCCAACGCCCTGGAAGATGCGTCGCACGGTAATGGTTTCATTAATGCCACCATTACGCATAGCAATAACAGTCCCCTCATAGGGCTGAACTCGCTCTTTACCGCCTTCCTGAATCCGAACCCCAACCTTAATCGTGTCACCCACATGGATGATCGGCAGATCTGATTTTAGATATTCCTGTTCAATCGAACGGATTATTTCCTGCGCCTTCATGGGATCTTTTAAAACTCACAATCGCTTATGGTAGCTCACTAGAACACAGATAGTCCACTCCAAAACAATATTTTTATGATATGCCCTCTAAATGTTTCGCACCCCTTCTTAAAAATGTCGTCCAAATATCCCCCCCAAGGGGATTGAATTCGACGGGAATACCTGAGATTGTGTCTGAGCGTGAGTTTAAATACCCTCTCTAGCTATGCTCCTGTCTAAAATAGGGCGTCTGAAGCAATATGGAGCAATATGAGTAATTTTGCAGGTTCAATTTTTAGAGGTTCGCTGCATGAGATGCTGTTTCCACAGCTAGCGCTGCATATTCCAGATGGTTTTTTAAGTTTGCCTGTAAGTTTGGTGACATGGGGGATCGCGATCGCCTTGATTGCGACAGCGCTAGATAGAGTCAAAGGCGAACGTCAAGATCAAACTGTTCCTTTGATGGGGGTCTGCGCTGCCTTTATCTTTGCCGCTCAGATGATTAATTTCCCCATTCCAGGAGGTACATCAGGTCACTTGCTAGGCGGCACCCTGGCTGGTGTGTTGTTGGGACCTTGGGCTGGCACACTCGTCATGACAGTGGTATTTATCGTCCAGGCAGCCTTGTTTCAAGATGGAGGACTGACTGTACTGGGAGCCAATGTTTTTAACATGGGACTCATTGGCACCTTCGGCGGCTACTACTTGTATAAAGTCCTGCGTTCATCGCTTGGGTTTAACAGTTGGCGAGGCATGAGCTTTGGAGTGACGATCGCTTCCTGGACAAGTGTAGTGATCGCCTCTGTCGCAACTGCAATTCAGCTTGCCCTCTCCGGCACCGTTCCGCTTGCAGTGGCTTTAACAGCAATGCTGGGTTGGCATATTTTGATTGGCATCGGTGAAGCGATCATTACGCTGATGGCGACAAGCTACGTATGGAAGGTTCGCCCAGATTTGCTGTATGACCCGCCGCAGCGATCGCCCTTGCCTCGCTCTTTGGTGCAGAGATAGAGTGGTGCAGAGATTGAATGGCACAGCGAAAAAGCATCTGGTATGTAGAAAATTAACAGTACGCTAGCAAGGAGTAAAGCTGATGACTGATCATCCTAATCAAGCGCGAAACGGCGCTTTTGTGCTGGTGGGGCTAGGTGCAGCTCTGGCGATCGCCGTGTTTTTCTCACCCTTTGCCAGTAGTGACCCCGATGGACTCGATCGAGTCTCTCAAGATCTCGGATTTGATAACCAGGCACAGACGGACACCCCGGCAAAAAAGCTGCCGTTCTATGGAATCTTTGAAGAGTACGCATTGCGAGGTGTCCCTGAAGCGGTAGCCACACCCCTCGCAGGTTTAATTGGAACATTGGCGGCATTTGGGCTGGCTTGGGGAGCCGGGAAGTTGCTGGTGAAGGGTTCATCCAATAAGGCTGTAGACCCAGATTTTCCCGATCGCCATTCTCACTAATCCTGCTCCACTCATTGGCGAAGTCATTCATGCTGCTACACATCGGGGCGTTCCAGCTTGATGTCAACAGTCAGGGCAATACTCCCTGGCATGGGCTGGCTCCTCGAACGCGAGTACTTTTCGCCCTTCTATTCGTTTTTGCAACGGCTCTCACGCCCAATGAACGTTGGGGAACCTGGCTAATCTATGCTGTAGGGTTGATGGGTTTGATTATCCTCAGTCGCGCCGCGCTGTCAGTTTTGCTGAAACGGGTTGCCGTGGAGTCGAGCTTTATCAGCGTTGTGCTGTTGGGCACTCTGTTTCGCGGCGGCGGAACAGTGCTGTGGCAGTGGGGCTGGCTCCAGATCACCAGTGTAGGGCTGGCAGTTTTGGGCAGCGTGACGACCAAAGCGCTGCTTTGTTTGCTGATGCTGAATTTGCTGGTGCTGACTACCTCAATTCCGGCATTGCTCCATGCCTTAGCAGAATTAAAGATGCCCTCCTTACTGGTTGCCATTCTTGCGTCGATGTATCGTTACATTGGCGTACTGATAGAAGAGTTTGCCACCATGCGTCGGGCGGCGGCTTCCCGCAACCTTCTAAGCACCGCTAGAGGAAAACGGTTGGTGACAGGTAACATGATTGGCTCCCTGTTTATTCGCACCTATGAGCGAGGAGAACGGGTGCATCATGCTATGCTGTCGCGCGGCTACACGGGGCTGCCTCCTACCATCGAATGCCCTCAAGGGCGATTGCAAGACCGTTGGGCGATCGTAACTTGGGTTATATTGCTGCTCTTGGGTCAGGTTGTATACTTTTTATAAGATTTATCGCCAGATTGCCCCATAGATGCATCACAACCCCATTTTCATTCGCCAGCTTAGCTATGCCTACCCTGATGGGCATGAGGCGCTGAGAAACATTCACCTCTCTATTGCCGCAACTGAAAAAGTGGCGATCGTCGGCGCAAACGGCTCTGGAAAGTCAACCTTTTTGCTTCATCTCAACGGAATTTTGCTGCCTCAGATTGGGGAGGTCGTCATTGGCGAATTGCCCGTCGTGCAAAAAAACTTAAGGGATGTGCGCAATTTTGTCGGCATTGTCTTCCAGAATCCAGATGACCAGATTTTCATGCCAACGGTTTGGGAAGACATTACATTCGGGCTGATGAATCAGGGGTTAAGCAAGTCTGATTTAACTCACCGAGCGCGGCACGCCATGTATGCCGTGGGGCTGGAGCCAGAGCTATATGCTGATCGCATTGCCGGAAATCTGTCGGGCGGTGAGAAAAAACGGGTGGCGATCGCCGGGGTCTTGGCAATGCAGCCGCAGGTGCTAGTTTTGGACGAACCCTCAGCCCAGCTCGATCCGCGATCGCGACGGCAGTTGATTAGCCTGCTGGCTAACCTGCCCCTGACTCAACTCATTGCTACTCATGATTTAGATCTGGCGCTAGAGCTGTGCAGCCGCACCATTGTCCTCAGCCACGGGCAAATTGTCTATGATGGCGAGACTTCAGCCGTGATGAATGACTCTGCCTTTTTGGAGAAACACGCTCTAGAGATGCCTTTGAGCTACCGTAAGCCCTATTGTCTGGTGGCAGATCGACCGAGCGATCGCCCCCATCCGGCAACATTAGGAGAGATTAGGTCTAGAGGTTAGGGCAGAGAACTTGAGGCTGTAATATATCCATCTCTTTTACCAACCTCTATTTCTGCACCAATAGACCTCTTGCAGATTAAAGTTTTGGGATCAGGTTTAGCGGGGGCTGCGCCCCCACTAAACCTAGTTTGCAAGAGGTCTAATCTAGATCTAATCTGATAGGTGAGAAGTTTTATGTAGAACTACTATGTTGTGGCGTTGGGCTTGGCTCGGTTTTGTGTTTGTGATGCTAATGGGATTCATGGTCGGTGGAGGAGAGGCGATCGCTGCCCTTGCCCCTAGTCAGCAGCTTCCGATCGAAGTTCAGGTGCATTTGAGCAACGCAAACGATCAGCTTGTGTTTGAGCCAAACCAAATGACTTTTGAGGCAGGCAAACGCTACAAGCTCATTTTGAGTAATCCCAGCTCTATGAAGCACTACTTCACGGCAAAGGATTTCGCCAGCGTCATCTGGAGCCAGAAAGTCGATGCAGGCAATGTTGAAATTAAGGGAGCCATTAGCGAATTGGAGCTAAGGCCGGGAACGACCGCTGAATGGGTGTTTATTCCCATGAAGCCTGGAACCTATCAGCTACGCTGTCCAATTCCCGGACATACTGAGGCGGGCATGGTGGGTGAATTAACGATCGCCAGCTAATTCCTCCTGACTAGATCCCCACACCCAGCATTAAATCCCCACACCCAGCGCTAGGATTGCGGTGAGCAAACTTATTTCTCCCAGCGTTTCAATATGTTTTTCAGTATTGTGATTCCTACTTACAATCGCCAGCCTATTCTGGAAAAGTGTCTAAAGGCACTAGAAAAGCAGGAGTTGGCAAGTCCGATCGACTACGAAATTGTAGTAGTCGATGATGGCTCTACGGACGGCACGGTAGCATGGCTTCAGGATAATCCTGCATTTCCCCATCTCCAGCTTTTCCGGCAAGATCATCAGGGCGCGGCAGCAGCTAGGAACCTGGGTGTGGAAAAAGCCAAGGGCGACCTGATTATTTTTATAGATAGCGATCTGGTGGTGACAGAGGTTTTTCTGCAAGCCCACGCCAATGCGCTGCTTGCTGGCGAGAAAGAATGGGGAAGCGATCGCCTTTTTACCTACGGCAGCGTCATTAACACCTGCAATTTTGACGATCCCACTTCAGAGCCATTCAAAATTACCGACTACTCGCGGGCATATTTTGCCACGGGCAATGTGGCGATCGCCCGTAAGTGGCTAGAGCAAGCCGGGCTGTTTGACACGGGCTTTCAGCTCTACGGCTGGGAAGATCTGGAGCTGGGCGTGCGTCTGAAAAAGCTGGGGCTAAAGCTGATCAAATGCCCTGAAGCGGTTGGCTATCATTGGCATCCGCCGTTTGCTCTGAATCAGATCGATCGCCTGATTGACCAAGAGATCCAGCGAGGTCGGATGGGAGTGCTGTTTTACCAAAAACATCCGACCTGGAACGTGCGCCTGATGATCCAGATGACCTGGCTGCACCGGATTCTGTGGGGCGTATTGTCTCTGGGAGGTCTGCTGAATGAGCGATCGCTAGCGCCCCTGCTGCAATGGCTAATTGACCAAGGCAAGCCTCAGCTGGCACTAGAAATTGCCCGCATTTTTCTCAACTGGTACAACGTCAAGGGCGTGTATGCGGCATATGCTGAGCAGCAGATTAGCTAATATCAGAGATTGCAAAGTCCTCCTAATTTTTTCTAAAAGCTGGATTTCAAAGGCGCAGAGCGCCTTTGAAATCCAGCTTTTAGGGTTTTGTGGCGCGCTCCGCGCGCCACAAAACCCTAATCGGTGATCTACTAAATACATCTTGAATATATCTGGGAAGCAATTTCTCGACTGTCCCCTGCTGCGCTAAGCTAATTAAGCAGATAGATCTGCCTCCCACTCAACATTTCGACGTTTTTCTAAACATCGCTTCACAAATGGTTGCTAGTCCTCCCCGCCCCATTCGCATTGGTTCTCGCAAAAGCCAGCTTGCCCTAGTACAAACCCATTGGGTGCAAGCACAGCTGCAAAAACATTTTGCCGATCGCACCTTTGAAGTCCATGCTATGAGCACGCAGGGCGACAAGATTCTGGACGTGGCGCTAGCCAAAATTGGCGACAAGGGTCTATTTACCAAAGAGCTAGAAACAGGAATGCTGAAGGGTGAAACAGATTTTGCCGTTCACTCTCTTAAGGATTTGCCCACCCACCTGCCTGAAGGACTGATGCTGGGCTGTGTGACCGAGCGAGAAGATCCGGCGGATGCCTTAGTAGTCCATGCCAAACATCAGGACAAGCAGCTTGAAACACTGCCAGAGGGAGCCGTGATTGGCACCTCCTCTCTACGGCGACTGGCGCAGCTTCGGCACCATTTTCCCCATTTCAGCTTCAAAGATATTCGCGGCAATTTGAACACGCGGCTGCAAAAGCTGGATTCTGGCGAATATGACGCGATTATTTTAGCGGCAGCGGGTTTGCATCGGCTAGAGATGAGCGATCGCATCCACCAGATCATCTCCCCAGAGATTTCGCTGCATGCGGTAGGTCAGGGTGCATTGGGAATCGAGTGTCGCACCGAAGATCCCGAAATTCTGGCGTTGCTGAAGGTCTTGGAACATCAGCCTACGGCGCAACGCTGCTATGCCGAGCGATCGTTCTTGCGGGAGCTAGAAGGCGGCTGTCAGGTGCCAATCGGCGTGAATACAACCCTAGAGGGTGATTCACTGACCTTAGTAGGCATGGTTTCTAGTGTGGATGGTCAGAAGTTTGTGAAAGGTACGCTCACCGGGCTGGCTGTCAATGCTGAGGCGATCGGCATTCAGCTTGCCCAGCAGCTTCGAGCTGAGGGAGCTACCGAAATTCTGGAGCAAATTTTTACCGAAGTTCAGCGCTAGGGGCGATCGTCGGATTCCGAGTCGTAATAGTTCGATCAAGCAGTAGAGAACGTCAACTTTTGTTCCAACTTTGCTGTAGATTGATTAAAGATTGGACAGGAACCTCAGCTCTAGGCAAGGTTAATCGTTCAGGCTTGATCCATTGCGGGGCACGGAGAGATTAGTATGCGAATTCTGTTTGTTGCGGCAGAAGCAGTTCCTGTCGCCAAAGTAGGCGGTATGGGAGATGTGGTTGGCGCTTTACCCAAAGTGCTGCGAGCCATGGGACATGATGTCCGGATCTTCATGCCCTACTATGGCTTTCTGCCAGACAAGATGAAGATCCCCAAGCTGCCTGTCTGGGAAGGCTCGGCAATGTTTCAAGAGATTAGCGTCTTTGAAGGCGTTCTGCCTGGAACCGATGTTCCTCTCTACTTATTCAGCCATCCTTCCTTTGCACCTCGACGTGTCTATTCTGGAGAAGGTGAAGATTGGCGGTTCACGCTATTTGCTAATGGCGCAACTGAGTTTTGCCGTACCTATTCCTGGCGGCCTGAGATTGTACATTGCCACGATTGGCACACGGGCATGATTCCAGTCTGGATGCACGAAACACCGGATATTGCTACGGTCTTTACGATCCATAACCTAGCGTATCAAGGTCCTTGGCGGTGGCGACTGGAACAGATCACCTGGTGCCCCTGGTATATGCAGGGACATAACACAATGGCGGCTGCCGTGCAGTTTGCCGATCTGGTAACGACCGTATCGCCTACCTATGCCGAGCAGATTCGCACCCCCGCCTATGGTGAAAATTTAGATGGCTTGCTGTCTTTCATCAGCGGCAAAACGGTGGGTATTCTGAATGGTATCGATCGCGATCTGTATGATCCCGCAACCGATCGCGGCATCCCTTACAACTACACCGCAGAGACTCTGGATATCAGGGCCAACAATAAAATCGCTCTTCAAGAAGAGCTGGGGCTGGAGGTAAACTCCGGCGCTTTCTTAATTGGCATGGTGTCGCGGTTGGTCGAGCAAAAGGGTTTAGACCTCGTACTCCAGATGATCGATCGCTTCATTGCCTACACAGACGCTCAGTTTGTGGTGCTGGGTACAGGCGATCGTTACTACGAAACCGAATTGTGGCAGTTGGCATCTCGCTATCCAGGTCGAGTGTCAGCCTACCTGCTGCACAACGATACACTTGCCCGCCGCATCTACGCCGGGACAGATGCCTTCTTGATGCCTTCTCGGTTTGAACCTTGCGGCATTAGCCAGCTTTTGGCGTTGCGCTATGGCTGTGTGCCCATTGTGCGGCGAACGGGCGGTCTGGTGGATACCGTTAAGCACTTTGTTCCTGTTACCGATAGCGGCACGGGTTACTGCTTCGATCGCTATGAGCCGCTAGATTTGTATACCTGCATGGTACGAGCTTGGGAAGGGTTCCAGTTTAAGGCAGACTGGCGTAAGCTCCAGCAGCGCGGCATGGCTAAAAACTTTGGTTGGGATCAGTCGGCAGCAGAGTATGTCAAAACCTATCGACGGCTCTTGGGTTTGCCCGAAGTCGCTATACCATCTCAGGACGCTGGAGAGCAAGGGATCGCCGATACGGGCAGCAAATTTCCTGAATTAGTTTAAGCGCACCTATGCCGCTATCTGTCGTTTGGTCTGCCACCTGTCCCACGGACTTGAATCACCCGTTGCAGCAGGTCATACCAGAAAGAGGCACCCATAGATAGCGCAACTCCGGTGACACCCCAGCCGATCGCCCGCTGCAGGAATGGAATTGACCATTGGCGATCGGCAATTTCTTGTTGTTGGGTATTGACAGTATCCCAGCCGATCGGTAGCGGGATTTCATCCAGAGCTTTGTTTACGGAATTCTTGACGCTTTCTAATTTAGCTCCGCTTGCATCCGCAGCTTGCTCAGGCGGTAAGTTGTTTGGTACCGTAGCGGTTTGAACGGTTTGGTTTGCTGCTTGAGCAATGGTTTCACGCAACAGGCTGTCTTTAGATAGACGACTCATCATGTGCAGAGTGTCGGCATTGATCAGCAGAGCCACCAGCAGACCAATGAGCAGAGCCACCCCTTTGGCATTGCGCTTATAAACGCCAGAAGCACGTTCCATGGACTGATCGAACCAATTTGCTACCTCAGTTTCTAGCTGCCGCACCTCAGCTTCAAGACTTTCTGCCTTTAGCCGAGATTGCTCTGCCAGAGACAACAGATTTTGCTTCAAATGTTCGGGCAAATCGCTCACCTGCTTGATCAGTTCAGGCGATTCTCGGTCTAAACTATCGATAATTTTGTTTAGACAAGGAGATGCTTTGAGGGAGCTTCTGCTTGCGCCCATACTTTTCTCGCTCATATTTTTGTCGAATATGAGGCGAAGAACTTCTGTTACTGTTGGCTCCGGTTGCCGCCGCAAAATCATTTGCTTTACGTAAGGCAGACGCTTACGAATAATTTCTTGACAAGGATGATCCTGCTCTAGCAAGGTTTCAGTATTGTTAATAAATTGAATTAATTGTTCTGAAACCTGCTCGATATTGCTAGACAGCGTGGCTCTGCCGCTGATGAAATCATCCATACTTTCTTGGAGGCAGTTCTGCAAGTGTCTGAACTCATTTTCTAAAAGCGCATTATCGCCCAGGCTATTTCTCAGATCGTTCAAGATATTTCTTAGCAGTAGCAGCCGTTCTTCACTAAATTTTCGGGCTGTTAGCTCACTTACTTTCTGGCTAAGTTGTTCAATATTTAGCTTTTGCAAAAGCGCTACTGAAAAAGTCTCTGCGGGGATATAAGAGGGGGCACTTTTCTGTTGACCAAATATGTTTCGAGTGCCTGTAGTTGAGTGATAGAGACGGCTCAGGCTATAGGTTATTTGGCGAAAAGCGTTTGCGAAAAGCCCTTTTGCCTCTTGATTAAGCGATCGCAGTAGTGGGCTATCGTACAGCTCATCTACAAATTTTTGATGGAGCGGATCATCAATATTTTCTCCTGTTAGTAAATTCTCAACTGATTTTCTGAGATGTTCGGCTCGCCACTGAAGCAAGATAGCAATCAGTTCTTGAATTTCTGATGTTAATAAACTGAGGGTGAGATAGATAAATACTAAACCGATCGCAATCTCAATTACCACAGGCAGATTCATCCTTCAACAAGCTCCTCAGCTTCAAAAAATGGTAGTGATACTTAGGTAGGGCTTTTTTGTTGCATAGGCAACACCCACGCAACAAAAAAGCCTTACCCCTCAAGGACTACCCAAAAATAAGCAGCAAGTCCATAATATTACCGACCTAGGCAATGTTATGTAGCTGTCACCAGTTTGCTTAGGACATTTATGGTGGGGCGCGAAGCGCCCCACCATAAATGTCCCTGTCCTAGCCGCCTTGGCGGTTGCTATAAATATCCTACGAGTACAAAGATAGCTCAATCAAAAAAAATCCCCCTAGTTTAGGAGGATTTTTTTTGATTTTGTAGCGCTTGCGTGGGAAGAATGAACCAGAATTCGCTGACACGCGATCTAATTCCATCCCATTTAAGGTCATACCCGATCGAGTAATTCTGTCAAACTGTCTAGCTGTTTGGCTTTAGAGCGGGCATGAGCGATCGCCGATCTCAAGTTAGGCATCTCTCGATGGCAATGAGAGCAAAACCAGTAAATATGTCCATGGCGCGCGTGACGAAGCAGCATATCAGAACAGCAGGGACAGACATCTAGAGTATTCATATGCTTTGTTGCACCAAATAAATTATGAAAAAGTTTTGCGAGTAGAGTATTTAAACAACAAAAATTATGCGTCGGAAATGAGGTTTGAGGAGTCCGACCACAGAGCCAAAATTGCAAATCTGTTGTAAATCCAGAGAATTATATTTGCATCAAGGTTATGAATGATTCAAAATTGCACCTGTAAATCTAAACTTTTTAAAACAGCGGAAGCCGCAGTTTTCCTTATCTCCTCTCAATCCTAAAATAATCCTAAAACAGTACAAATAGACTTTTATCCATCCAAGGATTGATCTCCATAGGTAAATCTCTGTAGCTCGATTCTCCAACTTGATCCCTAAATAACTGTTTCAATGTTCACAGTTTAGAAAACAAAAAATTACTAGCGATCAGAGAAAATTCATTTTTAACAATTGTTTTGAAATGCTTTTATTTAAGTGTTTAAGATTACTTTTGAACAATTAAAAACAAGTTTTGCTAAGTCAAATAAAGTTTTCTAACACTTCTAATTTTCACAAGCTTCAATTCACTTTTTTCATTGCTACATGAGTTATCCCAGCTTCGTCAAATTCTTCACCATAGGGTTCAAATCCCAGCTTTCTATAGAACTCCTTAGCATGGACTTGGGCGTTTAAGTGAATCTCAGAAATGTTTTGAGCTTTGGCAAAAGCGATCGCGGCCTGTACTAGCGCTTTGCCAATCCCCTGACCTCGGTAAGCTGACAGAACCGCCATTCGCTCTAGCTTGACTTTGTGGAGCTCAAGGCTACGAATCCGAGCTGTCCCCACGGGTTCATTCTGGTAATAGGCAATGAGATGAGGCACGATATCATCTAGCCCGTCAAAGTCCAAGTCTGGTTCAACGTTTTGCTCCTGCTGAAATACCTGATGGCGAATTGTCTGGATAGCCGCCTTTGCCTCTGAGAACGAAACAACCTGTACACAATTGCTCACCCTATTCTCCACACTCTTGCCTATTCTCCACATCCCAAGCAGCTTCTCGATCTTAGCCTCTCAATCTTAGACAATGGCTCAACCCTTTAGACACTGAGAATGCCGCACTCTCTGAGTACGGCATTCTCCACTCGCTCACAAGCGAGGCGCTAGAAGTTAAATCACGCTGCTAAATACGGTTTTGATAATTTGCCTTACAGGTAGACAGAATGCGTTGATCGTTACTGCTAAGGTTTTCTAGCCGATGAAATCCCTCTAGGGTAACGGGAGATGCGATCTCGCCACCCGCCATAGCAATCGGCTCGCCAGATTCTAACGCCACAGCGTAAGGGTGCGGACTTTGCGCATAGCTATCTACTACCGTCAGCGCCATGCGATCGGCTTCCAAGTTGCCATAGAAACAGTCGAACGAAGAGCGAGGCATGTAGAAAGCACCCAGCAGCTTGCCTTGGTTCACTTCAAATACCATGTATGCCGAGCCGAGCTGCTCAGTAGCTTGCGCCTGACCATACAAATATGTACCATCTGCAAGAGCATGAGAAGACTGGAGGGGGACTGCTCCGTCTTGAGTTGCCGGAGTATTAGCGTTGGCAGGAAAGGCGCTCAACCCGGCGATCGCAAATCCTGCGCCCAAAACTAAACTAGCCACCGATCGCTTGATTAGCTGCGCTGCTGATTGTTTGAATCGCCCTGCTGGGGTGTGCGAGGCTCTGGAAGGGTTGATAGATGGATGAAGCACCGCAGTTTCCTCCGTTGGTATCAGAAACAACTAAAACAAGTGAATAAGTTCACTTTACTGGGGAGACTGTATCCCCTAGCACATCTGCTTAAAAGACTTCACAAAGACCGTTACATGCCGTTTCAATTGATGAAACTCAATCGATAAGGGGAAGCCAGTTTATTCTTCCCTTGGCTTTATGTAACTACACTGAACGCAGGTGAGATTCCAGAAAAAGATTCGACTCTCTTCAAATAGGCTGGAACTTTCAACAGGGTCGAGCTGTTGGGGTGAAGAGGTAGATGCAGCTTGCTAAATCAACTTATCTGCATATTCTAGGTAAAGTCATCACTACTCTGCCTCCACCTTCAGTCTGAATCGATCGGGCGATCTCTCCTCCTGAGCAACATTTTCTGAAGTAATGATGTGAAAGAGTCGTCGTTCAAATCTAAAGTCTAAGACCCAAAACGGCACGGGTTGGGAAACCTCACCAAAAGAGGTACAGTTCCCCTCACTGTCTCTCTGCTATGGCTGCGGCACCATAAAAACATGAACATGAACCACAGACAACAGTCGAAAGGGAGAGACGCAATGATTATTCGTTACTGGCAACCCTGGCGTGAAATGGAAACCCTACGTCAACAAGTCGATCGCCTGTTTGATGATTTAGTCGAGAATAGCGATCGCCCCACATGGACTCCAGCGATCGAGCTTAAGGATACTGGCGATACCTTCGTATTACGCGCTCAGATCCCAGGCGTAGATGCTAAAGATGTCAACGTAGAAGTGACGAAGGCAGCGGTTTCCATCTCAGGTGAGCACCGTTATGAACCGCAAAATCAGGAAAATGGACAGTATCGATCGGAATTTCGCTATGGCAAGTTTCATCGCGTAGTGTCTTTACCTGCTGCCGTTCAGAACGATCGGGTGCAAGCTGAGTACAAAGATGGTATTCTCAACTTAACATTGCCAAAGGTGACTGAAGTTCTTAACAAAGTGGTCAAGATCAACTTGGCTGAGTTGCATTCAGTAGATGACTCTAAGCCCTCTGTTGATAGCCCTGCCCCAGAAACTTCGGATAGCAGCACTTCAGCGAGTAGCGATGTTTCTGCTGACGCTTGGAATAACTAGCTTTGGCTGAATATTGGAACCCTTAGCCTCAAGTATCGTCGTTAGGAGAAATATCTCCGATCGATCTTTGCTTGAAGCATGAGTCAAAAGATTTGAGTTGATGAGATAGCTCCTTGGATGGCGAGGTAAGTAGTAATGCTTACCCCGCTTTTTTATGCTTGCTAATCATTTACATTGGGCAGAGGATGGTGAAGCTATGATGAGCTACCTCTGCTCAGAAACAGTGAACCAGTCGCTTCAGAAACCCCAGCCAAAGAACCCCAGCCAAAGGGCAGAAGCTCTGGATAAAGTGACAAGAACTTATACCAATTTATTGGTGTAAAGCGACATAAAACGTAGGGTAGCCATCGTGCTGACTACGATCGATAATGTGCAGCCTCTCATAAATTTGGCATCAACCCGCTGAAATCTTATTTTGAGGGTACAAAAGTGATAGTGCTGTTATGGCGCTAAGCGCTTAGATCCAATAAGTTATTTTTTGAGAGCTGCGCTCCGCGCAGCTCTCAAAAAATAACTTGTCCTAACTCGATTACATAGTGCTATACCCGTCAGCTAGGACAGAATTATGCTAAATCAGACGACACTCTTGGGATCGACGTTGTTTATTCCCCACGGGCATTGCTACCTCTGGAAGCCAGAGCTTGTGGGACTGCATATTCTGTCTGATGGGCTGATTGGTCTTGCCTACTACTCCATTCCGCTAACGCTATTTTATTTTGTCCGTAGACGGCAAGATCTTCCCTTTACCTGGGTTTTTCTGCTGTTTAGCGCCTTCATTGTTGCCTGTGGCACCACGCATCTGCTGGAGATCTGGACGCTATGGTATCCGACCTACTGGCTGTCTGGTGTCGTGAAGCTGATCACAGCGGCAATTTCGCTGGCAACAGCAGTGGTGCTGGTACTGATTGTGCCCAAAGCGCTGGCGTTGCCCAGTCCAGCGCAGCTAGAAGCCGCAAACCAGTCATTATCTCGATTGGCAGCGATCGTAGAATCATCGGGTGATGCCATTATCGGCAAGTCTTTAGAAGGTGTGATTACAAGCTGGAATGCGAGTGCTGAGAGGCTTTTTGGCTACACCGCAGCGGAGGCAATCGGACAACCGATCGCTATCCTCTTTCCGCCAGACCATGTAGATGAATTGTCGCAAGTTTTAGAGCAGATCAAACAGGGCGAAACCATCGAAAGTTATGAAGCCGTGCGGGTACGAAAAGATGGACAGCGTATTGATATTGCGGCAACAATTTCGCCGATTAAAGATGCAGCCGGACGGGTCATAGGTGCAGCGAAGATTGCCCATGACATTACCCCTCGCAAACAGGCTGAAGCGGCGCTCCAGGAAAGCGAAGCTCGTTTCCAGTCTATCGTGACGAATATGGCAGGAATGATTTATCGATACTTCCCTGGCGAAGATGGGGCTGGGAAGTTTACCTATGTCAGTCTTGGAGCTTACGAGTTACTGGAGCTAGAACCCGATCAAATTCTCCAAAATGCAAACTCTGTCTGGACTTTGATCCATCCAGAGGATCTATTATCTTTGCAAACCTCTGTTGCCACTGCCGTTCAGAACCGTGCCCATTGGCACTGGGAAGGTCAATTGACTACTCCATCGGGACAGCTCAAATGGATTCAAGGGAATTCTCGGCCGCAAACTACCTCGGATGGATTAGTTTGGGATGGCTTGCTAATCGATATTAGCGATCGCAAACAGGCTGAAGAAGCCTTAAGAGAGAGCGATCATCGCTTTCGAGCCATCTTCAACACTATGTTCCAATTTATGGGACTGCTCACCCCTGAAGGCATTCTCCTAGAAGCCAATCAGGCGGCGCTGGAGTTCGCTGGATTAATGCCTGAAGATGTGGTCGGCCGACCGTTTTGGGAAATCCGCTGGTGGACAATTTCAGCCGCCACGCAAGCCCAGCTTCAAGACGCGATCGCCCAAGCTGCAACCGGACAATTTATTCGCTATGAAGTGGATGTGTTAGGGATAGGAGATACGGTTATTACCATCGATTTTTCGTTGAAACCCATCCGAGATGAGGCAGGTCAGGTGGTGCTACTCATTCCTGAAGGACGCGATATCAGCGATCGCAAACGGACTGAAGCAGCCTTACGCTACAGCGAAGCGACCAATCGAGCCATTATCAGCGCCATTCCAGATTTTCTGTTTCAGCTAAATCGAGACGGCAACTATCTGCATCTGATCAACACAAACCACGTCCCAGGACTCTGTGTAGGAGATATGGTGCCAGGGGTGAATATTTATGACGTTCTGCCATTCGACAAAGCTCAAGAGCGCATGGGTTACGTCGAACGCGCACTAGAAACCAGAAAACTGCAAATTTATGACTATGAGTTTGCAGTTGAAGGAGAAGTTTACTGCGAGGAAGCTCGAATTTCACCCATTAGCGAGCAAGAAGTATTGATTATGGTGCGCGATATCACCGATCGCCGTCGGGCAGAAGTGGAGATAGAGCTGCAAAGCATCATAGTCAGGAACATGGCTGAGGGTGTTTGCATGGTCAAAGTAAGCGATGGGCTGTTTGTTTACACCAATCCCAAATTTGAGCGGATGTTTGGTTATGAGACTGACGAACTCATCGGTCAACATGTGGCGATCGTCAATTACGAAGACAAAAACACCCACACCACAGCGCTTTATGAAAAACTCGCCAAAGTCATTCTGGCTCAGGGCGAAGCCATCTATGAAATTCGCAATGTCAGAAAAGATGGAACTTCCTTCTGGTGTCAAGCCACCGCCACTGTCTTTGAGCATCCCAATCACGGTGCCGTCTTTGTTGTGGTGCAACAGGACATTACCGAGCGCAAGCAGGCAGAAAGTATGGTTCAAGCCTCTCTGAAAGAAAAAGAAGTGCTGCTCAAAGAAATTCATCACCGGGTGAAGAATAATCTGGGTGTGGTGGATGGACTGCTGCAAATGCAGGCGCGGCGATCGCCCCATCCTCAAGTGGTCGAAACTCTGAAAGAAAGCCAGAACCGGATTGCCTCGATCGCCCTAGTGCACGAAAAGCTTTATGGCTCTAAAGATCTGGCAAATATTGACTTTGCTCAATATATTGCCGATCTGACTGCCCACCTGTTTGACTCTTACAACACGCATTCCAGCCAGATTAAGCTAATCACTCAAATTGATGACATTCCGCTCGATATTGACACCGCGATTCCCTGTGGCTTAATCATCAATGAACTGGTGTCCAATGCCCTGAAGTATGCCTTCCCCAAGGCTCAGGGTGAAATCCACGTTACATTTCGTCAACATGAGGATCAATTGATATCCCTAACGGTGCGAGATAATGGAATTGGTCTCCCTTCAGGCTTCAACCTCAAGCAAACAAAAACTCTCGGAATGTCTTTAATTCGAGGCTTGGTAAAGCAGATTCAGGGCACATTAGAGATTAGTGGTGGTTCGGGAACTACGGTTACACTAAGATTTGCAAGAGGTAAATAGTGAACGCAATTAGCACAGACTTTTCAGGCACCATCCCCTCCGAAACGATTCAAATTCTGATTGCTGAGGATGAGTACGTCATTGCTGCCAATTTACAGGAAAATCTGGAGACTTTAGGCTATGGCGTTGCAGATATCGCTAGCTCGGCGGTGGAAGCCGTTGAAAAAGCGGCGGAACTACGCCCAGACTTGGTGCTGATGGATATTCAGCTAAGAGGCGAAATGGACGGAATTCAGGCGGCAGAACAGATCTGGAACCAACTGCAAATCCCTGTAATTTACGTGACCGGACATTCTGACAAAAGCACCCTAGATCGGGCAAAAGTCACCTTTCCCTTTGGCTACATCCTCAAGCCCGTCAAAGGCAAGGAACTGTATGTAGCGATCGAAACTGCGCTGAGCCGCTACAAACGCGATGAGATGATGACGACCGCCTTCAGAAGTATCGGTGATGGCATGATTGTCACCAATACCCAAGGTCAAATTCTGTCTCTCAACCGCGCCGCCGAGTTGCTGACGGGTTGGCAGCAAGCGGAAGCGATCGATCGGGAATTGACCGAAGTGTTCAATGTGGTAGATGAAGAGACCCATCTGCCGATCGGCAATGTGGCTGTGACTGCCGTTCAGCAAAACGCCATCATTTCCCTAGGCGATCGCGTCCTGCTGATCACCAAAGCGGGGACATCCCTGCCCATTACAGAGAGTATTGCGCCCATCCAGAACTCTAAAGGATTGACCACTGGAGCCGTGTTGATTTTTCGAGATGATACCCAACGCAGCCTCCAGGAAGCGTATAATCAGACGCTTGAATATGCCCAACTTGTGATGCTGCAAAAGGAAGAACTTCAGCGTCTAAACCAACTTAAAGATGATTTTCTGAGTACGGTTTCCCATGAACTGCGATCGCCGTTAAACAATATCAAAATGGCGATTCGGATGTTAGAAGTGACGCTCGATCAACAGCAAGGCGGACTCGACACAGAAACGAATCCTGAACCCAATCGCCTGACTCGCTACATGAATATCCTGCGCGACCAGTGCAATCAGGAATTGGCTTTGGTCAACAACTTGCTAGAACTATTGCAGCTTGAGGCAGGCGAGCATCTAGTGGAATGGGTCTCTATTCCCCTCAGCGAGTGGGTTTTTCAAGTCGTCGCTACTTTTCAGGAACGTGCTCAAAGCCGTCAGCAACAGTTACGGGTCGTTACGCCAGTCGTTACGCCAGCGGATCTTCCAGTGCTGGTTTCTGATCGATCGATTCTGACCCACATTCTCACAGAATTACTGACGAATGCCTGTAAATACACGCCTTCGGGTGGAGAAATTGCAGTGACTGTTCACCTTCAGCCTGAAAATCGGATGCAGATCGTGGTTTGCAACAGTGGAAACGAAATTCCGGCTGATGAGCTAACGCGCATTTTTGACAAGTTCTATCGAATGCCGACGAGCGATCGCTGGAAGCATGGCGGAACCGGATTAGGCTTAGCCTTGATCAAAAAACAGTCTGCCTACTTGGGGGGAACTATTCGGGCTGAAAGCACTGCTGGACAGAACCGCTTCATCGTTGAGCTACCTCTCTCGCCGCCCAGTGAGTTTGGTTAGAGTGCAATCTGCAAAGGCTGAAAATGAGGGGAGTCCTTACCTAAATACCACTACCCCTCTCTGAAAGTGAATAAAGTGCAACTGTATCTAGTAACTGTATCTAGTAAAAGTAGAGAGAACTATCCCTGTACGAATCCAGTAAACTCTGGCAGGATAACGGGCATCTCAAGCTTTTCAATTTAGATTGCACCCACTCATGAATCCTGATAAAAGAATCGTTTTCCTGCTTGCCCTTTGTCAGGCGCTCGCCATGGCTGGCAGTATCATTCTGTTTACTATTGCGGCACTGATCGGTTCGACAATTGCCGCAGATAAATCTCTTGCCACCTTGCCCTTGGCACTCTTGCAATTGGCAACGATGCTGACTACTATTCCAGCTGCATTCATTCTGAAGCGAGGACGTAAGCTCGGCTTCATGACAGGGGCGTTAATCGGGCTGATGGGATCATGCTTGGGCATCTATGCCGTCCTTATGGGAAATTTTGCTCTGTTTAGCCTCTCGACGATCCTCTATGGCATCTCTAACGGATTTGTTGGCTATTACCGCTTTACTGCTGCGGATGTAGCAACAGAAGCGTTCCGTTCGCGCGCCATTTCTTTCGTGATTGCAGGCGGCATCCTAGCTGCCCTGATTGGGCCTGAACTCGCTACCTGGACAAAGGACTGGCTGCCAGTCACCTTTGCAGGGGGCTTCGTGGCGATCGCCCTTCTCCAGCTTCTGACGCTGCTAGTCTTGAGCGCACTCAATCTGCCACCGCTTTTACAGCAAAAATATCAAGAGCATGGACGTGAATTGGGATCAATCATGCAACAGCCTGTGTTTATCGTCGCAGTGCTGGGCAGTATGATCGGCTATGGTGTGATGGCGCTGTTGATGACGGCAACACCCTTGGCGATGGTTGCAGTTCACCATCCTTTTCACACCGCTGCTTCAGTGATTCAGTGGCATGTATTGGGCATGTTTACTCCATCGCTGTTTACAGGCTATTTGATTGCTCGATTTGGAGTGCTAACCATTATCTCAACGGGTATCTTTCTCAACGGGCTATGTATCGCTGTCAATCTTGCGGGCACAAGTGCACCCCACTTTTTTGGAGCTTTACTGCTATTGGGGATTGGCTGGAACTTTATGTTTATTGGCTCTACCACATTGCTAACTCAAACCTATACACCTGCTGAACGGGCCAAAACCCAGGCAGCTCACGACTTTCTCATGCTTAGCTTTGTGGCGTTCACCACATTTCTATCGGGTCGGTTGCTGAATGATTGGGGGTGGACAGTCGTTAACTACACAGCACTTGCCCTGATCGGAGTCGCTTTAGTTGCAGTCCTGTATTTGGGGCAACGACGATCGGCTTTACAGCCAAAACCGATGGAGTGAATGTACGCGAGAATTCTTAGCAGCATTCCTACGGAATGCTGCTAAGAACAATCTCAAGTGATATTGCAGTTGCTTCTTAATCTCTTAAGCGATGACGCTGCCTAGTCCCCAATCGACGACTACCGTTTTTGGCGCAAAGGAGTTATCAAACCAGCTTACAACCTTCTGTAAATCACTTTTACTGGTTACACCAATACACCCAGCGGTTCCCGGCGAGTAGCTAGCGTTGCTGTCAAGGTGAATCCCAATCGCCGATCGCGACGTACTCATAGTGGGTTCCATACCCATCCAAACAGAGCCTAGCCCTTCTCCCCAGCTAGAGCTATAGTTGCCCTTTCCGCCTGCCCATTCGGGCGAACCCAGCGTCCACTTCCCTTCTGGCAAAGGCTCCATAGACCCTGACTTGCTTTGATTGGGCAACTTGAAGGCTTGCTTTCCGGGCTGACCTGAAATTGTCACGACTTTATCAACTGACTTGTTACCTTTCATCAGCTCTAACTGGAGTTCTACCAAACCATTAGCATTGACGCGGTTGGTTTTAGAAAGGCGTAAATAGGGGGTTGTGCTACTTGAACTACTGCCACTACTAGATCCACTACTAGATCCAGAAGTAGAGCTAGAGCTAGATCCAGAAGAACCGGAGCCAGAAGAATTAGATCCGGAAGAACTAGAGCCATTGTTTGAACTTGAGCCAGATCCGGAATTAGAGCCATTGTTAGAGCTGGAGTTAGAGCCGGAATTAGCTGGGCTAACGACTCCAGTATTCATTTCCAAGGCATAGCGCATACTGCTCCTAGATGCAGTTGCAATTTTGACGTAGTAAGTGCCTACTCCTAGTTGTTTGGTGATTGATTCACCTGCATTGCCGTCAGAATCAGACAGGTCAATCTCATTGCCTCTGCCATCTAGAAGTTGCAGACTTGCATCATTTTTGAGGCTGCCCAACGCTAGCTCTACATTGCTTTTTTCACTCAGATCAAAGCGATAGACATCTACTGAATCCTTGCCCCCAATTATCCGCCGAAACGTGCGATTCGTTCGGGTCAAATTACCTGCATCTAGCGCCGATCGCGTTGCGTTACCCGCATCATTTGCCTGCCCTGTTCCCTTCATGTTCAGAGAATAGGTGGCATCGTTTGAAGAAACCTGCACATAGTAGGTGCCCGATCGCAAGCTGCTGCTAATGCTGCTCCCAACTGACTGCTTGATTTGCGTACCGTTGGCTTTGAGCAACCGCAGATTAGCGCTACCCTGCAAATTATCCAGTGAAAGCGCTACTCGCTGCCCGTTAGACAGACTGAACTTAAAGAAGTCATCTGGGTTGTTAGAGTTCAGCGCATCGCTCCAGCCATAGCTGGTTTTGCCGCTAAAATCCCCAATGTTGTGAGCGCTATTCAGCGTGTTCTTGATAAAGTTGGACGAACCGTTAAGAGACTGAATCTGGGTGTCTAGAGACGATCCTGAATTGCCGAGGCGTAGAAATTGAAAGTTGCCCTTGGTGGATTTGGCGGATTTAGATGCGGCAGATGAGATGCGGGTCGAGAGATTTTGATTAGATTTTTTGAGCGGATTCTGGAAATGCCCCTGATTTGCCTGTAGTCGTAGTTGAGGCTGAGTTTGCAATGTGCGGGATTGCCCTACAGCTACGAAATCTTGCGACATATTGATCCTCCTGATACCTAAGCCAGTTTGTAAGCCAAGCAAACTTGAGCAAACCAGGTGGGCGTAATCCCAATTCCTGCAGGGTTGCTCTATGTTTGCTATGTGACAGTTGAATCTATTGACACAAGGTTGGTCAATTAGTTCCAGTAAATTCAGCCTGATCAAAAAGTTCCGTAAATACCGAAAATTTGGCTCTTAAACTAGGAGCGATCGCTACCTTCCATAACGCTACACGCTGAGATCCAATCCGTTATTTTTAAGAGCCGCGCGGCTCTCAAAAACAATGCGTCCTCACTCAGGTAGGTAGTGCCATACACCTAATTTTTCAATCTGCTGGATCTGGAGAAACTCAAGAGGCATTAAGATCATCTTCAAAGCCTTTCCTTATCGTTTCCCATGCTTCCTGTTCGCCCTAAGCAAACCCTGTCCATGCAGACTCGTGATGGCGTACGGCTTGATGCTGACGTCTATTACCCCGATCGCGAGGACGAATTCCCGGTGCTGCTCATGCGACAGCCTTACGGCAGAGCGATCGCCTCCACCGTTGTCTATGCCCATCCTATTTGGTATGCGGCACAGGGATATATTGTTGTGATTCAAGACGTGCGGGGTCGAGGCTCATCGCAGGGTGAGTTTGAACTGTTTGCTCACGAAGTTGAGGATGGTTTTGACACCGTGCAATGGGCAGCAAGTTTACCCCAAAGCAATGGACAAGTGGGTATGTACGGTTTTTCTTACCAAGGCATGACACAACTTTATGCCGCGATCGCCCAACCCTCTGCCCTCAAGGTGCTTGCCCCTAGCATGGTGGGCTACGACTTGTATCACGACTGGGCATACGAAGGCGGCGCTTTCTGCTATCAGCTCAATTTAGGCTGGGCAATGCAGCTTGCCGCAGAGACAGCACGACGCAAAGGAGACGCAGAAGCTTACCAAACGCTCTACTCTGCTGCTCGCAATCCGCCCTTACATGATCCGGTCTGCCCGCAGTCAGGAATTTTGCGGCAGCTTGCGCCTGATTCTCATTATCATGCTTGGCTCAGTCATGCTGACCCCAGTGATGATTATTGGCAGATCTCGCCCCATTTTCATATGCAGAAGGTTGATCTGCCCATGCTGCATATTGGCGGCTGGTTTGACCCCTATCTACGGGGCACAATGCGGCTCTATAGAGCAATGGCAGCCCGTAGCCAGTTCCCACAGCATCTCATGGTGGCACCCTGGGCGCATTTGCCTTGGGGTCGCAGAACAGGAGCGATCGACTACGGCGCTAACGCCAATAGCGCGATCGATCGCCTACAAATTCAGTGGTTTGATTACTTTCTCAAAGGTGTAGGAGCGCTAGAAGAACTCCCCGTCAGCCTCTTTGAAATGGGGACAAACCGCTGGCGCAAATTTAAACACCTTCCGGCTCACCCCTCAGAAGCTTACTTTCTCTCCAGCACTGGGCTTTCGGCACTGGGCGATCGCGAAGGCTCCCTTACCCCTCACGTTCCACGTCCCACCTTCCCTGATCTACTCATCCATGACCCTTGGCGACCTGTCCCCTCTCTCGGTGGACATGCCACTCTGCCTGCTGGAGCATTCGATCGCGCTGCTTTAGACTGCCGCACTGATATCCTCACCTACACCTCAGAACCCCTAGAGGCAGATTTACACATCGCTGGAGAATCGAGGGTTCAAATCTACTGTACCGCTGACACTCCTAGCTTTGACCTCTGCGCTATTCTCTCTGAGGTCAAGTTCAACAGCAGCGTTTTCAACTTTACCCAAGGCTATCTGCATATTCCCACATCCTCTGCCCTGCCTGCCTCCTATCTCATTACTCTTCAACCCACCTGCATCTGCATTCCCTCAGGCAGTCGCATTCGTCTCAGCATCAGTGCCGCCTCTTTCCCTGCCTACCCCATAAACCCAGGCGCAGAAATGCCCGCTGAGCGTAAGTTAATCAATGCACAGGTCATTACCGTGACGGTGTATGCGGGAGGCGATCGCCCCTCTCAACTCCTATTAGCGATCGAAGAATCCAAAGAACCTGAAGTACCGTACAGATGATCTCTTTCCAGCTCTGAGATCCCTGGATAGGTTACGGAGCATCCCTTTCACAAAAATTCATTCCTAAAATTGGTAACGTTTGGCTTCTATCTATGCCTTAGGGTAGCGACAGCGATCGACAACTAATGTTATGAATTTAGGGTTAAGGGTCTGCCGATAAATATAGATTTTCAACTCGATTCAAACGCGGTGATTACCATGCCTCAAGATACTGAACCTGCTCAAAAAACGGAATATATTAGGGGTCATGCTCAGTCGCTGAGATATACACTAAATCGGATTCTGGTGATGGTCGCGCAACTTATCCTTGCAGGACTATTGCTCAACTTAATTATTCAAGCTTTTAGCCTTAGTTCAGAAGCGGGGGTTAAGAGCTTAGCGGCAACGGCGCTACCGCTATTGATCACGGGGTTTATCTCTTTTTCTAATCGATCGCCGGATAAGCCTAAGAATAATCTCAGTTTGCCCCATGGAATGCTCAATGTCATTCCTTTTGTGCTGTCTGGAATCTGGATTATTTTCCTGATGTTGTTCACACGCTATACCGTTCTCTACTTCAACCGAGGAATTCCTCTGGGAGAAGTTGCGCTATCTATCACCCTCAGCGCTTTCATCTGGATTTCCGGGCAGATTCCCTTTAAATCTCTAGTAGGCTGCGCTTACGGCATTATTTCCGGTTTGCTCATCTACATCTTGATTTTTGGGCTGTCCTTCTAGCGCAGGATTGTGCTTGGGGGCGGAAGTCATTGGGTTTGCTCGATGACCTGCTCGATGACCTGTCTGAGCGCAGGATCGAGATTAGCGATCGCTCTCAAGTTGACACCAAAAACATCCTCAAGCACAGCACGCAATTCTGCAACCGTTGAAAGACTACGTTGTTCGGTGCGACCACTCAAATAATGTGTCCTCAACTGATTGTTGCGCAGTGCATAACGACAATCTGAATCAGGTCTTGCCGCTATGAGGTTTGTCACGAAAAGCGAGTTCGGATGGGTTGAGACATACCAATTACTTGCCTCATAGTCAGGCAGCTTTTGCTCCTGAAGATCGAAGTAATAAAGGGGTTTCCAGACATGAGCCATCATGACCTGCATGGTGTAGGTATTGTTCGCAGCTATCAAGCGAAACTGTTCATGGGGCGTATTTTGCTCAATGTCTGGTATCAAAGCTAGCGGCGCAGTCAGCGTTATTCCTCCAAATCCAACGTCCACAATATGCGGCTCTTTGTCAATTTTCACGCAGAGCAACATATGACTCCGAGGCGTGATTGTCCCTTCTGGAAGATTCCACAGCACTCTAGCCGCCAAATTTGTAACCTTAAAGCCGAGAGCCAGTAAAACCGATCGCAGCAGCAAGTTTTGCTCGAAACAATAGCCCCCACGACCCTCATGAACCAATTTTTGCTGCAACGTAGCTAAATCAAGGAACACAGGTTGTTTGAGCAATGGGCTAAGGTTTTCAAACGGAATGGTCTGGGCGTGCTGTTGATGAATGGCTCGTAAAGTATCGAGTGTTGGACGGCGATCGCCCCCGTAGCCAATGCGTTGAAAATAAGAATCCAGGTCTATCGCATCTGATGTTTGTGGTTTCATAGCGCTAATCCAAACCTAAAGTGTCGCTCGGTTGCCTATTCCGAGCTTACCGCTTTGAATGAAATCAATTATTTTAGATTCAACCCCAGCGGTGTAGGCAGTCCGTCAATACTGATGCAGTTTTTCTGTTGTTGATAGGTGTGAATTCCAGCTTCACCTTTTTTAGCCGCCCATTGCACCATTTCATCGCGCTGCTGCTGATATTCAAATAAGGGCACACCCGTCCCGCAGGAGGTTTGAATGCGATCGATCGTCGCCACAAAAATCTGTCGCGTTCCCGGTAGGTTTGGGAATAGAGCGTAAAATGTTTCCCAATCGGGGGAACCAGGGAGAACCGTGTGTCCTTGCCCAAAAAGGCGCAAAATCATCGGCTTACCGTGAAAGGCGCAAAACATGAAGGTGATGCGCCCATTTTCCTGAAGATGGGCAGAGGTTTCGTTGCCGCTGCCTGTTAGATCCAGATAGGCGACTTGGTGGGGCGAAAAGATACGAAAGCTATCTAGTCCCTTGGGAGAAAGGTTGATGTGCCCGGTGGCGCTCAGGGGTGAGGTGGCGACAAAAAAGACCTGCTGCGCAGCAATAAATTTCTGAAGCTCGTCGGTGATGTGGTCAAAGACTTTAGCCATAAAAGTCAATTTGTGATGTGGGCTACAAGACTGCGGACTATAAACGGGTGGATAAACGAGTAAATTTCAGTTTAAGAGCTAATTTGCAAGAGAGCCAAAGTAGATCTCATGTTTTGACCTTCAAAAGATTGCAATATTAGAAAACAGCCCTTGTAAATCACACTCGTTATGAGTATGACAAGCCTCACGTACTCATAATGAGTATGAATTGAGCTAGCCGATTCAAATATCACTCAGATATCACTAGATATTATTAAGGACTAATCCCTATGAGCGAACGGAAAATCTTGACCACCGCAGACGGCTGCCCGATCGCAGACAACAGAAATTCGCTGACGGCAGGTGAGCGCGGCCCGCTGCTGATGCAGGATGTGCAGCTTCTAGAGCAGATGCAGCACTTTAATCGGGAGCGCACCCCAGAGCGAGTGGTTCATGCCAAAGGTTCTGGAGCCTACGGCACCTTCACCGTGACTCATGCCATTCCTGAGTATACCAAAGCAAAATTTCTCTCGGAAGTCGGCAAACAGACCGAAGTGTTTCTCCGCTTTTCCACCGTTGCTGGAGAGCGGGGTGCAGCGGATGCAGAGCGAGATGTGCGCGGTTTTGCCGTGAAGTTTTACACCGAAGAAGGCAACTGGGATTTGGTGGGAAACAACACCCCTGTTTTCTTTGTGCGCGATCCTTACAAGTTTCAGCAGTTTATTCATACTCAAAAGCGTCACCCACAGACAAACCTGCGCGATCCTAATATGCAGTGGGATTTCTGGTCGCTCAATCCAGAATCGCTGCACCAAGTGACGATTTTGTTTAGCGATCGCGGTATCCCTCTCAGCTACCGTCACATGGATGGGTTTGGTAGCCACACCTTTTCGTTTATCAACGCTCAGGGAGAACGCGTCTGGTGCAAGTTTCACTTCAAAACCCACCAGGGAATCCAATGCATGACGAGCGAAGAATCTGCCCAGCTCATCGGCACAGACCGAGAATCGCACCAGCGGGATTTGTTTGAGGCGATCGATCGGGGCGACTATCCCAAGTGGACGGTGAAGGTGCAGATCATGACGGAAGAACAGGCAAAAACCTTCCGATGGAATCCGTTTGATCTGACCAAAATCTGGCCCCACAGCGAGTATCCGCTGATGGAGGTCGGCGTTTTAGAGCTAAATCGCAATCCTGAAAACTACTTTGCTGAAGTAGAAGAAGCAACCTTTAGCCCCTCAGCTTTCGTTCCAGGCATTTCTGCTAGCCCTGACAAAGTGTTGCAAGCTCGCTTGATGTCCTATGCCGATGCCCATCTTCACCGTGTGGGGACTAACCACAAGCAGCTTCCGGTCAATAAGCCGCGCTGCCCCGTGATGCATTACCAGCGCGATGGCGCAATGTCGGTCGGCTACGGCGGCAGCAGCCCCAACTATTTTCCCAACAGTGATGACAATGCGCCTAAAGAAGCGCCGGAGTACAGAGATCCGGGACTGCCTCTGGGAGATGTCGTTGCCGATCGCTACAACACCCAAGATGACGACAACTATACCCAAGCTGGGATGCTGTGGCGGATTCTAGACGAGGGTCAGAAAGATCGCACGGCAAAGGCGATCGCAACGGCATTGGGCGGCGCAAGACAGGATCTGCAAATGCGCCAACTCTGTCATTTCTTTCGGGCAGATAGGGATTACGGTCAGCGAGTTGCCAAGGCATTGGGCATTGAAATCGATCCAGCTATGCTGGAGCCTCAGACTGTTCATGCCTAGGGAGTCGTTCCTTTATAGCTGTCGCCAGTCTGCCTATGGCATTTAGGGTGGGGCGCTTCGCGCCCCACCCTAAATGTCTTCATCCTAACCACCAAGGCGGTTGCCATAGCTGAAATCAGCTCCAACTATTAAGCGGTCAGAATCGATGATTCTGACCGCTTTTTTCATCTACCCAGCCGTTCCCGAAACATTAGCCGCAGAGAATGAATGCTCTAGATACTCGCTCTTGATACTTTGCGATGGATGAATGCAGCTACTGAGCTTGCAGAGTAGGAGGCAAAAGCACCTTATCGATCGCGTGAATAACACCATTGCTGGCAGTGATGTCTGCTTTGGTGACCTTAGCATCTCCTACCGTAACTTCACCCGCGTTGGTGGTGACATTCACAGGTGCGCCCTCTACAGTCGTAACTTCTCCCGGTGTGATGTCCGCAGAGGTGACGGTGCCCGGTACAACGTGATAGCTCAGCACTTGCTGAAGCTTGGCTTTGTTCTCAGGCAGCAAAAGCTGATCAAGGGTTCCAGCAGGAAGAGCAGCAAATGCCTCGTTGGTAGGAGCAAAGATCGTGTACGGCTCAGTTCCGCTTAAGGTTGCCTCTAAGCCTGCTGCTTGAATGGCAGCCCTCAAGGTGCTAAAAGAACTGTCGTCGGCAACAACTTGGTTCAGAGTATTGGTAGAACCCTGCCCTGTTGCTGAAGTGCCTGCCATAGGGCTATCCGCCATGGGACTTTGTGTTGCTTCCGCGATCGGCGATTCGGTGGCGGTTGTGGAAGCGGAGTCTGTTCCGGCAGTACAGGCTCCGAGTGCTGCGGTCAAGCCTAGCCCTGCTAGTCCAACCAGCAGCTTACTTGAAATTGAGTTTCTTCTGATCATTGCATTCTCCTAACTAAAGTCCAAAAATGAAGTCGCATGAGGCTGCACAATGTGCGGTGCAAAACTTCACATTTGTTTACTTGATTCAAAGGTAAATGATTTCATCCGGGGTAGCCGTCACCCGTCTGATAGAGATTCACGGGTACATAAAGACTTCTCTTGGATGATGCACCCGTAATTAGAAGAAAGGTTTTTAGCTAAAGTCAGCGTTTAAAGTCATACGTATGGCAACCGCCAAGGCGGTTAGGACATCTAGGGCAGGGCGCGAAGATTAGTCCATTTAAATATAAGGTTGATTTTTCAGCATTATTTTCAACAGGACTTGCACAAATTGAAGCGAAATCCGCCCCCCAACCCCCAATTCTGGAGAAGCCGGAGTTCAAAGTCTCCCAGAATTGTGGGATTTGAGGGTCAGATGCGTAAGTCCCATTCAATATTCATGAATCAACTCTCGCAGATGTTGCAGTTGAGATCGCGTTTGAGATTGCTATGATCAGTCACAACTGATTTGGAGCAAGCTATGACCTGGTGGCGCAATCTCAAGCGAAATCCTTTGGCACGAATAGGAGCATCTATCTTGCTGATGTTCTACCTAGTCGTGATTTTTGCAGAATTTGTTGCGCCCTACAGCCCTAAAACTTCTCAACCTGACGGATCGCTGCTGCCACCCACACAGATTCACTGGTTCAGTGAGCAAGGATTTACAGGGCCTCAGGTATATCCCACAACTCAAGGTCCTGTCAGCTTAGAGACTGGCGATCGCGCCCTCAAGATCGATCGCACTCGCCCTTCGCCCTTGCGTCTTTTTGTTCAGGGTGACGAATATCAGTTTTTGCAGGTGAAGCTGCCGCTGCCGACACAGTTTTCCCTCAGCGATCCTAAGCTAGAAGACATAGAGCTGTTTCCGGGGATCAAGAGCAATCTCCACCTGTTTGGCACGACAGGAGAGGGGCGAATCAATCTTTTGGGCACCGATGAACAGGCGCGAGATCAGTTTAGTCGTCTGGTGCATGGAGGACGCATCAGCCTGTTTATCGGTATTGTGGGAACATTGATTACTTTTCCGCTAGGTCTTCTGGTGGGCGGTATTTCAGGCTATTTCGGCGGTGTCGTAGACGTGGTTTTGATGCGAATTGTGGAAGTGCTGATGGTGATTCCTTCTATCTACCTGCTGGTGGCTTTAGGAGGAATACTGCCGCCCGGTTTGACAAGCGCTCAGCGATTTTTGCTAATTGTGATCATTACCTCTTTCGTCAGTTGGTCAGGTCTGGCGCGAGTCGTGCGTGGGCAGGTGCTATCCATTAAGGAGCGGGTGTATGTGCAGGCGGCAAAGGCAATGGGAGGGCGATCGCTCTACATCATTCTTCGTCACATATTGCCGCAAACTGCCACCTACATCATTATTTCTGCCACTTTGACTATCCCTAGCTTTATCGTTGCAGAGGCGGTTCTTAGCCTGATTGGGCTGGGTATTCAGGAGCCTGATCCCTCTTGGGGCAATATGCTGTCGGTTGCTACCAATGCCTCAGTTTTGGTGCTGCAACCTTGGCTGGTATGGTCTCCTGCTATTTTGATTGTGTTGACGGTGCTGGCATTTAACCTTCTAGGAGATGGCTTGCGCGATGCCCTCGATCCACGAAATCTCCAGCGCTAGGATTTTAAGTCTCCCAATGTTTTTGGAAGACCTAAACTGGGCTTTGTCCATAAAAAGGCAGTACGGTTGACCAGTCTGGGCGATCGCCCCGCTGCCAATCTCGATAGGCTAGATCTAAAAGCGCGGGAGTCGTGGTTCCTAGCCCATCTGCGGCAGTCATTAGGTGGTAAGGTCTAGCCCAAGTTTCCAGAGTTTGTTGCCACTGAGCTTGACTCATTACCGTATCTTCTAGCAGCGGTTTCAACTCAGGAGAGTAGATTGCCACATGAACTTCCCCGCGTTGCGCCAGCATTTGCACTGCCAGATCGGGTAGGGTTGTTTCTGAATCTGCGGGTTTAAATGGGCTAGTAAGGTGAGCTTGGGCGATCGCTGCTAGAGTCGAGATGCCAAACAACGGAATTTTGAGCTGCTGGGCGAGAGTGCGTGCGGTGACAACGCCAATGCGAGTGCCCGTAAAGCTTCCGGCTCCTTTGGCGACCGCTAAAAATGCTAAGTCTGACCAGATTTGTGGCGGCAGAAATTCAGCTAAATGCAGATGTAAATGGGTAGAAACCTCTCGACCTAACGCCCAAGTTTGGCAGCGCGTCAGGTCATCAAAATTGCTTAAGGCTAAACCCAGATCAGCACTGGCGGTGTGAATTGCTAAGGCATACATGCGAGAATCGTTGGGCTTCTAATAATTAGCTTCAGCTTTTAACAGTAACACTCTTGTTTTGACGATTAGCAGCTTAATCCACGATGCTTAGATTTGATTTTGCCTCAGATTTTTCAGAAGGACTTGCCGCCGTACGCATAGGCGATCGCTATGCCTACATCGATCGCACCGGAAAAGAGGTAATCACTATAGATCCTAGCTTTGACGGCGTGTCTGCTTTCTCAGAAGGTCGGGCGCTAGTGCGTGTCAACGATGTATGCGGCTATATTGACCGGACGGGAGCTGTAGTCATTCCGCCTCAGTTTCCAGGTGCCAATGCTTTTGCCAACGGGTTGGCGGCGGTGCGCACAGGCAGTCGCTATGGCTATATCAATCTGGCAGGAGAGATGGCGATCGAGCCACAGTTTACGCTCAACAGCGATTTTTCGGAAGGGGTAGCAGCGGTCAAGCTAGACGAGAGCTACGGCTATATTGATCCGCAGGGCAAATGGGCGATCGAGCCACAGTTTGAGGATGCCTGGAGTTTTTCGGAGTCACGGGCAGTCGTGCGGATCGCAGGGCAGCCCGGATATATCGATCGCACGAGCGCTATCGTGATTCCCTCAAGTTTTGATGGAGCCTTTAGCTTCTCTGAGGGGTTGGGACGAATTCGGAAGGGTTCGATCTGGGGATTTTTAGACGTGACGGGAGCTACGGCGATCGCTCCCAAATTTGATTTTGCCTCAGATTTTTCACAAGGACTAGCGGCGGTGTTGGTGGGCAGTCAGTGGGGTTACGCCAATCCCCAGGGAGAGATAGCGATCGCGCCACAGTTTAGCTTTGCCGCCGATTTTGCGTCGGGACTGGCTGCTGTCACTCTCAACGGTCAGATCGGGTACATTGATCGAACTGGAAAAATAGCGATCAAGCCACAGTTTACCCAGGCAGGTTCCTTTGCCGGAGGATTCGCCTGGGTAAAGCTAGACAGTAACTGGCATTTTATCGATCCAGAAGGCAATTTTTTAACTTAAGGTTCTCAACGCGCTCAGCTCAAAATCTCAAGCTTTCCATTCATTCACTGCCTCATCTTTTGTGTTTGCATGATGCACCGGAGTTTCACGGCTAAACCTCATGTGAAGCGATCGCGTCTGCTCACCATCCGCAGCAACGGCAAGAATGGGGTAATCAAAATTGCCGTCTGGAAACATGATTTGAAACCGGAAGGTTCCGTCAGGGCTGAGGCGAACCGTTTGTCCAGCGATCGAGACAGTGGCATCTGGCTCTGTTGCACCATGCACAATTAATTCAGCATCAGCAACAAGCCAAAATTTGCGGGGTTGAAGAGGCGGTATTGAGTTTGAAGAACCCATGCCTGACAAGCCATACAGACCCACACCGGATAGACCATACATACCTATACCGGACAGATTGTACGTGCCTATGCCTGATGCAGTTGCCAAACCTACACCCGATAAGGTGCCGATCCCTGATGTATTTGCAAAACCATTGCTGGACATATTGCCCATACCGGATGCAGTATACATGCCAACACCGGACATGCCAACGCCCGACATAGTGTAGCCAACGCCTGATACACCAGACATACCAACGCCGGACATAGTGTAGCCAATGCCTGATGCGCCGGACATGCCAACGCCGGACATAGTGTAGCCAATGCCTGATGCCCCGGACATACCAACACCAGACATACCAATACCGGACATGATGTAGCCAATGCCCGACATTCCTGCTATTCCTATGCCAGATAAAGTGTACATACCAATACCCGACATGCCAACACCGGACATACCAATGCCGGACATAGTGTAGCCAATGCCTGATGCCCCAGAAATACCAACACCAGACATACCAATACCGGACATACCAGCACCAGACAGGGTATACATACTAATACCCGACATTCCTGCCAGCCCACTACCAGATGCAGTGTACATGCCAATACCCGACATTCCTGCCAATCCCATACCGGATGTCGTATATAGGCTGCCGATACCGGATGCAGTGTACATGCCGATACCCGACATTCCCATACCGGACATGCTGAGCAGAGCGGGAAATGCGCCAATCCCAATGCCCGACATGCCGATGCCCGACATGCCGATGCCCGACATGCCAATGCCCGACATGCCAATGCCCGACATTCTAGAAATACCGATACCTGACATCATGCCTATGCCTGACACAGTGCCCGATATCCCCGGTACGGTAGGCAGCACAAACGAGCTAGGTACCTGCTGCATAGACCCAAATAGCGACCCAGAGATGCGCTGCTCTTGAGCAATCTCAGCCAGTCTAAAAATGCGATCGTAAGAGGGATTCTCAAAGCTAGACCATCGGTAGGGTTCCCCTAACTCTTGAAACACACGGGTACGAATTTCTTCTTCCCAGGGAACCGTAGTGAACTTTTCCTCATACCATTCAGAGGGATAGACAGGCGGAATGCGAACGGGAATCGATCGCGCCAGCATCAGCCAAGTCCCTTCAGAGGTAACGTAACCGATTTCGACGATGTAATCGCGATCGCTGACAGGGACAGGGATGTACCAGTCTCGCGCAGCTTCGTCGCAGTAATACTGTTGAAGGCTATGGGGATTTTGCGTATCTAGACTCACATCAGTGACATCGTAAAAGCGCAGTGCAAGGCTTGTGCCCCCAATCTGCCGTAGCTCCTCCCGCTGTTCAGCAGCAATATCCCAGTAGGCATAAGCCCAGTGAGGATCGCGTGCCATTAGAGTAATACGGCTCTCGTCATAGCCTAGGGGCAGGTCAGGCAAGCCTTCATCTACCGAAGCCAAGTCTTCGCCAGTCAGATTGGGGTAGATTAAATTAGATTTTGCCGCTGGAGGACGATCGCTCCTCATTGCCCAAGGCATACCCAGAAATGCGTATCCTGGCTCTAGCGAAGCGGCTCCAGCAGCTTCATTCACAGGCTCTTCAGCTAAGCCATCATCTTTCTCCGTCACAATGGCAGACTCGCCAGCAACAGGCTCACTCTCTACCAGCAGACTGTCAGCGGCTTCGACAGATCCAGCAGGCGGGATAGGCACCCGAACTGGCTCAGAACGGGCTAGTAGCAGCCATTGGTTATCTGCCGTAAGGTAGCCAATTTCAGCAATATAGTCGCGATCGCCCACCAGAATCGGCAAGTGGCGATCGGTTTCAGTTTCGGCGCAGCTAAACTGCTGAACGTTGTAGGGAATCTGTGTGTTCAAATCCAGACCCGTTACGTCAGCAAGCAACAAAGTCAGTTTTTCACCCCCTTGCTGGCGCAAAGCAGCTTTTGCAGCTTCCGGTGTTTCCCAGTAGGCATAAGCATCTTCAAAATTACGGGGCGTGAGGATAATGCGGCTTGGCGGGATCGGCTCTGATGGAATTGGCGCGCTGATTTCCGGCTCAGCTGTAGGAATCTCAGGTTCGGGTGATAGAGCGCCTAGAGCGGCGGTTGCCAGTGCTGCACCTCCTGCGATCGCCCCCAATCCCAAACCGTTTGTAGATTTTGCTTCAACAGCTTCAACGTCAGAGATAACCGGATCGGGGATAATCGGGTCAGAAATCACCGGATCAGCAACCACCCGCACCGGAGCCGATCGCGCCAGCATCAGCCAGCGATGATCCGCCGTGACGTAACCAACTTCTGCAAGGTAGTCTCGATCGCTCTCAGAAATAGGCACATGCCGATCTTGATCCGTTTCGGCACAGTCATACTGCAAAACGCTGTGGGGCGATTGAGTCTCTAAATCAATATCTGTAACGTCGTAAATGCGTAGCTTTAGCGCTTCGCCTCCCTGGTCTCGCAGTTCAGCTTTGTGGGCTTCAGGTGCTTCCCAATAGGCGTAGGCTTGTTCCGAATTACGGGGCGTGAGAATAATGCGGCTGTTCTGTCGGGCTGTGCTGAGAGCGGCGGCTCCGGCTGCGATCGCGCCCACAGCTCCCACAGCGCCTATAGCTCCTACTGCACCGGGAGAAGGTACAGGCGGCGCTGAACGGGTCGGAGCCACATCCACAGGCGGTACGAGAGGAGCAGGAGTTCTAGCATCTTCTACCCGCAGATCAGGGCGCCGCCGTCCTTTTAGCGCCCAAAACAGCGCCCCCATACCGCCTAATAGAAGCAAAAGAAGCCAGGGTATCCAGTCTCCTGAAGCGGGTGCAGCCACTGGATTGGGTGTAGCTTCTGGATCAGGTGCAGCCACTGGATCGGGTGCAGCCACCACTGCAGGAGCCTCGCTGGGAGCCGCTACAGAAGGACTGGCTAGGGCAGAAGGAACCGCTGAAGAGCCAACCGCCGCGATCGCATCAGAGGCCCTTGCTTGCTCAATCGCCTGTCGATTAGAGGCATCGGTAGCAAAGCCCAGGAAAGCCAGCACTGCCGGACTAGCATTGCCTTTGTAGACATAGGCTAACGGCTGAGAAAAGGGATAGCGTGGGTCGGTAGGCAGGGTCTTGTGCATCGGCACAATTCGCACGTCTTGGCGATCGAGCACTTGATCAGCGATCGCAAAGCCGATGCCATCTGTGCCTAACTGCTGAATGACTGCATCCGTTGTGTCATCTGCTTTGGCAGCATTTGCCCCTGCCTCGAAAGGCGATGCCTTAAAGACCGGGTAGTTGCTAAACGCTAGCCGAGTATCGCTGCTGTCGGGGCGATCGATAAAGCGGATTGCCCCAGGGCTGCCACCCAGCTGCGACCAATTTGTGATTTCTCCTCGAAAGATTTGGGCAAATTGCTGGTAGGAAATGTCGCCTGTGTAAGGATTATCTGGGCTAACTAGAATGGCAATCTTGTGACGGGCGATCGGCACAGCGGTCAAACCCTCAGCTTTTTCTGCGTCGGTCAAGGGGCGACCAATTGCCGCCAGATCTGCCGTGCCATTCAGCACAGATTGAAGCGCTGAGTCTGTTCCAGAGTAGCTGTCTTCTACTTTAGTGCCGTTATAGCGCTGCTGAAAGCGCTGCTTCAGCAACTGGTTAATTGTTTCTAAACTGGTTGAGCCATCAATCTTGACGATCGTATCGTTAGCAACGCTCTCTGGCAACCTGAATGCTGGAGAAGCCGGAGCTTGCGCCAGAATAGGGTCGGTTCTAAATGATGCTGCTGGAGATTTGGGAGCAGCGACCAGGGCAAGGAGCAGAGTCAGGGCAATGACCGGGGAACTTCTTCTGTGAGACATCATTTGGAGTGAATGTTAACCAACCCTAGCTGTTAATCTTTACAAAAGATTTGCCCAAATTATATACCCCTCGTCAAGAGCCGTCTGTTTACCCAGACTTAGGCTTAATTCGTGATAAAGATGGCACAAACCCCAGGGATCGAAGGGATCAAATCCTTGAAAGTTAGGGGATCATAATATCAGGCTTTTGGCACTCATTCATGCGAACTCATTCATGCCGCCCCAAGACTCCTTCAATTCTTCGCCTAGCGGCGCATCGCCCTCCAGCACCGAATCTCACGATCTTGTGTTTCAGCATCAGGTGCGGCGACTGCATCGAACCATAGTCTACGGTCGCTGGACAGTCGTAGGGTTACTGTGGCTAACTTTAGCGCCTCTCAGTCTTTGGGGTTTGCGCTCAGAAATTTCTCTATGGCGCGATCATTTGACTTGGGCGGCTGTTCGCTACGGTTTGATCTACAACCGCCTGTCTGCGATCGGTCTAGGAATCTGCCTTGGCATGACAGTTGCCGCTTTAGTGTGGCACAGCCGCAACCTTCTGCTGGGGCTACCGCAACCCTATCAGGCTTATCTCGAAAAACAGGTTTTGCAGATTCGTCAGCAGGGAAAAACGCACCCTCTGTGGAAGTGGGTATGCGGAGATCAGTCTAACTAGCATTAGTTTAGACAAGCCTTAAGTTAGCCAAGCCTCACTTCTTGGCAGGTTGAACAGCACAGGCTCCAGGTGCGGTTGGCGGCTGACAGTTATTGATATAAAGCTGCTCAATGTAAGGGCTTTGCCAAGCTAGGGGAATCTCCAGGAGATCGCGGGTGCCCGTAAAACCCTGCCCAATAAACAAAAGGAAAGCAAAACTGTTGAGAACAATATGAACATTGCGCCAACGGTGGGTGCGATCGGCATAGATGTCAGGGAAAGTGGCAAGGGAAAAAATCATGAGCAGAGCTGCCAAAATACCGTAGTGGTAGTGAGAGATATACCACTCAGATCCACGCCGATAAATTTCAGGTTGGCAACCCAGCAAAATCAGCCCCATCCCGGTTAGCGTCGCAAAAATACCTCGCCAGAGTTTTGCCCTGGCTTTGTTCAAAAAAATTAAGGAGACGATCGTCAAAACAAACATTAGCATCACAAACCCTGCTCGCAGAGGTTCCGAATTCCAAGTTTGTTTTTCGAGAAATTTGGAGACTATGGGGTATGCCAGCCCCAAGAGCGCCACAGAAACGACCGAGTTACTGAGCAAGCGTCCAAGTTTCAGATGCTCGGTGCCCACCGTCGGCGGAATTTTGCTCTTACCGCCTTCTTCTTGAGTTTTGAGCCGACGGCTACGAGTCAGCGTTGCGAAGTAAACTACCACGCCTATGAGAGGAAATACAAAACCGATCGCGATAAAAGGATGAATCAGGGCAGCAATATCTTTAGAGTCCATACAAAACCTCTGATACCAGGACTTTTACAAGCAGTATAGACATAACCACTTAGACATAACCACTTAGCAATTTACCCTAAGATTTGGAGGTTTCGCTTTAAGTTTAGTAGACCGTCGAGTTAAACCTAGATTCAAGCCTCATACCGATTTAAACGAATTTGTGGGCACATCGAACCTCAGAAGGGGCTTGGCAATGCCAAGCCCATACCGGGATCTGTCGTGGTTCTAATTCAAATTGGTATCAGTAGAGGGCAAATTAGGGTTTTGTGGCGCGCGCCACAAAACCCTAAAAGCTGGATTTCAAAGGCGCTCTGCGCCTTTGAAATCCAGCTTTTAGAAAAATTAGGAGGACTTTGCGATCTCCTGAACCTAGATGCAAGATTAGCTTCTATCGTTGCCGCACTGGATAAGTGACATACAAATCGCGCTGAAGGGTAACTTCTACCGGAGCGGATGGATCATAGTAAGAGAGCGTAGAGTAGCCATAGGCCGCAGCTTGAGGCAGATTTTCTAGGTCGCAAGGAGAAGGGTAAGGAGTAGAGCCTAGAGTGACAGGCATCTCTGCTACTGAGGAGATTTGACTCATCTCTACCTGCATGGCGGTAGCAAGAATCTGTGCCCGATCGCGAGCATCGGCAACAGCAGCAATGTAGGCTTGTGCCTCCATATCATCACAGCTATTCGTAACGTAGCCGATATAGCGATCCTGAAGGTAAAGCTTGTCACTTGTCGCTTCTTGAGCAGCCGCCATGATCTCTTCAACGCGATCGCTCGTCGGTTCAGCCAGATCAAAGGCGATCGCGGCACTGCCTTCACCATAATAGTTGTAGGGGCTTGCACCAGGGACATCACCCATCTCGACCGTGATATCGCTAGCAGGAACCCCAGCGGCCACCAGGGCAGCCACGAAAGGCTTTAGTATCTCCTCAGTCAAAGGGGGAATGGGGGGTGGCTCAGGCAGTTCCGCCCCGCTAGCAGCCGGATCAGAGACAGGATAGGGATTGAATGTGGAGATGTCGTAGCTTAGTACGATCAGCTGAACTGAGGCTTTGTCAGCAGGTCGGCTAATTTTTCCATGCCCAACAACCATCAGTACCTGATGATCGTCAGTAGCAGGGGGATAGAAAAGTTGTGCCACTTGAACAGGCTGGGCGATCGGCGCAGTCACAGATGGCGTGGCATCTAGATCAGGCGAATCGCTGGATGTTGCCGCATTGACGGCTTGAGCGGTCGTGCAAATGGACACTGTGCAGATGGAGAGAGAGGCGATCGCCGCACTCAAGCCCACAGTTAATAGAGACTTCCTCACCATACGTAATTCCTTGGTTCCCTAAATCAGGCGAATTCATCCAAACTAACCTGCATTATTCAAAATTCACCCGCTGAAATGAAAAATGAAACAATATCAACACTTTGCAAAATGAGCGTGAAGGTTTTGGGTTTTGGGATGAGTGGATGAGTGAATGAGTGGATGAGTGGATGAGGAATTTTCTATCTACTCACCTACCCATCTACCCACCTAAACTCTCCCCGATGCCGATCGCTTCTGAAACGCTCCATTCCCCGGACGACCCAGCCAAGCGTCGCCATCTACCACCAGTTCGCCCCGCAGAAATACTTTTTCGACTTTGCCCGTCACCTTGCGCCCTTCGTAGAGGGTGTAGTCGGCGTTGGAGTGATGGGTGCTAGCGCTGAGGGTATGAACCTTGAGCGGATCAAACAGCACCAGATCGGCGTCGCTGCCCACTGCGATCGTCCCTTTGCGGGGGAACAGCCCAAACATTTTAGCGGGAGCGGTGGCGGTGAGCTGTACAAAGCGGTTTAGCGAAATTCTGCCCATGCCCACACCGCCGTCAAACATGAGGGGCAGACGAAACTCTACGCCCGGTGCGCCGTTGGGAATGCGCTCAAAATTGTCGTGTCCAAGCTGCTTAGAGCGGTGGATACCATAAGGGTTTTCATTGAAGCAAAAGGGGCAGTGATCGGTGGAAACAATTTGCAGATCGTCAAACTTGAGTCCGCGCCAAAGCGCCTCCTGGCAGTCGTGATCTCGCAGCGGCGGAGTCATGACAAATTTGGCAGGTTCAAAATCAGGGCGATCGTATTCCTCAATGCCCAGAAACAGATAGTGGGGGCAGGTTTCGGCAAAGGCTGAAATACCGCGATCGCGGGCTTCCACGACCTCCTCCAGTGCCTCTTTTGCCGATAGATGCACCAGATACACTGGAACTTCGGCAAGCTCGGCAAGGCGGATGGCGCGATGGCTGGCTTCCGCCTCCATGATCCGGGGTCGCGTCAGGGCATGAAACTTGGGTGAGGTGTTGCCTTGAGCCAGCGCTTCCTCAATCAGCACTTGAATAACGCTGCCGTTTTCGGCATGGATATTGATCATGCCGCCCTGTGTGCCTACTTTGCGCATTGCCTTAAATATTCCGGCATCGTCCACCATCAGCACGCCAGGGTATGCCATAAACATCTTGAAGCTGGAAATGCCGTCGCGATCGATCAAATCTGGCAGCTCCGCCAGAGCATCGGACGTGATATCTGTGAGGATAATGTGAAAGCTATAATCCACACAGGCTTTAGGTTCTGCTACTGCCATACGGCGATCGAGCGCCTGTTTTGGCGTTTCGCCTCGCTGCTGAAGCGCAAAATCTACGATCGTTGTGGTGCCCCCAAAGGCAGCCGATCGCGTTCCGGTTTCAAACGTGTCGCAGGTGACGGCATCCCCCAAGGGAAACTCCATATGGGTATGCACATCCACTCCGCCCGGAATTACCAGCAGTCCCGCTGCGTTATGGACGATCGCGGACTCTGAAGGAATGTGACGGGCGATCGCCTCAATCTGCCCATTCTTAATCAGCACATCGGCAACATAGTCATCTACAGCCGTGACAATTCTGCCACCCTTAATTAACACGTCCATCATTGCTCCTCGACCCTGCAAAACTGCTGACAACCTACTACATTTGGGGTCAAGCAATAGATCAATGGCGAACTTATTTAGAAGCTGTCATTTGTTTTAATAGGGCAGTACTGCTGTGGGAGAGAGGCTATGAATATCCGGGATGCTCAGGAATCAGATTTACCTGCGATCGTAGAGATCTACAATGCCGCCATTCCAACCCGGATTGCCACTGCCGATCTGGAGCCAATCACGGTAGAAAGCCGCTACCTCTGGTTTAAGCAATATCACCCTGATAAGCGACCGCTATGGGTTTTGGAAGTTGCCAACGAAGGAGGCAAAAACGAAGAAGACAAAGAAATCGCTGCATGGATTAGCCTCACCTCTTTCTACGCGGGTCGCCCCGCATACAGCGCCACGGCCGAAATTAGCATCTATATTGCCCCCCAGCACCAGCGCCAGGGCTACGGCAAACACCTGATCAAACGCCTGATAGAATTCTGTCCTCAGCTGGGCGTGACGACGCTCCTGGCCATGTATTTTGACCACAATATTGGTAGCCAGCGGCTATTTGAAGGACTGGGCTTTCAGCCTCAGGGACACCTCACCAATATTGCCATCTTGGATGGACAGCAGCGGGGACTCATTATCGCAGCGCTCAGAGTTTAGCTTTACTCGGATATGCCAAAGCCGTAGCGCTGAAACACGGCGCTGGCTGGGCTACTGCTCAAAAACTCCACATAGCTTTTGGCGGCTTGTGGATTCTTGCTCTCTTTGAGAACGGCGATCGGGTAAACGATCGGCGAATGTAGCTCATCCGGTGCGGTGGCAACTTGCTTGACCTGAGTTGAGATTAGCCGATCGGTAGTGTAGACAATGCCCGCATCAACATTGCCGCTCTCGACCGCTGCCAGCACGTTACGGACGCTGTTGCCATATATCAGCTTCGATCGCACCTGCGCTAAGATGCCTAAATTTTTAAATAGCTCCTCAGTATATTGCCCGACCGGGACGCTGCGAGGTTCGCCCACGGCAATCTTTTGCACCTTATCTCCCGTCAACTGTCGAAAGCTCGTCAGGTTCAGGCTTGAATTGCTGGGCACAATCAGCACCAGATGGTTGGTCAGCAGATTGCGGCGGGTATCCGTCAAGATCAACCCTTTCTGCTGCAAGGCATCCATTTGGCGTGAGGCAGCGGAGATGAACACGTCAGCAGGTGCGCCCTGTTCAATTTGCTGCTGCAATGCGCCAGAAGATCCAAAATTGTAGTTAACGCCAGCACCAACGGTTTGCTCAGCTTGGGGATCGATCGCCTCCAAGACATTTTGCAAGCTGGCAGCAGCGGAAATTAGTAGACCTCCGCTCGTCTGTGCGGTCACAGAGTCTCTCAAATCCAGAGTCAAACCCCCCAGAGTCGAAACCCTTAGAGTCAAAAGCAAAGTTGCTAGGAGTCCGCCTAAAAAGATGAGAAAGTGTCTCTTTTTCATGTGCCAGTGCCCTAATAGATTTAGATAGATCAGAGTTTGCGACCGTCTTTAGACCACAGCCTTTACATCTCAAATATTTATATTACCAACTAAGTTGGTATTCCCAGCAATGCCCAGAAAACAGCAAGGATGGATTACCTTTCAATCTTCGGAAGAGGAACGGCAGCTTTTGGATCAATATTGTCAACAGTCTCAGCGCAGTAAGACCGAGATCTTGCGGCAGATGATCCGCGATCTAATGCCTCTAGCCCAGGCTTCGACAGAGCGATCGGATCAGGAGGAAGCTATTTTTGAGGAAAGGCTTTCTGAAAACGAGTCCCTAGAGCTAGATTCTGAGCTAAAACCCTTAAAAGTCAGTGCGCGGAACGTTTTGCGAGGCAGGGTGAAACGGCTGATCTTGGGCGTGACTAGCGCTGAGGTTATCGTGGAAATTGCGTCGGGTGCAGAGCTGGTAGCAACCATTACTCGCGCTTCAGCCGAACATCTGGAACTCAGCGAGGGCAAAGACGTTTATGCGGTGATTAAATCTAGCAACATCATGATTGCTAGTGATTAAGCATTTCCCAATCCTCACCATTGCCTCTCGGTATGGCTGCCCGCTGTTTGCGCCTTGCGACAAGGTAAAAACCAGGTAACATGAAAGGTGAGTCAACCCATACAACAGCAGCTATTGTGTTTGTCCTTCACGGTTACGAATATCTCCTGGGATTCGTGATTGTTTGTAGCCTGGTGTGTGCTGCGGCAATCATCCTCTCCACTTTGCTTTCCCCTCGCCGAACGGGCGTAGAGCGGCGCACCACCTACGAATCTGGGATGGAGCCACTGGGCGCAGCCTGGATTCAGTTCAACATCCGCTACTACATGTTTGCCCTAGTATTCGTCATCTTTGATGTGGAGACTGTGTTTCTTTACCCTTGGGCAGTCGCGTTCAATCAGCTTGGTCTGCTGGCGTTTATTGAAGCCCTAGTTTTTATCGGCATTTTACTTATCGGTCTGGTCTACGCTTGGCGTAAAGGAGCACTTGAATGGTCATGAATCCTCCCACTTCCGGTGATGCAGCCGAGAAGCTGTTAAATCCGATCGGTCGTCCTCAAGTGACCCAGGATCTGTCAGAAAACGTGATTCTGACCACGGTAGACGATCTGAACAACTGGGCACGTCTTTCCAGCCTCTGGCCGATGCTCTACGGCACAGCCTGCTGTTTCATTGAGTTCGCGGCACTGATTGGCTCTCGCTTTGACTTCGATCGCTTTGGCTTGCTGCCCCGATCGACCCCGCGTCAGGCAGATCTGATTATTACGGCAGGCACGGTGACGATGAAAATGGCTCCAGCACTGGTGCGCCTCTATGAGGAAATGCCTGATCCCAAGTATGTGATCGCCATGGGAGCCTGCACCATTACGGGGGGTATGTTCAGCATGGATTCACCTTCGGCAGTGCGTGGTGTAGACAAGCTGATCCCGGTGGATGTTTATATTCCGGGCTGTCCTCCCCGACCAGAAGCCATTATTGATGCCATCATCAAGTTGCGCAAAAAAATCTCGAATGAGGCGCTGGCAGAGCGCGGCACGTTTGCCCAAACGCACCGCTACTACAGCACGACCCACAGCATGAAGCCTGTCCCCGATATTCTCACCGGGAAGTATCTCCAGACGGCTGCTCGTCAAGCGCCGCCGAAGGAGCTGATGGAAGCGATGGGCTTACCCGTTTCGCCTGTGGCTCAAGAGTTGCAGCCTGAGAAGGAGGTTGTTGAGCGTGGCTGAAGAAAATTTGGCTCCTGAAACTGCAACTCCTGAAACTGCCATCGTTGAAGTGGGTAGCACCTCTCGTTGGCTCACCGAAAATGACTTTGAGCATGAAGTTTTAGAAACTGACCATCTTGGCGTAGAGGTATTGAAGGTCGATCGCGATTTTCTCTTACCCTTTTGCGCGGCGCTGAATGCCTATGGCTTTAATTGCCTTCAGTGTCAGGCGGCCTATGACACGGGGCCGGGCGGCGAGCTGGTTAGCACCTATCACCTGATTAAACTTAGCGATAATGCCGATCGCCCTGAAGAAGTGCGGGTAAAGGTATTCTTGCCCAGAGAAGATCCCAGAGTTCCCTCGGTTTACTGGATTTGGAAAGGAGCCGACTGGCAAGAGCGCGAAAGCTACGATATGTATGGCATTACCTATGAAGGGCATCCTAACCTGAAGCGGCTGCTAATGCCAGAAGACTGGGTGGGCTGGCCTTTACGTAAAGACTACATCTCTCCCGACTTCTACGAGCTTCAAGACGCTTACTAGGGCTTCGCCCAAGGAGTTTAGCAACCGTCAAGGCGGTTAGGACTCAGGACGGGGACATTTAGGGTGGGGCGCTTCACGCCCCGCCCTAAATGTTTTAAACAAACTGGCGACAGCCAGATCTAGATATTTGGGGGCTTTGGATTTTAGAGTCAATCTAGAATTCAAACTCCAAGATCAGGAATAGCGAATCCCTGCCTTATCAAACCGATCGAGCGCTTCCTGAAGGCGATCGCAGTCGGCAATCAAGCTAATCCGCACATAGCCTTCGCCGCCTGCCCCAAAGGCGTTTCCAGGTGTCACCACTACGCCCGTCTGTTGCAGCACCGACAGGGCAAAATCTGTGGAGCCAATGCCGGGAGGGCAGGCAACCCAGAGATACATAGTAGCTTTGGTTTTGGGCACATCCCAGCCCAGCTTTGCCAGCCCTGCAATCAAAAAGTCGCGCCGGGTGCGGTAGCGATCCTGCACGTCATGCAGATAGACATCGGGAAGGTTGAGCGCTGTCTGAGCCGCTGTTTGCAATGCCGCGAAAATGCCATAGTCCAGGTTTGTTTTCAGCGTCCGCAAGCCCTGGATAATGTGGCGATTGCCGACGACAAATCCAACCCGCCAACCTGCCATGTTGTAGGTTTTAGACATGGTATGAAACTCTACGCCAATGTCCTTTGCGCCGGGAATTTCCAGCAGGCTAGTGGGCTGATAGCCGTCGAACGCTAGCTCTGCGTAAGCCTGGTCATGCACCAGCATAATCTCGTGCCGATGGGCAAACGCTACAATTTCCTCGAAAAACTCGCGCGGGGCAACGGCGGCAGTCGGATTGCTGGGATAGTTGAAGTAAAGGATTTTTGCTTGCTGAGCGATCGCGTCAGGAATCGCCTTCAGGTCAATTAGCCAGTCGTTTTCGGGCTTAAGGATCAGCGGATAGATTTTGCCCCCCGCAATCAAAGGTCCCCGAAAATGCGCTGGATAGGACGGACTGGGCACCAGCACCAAGTCACCCGGATTAATGTAGGCGATCGCCAGATGCGCCAACCCTTCTTTTGACCCCAGCAGCGGCAGCGCCTCGCCATCTGGATCAAGCGCGACGTTGTAGCGACGATAGTACCAGTCGGTGATGGCGCGGCGGAAGTCGGCAGTGCCTTCAAAGGGCGGATAGCCATGATTCGCAGGATTTTGGAGAGCGGCGATCGCTGCATCGACGATCGGCTGAGGGGTGGCTCCATCTGGATTTCCCATGCCTAGATCAATTAAATCTAGCCCCTGTTCTCGCGCTCGCGCCTTCAGCTCATCTAGACGAGCAAAGACATAGGGAGGAAGGCTACGGAGGCGATCGGCGGGGGTAATCCAGTCTAGGTTCATGCTGCAAAAGGGATAAAAAATTGAGGGGTTCTGCCCCGGCGCTATTGGTTAGATTCTATGGTTCAGAGTCAACGGATTTGAAGCTTCGATCTGAGCCTGATGCAGCGCCGGAAGCATTGCCAGAGGCAGTCGTAGACACCATTGCCGCCATCAGATGCTCTGGCGTCATGGCAAAGGGCAAATGATGAATATCTGAACCCGGACGACAGGCAAAGACTGCCGCTTGATGCAGCTCAGCCAAGGTGATTTCACCCAGCCCTAAATCATTAAGGCTCTGAGGCAAGCCCATTTCGCCATAAAACTTTAGCAGCTGCTGACGAGAGGTTTCTGCCAAAACGCTGCCCTGCATCAGCTCTTCCAAGCGGAGCTGCACCAGAATGCCATAGGCAACCTTTTCACCATGCAGCACTCCGTGGCTTTGGGGGAGCTGCGTCAAGCCATTGTGAACGGCATGAGCAGCAACTGTACGGCACTGCGCTCCCCCCAATCCACCAATCACCCCGGCTAGCAGCACCGTTGCATCGACCACTTCTCGCCAGACCTCACTCCCTGGAGTCTGCAACGCCGCCGCAGATTTTTGGAACAGCAAATCTCGGAGAATTCTTGCCTGTTGCACGGCAGCAATGATCAGCGTTTGCTCCGAATGTCCGCTGCTGACCGAAGCCTCATACCATTTTGCCAGAGCATCGCCAATACCTGCCACCAGCGTCCGGCGTGAGGCAGTTTGCACTAGGTCATAGTCCAGGATTAGCAGATCGGGACATTTGACCAAGCCCACATCATACAGAAATGCGCCCTGCTCTGAATAAACATTGGAGAGTGCTGTCCAGGCGGCACAAGTTGCGCCAGAGGTAGGAACCGTGACTACAGGTAAATTACAGCGATGTGCCACGAGTTTTGCGGCATCTAGAGCCTTGCCGCCGCCCACGCCAATGATCAGATCAGCTCCATGTTGAGCCACGGCTTCTACCAGGGTTTTCAATCCCGACTCGCTACAATCTGCCCCGTAGGATGCCTGGGCGATCGCCCCTCCCACAGCCTCCAGCGCAGGATACAGCGCATGGACGACTTCTAAAGTTCGATCGCCCCCCACGACCAGAGGACGCTTGCCCAGACGGGCGATCGCTGCCCCTGCCTGAGCCAAAATTCCTGCGCCTCTCATCACCTGCGCAGGAGCCACAGCCAGGATTGGCATTGGCGCTACGGTAGCATCAGCAAGCAGTACTGCGTCAGTCATAATCGGAGAATCTCAGTGGAGATCTGCAAAAGGGAGGAAAACGAAGTAAAGGCAACCTTACAGTAAACACAACTTTACTACATTTGTATTCTAGCTAACTGTCTGTTAAGGATCTTTCAGCGGCAGAGGGCAGTTTCGCCAGGTTTTCGGAGAAAATTTCAATTTCCATTTGGTCATCCTTGCGATCGAAAAGCGATCGCTTCACCTGACCTAAAATGAGCGGCTGAGTCAGCCCTGGCTCTGGATGCACGACTGCTCGTGCCCGAATTGTCAGCTGCTGCCGACCTCGGCTCAGCCGCCCTACCGAAAACAAGTCGCTGGCAGCCTGTCGTAGCGTGGCATCTAGCTCAGATTCGGTAATGGTGGACGAGACAACAATTACTGCCTGATCGGCACCCGAATCATACACGGTTAAAAACCGCACAGCACCCGGTACAACGGTTCGGGTAAAGGGCACAACGCTAAGGGCAAACAAACCGACGGTTAACACAATGCTGAAGCCCGTAATACCCACCAACCGAAACCGAAAGCCCCACTTGAAAAGAAAGCTCAGTCCGGCGATCGCCCCCAAGACCAGCGTAGCGATGCCGACCCATTGGGCGTAGAGTTGAAATGCAGCAGGTGTAAGCATGAAAGAACAAAAATAAAGGGAACTCGGTGAGGCTTTGCTGTGTGACCCTATTCGTTGCTCACTGCCGCTACGGGCTGAGCCTGGGAAGATTCCAGAGCGGCTTTGAGGGTATGCCAAGAGAGATTGGCGCACTTGATGCGAACTGGAAACTGCGCCACGCCCTGCATGACGTTGAGCTTGCGCAAATCTTGAGGAAACTCTGCCTCGCCCCGCATCATCGACTGAAACCGCTGCACCATTTCCAGCGCTTCGTCAGTGGTTTTACCCCGGAGTGCGTCTGCCATTAAATCGGCGGATGCCATCGCGATCGCGCAGCCCTCTCCCTCAAATTTCACATCGTCGATGCGATCGCCCAACTCGCTAAGTTTGACAGTCAGCTCGATCGTGTCGCCACAAGAAGGATTATGACCCTTTTGGTAGCGATCGATCGGGTCAGCCTTGCCGCGATTGCGGGGTTTTTTGTAGCGCTCCAGAATCACCTGTTGATAGAGATCCCGCAAGTTATCCAATGCCATAAAGTAGATTCGTGAGCGTTTACCTCCATCCTACCAGCTTTAATTTGGGCTTTGGTTTAGGGATCGTTACTTCATCCTGTCCCCTTTATTTTGTATGGCGCTACGCGCTTAGATCCAATGAGTTATTTTTTGAGAGCCGCGCGGCTCTCAAAAAATAACTCGTCCTAACTCAATTACGTGATGCCATAAACCTATGCGCCTGATTCTCTACAGCAAGCCCGGTTGCCATCTTTGTGAAGCGCTCCAGCTCAAACTTGAGCAAGTTCAGAACCTCCCGCTTGACCTGGAAATCCGGGATATCACCACCCAAGAGGACTGGTTCCAGGCTTACCAGTACGAAATTCCGGTTCTTTACGCGGTGCGGGATCTAGAGCCAGCGGCTCAGCGCTTCACTCTAACCCCTCTGCCTCGCTTTTCTCCCCGCGCCTCAGTTCAGCAAATTGAGCAGGTTTTGCAGAAATTCTTAGGGGGAAATCCAAAAAATGAGGCAGAATAAGCGCAAGATTAGCCGCTGACAGGCGAGAAAACCAGGCGCAAAAAACAGGCACAAGGAGAGCTGTTGACTATGAAACTTTTTGACATGACGTTGAGAGAGCTACTGGCAACGCTACCCGATGTTTCTTTGCCCCAACACCCTGCCTTAGATCAAAAAGTCACGGGTTTGGCGACCAACTCTCACGCCTGTCAGCCAGGGGATTTGTTCATCGGAATGCCGGGTACAAGGGTCGATGGCGGCGAGTTTTGGTCGGGGGCGATCGCCGCTGGAGCCATTGCCGCTCTGGTTTCGCCTTCAGCGGCACAGAAGGTTTCTGGAGCTGGGCATCAGAATCCTTGCCTTATCACATCTGCCGATATGCCTCACGCCTGTGCCCAAATTGCAACGGCCTTCTACGGCAATCCGGGACAGAAAATGTCGATGGTGGGCGTGACGGGCACCAACGGCAAAACCACTACTACCCACTTAATCGAATTTTTGCTCAACCAGAGCCAGCAGCCTACCGCACTGTTTGGCACGCTCTACAGCCGTTGGGCAGGTCATCAGCAGACTGCTGCCCACACGACTCCCTTTGCGCCAGAGCTACAGGCACAGCTCAGCGAAGCTGTGGATGCAGGCTGCCAGTATGCCGTGATGGAGGTGAGTTCCCATGCCTTGGCGCAGGGGCGCGTCTGGGGCTGTCCGTTTGAGGTGGCGGTTTTCACCAACCTGACCCAAGATCACCTCGACTACCACAAAGATCTGGATGATTACTTTGAAGCCAAGGCACTCTTGTTTAGCTCCGATTACTTAAAGGGACGAGCCATTATTAACCGAGATGATGCCTATGGACGGCAATTGATCGATCGCCTTCCCCCCGATCGAGTTTGGACTTACAGCCTAGCCAGCCTCGAAAATACGGTCGACGAAAATACGGTCGACCTGTGGACCAGTGATTTAGTCTATGCAGCAGAAGGCGTACAGGGAATTTTGCATAGCCCTAACGGGTCACTTGCCTTTCGATCGCCTTTAGTCGGTCAGTTTAACCTAGCAAATCTGCTGGCGGCAGTTGGGGCAGCCTTGCATCTGGGGCTAGATCTGGAGGCGATCGCCCAAGCTTTGCCCCAGTTCACCGGAGTGCCGGGACGCATGGAGCAGGTACAGTTCCAGCCCGATCAGGACATCAGCGTTATTGTAGATTATGCCCATACTCCCGACAGTCTAGAAAACATGCTGAGAGCCGCTCGACCCTTCATTTCGGGTCGAATGATCTGTGTGTTTGGCTGTGGCGGAGATCGCGATCGCACCAAGCGCCCTTTGATGGGCGAGATTGCAGCCCGCCTATCCGATTGGGCAATTGTCACCTCTGACAATCCGCGTACCGAAGATCCAGAACGCATCCTGCAAGATATTCAGGCTGGAATTCCCGCTAGCGCCCACATAACCGTGATGGGCGATCGGGCTGAGGCGATTCGTCTGGCTATTTTGGAGGCGAAACCAGGGGATGGCGTGCTGATCGCGGGCAAAGGTCACGAGGATTATCAGATTTTGGGGACTGAGAAGGTTCACTTTGACGATCGGGAGCAAGCCCGCGAGGCGCTCATGCAACGCTTTGCGCTGATTTAACAATCGGCATTCAAAAATCAGCAAAAAGTAAATTTCTGAGAAAACGGTATTAGATAGAATGAGGGGCATCGTGCTAACACAATTGAGCTTTACATTCATCCCCCTGAAAGCAGAACCCTATGAATCTTTCTCGCTCTCCTGATACCTCCCTTTATGAACTAGCTGCTGATTTCAATCAGACTCCTCAGCCTCTCAAAATTAGCCCAACTACCTTTAAGTCTACGGTTGGGCTAGTTTTTGATTTGCTGATCGAGCGAAAGATTCCAGCAACAGTCTGGTTAAAGCTGCCTAAAGGTGAAGTCTGGCAAGCAGAGGTTCAGCGTTTTTGTCAGCTGGCAACGGCTCCTTACTCGCTATATTGTCTACAAACTCAGCAAGATTTAGAGAAAAGTAAGGGAAGTAAAAGATCGGCTGCAAAATCTGAGGCTCCCTGGGATCTTTCAGAAATGAGTCTGGAAGCAACGGATACAGAACTTGATCAAGTCTTGGGTCAAAGCCGAGAACCGATCGCGCTAGATGAAATCATGCAAGGCTCACAGATTCATTCTTTGCCCTTAGCGGCACAGAGCCAGCTGAAGCGAGAATATTTTTTGCTGGTGGCTGCACCTGAGTTTTATGGATTGATGCTGGTGCATCGTCCGCGATCGGGGTTATCTAAGAGTGAGGGGCGATCGGCAAAAGCCGCCAAGCTGCCGTTAGCAACACCTGCGGTAACGGCAGAATCGCTAGAACAAAAGCATCCGCTCCTAGGTCTTTGTACGTTTGAGGCTGATACGCTACGACAGGTCTTAGATGGAATTAATCGCGCTATTTGCTTTGGTCAGCCTGAAACCCAATCCAGCGACGTTGTGGCAAAGCTGTTAATTACCTGGGAGCAGCTAGTTGAGACTGGAACTGTAACCACGCTGAACCCCGTTCTGTTGGGCGATTTGCTCGTCAAACAAATCCAGCGACAGGAAGATATCTGGCGCAGTGGCGCGACCCACCGCCGACAGTCTGAAAGCGTCTCTACATTGCGGCTAGAAAATGATGAGTTGTTGAACACCGTTCATCAGAAAGATGAGTTCATCAAAATTATGGGGCAAGAGTTGCGTACGCCCTTGACCACTATGAAAACGGCGCTTTCGTTGCTGAACTCACCCAGCATCAAGCCGCCCCAGCGCCAAAGATACATGGATATGCTGAGCCAGGAATGCGATCGCCAGAGTTCGCTAATTACCAGCGTTCTAGATCTCGTACAAATTGAGAGCACGGTCGATCAGGTACCCATGGAGGCTCTACGGCTTTCTGAAATTGTGCCGGGGGTCGTCAGCACCTACCAGCCGCTTGCCCAAGAAAAGGGGATTATGCTGGGCTACACCATTCCGGAGGACTTGCTGCCTGTTTCTTGCATTAGCCCTTGGCTCAAGCAGATTGTGATTAATCTGTTGCACAACAGCATCAAATTCACTTCCAGCGCTGGGCAGGTTTGGGTACGGGCAAAGCAGCAAGGCGACTATGTGCAAATCGAGTTTCGCGATACAGGTGTCGGCATTGCCCAATCGGATTTGCCCAAGATTTTCGATCGCTTCTATCGCATTCGCATTGCCTCCGGTGAGGATTCCAGCGGTTCTGGGTTGGGTTTGTCGATCGTTCAGCAACTTCTCTTGCGCTGCGGCGGATCGATCGCCGTTAAGAGTAAGGTAAATGAAGGGTCTATCTTTACTGTGTTGCTGCCTGTTTTCAACAGGAGCTAATGTAACAAGAGCTAACACATAGGCACAAGCTACCGTAAGTCAAAGGTTTTAGTCACTTCCTGAGTCGGACAACACATCGAGTCATTCGCGCCCTGAGTAACTATGGTAAGTCTGATCTTACCCGGCTCGATCGCCATAGATTTGAACTGAATGCGATCACCCAACAGGACGGGAAACATAGGTTTCAGCACTCCATTTTGATTGATCGAGAGAACCAGGTAGGTGAACACGCCCGAACCTCCTGTATTAACTGATAATAGGCTGACAGCATCTTCAGTCCCATCGTCATTTAGGTCACCAAACACGATCGAGCCTTGCTGACTCACAAAAGTTGCTGATATTTGCTTGGCTCTGTCTTCGTATCTACCGTTGATTAGTTTGACAGCTATCAGTTCGGGAAGAACATAACTCGGACTTTGAGGAATGGTATAAGCGGCATTTCTCAGCGCCTCTACCTTCTTACACCAGGCTTGCTTTTCGGGTGTCCACACTTCGCGTGTCAGACAGTTGTACCAGGGCGCGGTTGGTACGGGTGGCACGGCTGGCACCATCTGCGCTGAGCTAAGCGGTACGTGGCTGCCTGATAATAAGAGTCCGGCGATCGCACTCAGTCCCCATTTAATTTTCATAGAATCTCCCCACGCATATTTAGCCTCATTCAACCACTTTTCTGGCGTTGGCGATTAAGACGGGGACAGTTATGGTGAGGCGCGAAGTAAGGGCTTAGTAGGGGCTTAGCAATGCTAAGCCCTGGCAGCGGATCGGTTGTACAGGTTATCTAATCCACGATCCTAAGCAAACTGGCGACAGCCATATCAAAAGATCAAACGCCCAGAAGATCAGGGAAAGTTCGGTCGATCGTAATTTATCTATACTTATATTAAGCGGGACAAATTAATCTGCTGATATCCTGTAGGGAATCAAAATAGTAAAAACTAGAAATCTGATAGAGTTCCGGCCTCGTAGCGCATCAAAAGCAGCTCATTAAAAGCAGCTCATCAAAAATTACCAAAATTACTAAAAGAGGTTCTTGTGGCTCTATACGCAGAATTACATCGTCATTTAGGGGGTTCCGTTGTTCCTCGTGTGCTGTGGCGCTACTTTCAGCGCAACCAAGCTAACCTAGCCGAGCCTTTTGCGGACTACGAGGCTTTCGAGGATTTCTATACACGCCCGCGCAAAACGCTAGATGAATACCTAGAGCTACATACGCTCGTCGAAAAAGTGCAGACTCAAGACACGCTGCCTTACTTCATCTATCGTTTGATTCGTGGAGCCTATGTATTCGAAAATTTGGCTTATCTAGAGCTGCGCTACACGCCGTACTTGCGAACTCCAGAGCATCTCAGCCAAACGGAGCGGATTGACCAAATGGCGGAGATCGTTGAAACCGTCGGGATTGCGAGTCAGGCGGTGGAATACCCGATCGTCACCAGCCAAATTTTATGTATGCACTCGCGCCTGCCCTACGAGGTGAATAAAGCGATCGTAGACTTAGCAGCAGCTAATGAATATGTTTGCGGCATTGACGTAGCCGGGGGCGATGCTCATTATCGCGCTCGTCTGGGCGAATTTGTGGAGCTATATGCCTATGCGCGATCGCGAGGGCTAAACACCACTGGGCACCTCTATGAAACCACCGAAGGCTGCTATCCAGAGCTATTGCCCTATCTAATGCGCATTGGGCACGGCATTCAGATTCCATTACTGTATCCTGAGCTGTTGCCCCAAATTGCCAGAGAGGGGCAATGTCTGGAGGTTTGCCCCACGACCTACCTTAAAACGGGGACGCTGGAGAGCATTCAGCAGCTTAAAGTCGTGTTCGATCGCTGTCTAGAAGCCGGAGTAGACATTGCTATCTGCACAGACAATGCCGGATTGCACAACATGCGGCTGCCGTTCGAGTACGAGAACCTGCTAACCTACGACATTATTGGCTTTGAGGAGCTGCAAGCCTGTCAGGATGCTGCTTTTCGTCACGCCTTTGCCTGGAAACATAAGCAGCGCCCAGCTTCGATTCTAGAGGGGATTTTGCACCCAGAGCTGAATCTAGTGGGTTAAAGGCTAAAGGGAGCATTGAGTTCTTTGAAAGGTTCGCTCTGCGAACCTTTCAAAAGCTTTGGAGGGGCGATCGCATTGCAAAAACCGATTCTGCTTCACTTCCCAACTCTTCTTCCGCTTCTAATCGAGCTGCCTCCGCTTCTGCCTCATTGCGAGCCTCTAGAATCCGCCAAACCTCTTGCAGCATTGGTTCTAAGCCTGTGCGGGCAACGGCTGAGATGATGAAAATCGGGTCTGAGGTCAGTTCGCGAAGCTGAGTGGCGATCGCTTCTGGCAGGGGATCATCCGCCAGAAAAGCATCTACTTTGTTAATGCCGATCAGCTGAGGACGGTTTTCTAAGCCGCGACCATATGCCGTTAGTTCTGCCTGAATGGTTTGATAGGCGGCGATCGGATCTTCTGAAGTTGCGTCAATTAAATGCAGCAGCACGCGGGTTCGCTCAATGTGCCGGAGAAAATCATGTCCCAGGCCCGTACCTAAGTGCGCTCCCTCAATTAATCCAGGAATATCGGCAAAGACCGTGCCGTCGCCGCTGGGCTTTTGCACCACGCCCAAGTTAGGCACCAGCGTCGTAAACGGATAGTCTGCCACCTTCGGTCGCGCCGCAGACAGGGAAGAGATCAGCGTAGATTTTCCGGCGTTGGGCAAGCCAATAATTCCCACTTCCGCCAATAGCTTTAGCTCTAGTCGAATCGACCAAATTTCTCCCGGAATTCCCGGTAAGGCTCGCTCAGGGGCGCGGTTGCGGTTGCTAAGAAAAGCTTTGTTGCCCAATCCGCCCTTGCCACCCTTAGCCACACACAGCCTTTGCCCTGGCTCTACCAAATCGCCCAAAATTTCACCTGTCTCAGCGTTATAGATGACCGTGCCGCAGGGAACCTCGACCACGCGATCGCTCCCCGAAGCCCCCGTCATGCTTTTGGAGCCACCGCGATCGCCGTCATCTGCCTTAAAAACATGGGCGAATCTAAAGTCCAGCAGGGTTTGCAGCCGCTCTGCCGCCACAAAAATCACCGAGCCACCATGACCGCCATTGCCGCCCGATGGGCCACCCGCAGGTACATATTTCTCTCGGCGGAAGGCAACCATTCCATCGCCTCCATTCCCACCCTGAACTTCAACTTCCGCCTGATCAATAAATTGCATGGATCTTTAAACGAATTGCCTTCTTTGATGGTAATGGAATTGCGTATGGAGTGTGAAATGCAAAGTTGGGTGAAATGCAAAGTTGGGTGAAATGCAAAGTTGGGTGAAATGCAAAGTTGGGTGAAATGCAAAGTTGGGTGAAATATAAAAAAATTCACCTAGCGTTTTTGAGAAGTTCCTCCACGACCTGATCTAGCCCAACTGCCCGCGATGCCTTGAACAAGATACGATCGCCTGACTGCATCGTTTCTCGCAGCCGCTCCACAACCTCATCATGGCTAGAAAATTGCTCCGTGGGCAAGCTGCCTGCTCCCGCCGCCATTGCCTGACTTTCGGCAGCATCTGCCAAAATCAGCAGGGCATCCAGGTTGAGCTGCTGCGCCGCCACACCCACCTGATGATGAAATTCTGGAGAGCGATCGCCCAGCTCTTTCATGGTGCCCAGCACCGCAATTCTTCGCTTAGCGGGAGTTTCAGCCAGCAGATGCAGGGAGGCAATCATCGATTCCAGTCCCGCATTATAGGTTTCGTCCAAAATCACGATGTCGTGAGGCAATTCCCTGCGGTGCGATCGTCCTTTCGGCATTTCGACGGATAGTTCCTGCGTCAAACTTTCCCAATTAATCTGCAAAGCTTTGGCAACTGCTAGCGCCGCCAGATAATTGAGGGCATTGTGCCGACCGGGTAATGGCAGCTTAAAGTCTATGCCATCGACTCGCAACGTTGCAGCATCCACCCACTCCCCCTGCAAATCGCCGCCTTCCAATCCGTAGGTGATGGTTTTGCCTTGCCAGACTTCTGCTGCCGTCCGGATGAGGCGATCGTTGTCCTGATTCAGAATTGCTGTGCCTGTGGGCTGAAGCTGTTGCAGTAGCTCACATTTTGCATTGGCGATCGCCTGTTCCGATCCCAAGATGCCGATGTGCGCCGTGCCCACATTGGTAATGAGAGCAATGTCAGGACGGGCAATCTGCGTCAGCAGCACAATTTCTCCAGCCGCCCGCATTCCCATTTCAATCACCGCATAGTCGTGACTTGGCTCTAGCTCCAGCAATGTTTTAGGCACACCAATTTCATTGTTGTAGTTCGCCTGAGTCTTCAGCACCGAGCCTTGAGTCGCCAAAACTGCGGCAACTAGCTCTTTCGTGGTGGTTTTTCCCACCGAACCTGTGATGGCAATCACCGGAATCTTAAACTGGTTGCGCCACCAGTGAGCGATCGCCTGGTAGGCTTGCAGCGTGTCTTTCACCCAGAGCAGTGGCAGCTGAGCCTGATCGTCAGCCCGATCAACGATCGCCGCAATTGCGCCCTGCTGAATCACCGTCGGCACAAACCCATGCCCATCAAAGCGATCGCCCCGCAGCGCCAAGAAGACTTCACCGGGCTGAAGGTGACGGCTATCCGTGACAACGCCGATCGCCCTTTGCGATAAAGCTGCTGCCGTCAAATTAACGGGCGTGGCATCCAAAATTTCGATTAACTGACCCAAAGAAACGCGACAAGCCATGCTGGATACTTTGGTTATATAGATAAATGGTTATGTAGATAAATTTCGACAGATAAGAGCCAAATGGGTTGTGTTTCAAATGTGTTGCTGATTTTTTTGAAAGGAGCGCTCAGCGCTCCTTTCAAAAAAATCAACAAAAAATCAACAATAGACTTCTTGCAGATTAAAGTTTTGGGATTAGGTTTAGTGGGGGCGCAGCCCCCACTAAACCTAATTTGCAAGAGGTCTAATCTGTCTAGACCAACACCAGCCAAATGTAAGAGCCAAATGAAATCAGCGCTGGATGAATTAGCAGCCATGATACCCCTGCAAATCATCCTCTCGCAAATGGGGCGATCGGATTAACCGTTACGCAATTTAAGGTATTTGAGTATACTTTAAATCTAGCATGAGTAAAAACACGTAGACTAGATTTGGCTCTTTGAAGCTTCAAAGATGAAAAACCAGCGTAAAAATGCTTAGCTTATTCATAAATTTAAACTTGCAGTGATATTAATCACAAGATCTAGTTATAGATTCCGAGTATTATCGGATACGCTGGGCGTAAGTTCAATCATCTGTTACGGATACTCGTGCGGTACGTACTGGCTTAGTAAGTATGAGCCTTCAAGTATGCGCCTTGCGAGTTTTGGAATTTATTGGAATTGTCAACTGTGGTTACCGATAGTCAGATGAGTCGTTACAATCGCCCCATCATGCAGGAAGAGCAGCAGATCTACGATCATTTGCTGCACTGGATTGAGCTAGAGTCACCGACAGAAATGATTACGCGTTTCCAAACGCTGTTTCTGAATGGAACGGGCTATCCAGATCAGCAGATCTCTCAGGCGTTGAAAAAGATTGTGGGGTCTGAGCTAGCAACCGAAGACTTTCGCTACATTCTCAATCGCTGCTGCCACATTTTGATTAACCGTTGGCAAGCTCGCCCTCAGTCGCAGCTGGCAATTCCGCAGCTTGTGAAGCTATTTGAGTCGCCACCCCATGCGTTTGGCATCAGCGCCACCCATTCCTACACCATTAAACGGCTGCATAGCCTCATCAACCAATTTACCGAAACAGAGCAATATTTGACGTTGCGCCGTCTGGCTCAGGTGTTAACTGAAGCCGCCGAATCTCAGGGCAATCGCCCCCTAGGGATGCTGATTCGCCGCTATCCGTACTTATATGAACACTGCTTGCTGAGTGACGGGAGTACGCAAGAACAGAAGACAACCGTGCAGAAAATTCAGCTCGTTCGACAAAAACAGTTCGAGATTGATCTGTCGCAGTATGTGACCTATCAGGTAAGGCGATCGCATTCCACCCAATCTCCCACTGCCGACTCTCAGCACATTATCCTTCCGGTCACGAACCCCACGCTGCTCACCGATCAAGATTTGAGTCAAGCCCTACATCACTATATTGGCAAGATCGAAGGGTCGCGAACTCACAAAGATATTGCACTCAACTTCATGACCCATGTTGGCTCATCGCCCTCTATTCGATCGTTCAAAGACGATTTATATCAATACATCACGGCTTCGGTTGATCCAGCCTATGGCAATCGCAAGTTTAATAACCAGCTCTACTACTATCTGCAAGACGTTTTGCCCGACAGCAGCCACCAGTGCCTCAACGATTTTTGGCTCATTCGTATCTGCAACCACCTGCTCAACTTTTTGGTTGCCGATAAGCCCCAAAGCCCCAACCACTTTATGTTTATTGATCTAATCACCAACTTAGGCCCGATCGCCACCATTGGCATCTTGCTCAAAATTGTCTTGATTTGTCGCAAGGTCAGACCTTGCCTAGAGCGGCGGCTCTCTATTCTATTCAGCCATTATGAAATGTCTGCCCGTGAGGCGGTTGAGTGGTTGGTGCAAGCTCTTGAAACTCTTAATGTCGCCCTCACAACTAACTTTGGTTCTATGAATTTATCTTTAGTTCGCTGATTCTCTAAGATTTACCTTAAAATCTGTATTGCCGAAGCTGCCTATAATTCCTAAAATGTCATAGTCAGTTATCTCGTGTGTGGCTGACCCAGCTATTTTTTATAGTCCCTCAAGTTAAGGAGCACCCAGGATGACCCAAGTGGTCTTAGGCGAAAATGAAGGAATTGAGTCTGCTTTGCGTCGGTTTAAGCGAGAGGTTTCAAAGGCGGGCATCTTAGCAGATGTTAAGAGCCATCGCCATTTTGAGACTCCTTTAGAAAAACACAAGCGTAAAGCAATTATGGCTCGCCGCAAGAGGCGTTTTCGTTAGGGCGTATTGACGCTACATCCTCGCTACGCTAGTTAAAAGTGAGACATCTTGAGTACAAGATAAATTGAGTGAGAGATAAACTGAAGCGCCTGTTGCTCGATCGCCTAGTTGCTGATATTAGCGATTCTTGAGAGTCTGCGGCAAAGCTAGGTAGGGGTAGGATAAGCAATGACCATAGGTTCTTTGCGATCGCTGCCAAAAAATTATTGCCTTAGAGATTGGGGATGTAGCTAGACTATGTCCCCAATGATTTTGGGTTAGGGCGCTAGAGTTGACACAATAATTTGTGTCTGTTTTCTCATTAGCCTCCGTTAGAGAGTTAGAACTAGGTCAAAAGTGGCAAGACTAAGCGAAGCAGCCCTGATTTGAATTTGCTCGGAGGCAGAATCTCTCAAAAGGGCTGTTTGACTCGCTCATTTTTACAAGCTTCAAATCCATTAGACCTTAGCCTTGCAAGAGTACAGTTTTATGAGTAGTGCCTTTTCAGAACCTACCCCTAGCCAGTTTATGAATTCAGAGCGTCCTCAAAAGCCTAAGATGCTGGTCGTGGATGATGAGCCAGACAATCTCGACCTGCTCTATCGCACCTTCCGGAGAGACTTCAACGTCTTGAGGGCTGAGAGCGGCATCACGGCTCTGGAGATTTTGTCAACTGAAGGCGAAGTTGCCGTGATTATTTCTGATCAGCGAATGCCAGAAATGAAAGGAACTGAGTTTCTGAGCAAGACTGTGCCTCAGTTTCCTGACACAATGCGGATTATTCTGACAGGCTTTACGGATGTTGAAGACCTTGTAGAGGCAATTAACTCTGGACAGGTTTATAAGTACATCACGAAGCCTTGGGACCCCCATGAATTAAAGGGCGTTGTGCAAAGAGCAGCTGAAACCTATGACTTGCTAAAGCAGCGGACGGAGGAGCTGCATCAGGCTCAAGCTCAAACCACTCTACTCAGCCTAATTATTGCAGCAGTAGCTCAGGCGGCTCACAAAGATGATTGCCTTAAGCCGATCGCTGATGCCTGTGGCAAAGCTCTGGGTGCCGATCGTTGTGTTGTCCAGAGAGTTGAGGGAAAGAGCGTCGAGGGAGAGAGCGTCGAGGGATCTTTGGGTGTGCAAGGAGTCTATGGTTCTGAAAGCGAGGGTTTGGGTCAGCCCCTCGATCAAGATCCGCTAGTAGAGGCAGCGATCGCTACACACCAACTCCAGTCTTCTGTGCAAAAACTCTCTGTGCCAAACGATTTAGAACCTCGGCTCCACCCTGGTGATTCAGACATCCGAGCGCATATAGTCGCTCCTGTGGTGTTCAAGCATCAGGTGGTAGCCGTCCTGTCGCTGCAATGGAGCAAGCCTCACCTTGTGCAAGCTGATAAATTGATGCTCATTAACCTGGCAACTCAGCAGATTGGCATGGCGATCGCCTGTGCTTAATCAATTTGCAGCAGATTTTCAGTTCGGAAATCCTCCAAGCATTTGAGATTTAATCCGCAAACTTCCTGTCTCACAGATTGTGTAGGATTAGCTTATAAACTAACCGCAGTGTTTCTGTGAACAGTGCTTCTGTAAACTTGGCTTCTACTAATTCAACTGCCTCTCCTGTTGCTAAAGATATTCAGACAATATTTAATCGCATTGCTCCTGAGTACGATCGCCTAAACGATCGGCTTAGCCTAGGGCTGCATCGAGTTTGGAAGCAAATGGCGGTTAAGTGGAGCAATGCTTCTCCTGGCTCAGTTTGTTTGGATGTTTGCTGCGGTAGCGGTGATCTGACCCAGATGCTTGCTAGACAGGTAGGTGCAAAGGCAGGCGCAAAGGCAGGCGCAAAGACAGGTGCAAAAGCCGAAGGGCAAACCTATGGGCAACAAGCCTATAGGGGACAAGCCTATGGGGGACAAGTCTATGGGCTAGATTTTTCGGCGGCGCTATTGGCAACAGCTCGGCAGCGAGTTGAGCAAAACTTTCAGCCGCTACCCATAACCTGGATAGAAGGTGATGCCCTCCATCTTCCTTTTGATGACAACCAGTTTGATGCAGCAACCCTCGGCTACGGTCTACGCAACGTCACCGATATTCCGCGAAGCCTTGAAGAACTCCAGCGCGTCTTGAAACCAGGTGCTAAAGTTGCCATTCTCGACTTTCATCGTCCTAGCAACCCGTATCTGCGTAGCTTGCAGCAATGGTATCTGGATACCCTCGTAGTGCCGATGGCAGCAGGACTGGGTCTGAGAGAAGAGTATGCCTACATTAGCCCCAGTCTCGATCGCTTTCCATCTGGCGCTGAACAGGTCGTTCTGGCGGATCAAGCCGGATTTTCCCATGCCGTGCATTACCCGATCGCTGCTGACATGATGGGTATCCTGGTTGCTACGAAGTAATAGTGAACCCTCTAATCCTTAACCCCCATTCTTAACTCCCTTGGATCTTGCGACTCTCTGGACTCTAGCGGCACCGCCGATCGTAGGTGGCATCATTGGCTACTTCACCAATGACATTGCCATCAAAATGCTGTTTCGACCCTATCGAGCGCTGTATGTCGGCGGTAGGCGGCTTCCCTTCACCCCCGGACTTATTCCTAGCAACCAAGAGCGCCTAGCAAAGCGCATTGCTGACACTATTATGGGATCGCTGCTGACCCCCGACGAGCTAAAAAACCTGGCGCGGAAGCTACTGCAAACCGAACGCATCCAAGCGGCAATCTACTGGCTGCTGGGGCTAGCGCTAGAACAAGCTCAAGGAGCGAATGAAGAAAAGGCAATCAAGATTGTTGCCAATATCCTCAGAGATTTGCTGGGACAGTCGCTGCCCCGTCTCATTAAGGTCATGGCGCGGCGCGAAGACTTTTTGGAAACCCAGCTCAACCAAATTTTTGACCAGGTGCTTCTAGAGTTAAGGCTGACTGAAGCACAGGCAGTTCAGCTCTCTAGCTGGCTGCTGGAAACCGTGTTGCCGCCTGATGCTATTCGGCAGGTATTGGTCGATTTCCTAACCGATCGCAATATTCGTGTCATCGACGAAGGCTTGCGCGAGAAAACCAGCGGTACCTACTGGGTGGTCGCCAACCTGTTTGGAGTGCGAAACACTCTAACGCGGCTGCGGACTTACTGTTTGGACGATCGCGAACAGAGCAACGCCCGCATTGCTGAGCTGGTTACCTCTCTGGGAATTCAAGCTCGCCTCAAAGAGCTGTTGCAAAATCTCTCTTTGCAAAACCTGCCTGTTTCTACCGTGCGGCAATTGCGGAAAACCATGCGCGACAGCGTCCGGGGCTATGTTCAGCTCAAAGGCTCCGATGTCTTACAGGGGCTGAGCGATTCGATCGACTGGAATAATGTGGCGGCGCTGCTGCTCAATCGCTTGCGCACCTCAGATGCGGTCACTAGCGCCCTTCAGCCCGTCAGCCAGGAGCTGACCCTGGTGCTAGAGCGCTACCTGGAGCGAGATCTAGAAATGATCGTGGCTCAGGCTATTCCCATTTTGAATATCGATCAAGTGATTATCGATCGCGTCCGGGCAACCTCTCCCAAGGATTTAGAGCTGGCAATTCAGGGCATTGTCAAAAGCGAACTTCAGGCGATCGTCAATCTGGGTGGCGTTTTGGGGCTGGTCATTGGTCTGCTGCAAACGGTGAGTCTGCTGTTGCAGTAGATCTGGCAAATTCGCAGCCATAAGACGGGCATAAAAGCGATCGCCCTCAGATCCCGCATAAAACAGGGTTCACAAAAGCGATCGCATCCAGGAGTTACAACAATCTGACTCACATCAAACTACTGACAATTTTTTGTTTTTCCGCTCACAAAGCAAATCTTTCAGCTCAAGCTTACTTATCGATGAAGTCTTTGCCCTGCTTCAACGCAGCCTGTCCAATGTTCTTAAACACCCAACCCAGCGCCAGCGCCAGGGGCAACACCACAACTAAAATACGCCAATCCATAGCTAAGTTTCTCCCTTAAAGAATTATAAATAACTCTCATGTTTAAGCTCTATTTTGCTTTGAAATGGCGGGTTTTACTAGGTCTAGCGTTACATATATTTACAATTAATATTCATAGCTGTCACCAGTTTGTTTAGGACATTTGGGGTGAGGCGCAGCGCCCCACCCCTAAATGTCCTAAGCCTAACCGCCTTAGCCGTTCCTCTATATTTATGGCATTACGTAATTGAGTTAGGACGAGTTATTTTTTGAGAGCCGCGCTCCGCGCGGCTCTCAAAAAATAACTCATTGGATCTGAGCGCGTAGCGCCATAGAAGCTAGGTCTAAAGAACAAACCCTAAATCGGCACCTCGCCCTGCATGAACTAATGCCAACTTCTCGTATTTGAGCGCATGATCGATCAAATGCGCTACCTCAGCTTCTGAAAGAGTTCGCGAGACTTTTGCCGGAATGCCCATGACCAGCGATCGCTCAGGCACATCTTTAGTGACAACCGACCCTGCGCCAATGATGCTGCCTGCTCCAACCTTGACGCCATCTAGAACGATCGCCCCAATTCCAATCAGGCAGCCTTGCCCAATCTGAGCACTGTGAATCACGGCGCGATGTCCCACAGTGATATGAGCCTCTAAAAGGGTCGGCTGACCCGGATCGCCATGCAGCACTGCGCCGTCCTGAATATTAGTGCATTCGCCAATGGCAATACGCTCGACATCTCCTCTGACTACCGCGCCGTACCAGATGCTTGCGCCAGACGCAATTTCTACATGACCGACGATCGTGGCATTGGGCGCAACAAAGGCGGCTTTTGATAAATCAGGGGGAGGCCAATAGCTACTCATGCGGATTATTTCTACCAGATTTTCCAAGACTCCAGATTTGTCACAGAGTATAATAAAACTACTGGAATTGGCTCAGGTCGCATATGCTGACACCAAATTAATGATGAACCCAGCTTTACAATATCCAATCTTTGGTGCAGAAATTCAATGTCCTCACTGTCGCCAAACGATTCCAGCGCTTACACTCACCGATACTTATCTCTGTCATCGGCATGGTGCGTTTGAGGCAGACCCCAAGACGGCTGAGCTAGTCCATCTCCAGTCTGGGCGGCACTGGCGGCAGTGGAACAATGAATGGTACCGTCAGCACACGCATCCAGACGGCATCCGCTTTGAAATTCATGAAGCGCTCGATCGCCTCTATACGCAAGGGTATCGTGCTACCCGCGTTATTATTGCCCAGCGTTACAAAGATTTGATTGGCACCTATCTGGAGCGCAGTGCCCCTTGGCGAGGTCAGCCAGATGCGCCTCGCCCAAGGCTATACGGGCTTCCGGTCGAGTTTAGTCCCGACTCGGCTGAGGAACCTTGCTGGGATGTAATCAACTTTGATTTGGAAAAAGAACCGGGCGCACCCGTTCGCTATCCCTACTTCCGTCTGTTTGAATAGCCGTCTGTTTGAACAGCCTGTCTCCAGTTATTCAGTTCGCCCCTCATTAGACCTCTTGCAAATCAAAGTTTTGGGATTAGGTTTAGTGGGGGCTGCGCCCCCATTAAACCTAATTTGTAAGAAGCCTACTATGCATCACGCTTCCATTCGCACCTCCAATATTCATCAGGCGATCGCCTTCTACGAACAGCTTGGGTTTCAAGTCTGCGAACGATTTACGGCAGGCATTACCCTCGCGTGCTGGATGGAAGGTTTGGGTGGACGAATTGAGCTATTGCAGGTGCCTCAGCCTCGTCCGGCAGCCGATGCCTTCGGGGATGAGCATTACACGGGCTACTATCACCTGTCGTTTGATTTGACAGACATCACTGCTGATTTACCGGAGTGGCTAGACCATCTAAAGGATAAATTTCAGAACGCTCAAACCTCAGAGCCAATGCAGCCTTTGCAGGTTTTGCTAGAGCCAACGCAGCAGATGATTGGCGATCGCGTCTATGAAGTCGCGTTTATTGCCGATGCAGATGGGTTGCCTCTAGAGTTTCTGCGGATGATGAATCGTCTGGAAGATGACTAAAATGGTTTAGGGCATTTACAATCTGCTTCTAGGATAGTCATATTAGCCCTTATGGCATTAGCTCTTATGGCTTAGCCCTTAAGCCATCTGCGAAGCCACGTCCAATCTACATTTAATTTACAGAGCAATTTTCAATATGGAACCTGGTAGTACAGCTAGCAACCCCCCTGTACAGACTTCTCAACCGCTAGCCAACCTTTTGGGTACCCTGATCGCCCTCCTGACGTTAACTGTCCCGATGATTGCGATCGCCCACTTTTCCTCCGATCATGTTTCCTCAAGCAATTCTTCAGAAGAGTTTTCTGTAGGTCAAGTCTGGCAAACGCCACCTCAGATTTTGAAAAGCAGAGAGTAGCTGAAGCCATTGCTTATGGACTTACGCATCAGCTCCCCCAACTCCCCAATCCTGGGGGACTTTGAACTCCAGCTTCCCCAGAATTGGAGTTTGGGGGACAGATTTCGCTTTAATCTGCGTAAGTCTCACCAAAAATGCTCTCAGAGGGGTAGCTAAAATGGGTTAGAGTTTTGCATGTGCAAGCTTTTGGCTACACCCCCTAGTTTTGTTATTTGGAGAAACGCTGTGGATTTAACGCTCATTCCTGCCCAGCCTAAGCCGGGAATTATCAACGTTCTGATTGAGATTCCAGCAGGCAGCAAGAACAAGTATGAGTTTGACAAGGATATGAATGCTTTTGCGCTGGATCGAGTGCTATTCTCTTCGGTGCAATATCCCTACGACTACGGGTTTGTGCCCAATACGCTGGCTGATGATGGTGATCCGCTAGATGGTATCGTGCTTATGGATCAGCCAACTTTTCCAGGTTGTGTCATTGCGGCTCGTCCCATTGGCATGTTAGAGATGATTGATGGCGGCGATCGCGATGAAAAAATTCTTTGCGTTCCCGATAAAGATCCTCGCTATGTTGACGTGAAGTCTTTGAAGGACGTATCACCCCATCGTCTGGAAGAAATTGCCGAATTCTTCAGAAGCTACAAGAATCTGGAAAAGAAGGTGACTGAGATTTTAGGGTGGAAGGATGTCGATCAGGTCATGCCTTTAGTCGAAGCTTGCGTTAAAGCAGCGCAAAAGTAGGCAGGGTTAGTAGACAGGGTTTAAGAATTCAATGTAGTAACCTATTCTCAGATCTACTTGATAGGGTAGGCATTGCCTACTCTGCTTACGATGGACAACAATAGACCTCTTGCAGATTAAAGTTTTGAGATTAGGTTTAGTGGGGGTTGCGCCCCCACTAAACCTAATTTGCAAGGAGTTAATAGATACTTACCACTAAATGCTTGATTGAGCCGATTCAGATTAGGGAATTCTGAGAGTAGGAAGAATGTAAAAACCGTGAAGCTTTGCTAATCAAGGGTTAAATCAATAATTCAAATGTCAGGCTTTGACTTTTCAATGAATCGCTCTCAGTTGCCCAGCGGAACTTTGTCTAGTGGAACTTTGCCCAAAGAGGCGATCGACCGATCATTGGGATTCACGGTGAAATTCTGGGGCGTGCGAGGAGACATTCCCACCCCCGGTTTTGAAACCCTGCGCTATGGCGGCAACACGGCTTGTGTCGAGATGTGTGCTGGCGGCAAGCACTTAATTTTTGATGGAGGCACAGGACTACGAGCGTTAGGAAAGTCTCTCATCCACGAAGCACCTGTGCAGGCTCACCTATTTTTCACGCATACGCACTGGGATCGAATCCAAGGATTTCCATTTTTTGTGCCTGCCTTTCATCCAGGCAATCGGTTTGACATTTATGGAGCGGTAGGAGCAAACGGCGCATCCATTAAGCAGCGCCTTTATAGCCAAATGTTACGCCCTCATTTTCCAACGCCCATCCAGACAATGCGATCGCACCTTCAATTTCACGATATCGCCCCTGGATCGGTGATTGAGCTGGATGACGTAGTGGTAGAAGCGATCGCCCTTAATCGCTCTAATGGCGCATTGGGGTATCGAGTCACCTGGAACGGATACTCGGCAGTCTACGCAACTGATATTGAAACCTCAATTCATACTTCAGTCAATCAGGTGGATCAAGGCTTGCTTTATCTGGCGCACCACGCAGATTTGCTGATCTACGATGCGGCTCAGGTTACAGGTAGTCAGCCAAATGGCTGTGATCAGCTCTCTTCAGTCTGGAGCACTGGCGTAGAGATAGCAATGCTGGCTCAGGCAAAGCAGCTTGCTCTCTTTCATCACGATTCGGATTACACAGATGATTTTCTCGATCGGGTTGAGTTAGAAGCCCAAAAGCATTTTCCTAACGCAGGTCTTGCCCGCGAAGGGCTAACCATTCAACTGGTGACCGCAGGTTCGCATCTCTCGCACGAAAGTTAAGGATCTGTAGAGTTACGCAAGCGAATCAAATGACGACGCATGCGTGGAGAAACTTTGTCATCAGGAACCTCCTGAGCTTTTACCTCTGCTTTGGTAGGTTCAAGATACGCATCAGCCCCCTGAGCTAGAGCGTCTAGAAGAAGCTGTAGAAGCTGACCGTCTCGCTTGTTAAGAATTTGCTTTTCTTCAATGAGTCTGAACTTCAGATTAATTTCACAATCATAGACGGCAAACTCAGAATGACTGGTCTGACCTTCTATTTTTTCGCTCAGAGCATTTTTTTTATTTTCGGTACCACTGTTTTGATCAATTGTCATCTGCTTTCGATGTAGAAGTCCTGACAGTGCGGCACTACATTTTTCATAGCACCTGGTTGAGCGAGCGACGATTGTTTGGTTTACCTCATGGCTCATTCTGGATCGGAGAATCGCTAACTAAGATCCTTTATAAGTACGCAAACCCTGGCTATCTGGATTGGAAGAATTGAGTAGCATTCAATACAGACTTCTAAGTGTAAACGAGCGGCAGGGCAAAGCAGATCTAGGGTATTTAAACATCAGCCAATACTAGGAAATTTAGGAGATATTTTTAGAGTTGCGTAGCCAAATGAGCTGACGACGCATCTGTGGAGAAGCCTCCATGTCAGATAGCTCTTGAGTTTTCACGTTTGATTCAATCGGTTCAAGGTACTGATCAGCGCGACAGGAAATAGCGTCTAGTAGACGCTCCAAGAGTAGCTCACGGTTATAGATTACCTGCCGCTCTTCAATCAACCTGAATTTGAGGTTAATCTCGCAGGTATAAACAGCAAACTTGGAGTCAGTAATTTGACTACCTAGGTCATTATCCACGGCGCCGTATCCACCCTTAACTTTTGACTGCTCTAGCATATGAGTTTTGATAGAGCAATACTTCGCCCATTCATGTCATCCCACTGGGCGATCGCAGCTTTAATTCTCTATCTCTCCATTTCGTCAAAGGGATAGATTTTTCATTCTTTTTGGATGGTCTCAATGAAGTACCATCTCAACGCAAATGACATCTTAAAGATCTTCAAATCATTCCAGGCACTGCCTAATGGGGAGATGAATGCTGTGTAAGCGAACATTTGAAAAGTATTCCATGTTCTACATTCGCCCCCAACCCTCCCATTCATCGCCAGCACCAATGTGGGGTTAATTCTCCGCGTCACTCTCTGAAGCTGACGCCTTCCCACCCCCCAGCGCGATCGTAATTGCATCCACCACCCGCGAGACGGGAATGATTTCCAGTCCCACGCCAGAGGGAATCTGACCCGTAGGCACGATCGCCCGCTTAAACCCTAGCTTTGCAGCCTCCTTTAGCCGCAGCTCCATTTGCGAGACAGGGCGCACCTGTCCGCCTAGCCCCACTTCACCGATCAGAACTGTCCCTAAATCGACCGTGCGATCGCGAAAACTTGCCGCTACCGCCACGGCAATACCCAGGTCTGCCGCAGGTTCCCCCACGTTTAACCCGCCCGAAGAGGCAACGTAGGCATCGAGCTTAGATAGGGGAATGCCGACCCGCTTCTCCAGCACCGCCAAAATTTGCAGCAGCCGGTTGTATTCAATACCCGTGGTCGATCGCCGGGGTGAAGGATAGCTCGTGGGGCTAACCAATGCCTGAAGCTCCACTACTAGCGGTCGCGTTCCCTCACAAGCCACGATCGTTGCCGTGCCCGGAGACTGCTCCTCCCGATTGCCCAAAAATAACTCCGAGGGATTGCGGACTTCTTCTAAGCCGCGATCGACCATCTCAAACACGCCCAGCTCGTTGGTGGCTCCAAAACGATTTTTCACGGCACGCAATAACCGATGGCTGGCAAAGCGATCGCCCTCAAAATACAGCACCGTGTCTACCAGATGCTCCAGAACTTTAGGCCCTGCGATCGCCCCTTCTTTGGTGACATGGCCAACAATAAACAGCGAGATATTCTCTCGTTTTGCTACCTGCATCAGCGCAGAAGTACATTCCCGGACCTGAGCCACCGATCCTGGCGAAGAATTGAGCGAGGCAAAATACAGTGCCTGGATACTGTCAATCACAGCAACCTGCGGTCGCAGTGACTCTAATTCCCGCAAAATTGACTCTAGATCGGTTTCAGGCAGCAAATAGAGATTATTGGAAACGGCTTCTACAGCGCTGGACGAGTCGTATTCTGCTGTCTCGATTTCCTCATCTGCCGCTACCCGCCCAATGCCTAGCCGCTGCGATCGGAGCTTTACCTGCTGCCCCGACTCTTCGGCACAGACGTAAAGCATTCGATACCGCATCGCCAGCCGATTGGCTGCCTGTAGCAGCAGCGTCGATTTGCCGATACCTGGATCGCCGCCAATAAGAACGAGTGAACCCGGAACAATGCCGCCACCCAAAACGCGATCGAGTTCGGTGTAGCCAGAAGACAGGCGAGATTGGGGATAGTCAGCAATCTGCTGAAGAGTGAGAGCCGCAATAGGAGCAGTTTGCTGGGCTTTGGCAGCGTGTGGCTTACGCGAAGTCGTGAGCGAGGCGGCGCGGTTTCCCGTGGGCGTGGCGGCAACGACCTGCTCCAGCAGAGAGTTCCACTCTTTGCAAGCCGGACACCTGCCATAGTATTGAGAAGATTCAGTGCCGCATTGATTGCAAACGTAGAGCGATCGAGACTTAGCCATGGTTTGCCCATTCAAATCTGAAGTGCGTTATGTAAAACCTTAGTTTTTTGTTAGAGTCCCCAAATTTCACTGGAGATAATGTTGAAAATTGGGGGATCGATTCTTTAACAACTCGTTAAGACTTTCAGTAAGAACTGTTTCTAAAATCCATGAGCAAGAAAAGTTAAGAAAATTCTGAAAACTGCATATAATAGGCAGTCTGGGGTTCTAATGTGAATTGAATAAGCCGATATCTTAATGATAGAGCGACAAAAACTAACTTTGAAAATGATTTTTTAAGGAGTGTTAAGTAAATTGGAAAATCATAAAGAAAAAATTCTAGTTGTAGATGATGAAGCGAGCATCCGGCGGATCTTGGAAACGCGGCTTTCTATGATTGGCTACGATGTGGTTACGGCAGCAGATGGAGAAGAGGCGCTAGAAACCTTTCGCAATGCCAATCCTGACTTGGTAGTGCTGGACGTGATGATGCCGAAGCTAGACGGCTATGGGGTTTGCCAAGAGCTTCGCAAAGAGTCTGATGTGCCCATTATTATGCTAACGGCTTTGGGCGATGTTGCCGATCGCATCACGGGTCTGGAGCTAGGAGCTGATGATTATGTGGTTAAGCCCTTCTCGCCCAAAGAGCTAGAAGCCCGCATTCGATCGGTGCTACGGCGCGTTGAAAAGGTCGGTAGCTCTGGAATTCCTAGCTCTGGCGTGATTCACATTAACAACATCCGCATTGATACCAACAAGCGACAGGTTTATAAGGGCGATGAGCGCATTCGGCTGACGGGCATGGAGTTTAGCCTGCTAGAACTGGTGGTAGGGCGATCGGGCGAACCTTTCTCTCGCTCGGAGATTCTGCAAGAGGTGTGGGGCTATACGCCTGAGCGTCATGTGGACACGCGCGTCGTGGATGTGCATATTTCTCGGCTACGCGCCAAATTAGAAGACGACCCTAGCAACCCTGAGCTAATTCTGACGGCGCGCGGAACAGGCTATTTGTTCCAGCGGATTGTCCCACCGGGCGAAGTCGAATAGGTTTTACTGAGCAAGTTGCCAGTGAATTGCCAGTAAATTGCCAGTAAATTGCTGAGCAAATCTGGATTCCTGTTAATTCTCTGCACCGCTGGGTAGAGTCCATCTGATAAAATTTGTGAGGTTTCTATCACTCTTCATCAATGGGATCGACTCAGGCAAGGATCGCAATTGACGCAATGGGGGGAGATTTTGCTCCCGCCGAAATCGTAGCTGGTGCACTGAGGGCACAGGCAGAGCTGGGTGTGGAGATCCTGCTCGTTGGCGACCCGCAGCAGCTCGCCGACTTAATTAAGCAACACAGCTCCTCTATTCAGGTAGAGGTGGTGCCCGCAGAGGATTTGGTGGAAATGCATGAGGAGCCGCTAACCGCGATCCGCCGCAAGCCCAAATCCTCCATCAACGTGGCAATGACTTTGGTAAAGGAAGGTCGAGCGGATGCAGTGGTTTCTGCGGGGCATTCGGGCGCGGCAATGGCTTCGGCTTTGCTGCGCTTAGGTCGTCTGCCCGGTATCGATCGCCCTGCCATTGGTACCGTGCTGCCCACTATCCTGGCGGGCAAGTCGGTACTGCTGCTCGACATGGGCGCAAACGTAGACTGTCGCCCCAAGTTTCTGGAGCAGTTTGCCGTTATGGGCACCATTTACGCCCAGTATGTCTTGGGAATCGAGAAACCCAAGGTGGGGCTGCTGAATATTGGCGAGGAGCCTTCTAAGGGCAATGATTTGGCGCTGCGCACCTACGAGCTGCTGGAGCAAAATCCTCGCATTCCCTTTGCAGGAAATGCCGAAGGGCGCGATGTTCTGTCCGGCAATTTTGACGTGATTGTCTGCGATGGCTTCGTCGGCAACGTGCTGCTGAAGTTTGCCGAAGCAGTGGGTGGCGTGCTGCTGCAAATCCTGCGAGAAGAGCTGCCTCGCGGCTGGCGCGGCAAGCTGGGTACCCTGCTCCTCAAGCCCAACTTAAAGCGGATTAAACAGCGAATCGATCATGCGGAACATGGCGGCGGTTTGCTGCTGGGCGTGGCGGGCATCTGCATCATCAGCCACGGCAGTTCTCAGGCTCCTTCGATTTTTAATGCCATCCGCATCGCCAAAGAAGCGGTTGATAACCGAGTGCTCGATCGCCTACAGTCCCAGTATCAGGCTGAGTCACCAAAACTGTCTCCCAAAACTGAAGCTACTGCCCTAGACGGAGAGTAAATCTTGAACGGAATAGGCATTGCCTTTACTGGAAGCGGCTCCGCTGCGCCAGCTCATATTTTGGACAATGGCACTCTCAGCCAAATTGTCGAGACTTCCGATGAGTGGATCGCCGATCGCACGGGCATTCGGCAGCGCCACCTAGCACAGCCCCAGGAATCTCTGAAGACGATCGCCGTTGAAGCTGCCCAAAAAGCTCTAGATATGGCGAACATCCAGCCAATGGATGTGGATCTGATTATCCTAGCGACCTCCACTCCTGACGATTTATTTGGGACGGCGAGTCAAATTCAAGCAGAGCTAGGAGCCATGAAAGCGGTTGCCTTCGATCTGACGGCAGCCTGCTCTGGCTTTGTGTTTGGTCTAGTGACAGCGGCGCAGTTTATTCGTACCGGAGTTTATCAAAACGTGCTGGTGATTGGCGGCGACCTTCTTTCACGCTGGACAGACTGGAGCGATCGCCGTACCTGTGTTCTGTTTGGCGACGGAGCCGGGGCTGTAGTCATGCAAGCAAATTTGGAGTGCGATCGCCTCTTGGGCTTTGAGCTACGCAGCGACGGCACTCAGAATAATTGCCTGACCCTAGCCTATCAGGCGCAGCCTAAAACGTTGATTGAGCCAGTGACGATCGGGCAAGGCAGCTTTCAGTTCATTCAAATGAATGGTCAGGAAGTCTATCGCTTTGCCGTTCGCAAAGTCCCGGAAGTGATTGAGAAAGCCCTATTTCGCGCCAATCTCAGCGTCGAGCAGGTAGACTGGCTGGTGCTGCATCAGGCAAACCAGAGAATCTTAGATGCCGTTGCCGATCGTCTGGGCATTCCTTCTGAGAAAGTGATCAGCAATATGGCACGCTACGGCAACACCTCAGCCGCCTCCATCCCGATCGCCCTAGATGAAGCCGTGCGATCGGGCAAGATTAAGAGTGGGGATGCGATCGCCACTTCCGGCTTTGGGGCAGGGCTAACCTGGGGCGCGGCTGTCTTTCGCTGGGGGCGTTAGTGGTTAGTCAAGTAGTAGTGAGCGGGTAGATGGGTAGAGGGTAAGAGGGTAGATGGGTGAGATGGGAACCCTCATCCACTCATCCACCCGTCAGCTAACAATTGACAGACCAATGGGCTGCTCTATTCTGGATTCAGAGTCAATCCAAAATTTTTCTAGGCTTACGCAAATGCCGAGTTGCCCAAATCAGGCGGCACATCTTGCCAGCGTCCGTTCCCTACCGCCCGAATCGCCTCCTTCAAGACAATATCGCCCGTGTATAGCGCCCGCCCGACGATCGCCCCACTCACGCCGATCGGCTCCAGCGCCAGTAAGTTCAGCAGGTCTGTGATGGAACTCACGCCGCCGGAGGCAATGACCGGAATGGCGATCGCCTCTGCCAACTCTCGTAAAGCCTCGCGGTTGGGGCCCTGCATTGTGCCGTCACGGTGAATGTCGGTGTAAATGATGGCGGCAGCGCCCAAATTTGCCATCTGCTGCGCCAGGGTGACGGCTTCCACCTCAGAAGTCTCTAGCCAGCCGCGTGTTGCCACCTTGCCGTTGCGGGCATCAATACCCACAACAATTTGACCGGGAAACTCCTGGCAGAGCGCCTTCACTAAGTCTGGCTGCTCAACGGCAACCGTGCCGAGAATCACCCGCCGCACGCCCAGCGCCAGCAGATCTGCCACCGACTGTCGATCGCGCAAGCCACCCCCCACCTGCACAGGCAGCCCATCCACTGACTGCATAATTGCCGCGATCGCTTCTTGGTTCACTGGATGCCCCGCCTTTGCGCCATCCAGATCGACCAGATGCAGCCAGGTTGCCCCTTGCGCTGCCCACTGCTGCGCCACCGCCATCGGATTTTCATCAAATACCTGCGACTGGGCATAGTCTCCCTGGTAGAGCCGCACACATTGCCCGTTGAGCAGGTCGATCGCTGGAATCACATCCATCTGGCTTTGTCCTTCATCTGTAACGTGCAGTAAAGAATTCTACAACCCTCCGTTTGTCTTGAGATTGATCCGGGCACATTAATCCCAGAACCGAAGTTTGGTTTGGAACCAAAATTTTGTTCCAGCTCACCTGATCTCAAGCTATTTAAAGGAGTTTTCCGTGACTAATTCCACCCTACCGGGCGCAGATAAAAAGATTGCTGCCGGAATTTGCGGCATTTTAATCGGCGCTTTTGGCGTTCATAAATTCATTTTGGGCTACAAGTCTGAAGCTTTCATTATGCTGGGAGTCTCGGTAGCCGGAATTGTACTGTCCTGTTTTGTCATCCCTGTGCTAGCAACAACCGCCATGGGCGTAGTGGGATTAGCGGAAGGCATTATTTACCTGACTAAGAGCGATGAAGAGTTTGTGGCTACTTATATTACGGGTAAGAAGCCTTGGTTCTAGCATATGAGGCTTAAAAGTCATGATTGAACGTCGGATTAAACGATCGCCCACCCTTTCAAGCTCCAGTGTATGGATTCGCTGGGCTATCTTAGGACTGAGTCTTGCACCCGTAATCGGTGCATTTCTCTACAATGAGGGGCTAAGACTCACGCCGCAAAAGTGTTTTTTCCAGCAGCTGCTTGGCTTCCCCAGTCCGGGCTGCGGCATGACGCGATCGTTTATGGCGATCGTCCGAGGAGACTGGCAGCAGGCTCTAACCTATCATCTGTTTGCCCCTTTTCTGTTTGGCATTTGCCTGGTTGTGGCCTTCTATGCCGCCATTGAATTAATGGCAGGACGCAGGCTGACCGACTATGGGCAATTGTCTTTCTTGAATGAGAGGTACTTGATCCTCATTGCGATCGGTATTTTGCTGTTCTTTGGCTACTATGCGCTCCGTATGTATGCACGCTATGGAAACGGACTGCTGCCCTTCGACCTTGCCGATACAATTCTTTGGCAACAATTGACTCTGGGTGCAAAAGCGCTGTAGGTTCCCTTACTCTTTTTCGCGATCGCCATGCCCACCTTAAAAATGCCCACTTTAAAGCCGAAGCGCCTAATTTTTGCCCTACCGCTGCTTGGCGCAGTCTATTTTGCCGCGTTCTCTGGGCTAGAATCGCCCCTCCTGAAGCAAGAGCTGATCTTGCTTCCTGTGCAGGTCGGTGTGCTGGTTTACCTGCTCTGGTGGCAGCGAGAAAAGCCCTAAATATCTAGATCAGTTAGATTGAGTCTTGAGCCATAGGTTTCAATGAACTCGCGCCGGGGAGCCACGCGATCGCCCATCAGCACTGTAAAGATCCGATCGGCTTCTGCGGCATCTTCAATTTCGATGCGCTTGAGCGTCCGGCTTTCAGGATTCATGGTGGTATCCCAAAGCTGCTGCGGCATCATTTCGCCCAAGCCCTTAAACCGCTGAATGTCATACTTGGCGTTGTCTGGAAAGCCAGAGGTAATCTGCTCCCGTTCGCGATCGCTATAGCAGTAGTAGTGGTTGCGCCCCCGCTCAATCTTGTAGAGCGGCGGACAGGCGATATAGATGTAGCCTTGATCGACTAGCGATCGCTGATAGCGATAGAAGAAAGTGAGCAGCAGCGTCCGAATGTGTGCCCCATCTACGTCTGCGTCAGTCATCAGGCAGATACGGTGATAGCGGAGCTGAGACGGATCAAACTCCTCGCCCTTGATGCCTAGACCCAGAGCGGTAATCAGCGCCTGGATTTCAGTATTTTTATAGATCTTGGCATCATCTGTTTTCTCAATGTTGAGAATTTTGCCCCGGAGCGGCAGGATGGCTTGGAAGCGGCGATCGCGTCCTTGTTTGGCACTTCCGCCCGCAGAATCTCCCTCCACGATGAAGATTTCTGACTCTGAAGGGTCGCGGGAGCTACAGTCTGCCAGCTTGCCCGGTAAGGTTGAAGACTCCAATACCGACTTACGGCGAACCAAATCACGCGCCCGTCGCGCCGCCTCAGCCGCATTAAAAGCCTGAATCGCTTTTTCTAAGATTGCGTCGGCAACGCTAGGACGAAACTCTAGATATTCTGTCAAGACTTCCCCGACCAGCGAATCGACAATGCCACGAACCTCAGTATTGCCCAGCTTTGTCTTAGTCTGTCCTTCAAACTCCGGGTCGGGCACCTTCACCGAGATCACGCCCGTCAGCCCTTCGCGGATGTTTTCGCCTGCCAGGTTAGAATCGCCCTCTTTAAGCTTGTTGCGCTTCCGGGCGATCGCATTCATGGTTCGGGTCAGCACTGCCTTTAGCCCTTCTAGATGGGTGCCTCCATCGATCGTGCGAATGTTGTTGGCAAAACCCAGCAGGTTATCTGTGTAGGCATCAACGCACCATTGCAGAGCCACCTCGATCTGGACATTGTTGCGTTCGCCCTGCACATAGACGACTTCTTCATGCAGCGGCTGCTTGTCGCTATTGATATAGCTGATGTATTCCTTGATGCCGCCCGCGTAGTGGTAGATTTCTACGCGCGGTTCGCTGACCTTTAGCAGCTCTAGCCGATTGTCCGTAAAGGTGATTTCTACCCCAGCGTTGAGGTACGCCAGTTCGCGCAGACGACCCGACAGCGTATTGTAGTCGAACTCAATGCCAATCGTAAAAATCTGAATATCAGGCTTGAAGCTGACAGAAGTTCCAGTCGGATGTCCAGCAGCAGGTTTAACTTGCAGTTCGCCAATAGGCACGCCCCGTTCAAACCGCTGGAGATGCACCTTGTTTTCCCGCCACACCGTCACTTCCACCCACTCGGACAAAGCGTTGACGACGGAAATACCAACTCCGTGCAGTCCACCAGACACTTTATAACCGCCGCCGCCAAATTTGCCCCCTGCGTGCAGCACCGTCATGACGGTTTCTAGCGCAGACTTCCCTGTGCGGGGATGGATATCGGTCGGAATGCCGCGCCCGTCATCGGTTACGGTGACCGAGCCATCAGCATCTAGCTTGACTTGGATATTTTTGCAATGACCCGCCAAAGCTTCGTCAACAGAGTTATCCACCACCTCATACACTAGATGATGTAAACCACGGGGACCCGTCGTACCAATGTACATGCCGGGTCGTTTCCGGACAGGCTCCAGACCTTCTAAAACCTGAATCTGGTCGGCACCGTAGTCAGTCGTCATGGATGAAGTGCTCCTTTGTGCGGTTTGAAGCCGTCTAATAACTTCAAAACATCAAAATACATCAAAATTATAGCAGAAAACTGTTTAAGGCTGTTTTAAGCTAGTCTGAGACGCGGTTCTGCAAGGGGATGGGTTGGCGCTTATCTTGACAAGACTTAACATATATAGCTTTTGTTACACGTGTGAACCTTAATGTCTGCAAGTCCTATCAATACAAACGTATTACTTCCCGCACTTCCTATTCTAGTCGTGATTTGCGGTGCGACGGCAACTGGAAAATCGAGTTTGGCTTTGGCGTTAGCAGAACGCTTGAATGGGGCTATTCTCAGTGCCGACTCTCGCCAGGTTTACCGTGAATTTGACATTGGCACTGCCAAACCCTCGAACGCTGAACAAAATCGCGTCCCACATTACCTGATCGACATTTGCGATCCCACCGAAACCCTCACCCTGGCTCAATATCAGCAGCAGACACAGGAGCTAATTGCCACATTTCACGCTACACCCCAAATCCCACGCCCTGTCCCTCTCCTCGTCGGCGGCACCGGACTCTACATCCGATCGATCGTTCGCGGCTTGCGAATTCCCAGAGTTCCGCCTCAGGAAGAATTGCGATCGCAGCTCCGCTCCCTAGGACAGCCTCAATGCTATGCCTTCTTAGAGCAAATTGATCCCTGGTCGGCAAAAAAAATTCACCCCAACGATCCGGTGCGAACCCTACGGGCGCTGGAGGTGTTTTACGTCACAGGTCAGCCGATTTCAGCTCAGCAAGGCGAAGTGCCTCCTGCCTACCCGATTCTGCAAATTGGGTTAGATTGCGCCAACGTTGAGGCTTTGGGGCAGCGCATCCATAGGCGAACAGCGCAAATGATGACGGCAGGCTTTGTGGAAGAAGTGGCGGCACTTTGTCAAAAATACGGCGCAGATTTGCCGCTGCTCAATACCTTGGGCTATCAAGAGATTAAGCATTATCTATCGGGAAAGACCTCACGGGCAGAGGCGGAGGCAGCGATCGTCCTACACACGCGCCAGTTTGCCAAGCAGCAGCGCACCTGGTTTAGGGCTGACTCGACGATCGCCTGGTTTGACGCCGATTGCCCGGATCTGCTGGAGCAGGTTTGGGCAAAAATACAGGCATTTCTTGCTCCATGAGTCCAGATTCACGTCATTTGCAATCCTGCGAACTTTCCTATCGGCGAACTTTCCGGCAAACTGAAGGATGCCGTGCTATTGCTGAGTTGAAAAGCCGCTGAATTGGAAAGCCATGAAAATCTTGGTGCTGAATGCCGGGTCGAGCAGTCAAAAAAGCTGTTTTTATGATGTCCCAGACGATCGCCTGCCCGATCAGCCGCCCGAACCTATCTGGGAAGCGCAGATTGACTGGTCGCGAGACAAAGCCGAACTCAAAGTCAAGGCTAAGGGGCAAGAGCTAAAGGAATCCACGGCGTTTGAATCTCGCTTGCCTGTGATGGAGCATATGCTCAGCACCCTCTGGAGTGGCGCAACTCAAGTGATCGCAGACCCGTCCGAAATTCAGGGAGTGGGGCATCGGGTGGTGCATGGCGGACAGGACTACAAGGACAGCGTGAGGATTACAGCAGAAGTGAAAGCGGCGATCGATCATCTCTCAGATCTAGCGCCTGCCCATAATCCCGTTAATTTGGAAGGCATCAACGCCATTGAGGAAATCTTGGGTGACGTGCCGCAGGTGGCGGTTTTTGACACCGCCTTCCACGCCCGCATTCCCGACTTTGCTGCCGTTTATCCCGTTCCCTACGAGTGGTCAGAAAAGGGCATGCGGCGATATGGCTTCCACGGCACCAATCACCGCTACTGTGCCCAGAAAACGGCGCAGATTTTAGGCAAAAGTCTAGAGGATTTGAAAATCATCACCTGCCACTTGGGCAACGGCTGTTCGCTCGCCGCCATTCAAGACGGTCGCAGCGTCGATACTACGATGGGCTTCACGCCATTAGACGGACTGATGATGGGCAATCGCTCTGGCTCAGTCGATCCCAGCATTTTGCTTTACATGCTGCGGGAGGAGGGTTACACGATCGATCGGCTCGATCATGCGCTTAACCAAGATTCGGGTCTGATGGGCGTTTCCGGCATTTCCAACGACATGCGGTTAGTCACCCAAGCGGCACAGGACAACCCGCGCGCCAAGCTGGCGCTAGATATCTACATCCATCGGCTGCGGGCTTTGATCGGCAGCATGGTGGCTACTCTCAACGGTATAGACGCGCTGGTGTTTACGGCAGGCGTAGGCGAAAACGCCGCTGATATTCGATCTAGAGCCTGCGAAAACTTTTCGTATATGGGGATAAAGCTAGATGCAGAGAAAAACAATAGCCGTCCTCAGGATCAGTTGATTTCCGCCGCAGACTCCACGGTAAAGGTATTGGTGATTCATGCCCAGGAAAATTGGGCGATCGCCCAAGAATGCTGGACGACCTTAAAGGAGTCTTGAGCCAGAAATCTTGGGCAGCTTGATATTTTGGGCAATATTTTGGGCGTATCCATTGCTCAAGTAGAATCAAGTACGGCTATACTACAGTTCTTCTGTGGCTACATTTCTGTGAAAAGGTTTTGGGGCTAAGTTTCTATGAGCAAGCTAATTAAAAGCATTTACACCGACGGTGCCTGTTCTGGAAATCCGGGACCGGGCGGGTGGGGAACAGTCGTGTATTTTGCCGACGGCTCAGTGCATGAAATGGGGGGAGCCGATCGCCAAACCACCAACAACCGCATGGAAATTCAGGCGGCAATCGCAGCTCTGGAATATCTCGTCAAGACTGACCAATCTGAGCCGATCGGTCTATATACCGACAGCGAGTATGTCAAAAACGGCATCACCAAGTGGATTAAGGGCTGGAAGCAGAAGGGCTGGAAAACTTCTACCAATAAGCCTGTGCTAAATCAAGAGCTGTGGGAAACGCTGGATCAGCTCAACCAGAAAGCCAGCCGCCAGTTCAAGCTGGACTGGCGCTACGTCAAAGGGCACTCTGGCGATGTAGGGAACGATCGCTGTGATGAGATTGCCCGCGCCTTCTCTCTGGGCGGAACTCCCAAATTGCAGAAAACGGTTGACATTAGCTCTTCCCCGCCTAACATCTCCCTATCGAAAACGATACAATCCACTCAGAGCGCTGATCCTGCTGCCCTTGACCTTCATGAACCTGAACCCGAATCAGCTATGAATCCTGCCAGTTTGCCTAATCCTGAAACTTTAGATTTGGACTTGCCGCGTGAGGTGAGGGTTTTCCAGCTACGTAACATGGTCGAAACGCTGCATATGGCCGATGAGATCGCGGGCAAAGGCTATTTGATCACCAGTTCAGAACTGGCTGACTTGATGGATGTAAACGCCAGCGCCGTTACCAGTCGGGGCGACAACTGGGTATGGCGAAACTGGGTGGTGTCCCGCGTCCGTCGAGAAGGCAACCAGATTTTGTGGCAGCTAGAGCGCGTTGATTAAGCCTGATGCTATAAAAAAACTGTAAAAAACTGTGGGAAATTTCTGTGTAGACAAGGCGAAGTTTCGACTATACTCACTGCATTAAAGATCGAGGTGAGCGGTGGAAACGAGTCTAGAGGGTTTTTGGAATCAGGTGCTGGAGCGGCTTCAGCTTCAGCTTAGCCGCCCGACTTTCGAGACTTGGATTAAGCCTGCTACGGCCGAGCGACTCGATCAGACGAGCCTGATGATCTGCACGCCCAACCCGTTTGCCCGCAATTGGCTGCAAAAATATTACGTGAAAGCGATCGCAGACGTGGTTCAAGACATCTTGGGCTACTCGGTCGAGATTCATATTGCCGTTAAGCCGGGAGGTGCAGCCGACAGTTCGCCCTTGGAAGCCTCCGACGCGCTAATGCCGCTACCCATGCAGGCTCCGGTAGCAGAAACCACGCAGCGCGTTCGCCACTCTGAGCTGAATCCCAAGTCTGTCTTCTCTCGCTTCGTCGTTGGCTCCAATAACCGTATGGCGCACGCGGCATCTCTGGCGGTAGCCGAATCTCCCGGACGCGAATTTAACCCCTTATTCCTCTGTGGCGGGGTTGGGTTGGGCAAGACTCATCTGATGCAGTCGATTGGGCATTACCGCCTAGAAATCAACCCAGAGGCAAAGATCTTTTACGTCTCGACCGAGAAATTTACCAACGACCTGATTGCCGCCATCCGCAAAGACAGTATGCAGAGCTTCCGGGAGCATTACCGGGCGGTGGACGTGCTGCTGGTGGATGACATTCAGTTCATTGAGGGCAAAGAGTACACCCAGGAAGAGTTTTTCCACACGTTCAATACGCTGCACGAGGCAGGTAAGCAGGTGGTGATTGCATCCGATCGCCCCCCTAGCCAAATTCCCCGCTTGCAGGAGCGCCTCTGCTCTCGTTTCTCCATGGGGCTGATTGCCGATATCCAGGCTCCGGATCTAGAAACCCGCATGGCGATTCTGCAAAAGAAGGCCGAATACGACAACATTCGTCTGCCGCGCAATGTGATTGAGTACATCGCCTCCACCTATACATCCAATATCCGAGAGCTAGAGGGGGCGTTGATTAGAGCCGTTGCCTACACCTCGATTTCGGGTCTACCCATGACGGTAGAGAATATTTCTCCTGTACTGAATCCGCCCAACGATCGCGTTGAAGCCACGCCCGAAGCGGTCATTACGGCTGTCTCAGAAATGTTTGAAATCCCGATCGAAGATTTGAAGGGCAGCTCCCGTCGTCGTGAAATCAGCGTTGCTCGTCAAATTGGTATGTTTTTGATGCGGCAGCATACCCACCTCAGCTTACCCAAGGTTGGCGAAGTCTTCGGTGGCAAAGACCATACAACGGTTCTATATAGCTGCGAAAAGATCAGCCAGCTCAAGAATACCGATCCTGACTTGGCGAGAAATCTGCGACAGTTGAGCGATCGCATTCACTTTTCTAGTCAAGCTCAGAAACCTGCTCGAAAGTAAAGTTCCTTACTCCAGTAAAACAGGGCAAACGCATCTTAAATTTCATTGACATCTAAAAGCAGGATCGAGGTTTCTTGTGGGGGGAAGATAGTTTAGTCCCCATCCCTCAGAGAAGCGAGCCATGAAGCTAAAGCCGAAGAATAAGCT
>JAHHHD010000017.1 GCA_019359505.1 Drouetiella hepatica Uher 2000/2452 | reverse complement strand
ACCGACCACAGTCGCTCTAGGCGATCTGACAAGCGATCTAGATCAAGGTTGCAATTCGGTAGCAGATCGCGTGCCAATGTAGTTGTCGCCAGTCATCTCACGATGCCTATGTAATTGTCGCGCGATACCCAACGCCGAGAAATTCTCGACTGGTTTCATCTCAATGAAAATCTCCACAAAGTGGGCGGTTCACTCAAGCGTTATGCGCCAAGCCCAAACCCTACTGTGGAAAGGACAAGTCGATGAAACCCTTGCCCTGTTTGTCAATCTCAGGCAGAAACAGGCGAAAAACTTTTGCGCCTATCTGCAAAAACATCGCCATCGGATTGTCAATTACGCTTACTACCAAGCCGAAGGCATTTGTTCGATTGGTTTCGGTGCCGTAGAGTCTGCCATTAAACAAATTGACCGTCGCATTCAGATTTCAGGGGCACAGTGGAAAGCGGACAATGTGCCTCAGGTACTTGCTCATCGTACTGCCTACCTCAACGATTTATTCTCTCTAAAAAGGTGACATGCTCCCTTTCAGATGTTGCTAGCAATAGATTTTGATATTCTCTTGTTTAAGCTCTATGCTGACATTTGCTATTCTCTGAAAGAATCTTACTTATTTTGGTATTTTGTCTCTCAATTTTGGGAACTTTGATAATAATCAATTTAAGTAAGGTGCATTCTTATGGCAAGTGCTGGTTTGAATAAGTGGATTGTCAGTGGCAATTTAGCAGCAGATGCTCAAATTAAAACAGTTGAGTTGCGAGATGGTGATACTGCTAGAGTGGCAACGGCAACGCTATATGTTCAGAAGGTACGGAACCGAGAAGAGTCTTTTATTGTCAGGCTGAGCATTTGGGAGAAGTCTTACGGATGGCGTAAACTACCATTTTTGAAGAAGGGTTCACTCATTATTTGTACAGGTAATATTGAACCTAATCCTTACATTTCTAGCAATGGTAATGTTCCAAAAGCAGGACTGGAAATGACTGTTCTAGATATCGATTTGGATATTATTCGGAATGCGGATGAGGATTTGGAAGGTGATCGCACTGCTAACAGCCTAGATGATAACATGGGATACAAACAGCAAGACGTTGAATCCATAGGAGATAAGGATTTAATATCTGCCTAGGCTGAAGAAGTCCTGTGAAAGCTCCTAGTAAGGAGCTTTCATTTTTGAAATTGTGAAGCTTGTGCTCGATTTTACCTCGCCAGATTTTAATTTGGGGGCGATCGCTGCGGACGTTTATTTGGTTGCGACTGCCTGCTTATAAGCTACCCAACCACCATAATGAGAAATATCTTCCCAGTTATGCTGTTTTACCAATTCATAAGGGTAGAGCATTGCAGTTGCAGTTTCTCCATTTTCTAGCAGAACTTCTGCGGGATACATGTTGGGAGGTTCAGTAGAAACTAGATAGTCGTACTGTTCTGGCGTGAGTTCGTAGAGTTCTCCAGGAATAGAAATTCCGTTTGTTTCGACTTGATAAATAGCAGGATGCCAGCCATCTTGGGCGGCATGCAGACGATAAAGGGGTTGGGTTTTAGTTTGCCGAATAAAAGTAGCAGACTGTAGGTTTTGATGGTCAGGTTGACCCTGCAAGGCAGAGCCGCAGATAAATACGTATGTCATAGTTGGAGTTGCCCAAAGTCTACGAGTTGAAGTATATAAACTTTACACTTTTTCCTATGCTTGCAAATACAGTCCACAAGAACCTCTTAATTCAGTGGACAGGCAGATGGGTTACCCAAAGCGACTATCTCCGCGAAAAGTGTATTGGTACACATTTTTTACCGCTGTCATTGTATACAGTATACGAATAACAAGCAAAACACCTATTTTATAGCGAATGTGCTCTTTAGTAGATCACATTGGGAATTGCCATTTGCAATACTGCTTTGATTTTGTAGATGCGTATTGTGGGGATAGATTCTAGTTTGCTGTAGCGGCAAATAGTAGATTGCTGAAGCCAGAACAAAGGCAAATGCAGCGACGGGACTCGATGAACAACCTTGATTGAGGGATGGGGTATGGAAGTTATTTCTAAGTTGGCGATCAACGGCGATCGTCTCTCTGCCAATATCAATCGCCTTGCCAAGATAGGGCGGATGCCCAATGGTGAGATTTGCCGCCTTGCTTTTACACCAGAGATTTTGCAAGCTCGATATCTGGTGCAACAGTGGATGGTAGAAGCTGGGATGACGGTTCATACAGATGCTGCGGGAAATCTGATTGGTCGATACGCAGGGCTAGCAGAAGATATGTCTGCACTGGCAACCGGATCTCATATCGATACTGTGCCTTCAGGAGGTAAGTATGATGGCGTACTGGGGGTTTTGGCAGGTATCGAAGTTGTGCGGACGTTACGAGAGAGTAAGACGCGTCTCAAGCATCCGCTGGAGGTAATTGTATTTACGGATGAAGAGAACACAATGATTGGCTGTCAGGCAATGTCGGGAACGGCAAAGCGATCGCCTGAAGATTACAAGCCTAAAGCTGAAGGCACCATTGAAACCTGTCTAGAAATTATTGGTGGCAACTGGGATGATCTAGCAGCGGCTCGGCGCACCCGTGCTGACATGGCAGCATTTGTGGAACTCCATGTGGAGCAAGGCGCGGTTTTAGAAAGTGCAGGTAAGGAAATTGGCGTGGTGCAAGGTGTTGTAGGGATGCTGCGAAAGGCAATCTCTATTGAGGGGCAAGCTAACCATGCTGGAACCACCCCAATGGATATGCGTCAAGACGCTCTGGTTGCTGCTGCTCAGGTTGTCTTAGCGGTTCAGGAAATAGCTTTGAGTATGCCTAGTCATCCGGTAGCGACCGTTGGGTTTTTGACGGTAGCTCCTAACGCGGTCAATATTGTTCCAGGTCAGGTGAATTTGACGGTGGACATGCGGGATTTGTCGCAGGACTGCCTGAGTGAAATGCTGGAGCGACTCCAGCTGGAAATTAAGACGATCGCAACTGCTACCAATACTCAAATTGAGCTAAAGCCACTTTTGTGCGTTGAGCCAACTTTGGCAGCTCCGCAGGTTCAAGCGACGATCGCTCAGGTTTCTCAGGCACTTGGATTGAGTCACATTGCTATGCCTAGCCGTGCAGGTCATGACTCATTAGAGATTGGTCGAGTGACGGATATGGGAATGATTTTTGTTCCTAGTCAGAACGGGCTGAGTCACTCTGGAGAGGAATATACGTCACCTGAACAATGCACTCAAGGAGCGAACGTTTTGCTTCACACATTGTTACAGCTTGATGAAATGTATTAGATGAAATTTATCCGAAGCTTTGATTGTTATCTTCGCATCCTTTGTGTATCTTTGCATACAATTTGTCCAGGCTAGGTCTATGTAAAGTTACAGCGTATAACTCGTGAAAGCCATAAACTCTCGATTACTTCAGGCTTCAGTTCTCTAATTCAAGCATTCAAATCATTTTGAAGTCCCCCTCACCCCATCCCTTAGATCTATGAATTCACCTGTTTCCGTTTCTTCTCCAGGCGTAATCTTGGCGCAAGAGTCAGCCGAAAGCAAAATTCAACAGGAGTTGGCTGCTCAGTCTTCTGGGGTGATACTGCGATCGGTGACGAAAAAGTACGGTTCGTTTACGGCAGTCAAGGATATTAATCTGGACATCCCGGCTGGGTCTTATACCTGCCTATTGGGGCCGAGCGGCTGTGGCAAAACTACGACTTTGCGGATGGTGGCTGGGCATGAGGATGTGACGAGCGGAGATGTTTTAATTGGCGATCGACGGGTGAATGATCTGCCGCCTGCCAAGCGCAATTCTGCCATGATGTTTCAAAGCTACGCGCTGTTTCCGCACAAATCAGTCTGGGAGAATGTGGAATTTGGTTTGAAAATGCGGAATGTGCCTCAAGCCGAGCGCAGTCAGCGGGTTAATGAAATGATCGAAATAGTGGGGTTGAGCCAGTTTGCCGATCGCAAGCCCGCTAAGCTCAGCGGCGGGCAGCAGCAGCGGGCAGCCTTAGCCAGAGCTTTGGTGACTCGCCCCCAGGTGCTACTGCTCGACGAACCCCTGAGCGCTTTGGATGAAAATCTGCGGGTAAAAACTAGAGGAGAACTGCGGCGACTGCAAAAGCAGTTTGGCATGACCTTTATTCAGGTCACTCATGGACAGGACGAAGCCTTCTCGCTGTCTGATCAAATTGTGGTAATGGACAACGGTCGCATTGATCAGATTGGAGCGCCTTCAGATATCTTCAGAACGCCAGCCTCTCGTTTTGTAGCTCGTTTCGTAGGCGACAACAACATTTTTGGCGGGCAGGTTAGTGGCGTAGCTTTGGATGAGAAAGGTGCAGTGATTCGATTGGAGGTGGAAGGGATTGGCACTTTCTTCTGTCGAGGTCAGGCTGCTGATCCGGGCATGGCGGCAGCCTGCTGTGTGCGGAGCGACTCTATGGATTTGCTCCCATATCCCCCTGCTGATTCAACGGCTCCTAACCAGCTAACGGCGAGGATTACGGCGATCGAGTTCACGGGTTACATTACGCGTGTCTCGCTGATGGTAGAAGCCACCGGACAGGAAATCACCTACAAGGTGCGTAGCTCCGAGTGGATTAACCAGGCTGTCCCTGAAGGTCAACTTGTCACGCTGACTTGGGCAGTTGAAGAGTGCGTTTTTCTGTCTCATTGATTCTTGCCTCACATTGTAATGTGACGGCTTCAGCGTTCAATTTATTCACCGATTTACAACACCCCCTATGTCTAAAATTTCCCGTCGTCAGGTGATCAGAACTGGACTAGCTGTTGGAGCGGCCTTTGCAGCCACGCGCTGTGCTTCTTCCACGCCAACAACCTCTGCACCCGGTACTCCAGGCAATCCATCTGCCAGTCCAGAAGTCAATATGGGCAAGGCTAAGGATGTCACTTTACGCCTGATTGGAACAGGTGTCTCCCAAATCAATGAAATTCGCAATAAGGCGATCGCAGATTTGGGCTTTAAGTTTGATATGCGTGCCCTCAGCACTGAGGAAAATAATCAAATTGCCATCACTCAGCCTGGGCAGTATGACATCTTTGATGGAGAATACTTTAGCCTGCCGCTGGTAGTACCCTCTGGAAATCTTCAGCCCGTAGACACCAAGAAGATTAGGGACTTTGACAAGATCGTGCCCTTCTTTACCACAGGTAAATTTGAGGGTGCAAAGATTGAGCAAGCTCAGGGCACTTCACCGATTAAGGTGATGTATGTGACGGGGCCAGATTCCAAAGAGTTTTCACCTACCCCAACTGAATGGGCAACTTTGATTCCCTTTCAGTACAATGCGGACACTTTGGGTTACCGACCCGATCTGACGGGTAAAAAGATTGAAAGCTGGGCAGAACTGTTTGAGCCGGCGTTTAAGGGCAAAACTGCAATTTTAGATATTCCTTCGATCGGCATCATGGATGCTGCCATGGTGGCAGAGGCTTCTGGGCTGATGAAGTTTGTCGATAAAGGCAACATGACGAAGGAGGAGATCGACCAAATCACCGACATTTTGAGGCAGAAGAAGCAGGAGGGTCAATTCCGTGCCTTCTGGAAAACGTTTGATGAATCGGTGAACTTAATGACTTCCGGTGAGGTGGTGCTGCAATCAATGTGGTCACCTGCTGTGACTGCGGTAAAGTCTAAGGGTCTCCAATGTGTCTACGGCCCTATGAAAGAGGGCTACCGAGCTTGGGGGGGTGGTTTAGGTCTGTCAAAGAATTTGTCGGGCATTCAGCTTGATGCGGCTTACGAATACATTAACTGGATTGTAGACGGCTGGGTGGGTGCATTCTTGGGAAGGCAGGGGTACTATAGCGCTGTTCCTGAGAATGCGCGTAAGTTTATGAAACCAGAAGAGTGGGATTTCTGGTACGAGGGCAAGCCCGCCGCAACAGATATGATTGATCCGTTTGGCAAAAAGCTGGAGTCCAAAGGCGCAGTTCGGGATGGTGGATCTTTCAAAGAACGGATGGGCAATGTGGTGGTCTGGAATTCCACGATGAAGGAGCAGAAGTATCTCGTTCAAAAGTGGAACGAATTTATTGCATCGTAATGATTTCGTAATGATTGAATGGGTGGGCATTGCCTCACCCATTCCTCTCAGCGTTCTTTGAAGCGAGTTCTTGAACAATCGCATTTCCAAAGATGAATTCTTCGCCGCAATCCTCACTGGGGGCATATGACTAGAACCTGGAAAGCCCTGCAACCTTATACCTTAGCAGCACCGCAAACGCTGGTTTTCCTGCTGTTTTTGGTATTTCCCATTCTAATGATTTTGATCGTTAGCTTTTGGGACTTTAATGGCTATGCCATGACTCCTGCTTTTACGCTGCAAAACTATATTGACATTTTCACGTCTCAGGTTTCTCTAAAAACTTATCTGAACACGTTCAAATATGTGTTCTTAGTATGGTTTTTTTGTTTGGCGATCGCTTTCCCCGTATCCTACTTCCTCGCGTTCCATATCAAGAGTCAGAAATGGCAGATCATTTTATTTTTGCTCTGTACGGTGCCATTCTGGACTTCTAACATTATTCGGATGATTTCCTGGGTACCATTTCTGGGTAAGGAAGGATTGGTAAATCAGCTGTTGATGAACCTTAACTTGGTTCAAGAACCTGTGCAATGGCTGCTGTTTTCCGATTTTGCGGTTGTGCTGGGCATGGTGCATCTTTACAACTTTTTCATGATTGGGCCTATCTTTAATAGCTTGATGCGAATCGATCGCAATCTGATTACAGCAGCAGAAGATATGGGGGCTTCGGGCTTCCAAGTCTTGAAAGAAGTGATCCTGCCGTTAGCCTCTTCAGGAATTGCGATTGGCTCCATTTTTGTAGTGACGCTGGTAATGGGCGAATTTGTGACCGTGCGCTTGATGGGGGGCGGGCAGTCGGCTTCGGTCGGTAAGCTGATTGCTACACAGATTGGTAGTTTGCAGTATCCTCTGGCAGCCGCGAATGCAGTCATTTTGCTAATAGTGACATTGATTTTGGTAGTAGGAATTTTGCGCGTTGTCGATATTCGCAAAGAACTGTAAGGCTTGGAAAATTAAGAACTTAATCGTTGAGCTGTGCGGAGCCTGGAAAAGTGCAAAAGCGATCGCTTTCTTTTTATTTATTAGCCGCATTCTTTGGGCTATTTGTTTTGTTTTTATATGGCCCTATGTTTGCCATCTTTGCTCTGTCTTTGCAGGGCGAGGAAGGGACGCTGACCTTTCCTATGCGCGGCTTTAGCTTTTATTGGCTGGGGCAAGTGTTTCAAGAGCAGCGGGTGGGCAGCTTTATCGAATCTTTCCAGCGATCGTTCATCCTGGGACTTTCAGTGGTGTTATTCTCTTTGATTGTTAGCGTTCTGGCAGGTCTGGCTTTCCGAAGTCGTTTCAAAGGTTCCAACGCCATCTTTTACCTAACGATCTCTAGCTTGATTGTGCCAAGCGTTTTGGTATCTCTAGGGATTGGTATTGTTTTTCAAGTGCTGGGTATTCAAACCGACTGGTTTACCTCTGGGTTTGGGGCGCATCTTACCTGGACTGTTCCCTTTGCTTTTTTAATTATGCTAGGGATATTTAACCGCTTTAATCCTGCTTACGAGGAGGCAGCAAAAGACCTGGGAGCCAGTGACGGTAAAACTTTCTGGGAAGTCGTGTTTCCGCTAATTCTCCCTAGCTTGATTGGGATTGGACTGCTGACGTTTACATTGTCTTACGACGAATTTACGCGTACTTCTCTGGTTTCAGGACAAGACAACACCCTGCCACTGGAGATTTTTGGAATGACGACTAACGTGACTTCACCGGCTCTGTATGCCTTGGGCACGCTAACAACGCTGTTCTCATTTGCGCTGATTGCGATCGCTTTCACCGCATTTCAGATGCTCTCTAAGCGGCAGCAGCAGTAGCCTGTAGCCTTAGCCTTAGCCTTCAATTGGACAAAAAAGCGAATCTCTTACTTTGCTGTGGAGAAGGCTCGAACGACTTAAACTAAAGCAGGCTCTGGAAGTGCGCCTTTCATTCTGCCGAAATAATCTAGCAGATTCTCTAGCTGCTGCTCGGCTTTCAACGCCCCTAACCCCCGAATCGTCACCTTTCCTGGCGTATATACAAAGCGAGATTTGAGGTGCTCTGGCAGATTTTCCTTGAGCAAATTCCAGGCTGGCTCCTCCATCGGCGTCTCCAAGAAGACATGCTGTTTGGCTTCCGGCTTGATGCGGCTAAAGCCTAGCGATTTGGCAACCTGCTTTAGCTCGATCACGCGCAAAAGCTGCTGGGCTGCCGGGGGAATAGAGCCATAACGATCGCTCCAATCTGCGGCAATTTGGGTCAGCTCTTTTTTGGACTGTGCTGAGGCAACCGCCCGGTAAGCGCTCATCTTTTGATCGAGATCGGGAATGTAGTCTGCCGGAATAAATGCCGTCAAGCTGAGGTCGATTTGCGTGTCGTCCACCTGAGGAATTTCCTGTCCACGAATTTCCTTAATTGCGTCCTCCAGCATTTCCATGTAAAGATCAAAGCCGATCGCATCCATTTGTCCAGATTGTTCTGCGCCGAGTAGATTTCCAACTCCGCGAATTTCCATATCTCGTACTGCCAGCTGATATCCAGAGCCGAGCTGCGCGAATTCCTGAATGGCTCTTAGCCTCTGCCTGGCTGTTTCTGTAAGCTGACTCTGACGCGGGTAAAACAGCCACGCGTGTGCTTGAATTCCGGCACGTCCCACCCGACCCCGCAACTGATAAAGCTGCGACAAGCCAAACTTCTGGGCATCTTCCACCAAAATCGTGTTAACGCGCGGAATATCTAGACCCGACTCAATGATCGTGGTGCAAACGAGAACCTCCGCATCGCCATTGCTGAAGGTCAGCATAGTGGATTCTAGTTCGCCCTCCTGCATTTGACCATGGGCGATCGCGATTCTTGCCGAGGGCACCATCTCCCGGATGCGGGCGGCTACTTCTTCAATGCCCTCGACGCGCGGCACCACGTAGAAAATTTGTCCGCCCCGGTCGAGTTCCTGCCGCACGGCGGTTCGCATCACCTCCAGATCATAGGGCGACAGGTGGGTTTTGATCGCCCGACGCGAAGGGGGCGGCGTGCTGATCAAGCTCATCTCTCGTACGCCAGACAGCGCCATATATAGCGTCCGAGGAATCGGGGTCGCGCTCAGCGTCAGCACATCCACCTGGGTGCGCAGGGACTTGATCTTTTCCTTCTGGTTCACGCCAAACCGCTGTTCTTCGTCCACTACCAGCAGACCTAAATCCTTAAACTGCACCCCTTTCCCCAAAAGCTGATGGGTGCCCACCACCACATCAAGTTCCCCCGTAGCAAGGCGCTGCTGAATATCTTTGCGCTCGTCGGCACTCCGAAAACGGTTGAGCAAACCCACCTGAATCGGGTAGGGGGCAAACCGCTCCTTCAGGGTGTGGTAGTGCTGCTGCGTCAAAATAGTTGTGGGAGCCAGCAGTGCCACCTGTTTCCCAGCGGTAACGGCTTTGAAAATCGCGCGAATTGCCACCTCGGTTTTGCCAAAGCCAACGTCACCGCAGACCAGCCGATCCATCGGACGCAAATCCTCCATGTCGCGCTTCACGTCTTGAACCGCCTTAAGCTGATCGGGCGTGGGCTGATAGGGGAAAGAGTCTTCTAATTCTTCCTGCCAGGGGGTGTCTTGCGGGTAGGCAAACCCTTGCTGCTGGGCACGTTGGGCGTAGAGATGCAGCAAATCCACCGCAACTTTTTTGACGGCTTTGCGCACCTTACTCTTGGTTTTTTCCCACGCCTTGCTCGACATTTTGTTGAGTTCTGGGACGCGATCGCCCACCCCCCGAAACCGCGACAGCGACCCCACTTGGTCTGCTGCCACCCGCAGCAACCCGTCGCCATATTGCAGCACTAGATACTCACGGGTTTCGTTATTAATGGTCAGGCTTTCCAGCTTTAGAAACTTCCCCACCCCGTGGCTTTTGTGCACCACATAGTCGCCTAACTGGAGCTTGTTGGGATCAACCTGCTTAGAAGCCGCCTGTCGCCGCTTGCGGATGTAGGTGGGCGTTGCCAGAGTGTGCTGCCCAAAAAACTCGCGGTCAGTCACGACCACTAGCCGGAAAGTCGGCAGAATGAAGCCCTCTAGCTCCGCCAAGCCCGAATACTTGACCGCCGTGGGAATTCGCTGCGTTTGTAGCTTGTCGATCGCCAAATAGTCGCGCGGGTTGGGCACAAACTGCGCCGGACAGTCATGCTCCTGTAGCAGAGCCACCGATCGCGAGGGCTGTGCCGACACCAGCCACACGCCAAAGCTGCGATCGCGCTCCTGCCGCAAGATTTCTGCTAATTTGCCGAACTGGTGTGGCGTAGAGGGCACCGGACGGCTGGATAGATTCAGCCCTACACCCTCCTCGGCAAGTTCTGATAAATAGAGGCGATCGAATCGTTCAACTTCTAGCAAAGAATCGGCAAAGCGGCGGTGAATTTGGGGCAGCGCTCTGCCTACCGAACCTGCCAACTCCTGCCACTGCTCATCGGCATGTTCAAACCAGCGATCGCCATGCCCTCGGCACTGTTCGGGTTCATCGATCGCCACCAGCATATTGTCTGGCAAATAGTCCAATAGCGAGGCGGGCTGCTCAAATGCAACTCCCAAAAACCGCCGCATCCCCTCAAGAGACTGTCCGGCTTGCAGACGCTCTAGCTCTTCGGCAGAGAGATAAACAGAAAGATCTTGTCCCTGCTTCGCGTCTGCTTTCAGCTGCTCCAAAATCATCGGGCTAAAATTGGTAGTGGTGAGCACTAGACGCTCTGTGCTGTCGAGCGATCGCTGCGTTGAGGGATCAAACTCGCGGATTTTGTCTAGCTCATCGCCAAATAGCTCCAGCCGCACGGGTAGCTCTGAAGCCACCGGATACACGTCAATAATGTCTCCTCGGCGGCTCCACTGCCCTTCAGTTTCTACGAGCGCCACGCGCTCGTAGCCCAAGTTGGCAAGCTGATGGCTCAAGGCTTCTAAATCAATCTCCATACCCCGATTCAGGGTGACGCAGTAGCGCCGAAATACCTCTACAGGAGGCAAATGGAGCTGCAAAGCGCGATCGGTTGTGATGATCACCAGTCCTTTGCTGTCTGCGATGCCTTCTCCTTGCAGGTCTGCAAGTACCTGTAGCTGCCCCCAAGTCATTTCTGACTCCGGATCAAAGGGTTCGTAGGGCGAAGCTTCCGAAGTCGGATAAAAATGCACCGTCTGCCAGCCCATTGCCTCAATTTGAGCCGCCCATCGTCCTGCTTCTTCTAGGGTCGCCGTCACCACCAGTAACGGGCGCTGCTGAGCCTGCGCTAGAGCCGAAGCAACTAGACCTTTAGGCAATCGGGCGATGCCGTTGAGAGTAAGCGCATGCTGCTGGCTCAGTTTGGTCAACAGTTCTGAAGTGAGGGGCGATCGCCCTAGTGACCGAGTAATTGAAGAGAAGGCCATACGCGCTAAAAACAGAGAGCCGAACACAGAAACCAAACACAGAGCCTAGAAAAAGCCTACGCGCTGCAAAACAAGTAGGTAAAGGGATGATGATACATCAAATCTGACTCTGTTTACTATTCTAGGAAGTCAAAGCATGGGTTGGGTTTCTAGCGGATTGTTTTATCTTGTTTTGGAGCTGCCGCCAGTCTGCTTAGGACAGTTGTGGTGGGGCGCGAAGCACCCCGCCACAACTGTCCCCGTCCTAAACGCTTTGGCGGTTGCTATGGCTCTAGTTCTGCTCTTTTTCAGGAAATTTCTGCATCAAAGGCGAGGGCGCAAATGCTGGACAGTAGCCATCTGGAGTCACCTTAAAGCCCAATAGAGGCGAAGCCGGATTCCAGCAGCGCTGTCCTCGGCAGTGGAGACAGTTTCCACAGCATTCTGTTTGAATATCGGGCGCGACTTCACTCTGCTGCAGTAGCTCTCGCGGAGTCAGTCCGCGTAACACCAGCTCTTCGCCTTGCCAACGGGCTTCCACCAATCCCGTATCGGCAAAGCTTTGCCAGCGCGGATCGTCCACTACAACGTTAGGTAGCGTAATGCTAACAGCCGCATTAAATTCATTGATCTCCGCTTCGTAATGAATTTCGGGAGCAGCGGGCTGCAAAAAAGTTTCGCCGATCGGCAGCTCAACCCGCGTTCCGGCTGCGGGCATATGCAGATGGTAGCGGTTTTGCAGCTCTTCCAGGCTAGTAAGGTCGCTGAGGTAGGCAGGTGAGCCGTGAACAAAAATTACGTGTTGAGGACGCAGGTTGTGAATCAGCTGAGTGGTGCTGGAACCGTCGCAGTGATCGCCCAGTAAGTAAGTTTCCAGCATTAGCTGTCCTGTCTGGAGCTGAGTTTGAAGCTCCAACGATGCCGCCAGCTTTTGGGCGATCGCCGCCTCTATCGAACCAATGCGTCCTGGTTGCTGAGGAACCAGTATCAGCCAAGGCTGAGTTGTAGAGTGGGGAGTAGATTGAAAATATTGACTCAGGTCAACGCTTTTATCAGTCAACACAATGCAGGGCGAATGCTCTAGCAAAGCCCGTTTCTCTTCTGGGCTAACGCCTATTGGAAACTGCCGAACTCGCGGGCGAATCCGCTCATCCCAAAAGAGCGGCTGATGTCGAGCAAAGTTTTGTACGGTGGTCGGGAAATGGCTCAGCATATCTAGGTAAGCATTGCAGCCGATCGCTACGCTGCCATCTACCCAGATATTCAAATCGCGTCCCGTAAAGTGATGATGGCTGCGGAGCAGCATGAGCAGCTCCTGTCCTAGCCCCAGAGCTGGGGTGGGCAAGAGAACAGACTGACGATCGGCTACCGCTCGGTGGATTCTTTCGGCAAGCTGGTTTTCCTGCTGGCGGCGGTGGGGAAACCGAGCCGTGCCATAGCTGCCTTCTACAATTAGCACATCGGGCTTGATGCCCCGCAGATCTTCTAGCGGTAGCCCATCTACTAGGCGCGAGTTTGACAGTAAAAAGTCCCCAGTGTAGAACACTTTGTAGGAGCGCTCTTTGGTGGTGTAGGTCAGCAGCATTGCCGCCGCTCCGGGTAGATGCCCTGACGGAAACAGCTCGGCGCTTAACCCCTCTCGAAATTCCATAGGCGATCGCCAGGGCAAAGCCTGACAGGCTGTTGCCTTGTTGCGATCGAGAGACAGCAAATGGGTTGTTACCTCGCTGGCATAGATGGGCATCTGCGGAAAAGCTTTGTGCAGTGCCGATAAGCCTCTAGCATGGTCCGAATGCGCATGGGTGCAGAGAGCCAGGTCAATCGGCGAAGACTTTTCCAATCCTGCAATCAGGGGCTGAATATTGCTGAGTCCACAATCCAACAAGATGCGGTGAGAACCCATCCGTACCAGCAGACAGACTCCCTCATCGGCATGACCTACACCCAGTGGCAAGCATTCCAGCAGTTCCATGACTTACCCTCATTACTTGCCCCGTAACCTGCTCTGCCCCCGTAACCTTCTAGTGCGCAGAGCCATTCCCGTGGTAGTTATCGGTGTCGTAGAAGCCGTTGCGCGTGCCGAAAAAGAGGCAAGCAATCGTAAAAATAGGAGTCAGAGCCAACAAAATTAATTTGACATCCATAGACTTTTTAGTACCTCTATTATTCAAGTCGGGCGTTCAAGCTAGCAATGTCTTCATGCCATTTCATGTCTCAGCTCATTATGAGGGAAAAACAGGCTGCATGGTTTAACTACGTGCCAATTCTTTAGAAAAATCCATTCCAAAGATAGAGTCGAAAGCATTAAAACATCAAATAATCTCAGGATAATCAATCTCAAATAATCAGGTGATGATCCATAGCGAAGCGAACCAGTTCGGCTCGATTGTTAGTTCCTGTCTTACGAAATAAGCTGCTGACATATTTTTCTACTGTCCTCGAACTTAGATGAAGACGATCGCCAATCTGAGCATTCGACAGTCCTTCTGCCAGTAAGGTCAATGCCTCCTGCTCTCGCTGTGTCAAGCCTATTTTGGGTAAGACAGAGGATCTAGGAACCTGTGGGATGGCTTCACCGTCCGTGATTCCAGCGCTGATGGGGGCGGGTTTGAGGTGCGATCTCCATTCAGCTTGGATCAGCTGCGATCGTTCTAGTAAGTTCCGAATTACTGCCCCAAGCTCTTCTAGCTCAAAAGGTTTAGGTAAGTAGAGATCGCACCCCAGCTGATAGCCTCGAATTCGCTCATCGGTGCTAGTTCGAGCCGTCAAAAAGATCACGGGCAGCAGCCGAAACGCAGTCTGGAGTCGTACTTGCCGCATTAGCTCATAGCCGTCCATTCCCGGCATCGTGATATCCGTCACAATCAGATGCGGCTTACATTGCTCGATCATCTCTAACGCCCTACGACCATCTTCAGCCGTGACCACCCAATATCCAGAAAATTCTAGATAGTCGCTAATTGCCAGCCGAGTGCCTAGATCGTCGTCAGCGACCAGAATAGTTAGAGGCATGGGATACAGAGATAAGACAGTATATTCACTCTACGCATTCATAGCTGCAAACTTAAAGTTAGCGCAAGCCTAGCTTCAGTTCAAACTCACCTGTCCAAACTCACCTGTCCAAACCCACCCGTTCAGACTCAAATGGCTCTTACATTAAATTAAGTTGAAAATCAATGGACAGGCAAGAAACTGACACATTTAATTCGACTTCTATCAATGCCAGCCCACAGAATGAACCTGAGATGGCTAATATACGATAACCGAACAAAAATTTAAAATTCTTTATAAGAAGTGTCCACGTGATACTATCTGTGTGGCTTTTGACGGTCTGTTCTGATGATTCAGTCCGTTCTTAGATTTGAAAGTGCTTTGTTGATTTGATTTGCGTGGTGTAGGAGACAGCAGGAGTGCAAGAAAACTTATCTGTTGGGTTGAGTGGGCAGACAACCGGACATCGCCATGCTATGGAGCCAATCCGGATTGGTGTGATTGGTGTTGGCAATATGGGACAGCACCATACTAGGGTTCTTAGCTTGCTCAAGGATGTGGAGCTAGTTGGCGTTTCTGATATCAATGTTGAGAGGGGTATAGATACTGCAAGCAAGTATCGAGTTCGCTTTTTTGAAGACTATCGCGATTTGCTCAAACACGTAGATGCTGTCTGTGTGGCTGTGCCGACTCGCCTCCATCACAGTGTGGGCATGACCTGTTTGCAGGCTGGCGTACATGTGCTGATTGAAAAACCGATCGCGGCTAGCATTGCCGAAGCCGAGTCTTTGGTCAATGCCGCTGCTGAGTCTCACTGTATTTTGCAAGTTGGGCACATTGAGCGGTTTAACCCTGCCTTCCAAGAGCTGAGTAAAGTTCTCAAGACCGAAGAGATTTTGGCGTTGGAAGCTCATCGGATGAGTCCTTACTCCGATCGCGCTAACGATGTTTCAGTCGTGCTGGACTTGATGATTCACGATATTGACCTGATGCTAGAGATCGCTGGCTCTCCGGTCAATAAGCTCACAGCTAGCGGCAGCAGAGCTGCCAACTCAGGCTATTTAGATTACGTCACCGCCACGCTAGGATTTGCTAACGGAATTGTTGCGACCTTAACCGCTAGCAAAGTCACTCATCGCAAGATCCGCCGAATTTCTGCCCACTGCAAAAATTCCTTAACGGAAGCCAATTTCCTTAACAATGAAATCTTGATCCATCGCCAAACTACTGCCAACTACCGCACAGATTACGGTCAGGTTTTATACCGTCAAGATGGCTTGATCGAGAAGGTTTACACTAGCAACATTGAGCCACTTCATGCAGAGCTAGAACACTTCGTCAACTGTGTTCGGGGGGGGAACCAGCCTTCGGTTGGCGGTGAACAGGCGCTTAAGGCACTGCGGCTTGCAAGTCTGATCGAGCAGATGGCGCTAGACGGTCAGGTTTGGCAATCTACTGATTCAGAAATTGTTCATCCTGCCCTTGCTCCTACCTCTCCCAGAATTGCGGTCTAGCTGAGGGCTTAACCCAGCTTATATTCTGAAGCTTGTGTTCTAAAAGAAGAGGCGATCGCTCGATCGCCTCTTCTTTTTACGGGTAGTGGTGTTCATGTATATAGCGCTACGCGCTTAGATCCAAGGAGTTATTTTTTAAGAGCGCAGCTCTCAAAAAATAACTCCCCCTAACTCAATTACGTAATGCTATGGCAACCGCCTAGGCAAACTTGCGACAGCTGTATTTTTAGTAGAGGCGGCTCAAGACATAGTCAGCTAGTTCAATTAACGCATCACGAGGCTGGGAAGGGGGCAGATCAACCAGATTTTCTACAGCCTGCTTGGCATGGTGGGCTGCTAGTTCACGAGAGCGATCAATCCCCCGACTATCTTTCACTAAACCGATCGCCTGCTCTAGGTCTTCATCCTGAGCAAACTCTCGCTCAATCAGGGTTTCCAGGTAGGGCTTTTCTTCTAGCGCATACAGAACTGGAGCGGTCAAATTGCCGCTCTTGAGATCTGATGCGGCTGGCTTGCCCAGTGAATCGCTGGAGCCAGTAAAGTCGAGGATGTCATCCACAATCTGAAATGCCAAACCGATGTGGCGACCATAGCTGTACAGGCCAGTTGCCATTTCAGTCGAAACGCCGCTCAATATACCCGCCGCCTTCGCGCTATTGGCAATCAGGGAGGCCGTCTTGTTGTAACTTTTTTCTAAGTAGGATTCGATCGTCAAGCTAGTATCAAATCGATTTAAGCCTTGCTGAATTTCTCCTTCAGCTAGATTCATAATCACCTCAGACAGCAGCTTCACAACGGCAAGATTGTCAAGATTGGCTAGATACCAAGACGACTGGGCAAACAGGAAATCCCCAGCTAATACAGCTATTCGGTTGCCAAAACTACTGTGAACGGTAGGAACTCCCCGACGCACCTCTGAGTCATCAATAACATCGTCATGCACCAAGCTAGCCGTGTGAATCATTTCAGTGATTTCTGCCAGCCGCCGATGCTTAGGTGTAATATCTTCGTCAGGCATGGTCGCTCTGGAAATCAGGAGGACGATCGCTGGTCTCAACCGCTTTCCTCCCGCCCCAAAAAGATGCTCTGCGGCGGCATAAAGAATCGGATGTCGGGCACCCACCAACTGTTTCAGGTTCTCGGCAAGGAGATGCAAATCTGCTTCAACCGGGGAGAAAAGGGAGATGGCTGAGGTCATGGATAGGCTGACTCTTGCGCTAGGTTACGAAATTTTACATTATCTTACACTTATTCTAAGCTAACGCTTCCGCATCTGCTGCGTTGCAAATTTCTATTCCTCAATAAATATTAGTTAGCGATCCCCTGGAAATTTTGTTAAGTCTTTCATCAAACTCTCTCAGAAAGCTGGGAAGACTGTGTTAGCCTAGTATGTAAGGATTTCAAAATTTCATACATCTAGCAAAAGCCAAGGTAAAGACCTGTCTCCTTTGATCTAAGAGTCGATCTCTCAGATTGCATTTCAGGTGAGTGTCTGAGCCATGATTTCTGTCTAGCTGCGCGATGTTTTCACGGCTTTTCCCAAGGCTGCTGACAATGCGCAATCAGAATGCCTAGAACTTCTTGCTCCAAGAGGTCGAAAATGCCTTTTAGGAGAAGAACTATGCTATTTGATGTAAGCTGAGCTTCCCATTAGAGGATAGTTCAGATCACCAGTGGCGGCTTTATGCTTCTGCGAGTTTTGATATTGCTTTTATTCTTCTATATCTAATTTCTATGCCGTGCCATGACTTACGATTCTATACCTCTCATTATTCCGATTCTGGCTACGGGTTATGTCCTGGCGGTATATGTGCTGCTCAGATTGGCTGAGCGTTCTGGTGCCTAGATTTCCTCCTCTGAAAAGCTATCAGGAAAGCGATCGCGCTTGTTTATCTACTTTAATTTGTTATCTGTTTTGATCTATTTAGTCTGATACCGTTTCAAATTCTAAACAGGGCAGATATTTTTTGAGAGCCGTGCTCCGCACGGCTCTCAAAAAATATCTGTCTTATAACCAGCTCAAATGGGTATGGCTTATTCGACTTAAGACGTGAAAAACCAAAAAGAGCGCTGTCCTTGGGGGCAACGCTCTTTTTCTTACTGAGGATCAGTAGATCGCAAATTAGGTCTTTGTGCGCGCGGAGCGCCTTTGAAATCTAGCTTTTAGGAGAAATAGGAAGACTTTGCGATCTACTGAGGATTTAGGGAAAGTTGCTACTCGGCGAGTTCCAGCGATCGCATCTGGCGAGACACTTCCGCTATATCTACCCGTTTGACCATGGGCGTACAGCCTAGCCACTGTACCGAGAGTCGGGCAAAGGTTTCTGGACAACCGCTGACATAAAACTGGGTCGGCAGAGCCACACGGGCATTTTGTAAGCCTAGCAACTCTAACTCTTGCGCCGCTGCCCTAATCACATGGATCGCCGGATCGACTAGGCAGACCGATCGCGGCAAAATAGCCTTCAGCACTGGAGCCAAGTGGGGATAATGGGTGCAGCCATAGATCAACGTGTCAATTTGCTGCTCAATTAATGGAGCGAGATACTCCTGCGCCACCTGGAACGTGTAGGGATCATGAATGCGATTGTGTTCAATCAGAGGCACAAACTCTGGACAGCCCACTTGCCATACCTGAACCTGGGAATCAATTTCCTGAATGGCTTTTCGGTAGGCATTGCTAGCTGCCGTAGCGGCTGTGGCGATCACCCCAATTCTTCTGCCCTTCTGCACTGCGGCGCGAGCACCGGGTAAAATCACGCCCAATATGGGGATATCAAACTCAGAGCGTACGGTTTCCAATGCCAAAGCCGAGCTGGTGTTGCACGCCATAATCACCATTTTTACCCCCTGCTGAGTCATCCAAAACAGGATCTCTCGCACATACTGGAGGATTTCGGCAGGCGATCGCATTCCATAAGGCAACCGCGCTGTGTCTCCAAAGTACACAACCGACTCCTGAGGCAGCTGACGGTATAGCTCTCTCAGCACGGTTAGCCCCCCAACCCCACTATCAAATAGCCCAATACGATCGCGAGCTTCTGATCCTGCAACCTGGGGCAAAGTTACAGGATGAGGGTTCATAGGATTTGAGTTTGTTGCTAAAGAAGGGGGGCGATCGATCTGAGAACCGCTGGGTAAAAAGTTGGACACCGAAATTTTCATCAATTCATTAAGGATTTGAAAAATTGTAGGCTTTGTAGAAATCTAGTCAAGGCTCACATCTGTTCCCAAGATCGTGTCTTCAAGATATGGCTTCCTAGGGCATTTTTGTGGGCGCTCTGCGCGCCCACAAAAATGCCCCTGTCCTAACGCTTGTGTTTGTAGTAGCCATATAAATCCAAGATTGATAGAGGCATGGGCAAATCTTGACTGTCGATATACTACTCAGATTTTGGCAATGATTCCAGATTTTCTGAATTTTCTGAATCTGAAGCCAATTGAAACACGATTCGCAGCAGAGGCGGAGCCAGAAAAGTTGTCAGAATCACCATGACAATGATGGCGGCATTCAGAGAGTTGGATAGAATCCCTGTTGCCGCACCCACGCCTGCAAACACCAGACCTACCTCACCTCGCGGAATCATGCCGATGCCGATCGCCCATCGATTCACGCTTTCTTCCCCAGAGATGGTAGCTCCCGTAACGAGCTTGCCTAGCACTGCCACTACGACCAAGAACAGCGCAATGATCAGCCCTTCTCGATTGGCAGGATTGATGGGATTGAGAACGCTAACATCAGTTTTGGCACCGACCACCACAAAAAAGATCGGCACCAGCATATCGGCAATTGGCGCTATCTGCTCCTCTAGCTCCTTACGTTTCTCGGTTTCTGCTAGAACTAAACCTGCCGCAAATGCGCCCAGAATTGCCTCCAGATGAATAGCTGCACCAATATATGCCAAGGTAAATGCAAAAATCAGTGAAGCGAGCAAAAGCTGCCCCCGCGTCTGCATTCCCTCGACTAGAGCCACAAAATAGGGGCTGAGCAGCCGACCCACCAGAATGGTGCCGATGAGAAATACTGATGCACTAACAATGAGATAAAGGATGTTGCTGATGCGAATTTCGCCTGTTTTTGCCAGACTGGCGACCACTGCCAAAATAATGATGCCTAAAATATCGTCCAGCACTGCCGCGCCAATGATAATTTGCCCCTCTTTAGAGCTGAGCTGCCCGATTTCGGCGAGAACCTTCGCCGTGATGCCGATGCTGGTTGCCGTCAGGGCTGCCCCAGCAAAAATGGCTGGAACAACTGCTACCCCAAAGATCGTAATTAGCCCAGTAGTACCCAAAGCAAAGGGAACCGCGACCCCGACAACAGCCACGATCGCGGCTTGAGGCCCAACTCGTATTAGCTCTTTCAGGTCGGATTCTAAGCCAATCTCAAAGAGCAGGATAATGACTCCCAGTTCTGATAAGACTGAGATGACTTCGCTAATTGAGCCTGCGACGCTTTGAACCGACTGCGACTCTAGTCCTGCCGTAACCTGCAACAGATCAAGAATCAGAGAATGAAAACCCTGCTGACCATCGGGAAATATCAGTAAATTTAGGGCGGAAATGCCGACGATTACTCCTGCCGTTAGCTCTCCCAGCACAGGCGGCAAATTGACGCGAATACACAGCTCTCCAACCAATTTGGCAGCCAAATAAACGACAATCAGGCTGATTAAAACCCCCGACAGAACAAGTGGTGCCTCTGCGGCAGTCTCGATCGCCTCAGCGACTTCGGCTGCCAGCAAAGGAGCATTCGGGGGATTAGCGAGATTAGTCAGAGATGCAAAGGCAGTTGTCCAAACTAAGAGATCAACCATGCGTATTCCAAACTCGTCCTGTCCAATGTACAGGTTTCCTTACGAACAGGGGAGTAGCTTTTTATGCGAAACCTGCTTTTTGTGCAAAATCGAAAGCCTGCTGTCGTTGTATGGCTGTATTCGCAGCGGTTAGGACGGGAGGACATTTAGGGTGGGGCGCTTAGCGCCCCACCCTAAATGTCCTGAGCAAACTGGCGACAGCTATAGCAGCATTAGAGAAACACCCGGTGCTGCAAGGAGGGCATTTGGCGGCGCACTTGCTCTAGCCGTACTGGCTCGATCGCAGCGATCGCCACTCCAGGTTTTTCTCCTGCGTCCGCTAAAATAAGGCCCCAGGGATCGATGATGACCGCATGACCATGAGACTGACGCACTGCATTGTGTCGTCCGGTTTGAGCTGGGGCAATCATGTAGCAAGTATTTTCGATCGCTCTGGCTTGCAGCAACACTTGCCAGTGGTCTTTTCCGGTATATGCCGTGAATGCAGCCGGGACAATTAGCACCTCTGCGCCCATGTGCGATAGGCTGCGGTAAAGCTCTGGAAAGCGCACGTCATAGCAGACAGACAGCCCCAAGCTGCCCAAAGTTTTAGAGTGATAGACGACGGGGAGCTGAGTGCCTGCTAGGACGCTCTGAGACTCTTGGTAGGTGTTACCATCGGGCAAGTTCACGTCAAACAAATGCACTTTCTCGTAGCGAACTAGCTCCTCGCCCTCTGAACCAACCAAAACCGCTGTGTTGTAGACTTTTCCATTGCTGGTGGGCACCGGAAAGCCGCCTCCCAGAAGCGTAATTTGATACTTCTGTGCCATAGTCTTCAGGAATTTTTCGCTGGCTTGCGCGATCGTCTCGGCTTGCGCCAATTTGGCTTGCTCGTCTCCCAAAAAAGAGAAGTTTTCTGGCAGGCATACCAACTCGGCACCTTGTCGGACTGCAAGGTCAATCAGATCTTCTGCCTGAGCCAGATTTTTACTCAAATCCGGCAGACTATTCATTTGTACGGCAGCAGCGCGGTAAGACTTCATGGCAAGAGTAATGTAGCTGGGAATAGACGTAACTCAGAATCGCACAGTTTGGATATCTTTTGGAATCCTTAAGTTTAGGCTCTTGTCAAATCAAGGTGGAATTACAGGCAATTCGGTGCGCTCCTGACCAGAACAGCCTTCTGAGGCTCAAGTCCCTGAGGAACATGGATTTAACAAGATGTAATTCTTGGGGTAGGGGCTTAGCTAAGCCCCTGTAGCAGATCGGTTGCACAGGTTACTTTAATTCCCGATCCTGAGAGTTGCAGCTCCTAAAAATTATATTTTCGACAGTTCATTAAAGTCTTAGTGAACTCACCTAAGGCTTCGGTTGCTAAATCTAGCGCTGAACACTTTAATTACCATTATGAGGATTAGCGTCCCGTTATTTAACGCATCTTTACAATTAACATTTTCATTTCTTCTAGCGCTGACTAGATAGAAGTCTTGTAATAGACCATGAAACCTTTCTACAAGGCAGTATTAAGTTGATTTGTTCATCAGGGTTCTAGAAATTGGTTGCTAACGGTCAACTGGTATCGTCAAGGCTCAACTTAGAACAATGGTAAATTTGAACCCTTTTAGCGTTTCTGCTCCTCATCTTCGGATTGTTCGAGAGCAGAACCCTTTTTTGTCGGATTCCCTGTTGCATGACTGCGATTATGAGGTTGATAAAGTTGCTGCTGTGATTGAGCCGTTGCTCAATGCACCTGAGCGATGCCGCGTGACCTCCCTATATGTGCAGGCAGTTAGCACAGGAAGGCACACATTTCTGGCGACAAATTTAGTCCCCGATCGCCTGACTCAGGTGACATCGATCGCCTCTAACTGGTCGATTGGTCGTAGCCCGACTTGTGCTATTCCCGTGAGGCACAGGACAGTTTCTCGCTGTCATGCACTGATTGAATATCACGCAAGAGGGCTATACATCCGGGATATCGGCAGTAGCAATGGTACTTGGGTCAATCAGCGTCGTCTTATGCCCACTGAATACCAGATTTTGGGAGATGGTGATCTCATTCAGCTGGGTAAGCTGCAAATGGAGTTTTTTCTGAGGGTCTTTCCAAATGTGGTGAGCGATTTTAGCGATTCTGGATTTTAATGGCTTGATGCTTGATGCTTAATGCTTGATGCTTGATGCTTGAGAAGTTGTCGCGCGATCGCTTATGAAACCCTACCAACAAGTGCCGATCGTGGAGTGCCATGAGCCGTTGCTGCCGATTTCATCAGAGTTCGCGATAGAAACTCCCCATCCCTATGTCAGGCTAGGGGCACCCTATGGAGAGAAGTCGCCTTACTATCTGCGGCAAACCGTGTTAGAGCGTCTTTTGCAAGCGCAAGATGAGCTGCAACAGTCTTGTCCAGGCTGGCGTATCCAAATCTTTGATGCTTATCGTCCCCTGATTGTCCAGCAGTACATGGTGGACTATACATTTGCCGAGACTGTTGCGGTCATGGTTGCAGACATGGTTGCAGACATGGCTGCAGACAAAGGCATATCCTCGGAGCAGCTTACAGATGAGCAGCGTCAAAATGTCTGGGCGCAGGTCTACCAGTTTTGGGCAGTCCCCAGCTCTGATCCTCGTATGCCGCCGCCCCACAGCACGGGAGCTGCCGTAGATGTGACGCTCGTGAATGCAGAAGGTTTGGCAATTGATATGGGTTCTCCGATTGATGAAATGTCGCCGCGATCGCACCCCAACTATTTTGCTAAAGCTGCAAACAGCCATGAGGTAAGCGATAGCGCTATCTTTCATGCCCATCGGCAAATCTTAAAATGCGCTATGACCTCTGCGGGATTTCAACAGCATCCTAATGAATGGTGGCATTTCTCATGGGGCGATCAGCTCTGGGCGTGGCTGGTAAACCAGCAGCAAGACGGTATGGCTGAGACAGCTCGCTACGGATCTATCTAGACCCGCCTGGAAATTACAAGAGGGTTATGGGCAAGCCCCTTGTAATCTCCAGGCGGCAACTGTGCAGGTCAGTTTGTCGTGCAGTAGGTATTGACCTGAGTGACCAGGGGGCTTTCTTGATCTGTTGCAGTTTTAAGGGCATCAAAAGCTTTTTGTGCGGCAACCGCATCCTTAGAATTTGCTGCGGTTACCAAATCGCGGGTTGCCTTGCTCGTGTCGGTATACATGCTAATGAAGCGAGTCTGAAAGCTTTTTAGCTCCTCATCGCCGATGCTTAGCCCCTGCATATCTGACTTGGCTTTATCTGCTGCTTCAGCAATTTCAGACATGGCAGCTACATTGTCGGGAGTAGCTGTCTGGGTGACGTTTTGAACGGCAGACACTGCTTCGTTGGCAACTTTGATCAATTTGTTGCACTGAGAAACTTTGTTATCTGAGCAACTCACGAGAAAACTGAGGGCGGCGAGGGTCGAAACGGCGATCGCCCGCTTCAGCGGCTGATCCAAAAACGTCATGCATGTTCTCCTGAACTGGCGGTCAAACCCATGTGAAACACAAGGGGCTGTGTCTAGTTATAAGTTGCCTCTGGACAGAAGTACAGAGACGATCGAAATTCTAAACCTGAACTTTAGATTTAAATCTAAAGTTTTTCAGCTATGGCAACCGCCAAGGCGGTTAAGACGGGTACATTCTTGGTAGGGCGCGAAGCGCACCGCCGAAAATGTCCTAAGCAAACTGGCGACAGCTCTAAAACTCAATGAAGCTCTAAAACTTTTCCTGCTCAAGAGACGCGCGAAAAGCGCTAGACATCTTGAGGATTGAGGAGAGACATTGCCCAAGTCGTATAGGTGCCGATAGGACTCCAAAGCAGGTAAGGAATCAATAAAATCAGGGCTGTACTTGAAATCTGCGCCACCAGAATTGCCAGAATTACAGCTAAAATCGCTCCACTTCCGCCAATTATAGTGCCGACTTTCAGACTCTGCATTCCCAACATGACCGGGCTGTAGGCTAGGGTGACTAATTCTAGCAACAGATATAATCCCATAAGCAGCCAAGTCTGAGAACTTCCCGGCTCTTGATCCCAAACTAAGCTCGCTGACCCCGCGCCACAGGCAAAAACAAATGTCCAGATGACGGGAATGGCTTTTTCAAAAGTTAGCCAATCAGGACGACGCAATCGGTTAAACCACTGAACACCTTTGGGTCTAACCATGCTACCGATCGCCAATGCCAAGGCAAACGTGATACCACCAATTATCATCCAGGGTTTAATCATCATTTGCCCTTGGCTCTCCTCGCCATCGCGTCTCAGATACGTCTCATCTAGCAGCTTGGCAGAGGGTGGTGATGTTTGCAATCACTCCAGAGAATCATTCTGGCTTCCGCTGGACTTGTGCAGAAATGCGACTATCCAAAAATACCGCCGAAGAATTCGATCGCTTCCTTCAAAGCCAGGATAAAGGCATCAATTTCTTCAGGGGTATTGTAAAAATAGACGCTGGCACGAGCAGTGGACTGCGCCTTGAGGATACGGTGCAATGGCTGAGTGCAGTGGTGTCCGGCGCGAATCGCGATGCCTGCCTGATCGAGAATAGTAGACAAATCGTGGGGGTGCACCGCTCCCGTCGTAAATGCGGCTAACCCAGCGCGATCGCCTGACTGTGCTCCGTAAATCTGGACTTCGGGAATCTGTTTGAGCTGCTGAAATAGGTGAGTCGTCAACTCCTGTTCATAGGCATGAATATTATCCATCCCCAAGCTATTCAAATAGTCAACGGCAGCACCCAGGGCGACTGCCTCGGCAATGGCGGGCGTACCTGCCTCAAATTTGTACGGCAAATCGGCATAGGTAGCGCGATCGAGAAATACGTCTGCGATCATTTCACCGCCGCCGAGGAAGGGAGGCATCGATCGCAGCACATCCAGCTTGCCGTACAAGAAGCCAATTCCAGTAGGCGCACACATTTTGTGACCCGAAGCCACCAGCCAGTCACAGTCGATCGCCTGCACATCCACGGACATATGGGGCACGCTCTGGCAGGCATCAATCAGCACTCTTGCCCCCTGCTGATGGGCAAGCCGAACGATTTCTTCAACGGGATTAATGCAGCCCAGAGTATTGGAGACATGGACGATCGCCACCAGCTTCGTTTTGGCTGACAGCAGCGACTTGTAGTGCTCTAGATCAAACTCCTGAGTCTCGGAAAGCTGGACAAACTTCAGCACGGCTCCGGTGCGCTGCGCCAGAAGCTGCCAGGGAATTAAATTGCTGTGGTGCTCCATCACCGACAGAATCACTTCGTCGCCGGACTTGAGGTTGGCGTTGCCCCAAGCATAGGCAACTAGATTGATTGCCTCAGTAGCGTTGCGGGTGTAGACAATTTCCTGACGCGATGCTGCATTGATGAAGGCAGCGACTTTGTCTCTCGCACCTTCATAGGCATCGGTTGCCCGTGAGCTAAGGGTGTGAACACCGCGATGCACGTTGGCGTGATCGTGGGTGTAGTAATAATGTAAAGCCTCTAGAACCGCCAGAGGCTTTTGGGACGATGCCGCATTATCCAGATAGATCAAGGGCTTGCCGTGAATCTCTTGATCGAGGATGGGGAAGTCGGCACGGGTTTGGGTGGCGAGGGTGCGTTCTTGGGTGAAGGTCATGAGTAGCCAGGTGAGGGGGTGGATGGGTCGGAAGGGGAATCAGGGTAGGCTAGTTGCGGACTGCCATGCTACGACATTGCACTAGGTCGGAGAGGGTGCGGCGGAGAGAGGCGATCGCAATTTTCTCAATCACCTCATAGGCAAAGGCATAGACCAAAAGCTGACGGGCATCGGCAGCATCAATTCCCCGACTTTGCAGATAGAACACCTCATCGGCTTCGAGCTGGCCGACGGTTGCGCCGTGGGTGCATTTGACGTTATCGGCAACGATTTCGAGCTGCGGCTTGGTGTCTATGCGAGCTTTCGGAGAGAGCAGCAGGTTGCGGTTGAGCTGTCCAGCATCGGTCATCTGGGCGGCCTGGGGCACAAATACTTTGCCGTTGAAGACAGCATGACCCTTATCGTCCACGATGCATTTGTGGAGTTGTCGCGTGGTGCCGTGGGGCTGGGTAAGAGCGATCGTGCTGTGGGTATCGCCAATTTGCTCACCATGCAGCAGGGTTAGACCATTGAGCGTGGTTTCGGTCTGCGCTCCGGTCTGGTAAATCTCTAGGTGGTGCCGAGAGAGTTTTGCCCCCAGGCTGACTGCATTGCAGGTGTAGCGAGAGGTGCGGGCTTGAGAAACTGCGGTCTTGCCGATATGAAAGGCATGATGTCCGTCACGCTGCACGCGGGTGTGGTTCACCTCAGCGTTATCGGCGATCCAAATTTCGGTGACGGCATTGGTGAGGTAAGCGCCTGTGCCGATCGCTCCATAATCCTCAATCAGCGTCACGGCGCTATTCGTTTCTGCCACCACCAGGACACGCGGCTGAATTAAAGTAGCGCTAGTTGCCGTGGCAAGAAACAAGAGATGAATGGGGGTGTCGATCGCCACGCCTTTGGGCACCCAAACCACGGCTGCATCTGTCAACCCTGCTGTGTTCAGGGCAGTAAACACTTCTTCGGCTCCTGGCTGCTTGCCCAAGTAAGGCTGGAGGCGATCGCTATAACGCTCTAGCGCTGCGAGATTGCCGACTCTCAGCGTCTCTGGCAGGTTTGCAGTATTTGATAATTCTGGTGCGTAAATGCCATCCACAAAAACGAGCTGGCTAGCTTCAGGGAGGACGAAGGGAGCGATCGCCGCTGCGCTGACCTGTTGAGGCGTGACAGCTTCCAATGGAGTCTGTAGTAGCGTTGACAGATCGGTAAAGCGCCACTCTTCATCCCGCTGCGTTGGAAAAGCTTGTTCCTGGACTCGCAGGGCGGCGTGGTCGCGCAGTTCGTTGAGCCAGGGAAGATTCGCGGGGGAAGACTGAGCTAGCTTCAGTAGATTTGCCAGATAAGCCGATCGTTTTTCTGAGGCAGTCAGGGTCATTTCCGAAGGCAGGGAAACTTGAATACTCATGATCCTGCTCCTGCTGCGGCTTCTTCCAAAACCCAGTCATAGCCCCGATCTTCCAGCGCCAATGCCAGCTCTTTGCCGCCCGTGCGAATGATGCGCCCGTTTGCCATGACGTGAATGTAGTCAGGAATGATGTAGTCGAGCAATCGCTGATAGTGGGTAATGACGACGATCGCATTCTCGGCAGTGGAAAGCTGGTTCACGCCTCCAGCAACGATTCTGAGAGCATCAATGTCTAGCCCAGAATCGGTCTCATCCAGAATGGCAAGCTTCGGCTCCAGCAAAGCCATTTGCAGGATTTCATTCCGCTTCTTTTCGCCACCCGAAAAGCCCTCGTTGACGCTGCGGCTGAGGAAGCTGGCATCCATCTTGACGACATCCAACCTTTCCTGGATCAGTTCATCAAAGTCAAAGGCATCTAGTTCTTCTTCGCCCAAATGCTTGCGCTTGGAGTTGTAGGCAACGCGCAAAAAGTCGAGGTTGCTGACTCCAGGAATTTCTAGAGGGTATTGAAAGGCGAGGAAAATGCCCGATCGCGCTCTTTCTTCCGGCTCTAGCTCCAGCAGGTTTTGTCCCTGAAACTGAATGTCTCCACCTGTCACTTCGTAGGCTGGATGCCCCGCCAGAACCTTAGAAAAGGTGCTTTTCCCAGAGCCGTTGGGTCCCATAATGGCGTGAATTTCGCCCGCCTTCACCTCCAGGTTCATGCCCTTGAGGATGGGCGTTTCCCCCACGTTTGCAGTCAAATTCTTGACCGCTAAAATCTCGCTGCTGTTGTCAATAATCATGCTCTAACCTTACTTTTAATCCTTTACTTAAACTTGGCTAATCCGCTTCAAACTTTTGAATACATCATACAAATCATTACCCGGATTACGAATCTCAAAAATCCTGGAAATGGCATATCGATTGATCTCGCCTTGAACGAGCTTGACGAAGCAGAAACTGCCACCGCTAGCAATCAAGCCAAAACAGGGCTTGTCAACTTGAGGGCTAGCCAGCATATAAGCCAGAAGCTGTGCCAGCGCAGGTTCTATGGAAAAAGCGGCTTCTTTCGACTCAATGACTAACGCCCAAAATTGCTCTTTCAACAGCCAGATATCGATCTGTCCGCGAATGACTACGCCTTTATCTTCAGCGGTAATTTCGATCGCCTTCTCTGCCTGAATATGAAAAGGAGGCAGGTAAAAATCAGCTAGAAAAAGAAGGGGACCCAACACCGAAATTTGAATTGCCTTCTCACGCAAAGGTGGATGATTAATCAGGTTCCAATAGCCTTTCCGTATCTTATCCAGAGACTGCTTTTCTAAATCCGTGATAGCTGATAAATCATCCTGCCATTCCCTAAAAAAATCCAAGTCTTCAATAGCTTGAAGATTGAAGTTGCTAATCAGGTCTTGTAGGTCGATTGTGCTGGCTTGTAGTGTTTGAACCATAGTTATACCCATCTGGGCGGGCATCGCCCACCCGACAAAGCTGATGCCCTAACGAGAAATTAACCGACGCTACCTTCGAGCTTGAGACTGAGGAGGCGATCGGCTTCTACCGCAAACTCCATCGGAAGCTGGTTGAACACGTCTTTGCAAAATCCGCTAATGATCATGGAGATCGCGTCTTCTGCCGAAACGCCCCGCTGAGCAAAGTAAAACAACTGATCTTCGCCAATCTTGGAGGTCGAGGCTTCATGCTCAACTTTTGCCGTGTTATTTTGCACCTGAATGTAGGGGAATGTGTTGGCTCCGGCTCTGTCGCCAATCAGCATAGAGTCGCATTGAGAGTAGTTGCGCGCGCCGTCTGCCTTGGGCGAGATCTTCACCAGTCCGCGATAACTGTTTTCGGAATTACCCGCCGAGATGCCCTTAGAAATAATCGTGCTGCGGGTGTTCTTGCCGATGTGAATCATCTTGGTTCCTGTATCGGCCTGCTGTTTATTGTTAGTCAGCGCCACGGAGTAGAATTCGCCAATCGAGTTGTCGCCGATCAGCACACAGCTCGGATATTTCCAGGTGATCGCCGATCCGGTTTCTACCTGCGTCCAGGAAATCTTGGAGTTCACGCCTTGGCACAAGCCGCGCTTGGTGACAAAGTTGTAGATGCCGCCTTTTCCCTCTTTGTCCCCGGCGTACCAGTTCTGTACAGTGGAGTATTTGATCTCGGCATTGTCGAGTGCTACAAGTTCCACCACCGCCGCGTGGAGCTGATTGGTGTCAAACATGGGCGCGGTGCAGCCCTCCAGGTAGCTGACAGAACTGCCTTCTTCAGCAACGATCAGCGTCCGCTCAAATTGACCCGAATCGCCGTTGTTAATCCGGAAGTAGGTAGACAGCTCCATCGGGCACTTAGTCCCTTTGGGGATGTAGACAAAAGAGCCATCGCTAAATACGGCTGCATTGAGGGCGGCGAAGAAGTTATCACCCGCCGGGACGACGCTGCCCAGGTACTTCTGGATCAGCTCAGGATACTCGCGCATCGCTTCCGAGATAGAGCAGAAGATCACCCCATCTTTAGCCAGCTTTTCACGGAAGGTGGTGGCAACAGAGACGCTATCAAAAATGGCATCGACCGCCACGTTTGAGAGGCGCTTTTGCTCAGAAAGGGAAATGCCCAGCTTCTCGAAAGTTTCCAGCAGAGTTGGATCAACTTCATCCAGACTGCCCAGCTTTTCCTTCTGCTTGGGAGCCGAGTAATAGATGATTTTTTGGTAGTCGATCGCCGGATAACCCACTTCTGCCCAGTTAGGTTCCGTCATCTTCAGCCATTGGCGATAGGCTTTGAGGCGAAACTCCAGCATGAATTCTGGCTCGTTTTTCTTCAGCGAGATTAGGCGAACCACGTCTTCGCTCAGACCTGCTGGAATCACATCGGACTCAATGTCTGTTACAAAGCCGTATTTGTAGGGTTGGTTGACTAGGGATGTAACCGTTGTCGTCATGGTGGCTATTGGGGGGACAGTGTTCTCTCGATCGCTAACAAAGGGTATTTAAAACTTAAAAACTTAGGCTTGTTATAAAAACGCTCTCCGGGGGTCGCGGGCGGACAAGATGCCCGCCCTGTCAAGAATGTTGAAAACTAGCAGTGGTTGGTCGTTGCCCGAATTTCATCAAAGCCAATCTCCTGCTGCTGACCTGCAAAATCATTGTCAGGAGTGAGAAACAGCATACAGTGGCATTCTTTGCGCTCTCGCATGGGTACACAAGGACAGTTCCAGAAGGCTGCCGCAGCTTCTGCTGCTTTGTCTTCATAATGGCGGCAGGGGCAAAGGGGTGCGCCCAGATCGTCTTTGTGCTTCGCCAAGCCCTCAATCACGACAGCTGTGACGCTCAGATCAACGCAAAAGTAAGTGCCTGTGCGCTTGGCATAGCTCTCGGAGAAGCTGCGCATTAACTCTAAATTTTTATCTGAAGCTTGGGTGGTTTGTGAGGTTGTGTTCATCTCAAGGGGTTATCTCAATAGAGCGACAGGGCGACCAATAGCTTTATAATTAGAACAACTTCGCGGTTGCGTAAGTACATTCTAAAGCACTTTAGCAACGAAAAAGTTGTTAAAGTCAAAAACCAGCTTTTTTAGTCTACTATTTTGTCTGGACGCTCTGAGCCGATCGCCAAAAATATTGCCAGTCCATCCATAGAATTAAGACTGCCTAGAAGCTTTGACAGCCTGGAAGTTAAAACAGCCATGACCGCTACGCAGCAACCTTCCACCAAACAAGACATTCTCATTTACCTTCTGAAGCAAGGTCACGCCACGGCACAAGATCTTGCCCATCGTCTAGAAATTAGTGCTCAAGCCACACGCCGACATCTCAAAGACTTAGAAGATGAGGGGCTAATTCACCATGAGGCGATTCAGGAGGGTATGGGTCGTCCTAACCACATCTATCGGCTAAGTCAGACTGGGCGCGATCGCTTTCCCGATCGCTACGATGAATTTGCAGTTTCACTGTTGACCACCTTGGCGGCAACTGTAGATAAAAAACAGTTCAGCGATATTTTGCGCAAGCAGTGGGAGCAAAAGGCGCTGGAGTACCGCGATCGCTTGGGCAGTGGTTCGCTACAGGAGCGGGTCGAGACTTTGGTAGAAATTCGTCGAGCCGAGGGCTACATGACAGAATGGCATCTAGCCGAAAATATCGAGCTCCCAAACGTGGCGACCCCACACTATGTGATTACGGAATACAACTGCGCTATTTCTCAGATTGCTGAATCGTTTCCTAGCGTCTGTGGGCATGAGCTAGAAATGTTTGAGCTGGCACTAGAGGATTGCAAGGTGGAGCGAACCCACTGGATGGTGGGGGGCGAGCATCAGTGCGGATATCTGGTTCAGGCAAGATAGTGATGAGTCAAATAATAGTGGATGGGTGGATGGGAAAATCTCATCCACCCATCTACCTATCTACCCATCCACCCATCCACCCATCTTCATCTATCCGTCAGTGAACAATTGGCAGACCAGTAGTCACATTTTTTGAGAAATACCGCTCACCCTCAGCAAATCGCTGACCGATGTGCAGTAGTTAGCCAGCCCAAAGCTTGCAGGGCTAATAGGATGCTGATAGGTGAAATGTGGATCGCTCAAGCAAAACCGATCCCACTCTGCCATCTGGACGCGAAAGAGCTTGATAAATACGTCCGCCAATTGCAGCGATAGCGGTATCCGAAAATAGATGCGCTGCTTCAAGTAAGCACAAATTTCCTCAATAGTCTGGTTTACCGTCAGCGGCGGATTGCCTAAAACCAGCTCGTGAGGTTCGTCTTTTTGAATGGGATGCTCGATTAGATACGAAACCACCTGGGCGATATCCTGAGCATGAAGAAAATGGAAGCTACCCTCTGCTCGAAAAAAGCGAATCAGCGGCACTAACTTCACGATGTCTTTAATGCCAGCCGAAATATGAGAGTAGGGTTTTTGCGCATCACCCCCAAATACCAGCGTCGGAAACAGCGTGATGACATGAGGGGCGATCGCCAATTTCCCTAACTGCTCGTGACACTGAAACTTTGACTGGATATAATCTGTGCCAATCTCGCCCGCTTGCTTTAGGGGCTGATGATGGCGATCGAGAATGCTTGCCGTGGAAAAATAGATCACCTGCTGGCAAACCGCCGGATCGAGCAGGTTCAGCAGACGAATGGTTTTAGTGACGTTCGTATCGTAGGTTTCTTCTGCGCCCCCCCATGCGGTTGCCGTCAGAACCGCATGGTCGATCGTCTTCAGCAATCTGCCGACGCGCTCAATTTCCCGCAGATCGCCCTGAATGATGGTGACTCCAGGGCGAGAATTGTAGTCAAACTTCAGCTTTGCCGGATTGCGCACTAGAAAAAACAGCTCGTGGTCTGTTTTCTGAATCAGCAGATCGGCAAGATAGTGACCAATACAGCCACTTGCGCCCGTGACGAAGATTCTCTTAGACATGGCAGTGAGCACAGGGATAAATTGGGGCTGGGTCGATCAGCTCCATTGTGTGGATCTGCTGAGTATAACCGCAGGACGGTCATGGTGAGCTGACCAAATGTCAGTTTTTGCTTCTCAAGCACGATCGCCTTCATCCACCGTCTCACCGATCGCTTAATCCTTTTCCCTAACCGTTGGCGCAGCCTCTCTTTTAGAGAATCGCCCCTCGCTCACCGCCTCAACCCAAACCTCCTGGGACTGAATGGGGAAAGCGATCGCCCCTCAACCACCGTCACCCCCAAACTTGCTGGGACGGTTCTCTCTCAACCAACCTTCTGCAACTGCGATTGCAAGATGTAATTGTGCAGCCAGCTAACGGCTCAAATCAGCGGCGGCAGATAACCTTGACCTAGCATTTGCTATTGACTCCCGTCTACCTCAGATACTACGTTAGACCGTCGCAGCCACTAAACTTTTGAACGTCAACTTGCTTTTGCCAAAGAGCGCACTGCTAAAATTTCATCAGGACGCAGAACTTCTACTACAGAGATTGGGACAGCTATCACTGTAAAAGACTCACCGATCGCATTAAAGACTTCCAGTACACAGCCTTCTTCACCGTTATTCGGATGAGGAACAAAATCAACCAACACTGCAACATCTCCGGCTCTCAGTCCATGCTCTGGCAAATCGCGAGTTAGTGCAACCTCCTGATATAACTCCATTGTCATCTTGTCCAACCCTCTTATACTGAATTGTCTGACACAAAATTTAAAGTTCTCTCAAATCGATCGCTACAATCTTCCCATGATTGCCTTCTTCGACTTGCGATCGCACCTGAGATTCATAAATCTCATCGTCACGCCGAGCAAACTTTTCTTTAGCTATATCGAGGTTGTCGAACTGTCATAAGCTTGACCTCGCTTCAAGGTTGCCTCAATATTTTATCCTGAGAATTTGGCATGATTACTCGATAAAATAGAGGCATACAAAGTACAGTAACACCTCATGAACTCAGCAGCTAGCTTACTTAATCGCATCACCCAAACACCAGGTCAATGTGGTGGTCGTCCCTGTATTCGAGGGATGAGAATTCGTGTTACCGATATCTTAGAGATGTTAGCTGAGAACGTTAGCGTCACTGAAATCTTAGAAGACTTTCCCGACCTTGAACTAGCAGACATTCAAGCCTGTTTGCTCTTTGCAGCCCGTCGTACTGATTTCCCAAGATTGACGGCATGAAAATTTGGATTGATGCTCAACTTCCTCCAACACTGGCTAACTGGCTGTCAGCGACTTTTGGATTAGAGGCTGCTGCTTTACGAGACTTGTCACTGCGAGATGCTCAAGACATCACAATTTTTGAAGCAGCACGAGCCGAAAGTGCTGTGATTATGACCAAAGATAGCGATTTCATTGATTTAGTTTGTCGTTTAGGAACACCACCTCAAATTTTATGGTTAACCTGCGGCAACGTTACTAACCGCAACTTACGACAATTGTTAACCGCAACTCTACCTGATGCGCTAGAACAGCTACGACAAGGGGCAATAATTGTAGAAATTAGCAATGCCCCTTAAATCGTTCATCGACCAATCAAAACTATTGCCTAAAGATAACACTCCGATCGCTTAATCTTTTCCCTAACCGTTGGCGCAGCCTCTCTTTTAGAGAATCGCCTCTCAATCACCGCCTCAACCCAAACCTCCTGGGACTGAACGGGGAAGGCGCGCCCTTCAACCATCGTCTCCCCGATCGCCTCTTGGGACAGGACAGGTAGAGCGATCGCCCCCTTATCTTTAGACCCCTTCCTCTCCCCGATCGCCTCACCCACTGCATCAATCGATCGCTGCTGGAACGTTGCGGTTATGCCGATTGCCCTCATCTACGAGTGCAAGAGCTTTGTGCGAAGCTTGTAAATGTAGGCATCTACGGCTGTCCCGTCTTTGAGCTTCACTGTCGTTAGGACTCGCTCATAGCCTTCGCCCTCAAACTCATCAAGGCGAGTCCAGTGCTCAGCCAGCATCTCTGAGCTGAAGAGAAAACCTTCGATTACGCCGCCATGCTGATTCAAGATGATGCCTGGGTAACCAACTGCTGCACCCCAGCCTTCTTGAAGCAATGTGCCAGTGACGGTCGCTGACTCCCACTCTCCCGGAACATCCGCTAGGACGTGTTCGTTGGGCCGACCTGGGGCGAGCGTTCCGTAAACGAAAAGCCGATGAGTCATCGATCTCTTAAAGTCAGGTAACGACCCGCTTCACCCGCCGCTAGTCCTTTCGGACTCAACAAAAAAATTTTAAACGGTCGGTGTGCAAGCGGATTGTTATCTGGATTCTGCACCGAACCCTAGGCGACCTTATCCATTTTATCTCCTAACAATTGCTTCCAAAATACCTTGGGGTTTTAGCCACCCGCAGGCTTATTTGGAAGAGCAGAATAGTTTAGTACTGCTTCTCGAAATTCCATCCAAGGAAATTTTTTGCCAGGATCTGCCCTCCTTGTTGAATCTAACTTGGCATGGGAAATAACATGCTTCAACTTCGGGTACTTAGCCCAGGCATACAAGACAACTCTAGCGGTCATTGTGGTTTGCCAAACAGAAAAAGGATCGCGATACTCTTCCACATCTTGTGTATTAACAATTTCAATTCCTAAACTTCTGTTGTTTACATTTGAGCCTTCTCCAAGAACTGTCTCGCTCACATTGATTGTATCTCTAACATGGCGTGCAGCTTTGGCTTCAGCAACAGTTGCCCATACGACGTTACCATGTTTAGGCTCGTCTTCATCCGGTATTATCCAGTGAGCACTTGCCACATTCCCATCCCTACGCCAAGTATCAATGGCATCCTGTGTTGCGTAACCTGCTGTTGCATGTATGACGATAGTGTCTATTGCGTCAGAAGCGGCTCCTCCTCTTTCCCGTGCGCGATTGCTAGTCAGCCAATCATAAGCAGGATGTTTTTGCTCATTCAATGGAAAGAGATCTGGTCGTTTACCAGAAGGTAGCGTAAAGTAAAATGTTTCAGGGTTAGCCATTGTAAAATTGTTGTAGAGTTTGTCTTTAGAGAACTAATTCTGTGCATACAATCGAGTACTAAAAAGTGTTTGATACCCATCTTTGATTTTTCAAGAGACGTGATAGTCTTTTACTCACGGGGCCATAGTCCTGCCCAACCATCTTTTCCAATAGAACCTGTCTTGTCTACTTTCTGCAAAGAAAAATCATATCGCTGATACTGATCGCCTCGGAAAAAGTATCCTTTGCCATCTTTTGGATGAGTAATAGCAGCATTAATTCCATTTGTCCAAAGCCCAGCCCAGCCATCTGCAATTCGAGCTTCTTTATCAACCTTCTGTTTGCTGAAGTCATAGCGCTGGTATCGATCGCCTCGGAAGAAAAATGCTCTCTTCCCATCTGGATGATTGATAGCTGCATCTATTCCTGTATTCCACACACCAGACCAGCCATCAATGCCAATCTGGGCAGTTCTGTCAACAGAGGCTTTATCGAAATCATATCGCTGAAACTGATTACGTCTGAAAAAGTAACCTTTTCCATTTGGATGGGTCACTGCTGCATCAATTTTGTCAAAGGTTAACCCCTGCCAGCCATCAACATTGAATTGAGCCGTTTTATCTACGCTGTTTGATGAAAAGTCAAAGCGCTTATACAAGTTATCGCGGAAAAAGTATGCTTTTCCATTAGGGTGCAAGATAGCTGCATTAATTGAATACAGACTGCGAACTGCTGCAATATCACCTTTACTTAAACCTTCTCTTTGTCCAATTCTATTTGTCCACGGCTCAGGCGCAATAATGGTTGGCTTGCTTTCATCGATCGCGAAGGCATAAGCACCGTAATGCATGATTGATTCATAATCGTAGGTGTTTAAATCCTCACCATCGTAAATGCGTTGATTAAAATTAGCCTCTAAAAAATCTTCATCGTTTGGGAGGTTAGCGTAAACGACTTCTACAAACTTGTCACGATCACTACGGCTCTGTTCATGCCACAACCCAACAGCATGACCAATTTCATGAATAGTGCTACCAAGACCGCAGTTACCAGAAAGCTCAATTATTTGCTCGCCGCCGACCATTCCGACTCGTGAGCTACAACCGCGATAATTAGGATCTTGTTCTTCTCTTGATAGAAATGTAACAAAACTCTTTTCATTAATGTGCTTAATAAATCGAATGAGCGTTTCTTTTTCCCAGTGTTGGATAGCTAGCTCTACGTTTTCTTGCTCTGGCAATACCAATGAAGGATCAAGCTGATAAGGAATTACTCCATTGCTCCAACGTTTTCCGGCACCAACGACTCCAATGCCCTCAGTTATTTGATCAAGCTCATCTACTGACCCTAAAACGATGTCCCCTTCGACAATCGCATAACCTCCAACCACTGAAAACTTAATGATGCGCTCTGAGAAAGTATGTCCAGAAAGCTTAACAAATCCAAATTTTGAGCCAGATCTATATTCGCCGCATGAACGAGTGCAAGACATTGCTTATTACCTTCAAAAAGTATTTGACAAAACTTACCTTACTAATCCAGATAACTATATATTCAACGTCACATATGCTGGATAAGCGCTTATCTTCTCAGAATTATCAAGCACATTTGCGTGATAACACCCGCTTCTTGAGGAATTAGATAGAAACTTTGCGGTCTAAGTCCGGAGTCCTAGGGTGTTATCCGTCATATTTGATGGTTAATTCTAGAGGTTGGGGTGCTTATCCGTCATTTACACGGGATAACACCCCAAATGCCGGAGTTATCCATCATCTGCCAATGCTACAACCTCCATCACCTCGTCTACCCGATCGCCTCCCCATTCCCTCTCCCAAGGCACAAACAAACTTCTTCAACAAAGAGCTTGACGATCGCCCCCTCCTTCCTATATTGTTATCCGCTAAGGTTGCTTTTTTGCTCTCAGCGCCAGCAGCCTTAATTCACCCAAAAACCTCTGGCGAGGTATGAAGTAGATTGGTCCCTACGACATACCTCTAACCTTACAGACCGGGATGGCAGTCCGTAGGGCTTTGAACAGTGTAGCTTTCTGGTTACACTCCTTGGCGCTACTTGTTAATCGATCGTGAGTAGCCATGTTTTTGGGGTTCCTTCTCGTCTTGCATTTCTGACCCATAGTTCAGGCAAGCGAGATCTCTACAAGCGAACCCAAAACCACAAGGAGTAATAGTCATGACCGGAGAATTCAATTTCTTCAACCATCCGGCGTTTCAACCGGAGGAAGAACCTAGCCCGGAGCGAGAGATCATTCGTGTCATTATCTTCGCCTCCCGTGCTGCCGTTCAAGCGACCATTCGCGAATCCCATGTGCGCGGCTTTCGGACGATCGATACTTGGAGTCCACTCTTACCCACCCCTGATCCGCAGAAGGTGATGGCAATCAGCACCCACTATCGCCCGACGAATGGTTAAGGGGCGATCGACGAGATAGCCTGAATAGGATCTAGCGGAGGGATGACGCAATTCAGCATTAGCCCTCCGCTACATCAGATCCTTTCCGTTTATTGAAATTGCGATCGCAAATACGGAAAATGTGACCTCATTTTCGATAAACGAAGTCCCTTGCATCAAAAATGCGATCGCATTTATTGAAATTACGATCGCATTTTTGAGAATCGAGACCTCCTTTACCTGTTTTCCCCATTCATTTTTGAACTGCCCGTAAAGGCTTCAGCTCAATCTCGCATAAACACCCAGCTATTTTTGCCATTTTCCGTATTGTGGGTAAGCTTCAATCAACCTTTACCTTTTAAAGACTGCCATGTGAAGCACGCTCAACGAGCATCTTTGCGTAGGGCTGAGATATCCCAGGCTTGGTCGGCATCCTGAATCAGATCTTTTTCGTCTGACTGCAAAAGTTGCTCCAAGTCCTTCGCCAACTGGCGCGATCGCGCAATTACAACGGCATCATCTCCTTCCAAAACTGCCATTTCATGCAGCGCTGCTTCATCGTGCTGTCGGAAGGTTTGCGCTACCCGGTGTGCTCTGTGGGAGCGAACCCCTAGTAACTTCAGGGCTGCAACTCCCATATCTAAAGCAGAACCAAAGGTTTCTCGCTGAATCACATCCACTCCCTGCCGAATTAGCTCATATGCATGGCGGCGATCGACTGCCCTTGCCAGAATTTTGAGATGGGGAAAATGCTTACGCGCTAGTTCTACCACTTCCAGAATTTTTTCAGGTTCGTCGATCGCCACGACTAAAAGTTTGGCTCGCTCTGCCCCAGCGGCATGCAGGAGATCAAGCCGGGAGGCATCGCCGTAGAACACCTTCCACTCAAACCGCCGCAATAGCTCAATTTGTCCTGGACTGTGATCCAAAACGGTAATCTGGCAACCGTTTGCCAACAAGAGCCGCCCTACAATCTGACCAAAGCGACCAAACCCAGCGATAATCACCGGGGTTTCGCCGTCGTCAATCTTATCGGCTTCTCGATCCTCTGCCGGAGCATTAAACCGAGGCTGTACGAACCTGTCATTAACAATCATCAGCAGCGGAGTCACCACCATCGACATCGCCACTACCGCCACCAGTGGAGCCGCTACAGCCGAGGTCAGCACCCCCGACTGGGTGGCAAAGGAGAATAGGACAAAGGCAAACTCTCCCCCCTGAGCTAGGGCAAAGGCAAACAACAAACTTTGGCTTAACTCCAGTTTGAAAAACCACCCCAGGGCAACTAGAACACCGAACTTGACGATCGCCAGCCCCAGCACCAAGCCCAAAATCAGTAAGGGCTGCTGCAACACCAGATTGAAGTTAACGCTAGCTCCTACCGAAATAAAGAACAGTCCCAGCAGCAACCCCTTGAACGGATCAATATCACTCTCTAACTCATGGCGATACTCACTATCTGCCAGTACGACTCCTGCCACAAAGGTTCCCAGCGCTGGGGATAGCCCTACCGCCTGCATGGCTAGCGCAATCCCAATCACCAGCAGCAGCGCCGTTGCCGTGAAAATCTCTCGTAGCTTGGTGGCGGCAATAAAGCGAAACACAGGGCGCATGAGGAACCGTCCAGCGACGATGATGCCACCCACCACGCCCATGACCAGCAGCGCCTGTTGCCAGGGAGGTAAGGCTGAACTCTGAGTTGGCTCTGCCGCAACCAGCATGACTCGACTCGCCAACAGGCTGACAGCGCTGCTTTTCATCGCCAAAATGGGCAGGAACGCCAGGATGGGAATCACAGCAATATCTTGAAACAGCAGCACCGAAAAAGCAGACTGTCCGGCTTCTGTTTTGCTCAGCCCCTTTTCGTTGAGCGTTTGCAGCACGATCGCCGTGGAGGACATTGAGAGAATCATCCCTACGGCCAGCGCCATTTGCCAAGAAAGTCCGAACAGTAGGGCGATCGCTCCTATCACCAGGCTAGTGACTGCCACCTGCAATCCGCCCAACCCTAAGATCGGCAGCCGCAGCCGCCAGAGCAGCGAGGGTTGCAGTTCTAAACCCACCAAAAACAGCATCATCACGACGCCAAACTCAGCGAAGTGCATTACATCTTCGCCCTCTTGCCCAACAAAGTGCAGCCCAAAAGGCCCAATAATCACCCCAGCGATCAGATATCCCAGCACCGAACCTAATCCCAGTCGCTTGGAGATGGGCACCGATAGCACCGCCGCCGCCAGGTAGATAAATGCCTGAAAAAACAGGTTTTCATTGTGCATGTTGGGAGGTCTCCGGCGTTCTGATCGTTTGATCCAGATTGTGGTTTAGGAACTTCTGCTGTCGCAACTGATCCCAGTGCATCGTGTCATCGCGCAGTGCCATGATTGCCTTGTGATAATCGTTCACATGCTTGGAAATTTGCTCTGACCCATGCAGTTGATGCGTCCCTTGAACGACAAATGGCGGCAGATACTCCATGCCGCAGAGTCGCGCGGTTTGCTCAAAGGGCGCCAACAATTCTCGAATCGTGAAAAAATTATGTCCCTGCCGACAGTAAGCCTCTTGACTGCCTCCAGTCGTAATCACCGAAAGAAACTTTTTCCCTTGTAGAGCTGTGCCGCCATGACCATAAGCAAAACCATGCTCTAACACCAAATCCTGCCATTCCTTTAGGATGGCAGGGCTGCTGTACCAGTAAAAGGGATGCTGAAACACAATAATATCGTGGTCAAGCAGAAGGCGCTGCTCATGCTTCACATGGATATGCAGGTTAGGATACTGCTCGTACAAGTCGTGAATCGTAATGGAATCGATTCCCTTCAAAGCCTGAATCAAATGTCGATTCACCCGCGATCGCTCCAATGCGGGATGAGCAAACAGAACTAAGATGCGGTTGGGGACGCTCATTTGAAACCTTACTCAAGGAGTATTCGAGCCATATTAGCTATGATTCTTTTAGCACACCCAGCTCAATTCTGTCTGATTCATACATTGCCTTAACATCTGCGGGTGAAACTTACTCCCCCAACCTCACATAGCCGGGGCCATCAGGTCGCTAATGGGAGCGGCATGAGAAATTCTCTTGAAGGTCGGCACCTGAACCGATACTGCTCCCTTCGGAATGTCCATGGCGATCGCCACTCTTTTGCCAGTAATCATAATTCGCCGCAAGACCAATGCCTCTCGCACAGAAAGTTTTAATCTGGCATAGCAGCCGATAAGCAGATATGGCTCTTACGATCGCTCTGATTGAAGGGGTGTGAGCGATCGCAGCACTGCTCAAACGAAAACCAAGAATTAGAGAATCTTTTGATTGGGGGCTAATCCTCAAGGAACCCTGTCTGACTTTTCAGCCTAGCTTTCAAGGGTAGATTTACCAGTACCCTAACAGATTACCTGTATTGAGCTAGTGTTGAATTCTTTAGTTGTCTTTACGACTCGGAACTTATCCATCAGAGCATAGAGCGATGCCTAGATATTGGAGAACATGGAGAGTGAGATGGGCTGTAGGGCTTTTTGCCATAAGTGTTGCTTGTTTACTTTGGTTTTCAACCAAACCTTATGGATTACCTGGTGACTTCTTACTAAAAATCATGCTCTTTCAGAGCAGCATTGCTCTCGTCATTGGTTTAATTTCAGGCATGGTTACAGCAATCCTACAACGATCGCTCAGGGCTGGAGGTATTGTTCTGTTGGGCGTGTTATTTGGTGCGACATTGGGTGGAACCGTAGGATTAGCAGTTGGAATATTTGTAGGTGGGGCAATGGACAGGATTTTTCCGGGACCAACAGATCCTGACTTACCAAACCTTGGAGCAGCATTGGCAGGCATGGCTGTTTATTTTTTTGGGCAAATCATTGGAGCAATCTGGGGAGGAACAGATTGGTTAGCTTTCTACAGCTCAAATCACAGGCGAAGAGAGAATTAAACAATGCGACAACTTTCACAAATAGAAGGAACAAGCAGTTGTGCCGTTAGCTTATGCGCTGATCGCTACTGCCTTCGATATGACGGCGCAGAATCGAATTAATCAGCGCTTTGTACTCTAAACCTTGAGCTTGAAACCACAGCATGACATCCGGATCTAGCTGAATTAAATTCCGGGCTTGAGTTGCCGGAACTCGCAAAGTGGCTTTCTCAAAAAATTCCTCGGTCAAAGGCGGAATGTCGGAATAATCGATATCCTCATCGATCATCGCTTCTAGTGCTGCCCAATCAGTACGTGAGGTACTGCTCGAATCGTTTACGTTCATATCGGTTCGCCCTTCGTGCTGAAATAATTCGGATGACATTATTTTGTCGTTCTGTCCAAACAACAACCGCTACACCGTTTCTCAAAAAACCGATTCCACTCCAGCGCTCCTCGCCATAATTAATACGATTATCAAGTTCGATCAACATTGAACCTTCAAACATTTCAGGGATATCAGCAAAGTCAATCTTGTGATTGCGAATATTTTCAAGATTTTTCGCTTCGTCCCATTCAAACTTCCTGAAAGCGTCATTCACAAACTTTAGTCCCCTACAAGTTTGTCTGAAGAATAAGGCTCTAGAATCAGTAATCCTTGCTGATGTAAAGCTTCAAGATGAAGCTCAATTGCTTCCCTGATTAATCCTAATGTCTCTTCTTTCGTTTTACCTGTTGCTATGCAACCTGGCAAGTCTGGTAAATATGCTCCATAACTTTTTGCTCCTCTCTCAATTACAACCCTGTACTGAAGTTTTTGGCTCATTTCACCTCAATCCACAAACTTCAACCTGTAAACTTCAACCTATAAAAATGTGGACGATCGCCATAATCGCCCACATCTCATCATTTGCTCAATTCAAAAAAACTGTAGATTCTCAGCCTAAGCCGGAACCGCCATTTGGTTAATCTGCTTAGCAGTCTCAAAGAAGAAAGCAACATTCTCCTCAGGCGTGTTGGGCAGAACGCCATGCCCCAAGTTGAGGATATGCCCCCGATTGCCCGCCTTCTGAACCGTGTCGAGAATTCGATCGCGGATAAATGCCTTCGAGCCAAACAGCACGCCCGGATCGAGGTTGCCTTGCACCTTCATTTGAGAACCGAGGCGCGCCCGCGCATCTGCCATATCCACCGTCCAGTCCACCGTGACGATATCAGCTCCCGATCGTCCCATCCGTTCCAGCACGCCCGCGCTGCCGCTCACCAGCAAAATCAGCGGTGTATCGGGGTGGGTTTGGCGCACCTGCCGGAAAACGCGCTGCTGATAGGGCAGGGCAAAGGTGTCGTAGTCCTGCGGGCTAAGCTGACCCGCCCAGGAGTCAAACATTTGCACCACCTGCGCGCCGCAGTCAATCTGATAGCGAATGTAGGTGGCGATCGAGTCTGAGAGCTTCTCCAAAAGCTGGTGCAGAATCGTCGGGTCAGAGAAAGCCATGTTCTTGATCACGGCATAGTCTTTAGAGCCTTTGCCCTCGACCGTGTATGCCGCTAGCGTCCAGGGTGCGCCCACAAACCCCAGCACGGTAGACTGATTGCCTACTTCTTGGCGCAGAGATTGCAAGATGGTTTTGATAAAGGGCAGAGATTCCTCTGGTTCCAATGGACGCAAAGCATCTACCTGCTCCTGGGAGCGAATTGGCGAGAAGATAATTGGTCCCTTGCCTTCCGCAATATCCATGTCAATCCCCATACCGGGCAGCGGTGTGACGATATCGGAAAACAGAATGACACCATCGGGCTGAAAGGCTCTCCAGGGCTGAAGCGAAACCTCGATCGCCACTTCTGGGATCTCCGATCGCTCTCGAAATGACGGATATTTTTCTCGCAGATCCCGATATGCCTTCATGTAGCGACCCGCCTGCCGCATCATCCAAACAGGAGGTCGATCGAGCGCTTCTCCCCGCGCAGCTCTCAGCAATAAAGGAACCTGGTTTAATCCGGTCATTTCAACTCCGCCGCTAGAATAAATCATTTTCTTAAGCGCGATAGCGCATTTGCTAGCTTACCATTCAGCGATCGCCCTCCTGGGGTAGAGGATGGCTAAACCGTTACAAATATTCAGACTGGGGAAAGAATTCAGCAGGATGGCATGAAAGGCGATCGATCTGCTGCGATCAGCTTTAACCTAGGCTCAACTACCTTGTTGCTTTACTTTACCCTGTTACTTTACTTTACAATGACGAGGTGAACACTAATCCTTAGCTGAGATGACCGCGTGAGTCTACCGCAAAAAATCCTGACTGCATCCCCAGCATTGCCGATGCGTCATGAATCGAGTCTTCGTAAAACGGGTTGGTTAGGATTGGCGATCGCCAGTTTTGTGATCACATTCTGGGCAGTTAGCTTGGCGCTATTGCTGAACTGGACGACCGCTGAGCAGCAGCCATTTTTGACTGTCTTTGCCATAATCTGGCAGGCTTTTCTGTACACGGGGCTATTCATTACCGCCCATGATGCGATGCATCGCGCCGTCTTTCCTCAAAATCTCAAAATCAATCACTTTGTAGGGACACTGGCGCTGCTAGTCTACGGCTTATTTTCCTATCGGTATTTGCTCAAGGCGCACTGGCAGCACCATGATCATCCTGCAAGTTCTGAAGATCCTGATTTTCACGACGGCACGCACAAAAATGGTTTTGCCTGGTATTTTTACTTTGTCAAACGCTACTGGAGCTGGTGGCGTCTGCTAGGTCTCATTGCGGTTTACCACGCGATGCACCGCCTGCTGCATATCCCTGAATACAACCTGCGCTGGTTTTGGGTGGTGCCTTCGCTACTCAGCTCCGTTCAGCTCTTTTACTTTGGGACGTTTTTGCCCCACCGCGAACCTGCTGGAGGCTACTGGAATACCTTTCGTACTCAAAGCACCTATCGCCCATTGATCTGGTCGTTTTTGACCTGCTATCACTTCGGCTACCACCTGGAACATCATGAGTATCCCCATGTGCCCTGGTGGAGACTTCCAGCGATCGCCCAGCAGCTCAAAAGTCTACGGTAAGCCCATCAGTCCTGGATTCTCAATCCAAAATTTGGCAGTCCTTAAGGGGTAAGAATTTTTGTTGCGTGAGTTTTGCCCATGCAACAAAAATTCTTACTCAAATACCACTACCCGGATTTAACTATGGAGCAAGTCGCTGGATGGTTTCTCGAAGCTCATTGACCGTTTGGAGGTGAGAGCCGCCTGAATCTTGACCGAGGGCATTGACGATCGCCTCCGTGGTTTGTCGCAGACCACCCAGACTGTCCTGAATCGGCTGGAGCGTCTCCTGGTAGGCGTTCACCTTGCCCCACAGCTCTGCCGCCGCCGCCACCTGAGTCTGAAGCTGCTGCTCAAGCTGCCTTAGCTCGTCGCGTTTGGCTTCTTGCTCTGCCGACTGCTGGTTCACTCCGCCCTGAAGGGAATCAATCTCCAAACGCAACTGCTGGATTTTTTCTTCTAAAGTCTGTAGCTCTTGGGTTAGCTGCTGTCGTAGACGCTCAATCTGTGCCAAGATAGGCTCCACATCAATCGACTTGCCTTCGCCCTCTACCGGGTAACCCTGTCGCTTTGCCAAAACCATTTGGTGCTGTCTAATGACGGCCTCCCGCTCCTGGAGATTGCGCCGCTGACCGACTAGCGTTTCATTCAGCATTTGGTAGCGGTCTTGTTCGTCGGCAAGTTCTGTTTCCAGACGCATTCGGTCATATTCGCTGGCCTGTTGAATCTGCTGATTTAGTTCGTCGATCGCCTCCTGCTGAAGCGTTAGCTCTTCTTCCTGACTTTGGACGAAGCGAGACATTTTCTCTAGATCTTTCTCCAGATCTCTTACCGCATTTTGCAGCGCCTCTAGAGACATATTCTCTAGTTCTCCCAGATCCACCTTGCCAGATGCGCCTGCCAATTGAGCGACCTGCTGGTGCAACTCTCCCTGAGTTTGCAGCCTTGCTGTCAGCTTTTGGGCATATTCCTGATGCAAACGCAGCGCTTCTGTCTTGGCACTCAGATCGGCTTTGGCTTGCTCCAGTGCCGTTTGTGCCTGATGCCATGCGTGCCAGCGATCGCGGATTTCCTGGGTTTTCCAATCCACCTCGCCCTGAATTTGCTGAGCAGAGGCTTGCTGCTGCTGCAAGTTTTGCCAGTGATTATCCAAAACGCTTTGCTGCTGGTTCACCAGGTCAACTGCTGAATGAACCTGCTCTTGGATGGAGTCTGTAGGTGAGTTAGGCTGAGAAAGACGATCGAGCAATTCTTGCAGGTATCGAACTTGCTCAGCATCTAGACCTACCGACTGCTGAACCTCTGCCTGACGCTCCTCTAATCGATTGGTTTCGCCGCGTAAATGCGCCCAGGCTCCCTGCAACTCCTCGGTCTTGCGCTCAAATTCTTCACGGAGGCGATCGACCTCTTGCCGGGAAGCCTCAATTTCCTGACGCTGCTGCTCAAATTTTTCTGCTTCAGCCTCCATTTGCTGAAGTTCTTCCTGTCGAGCCTCCATTTCCATCTCTCGACGGTTGAGTTCCTGGCTCTGATAAGTTAAGGATTCTTTCCACTGATCAATTTCTGCCTCCTGGGTTTTTGCCTTCTCCTGAAATCGGGAGAAGCCCTGCAAAATGCTGACCAATTGGCGACCCGCTTCTGAGTGACGCTGCACCTGCTTGCTGCCAGACAGATCGACCATGACCAAAACGCCCGTGCCATAGCTGCTGGCATCGTCGGGGGCTGGAATCAATTCCTCTCCGGGCACAGCACTCCAAGTTTGCTCGCTGCGCTGACAGGCTAGCAGCTTAAACTCCGGTCTGCCGCCCCCCATGACTCCTCTTCGATTTCTCTGTACTTCCGCTAAATACAGCACGCTGAAAATCCTCTTCTATGTCTAAGCTCAATCCAAAATCAGCTTTTTCAGCTCTCAGGCTGTTTCGACTCTTGTATTCATCTTGACTCACCCCAACAGCCAAAGCTGCTCATCAACAGACCTACTTGATGGAAATAACGCTACTAGCCTACTCAATTTGCAGCAATCTGACTCCTATTTGTCTCTAAGGCGATCGCTATTGCGTGGCGATTACCTTAGAATCGCTTCGCTGCATCGCTTGCAGATGCTATTGAGCAGGGCACCTTGGGGCTGTCTAGCCATATTTCCAGTCAACTGTACCATTATCTTTCAATAGCGGAGGGCTAGAATTTGAGCGTATTTTCAGAGTTCCCCATAATCGCAGCACTTCAACAAACCTGATTTAAGATTCGGCGCGTTCTCATAAAAATTCTTATAAAAAATAAAAATAAGGGCATATGGCATTACGTAATTGAGTTAGGGTGAGTTATTTTTGAGAGCCGCGCGGAGCGCGGCTCTCAAAAATAACTTATTAGATCCAAGCGCGTAGCGCCATATCTGCTGTGAAAGAGTCAGGTTGCCAGAGTGTGAAGCCTGTTGCCTAAAGCTGGAGTTGCCTAAAGCTATAAAAGCTATATGAAACGCAAAGAAAGTTACAAGGCGCGGAGAAAATGGGCAGAATGGACTCAGATGCAGTTTCTATGGGCCTGTTGAATTGGAATGCAGGGCAAGCTGAGTGAGATCGACATCCGCAGCATTTTACAGCTGATTGAGCTGGGTCAGCGCACGGGCGAACTGTTCGTAGAATCTCATGGCTCCTCGATCGCGGGTGTGAGTGGCGATTTTGGAGCCGGATCTGCCAGCCGTAATCGCAAGGCTTTAGCGCAGCCCTCCCAATCCTGGTTTGTTTTCTTTCTCAACGGTCAAATTATTTATGCGGGTAGCAGCAGTAGCAACCTCTCGCGTCTGCGGGATCATTTGCGTCGCTACCGAGTGCACAAGGCTGTGGATCAGACAAATGCCTCGACGATCGCCACCCACAATGCCCCCGAATATGGCTATCTTTGGACTCTGCTAGAAAACAGCGTTTTGACCCCGGCACAGGGACGCGCCGTGATTCAAAGCATGGTCTATGAGACGCTGTTTGATTTGCTGAGCTTGCACCAAGGCTCCTTTGTGTTTGAGCTAGGGTCGGCGCTCTCGCCTCAGCTCACGACCCTAGAAATTGCGCCCATGATGGCTCGCACCATGAAGCAGGTTCAGGAATGGAAGCAGTTTCATCCGCACATTCAGTCGCCAGATCAGTGTCCAGCGATCGCCGATGCCAACCACCTGCGAGAAACAGTGTCAGAAGCAACCTTCAAGATTTTGGAGCGCTGGGCAGATGGCAAAACGTCCCTACGTCAGATGGCGCGCTATCTCAACCGCGATATTCTTACCGTTGCTCGTGCGGTATATCCTCACATTCGGGATGGCTCGGTGCAGTTGCTCAATTCCCCTGCTGACGGGGAGGCGATCGCCCAGAAGCGAGAGATGCAGCTCTATCAAGATCGGGTGCCCAGAATTGTTTGCATTGATGATGGTCTCACGGTACGTCAATCTGTGGAGGATATTTTGAATCGTCATGGCTACGAGGTCACGGCAATCAGCAATCCTCTAAAAGCGCTGAGCCTCGTGTTTCAGCTCAAGCCTGATTTGATTTTGTGCGATATCACGATGCCGGAGCTAGATGGCTATGAGCTATGCGCCATGCTGCGGCGATCGACGGCGTTTCGGGGCACCCCGATCGTCATGCTGACGGGCAAGGATGGCTTTATCGATCGCGTTACGGCTCGCATGGTGGGCGCCACCGACTATCTAACCAAGCCCTTTGGGGAAGGAGAGCTACTGATGCTGGTGGAAAGATATGTGGGTATTGGCGATCTCAACCGTCCAAAACCCGAAAAATTGTTGGCGGAAGCTTTGGAAGATGAGCTAGAAATCGGAAGATGAGCTAAAACTGTGAAGCATGGGCAATCCAGATCAGCCACATAAACCCAGCGAAAGTCTTGTGAAAATTCCTGCTCCTGTCCATACTGTCTTTTTTGCTGACCTCATCAAAGCCTTTTTTATAGATATTTCGGCACTGCTGAATTTTGGGATAAATTTTTGTGTAAGAGGGTGGCAGAGAGGCTCTCATATACAATATTTCATTCCTAAAAGCGGCAATGCCAGTATTTCCACCAGAGAAATTTTCAGCGGGAACCTTTCTAACAGAACCACTGCCAGCAGGTTATTCCCGATTAAGTCGCATCTAGCAGGTAGAGCGTTATGAGTACGGTTTTAGTGGTGGAAGACAGTGTTACCCAGCGGGAAATGATCACCGATCTGCTGAGGGGGAGCGGCTTAAGTGTTACGGTTGCCAGTGATGGTATGGAGGCGCTGGAAAAAATTCAGGGTCAGCGCCCTGATTTGGTGGTGCTAGATATTGTGATGCCCCGCATGAATGGCTACGAGGTTTGTCGTCGGCTCAAGGCTGATCCCAAGACTCAAAATGTTCCCGTTGTCATGTGTTCTTCCAAAGGAGAAGAGTTCGATCGCTACTGGGGCATGAAGCAAGGTGCAGATGCCTATATTGCCAAGCCTTTTCAACCCACTGAGTTAGTCGGAACCGTCAAGCAACTCCTGAGAAAGTAAACTTAACAAAACCGCTGTAAAGATTAAGTTAAGAATAGACCCTGCATCATAAAGTGTTATGGAATTCTATTACAGGGGTAGCTTAAGGATGAAAGCATCGCAATAGTCCCCTTGCGTAGGTAGGTTAGATTCATGATTGGGAATTTGGATTTTTCAACGGGAAGAGGTCAAGATCAGGCACCCGAACTTCAGGAGCTAGAAAGTCCTGAGGGTGAGCTTCATCTCAAGTTTTTTGTGGCTTCAGGAGATGAATTTGCTTTGCCTGCAACTGGAATTAGAGAGGTGATTTCATCGCCGCCCGATCGCATTACCCCTATTCCCAATGTTTCTCCTCTGCTGCTGGGTACGCTAAATGTGCGGGGCCGTGTGATTTGGGTTGCAGATTTGGGACAGTTTTTAGGAAGCCCGATACTATTGAGTACCGATCGCCCAGAAATTTCTGTGATCGCTGTGGAAGATCAGGACACAATGTTAGGGCTGGCGATCGATCGGATTGTGGGGATGGACTGGCTGGATATTGAAGAAATTCAAATTCCCACAAACGTCCCCGACGGCATGGCACCTTTTCTGCGGGGAGAATGGACGCAAGGACGGGAGAGCGATCGTCACCTTCGGCTGCTCGACCAGGTAGCAATCTTGCGCTCAGCTCGATGGGCGGCTTAAGTGCTCATTGTTTGCCAGCAGCTTAGCTTGCCAGCAGCTTAGCTTGCCAACAGATTGACGCTTGTCGTTTTCAGAAGGCAACCCTAAAACAACTCAGATTCAGACCATTCAAATTCAGATAACTCGGATCATTGCATGGGCAGGAGAAACTAAATGGGATCAGTCACCGGATTCGCAAGTGAATATCAACAAGCCGAAAGAGCCTACATGCTTGGCAGCTATGAGGAAGCAGCGGCAATTATCGATCGGTTAGTCGAGATGCATCCAGGCGATCCGAGCGTCCGATTGCTGCGTGGGCATATCTATTGCTATGGGCTTCAGCAGTTTGCTATTGCCTGTGAACAGTATCAATCGGTTCTCAAACTGACCGACGATGTCGAATTTGTTAACTACGCCAACAATGGCTTGACCTATGCCGACCAATTTGTCACGGCGGATGGTTTCGACCCTCAGGCAGGTCAGCAGGCTGAGGCTGAGCCGTTCTCTGAGCAAGACTTCGCCGATCGCGGGATTTCTAATCAAGATTTTATGCATCAGAATCCCGCAGATGCAGATTTTTCTGACAAAGACTTTGCGGAACCAGACTTCTCGGCAAGCGATTTCTCAGATATTGATTCAGACTTTGTCAGCACCCTTGATTCTCAATCGCCTTTTCAGTTCAACCCAGCTGCCCAACCTAGCCAGCCTCAAGAGCCAGTCGATGATTTTGATTTTGCCGATCTGAGTCTGGATGAAGGCAATGCAGGTGCTTATCAAAGCAATCCTGACCGGGACGATCCCTTTGACACCCAAGAAGAGTCTCCCTTTGCCAACCCCTTTGCCGAAACAGATGCCCCCTTTCAAGATTACGGAGAGGCTAACCAGCCCTTTACCACCGCTCAATCCTTCACGGATATTAGCTCTAGCGATGCCCCCTTCTCGCTGGATGAGCTAGATGACTTTGATGACACGAGCTTTCCGCCCCTAGACGACATAGCGCCCTCATCTCCCTATGGCGAAGGATCGCGGGGAGGCTTTAATTTACGTTCTGCTGAAGATGCCACGCTGTTCATGGGGGCAGAGGAGCTAGATTCTTCACCCATGAATGATGCGCAAACTTACGCTTCGCCACCCCTTTCTAATGATGATTCTCAATCTTCTTACAATGAGAATCTTTACGAGCAAGAGGATCATACCTTCGTTTCAGGCGGCAATAGCTTCAATTTCGAAGGTTTAGAAGAACAGGGCTTTGCCTCAAACCAAGGCTCTGCCTCAAGCAGCAGTATCTCTGGTGGACGCAGTAACGTTGATTTCCTAGATGAATTTGATGAGTTTGACGATCTCGGCAGCTTGCCTGATTTTGACCTATCCGATAACTCCGTGGATTTTACAAGTCCTTCGATCGGCACTTCTGGAATGCACTCCTCGGCAAGCGCCTCACTAACCAACAGCGCTGTCAGTTTCGACTTTGGCGACAGCGGCAGTGATAATTCGGTTATTCGAGAAGATGAGGTCTTTCCGCTTTCAACCACCTCCGACCATTTGCCATCCTTTGCCCCCTCCGACGGACGCGCTGAACCTGATGCCAGTCTGGATCAAGGCTGGGCGGCTCCGTTAGAAAATGCCCCCCTAGTCACTAAGAAATGGATTATCGCAGGAGCCACTGGGGTGGTTTCGGCGCTGGCAGCCGCGACCGTTTATTTTGGCTTTGCTACGACTGTGCCCCAAGAGCGCAAGGAAACCGTGCTGCCCTACCTGACTCCGGCAGGCTTGCTGATGAGCGTTGCGGCTGGCTTGGCAGGATTTGGTGTGTCGGCCAGCTTAGGAGGATTTTTGACCAAGCAAGTTCGCCAGACGGCGACCGACTTGCAGTATCAGTTTGATGCAGTTTCTCAGGGCAACCTCAACGCAAGAGCAACCGTCCATTCTGAAGATGAGTTTGGTCAGTTGGCAACGGGCTTTAATCAGATGGCGCGCGTGATTTTGACGACGACTAGCGAAGCTCAGCGGAAGGCAGAAGAGCAGGAGCAGGCAAAAGAAGATTTGCAGCGTCAGGTGATTCGCTTGCTAGATGACGTGGAAGGCGCGGCGAGAGGTGACCTGACGGTGCAGGCTGAGGTGACGGCAGACGTGCTGGGCGCAGTTGCCGACTCCTTTAACCTGACGATTCAAAACCTGCGGGAAATTGTGCAGCAGGTGAAAATGGCGGCACGGCAGGTGACGAAAAGTTCCACTGAGAACGAAATCTTTGCCCGATCGCTCTCATCGGACGCTCTACGCCAAGCCGAGGAGCTTGCCGTTACCCTCAACTCGGTGCAGGTGATGACGGACTCGATTCAACGGGTGGCTGAAAGCGCCCGTGAGGCAGAGGAAGTGGCGCGATCGGCATCGGCAACTGCGCTTAAAGGCGGTGAGGCGGTAGAACGCACGGTGTCGGGTATTTTGGAGATCCGCGAAACGGTTGCTGAAACGACTCGCAAGGTGAAGCGACTCGCAGAATCTTCCCAGGAGATTTCGAAGATTGTGGCCCTGATTTCGCAAATTGCCTCTCGAACGAACCTGCTGGCTTTAAACGCCAGTATTGAGGCGGCGAGAGCAGGTGAGGCAGGTCGAGGCTTCGCCATTGTTGCAGATGAAGTCCGGCAGTTGGCCGATCGCGCGGCAAAAGCGTCCAAAGAAATTGAGCAAATCGTGTTGCAGATTCAGGGCGAAACAGGGTCGGTGATGACGGCCATGGAAGAAGGGACGCAGCAAGTAATTGAGGGCACGCGATTGGCGGAACAGGCGAAGCGATCGCTAGAGGATATCATTCAGGTTTCTAACCGGATTGACGTGCTGGTGCGATCGATTACCGCCGACACAGTCGAGCAAACCGAAACCTCTCGCAACGTGGCGCAGGTGATGCAGTCAGTGGAGCTGACCGCCCAAGAGACTTCTCAGGAAGCGCAGCGGGTATCCGGTTCACTGCAAAACCAGGTGGGGGTTGCCCGCGATCTGCTGGCTTCTGTAGAACGGTTTAGAGTCGAGAAAGTTTGACGGTTGAGAAGACCTGGCGAGCAGATTATGCAGTCGGATTGGGTAAGTTTTAGCTAAGGGCGATCGCCCACCATCATCACAGAGGAACAAGGCTATGCTGTCGGAACAACAACAGCGGATCATGGGCTACTTCATTGAGGAGGCAAAAGACCACCTCAATACCCTTGAGCAAGGGTTGTTGAATCTCCAGAGCACGATCGCCGATCCAGAAATGGTGAGTGAAGTGTTTCGAGCGGCGCACTCTGTCAAGGGTGGAGCTGCCATGTTGGGGCTGACTAGCATTCAGCATACGGCGCATCGGCTGGAAGACTATTTCAAAATTTTGAAGGAATGCCCAGTCAAGGTTGATCAGCGCCTTGAGTCCCTGTTTCTGAGAGTCTTTGATACGCTGCAAGAGCTGGTCGATCAGCTTCAGGGGCCGTTTGGCTTGACGGACGATCGCGCTCAAGAAGCCATGGCGGAAGTAGAGCCAGTGTTTGCTGAACTCGGTCAACACCTGACCCTATTAGTGAGTCAATCGGGCAGTGCGCTTCCAGAAGATCTGGAGCTGCCGATTGCCGCGCCTGTGAAACCTGCACCCAAGCCGCCTGCGATCGCCCGTGAAGAAAGTGCGCTTCAGCTCATCTTCCAAAGCGATGTGCCAGCACAGCTGCGGGAGATGCTGCAAGTGTTCAAACAGGCGGACACATCCGATAGCCGCCAACGGCTCCAGCAAATCTGCCGCACCCTGTCGCGGCTCGGAGAACAGCTCGATCTGCCCAACTGGTGCACGCTGCTAGGAATGGCTGAAGGAGCGATCGGCAATCCTGACAATACGTATCGGACTCTGGCTCCTGTTGTTATCAAAGAGATTAAACGCGCCCAAGAGCAGGTGCTAGTGGGCGATCAGGCTGCAATTACAGCAGGTCAGGCTCTACTAGAGCTGATGCCTCCTCAAGCCGAGGACGAGATTACGGATACCTTTGATGATTTGCTGGCAGCCGTCGATGTTGCTCAGCCGCTGAGCGATCTGAACGAACCATCTATCTTCGACGACTTCTCTGACTTCGCGGATTCCTCAACCCCATCACCGTTTGAAGCCGATCTGTCCGATCCGCTATCAGACAACTGGTTCAATCCTGAGCCACCTGAGCTGCCAAACGAGCGAGATCAATCGGATGTGCTCCCAGCTTCTACCCTGGATTCTCAAGAAGCAGAGGGGTTAGATTTTGATTTGCGATCGCCCAAAGCTGAGAGGGCAGAACTCGATTTCTCCGCCCTTGATTTCTCCTCAAATACAACGCAGGAGATGGCATCAGATTCTTTGCTCCCCCTTGAAGAATCAGGTCTACCTCAAGCAAGCGGCAACCTCAACTCTTCCAGCTCGCTCCTCCAGGAAGGGGACGAGTACCTGGGATCTGAAATGAGTGCGATCGAACTCAACTCTTTGGCAGATTTGTTTGAGGGCGAAGTTCCTAACTTAGGACTGTCTTGGGAAGAAGAGCCAGTTGATAGAGCCACTGAGCAGTTTTCGGAAACGTCAGAGGTGGGCGCATCCAACGATTTTTCTGATTTTCTGTTTGACCAAGACGGCGTAGAAGATCTGGTACTGGATGGGTTTGAAGAAGAAGACCTGTCAGGACTGCTGGAAAGCTCCTCTCAGTCCTTCAATATTTCACAATCGTCCGACCCTGCTGGTAACGAGTCTGAGACGGATAGACTGTTTGAGACGATCGAAGCATCAGGTCATGAGCTGCAATTTGAGATTGATTCGTCCCAGCCAGAAGACTTTGCGGATGCCTTGTTTGGCAATTCCACCCAACCTGACGAGACGGAAGAGGATCTGTTTGGAGTAAGTACCACAGGTTCCAGAAATGCGGATGCCTTTGAGAACCTTGATGATTTGATGGCAGGTCTAGAGGATATTCCAACCACAGATTTGCCTGCTGACACCGCAGCCTCTGAACTGGGCGAGCTAGATGCCATTTTCGGCGAGGCGCTGACATCGGGTTCACTGTTTGAAGACAGCTTTGAAGAGCCTGAACTAGAAAGTCTCTCTCAGACTGAGCAATCGAGCCGCTTGGATTTGCCAGCTGACCCCTGGGAAGATGCCGCAATCGCCCTTCCTCTAGAAGCAGGATCAACGACTGAATTATCAACTTCTGAAGAGTTCAGTTGGTTTGAAAACCCCTCGACAAGTGCGGATCTGAACAGCTCTAGCCCTGAGAACTTTGATGAGAACTTTGGCTCTGAGAACTTTGGCTCTGAGAACTTCAACAGCGCGGATCAAGCTGAACAGGTCGATGATTTAGATCTAAATCCTTTCTTTGAGAGTGAACCTGCCGAGGGGGCGATCGCAGATGAACTCGATCAGTCATCGGCAATGAATCTATCGAATTTCCTAGAAGATGACGATTCAAGTTTCTCTCTAGACCTGTCGATGGATCTGCCAACGCCAGTATTAGAGGATGTTTCAGAAGACTTCAAACAGAGTGATCTGACCTCTAATTTAGGCAGCCTTGAACTAGATAGCCTAGATCTAGATAGCTCAGAGCTAGACGGCTCAGCTTCAGACTTAGATGCAATCTTTGGCTCAGAGAATTCTGTTGACGTAGAAGCTGCACCGTTCGACTTCAGCTTTGATGGCAATGAGGTGGGCAGCGGGTCAGACAGGGCTGAACTCAATCATCATGAGCCTGATGAAGACACTGAGCCATCTGAGCCAAACTCGTCAGATTTAGATTGGATAACATTTCCAGAACCAGAGCCGATCGCCCTTTCCGGCTCGTTGGTTGAAGCCTCCGATGTTGAAATATCTGATACTGAAGCCTCTGATGCTGAGATCTTCGACACGCTAGAGCCAATTGATCTGCTGGAACCTGATGCAGCTTCTAGCAGCGAGTCTATCCAGCAGGCGGATTTTGATCCCTTTTTTGCAATAGACCCTGAAGTTTCCATACAGGAAAACATCCAAGGATTTGAATCTGCTGAAGACGAAATGCCTGATGCGGAGATGAGCCTATCAGAGTCATTGTCGGAAGAAATCACCCTAGACACAGAAGACGACTTTGCTGACCTGGAAGCCATGCTAGAAGACAGTGCCTTGGGCGAAGTCTCTCAGGCAAACGCTGAACTTGCTGTGCAGGAAGATGACTTTGCTGATCTAGAAGCCATGTTGGGCGAAGAACCATCCCATGCCTCTTCTCAGACGATCGCCTCCTCACAGATAGGTCAGATCACAGAGTCGTCTGAAGCAGAAGACGAGTTCGGCGATTTAGAAGATCTCCTGGAAGATGTCAAGCAAAAGCTGGGCGGCTCCTCTGCTCAAAGGAGCAATCGTCAGGCTTCAACTCCTGCCAACCGTCGCACCAATCGCCGTAACGTCCTCAGTGACCAAACCATGCGGGTGTCGGTAAAGCACCTGGATAACCTGAACAACCTGGTTGGGGAAATGGTGGTGAACCGTAATAGCCTGGAGCAAGCCCAAGAGCGACTGCGCCAGTTTTTGGATAACTTGCTGTATCAGGTGCAGCAGCTGAGTGATGTCGGGCAGCGAATGCGAGATTTATATGAGCGATCGCTCCTCGAAAGCTCCCTCCTGTCGAACCGCCGCAGCTACCATCTTTCGCCCCAGAGCAGCTTTGCTCCAGCGCCCTCAAACCACGCCACAGGAGCGAGTTTTGATGCCCTGGAAATGGATCGTTTCACAGGCTTCCATACGCTGTCGCAGGAAATGATTGAGCTGATTGTTCGAGTACGGGAGTCGGCATCAGACATTGACTTCGTGGTAGAGGAAAGCGACCAGGTCACTCGGAACTTCCGGCAGATTACTACTCAGCTTCAGGAAGGTTTGACTCGATCGCGCATGGTGCCTTTCGCCCAAACAGCCGATCGCCTGCCCAGAGGCGTACGCGACAACTCCCTCAAGTATGGCAAGCAGTCAGAGCTACACATTGAAGGACGCGACACGCTGATTGACAAGATGATCGTGGAACAGCTTTATGATCCCATGACGCACTTGGTCAATAACGCCGTGGCGCACGGGATCGAAACTCCGGCTGTGCGGGTTGCTGGCGGTAAGCCGCCCACCGGAAAGATCACCATTCGGGCTTTTCATCAAGGCAACCAAACCATCATTTCTGTCAGCGACGATGGCGGCGGTATCGACCCAGACTACGTTAAATCTAAGGCGGTGGCGAGGGGGCTAGTGACTCCAGCCGAAGCGAAAGAAATGACGCGATTGGATGTGTACGATCTGCTGTTCCATCATGGCTTTAGCACCGCTGACCAAGTGGACGATTTGAAGGGACGTGGCGTAGGGTTGGATGTGGTGCGAAGCAACCTGAATGAGATTCGCGGGGTGATTAGCATTGACTCGACGATCGGTAAAGGCACCACCTTCACCATTCGGCTACCCCTGACCCTCAGTATCTCAAAAGCGCTGTGCTGCATCAGCAATCGGGCGCGGGTTGCCTTCCCCATGGATGGGGTAGAAGATATGCTAGACGTGCCCAAAGAGCGCATTCAAACCGATGAGCAGGGGGGAACCAGCATTTATTGGCGGGATGCCTTGCTGCCGTTCCAGTCGCTCTCGACGCTGTTGGGCTATAACCGGATGTTGGGTCGGGGTAGCGTCTATGGCGGTAATCAAGAAGAGGATATTATCTCGATCGTCGTCCTGCGCAGCGCAGGTAACTATCTGGCGCTCCAGGTCGATCAGGTGTTGGGCGAACAGGAAATTGTGATCAAACAGCTTGAAGGTCCTGTGCCAAAACCTGTCGGCGTTGCCGGAGCAACGGTTCTAGGGGATGGTCGAATTATGCCGATCGCCGATGTGCTAGAGCTGATCGATCTCTCCGAAGGCCGCATCCGCAGAGAGGCAGGTAGTTCGCTTTGGGATAAGAGCGATGAACTGCCGCCTGAGCCTGCCGACCTGAAGACAGAGCCGACGGTGCTGATCGTGGACGACTCAATCACGGTGCGAGAGCTACTCTCCATGACCTTCAACAAAGTGGGCTATCGGGTGGAGCAAGCTCGCGACGGACAGGAAGCCTGGGAGAAACTGCGATCGGGTCTGCCCTGCGACCTAGTATTCTGCGACATCGAAATGCCGCGCATGGATGGGCTAGAGCTACTTTCCCGCATCCAAAAAGATCCGGCGCTGGCGCACCTGCCGATCGCCATGCTGACCTCTAGAGGAGCCGATCGTCACCGCCAGATGGCTGTGCAGTTGGGGGCAAAAGGCTACTTCACCAAGCCCTACCTAGAGGAAGGATTGCTGGATGCTGCTCAGCGGATGCTAAAAGGTGAAGTGCTAGTGAATACAAACCTATAGCGGTCGGCATCGCTTAGTCTGGGTATGATTTTTCTGAAAGGGTGCGGAGCGCCTTCAAAAAAATCATGTGCGAAATTCGCAGCGGTTAATAGGTAGACGTTTTCAAGATCTGTCCACAAGCCCCCTGAGAGGCGATCGTTTCCCTCTATGGTAGAAAAGAACGGTGGTCAGAGAGAACAGTAAAAATAATTAAGCCTTTCAGTCAATTTGTGCAACCTATGCGCCATAATCCAGTCGTCCTGATTCATGGAATTGATGATACCTGCGCTATTTTTGAGACTCTGACTCCAGCTCTCAGAAACCTAGGTTGGTCAGTTTATGAGATCGATCTGGTGCCAAGCAATGGTGATGTTGGGTTAGATTGCTTGGCTGAACAGGTGGCGGCTTACGTCAAAAAAACTTTTGCGCCTGATCAATTAATCGATCTGGTGGGCTACAGCATGGGTGGAATCATCAGCCGCTACTATGTGCAGCGGCTAGGCGGATTGCAGAAAGTGCAGCGACTTGTGACTTTAGCCTCGCCCCACAACGGCACTTGGTCAGCGCTTTTGCGTCCCAACCTAGGTGCCAGCCAGATGCGAGTTAACAGCGAATTTTTGAACGACCTTAACCGCGATGCTTGGCAGCTAGAGCAGCTCAACTTCACCTCCATCTGGACTCCCTTCGACTCTATGATCGTCCCGGCTAATAGCTCGGAAATGCCCGTTGGCAAAAATCGCCAAGTGTGGGTGGGAGGACATGCCTGGATGGTGAGCGATGCCAAAAGCTTGTTAGCGATCGCCGAAGCTCTTTCCGAGCCTTTGAGAGTAGCGCAGCCCTGCTCGTAGAACTATCGCTCGTAGAACTGTCGCTCGTAAAACTGTCGCTCGCAGAACTGTTTCAGGCGATCGCTAGCAATTAATTTCTACGCCCCAAAACTTCCCTGGAACAAGGCTTGGCTGCAAGCGTCATATCGTCTTGGTGAGCAGCTGCTTGGTATAGCGCTACGCGCTTAGATCCAATGAGTTATTTTTTGAGAGCCGCGCGGAGCGCGGCTCTCAAAAAATAACTTGTCCTAACTCAATTACGTAGGTCTATAACTTCCATAGGGGCAATTCTTTGTCAAACGTCTTTGAAGCCTTATTCTGACCCAAATTTATGATAAGTTCGGAGCAACCAATTGAATAAGCCAACTCCGTAAAGAGTGCCAACAAAAAGCCCGACAGTCTCCTGTCGGGCGAACAAACTGCTTAGGTATCAGATAGTGTTTAGGATAGCGATCTCGCTGACGCAATACTATCCCCCTAAAGGGTGATATTTTTGTGTGTCTAGGCTATGTAGCTAGTGTCAAGATAGAGCTGAGCCTCTAGAGATCGCCCTGTATGAGCTATTGCCTGAATCCCGTTTGCCAGAAGCCTCGTAATGCAGAGGATGCAAAATTCTGTCAAAACTGTGGAGCGAAGCTATGGGTGGGCGATCGCTACCAAGCTCTAGAAGTGATTGGACAAGGTGGTTTTGGTAGAACTTTTCTGGCGATCGATAAGCAGGGGCAGAAGAGCGATCGCTGTGTCATCAAACAGATCCTGCCGCGTAGTTTAGGACTCAACAGTCCCGGCGCTCCTCGGATCGGCGATTTATTTCAGCGAGAAGTGGCTCAGCTTACAGAACTAGGACAGCATCCGCAGATCCCTAGGCTCTTGGATCATTTGGCATGGGAAGATGGATTCTACTTAATTCAGCAGTACATAGAAGGACAGAACCTAGAGCAGGTGTTGGAGAAGGAGGACACCTGGAGTGAAGCTCAAATCTGGGAGCTATTGGCAGATTTGCTGCCCGTTCTGCAATTTGTCCACAGCCGCCAGGTGATTCACCGAGATATTAAGCCTGAAAATATTGTGCGTCCGCGATCGGGCAGTAAGTTGGTGCTAGTCGATTTTGGCGCATCCAAATATGCTGAGAAAACGACTGCCCGCACCGGAACTCTGATTGGCAGCGCCGGATATGTGGCTCCTGAGCAGGCGATGGGTAAAGCAGTCTTTGCTAGCGATCTCTACAGCCTAGGCGTGACTTGCGTTCACCTACTGACAGGAATTCACCCCTTCGATCTCTACTCGGTGAGCGAGGATGCGTGGGTATGGCGGCAGTATCTCACCCAACCTGTCACCAGCCGACTGCGAAAAGTGCTGGATAAGCTACTGCAAAGAGGTCTGAGCCAGCGCTACCAGTCAGCCGCTGAAGTTCTGCAAAATCTACCTGCCGCTCGGAGTCAGCCTACTAAGAGCAGCCATCCGTCCGGGTTATGGATTTGCGATCGCACCCTCACCGGGCATGAGGGCGAAGTCACGGCACTGAGCATTAGCCCTAGCGGTCGCACTTTAGCCAGCGGCAGCCGAGACAAAACCGTCAAGCTATGGCGGCTGGACTCTGGAGAACTGCTGCACACTTTTGGGGGGCGATCGTGGTCAAATCTTTGGTCAAATATCAGTGGCTCAACCTTGGGGCACCAAGACCGCATTAGCGCCCTTGCCTTTAGCCGCAACGGTCGGATTCTGGCCAGCGGCAGCAGCGATGGCAGCGTTAAGCTGTGGGATTTGGCAAAACTGACGCTCATTAGCACGCTGCCCGGTCATGGCTGGGAGATTTCAGCGGTCACCTTTGATCCGCAAAGCTTTTTGCTAGCCAGCGGCAGTGGCGACGGGCTGATTCAGCTCTGGGAGCCAGAAACAAATGAACTGCTCGCCAACCTGGCTCAGCACCAAGAGCGAGTCAGCGCCTTAGCGATTCATCCTCAAGGACAGCTCATCAGCGGCAGCTACGACAAGACTATTCGGCTGTGGAATCTAAGCAATGGTCAGGTGATTCGGACTTTGAGAGGGCATGTCGATCGCGTTAGCGCCCTGACTCTAACGCCAGATGGCTCTGTTTTGATTACTGCAAGCTGGGATAGAACAATCAAGCTGTGGGATTCTCAGTGGGAACAGTTGCGGGTAATTTCGGCACACCGCGATCGAATCAACTGTCTAGCGATGCACCCGACGGGAAAGCTGTTTGCTAGCGGCAGCGAAGACAATAGCATCAAGCTTTGGGACATAGCGTCAGGGAGTCGTCTGGCGCTGTTGCGGCATTCTTGGGGGGTAAATGCGATCGCTTTTAGCCCCGATGGACAGAGGCTAGTCAGCGGCAGTGCTGATGAAACGATTAAAATCTGGCGGCGTACTGAAGAGATTTGTACCGAGAAGATTTTCTAATATAGCGCTACGCGCTTAGATCCAACGAGTTATTTTTTGAGAGCCGCGCGGAGCGCGGCTCTCAAAAAATAACTCGTCCTAACTTAATTACGTAATGCCATACCCCTCTCACTAGATCTGAATATTTTGAATAGACCTCTTGCAAATTAAAGTTTTGGAATTAGGTTTAGTGGGGGCGCAGCTTCACTAAACCTAATTTGCAAGAGGTTCAATATAAAGCTTAAGTAGTGGTTTTATGAAGGTAAGATTTAGCCCTTGTATTTCCACGTAAACGACCTTTACAGTTTGGGTGGGTCGCTGGGGCGAAAGGTTATTCATGCCAAGGCATTCGCATCTATCTGAGATTACGCATACATCTGAAAGTCAACTCCGTCATCCCTTACGGCTGTTCCGAGACATGGGACGCGATCTGATGGCATCGCGGGAGTTGGCGTGGCGGCTGCTGGTGCGAGACATCAATACGCAGTATCGCCAATCGCTTCTGGGCATTTTTTGGGCGTTTGTGCCGCCGATCGCCGCCGCACTAGGTTTAACTCTAGCGAGTAACGCCAATGTCTTAAATGTAGGCGCAACGGCAATACCCTACCCCGCTTACGTGATGTTTAGCATGGCGCTGTGGCAAACTTTCACCGAAGCGGTAGTGGGGCCAATTCAAGCCGTAGCTGCCGCTAAGCCGATGCTGGCAAAGATTAACTTTCCGCGTGAGGCAATTATCTTGTCCCAGCTGGGTCAAGTCGGCTTCAACTTTGGCATTAAGCTGATTTTGATCATAGGACTCTTTCTCTGGTTCAAAATCCCGATCGCTTGGACAGTAATTTTGGCTCCCGTGGCGCTGCTTCACCTTATTGCTCTGGGAACTGCGGTGGGGCTGCTGCTGGCTCCGATCGCCGCACTCTATGAGGATGTGACGCGAGGCTTAACTCTGGCTACGGGCGTTTGGCTGTTTTTTACGCCCGTCATTTACCCTCTGCCGCAGGAGGGCAGCTTTGCCCAAATTGTTCGCCTTAACCCTGCAACGCCCCTACTTTCAGCCGTGCGAGATCTGGCAATCTTGGGTCGAGTCACCGATCCCCAGAGCTTTTGGTTGGCAAGTGGGGTGGCAGGTCTGGGGCTGCTGCTGGCATGGCTGGTGTATCGGGTAGCGCTGCCCTTTGTGATTGAGCGGATGAGTGCCTGATGAAAAGCCTGAGTTCTAACGGTTCTAATGGCTCAAAGCCGCCCTCTGAAATTACCTCTGCCAGCAGCGACGTTGTGCTTTCGGTGCAGGGGGTTTCTAAAAAGTTTTGTCGCAGCTTGAAGCGATCGCTCTTCTACGGCATTCAAGACATTGGCTCAGAGCTGACGGGTAAGCGCAAAAGCGATGTCTTGCGCCCCAACGAATTTTGGGCGCTTAAGGACGTAAATCTGACGCTGCGGCGGGGCGAGGGGCTAGGGCTAATTGGAGTAAACGGCAGCGGCAAAACGACCCTGCTGCGAATCATTAGTGGCCTGATCAAGCCAGATGCGGGAACGGCAAGAGTGCGGGGACGCGTTGCGCCTTTAATTGCCTTGGGAGCGGGTTTCAGCCCGGTGCTGACGGGGCGAGAAAATATTTACGCCAACATGTCGATTCTGGGGCTATCGACTCAGGAGATCGAGGATCGGTTTCAGGCGGTCGTTGATTTTGCTGAAATTGGGGAGGCGATCGATGCTCCAGTGCAAACCTACAGCTCTGGCATGGGGGCACGCCTGGGGTTTGCCTGCGCCATTCATACCGATCCAGAAATTTTGCTGATCGATGAAGTGTTGGCGGTGGGCGACATTCAGTTTTTGGGCAAGTGCCATCGGCGACTGCATCAGCTCCGGGAGCAAGGGACGGCTTTCGTGCTGGTGTCGCACAATCCCCAAGCGATTCTGTCGATGTGTCAGGATGCTATCTATCTGCACAAAGGGCATGGCGTGGCGACAGGCAATGCCGAGACCGTGATGGCGCAGTACGAGGCAGATCTATTTTCAGGGAACGTCAGCAAAACCGCAGGGGTGATGCAGTTTCCCCGCAAATCTCGATCGGAATCATTGGGACTAGATCTGGTAACGCTGAGCTTTAAAAATCCATCGGGTCAAGCGCTAGAAACTCTGACTTCAGGCGATCCGGCACGGATCTGCATCCAGTTTTTTGCGCAGGTGGCGATCGCCACTCTCAACCTGCGCATTTCCTTGATGAAGGAAGGGCAAACGATCGTCTATATGGGCGGCTCTAATGACAAACAGGTGTTTAACGTGTCTGTGGGCTATCACGAGATTCAGGTGGATCTGCCTCAAGTGGGTCTTGCCCCTGGCACCTACACTATGCGGGTTGATATGCGAAAAGATGCGCTGTTTATTCTCGATATCTGCGAATCTTTTCACTTTACAGTCGAGTCTAATGGCAGCATGAGTAAGTCCATCTACTATCAGCCGCGCACCTGGAAACTGTTGTCGGGCGATCGAGAAGTAGACCGAGATGCCATTAGGAGTTAAGCATGTCACTAGAAACAGTCAACCGCAAAACTCAAAAGAAATGGGTAAAGGAGCTAAGAACGCTATGGATCTGCGGCGGGTTGCAGATTATCGCTATCACGATCGTCCTCAGTCTAGGGCTACCCCAGGCTGAATGGGTGCTGGCGGTACTGCTGGCGACGCTGCTCATTCTGGCGATCGGCGTTCAGCTCGAAAGCTACTACAGAACTCAAAATCTGATTTATCGCCAAGATGAGCAGGCGCTAGATCTGGTCAGAGAACTATTCCAGCAAAACTCTGCGCAGAGAAGACAAGACTATCGGCAAACCGAGGCTTTATTTTCGATCTTTTCACTGCTCAAGCTCAATCACCCTCTGCCCTCCATGCGCGAGTGGGCAATTTCTCCCGATTTGGGTGCTTTAATTATTTCTTTGGTGCATGAGCACAAGCCTAAGCTAGTCGTGGAGGCTAGCAGCGGCATTTCCACGCTGATTGCTGCCTACTGCTTGCAGCAAATTGGCGAGGGCAGCGTTGTCTCTTTGGAGCATGAAGCGCAGTTTGCTGATCTTTCTAGAGATCAGGTTGCCCGTCATAGCCTTCAGAACATCGCTAAAGTGATTCATGCGCCTTTGGTGCCTGTGACGATCGCCGATCAGACCTGGCAATGGTACGACATTGCGCCCCATCTGGGCATTTTGCAGCCGATCGATCTGCTGATTATTGACGGCCCGCCCGGAGATTTGCAGCATCAGTCTCGCTATCCGGCTCTGCCCATGCTGTTTTCTGCCCTCAGCGAGGACGCAATCGTGGTGTTGGACGATGGCGATCGTGCTGATGAACAGGCGATTGTCACCCGCTGGCAGCAAGAGTTTCCCGGTATTCAGGTGCAGCGGATCGCCAACGAAAAAGGCGCTTTTGTTCTACGGGTGAGGAAGAGCCTATGACCTCTACTTCCCCGACCTTAAGCGTTGCTCTGGCAGTGTATAATGGCGATCGCTATCTTCCTGCCTGTCTAGACAGTATTCTCAGTCAGAGCTTCACGGATTTTGAATTTCTGATTATTGATGATGGCTCTAGCGATCGCGCCCTGCAGATCCTCCAACGCTACGCCGCTCAGGATCAGCGAATTAAGCTAGTCAGCCGAGAAAATCGCGGCATTGCCAAAACCCGTAACGAGCTGCTGGCAATGGCAACCGGAGAATTTGTTGCCGTCATGGATGGCGATGATGTGGCGATGGGCGATCGCTTTGCTCGTCAGGTAGAATTTTTGCGCGATCATGCAGGAGTTGTCTGTGTCGGAAGCGCCGTCAACTGGATCGATCCGCAAGGGCGCTACCTGGGGCATTGTCCGATGCCCGAATCGGATGACGAAATTCAGCGGTTGCTGCTGGGCGGCATTTCCCTGCTGCATCATCCCTGCACGATGGCGAGACGGGAGGCGCTATTGCAAGCAGGGGGCTATGACGAGTCAATGATTGCCTCTGTAGATCTGGACTTGTGGCTGCGGTTGGGAGAACTGGGCAAGCTGGCGAATTTGCCAGAGGTGCTGCTGCACTATCGGCTGCATCCGCGATCGATCACCAATGCTCAGCAGCAGCGTCAAACGGATGACGCGCTCCGAGCCTGTCAGCGGGCATGGCAGCGGCGCGGCATTCAGGGAGAGTTTATTCGCAAACCTGCCGATCATCTGCACCAGGCAGACTTTTGGCTGCGGTGCGGCTGGCTGGGTTTCAATCAGGGATTGCGGGACGTGGCGCGGCTTTGCAGTCTCCGAGCGATCGCCCTTCAGCCGCTGCTGCCTGATGCCTGGAAGCTTCTCGCCTGTGCCCTGATTAAGCCTCTGCCCACTCGGCTCCAGTCAACGTCATGAAGCCCCCCGCGATATCTGTCCTGATGCCCGTCTACAACGGCGATCGCTACCTGACTGAGGCGATCGAGAGCATTCTAATGCAAACATTCACGGACTTTGAGTTTCTGATTATTGACGATGGCTCTACGGATCGATCGCCCCAGATTTTGCGGCATTACGCGGCGCAGGACGATCGGATTCGGCTGATTAGCCGGGAAAACCGAGGACTCATTGCCACCTTGAATCAAATGCTGGAGCTGGCTAGAGGCGAGTTTTTGGCGCGGATGGATGCTGATGATATTGCCATAAGCGATCGCTTTGCCGCGCAGATTGCTTTTCTACAACAGCATCCTGACCATGTGTGTGTAGGCGGAGCCTATGCGTTGATCGATGCCAAAGGTCGCACGGTGCTACATCTGGAAATGCCGGAAGGTAACAGCGAAATTCAGCAGGCAATTCTGTCTGGACGCACTATTGTTAATCATCCTTGCGCCATGATCCGCCGTTGGACGCTTGAGGCGATCGGCGGTTACGATGCGGCAATGGTGACGGTCGAAGATCTGGATATGCTGCTGCGGCTAGGGGAGATCGGAAAATTGGCAAATTTGAAGCAGTCCGTGCTGAAATATCGCTTTCATATGCAGTCGGTTAGCGCCAAACGCAGTGAGTTTCAGCATCAGATGGCGCAAGAAGCCTGCCGTCGGGCATGGCAACGGCGCGGCGTTGTGGGGCAGTTTTCAGCAGAAATGCCCTGGTATCGCCCAGGACGCGATCGCCCCTCTCGGCAATCTTTTTTCCATCGCTATGGCTGGTGGGCGTTTAACAACGGCTGGCGCGGCACGGCAGCAAGTTCGGCGCTGAGGGCGATCGCCTTGCAGCCTACCACTCCCGAAAGCTGGAAATTGCTTGTCTGTGCCCTAACCAAACCTGTTCCCTAGTTTAGTTCTAATCAATCTGCATCTGACCCGATCCGTATTCGCCCGATTTGCATCATGAGTGTTCCTACCCTTTCCGTTCTCATGCCTGTCCATAACGCCGAACGCTTTGTGGCGGAAGCGGTTGAGAGTATTCTCAACCAAACCTTTGATGACTTTGAGTTTCTGATCGTAGACGATGGCTCTAGCGATCGATCGCTTGCTATTCTTCAGCGCTATGCGGCACAGGATGCCCGGATTCAACTCATTAGTCGTGAGAAAACTGGATATGTGGCAGCCTTGAACGAAATGGTGAAGCTGGCTAGAGGCGAGTTTTTAGCGCGAATGGACGCAGATGACATTGCCATGCGCGATCGCTTTTGTCTTCAGGTGGCGCGGCTACGGCAAGATCCAGACCTAGTTTGCCTAGGGGGAACCCATGGCATGATCGACGAAAAAGGTCGCTGGCTTACTTGTCTAGCGATGCCAGAGCAAAATGAGGAAATTCAAAAGCTGGCGCTGGCAGGGCACACGCCTATTAACCATCCTTGCGCCATGATGCGGCGATCGGCAGTGCTACAGGTGGGCGCCTATGATGCGACCCTTGCTCCTTGCGAAGACTTAGACTTGTGGTTGAGGTTGGGTGAGATAGGAAAGCTGGCAAATTTGAAGGAAATGGTGCTGAAATATCGGCTCCATGCTAATTCGGTGAGCGAAAAGCAGGGAGCGCTTCAACGTCAAAAGGCTCGTGAAGTTTGCAGTCAGGCTTGGCGACGAAGAGGAATTAAGGGAACTTTTGAAGCAACGGAGTCTTGGCGACCTGGATGCGATCGTCCTTCGCGCTACAAGTTTATGCTGCGGTATGGCTGGTGGGCATTTAATAGCGGTCAGAGACAGACAGCATTCCTGTACGGATGCAAAGCAATTCAGGCACTTCCCTGGCAAGGAGAAGGATGGCGGCTGTTGGTCAGTGCAGCCATTAAACCAACTGAAGCTAAACTGACTGAAGCTAAACTGACGAAGACTGAACTTATTGCGGCGGGCGATCGATCAGACGATGGGCATCCGTGCAATCGAAAGTAGAAGGGCGATCCATTGCGCAAGTGTCCTAAGCAAAAGTTAATGTGTTGTATAGCCCTACGTAATTGAGTTAGGACGAGTTATTTTTTGAGAGCTGCGCGGAGCGCAGCTCTCAAAAAATAACTCATTGGATCTAAGCGCGTAGCGCTATATGTGGGTGAGATGACGGTTTATGCGGCGGTTGGTGCTCTATAGCGATCAGGTCATTGCAGCAAATAAGCAAGTGGATCACTACTTGATTCAACTATTAGGTACAACCGCAGCGCGGATTGGCTATATTTCCTCGTCAAGTGATCCAAACCGTCATTACTTCACTTTAAAACAAAAGTACTACCAGCAATACGACCTCCAACTCGTGCTGTATGTTGAACTTGATGTGGCATATGACCCTGACCTTCTTGAACCGTTGTTTGCTTGTGATGCGATTCATTTGTCGGGTGGTAATACCTATTACTTCTTGTATTGGCTTCAGCAGCGAGGCTTGCAGGAGCGCCTCCGACATTATGCTAATCATCAAGGTGTGCTAATTGGCACGAGTGCTGGGGCAATTATTATGACACCTAAGATATCCTCGGCTCAGCTGTGCGGCGATGCACCATACCCATTGCTGACCACGGATCAGGGATTGAATCTAGTGGATTTTGCATTCGCACCCCATGTGCAAGATACACCAGAGGACTCTGCACGTATGCAGTCCTATGCCGATCAGCAGAAACGAGTTCTATATGGCTGCCATGATGGGGATGGAATTATAGTTGCAGGTGATACAGTGACGATGGTTGGCAATGTTATAACTGTGGCACCAACAGGTGTGTGAGTTATCAAAATAGCTATAGACAAGCCATATTAGGCAGCACTAAACAAGGAAATACGCACCAAAATGACAGATTCTAATCTTGCTGAAGAAACCCTGTCTCGCACACCGCTCTATCCTTTACATCTAGAACTTAATGCCCGGATGGTTCCTTTCTCTGGTTGGGAGATGCCTGTGCAGTATAGCGGCATCAGCCAAGAACATCACGCGGTACGCCAGCAGACAGGCATGTTTGACATTTCCCATATGGGAAAATTTGTCTTAAGCGGTGCAAATTTAATCGATCAGCTCCAGAAGTTAGTGCCCTCAGATCTTAGCCCTTTGCAGCCCGGAGAAGCGCAGTACACGGTACTGCTTAATCCTGCGGCAGGAATCGTAGATGACCTGATTATCTACTTTCAGGGTGAGGTAAAAGGAGAACAGAAAATTACCACAATTGTCAATGCGGCAACTACCGATAAAGATAAAGACTGGCTACTCTCTCATCTCGATATGTCACGAGTGGAATTTCAAGATCTCTCCCTCAACAAAGCTCTGATTGCCGTCCAAGGGGCAACGGCGGTACAGTCCCTCCAAGCCTTTGTTCAGGAGGATCTGTTCGCCATCAAACGATTTGGACATCTGGAGGGCACGGTGCTAGGCAAGCCCGGATTTTTGGCGCGCACTGGATATACAGGCGAAGATGGCTTTGAGGTCATGGTTGATCCAGATGTGGCAGAATCCCTCTGGCGATCGCTCCTGCAATCTGGCGTGGTGCCTTGTGGCCTGGGGGCGCGAGACACCCTGCGGCTAGAGGCGGCTATGGCGCTCTACGGACAGGATATCAACGATTCCACTACTCCCTTGGAAGCTGGACTGAGTTGGTTAGTGCATCTTGATCGCAAAGGCGACTTTATCGGGCGATCGCGCCTAGAACAACAGAAGCAAACGGGAGTCGATCGCCGTCTGGTGGGGCTACAAATGGCAGGACGCAACATTGCCCGACACGATTACCCTGTGCTACACAACGGCGAGAAGGTGGGAATTGTCACGAGCGGCACGCTGTCCCAGACCCTAGGATATCCAGTTGCTCTAGCCTACGTGACGACGGCATTGAGTAAGTTGGGGCAGATTTTAGAAGTTGAAATTCGTGGCAAGCCATATTCAGCAACGGTAGTAAAGCGACCGTTTTACAAGAGTCCACACTTCTAGCAGAGACGCTACGAACTCAACCTCACGGGCTAGAGCAACGCACAAAATCTAGAGCCAAAGAACGCATGATCGACACTACGGGCAACCGCCCGCGACATCGGTATATCGTAATAGGATGATTGATCACGATCGATTGTTTAAAGAACTACTCTCCACGTTTTTTGTTGAGTTTCTGGAGCTTTTTCTGCCACAAGTTTCTAAGCTAATTGAGCAAGATTCGGTTGGGTTTTTGCCACAGGAATACTTTGCTGACTTAACCACAGGAGAAACTAAAATTATCGATCTGTTGGCACAGGTGCGGCTAGCGGGTCAAGAAACGGGTTTTCTAGTTCATATCGAGAATCAATCTTCAACTGAATCTGATTTCAGCCGTCGGATGTTTTTCTATTTTTCACGGCTGCACCAGAAGTATTTGCAACGCATTTATCCAATCGTGGTCTTTTCCTTTGATGAACCCTATCGAGAGGAAGCGCATCAGTACACTATGGAGTTTGATGACCTCAAGGTAGTAGAGTTTAACTTCTTCCCGATTCAGCTTAATCGACTCCACTGGCGAGATTATCTGACGCAGCGTAATCCGATCGCAGCAGCGCTGATGGCAAAAATGCAGATTGAGGAGGGCGATCGCCCTAGAGTCAAAGCAGAATGTTTGCGGCTGTTGGCAACGCTTCAGCTTGACCCTGCAAGAACTCGACTGATTTCTGGGTTCGTAGACACCTATCTTCGCCTCAATGGGCAGGAGACGCAGGTGTTTCAGGAGGAGATTGGTAAACTGGAGGAAATGGAGCGGGAGGGCGTGATGCAAATTGTTACAAGCTGGATGGAGCAAGGCATTGAGCAGGGCATTGAGCAGGGCATTGAGCAGGGCATTGAGCAGGGGCTACAACGAGAAAGATCGCTTGTTCTGCGCCAGCTTACCCGAAAGGTAGGAGAGTTGCCTGAACTCGTTCAAGCTCAGCTCAATGCCTTACCGATCGCTCCATTGGAAGCGTTGGGTGAGGCGCTGCTGGATTTTGCGAGTTTGGCTGATTTAGAAGCATGGCTATCTGCACAGGGATGAAGCTCACTTCAGCAATTGCTCCGGCTTTGCACATAACCTAGAATTTCACCTCCACTGTATCCTTCACTGCATAGAGTAACGCTTTAAATCCAAGCCGTAGGGTGTCACTTGAGCTATCCCATCTCCATTCACCAGACCTCAATAGGACTGGGATGTGTTGGGTATTGCTCAACTCCAGAACCCAATTTGTAGACCCCCAGTTTGTCAACTCTTGAGCGCCTCAACAAAGCTCATTCTTAATGAGTGAATTTCTAGTTTAATTCCATACTCAGTGAAGGGGTGGATATGCTAGGCTGCGTACGGTCGATCGCAGCTTTAATCAATCCTTGAAACAAGGGATGTGACTTGCTGGGGCTAGATTGAAACTCTGGATGGAATTGAGTAGCAATAAAGAAAGGATGGTTAGGTAACTCAATAATTTCTACTAACCGACCGTCAGGCGAAACGCCGCTGAGCATATAGCCAGACTCTAAGAAGAGCGATCGGTAGGAATTATTGAACTCGTAGCGGTGGCGATGACGCTCGTAGATTACCTCTTGCTGATAGAGCTTTTCAGCTAGGGTGTTGGGGGTTAGACGGCAGGCGCAAAGACCCAGCCGCATTGTGCCGCCTAAATCTACTACATCCTGTTGTTCGGGCAGTAGGTTAATCACCGGATTTTGGCAGTTGGGATCAAACTCAGCGCTGTTAACATCTGCTAATTTGGCGACGTTCCGCGCCCATTCAATCACGGCACACTGCATTCCCAAGCAGAGTCCTAGAAAGGGAATTTGCTGGGTGCGGGCATACTCGATCGCAATAATTTTTCCATCAATGCCGCGAGGTCCAAAGCCCCCCGGTACTACGATGCCCTGCACTCCCGCCAACAGGCGATCGACCGACTGAGCATCGATATCTTCAGAGTTAATCCAGCGGATGTTTAGCTCTGCACTTCCCGCCAGAGCGGCGTGGCGTAGCGCCTCTACCACCGAGAGGTAGGCATCCGACAACCGCACATACTTCCCGACGATCGCTACTTCGATCGGCTGCTTGGGCTGATGCATCCGCTCGACGAGAGTTTGCCATTGGTGTAGGTCAGGTGGGCGCTGTTCAAGCTGCATAATTTCTATCACCTGATGGGCAAGCCCTTCTTTCTCTAAATTCATCGGCACTTCGTAGATACTGCTGACATCCTGTGAGGTAATGACGCACTCCACGGGCACATCGCAAAATTCTGACATTTTATCTTTGAGGTTTTGAGGCAGGGGGCGATCGCTCCGACACACCAAAATATCGGGCTGAATGCCGATCGATCGCAATTCCTTCACCGAATGCTGCGTCGGTTTGGTCTTCATTTCTCCAGCTGCCGGAATCCAGGGTACGAGGGTGACATGCATGTACAGCACGTTCTTGCGCCCGCCTACGTCTTTGCGGAATTGCCGGATCGCCTCCAGGAAGGGCAGCGATTCAATATCTCCTACCGTGCCGCCAATTTCCGTAATCACGACATCGGGATTGGTGTCTTTGGCAACGCGCAGGATACGCTCTTTGATCTCGTTGGTGATATGGGGAATGACCTGCACCGTGCCGCCGTTGTAGTCGCCGCGTCGCTCTTTGTTTAATACCGCCTGGTAGATCGAGCCTGTTGTGACGCTGTTGAGGCGCGACATGGAGGTATCTGTAAATCTCTCGTAATGTCCTAAATCGAGATCTGTCTCGGCTCCGTCGCGGGTGACAAACACCTCGCCATGTTGAAATGGACTCATGGTGCCAGGATCGACGTTGATGTAGGGATCAAGCTTCAGGATTGACACAGAGTAGTCGCGTGACTTGAGCAGCCGCCCCAAACTGGCTGCCACGATGCCTTTGCCGATACTGGATACAACGCCGCCAGTTACAAATACAAATTTAGTCATAGAAAAGCGGTTGGCTTAGAGCCTACGGGTACCATTCATTTTGACATGGGTTTTATTGTTGCTACCGTTTGATGGCTATGTTTCAAAAAATAAGCTGTGTTTTGAGAGAAAGCTGTATGGCTATCGTCAATTTGCTTAGGACATTTAGGGTGGGGCGCGTCGCGCCCCACCCTAAATGTCCCCGTCCCAACCGCCTTGGCGGTTGCTATCTTTCAAGCGAATTAAAGACGCGATGGGCTTGAGCTACGCATCAGGTAATAAAGCGTGAACTCAGCGCAGAAGGAAAGGGAAAACGCTGCGGATCGCCCGTCTTAGCCGGAGCAAAGTGACCAAATCTCGATACTTTTGCGCTACCGCAGGGGGATGTTGTGAAGCATCCTGAATCTGCGCCTCTAGCTCAGCATATTCCGCTGCCGTCATGGGAGTGCCGTCAAGGGGCGATCGCGCTTCTGTAATCACCTCTGTGCGCAAAATCTCTTCTGGCGTATCTTCGGGGGGTGGCAGAGCATGAGCTGGGAGCGCCACGAAAATGCCGTTTGTCAGGCAGAAAAGCGAAAAGAAAAGATAGAGTCTCAGGTTCATCCTTCCTCCAGTCCGGGGGGCAGCGGTTCGCCGCAAAGCCGATGAATCTGAGCAATGCGATCGAATAGCCAAGGGTAGTTTTGGCGATAAAGAGGAATCAGCGCCAGCGGACTCAGCAATGCCGCCGCCGCCAGATCTGCTGCCGTGAGTCGATCGCCCACCAGATATTTCCCTTCCTGCCAGCGAAATGCCAAAAACGTCAGCGCAACTTCCAATCGGCTAGCTGCTAGCTTCACGCGTTCAGCCGTGATGCCATATTGCCAGCGCACTGTTTGAATAATTAATTGATTAGAGAGAGAAGCATCGATCGCCTTGCCTTCACCCGCCCGAAACGCATAGTAAACAAACCGGGCAGCAATGCCAATGCTCTCGTCTAGCCAGTCTTCTAGTGCCCACACCTCAGAATTGAGCTGTGGATCGGCGATCGCCAAATTAGGTGCAGGACAGTAGCTATCTAAGAAATGAAAGATTTGCGTAGAGTCTGCTATGACAGGCGGCAGGTCGGATTGCTCTGGCAATAAAACGGGGAGTGTAGTCAACCCGCTCAAGGGCTTAACCTTGAGGATATGAAGTCCAGGTGTTAGGTTCTCTACTCGATAGGAAATCTGCTTGTAACCCAATGCCAATCGGGCTTTTCGGCAATAGTGAGACGTGCTAAATTGCAGCAGCAGCATAAGGAAAACCTATCGCCAGATCAGCTTGTCTATCAGATGAGTCCATTCGTTATAAGTCCGTTTGCCAGATCAGCCTATTTGCTAGATCAGCACAGTGCGATCGATAGCAGTTTTTCCTACTTCTGTAAGCGCTGCTGATTTCAGGGGTAAGTTTTCTGTGAGAGGAAAGACACGAACAGCCTACAAAAGTCAGATTTCTGGCTCAATCGCTGGATCTTAACCAGCTTTTTACGCCTGAAACTGACTTTTGTAGGCTGCCGTACAGATGAGATCCAATCAATGAACCGTCGATAAAGGGTAGAGCCTTTCGTCTAAAAAGCCGCAAATCGCCAATGTCCCAAATTAGGGAGAGGTGGTAGGAGATGCGGAAGGAGACATAGCATCAGGGGAACCAGCGGGAGCCTCTGCACCACCGCCGCAAGCCGCTAATGTTGCAGTCAAACCTAGAATCATGAGCAAACCAATTGCTTTCTTATTCATACTTTTTCCTTTGGTGAACTTTGGTCAATGAGCAACTCGGTGAAGAGCTAACCACCGAATTGGCAAACTTCTCTCTCAAACTAGCTGGCATGTGCAAGCAAAACTCTCAGAGCTAATCTGCCAATTTGGCGAAAAATTCGCCTGGAGCTTAGCTTACTCTTGGAGGGAGCTAAGCACTTAAAATTTATAGCAGATTTAGGGGTCAATAGTGCATCACTCGCCGGATATCTGTACAAAGGAAGAGAAATCAGCATATTAGCTGACTGCGATCGGCAAATTACTCTGAATGGTTTCCCGATACTGGCTCTTGGGCTTTACGCCTTTGATCTCGGTTACGAGCGCCTTATCACGGAAGAACTGAACCGTAGGGGTACCCACAACTCCAGCCGATTCAGCAATCTCAGGATCTTGCTCAATGTCGATCTCGATATAGTGAATTTGTCCATCAAATTCATCTACGACTTTGCTCAACATCGGCTTGAGGGTATGGCAAGGCCCACAGGTGGGGGAGGCGTATTTGACCATAATCAGGCGATCGCTATCGTGATAGAGCTTCCGCAGGGCATAGCCACCCACGTGCCGGGTTTGCGCCACACTGAACTCGTCGGCTTGCTCTGCTTCAGTTTTACGAGGCGTTTCTTCAGTTAGGTGCGGCTCAGCCACTTCGGTTTGATGGAACTCTTGAGCCAAATCATTTGCCGACAGCCAGCGCTCGGCAAGCATTGCTGCCATGCAGCCTGTGCCAGCCGCCGTAATGCCCTGACGGAACTCATGATCTTGCACGTCTCCGGCAGCATAAACGCCTTCGATGTTGGTTTCGACGTGGTTCTTGGGCACGATATAGCCAATTTCATCCAGGTCAATTTGCCCGGTAAACAGGCTCGTGTTGGGGCTATGACCGATCGCATAGAACAAGCCCTTAGCCGGAATCTGGCTCTCTTCACCCGTCTGGCGATTCTTCACCTTCACGCCCTGCATCCAGCCTTCTGCGCCGTAGACGTCGATCGCTTCGGTGTTCCAATGCACGGTGATTTTAGGGCTGTTCAGCACCCGATCCTGCATGGCTTTACTAGCACGCATTTTGTCGGTACGCACCAACAGATGCACATGGCTACCATACTTAGTCAGGTACACAGCTTCTTCTGCCGCCGTGTCGCCGCCACCAATCACCACAATCTCCTGATTGCGGAAGATGGGAGTTGCGCCGTCACAAATGGCACAGGCGGAGATACCGCGACTCCAGAATTCTGTCTCACTGGGCAAGTGCAAACGTTTGGCGGTTGCTCCAGTCGCAATGACAACGCTGTGGGCAAGCACTTCTCGCTCTTCAGAACGAATGACAAACGGACGTTGGCTAAAATCAACGTGGGTCACATCTTCTGTGTATAGCTCCGCACCCCAGCGCACGGCTTGCGCCTTCATCTGATCCATCAGTTGCGGCCCCATGATGCCATCGGGAAAGCCAGGAAAGTTTTCAACTTCTGTGGTCGTCATCAACTGCCCACCAGGTAGTCCTCCAGCCTGAAATCCCTCAAATACGAGTGGCTTCAGGTTCGCCCGCCCCGCATAGATGGCAGCCGTGTAGCCTGCTGGCCCAGAGCCAATGATGACAAGATTCTCTACCGTTGGGTTTGCCATAGTTTTAACATAAACTCGTAACGACTACGCTTAGTATAGCAAACTTAGGAGAAAAATCAAGTGCAGTTGGTTTTTAAGGGCAGCGCCCTTAAAAACCAACTGCACTTGAGTCATCAGGAGCGTTTCAGATTCACTGAGGTCTATCAGAGTTCTATCAACAGAGCTATTTTTAGGACTCTGTCCAGAACAGGGTCAAAACCTAAGCTAAGCAATCACTACATTACCTGCCCCGACACTGCCAACTGCAACATTGTTGAGGACTGCCAGCGTTGTGAAGCTGATGCCTGCCCCACCTCCATCGGCATCAATACGTAACTCAGTGGTTGCCCCTACCTGAACGAACTGAGCAAACTGCTGGAACCGTGCCAAGGGAGTCGCGCCCGCAAAGGCAGATTGGGCAAAGATCGATCGCACATCAATTACGTCGATCGCCCCATTAAAATCGGTGATGGTGTCAATGCCTTCCGTGAGGCTGTTGAAGACAAACATATCTTTATCCGCCCCGCCCGAAAGCGTATCTTTGCCAGCCCCGCCGACTAAGATATCGTTGCCCTTGCCGCCAATTAGCCGATCGTTGCCGCCTTGTCCTAGCAATTGGTCATTGCCTACACCCCCGTCAAGATTGTCATTGCCTACGCCGCCATCGAGTAGGTCATTGCCGTTGAGTCCTTTGATGCGATCGTTGCCCTTGAGTCCTCTGAGGCGATCGGCACGTTGAGTTCCCACTAGCTTATTGGTAGCAGCCTTATCTGAAAGCGTCTTGGCTTTTGCTGACAAAACAAAGGCGGGCAAGGGAATGCCTGTGATACCGCTGCCGCCGCCACTGCCGCCACTGCCGCCGCCACCGCCGCTGCCAACGCTGCCGCTGCCAGCAGGCGGAATGACATTGACGGTCAGCGTAGAAGTCCCACCAAAGGCGATGCCGTCCCCGACCTGAAACTGAAGGGTGGTGTAATTAATCCCACTTTCACCCGTGGTCGGACGGAACTTCAGGTTAGCCAGAGCGGTTGCCGCCACATCGACCCCGCTACCGATGACCTCTCCACCATCTGCTAAGCTGTTGCCGTTGCTGTCGTTGAAGAGTTGCCCACGGGTTGGGGCAGCGACAATTTTCACCGTTTGCAGGCTATCGTCTGTGTCAGCATCGGCAAAGGCGAAGGCAGTCGTGAGGGCGATCGCACTGTCGGCTGCTCCCGCGATCGTGTTGTTGCTAGAAGTCGGAATGGCGTTGAGAATCTGAAACTGAGTGCCAAACAAGTCTTCGTTGTTTTGCGTGTTGCCTAGAGCGATCGCGTTCGTTATCCCTGCATCGTTAGCGGCTGTATTGCCAGTAAAGGTATTTTTGCGAAGCTGCACAGTGGGCAAAGCTGCGGGCATTCCCTGATTATTGGTATTGGGGTTAGTCGTGGTTTGCAGGGCAAAAATAGCGCCCCCTAGCCCTGAACCGTTGGATAAGATCGTGCTGCCCGTGCCTCCTGTTGCCGTATTGGCGGTGAAGCGGCTATTCTTCACGGTCAGATTGCCGCTGCGAACGAAGATAGCCGCGCCCATGCCTGCCCCGCCGCCGCTCACGGTCGCTCCGCCTTTGCCGCCGCCAAAGCCACCATCCCGAAAGCTAGAGCCTGTCCCGCCTCTGCCAGTGCCAGCCCCAAAGCCACCCAAACCACCCGTTGCATCATTCGCGCCGCCGCTGTTGCCGCCGCCGCCGCCAAAACCGCCATTGCCACCAAAGCCGATGCCCGCGCCAAAACCGCCGCCGCCGCCACCGCCGCCGAAGCCGCCCCTACCACCTTTGCCACCGTTGGTCGAGCCGCCACCGCCGCCACCACCGCCACCGCCAAAGCCACCGTTCGTTCCAGCGCTTCCAGATCCCATTGCAGATCCCGCACCACCTGCCCCGAAACTTGTGCCTCCCCCGTCAATACCATCAGCACCTGCTGCGCCGCCGAAGCCGCCTTTCCCTCCTACGCCACCGCCCAACCTACCACCGCCTAATCGTACTGTTGCATTGCCATTCCCACCAACCACCTGATTATTACTGAAGCTGACATTATCAACGGTGACATTGCCGTCATAGACGAATAGCCCACCGCCCATGCCTGCACCGCCACCACCGCCGCCGCCTGATGAACCTGCCGATCGCCCTTTCTCGATCGTCATGTTGCTGAAGCTCACCGTGCCAGAGCGGACAAAAAACGGGCGTGCCGTATTTTCGCCGCTGACCGTGTGGTTATTCCCCACAATACTGATATTGCTGTTAATGACTGGCTCTGTGAAACCTGTCAGTTTGACATCCGTACCCAATTGAATGGTGTCATCTTCGGGAGTGGCGTTGGCTTGCTGGATAGCCCAGCTGAGGGTTCCTACCGTGCCGCCAGTGCCATCGTCATTGGCGACAGTCACATTCAGGACAGACAAGACCCCTTTGTAAGCCGCAGTATTTTTAACGGCTAGTCCTGATTCGATCGCGCCGCTAGCCACTTCTAGTGCCCAGTCTCCGCCTTGGGCGGCACTGCCCGTCAAGTCATTGCTGGCGGCTATGTCAGCTCCAGTTAACTGACTGAGGCGATCGACAAAGCTCAGACCTTGCGCCTCGGCACCAATATTGCAACCCAGTAGCAAAATGTCGCCGCTCTCTTTCAGGGCAGTGCCCCATTTCTGAAAGCTATCACCGGAAGCCTGTAGGCTCTCGGAATCCACCCAATCTGAACCTAGCTGTAGACCGCCTTGGCTGCCATGGGAAAGGATTTGAATCGAGTCTAGGTTTTGCTCAGTTGCTAGAGCTTCTTGAATTTGAGCAATGCCGCTGCGAGCTGAGTCGAGATAGACCACCCGCACTTGCGGATCGAGTCCGTTGAGGAGAATATTGCCGTCGAGAACCAGAGCATCAACAAAGAGAAGCGTACTTGCCATAAGAGCCGTCCAAGTAAAAGCTAGTGAATGAAGAGATGAAGCTTGACAAAAACGTGAAAAAAGATGCTTCCCCTGGACGGAAATTTCCCTGCGGCATGACGCATCGCAAGCTGAGGATTATACGGATGCAGCGCTACTTCCTGATCAGCGAAACAGTGTAAAACTCAGTAAATTCCCGTATCATCCATTACTTTTATGCAGTGAGGCGATCGGGCAATTTCTTAAAAAACTTAATTAATCCGAACTTGCAGCACTTTGCGCTCGGTTATGGCTGTCGCCAGTTTGCATAGGACATTTTGCATAAGACATTTAGGGTGGGGCGCGAAGCGCCCCACCCTAAATGTCCCCGTCCTAACCGCCAAGGCGGTTGCCATAGTTCTCTAATCAACTGGCGGACTATAAAATCACTGCCAACAAAACGTGCCCGATTTAATGAACTGGGGTTGTGGCGTGGGTGAAGGCAAAGGAGGGCGAGAGGCAATCTGAGTAATGTCTCGACCGAGAAGCCGCTGAGCCAGCGAGCAAAGGCGACGAGCCTGACGAAACTGTTGAACCGTCATGCCATAGCAGTGCAAATCGACAAATTGCTCGGTGCTGCGATCGAACACATGCTGCACCAAAACCCCCTCTAGCACAAAACCTAGGCTAGTTAGCCCCTTCTGAGCAGGCTGATTGTAGGCATAGGTATAGGCATAAACCCGATTCATGGCATAGGCATTGAATGCCAAATCTAGGGTCATCAGGCTGGCTTCTAAACCATAGCTGGCGTGGCGATGTGCTGTATCGAACAATCCAATCAAAAATTCGGCGCGGCGATGGAGAGCAGCATAATCTGATAACACAACCAGTCCGACTGGCCCATGCTGATGATGCACCATCATTAGCTCCAGGTAGCCCAGGCTATCGGGAGGCTGTTGGTGCAGAGTTTCTAGGCGCGATCGCACTTCATCGACATTTGCCGGACGGTCATTGAGCCGGAAGAGCTGCATAAACTCCGAATTCTGGTACGCCCGCTGAAATAACAGGGGAGCATCGTCAGGAACTGTGCGACGGAGAGACAGCGATCGCCCCTGATGCAGAATAGGGTGCAAGATGGGTTCAGACACAGCCATGATTTAAGCTCCCAATAAGCCGGGATAGAACAGCTCATAAAACCAGCGAAAATTGCGATGCAGCGAGGCAGCAATCCGAGGGGGCACCCCATGCGGGGGATGTTGCTCGATCGCTGAGTGGGTTTGATGAGGATATTTGTAGCGGTAGTGGCTATCGCTTTCAGTCGGGTAGACGCTGAGCTGCTGAGGATCAAAATTGACTGACGACAATCCTAACCAGGCATACACCCCCTGCATGGCTTCTTGGGGGTTGCTGATCAGATGCTCATAGACGACATAGTACAGGCGAGATTGCAGCTCTGCCTCTCGGTCTTGGATGGCTTCTAGCGATCGTAAGGGGCCGCCAATTACCCCATCGGCAGCAAAAAGGCGATCGGCGCGATCGATCGGCGTGAGCTGCGCCAGGTGATCCGAAAAATCAAACAGCAGGGTCTTGCGGTGCTGCGCTTCGATCGATCCCCACACCTGCCCCAAATCACGCACGCAAATCAACAGGCGACAATGGGGATCAAGCAAGTGCAAAAGCTCCAGGTGATGCATCCAGGCTCGATTTTTATCGACGACCCAATCCTGCGGAGCTTCTTCAAACCAGCCGTTGATCAATCCCTGAAATGCCGAAAGTAAGCGCCGATGAACTTTCGTAGGATCTAGATCCATCTGAGCCAGCAAAAACGGATCATCGCTTAAGTTTTTTCGTAGTCCCACCAGAGTGGGGCAAAGGGGCGAACTCTGCCCAGAATTATAGATTTCAGGATGTTGCCCTAGGAGTTGGCACAGTAAGGTAGATCCAGCGCGGGGTAGACCCGTCACACAAATTAGGCGTTTGGTCAGCACAGAAGAGACTTGCTCCATCAGGTGAATGGCATCCTGAATGAGGATACGTCTCTCTCTGTAATCTAGGCATCTCAGGTCTCTACCGGAAGGATTGTGATTCGTTACAACTGAATCTAAGTCTCTACTGCCAAAAATGGCGAGCGATCGCCCGCGTCTCTCAATATCCTGTTAGGGTTAATTTCGAGCACACTTATGACTTAGACTATCAAGTCCGTAAGTCTTGATCCAGAAACCTGCTATCGGGTATTTCAAACTAACAAATGTATCGATAGGCATCTTTAGTTTGCAGCAGAGTAACGGTTGCGCTCCCGAAGCAAGTTGCTAATCTGTAGCTGCAGAAGCCCTAGGGTGATCATTGTCTTTTCTGGAATCTGAAGTATGCATTCTTTAACCGATTGGAAGCGATTCTGTACTGCTCTTAAAGCCGGAAAAAAGCCTGGTGAGTTTGGCTTCACATGTTCTATGGGTGACATAAATCGGTTTGCTAGCCGCTATCGAGTGGCGAAGTCTTTTCGTGGCATTCAGCTAGAAGGATTTAGCCCAAAAACGCAGGAGGGATATGGCGCTCTTTTCAAGCTATTTCTCGCTTACTCTACATTTGAGCAATTTATGCATGTTCAAAGCTTTCAACTAACTGAGATGCAGCGGTTATTTGAAGATCACGATGTCAATACTCTGTGCCAGCAGATTAAACAGCTTGATAGAAATAGAGCGTTTTATACCTTTATTCACTCACAGCTTGATAGAAGAGCTGCCCAGGACGAAATTGAGAAGCTTTGGGCTGGCAAGGATCTAAATGGAGCATATCTAGCCTCAACAGTAAGACATATTTTTGCGCATGGTCAGTTAACTCCTCACGCCAACCAATCTCAGCCCAAGGCAGTTAATCGTATTTGCAATGCGATCGCCGATTTTCTTTTAAAAATTATCGATACTGAGTTCTCGAAACGGTTAGATCAAGCAGACTAAGGATTGTCATCCAATACGGCCAACACCGCCTTAGGTGACAGCTTATCTTTGAACCAAATCATCCTTGCCGGGGTATCGGCAACCTTCACGCCTGCTTTTTCTAAATTGAGGCGTTCTGAAATTGCCAGAATCAAATTCTCGCAACCTGACTGCCGCACCTGCGAGAACTTTTTGCGTAGATATTCCGGTCGCCAATAGCCCACGATTTCCAACAAAAACGATCGCCCGTCAGGATGCACCAATCGAAAATCAGGAATCATGACGCTTCCCGGAATCGGCAGCAAATCGACTTCACGTTCCAGAATCCACTCGGTGTTGAGGGCAGCCCAGCGATCGCTAAACGCAGACTCCAGCATACTGTCATAGGGCTTTCCAGGCGGATAGTGACTGACCAACTTGCAGCCGCTATCTAGCGTGAAGCGCCGCATTTTCTCGGCTTTGGTGTAGGGATCTTTGAGATGTAGCTCTGCGCCTAGACTCCATTTAGTCACGTGCAGCAACGCCGGGATCAGTTTGGCAATGTCCAACCCGTACCTTGTGCTGGGTTTGAACAGGCTAGTGGGGCCATCAATGGCGATCGTAAATCCATGATCGGCATCGCCCTCAATGTAGGTCATTAAGCCAAACAGCTTTAGGTAGCGGAACAGCAGCTTATATTCACCCGGATCGTTGCGATGTGCCGTGATTTTGATCTGGCTGGCTTTATAAAAAATTCCCTGCACCTGAGACAAATTGTAGCGGTGCAGCAAAGCCTCTGGCGTGGGCGGCTCAAACTGCGTCAGGATGCGATTTTCCATCAGGTCGGCATAGAGTCCGCTCTGAATTTGTGTCGGCAACACCTCATGCCCCAACTCTTCGCTAAGCTGATCTGCCAATCGGCTCAGGGTGATTGTTGCAGTTTGGGGCAGCGGTGCCGCCTCAGCCGAGAGGGCAAATACCCGCTGCCGTAGGGCGATCGGCTCCAGCGGACTGACAATTTCAAAAGTGCTAAAGGCTTCGCTTTTCAGTAAATGTGCCAACCCACGCTTGATGCGATAGTTTGTTTCTTCGCCCTCTAACTCCAGAAGCTGGCGATCGAGTTCTCCTTGCGTCTTGCCCTGACAGCCTTGAAACAGCGCAATCAGCTCTGTGGCGATCGCTCCATTAGCTTTGTCGATCGGCAGCCGCTTCGGCGCAATTTCCTCTCCGTTCTGACGAGAAATGAGTAGATCGGTAGGCAGCATTACTTTCGAGATTTTGGATTTTGGATGTTAGATTGAATCCCAAATCCGCTAGGCTGGAGGATTCTCTCGCCTATATTTTTCTTCCCGCTCTTTCACCATTTTTTTGAACAGTTCAAACTGCTGCTGTTCTTCTTCTTTGCTCTGCGGAGGGCTAAACCAAACCGTCTCTGAATCGGGCGATCGCCGCTCATACAGCACGCGCAAAGGTTCAACTTCCTCACGATGAGCTAATGCGTAAGCAATTAGCTCCTTGCTAGTCATAGCTTCAAAGTTCGGTGACATTTAAAAAACTCCACTGTCCGTTAGGGGGAACGCTAACTTGCAGATCTTCACCCGCAAAAATAAAGGTGATGCCTGTACGATCGTCAAATCGGAAGAGTTGAATGTCTCGATAAGACGTAGATAGCATTTGACAGACTCTTAAACAGGCGATTGCTTGCTCCGGTGTAGGTTCGATGGTTCGCTCCTCAATTTTGGCACAAGCCCCACATTACCATTTGCCCTGCTGCTAAAGCTCACCATTCCACTGCCGCTCGTTCATGCAGTACCCGCCCATACACAGCCTCGGTTTGCTGCGCTAGCTTTGCCCAGTTAAAACGGCGATCGAGGTCATCAAAAGCATTGTCAGTCAAAGACTTGGCATAGTCTGGATTTTTGAGGATTTCTAGAATACCCCAGGCGATCGACTCAGCGCTGCCTGTGCGAGTGACAATCCCTGTCTTGGCGTGGCGTACCACCTCTGGCAAACCGCCTGTATCAGACACCACGACGGGCACACGAGCCGCGAAGCTTTCTAGCGCCACAATGCCAAACGGCTCGTAGAGGCTGGGAAATACTGAGCAGTTGGCGATACCGCGAAACTGATTCAGGTCTTCCTCAGACATGAACCCGGTGAAATAGCACTTGTGCCAGATGCCTAGATCCCAGGCGAGTCGCTTTAGCCCGTCAGCATTGCCGCCGCCGATGATCACAAACTTTGCCTTGCCCTCCATGTCCCACAGCACCTTGGGAGCCGCGCACAGCAGCAAATCCACGCCTTTCTCGTAGGTGAGACGACCGACGTAGTAGACAATCTTTTCCTGATCGGCAGCAAATCTGCGGCGCAATCGCCAGTGATCAAACTCCTGGCGGGGCTGTTTTTTCTCTAGACAGATGCCGTTGTAGACCACATCAATTTTGTTCCAGGGGCAGAAGAGGGCACGCTCTACTTCCAGACGCATATAGTTGGTGCAAACGATGACCCGCCACGCCTCGGCAACGAGGTGAGTTTCTCTCGAATCAATGTACTGATTGGTGTCGCTGTGAACGCCGTTATAGCGACCATGCTCAGTGGCATGAATTGTGGCAATCAGCGGAATCTTGAACAGATGCTTCAGGGCGATCGCCGCATCGGCAACTAGCCAGTCATGGGCATGAATCACATCAAACGCCCCTTCTTCCGCCAGCATTTTGCCGCCGTGCTGCCCCATGCTCTGGTTCATGTTGGCAACCCAGTGAAAAAAATCGTCGCCGCCCGTGACAGCAACGCGGTGGACATGGACTCCATCCACCACTTCATAGTGGGGAGCTTGACCAAACTCTACGGTTAGCAAGTGAATTTCATGCCCAAGTTTGACCATTTCGGGGTAAAGCTCTGAAACATGGCGCGCAATTCCACCCACAATACGCGGTGGAAATTCCCAAGCCATTGCCAGAATTTTCATTGCCCCTTGCCCTCTCTGCTGAATAACGCCTAATTGCTTTACATAGCTTATTCTATTCATTGGGTGTGCTCTCGTATTCTCGTCATAGAAAGTTGTATAAGTTCGCACAAATATTGAGCTGAAGGCGACTGACTTGAGAGGTGCTGCAAAGCTTCATGCTTCCCTGATTCGTAGTCGCAAATTTCTAACGGTATTCAGGTCATGATTTTTTGTGGTGGGGGCGAAGCCCCCACCACAAAAAATCATGACCTGTTGAGGACTACCCAAATTTTTAGTGGAAAGAGAAATCTTTGATCTGCGTTTAAGCCGAAGTTGTTCAGAGCCAAAACACGCTAATCTACTAATGAATCTGTCAAAATAATTAAGAAATCTAGTTGCTGTCGTGCCGTCGGTAGAACCACAGTCATAGCCTCAGTTCCAGCCTTTATCCTGCAATTCATGAATCCACTTCACATGGAGGCATCACAAGACCAGATTTTGGCGACCGAGGCTCCCCTTCAGCTTGTGCTGTTTGTTGACAAACGCCCCAGCTCAAATGAGAGGATTCGGCAAATTCGCAATTGCTTGAAAGAGCTTAGCCCTGAGTATGGGCATACGCTGCAAATCGTTGATGTGACTGAGCAGCCGCATCTGGCAGAGCAGTTTCGGCTGGTGGCAACGCCTTCCTTAATTAAGGTTCATCCTGTGCCCCGGCAAACCTTGGCTGGCAGCAATTTGGTGGCTCAACTCGAAAACTGGCTGCCTCGGTGGCAGCGATCGGTCGAAGAATATCTTAGCAAAGCCGATCGCGATCCTGAAGCGGCTAAACTTGCCTCTGCTAACGAACAGATTCAGTCCGTAACCCGTACCGCAGAGCTAATTCAGCTATCGGATGAAATATTTCGGCTACAAAAGGAAAAAGAGGCAATGCTGGCTCAGCTCCAGTTCAAAGACAATCTGATGGCGATGCTGGCTCATGACCTGCGCAATCCGCTCACTGCCGTGTCTATGGCGCTAGAAACCCTGGAAATGGGCAACGCTACTACTGACGAGGAGGTGCGATCGCGGCTCAATCCCAAGCTGATTGCCCAGCTGCTGCGCCATGCTCGGACGCAGACTAAAGCGATCGATCGGATGATTACCGATATCCTTCAAGCCGCTAAAGAACGCAGTGCTGAGATCCGGATTCATCCTCAAGAGCTTGATTTAGTGAGCCTTTGTGCGGAAATTGTCGATCGTCTACAAGACCAATTTCAGGTTAAATCTCAGCAGATTTGCACAGACCTCCCGTCCGATTTGCCCAAGGTTTATGCTGATCCAGAGCGTGTTCAGCAGGTCATCATCAATTTATTGGATAACGCCATCAAATACACGCCAGAAAACGGCGTGATCCAGGTCGCCACGCTGCATCGCACAACCCAGAAAGTGCAGGTTAGCATTTCTGATAATGGACCTGGCATTCCGCTAGAGAATCAGCAGCGTATTTTTGAAGATCGCTTTCGGCTAAAGCGGGATGAAGCCAAGGACGGCTATGGAATTGGGTTGGCGCTCTGTCGGCGGGTTGTGCAGGCACACTATGGGCAAATCTGGGTAGATTCGCAGCCCAATCAGGGCAGCAACTTCCACTTCACGCTGCCTGTGTTTCGGAACAGCCTGCTCACATAACTCATACAGTTTTAAAGTCTAAATGGGGGAGATATGGCAACTGCCAGGGCGGTTAGGACAGGGACATTTTTAGTGGGGCGCTTCGTGCAGCGCTCAAGAAATGTCTGCCTCATAACCTCAGTGCCGAATCTCTAAATTCATCACATATTGACCGAGCTGCAATTTGTCTGACCATAGCTCGTATTCAATTCGCAGATGCTCTGGTAGATGGTCTGGCATCTTACTTTGTCGCAATATCAAGCTACGAGTGTAGTTTCGCAATCGAACTTGTCCGCTGCTGCTCATTGCCCCTGCCTGAGGGGTTTCTGTTTGAAGCCAGTAGCGGCTCACGCCATACACGCCCTGTTCCCAAAAGTGCCGATAGCTAAACTTGCCGTTGCCCTGCATGGTCATCGTGACGCGATAGGGCGAAATTTCTAGCCAGAGCAAGCGCGGGGTGGCAGGGCTGCCGCTGAGTGCTGCTTCCCAGGCTGCAATTTGCTGGGCTAATGGCTGAGTATCTTCCACCAAAGGCTCAGTGAGCAAGATGTGAAAGCGATCGACATCTTTTTGATAAAGAGTGGCGCTGGTTTCTAAAGTTGACCCGATCGGCAGGTCAAAAGATGAGAAAGACAGGCAAACAGATTTGTGATGTTGAGTAAGCACAGAAAAACGGTAGGATGGCTAGCGCCATGCTTATATTAAGTATTTGATACAAGTGATTTTGCCTTAGCGATCGCTGCCTGTGTCATTAGTTCAGCGCAATTGGCTTCAATCTCCCTAGACAGTTTATCCCAATGCCAAGCTCCATCATCACCCTGAATTCTACTGAAACCCATCATTCCCTCACAATTGAGCCATCCCCAGACGGGCTGACTTTGCAGGGATCGATCAAAATTCCTGGAGATAAGTCGATTTCCCATCGGGCGCTGATGCTGGGGGCGATCGCCCAAGGTGAGACGCATATCCAGGGTTTGCTGCTAGGGGAAGATCCCCACAGTACGGCAGATTGTTTTCGAGCTATGGGAGCCGAGATTTCGCCGCTGAATTCGGAGCGGGTGACGGTGCAGGGCATCGGCTTGGGACAGCTTCAGGAGCCTCTGAATGTCCTGGATACAGGCAATTCTGGTACGACCACCAGGCTCATGCTGGGCTTACTTGCCTCCCAGCCCGATCGCTTTTTTACGGTGACGGGGGATGCCTCCATTCGATCGCGCCCGATGTTTCGGGTGATCAAACCTTTGCAGCAAATGGGCGCACAGATTTGGCATAGAGCTGGGGGCTTAGCGCCTCTGGCAATTCAGGGCAGTCGCCTTCAACCGATTCACTATCGGTCGCCGATCGCCTCTGCCCAGGTCAAATCCTGCATTTTGCTGGCAGGGCTATTGACCGAGGGCAAAACCACGGTCGCTGAACCTGCGCTCTCCCGTGACCACAGCGAACGGATGCTGAGGGCATTTGGGGCAGATATCACAGTTGATCCCGAAGCCTGTAGCGCTACGGTGACGGGTGGCGCTTCGCTGCACGGGCAGACGGTGATCGTGCCGGGAGACATCAGCTCTGCGGCGTTTTGGCTAGTGGCTGGGGCGATCGTTCCTGGCTCAGATCTGACGATTCTCAATGTTGGTGTAAATCCCACCCGCACGGGCGTTTTAGAGGCGCTGGCGGCTATGGAGGCAGACGTAACATTGCTGAACCCCCGTGACGTTGCTGGAGAACCTGTTGCCGATTTGCGCGTGCGGCATAGCGCCCTCAAAGGCTGCACGATCGCCGGGGACTTGATCCCGCGCCTAATTGATGAAATTCCTATCCTTGCTGTCGCCGCCGCCTTCGCCCAAGGCACCACCGTTATTCGGGATGCGGCTGAGCTTCGCGTCAAGGAGAGCGATCGTCTTAGCGTCATGGCAACTCAGCTTAGCCACATGGGAGCTGCAATCACGGAACTGCCCGACGGATTGGAAATTACGGGCGGCAAGCCCCTCATTGGCGCAGCAGTCGATAGCCATACTGATCACCGGATTGCCATGAGTTTGGCGATCGCTGCCCTCAATGCCCAAGGCGCGACTACCATTCACCGCGCCGAAGCTGCCGCTGTGTCCTATCCAGATTTCACGGCAACGCTGCGGCAGATCTGCGGCTGATCTCGCCAATTCATATGAGAATTATCTATAGGCTGGGAATACTGAAGAAAAGGCTCAGTCATCAGGCTCCGAGTCGCAACCTCTTCAGTGGTTTATGTGGCATAGGCTCAAAAATTTTCTCTCTAGCCTTTGGACTTATAACGCTCTGCGTCCAGACTTTAGGGTGCGGCGACGGGTCAATCGATCGCTGTCCGATCGCCCTGCGCTGAGCCAGGATGAATGGTTTGAAGCACACTATAAAGCGCAGGGTGTTACCTACGCTATTGCCCTATTTGCCTACCAACATTTGGGGCAATATTCTGGGCTAGATCTGAGCAGAGTTTTGCCGAGCGATCGACTAGAGGAAGATTTGCAGTGGACAGAGGTTTGCTGGTTTGACTGGGAGCAGAGTCTCTGCGAAGATTTTCACGGCTGCTTTGGTGTAGATATGGGCGATCGGCTAGATTTCTCTTGCCTCTCTACTGTGCAAGATTTAGTGGATTTCCTCAATCAGCAGAAGATAAATCCCGACTCAGGCGAGCTAGATTTCCCTGAGATTCTGAGCCTGAATTCTGAGCCTGAATTCTGAGCCTGAATTCTGAGCCTGAATTCTGAGCCTGAATTCCCATACCAATTTAAGCGAATTTGTGGGGCACATCGAACCTCAGAAGGGGCTTGGCATTGCCAAGCCCGTACCGGGTGTCGTGGTTCCAATTCAAATTGGTATGAGCCTGAATTCAGGTCTTGCTTAATGAAAGCCTAATGAAAATAGTTGTCAAATACACTCACTTCAGACTATGCTAAGATTAACTTCTTATTGATTTTATTTCTCAATAGCAGGGCTGGCACCTGCGTCAACATAGCTTTAATACTGTACGGGTTCAACCCTATTAACTAGAAACAACTTGTTAACTAAAAACAACTTGGATTCCCTGTAGTTAAAAATCCTCCTTAAGTCTATTCACTTCAGCCTATTCAACCCTATGAGCAAATTGAACTACGATCGCATCCTTGCTTCTCAACAAGACCGCCAGCAAGACTTTCAGCTAGAAGGCAGATTTCTTGGCTTTGCGGCAGAACCAGGTAGCTACAAGCTGAAGTATCTTCGCATTGCCACCGCCACTGGAGAGCAGCAGATCAAGCTTGCTAAAGAGCTGCGATCGTCTCTCTACCGAGATCTCACGCCCGGTGACTGGATTCAGGTGCAGGGTTGCCAAAAATTTAGCTCTAAGCCTGGAATAGTGAAACTCAAGGCTTATCAGGTGACTGCGGCAATTCCGAAAGAAATGCCCTATGAGACAACCCTGCCCAGCAATCTCTATCCCATGACCAGTTTTGAGATTGCTCCTGCGCCTCAAATTGCCTCTCCCTCTGCCTGTATCTTGATGTGCCAAAAATCGGATTGCTGCAAACGCGGTAGCCGTGAAGTTGCTAAAGCCCTGCAAGCTGAATTGAGCGATCGCGGATTGCCAGTCACCATCAAGGCAACGGGCTGTATGAAGCGCTGCAAAGAGGGAGCCAATGTGGTGATGCCTGACAAAACTCGCTACAGCCGGGTGCGCCCTGATGAGGTTTCAGCTTTGGTCGATCGGCATTTTGCGGGAGCGATCGAATCTCAAACAGCCTAGGTGAGAATATGGTTTGAATGTTGAAAAGATCGCTCAGCAGCCCTTTCAACATTCAAGCTCAAAACAGAGGGTTAAACAAATTTGACGTAGCCAGCATTGAGCGCCAACCCATCCGTGTCTACAAAGACGGCGATTACGTCCTGTGTTCCTGCCAGCCGCAGCACCGTGTCGTTGGCGCTTGAACCTAGGCCAAAGTTTTCTTTGCTGAGGCTGTAGTCCACTTCACGCCCTGAAAGCTGTACCTTATCTAAAACTTTGTTGAAATTGCGGATCTCTGCCAAGCCTGAGCCGGGACCATCGTAGTATTTGTTATTCTTCACGCCCAAGATAAAGGTGTCTGACGATGCGCCGCCCTCCAGAATATCTCGCTCGTTGCCCACGCCACCTCCAAAGCCGTTGAGCAATACAGTGCCCACGCCTACCGATCGCAGCAAGTCATCTCCAGCCCCGCCGTAGAGTTCATCGGTGCTGCCGATACTGCCGCCAATCAGCGTGTCATTCCCAGTACCACCGTAGAGTTTGTCGCTGCCTGCCCCACCGTCCAAGATATCGTTTCCAGCATCGCCGTAAAGTCTGTCATTTCCTAATTCGCCTTTCAGCAGGTCGTTGTCATCGCCGCCTTTCAGCAGATCATCGCCAATTCCACCGTAAAGCTTGTCGTTGCCTGCCTCGCCGTAGACTTTATCGTCTCCTTCCTCGCCATACACACGGTCTTCGCCATCATCGCCATGGAGGAGGTCTTTGCCGAAGCCTCCGCGAATTTCATCATTACCTCCTCTAGCCCGCACAAAATCATCTCCAGCTAGGGCGCGAATGACGTTGCTGCCATCGGAATCTGTGAAAACATCGTCGCGTAACGAGAGAATAACATTAGCCATAACAGGTCTCCTTTGTTTCCAGTGACGTAAATGAACTTTATTGATCTAGCCTGACTGGATTGGAGCTGTTCCTCACCGCTTTGGCTATGACATCAAGGTAAGTTTTGAATTCAAAAAAGTCGGTCTGAAAAAGTCCTGAGTCAAGCCTGCAATTGTCAGAGAAAGTCAGATCCTGAAAAAATGAGAATTGTAGCTCTGTTTTGAAAGCTCAAATTCTCTGAGGTAAGCTTTGGCTGAGATCAGTAGATCTCAAACCAATGCTCACGCTAGAAAATACTCGTGTCTGCCCCCAAATCCCCCTTTTTAAGCGGGATATTAAGTCCTGAAGCTCCCTTTTTAAGAGGGTTGGGGGAATCGAGTGTAAGCTTTGCGATCGACTGAAGATTGATGGATAGCTCGGATGGGACGGTTATACCTAAATATGCTTTGCCGGGAGTATCGCAAATGATATTTTACGATTTATCAGCCTAGTCATGAAGTCGTTACTATCCGCTGCCATAACCATTGGAATTGAATGTCACTGTTGTTCTCCTTTGTGTTCTCTTGTGTTTGTATAGGTTCGTTTATCCTGATGACTTAAGAATATTTGCGATGGCAGGGATTCTACATCTAGCCAGTATCCTGATATGGACATGACAGGTATCACGATCGCTCTAACTATTTTTCGGGGTGTAGAGAGCACCACAAAATCTGAGTTTGTCATCGGCTCAATCTTGAGAACTTAATCCTGAGAACTTAATCCTGATAACTTAATCCTGAGAAAAGCTGAGAATTAGATTGCTGTTTCACAAGTTGCCCCTAGGATTGAAAATAGTGATGTGCCTCAAACTATGCTCTATTTCTGCTCATGGCTGATGCTCCCCTTACAGGCAAAACAATATTGATTACGCGGGCTGCCGGACAGTCCAGTCAGTTTGCACAGCTACTCCAGCAGCAGGGCGCAACGGTGATGGAACTTCCTGCTCTGGAAATCTATCCGCCTTCAAGCTGGGCGGCATTGGATGGGGCGATCGCTCAGCTCCACACCTTCCAGTGGCTGATTCTGACCTCCGTGAATGCGGTGGATTATTTCTTGGAGCGGCTGATAGCTCAAGGCAAAACCCCTGAAAATTTGACAGCTCTAAAAATTGCCGTAGTGGGTCAAAAAACCGCTGCTCGGCTGATACAGCGAGGCATCACGCCAAACTTTATCCCGCCTAGCTTTGTTGCCGATTCTCTGGTGGAAAGTTTCCCCGATCGCCGCCGTTTGTCCCAAATGAAGATCCTCTTTCCCCGCGTTGAAACTGGAGGACGAGAGGTATTGGTGAAAGAATTTACGGAATGCGGCGCAGAAGTAGTGGAAGTGGCGGCTTACCAGTCTGATTGTGCCCAAGCGATCGCCCCCGAAGTCTTGGCAGCGCTGACTCATGGCAAAGTCGAGGTGGTGACGTTTGCTAGCTCCAAGACCGTCAAGTGTTTTGCTCAGATGGTCAAGACAGCCCGATCGGACTGGCAGTTGCCTGAAGCGATCGCCCTTGCCTCGATTGGACCGCAAACCTCGGCAACCTGTCAGGAGCTATTTGGACGGGTAGACATAGAGGCTTCGGAATACACGCTGGAGGGGTTAACCCAAGCGATCGTCAATTGGGCAAGTCAACGTGGGTAGACGAGTGATCGGTCTGACGGGCGGCGTGGGGATGGGCAAAAGCACCGTTTCAAATTACCTAGCGGCTTATCTACCTGTTTTAGATGCCGACCTTTACGCCCGTGAAGCCGTGGCGCTGGATTCTCCGATTTTGGCAAAAATAGCCGATCGCTACGGAGACTCCTTGCTGCTATCGGATGGCAATCTCGATCGCCGTCATCTGGGTGAAATTATTTTTGGCAATGCCGCAGAGAAACAGTGGCTAGAGCAACAGATTCATCCCTACGTGCGCGATCGGATCATGACTGAACTACAAAACCTCGCCAAAGCCGTAGTTGTTATTCCTCTGCTATTCGAGGCGCAAATGACGGATTTGGTGACGGAAATCTGGGTGGTGCGATCGGATCTTGCCCAGCAGCAGCAGCGAATTATGGAGCGCGATCGCCTCACCCTAGAACAAGCCCAAGCCCGGATCGACAGCCAAATGGCGATCGAACAGAAGGTGGCTCAGGCGGATGTGGTGCTGGATAACTCGACGACGTTGGAGAATTTGTATCAACAGATCGATCGAGCGCTGCATCTATAGCTCGTCTGCCTCTCCGCCCACCACAATGTTGCGAATTCGTAGGCTGGGGCCAGCGCATCCCACCGGAAGACCGCTTTGCCCATTTTTGCCACAGCCGCCCGACTCGTCCCAGTCAAAATCGTCGCCGATCGCTTCAATATCTGCCAAAGTTGTGAACACGTTACCGGAGAGATTGACATCGCGCACAGGTTCGGCAAGTTCGCCATTGCGAATCATCCAGGCTTCTCCGGCAGCGAAGGTAAACATCTCGCCGTTGGTCATGCCGTCAATCCAGTTGCGGGCGTAGACTCCTTCTTTGATATCGCCCAGCAAATCTGCGGCTGGAGTGCTGCCGCGCTCGATCCAGGTATTGGTCATGCGGACGATCGGCGGATACTGATAGCTGAGACAGCGGGCGTTGCCCGTTGGGGCTTCGTCGAGTTTTCCCGCAGTTTCGCGGGAGTGCAGTCGCCCCACTAGCACACCATCTTTAATCAGCTGTGTCGTGGTGGCAGGTACGCCTTCGTCGTCATAGTAATAGCTGCCGCGATGCCCAGCGGGAGCAGCGCCGTCAAAAATTTGTAGATCAGAGGAGCCAAATCGCCGTCCTAGGGTCATGACTTCTAACAAGTCGGGATTTTCGTACGCCATGTCCGCTTCTGACAAATGCCCAAATGCCTCATGGACAAATAGCCCGGTCAGAATTGGGTCAATGACCACAGTGTAGGTATTGCCTTTGACTATGGGCAGCGCCAGGGCGTCCACAGCGCGACGGGCGGCACTTTGCACTTGCAGATCTAGATTTGCCAAATCTTCATAGGCCTTGCGAGAGCCTGTGGTTTCCCGTCCAGTCTGCACGGTTTCGCCGTTGCGTGCTGTTGCAGCAAACCGCATCTCTAAATCAACCCAGGACTGCTCAATCAGAGTCCCATCTGAGGTGGCAATGATCACCTGCTGAGCGCTATCACCATAGCGGACGGAGGTAGTGGCAATACGGCGATCGACACTCCGCAGCAATTCGGCATAGTGGCTACACAGCGCCTTTTTATCAGCCAGAGACACCTGACGCGGATCGGTTCCGGTCATCGGCAAATGGCGGCTATCTTGAACGGGGTCAATGGCAGCCAGCAGCGTTTCTTCATCGCCGACTAATCGAGCCGCCGCGATCGCCTCTTCAATTCGCTCCACCAAGCTCGACAATCGATTGAAGCTGGCAAACCCCCAGCCGCCCTTATGGCAAGCTCTAACCTGACCGCCGATCGAGATGTCTTCGCTGAGGGTTTCCACCTTGTTGCCCCGTAGCAGAATATTGGTGCCTTCGGCTTCTTCCAGGCGAATTGCGAGATAATCCACCTGCGATCGGTAGCGGGCAATCAGGTCAGACAACAAGTTTTTGGCGTTAGTCAGCGTAGACATAGGGCAAGTCTTAGGGCAAGTCTGAAACAACCTGCTTCTATTGTGAATCACCCTGAAAACTTTCCGAATATTTTCTGGGTATTCTAGCTGTCGCCAGTTTGCTTAGGACATTTTGGGTGGGGCGCTTCGCGCCCCACCCAAAATGTCCCCGTCCTAGCCGCCAAGGCGGTTGCTATATTAGGATGCCTGGGGTTGAGCACTGCGTTCTGTCAAGGAATTTTTTATTTGTGGGTTACCCCACAAATAAAAAGTGATAAACCACTAGCGGTCAACTTCGGGCTAACTTTCGGGCTAACTAATGATAAAAATATCTGATCGGGTGATCGCAGCTCGGTTCGTGAGCTGAGCAATTTGCACCTGTGCCTTGCCGCCGCGACCGTCTATGTCAAAGAATAATGCGCCTTTGGATTTGTTGTAGATGAAGCGATCGTCTCCATCCTGTGCCTGACTGCCTAAGACGAAGCGATCGGGTGCAATGGTGCCTTGTTTCAAGCTCTTGCTAAAGCCCTTGCGAGAGATACAAATTGTATCGTCAGCGGGTCGGAAGCCCGCGATTCTATCGGCATCACCTTTGCGAGAGCTGGTCAGCCAGAAGCGATCTTTGCCTGTGCCTCCGGTCAGCCTGTCCTTGCCCAATCCCCCTATAAGGATATCGTTGCCGCTGCCGCCGTTGAGCGTATCGTTGCCGCTATCGCCAAAGATGCGATCGCCCCCGTTGCCTCCCGTCAGGGCATCGTTGCCGCCATTACCGATCAGAATATCGTTGCCGTCATTGCCTGCCAGGATGTTGTTGAGATCGTTACCTGCAATCTTGTTGTTGAGATCGTTGCCCGTGCCGAGGATCGCCCCTCCTGTCAAAGTCAAGTCTTCTATCTCTGCACCCATGACCCAGCTTGCAGAGGCATATACCTGGTCAAAGCCTGCCTCTGTGCCTTCAATCAGGATGTCGCTAGAATTGCTGATAATGTAAGTGTCATCGCCTGTGCCGCCCTCTAGCGTGTCCAGACCACTGCTGCTGTCCAGCGTGTCATTGCCTGCGTTGCCGATTAGATAATCGTTGCCGCCCCCTCCGGTAAGAGCATCGTTGCCAGAGCCAGCCGTGAGGCGATCGTTCAAGGCATCGCTGCCCTGAAGGGTGACATTGCCCTGGAAGCCTGCAAAGTCGAAGTATTCAAAGTTGGTTAGGGTGGTAATGCCTTCCAGAATGCCCCGGACTTGATTGACCGAATTGCGCACGTCTACCAAGGCACTGCCGCCGCCGTCCGTCAGCACGAAAGTATCAAACCCACCGCCGCCATCCACCTGATCATTTTGCTGCAAGTTTGCCAGGGTCGATGTCACCGTGTCATTGCTGCTGGGGGCATTGATAATGTCTGTGGCGATCGTCGTCACTAGAGATTGCCCGCGCAGCAGTTCGTCAGAAAGATTGATTTGTGTAAGCTGTACGGCGGTCTGCGCCGGATCGCTGCTGCTAACGCCATCATTGACCGAGAACAAAATGATCCGCGTTGTGCGATCGGGATTGGTCGATCGATTTTGGTAGCGAATGCTGCGTAGCACCTTGAGATAGGTAGCGGGGGAAGCCGCTCCAGTAAGGCTCAAAGCGCCGTTGGCGGCGTTGTAAGAGGCTTGGAGACCTGAACCGATCGTGTCTACCAAAAGCTCCTCGTTGCTGCTGTCCAGCAGATTGGAAATGATTACCTGGGCAGAGGCGAGGGTCGCGCTATCGGAATCGGTGAGCTGGGCACTGCTGTCGGCAATGGCAACGGGTGAGCCAGCAATCACAAAGGTATTGCTGAAATCTCGCCCGACACTGGAGCCGTTGAGATCTAGCGTGGGCACCGTGTCGCTCTTGTCAAACTGAATTTGCAGGCGTGCCGTTGCCGGATTGCTGGTTGCCGCTCCGTCCGTGACGGTGATTTCGACGTTACGAGCGCTAATGACCGAGCTGCTGCTGTTGTTGGTGTAGATGAGCGATCGCAAAGCCGCCTGGTAGCTGGCGCTTGAAGCTGCTCCGGTTAATGTCAGGGTTCCGGTGGCGGCGTTGAAGCTGCCCGTGATGCCGCTCTGATCGCTGAAGATCAGCCCATCCTCTCCGGCAACATAGCCCCCTAGGATCACCGTTGCTCCTGCCAAAGTGGGACTATCTGGATCGCTAAGAGTCAGGTTAGCATCTAGGATCAAAGCCCCGGCAGATCGGGGGAATGTAGCGGTTTTGATGGAGGTGATGGCGATCGGTGCATCGTTGACGGTAACGATCTGGAGGGTGCGCGTCACAGGATTGCTGGTTGCCGCGCCATCGTTGACGGTAAAGCTGAGGGCACGGTTGGCGCTACTGGGATTATCGCCAATATTGGTGTAGGTGATCGACCGCAAAGCCGTCTGATAATCGGCAATCGCTGCTAATCCGCTGAGGGTGAGAATGCCTGTGGTGCTGTTGAAGCTGCCCGCTACGCTTTTAAAGTTGCTGAAGCTTAGAATATCCTGTCCGGCTATGTAGCCTGAGATCGTGACCGTTGCCCCTGCCACAATTGTGCTGTCTGGATCGCTGACCACAATGCCAGGATCGATCGCCACCGAACTGCTGTTCTCGGTATAGACCAGAGTACTAGCAGAAGGCGTGACGATCGGCGCTGAATTAATCGGCAGAACTTGAAGGGTGCGGGTGGCGATGCTGCTAGCTAACGCTCCATCTGTGACGCTAAAACGAACCGTGCGATCGCCCGTCGCGGGATTGCTGCTGGTATTCGTGTACTTAACTGACTGCAACGCCAACTGGTAGTTTGTCAGCGAGGCAATGCCAGAGAGAGTCAAAACTCCGGTTGTGGAATTAAAACTACCCGTAATGCCGTTTTGATTGGTGAAGCTGAAAACATCCTGCTGGGCAATATAGCCGTCGAGGGCAACCGTCGCCCCTGCTAGAGTAGCGCTGTCGATATCGCTGACGGTAACGTTGGCATCCAGAGCGATCGCGCCGCTGTTCTCGGTATAGGACAGCACCTCTGCCGAAGTGGCGATAACGGGCGCGGTATTGGTAGCAGCAATCTGGATGGCGCGCGTGGCAATACTGCTGATATTGCTGCCGTCTGTGGCGGTGAAGCGAACGGTGCGACTGGCGGTATTGGGGTTGCTGCTGCTGTTGGCATAGGTGATGGACTGCAAAGCCGCTTCATATTCGGCGATCGTCGCACTGCCGCTCAGGGAGAGGATTCCCGTTACGGTGTCAAAGCTGCCCGTAATTTTGGCGGTGTTGCTAAATCCTAAGCTGTCCTGCCCTGGAACATAGCCCGCCAGGGTAGCCGTGGCTCCCGTGAGGTTGAGGCTGTCCAGATCGGTGACTCTAATGCTCGGATCGACTCTGACAGCGCCGCTGCCCTCGGTGTAAGACAACGCCCCGACCGATGGCGTGATGACCGGAGCTTCATTGACGTCCTGTACCGTGATAGTAAAGGTTTTGGTGAAACTCTTGCCGCCAAAGTCAGAGCTTCTGACCTGAATGCTGTAGGAAGACTTGACCTCAAAGTTGGGTGAGCTGACAATCTGGAGCTGATTGCTGACGATCGCAAAAGCTGCGTTGTCGCCAAAGCCGGACACCAGGGAGTAGGAGAAGCTATCGCCTGCGTCTGGATCAATCGTGCTAAAGCTGCCGACGACCGTGCTAGGCGGCACGTTTTCCGCGACCGCTGTACTGCTCAGCAGCAGATCGGTGGGCGGCGTGTCTCCCGGATTTTCTGGCAGACCGTTGATGCCGATCGTGAAGGTTTTCTCGAAGAATTTGCCGCCGAAATCGCTGGTGCGCACGCGCACGGAGTAGCTAGTCTTGGTCTCAAAATCTGGGACGATATTCAACCGTAGCTCGTTACTGGCGATCGCAAAGGCGGCATTGTCGGTGTCGCCCGCTCCCGCCACCAGCGTGTAGGTAAAAGTGTCACCCGGATCGGGATCTTGAGTGGTGAACGTGCCCACGACTGTGCCAATCGGGCGATTCTCGTCCACGGTGCTCTGGGACAGCAGCAAATCTTGGGGTGCGGTCACGCCCGGTGCTTCTGTCACATTGTTGACGGTGATGGTGAAAGCTTGCTCAACAAACTTGCCGCCAAAATCGCTGCTGCGGACGCGAATTGAGTAGGTGGGCTTAGTCTCAAAGTCAGGAATACCGTTAATTTGCAGCGCGCCATTGACGATCGCAAAGGCGGCATTGTCATCGCTGCCGCTGCCGCTGACGAGGGTGTAGGTGAAGGTGTCGCCGATATCCGGGTCGGTCGTGATAAAGCTGCCAATGACGGAATTGACAGGCTGGTTCTCATCAATATCAGTTTCGGAGAGCGTCAGAGCGGTCGGTGCCGTTTGCCCAGGCAGTTCGGGCAGGTTGTTGACCGTGATACTGAACACTTTGTCAAAGAACTTGCCACCAAAATCGGTGCTACGAACGCGAATGCTGTAGCTAGGCTTAGCCTCAAAATCGGCGATGCTGTTGAGCTGCAAATCATTATTGACGATCGCAAAGGTGGCGTTGTCGTCGCTGCCGCTACCGCTAACGAGCGTATAGTTGAAAGAATCGCCCACATCGGGGTCAACGGTGCTGAGGGTGCCGACGATCGTGCCCACAGGCTGGTTTTCATCAATGTCGGTGTCGGAGAGATTTAGATCGGTGGGGGCAGTCTGTCCAGGCAGTTCGGGCAGGTCGTTGACAGCGATCGTAAATACTTTCTCAAAAAACAGATCGCCCTTGTCAGTCGTGCGTACCCGAATAGAGTAGCTGGTCTTCGCCTCAAAGTTGGGGATAGCGGCTAACCGGAGGTCGGTACCCACGATCGTAAAGGCGGCATTGTCGATCGCGCCTGTGCCCGCAACTAGCGAGTAGGTGAAAGCCTCGCCACTATCGGGATCGACGGTGCTAAAGCTGCCCACGACAGTGTCGATCGGCTCGTTTTCATTGACATCGCTCTTAGAGAGCAGCAGGTCTTGCGGAATGGTGGTACCCGCCCCTTCGGACAGATCGTTGACCAAGATCGGGAAAACTTTGTCAAAAAAGCGTCCTGTGGAGTCGGTGGTTCTCAGCCGAATCGAGTAGCTGGTTTTAGTTTCAAAATCGGGGATGGCTTTGATTCTCAGCTCGGTACCCACGATCTCAAAGGTGGCATTGTCAGTGCTGCCCGTGCCCGCGACGAATGAGTAGCTGTGAGTGTTTCCTAGATCATCATCGGCGGTGGATAGAGTGCCTACAGCCGTCCCGATCGGCACGTTTTCATTAATGCTAGTGGCGCTGAGGATGAGATCGGTTGGCGCTTCGGGCAGGTTGTTGATGGTTAACCCAAAGTCTCTGGTGACGCTCAATCCACCTGAATCGGCGGAGGTGATGCGAAGGCTGTAGGTGGGCTTGGCTTCAAAGTTGGGGGGATTGTTGAGGCGTAGCTCATTGCCGACGATCGTGAAGGCGGCGTTATCTCCGAAGCCGGAGTCTAGGGTGTTGGTGAAGCTATCGCCAATATCGGGATCGGTGGTGGTCAGCAAACCGACGACGGGATTGCTGACGTTTTCATCCAGCACCCCATTGCTGAGGCTGAGGTTGGTCGGCGCTTCGTTGACGTTGGTAACGTTGATGGTCAGGATTTTGTCTAAACTGAGTCCGCTGTCGTCCGTCGTGCGAACTTTGATGGAGTAGGTGGGCAGCGTTTCAAAGTCTGCCGAGAGGGTCAGGAAGATCTCGTCGTTGTCAACGCCGCCGATCGCAAAGGCGGCATTGTCGCCAAATCCTGTAACCAGCGAGTAGGTGAAAGAAGTGCTGTTTGGATCGGTGGTCGTCAGTTTACCAATCAGCGTGTTGGGCGGATCGTTTTCTTTAACGCTGCTGCTGCTAATCAGCACATTGGTGGGGCTATTGTCTTCGGGAACGTCGTTCACCTCAACTATCACCGCTTGAGTGAACGTCAACCCGCCCTTGTCTGTCGTTTCAACCCGGACGGAATAGGTAGGCTTCGTCTCGTAGTCGGGCGAAACGTTGATGATGAGCTGTCCGGCAGTAGTCAGGCTGAATACGCCGTTGTCGGTATCGCCAACGCCAGAGACTAGCCTGTAGGTATGGCTTTCGTTAGCATCTTCGTCGATCGCCTGGAGGTTCCCTACCGAGAAGCCCGGAACAATATTTTCATCGACTTTATTCGGCAGATTAATTGCCGTGGGGGCTTCGTTCAGATCGGTGACGCTGAGGGTCAGAATTTTCTCAGTACTGAGGGTGCCCGTATCGGTCGATCGCACCCGAACCGAGTAGGTGGGTTTGGCTTCAAAGTTGGGGGAAGCGTTGATTTGAAGCTGATTGCCGACGACTGTAAAGGCGCCATTGTCGGTGTCGCCTGTGCCCGTGACAAGCTCATAGGTAAAGGTATTGCCCGTGTCAGGATCGGTGGTAATGAACGTGCCCACGGATGAAGTCGCAGGAACGTTTTCTGGCACTGCCAAGCTGCTGAGCGTAACATTCGTCGGGGCTTCATTGACACCCGTAATGGCGATCGTCAACGCTTTCTCAAAGCTGAGTCCGCCTGCATCCTGCGTTCTGACTCGAATGGCGTAGGTGGGCTGGGTTTCAAAGTCAGGCGAGCTGATAATTTGAAGCTGACTACCGACGATCGCAAAGGCAGCATTGTCGGTGTCGCCTGCTCCGGTCACAAGGGTGTAGGTGAAGCTGTCGCCTGTATTGGGATCATTGGTGATAAACGATCCGATCGCGGCATTATCTCCCGTATTCTCGGCAAGGGTAGCAGGAGCCAGGGTTAGATCAGTCGGAGCCAGGTTGCCCGGAGCTTCAGTCAGATCGTTGATGGTGACGGTCAGGACTTTTTCAAAGCCTGCTATGCCATCGAAAGTTCTGACCCGAATTGAGTAAGTGGGCTTGGTTTCAAAGTCGGGAGAGCTGACAATGCTGAGTGCGCCCTCAGGAGTGAGGGTAAAAGCCGCGTTATCGTCTCCGCCCACTCCGGCGACTAGGGTGTAGCTAAACGTGTTGCCATTGTCGGGATCGGTGGTGGCAAGGTTGCCGATCAGCGAGTTACCTGGGGCATTTTCGTTGATGTTGTCGGGCGCAAGGACAATGTCAGTTGGTGTTTCGTTGAGATTATTAATGCCGATCGCAAAAGCTTTCTCAAAAGATAGTCCGCTCGAATCGGTGGTGCTAACCCGAATGAGATAGGAAGGCTTGGTTTCAAAGTCGGCGGAGACGTTGATTAAAAGCTGCCCCGTAGCAGAGATGCTAAAAGCCGAATTGTCGGTGCTGCCTGCGCCTGCCACCAGGGCATATTCAAAGCTGCCGCCTTCCGGATCGGTGGTGCTAAAGGTGCCCACGATCGTCCCTACAGGCTGATTTTCGTTGACGGTGTTGGCGGAGAGCGCTATGTCGGTCGGGTTTTCTGTAATGTTTTTGACGCCGATCGTCACAACTTTTTCTACCGTGAAACCGCCCAGATCGAGGGATTGAACTCGAATCGAGTAGGAAGGTTTCGTTTCAAAGTTGGGAGACTCTAGCAGCGTCAGCACGTTGCCCGCAACAGAGAATCGCGCGTTGTCTGTGTCTCCTGTGCCCGCGATCAGCGTGTAGCTGAAGCTGTCGTTGGTATCGGGATCGGTGGTGCTAAGGGTACCGATCGCCGTATTAGCAGGGATATTCTCATTGATCTCGGCGACGCTCAGCGCTAGGTCAGTCGAGGGTTCATAAACATCTTGGATGCTGATATTCAGCGCTTTTTCAAAGAATAGCCCCCCCAGATCGGTCGTTCTGACCCGAATAGAGTAGCTGCTTTGAGCCTCAAAGTTAGGCGAAGCATTGATACGAAGCTGTCCCCCGTCAATGGAGAAAGCCGCATTGTCGGTCGCACCATCTCCGGCAACTAGGGTGTAGCTGAAGCTGTCGCCGGAATTAGGATCGGTCGTTATAAAGGTGCCAACGAGCGCGTTATCTCCCGTGTTTTCGTTGAGGCTGACGGGGGCGATCGCCAAATTAGTAGGAGCCGCATTGATCATTGCCGAGGCAGCAAACCTTTGCCCATAGATGCCGCCTGCCGGGTCACCTGCCTGATTTTGGCTTGTCCAGACCACCGCCAAATTGCCATCTTTATCGGAAGCAGCAGAGGAGAAAAACTGATCGCTGATCGTGAATGTATTAACCTGAGTTTCTGCTTCTAAGGGCACGCCTGCTGGACTGTAGCGTTTGAGAAAAATGCCGTTGCCGCCGCCAGAGGATTCGCCCGATGTGCTAGACCAAGTGACGACAAAGCCCCCCAGTGGCACATTCGTGCTAACAGGCAGAGTCGTGACGGTGGAATACTGCTGATCGCCAAACGAATTGGCGTTGACCTTGATTTCACCCGTCTGGGGCGTACCGTCTGCTCCAAAGCGCCGGACATAGACCTCCTGACCGTCAAATACTCCGTTGTCGCTCGTCCAGCTCACGACAAAGTTGCCGCTGGTATCGATCGCCACGCTGGGGTTGCGCTGGTTTTCAGCAGTCGTCGTATTGACGATAAACTCGTTGCCTTGAGGAACGCCCGCCGCGCTGTAGCGTTTGGCATAAATGCCGAAGCCAGAACCATCCTGTGCGTTGCTCTCCCAAACCACGACAAAGCTGCCGTCTGGGGCGATCGCCACTGCAGAACTCTGCTGATCGCTTAAGATAGGTTCGAGATCGATCTCATTGTCAAGATCAGTGGTTGAACGAGGGTTAACAGCTAGCTCTGCGCCCTTTTTAGTGCCGTCAGCATTGAATTGTTGAGCATAGACTCCCCAACCTTCCCCATCTTGAGCCTGGCTCGACCAGGTGATCACGTACCCCCCCGTCGCATTCATGGCGATCGAGGAGTTTTGCTGGTTGTCAAATGTGTAGGTATTGACGAGGGTTTCGCCGCCCAGCGCTAGCCCATTGTTGTTATAGCGCTGAACAAATATCCCCGATGCGAGTACATCTTCTGGGGTTCCTGGATTGCTTGTCCAGGTGATGGCAAAGTTGCCCGTTGCATCGATAGCAACCGAAGGGCTGAGCTGATCGCCGGAAATTCGGGTATTGACGCGAAATTCTGTCCCTAGAGGGCTGCCCGTGCTGGCATAGCGCTGGGCATACACCCCCCAGCCGATCGAGCTGCTAGGGTCATCTTGCCCTTGACTCGACCACACCACAACAAAGCCCCCATTCGGGTCCATTGCCACTGCCTTAATCGGTCGCCGCTGTGTGCCCTGCACCGAAGCAGTGGACTGGTCGGCTGCCGTAGTGGTGTTGATATGAAGTTCGCCGCCGGTGGGAGTAACGGGCATAGCACGAGTCTCGTTAGTGATGAAAAAATTGAGCGATGGGAAGGCAGGTTCACCCTACTTCTGAGAGTACCCACTTGAAATGCAACAATTACAGTAAGTTCACAGAAGCCGTCTGGCGATCGCCAAGCAAATGTGTTAATCGCACAAGTTTCCCCTCATTTTTGAACCTGCCCCCTTTCTGAGCATGTAATAATTTGCCTTGTTTTTACCGCTACAGAGCGAGGTATGATCAGGGATCTGAGTATGGCGGCTCAATATTGTCTTTCAGAGAGCACCATAGATGCTGTTGGTAGTGTCTTAAGCTAATTTTTCCCTCGGCTTAACCCCAAGGGTAGTTTTGCTCTCTAACCATGCAGTCTAGCAAAGGTATCTGCTGTTGCCGCTATATTTGTTGCTGCCGCTGTCTAGAGATTTGTATTTGTCTAGAGATTTGTATTTGCCTAGAGATTTATATTTAGGGACTTATGGCTTGGGACCCCATTGGGAAATTACTTGAGAGCTGCATATGAAACATACGCTTTCCGTTTTGGTTGAAGATGAGGCAGGTGTGTTGACGCGGATTGCGGGGCTGTTTGCCCGTCGCGGATTCAACATCGAAAGTTTGGCGGTAGGGCCTGCCGAACAGATTGGCTTTTCGCGGATCACCATGGTGGTGCCAGGAGACGATCGCGCCATTGAGCAAGTCACCAAACAGCTCTATAAGCTGATTAACGTGCTGAAGGTGCAAGACATCACCGAGGTGCCCTGCGTCGAGCGAGAGCTAATGCTGATGAAGGTGAATGCTACCAGCGCCAACCGACCTGAAATCATTGAACTTGCCCAAATTTTTCGGGCGCGAGTGGTAGATGTGGGCGAGGATTCTCTGACGCTGGAAGTGGTAGGCGATCCGGGTAAAATGGTGGCGATCGTCCAGGTCTTGAACCGCTTTGGATTGCGGGAGGTTGCCCGTACAGGCAAGGTTTCTCTCATCCGCGAGTCGGGCGTGAACACCGAATACCTGAAGTCGCTAGAAGCCAAAGTTTAGTTTTTTCAGGAAGCATTCAGAAAATCAAAGGCGATCGCTGACCAGAACGGCGATCGTTTTGTTTTGTCGTGGAAGAACGGTTGATCAAACTCAATCGGCAGGGCGAGAACCCCGATCGCTTCTGGACAAGATCACCAGCGCTTTGTCAATCTCCCGAACTTTGATGCCGCGGGGCAGTCAGGAGCGATCGCAATAGAGCAACCTCATCATCAGAGAGCGTAATCATGAAAAATACCTCACAGCGGCTATTTGTAACGCTACAGTAACGTTACCGTAAAAACAAAGTGAGGTTCTAAAATTTTGGAGAGTTCCCCTAATCCTTATGTTTGTGTGGCTACAGATAAATCTAGAATCACTGTATACCTGCCTCAAGAGCTAAAAAACCGCTTAACCGTCGTAGCAGAAAAGGATAAGCGATCGGTTAGTGTGCTAATTGAGATATTGATTTTAGAGGCTTTAGAGGCTAGAGATCAGGGGAAAGAGTAGCGATCGCCTGACTCTTACTCATTGCTATCTGGTACTCATTGCTATCTGGCATTCGTTGAATAGTTTTCACCGTTTCGGCACTTCTTCAAGCCCACACTCGCTGAACCGAATAGGCATCAAACTTTTTATCAGTGCTAATGATGGCGAGAGAGTGATTGATGGCTTGTGAAATTAACATTCGATCGAAGGGATCGCTATGGTGTAGCGGTAGGTTCCGAACTTGTACTGTATCGGCAAAAGCGATCGGCAGGATGAGAATATCTGAGACATCAATCGCGCTCCCGATTGTTTCATAGCTTTGTTGAAGGAATAATTTGCCAAGTTTCAACTTGATGGCAATTTCCCAAAGGCTAACAATGCTGAAATAGACCAGATCCGCAGTGTCGATCGTTATTCTCAGATTGTCTGGAAGGTTTGAATCATTTTCGGTCAGCCAAATAAAGGTATGAGTATCTAGCAGAAAAGCACTCATTCCATATATTCCTTAAAATCGTCGAGAGGTTCGTCAAAGTCATCGGGTAAAGGCAGAACAAAGGTGCCCTTTAAAATACCAGATCGACGTTTTTGGGGTGGTAAGTTTTCCTTGGAAATATTCGTTGAATGGCTGCTAATCAAATATTTGGCATAATGCAATAGCTCCTGCTTGAGTGGTTCTGACATTTGAGTAATCGTTTGCAAAATCTCATTATCAATTGTCATAACTGCTCCTTTTTTGTCAGGGTTTATGTTCTTCATCTGGCATTTGCCCAATAATCTCCATTGTTTTGACGCTGACAGTACAAACTCGCTTGAGCACTTCCGCCCCGTTCTGATACAAAACCGCCGTTTGCGAATCTTGAAACACGATATTGTCGTTAGGATAACCGATCTCAAACTTCTTCTCGATCTCTTTGGTTAGGTCATCCTTTGAGTCTTTATTTTCCCAATAGCCGATCGCCATGCGAATCGCATCTTTGATCGTCCCATCTGGATAAACAGTCTTACCGCCCTTGGTTTTGTACTCCAACTTCGGGACAGGCACAAAATTTTTGCTCTTGCAATACTCACTCAGTAGGTTCTGAAAGGCAGTCTCGGTCGAGCCTTCATTGCGCGAGCCGCCGTAATCAAAGAGTCGTTGAACCTCTGCCTGATACTTTGACACCAAGAGCCTAGACATAGTGAGCGAGCCTGTAAGTGATTTTACCCCTACCTGCGATGAAGCAGCTATGAGCTAGGGATTAACTTCAGAGTTCCCACTTACGTCTTCAAGCAATACACTCATAAATCCGCCATAATCTTGCTCAGCGTTGCTGGCTGTCTAAAGTACCTTCAAGATACAAGTTATGAATTATGCCTTTGCAGAGAGGTAGGATTGAGCGAGGGGAAGTTAGGTTCTTAGCGATCGCGCCACCACAAAGACACTCAAGACAACCATGAGTACCAAAGTCACAATTACCTTGTCCGACGAAGTTTACCAACGTGCTGAGCGATTTGCTCGATTAGCCAATCGAGATGTTGCCAGTATTTTGGCAGATAGTATTCAACTTTCTATCCCTCCTGTCAGAGCTAATGTCACTGATCTTGAGCCTGTCTCTGCCCTTTCTGATGCACAAGTGCTAGCACTTACCGAACTCCAAATGGAACCCGACCAGGATGCTCGATTAAGTGAGTTGCTCGATCGTCAGCAAGCAGGCTTCCTGACTGAAACTGAGCGTCCAGAGTTACAAACGCTCATGCAAATTTATCAAGAGGGTCTACTGCAAAAGGCTACAGCCCTCAGTGAAGCAGTCAAACGTCAGTTAATTGAACCCCTAAGTGAGCCAAATCTCTGAAGACATTCGGGCACAGGTTCGGTTCCAAGCAAAAAATTAGTGCGGTTATTGCCGCAGCCTGCAAAAGTATGTGTTGGGAATTTTAGAAATTGAGCATATTCTTCCCAAGGCGGCAGGTGGCTCGGACGATGAAGAAAATTTGTGGCTTGCTTGCCGCCTGTGCAATTCTTACAAAGGTACTCAAACCCACGCTAGAGATCCGATGACGAATCGCAATACCAAACTGTTTAATCCTCGCCAACAAAAATGGTCGCGCCACTTTACCTGGATAAACAACGGGACTCATGTGGCAGGATTAACGGTTTGTGGTCGCGCAACAGTTTTGGCTTTGCAGCTTAATAACCCTTATGCCGTTACAGTCAGGCAAGCCTGGATATCTGCTGGTTGGCATCCTCCTATTGAAGATTGACGCAAGACGCTACAACAAAGCCCATCATCACAGCCACATACTAGAAACATGACTGCATCGCCGCTAAAACTTGCCGACAGCCACCCGGCTTTATGTGAAGCGATCGCCCAACAGATTGCCCAAAGCCCCCAGCAGAGGATTACCTTTGCTGAGTTCATGGATTTGGCGCTGTACCATCCTGACTATGGTTACTATGTTGCCCATTCTCAGGATATGCAAAAGGGTCTTCAGGGCGGCATTCAGAGCGACTTTTTTACCTCGCCCCACCTAGGAGCCGATTTGGGTGAGCTGTTGGCCGAACAATTTGCCCAGATGTGGGAACTGCTCGATCGCCCGCATCCCTTTACCCTAGTAGAAATGGGAGCCGGACAGGGCTTGATTGTGCAGGATATTTTGCGCTATCTGCACCGACAGCATTTTGAATGCTTTGAGGCGCTGGAATACATTGTTATTGAAAAATCCCCGGCAATGGTGGCAGTTCAGCAGCAGCGGCTGCAAAAGCTGACGAATTCTTGGGGGCATTTATCCTGGAAAACCTGGGATGAAATCCCGACCAACTCCATAGTCGGCTGCTGTTTCTCCAATGAATTAGTAGACGCTTTTCCAGTGCATCGGGTGGCGATCGCCAATGGCATTCTTCAAGAAATCTATGTAGCGATCGGCGAGCCATTTGCAGAGGTTATCGCCGAACTTTCAACTCCCAAGCTAACAGAATATTTTGACCTAGTAGAGCTAAAGTTCCCTGCCGAGACTTATCCCGACAATTATCAGAGTGAGGTGAATTTGGCAGCGCTGGATTGGATCGCCACCGTGGGCGATCGCCTGAAAACGGGATACCTGCTCACCATTGACTACGGGTATTCTGCTCAGCGCTACTACAGCCCCACCCGATCGCAGGGCACGCTGCAATGCTACTACCAGCACGCGCACCACTCTGATCCCTATCAGGCAATCGGTCGGCAGGACATCACGGCGCATGTGGATTTCACGGCGCTAGAAAAGCAAGGCGATCGCTGCGGCTTGCAGACCGTTGGCTTTACGCAGCAGGGGCTATTTCTGATGGCGCTGGGGTTGGGCGATCGGATTGCGGGGCTTTCGGAAACGGGGGAGCGGTCGGAAGGTATTTCTCTTCAAGATATCCTTCGCCGCCGTGAATCGCTTCATGCCTTAATCAATCCGATGGGGTTGGGCAATTTTGGCGTGTTAGTTCAGTCCAAAGGCTTGGATGAAGCCCTGTCTCAACCGCTTACAGGACTCACAACGCCGACCCTGTATTGACCTTCTGCTGATAGGCTAAAACAAGATCACCCTGGAGATTGCCCATGCCTGAATTACTCCAGCAGACCCAGCCAGAAACTCAGTTTTATCAGTGGCGCAGCTATCGCTGTGCCTATGAGGTTCGCACCAGCCCAAATCAGGTAGATGATACGCGATCGCCTTTGCTATTGCTGCACCCGATCGGCGTAGGGCTATCGCGGCGCTTTTGGAATCGATTCTGTCAGACCTGGTTTCAGTCTGGGCAGACTCGATCGATCTACAGTCTAGATTTGCTGGGCTGCGGAGACAGCGATATGCCCCATGTTGCCTACAGTCCTGAAGACTGGGCAGAACAGCTTCAGTTTTTCCTGCAAACCGTGGTGAAAAAGCCTGTAGTTTTGGTGGCGCAAGGGGCATTGTTGCCTGTGGCGATCGCGCTGATTCAACTTCAACAGCTCCAGAACCAAAGTCAGCCTCGCCTCGTTCAGAGTCTAGTGCTATCTGGGCCTCCCGCCTGGGCGGTCATGACCAAACCCACTCCCATCTGGCAGCAAAAGCTGCTGTGGAATCTGCTGTTTGATTCGCCAGCGGGACGCGCTTTCTATGAGTATGCGAGGCGACGGCAATTTATCGCCTCATTTTCAGTGCGGCAGCTCTTTGCCGAGGCGGCAGCCGTTGACGAAGAATGGCTGCACACTCTGGTAACGGATGCCAAAACGCCGGGTAGACGCTATGCTGTGTTCTCGTTTTTGGCGGGCTTCTGGCGAAAAAATTGGGAGACAGCCATGACTCAGCTCAATGTCCCAACGCTGGTAGTAGTGGGCGATCAAGCTTCTAGCATCAGCAAATCGGGCAAGGGTGAAGATCCAGGCGATCGCCTTCAGGACTATCTGCGTCGTTTGCCCCAGGGACAGGGCGTGCAAATTGCCGGACGGAACGTATTGCCCTATGAATCTACCGAGCTGTTTGTTGAAGCGATCGCGCCCTTTATCGATCAAGCTTGACCAGATTCAGCTTGACCAGATTCAGCTTGCTCAGAGGCTTCCTGCTCTTCCCTGGCTTCTTGAACGAAGAGACGAACAAGGCGATCGTATACGCCTGCGCCAATGTATTGCGGATAAGTATGCGATCGGCTGTAAACCCAGATCAGCTCTTCCCCATAGAAAATCCGCACGTCTTGCAGCAAGCTCTTACACTGGGGTTTTAAGGCGTTGGCGGCATTTAGAGCATCTGTCCAGCGCTCAAACTCTTCAGAGTAGCCCCGCGTCGCAACTCTAAACCTATTCTCAAGCATCAGAATTACTGCACCTCAATTCGTCGCAATTCGGCACCTGTGTAATAGTGGGTCAGAATCTGGGCATAGTTCCAGTTTTGCTGAGCTAGCTTTTGCGCCCCCCACTGACTCATGCCAATGCCGTGACCGTAGCCTTGCCCAGTGAATTGGAAGGCCGTCGGCACAGAGGTGACGTTGCCAGCAGTGGCAACCTGTCCCATCTGAGGAATGATTTGAAAAGGAGCGCTGCGTAGACCCAAGGCATCGCGCAAATCATCGCCATCAATGACTCGGCTACCCGTCTCTCCCTCTAACCGAACTTTGACAATGCGACCTCCCGCAGTCACCTTTTCGGGCACCATGCGCAGGATTGCTCCCACGTCAGCATAGTGTTGCCCTAGCGTTGCGGTCGGAACGGTTTTATCCCAGCGGCAGTTGGGCGCATCTTGATCAGGGCTATCGACACTGCGCAAGTAGGGCAAAGCGCTACTCCAGATGTCCTCTGAGTTCTCGGTACGTCCGCCCGCACAGGAGTGAAAAACGGCATCAATAATTTGCCCGCCATAGGTCAACACCTGCCCTTGCGTGCTGTCTACAGCTTCGCGGGTGCTGGCAGATTCTTTCTCAATACCGCTGTAAACTTGCCACGCCGTGGTGTTACCGACATCAAAAATGGCGGTCGCGCTGGATTGCCGCTGATGTAGCACATAGGAACGTGCCGCCACAGCCTGCGCCTTCAGAGCCTCCAGACTCCAGCTTGTTGGCATTTCGCTACCCACGACGCTGTAGAGATACTGCTCAATGTCTACATAGTTGACCGCCGTTAGACCGCCTTCGGAGGGCAGGACGCAGGTGGAGCCGCGATACCAGCTATTGTCAATAAACACATAGCCGCCGTTGGTTGGCTCAATGCAGACTTGGCTCGTCTGAAGTTGATTAACGGTGATGCGTCCAGCTTTTGCTTCCGTCATCACGGCATTCATTGCCGGAATCGGTGCGAGAGCTTGTCCAGCTCCATCCGTCAGCGTTGCATCGGTGGAGCTACCAATTTTAATTTGCTTGACATCTTGATCGATCGCCACCCGCAAAGTCAAGGATTCGGCATGGGCAGGGGCGATCGCCACCATCCACAGCAGCAGGGCAAACAGTCCTGTCTGACTTTGCCCCAGCCATTGCTGCGCTCTAAACCGCAGTGGGGACACGCGGAAGCCAGCGCTGCTAGCACAGGATTGAGATGTCATGAATGAGAACTCCTCACACTGAAAAATTGGGCTGAATCTAAACTCTGCGACGAATCAAAGCAGCTTAATGTTTCTAGACATCTAAGCCCCAGACTATTCTATTGCCGATCGATCGTAGATGTATCAAATTCGGGTAAATCCAAATATCAATAGAGAGGTGAGCATTGCCCGCCTCTCTATTGATCTAACCCTCAAGCTTGGCTTGCAGCAGTTGATTTGTCAGCTTCGGATCGGCCTTGCCGCCTGTTGCCTTCATCACCTGACCCACGAAGAAACCCAGCAGACTTTTCTTGCCGCTCCTGTATTTTTCTAGCTCTGATGGGAAGGAGGCTATGACCTGATCGATCGCCGCTTCAATCACTTTAGGATCGGAAACTTGCACCAGCCCTTTTTTCTCGATCAGCGCCTTTGCCGAGCCGCCTTGCTTTAATAACTCTGGCAACACATCTTTGCCAATTTTGTTGCTAATCGTGTTGTTTTCAATCAGCTTGATCATTTCGGCGAGACTGTCGGGCGTGAGCGGCAGTTGGGTAACGCTCAGCCCTTCTTTGTTAAGGTAGGCACTGATATCGCTCATGATCCAGTTAGCGGCAAGCTTGGGGCTGGCACCAGCGGCAACCGTGGCTTCAAAGTATTCCGTCATGGCGCGATCGTCTGTAATGATCCGCGCATCGTAAGGCGACAAACCCATCTCGGTCGCGTAGCGATCGCGTTTGCGTGCCGGAAGTTCGGGCAGCTCCGATCGCCATGCTTCGAGCTGCTGGGTCGAAACCTCGATTGGACATAAGTCCGGCTCAGGAAAATAGCGGTAGTCGCTGGAGCCTTCCTTGATCCGCATACTGATGGTGCGCTGTGCCCCTTCTTCCCAGAGACGAGTTTCCTGCACAATCTTTTCACCCGCCTCGATCGCCGCAATTTGCCGCTCGATCTCATGATCGATCGCTTTTTGAATGGCGCTGAAGGAGTTCATGTTTTTGATCTCCACCTTCGTGCCAAACTTCTCAGTGCCGACGGGACGCACGGAAATATTCACATCGCAGCGGAGAGAGCCTTCCTGCATATTGCCGTCGCTCACCCCCAAGTAGCGCATGATCCGGCGTACCTCTTGGGCATATTCTGAGGCTTCTACGCCAGATCGCAGGTCGGGTTCAGAGACAATTTCTACCAGCGGCACGCCCGCCCGATTGTAATCCACTAGCGAATAGGTAGACCCAGAGAGGCGATCGCTCCCCCCATGCACCAGTTTTCCGGCATCTTCTTCCATGTGCAGCCGAGTCACGCCAATTTTCTTGCGTTTGGGGCTGCCGTCTGCGTCGAGAATTTCAATCTCTACCCAGCCATGCTCGGCGATCGGCAAATCGAACTGCGAGATCTGATAGTTTTTCGGCAGATCGGGATAAAAATACTGCTTGCGATCGAACTTGCTGTAGGGCGCAATCTGACAGTTCAGCGCCAGCCCAGCTTTAACCGCATACTCCAAAACCTTCTGGTTCAGCACGGGTAGCGTTCCGGGTAGCCCCATGCACACCGGATCAATATTGGTGTTGGGATCCGATCCAAACAGGGCAGAGCTATTGGAGAAAATCTTGGTTTCCGTGCTGAGCTGGCAATGGGTTTCTAAGCCAATGATTGCCTCGTACTGAGTCTTCACAGGAGTTGCCGCAGTCATAGAAATATTGATTGAGTGATTTGCAGTGAGCGATCGCCGATTAGCTCTATTTTAGCGAGAAGTTGCGATCGGATGAACTTTAGAAGGGCAGTACTGAAGCTGGGTATCAATTTTTTTGAAAGGGGCGCGGAGCGCCCCTTTCAAAAAAGAATAAGAAACCCCCTACTCAACCCTCTGATTTCCCCGATTCGGATAGCTTCTCTTTGGCAGCAAACCCCAAGCCTCAGCATCGGCTGCCCAGTTGCGCCAGATCTTTTGACGGGCAAAACATTGAGCAAAATTCCAGTTGTAAATTTGTTTCCAGGCTGAAGGCCATTGTGCGGTTTCGTGGGCTTGCTGCAAGGCGCGGACTTCTGCCTCTAAATCGTCAGCATGGCGCTGCAACAAAGCCTCTAGCTCCTGAAAGTGAATATCGGGGGGTTGCAAGGTTTTCTCTCCGACAGGTCTGACTCCGACTTAACATTAACTAAGTTGGTGAAGCTGAGTCGTGCATCTGTGGATTTTGACGATATCATTCACGCTAGCTAGGGCAAACGTGAGAGGCGCAGGTATGGGGCGACTGGACAATTCACCTGAAGATTTGAGTCAAAATCCGGATTCGGAGGCAAATCTTGCTGCGGAGACAGGAGACGCAGGGACAATCTCACCGAATGCGGCAACATCTGACGCAAACTCAGCCATCGCAGGTTCGGCAAACAGCGTGTTGCGATCGATGACTCAAGATCTCAGAACCTTGCAGCAAGATTTGGTGACGCAGCTGCATCAAGATATTCGGCGGCTGCAAACCGAGAAGTCGCGGCTGCTCAACGACATCGAGAAGCTTCAGAACCAGCAGCAGGTGCTTCAGTCGCAGTACGACGTGGGGCTATCTCGGCAGCAGTTGGCGCAGCAGCAGGCTTGGGCAAAGCAGTTGGCGTTGGCGCTTGCCAATCATTTACAAACTGCCATGAGCCAGCGGCTCGATCAAATTAGCAATCAGATCGGCAATCAGGGCAGCGGCTATCCAATGCAGGGGGGTGACCTGCCGCAGATTGCGGGCAAAGGCGAATTGGAAAATACACAGCGATCGATCGCCTCCCTCGACGACACTCTAAACCGCACCTTTACATCGTTACGCAGCGACCTCAACAGCTACCAAAGCACGCTGTCGCAACAGATCAACCGAATGCAGGAATTGGGTCAGCAGGGTGAAGCCATCCTAGAAGTATTGGTGAGCCGCATCAGTCAGCAACTTCAGCAGGAGATCGCCCAAACGCCGCGTAGCCCAGAAGCCCGTAGCCCAGAAACCCGTAGCCTAGAGAGTGGCGGCTACTTGGGTGGAAGTCACCTGGGAGGCAGCTATGGAGAAAGCATCCCGATCGGAGCCGCCAACGAGCCACTGCCACCCGCTCAGCCGCCCGTCCCCCCTACAGTTTTATCTCCTACAAGCAGCCTTTCTCCTGACCCGCAGCCGCCTAGCTCCGTTTCCCCCAATTTTTCAGCTCCTCCTCTCTCCCCCACTCCCGACTCCCGACTCCCGACTCCCGACTCCCGACTCCCGACTCCCCGCCCCAACAAGCTCTCCCCCTTTCAACTCGGTCTAGTCATGGTTCTCTGCTCCACTCTGGCGTTGTCATTGCACAACGTGATTGTGGGTCTGGTGGGCAACCCTAGCAAGCTGTTTGGTCTTGTGCCGATCGGCGGCTATATCAATATCAGTAGCTTTGGCAGTTCGCTGTTTATTTTGTGGATGCGGATGCTGGTGGTGGTGCCGCTGATGGCATGGCTAGGTTCGGTGCTGCATCCGCCCATGTGGCGCGACACGCGCTATTTCTTTGAGTCGAACGATCGCCGCTTGATTGGCAGCGTGGTGGGCAGCGGTTTTTTCCTGTTTCTGTCGCAGGTTTTGCTCTATATTGCCATTGGCGAAATTGGGCCAGGGGTGGCAACCACTATTTTGTTTATGTACCCGATCGTGACGCTGCCGCTATCCTGGCTGCTGTTTGGCGAACGCCCCAATCGGTTTCGGGTGATTGTGATGGTGACGATTCTGTCGGGCGTGATTTTGACGGCGCTGCCGAAGATCACGGCAACCACAAGTCTTTCTGGATCAGGGGTGGGAGCGGCGATCGCCTCTGGCATTTTCTTTGCGTTTTACCTGGTTTCGATGCAAATTAGCTTTCGTAAGCTGCATCCGGTGCCCGTTAGCCTGATTCAGTTTGTCTCGATTTTCGTGTTGGCAAGCCTGAGCCTGATCGTGCTGGGCATTCAGGTGACTCCGACCGATCGCTTAGGGCTATTCATCAGCGGTGTAGTGTTGGGAGTGCTGACGCTGGTGGGCTATCTGCTGAACAACTTTGGGGTGCGGTTTATAGGGGCGGCGCGGGCTTCAATTATTGCGGCGAGTAGTCCGGTGCTAACGGCAATGATGGCGTTTTTCCTCATTCCAGGTGAGCTGACGGCGCTGCATCTGATCCAGCTCGTCGGCATTCTGATTGTGACGCTAGGCGTAACGGCGCTGAGCTTCGAGCGCATCTTGATCCAAAATCGCAAGGAAGGGCGATCGGGTTCTAGGGCTTCGGGGGGTTAAGGTTGGCACTGCCATACCCCTAACACGAATCCTTAGTATGAAATATAACCTTAGAATTAGCAGAAAGAGAAAAGTGGAAAGAGGCGATCGTAGGTTCCTGGGCACCCAAGAGTGAGGACTGATTAGCTCGTTTCTGACCGAATAATGCAATCGCTGTTTCTCTCTGGGCATTCTATCAATCAGGTGTATTGATAGAATGTCGTGAAATACAACCCAGACAAACACCACAGACGGTCAATTCGGTTAAAGGAATATGATTATTTATCTCCTGGTGCGTATTTCATCACCATTTGTACCCATCAACGGCAGTGCCTATTTGGTGAAATTGTGAATGGTGAGATGCAATTGAGCGAGATGGGAGAAATAGCAGAATCTTGCTGGCAGGCAATTCCAGATCATTTTGCTAGAGTTCAATTGGATGGATTTGTGGTGATGCCTAACCACCTACATGGAATTATTTTGATTGCCGACACCTGTAGGGGCATGGCATTGCCATGCCCCTACCCGAAAATGCAGCTTGAAAAACGAAAATTTGGACAACCGATCGCGGGTTCATTATCGACAACTGTGGGTTCATTCAAATCAGCAGCTACCAAGCAGATTAATACCCTTCGTAACGCAACGGGAATTCCGGTTTGGCAGCGTAATTATTATGAAAATATTGTCCCTAACGAAGAATCTCTCCATCGGCTACGGCAATATATTCACAACAATCCCCTTTCTTGGCAGGAAGACCAATTGCATCCGGAGGTTCAGTCGAAGTGGTAGGGCGATCACCAAACTCTACAACGAATACTTCTACGAACCCACCAGCTAACTCTTCAAACTCCACGTCTAACTCGATCGTCTTAGGCTACAAGCATATGGTTTCAGCCCAGACGAAGCATTGACCTTGAAGCTTGAAACTTCGACTTTAGAACACGGAATACCAGCCCTAAAGCTCAAAATTTTGACTTTAGAACACGACACTTCAAGCCTTAGTGGTGCAGAAAAGTCTTGAGAGAATGACTGGGCAAGGATTTAGAGGGGAGTGAGTAGAGAAGGGGACGAGGTGTGGGAAGCTCAAGTTACCACACTCTAAACAACCTTATGACCTCGCCCCC
>JAHHHD010000080.1 GCA_019359505.1 Drouetiella hepatica Uher 2000/2452 | reverse complement strand
ATTGAACACTGGTGGAGCGTGCTAAAGAATTGGATGCGACAGCGATGGGATGAGTTTGATACCTTTCGAGATTGCGTTGATGCTGCCTTTAAAGAGTGTCCTAACGTATGTGCGTAGCGCTATATCCGCTCATCTGATTGTTTATACGTACAGGACTGACAATAGTGTAGATGATGGAGAACAGCCAAAGTGTTGCTGAGATAACCGCCAATCGCGCTGAGTCTACCTGCGCCGAATGGAGACGAAAGGCAACAATCGCCGTGGGAATGAAAACTGCTGCATACCAAAATGGCATGACTGCGCCCAAAATACGGGCAAGGGATTGAACCGCAGTAATGTGCACCTTGTTTTACAGAGCACGAAGCCGAGGATGTACGAAGGCACTGACACAGAGTTCGTTGCCAACCATTAATCCCGCCGTGATGATAGCAGTTGTTTGTAAGACAAGAGAAACCATTTTCTTCACCTTTCTTATACTGCCTGCATTAACGATATCTTTGTATGCGGTCTAACGCTCCGCTTCACCTGCCGCAGAAAACTTAAAGATCTACAGATAACCTCTAAGCGGTCGGGTGCAGGCGGCTTGTTCGACCGCGACAGCGTTAATATAGCCAGCTTCGATACTCTGAATTCACGTCTTTCATCTCCCCATACAGCCATACCATCCGATCGAGATACCACAACTTACCAAGCGTCACCAAGGTGTAACCAAAAATTACACCCCAAATACTAAGTACTACTAATCCCTAAATCACCAAGATTCCACCTATCGCAGCGATCACATTGAGCAAGTCAGGAACACGCTGATGATGTTGAGGCACAGGAATTTGATCGCGGTTTAACCAAACTCTCTCACCCAGAACACCTTTTGAAATCCAACGATTCGTTGAGTTCGGCTTGGGAAAATATGAGGATTCAACCACATCCAAAGTGCTGCTCCTGCAACAGGAACCACGGACCACCAACCTAACCAGACACGGCTCCAGATTGCCAAGAGGAGGAGTGGCAAGACAGTAGTAAAGCGTGTCCATCCACTCCAAGGATTAGCGTGACGGAGCCAAGCTTCATCGCTCATCTTAAATGCTGCGGCTATCTTCCTTGCAAGCGTTATGGTCAATGCTCCATAAAAGACTGCCTGTTAACTTAGCTCAGTTGCTGAACTCATTCATCCTGCTGTCAGGCGAATTGAGCACCATTTTTACCTACCAAACCGCAGTAATCTTTTGAGCATAATTAACTATCTTTGAATACGCTCCGCTAACCCAAAAAACAGCAGTCGAACGTTCCGGCTGAGCGGTTGCCAATCATCTTGACAACTTTAGCAGTAACTTTCGGCAATCCGCTTTGGGAGGGCACAACGTTACCCGAAATTGACTGAGTTCGTTAGTTGATTCGCTCTTGCTGTCTCATATTTTCAATGAAATCAGATCCACAAGCTAGCTTTTGAGCCATGCTAGAGCCAGGTTCGACTACTCGCCAAAATGGAGTGACTTGTTTCGGCTTCTTACCAGATTCAATTTCTTCCCAGGCTGCTTCTGCGACAATGCGCGTGGCAGTGGAAGTCGTGAGTGGGCAGCAGCCATCTCCTTTATGAGTCTGAGCAACTTGCTGCCGCATTTCGGCTAGAGTCATGGATTCGCCTTGGGGAATTTGATCAATAAATTGCTTGATCAATTGTGGAGTCGGGAAAAATAGTTGACCGCCTGCCGGAACTTCTGCCATTGCTTTCTGTGTGACCTGGAGTTTGGGTTCTTTCTTCGCGTTTAGCTTCTGTTGCCAAGTCTGTGCCATTGTTCTCTCCTTGCAAAGTGCATTAAGGCTGAATGCTGAACCACTGGGCTGACTAGTCGATCGTCAGCACCATTTCCTGATAAGCCCACAGCACAAAGTTAGGCACACGTGCCAGCGATTGATCCGCCAGACGTAAGCTAGGATAATGACGAGTTAGCTCTTCGAGAACCAGTCGAATTTCCGTTTTCGCCAGTGAGGCACCAATGCAGTAGTGTATTCCATGTCCAAAGGTGAGATGTTCATTGGCATTATCGCGACTAAAGTCAAGTTTTTCAGGATTGGAAAACTTTGCTGGATCATAGTTTCCAGATAAATAGGCAATCCAGACTGTTGAATCCTTGGGAATCTTCACTTCGCCGATGAGTACATCACGGCTAGTCCGACGGAATAAGCCGATCGCTGACCCACCATGACGGATAAATTCGTCAACTGCCGCTGCTGAGCGTTCTGGATGTTTACAGAAATACTCCCACAGATCCCGTTGACTCAGAAGACTATGCAATGTATTGCCAAGCAGAGCAGCAGTGGTTTCATGACCTGCTAATACCAAATTCACCATCAAAGCGGCAATTTCTTCATCGGTCAATGGTTCTGCATCGCTCTGACGCGATTCAATCACAGCGCTAATTAAATTCTCACCAGGTTGACTCACGTAGCGCTTGACTAGCGCCAGCATGTAAGCATAATAATCGACCACACTTTGACCAATAGTTTGCTGTTCTTCTACACTCCAACCGGGATTTGGCAGTCGGACATAATCTGTACTCCAGCGTTTGATCTGCGCTACATCTTGATCAGGAACCCCAACCAGCCGACACATCGTGCGTAAGGGTAATTGATTACAGAACGTGGTAATTACTTCAGCCCGCTTTTGCGATCGCAAGTCTGCTAGTAGCTCGTGAATTAGCTCACGAATTTGTGGTTCTAGAATGGCAATTTGACGTGGCGTGAAAGCGCGCTGAAAATTGTTGCGAAATCGGGTGTGAGCCGGGGGGTCAACATTGATAAATGAGTAGCGATAAACGGGATGATCCAGTCCACCCATAATTTTCAATGCTTCGGGTGCCACGACTGCCGGAGCCGAAAATGCACCACCAGAGGTAAATGTCTCCGTATCTTGCATCACGATCTTGAGGTCTTCGTGGCGCGTCACAACCCACATATTCATTACCGGACTGAAGAACACGGGTTGCTCTGCCTGAGCCGTCATAAATGCTTTCTGGGGAGCTTGGCTGAAGTCAGGAATAAAGGGGTTGAACTGCTCTGGCGATCGTAGATGAGCAACGGGGCACTTCGGTACTTCAGTGTTTTCGGCGAACATGGCAAACTCCTACATTTTATACAACCGTTTGAATTTTTCCCAACTCAGGCGGATTTACCCGAGTAAAATTCAAACGCTCGTTTAATATTAAAACGGACGTTTGACAGAAAAGCAAGGGTACAATCTAAAGTAAGTCCGTCAAGCGTGAGTCTGGCTGAGGGCGATTACCTACGATGGGTATGGCGTGAATAAATAAATAGTGTGGCTGCTTCAACGACTGAGACAAAAGAACAAATTCTGACCGTTGCCGAGCGATTGTTTGCTGAGCATGGTTTTACGGGGACAACGCTGCGCAATGTGGTGAGTGAGGCGAGGGTCAATCTGGCTGCCGTTAACTACCACTTTGGCTCAAAAGAAGAGCTATTTAGGGCCGTGGTGGCGAGATTTGCCCGTCCGGTGGTGGAACGAGAGTTAAGGTTGCTGTCTGAACTCAAGTCAGGTTCGGAATTGCCTTCGATCGAAGCTCTGTTGAGAGCGGTTGTGCAGCCTTCGCTTGAGATTTTGTCTGAGGGAGAGGACACAAGATTGGTGCGGGCTAAATTTATGGGGCGTTGTCGAACAGAACCAGAACCAATTCAAAGTATCGCTTACGCAGAATTTGCAGTAGCGACAGAGATGTTTTTAGATATGTTTCAGCGGGTGTTGCCGGAACAACCGCGATCGCAACTCGGCTGGAAGTTTGACCTGGTAATCTCAGCACTCGTCCGAGTATTGATGGAAGCCGGAAAGCCCTATGCGCTGCTCAAAACTACTCGCCCTGAAGACATCGAGGCGGCGACTCAACAGCTAGTCGCTTTTCTCAGCCCAGGGATGCGAACATAATTTTTGCCCCGATGACAAGAGATGAGTTCAACTACTTTTGCAGCAGTTTGCCAGCCGCTCAGCATGTCGTGCAGTGGCGAGGTTCCGATGTGTGGAAAGTTGGGGGTAAGGTGTTTGCAATTTGCGATCACAATAACAATATGTCCTGAGTCCGACGAAGTCAAGAGGGTTAATTTTCAATTCATTCTTTGCTTCTTTTTCTCGTCTTTCTAATCTTCTATCTTTCGTTGCTTCTATGAGTAAATTTGCAGCACAAATATTTCAGAATTGAGATTATTTTTGATTCAATTCCGTTTCTATTTCAGCATTAATTTCCGTGTTCTTTCCTGGCTAAATCGATTTCTATTTTATCTCTTCTACGAGTGCCAAGTTTTGTACTAACGGTGAACCTTTCCGTTTCAATGCCATCAAATATTTCACCTCATCATAAGGCTGTTTGTCTTGCCAGCAGCGGAAGACGATGCGTATCCACTTGAACGCTAATGCTCGAATCGCTGCCTGGTGCGTTTTCCCCTTTTGTCGTTGCATTTGATAAAACGCCTCTGCCCAAAACGAGTGTTTTCGAGTTTGCAATGCCCATTCCACAAACGTCTGTCTCAGGAATTTGGGACAACTCCATCGCCAATGTATCCACGATTTCTGCCCACTGCTCTCTTTTACCGGAGCAATTCCAGCGTAACGCAACAGATCTTGAGCGGTTTGGAAGCGAGAGCGTTCTTCTCCAAAAGCCACCAGTAATCGAGGAGCCAGTTGAGGTCCAGCTCCAGGGAGAGCGGCAAACAAGGCTGCGTCTGGATGAGTGGCAAACAGGGCTTCAATTTTGGCATCAAACGTGGCGATGCTGGGGAGTAGGACTTGTAACTGGGCAACCAGTGCAGCCACCAGCAGTTGAAGTGGTTCTACAATCCCGGCATCTTCAGTTAACACAACCCCTTGCTGAATTTGCTCCAAGCGACGGTTAATTGTCTTAGACTGCACCACATGATGGGTTTTAAAGAACAGTTCTAGTTCTTCTGAGAGTGCTGTTTGTGCAGATTTCAGGCTGGGATAGTGAGTTAAAAAGTCACAGAAGACTTGGGTATCTTTGTCTTCAAACCATTCCAACACCTGAGGATAGTAGCTTTTCAAAGCCGCTGTGATTCGGTTGGTCAACCGTACTTTTTCAGCCACCAACATCCGACGATTTTCCACCAGTTGTTGGAGCGATCGCAATTGAGCACTACTGGGTTGCCATGCTTGCAGTTTATCCGGGTGCTTCAGCAACAACTCGACCAAGATGCGCGCATCGGTGGGGTCGGCTTTGGCACGAGAAGGGGCGAACGCTTGGCGATATTTGGCAACCGTGTGGGGATTGATAGGGTAGATCACGAAAAAATCGTATTTGCAAAGCGCGTAAATCAAGGGTCCGCGTTTTTGTTCGGTGCAAATGGCGATCGCTCTTCCGTTGAAGCGTTTTCTTAAACCCTCTGCCCAAGCAGCGATCGATTCGGGTTGAGAACCGATGACAGAGAACTCTAACTGTTCAGTGACGGGATCATACAAGCAAAGGTCGTGTTTTTGGTCTGCCCAATCAATGCCGATATAAGCTGCATAGCCCGGTTGAGACACTTCAACGGCAGACACGGAATTTGAAGCTGGTTTCATACTCACACCTAAAATAACGATGGGTCAAAATGAAGCTCGAATTCCCTGAACTTCAGTCGAAAGGATTATGGCAAGGTTCACGAACACCAAGCCCTGAGAGTTCGTTAGGTGAAGCAGGAACAAGAGGCGAGTGCGTGCGATATTGTTATAGACATCAGGTGTCACCCAAATGCAAAGTCGTCACTCGCCTCCTCCGAGTCTTGAAATTGAGTGTACTACTCAATTTCAGTCCCGTACCCCCATAATCCAATGCCTGGTATTACCTTCAAAACCTCTGAAACTGACTATGAAATATTGCGGGAGATGCCCGGACTCCGCCCAGCGCCTTACCTTGCTTCACGGGGCATGAAATGGATTCAACGATATGACCACTCTTGCCTGAGTGATGATAATCTCCGGCGATGTATTGCTGAATCCTACAACATTGTTGCATCAAGCTTCTCGCACCGGAAACGTTCTGAACTTGGATTGTAACTACAGTTTAGGAGTTCTATTCAGCGAGAATAGTTATTCCGTCTAACGTTCCGGTTGAGCGGATGCCGATAACTTTTGTCACCTTATTAATCAACTTTATCAGTCCGCTCCAACCGGGTTGTTGGGCACGCTTCGCCGCCAAGATATAAAAGTCAAAACCCAATACAAGAAGCCAAGCAGACCGCCGCCATAAATAAGACCTAAAGATAGCACCGAGTTAAATGTATAGTCTGGGTAATGTTCCAATAGCTTGTGCAGCCCAGCATGAACTATAAGAAATGTGGCAAATGCAATCCGTGACCAGTGCCGAATACTTAGAGATTCGTTATTTGTTAACCACAGGAGTGCTGCAATCAATGGTATATGAATAACCACAAAAGTAAATGATGCAATATGTTCAGGCAAACTTCGTAGTATAAACAGCAATCTCCATTCTGATTGCGTCATGGCATCAAGTTCGTGAGTGATGAGCGTCGCAAAGCCTAAGTAAAAAAGCAGGTTCCCCATAAAATATTAGATTCCTTTGTTTGAACTTTACAACTGGGGGAGTAGCGAAGATTTTTACAAATCATGATACTTCTTCATCAGAAATTTTGCTGCCTAACGACCAAGATACAGCGCTTTGCGCTTGGGTTAGTGGGGGTTATTTTTCAGAAGCCGCGCGGAGCGCGGCTTCTGAAAAATAACTGTGGTTTACGCAATTGAAAATTGCTGTAAGTGGCGGCAGACAACCTTAGACACCTTTACCAAGATCTTTTAGCCATCCGCTTCATCGACTTGTTAGATTGCGTCGCTACAAGTCGCTCTTTATTGGTCTGTGCCTACAAACCGTGTTGTAGAAGTCGCCTGCGAACTGGCTTTTACAGACATGAACCAAGCAACGCCAATCAGTGTTGAGTATCCTCCAAACAGAAAAGCTGCATATCGCCCTGCTGTTTCAGGTTGCATATTGCTCATAAGTTCTGAAAAACCAGCAAGAATTGGAATTTCACCCAGCATTCCTGGCAAGGCAACACAAATTGCACCTTGTAACCAATCTTTCTGCTTAATCTTCCGCCACTTCATCAGTCCTAGCGAAACAACGGCATATAGGATGCCTGTGATGACTACGTTGAGCCAATACCCGGCAGCAGAGCCTTCGAAGAAGGATGAACCAGTCAGGCGATAAACCGACGTTCCTGCTGCCCAGATGACCAAGCCGAGTGCAATAAAGCTAATCCTGTCTTTTGTACTCATGGTTTTGTCCTGCATAATGGTGTTAACGTAATAGCTATTACGTTAATTATTACTGTAATAGCTATTACGTTAACTGTCAACCCATGAGCCGACCAACTGAACCTCAGAAGAAGCAAGAGCTTCTGGAGCAATGCCTAGCTGCTGCAATTGAGGCAGGAGCGTTGGATTCGAGTATCAATGCGATCGCCAAAAGGGTAGGCACTAGCGGACGAATGCTCGTCTATCACTTTGGCTCTAAACAAGAATTGGAGCGACAACTTATTGTCCTGTTAGAGACTCGCTTGCGCGAAAAGCTATGGTCAGTTCAAAGCGTGTCGCTTGCAGAAGCAGATTGTCTAGCAGAACCCTTACTCGAAATGTGGAGCCATTTGACTTCACCAGACATGCATGGCTTGCTGAGGTTGACGATGGAGCTAAATCAACGTGCGATACAAGGTGACTCTGAAACACAACGTTTCATTGAGCAAGAGAGCCAAAAATGGGTAGACTCTCTATTTAATCTGACAAATGAGAAAACTACTGCTTTATTGCTATTCCACTTATTTCAAGGCGCAATCTTAGACTTCTTGACTACCGGAAACGCGCAACGTGGACAGCAAACCATTGAGGTTTTCACAGAAACGCTGCGGTAGTCTCAACCTGAGCATCTACAGACAATCTTCTGGTACTGTCTCACTGAGAACTCAAGCAGCCTAAAGTTCCTGGTCAGCGGTTGTCAGAAGCTTCATGACATCACAAGCCGCTTCGGTCAATCCGCTGCACCAGGGTTATTGTACTGCTGGCAAATATCAGATACCTAGAAGGGTTCTGCGTAAGCCTGCTAAAAGCATGGGCAGAGGCATTTCATCACCTTGAATTGCGGTTTTAAAGCTAGGACGTGCTTTTAGGCGGTTAAGATATGCGCTAAGAGCAGGATGGGTATTGTCTGCCCATAGATAACCAAACTTCAACTTCTCCAACCGATTGAGAACAGCTGTCCACACGACATCCGCTAAGGAATAGGTCACACCGCACAGCCATTCCGTCTGGGTTAATTGTGCCTCTAACTGAGTTAACATCGGCTCAATCTTTCTATTTATGCTGTCAATCTTTTTCCTATCTTGAATGATAGAATTCCATTGTCTGACATCCTTTAACTTAGCTTCGTATTGTGCTTGGAGTTCGGGATGAGATTGCATAAGTTTAGGAAGCAGCCTCTGTTTAATTTGAACCGATCGACGCAACACAATTCCTTCAATTCCTCGAAAATTACCATACATCAACTCTCGCATTGGAAATTGGTTTTGCAACTCGATCCAACCTTTCATCTTTTCTTGCAACGTTGATTCAGTCGGAGTCAATTTAGGATTTGGAAATTGCTCATCCAGATATCGGACAATCATGGCAGAATCAGTCACGACTCTACTATCGTGAATTAAGGTTGGCACAACCCCTTTAGGATTTAACTGGATGTAGTTTGGTTGCAAGTTCTCAAATGTTAGCAGGTTAAGTAAGTGGCTTTTCCACTCAAGATTTTTCTCAACCAACACCAGCTTCACTTTTTGAGAGCAGAGTGACTCTGGAGCAGAGTATAGTTCGAGCATGATACGTTTCTCCGATTAAGCGCGTGACATGATAATGATTCCGGCAATAATCACACTGGATGCAAATAAGTGATTGAGCGTAAGATGTTCACCAAAAAAGACATAAGCCAAAATTGCCGTTACCGCAATCCGCATCCCCGAAACGACTGGAACAACAGTTGATACAGGTAGATGCTGTAAAGACTGAGTAAAAAGAATCAGGTCAAAGATATAGCAAGCGATCGCGCCCAAAAACCAAGGAGAAGTAACGATGGTGAGCAGGGGGGGATTTGATAAAGCTAGATTTGCCTGCTTAAGTAATAGGTTGCCAGCACAAGTTCCAGCAGCAGATAGTCCTAATAATATCCACGCATGCCAAGTCGGATGCATCATACCCATCTTTCCTTAATCTCTAGAAGTAAAAGCATTAATCAAGATTTTTATCACAACGGTTGTTATGCAAAAGATAACAACCGTTGTGATAAGATGTCAATAGGATCAGTTGTCTTGCTCTAAAAACCTACGAAAATTATGAGTTATGGCGATCGTCGCCTTGAAGTGACAGAAGCAGCATGGCGGGTAATTGTCCGCGAAGGACTCGAACGCACCAGTATGCGGGCAATCGCTCAGGAACTTGGCTCTTCAACCGGAGTTGTTACCCATTACTTTCGAGACAAAGACGAGTTGATGCTGTTCGCATTAGAACGAGTCTCTGAAAATCTGATTGCAGATATGAAAGTATACGCAGCGGAACAACAGGGAATTGAACGGCTAGAACAAATGATTTTTTCAGCTTTGCCCTTTGAAGCTCGTGGTATCGCTGGTTGGCAAGTTTGGGTCGCGTTTTTAGGATATGCGATCGGACGTAAGCCCCTGATTCAGGAGCATCGGAAACGCTATGACTTTTTACGTCACATTCTTTGTCAAGAATTAGCTCAATTGCAAACAGCAAGGCTAATTCGAGATGGTCTTGATTTAACACTGGAAGCCAATGCACTCATTGCCCTAGTGGATGGTATCGGGACTGGAGTTGTCATTAACCCTGAACAGTTCCACCCAGATCAGCAACGATATCTTGTGCAACGACACATCAGTTCTTTGCTTGAACCATCTTGAACACTGACGAGTAAGCTTTAAACTTATTGCCAACACGACCAAATAAAGCAGTACAACGTTCCGGTTGAGCGGCGGCTTGCAACCTTTGCTCCACCACAGTCCCTTAGAATCCGCTCCGACCAGAACGTTATGCCGCCTTTGTCGATAACTTACTTGAAAGCACGTTGACTTACGCTTCCAACTAGAGCTGCCATCGCAGCACGCGGCAGTAAGCGCGGCAAAATGTTCGACTCAAAGGAGTTTTTGAAACCAGGAATGACATAATGCCGATCGCGTTCCAAAGCTGACAGTCCAACGTGAACAACTTTCTGCGGAGAATGCTTCCCAGCTACAACATCACGTCCCATTGCGTTGAAGAACTCTGTGTTTGTTGCACCCGGACACAACGCTAGCACTTTAATTCCTCTTTTGCGGTACTCAATCCACAATGCTTCGCTAAATGAAAGGATAAATGCTTTAGTGGCTGCATACACAGCTTGACGAGGGAGTGGGTAGAAACTTGTTGTTGAACCAATATTGATAACGCTGCCTTCACCCTTTGCCAACATGTTTGGAATAAACGCATGAGTTAAATCAACCACAGAAACGACATTGAGCATGACTTGCTGGTGGTCTTTATCTGGCAAGATCGACTCAAACGCTCCGTGAGTGCTGAAGCCAGCGTTATTGATCAGCATATCAACATGCAATTGTCTTGCTTGCGCCTCTTTATAGACCCGTAAGCCTTCTCCTTCACGACTGAGATCGGCTGTAATGACTTCGACACTGATGCTGTAGCGATCGCGAAGTTGGGTTGCTAGAGCCTGTAACTTGTCTGCTGAACGTGCGACGAGAACAAGGTTCATTTTTCGGCTTGCCAATTCATAAGCAAATGATGCTCCGATGCCACTGGATGCGCCAGTAATTAGAGCAGTTTTGCCAATATAGTGCATGGTTTTTCTCCGGTGTTGATGGGTTGATTGTAAGGTTCAGATTTTGAAAGATTCATTTTTTGAACTTTATGGTTAAAAAAATAACGGCTACAAATTCTTTAGCAGTTCAGCTTTCTGCTGATTGAGATGCACTGCTACTTTTCGCATCATCCTCAGCATCTCTTGTTGCTCTGGCTCATCTAGCCCATTGAGAATGGCTCGACTAACCTTCCTATAGTTCTCGATTTCCATTGCATAAATTTCCTCTCCTTCAGGAGTGAGACAAATTCTGACAATTCGCCTGTCTTCGTCAGAGCGATCGCGACGCAGACACGCCCTGTTGACCAACTTATCCACAATTCCAGTCGTGTTGGTGATACTGAGTTTCGCTCTTTCAGCAATCTCACGCATCATGAGCGGTTGGAACTGTCCAACGACATTGATAACACGACATTCTTGTTTATTGAGGTTAACTGCTTCACCTGAACTCTCCTGTGCTACCTCAAAAAGGTCAGCAAGGACGGCAATGTATTTCGTTAACTCATCTGCTTTGCTCACATCACTTCTAAGTTAAAATATTCAATTATTGAACAATTCAACTATAGCGCAAAGTTCTTTGTTGTCAACCCCACACTGCAAGTTCCTGGCAGCATAACGGTGAAGATGAGCGGCAACAAGTAGCACTCAAACGAAGCGCAAAGATTTTGTTAGCCGCTCCATCGTATTGTTAGCCCGTGACTCACAGTGCCGAGTTTACTAGCGTAAATTCGTAGCCATAACCAGACAGCCTACTGCCAGTGTCATTGCGATTGCTCGTGCCCCGATTACACTGTCCCAACGATTCTGAATCTCCCGAAGATCAGATGGAACCTCTTTCCGTTGAGCTGCCTCTGTCATTTTGGTATTGATCGGCTTTGCCACAGTTAGGTACAAACCCAGTTGAACCAACAAACTAACGATCGCAATCACAATCAACCAGCTTACTGGAGTGCTAATGGGAGAAACCACTGCGAATGCGATCGTAGCTAACAGTCCAGTCACTCCCAAAATGGGCATCCGAGCATCGGCAACTTGGTGTATTCGCCCCATAACGTCCACAATTGCAGCATCGGTACTTTCAGCCAGTGCTTGCCGACCAACCACTGCAAAAAATACATCCACACCATAAACAACTCCCGTACAGAGAATCGCTAGCACAGGCAGAACATCAACGAATTGCATAAGCTTCTCCCTTTAATTCATCAAACAATGAAGGGGCTTGGGGTTGCCAATCTAAAACTTGTCTTGCTTTTGCTGCGCTCACCTGTTGATCCAACACTAGGGCATCGGCAAATACACCCATTGTTTGCTGGGCATCCGTTAATGCCTGAGATCGCGTTTGTCCGGGTACTGCTGCTGCATGACTAGCAGCTTCTGCGATTACACTTAGTGGAAAGACTTGGCGATCGTCCGCTGCAATGAAGAGTGAACCACTTGGTGCATGATCAAGTGCGGCAACATAGCAACGTGCCAGATCCTCGACATGAACCAACGTCCATCGGTTCTGACCATCTCCGACAAACTGCACAACCCCTTGCTGAAGTCCGGATTGAACTAGCATTGCTACCAATCCACCGCCATGACCGTAAACTAGGGCTGGTCGAATCACAATGGTGCGGATATTGCGTTCTTTAGCCGCCAACACCAACGGTTCAATGTCAGTCCGCCAAGCGATCAAGGGTGTGGGGTTTACTGGACTGGTTTCATCGGCGATCGTGTCTCCCGTATTTCCCAAGATCCAGGTTCCACTCGTGTAAATAAACGTTTTGCCAGTTCCCTCTAGTGTTGAAAGAAAGACCTCTACCGCTCGGCGGTCGTGCGTTGCAATGTCAGCATCATTCGATGCAGCCACATGAATCACCGCATCAGCTTGCTGCGCCCCCATAATTAAACTGTGTGAATCGTGTAAATCACCCAGAATCGGTTGAATGTGGTGCGATCGCAGTTTCTCTTGGGATGTTGCTGAGCGTGCCAGTCCTGATACTTCGTGATTGGCAGCTTGAAGTGCCGTTGCGATCGCGCTACCGATATAGCCGGTTGCGCCAGTTAGAAAAACCTTCATTGCTGTTACCTCTATGCAAGAATATCTTTAGCTTAGAGGGATTGCTTTTAAGAATCTTTCGATTTCTTCCGCAGTTTTTTTCAATTCTTCCGTTTTGCTTCAGGCTTGGCTACGATAGGCTTTGGGTGTGCAACCTATAATACGACGAAAAGCAGTTGTAAAATGGCTCTGATTCTGAAACCCGACACATTGAGCGATCTGTGCGATCGCTAATTTTGGCTGCTTGAGCAACTGCTTCGAGCGTTCGATGCGACTCCGTAAGACATACTGATGCGGGGATTGGCCAACGGATTGCTTAAACAAACTCGCAAAATAGTGGGGACTGAGTTGGATGAGATTTGCCATCATTTCTAAGCTGAGATCCTGTTCTAAATGATCCTCAATGAATGCAATCACATATCGCACTTGCTCTTTCGATAACCCACCCGTAGGTTCTGAAATATTGAGTTTATGGGTAGCATAGTGGCGGAACAGGTGAACAGAGAGCGTCGCTGTTAGTGATTCCACCAGTAATCGTCCTGCTATACCGCCAAACTCTAGCTCCGAGTTTAACGCCTGAACAATTTGATAGACGAACGGATCAGGGATGGCTATCTGCGGCTTCAGTTCAAAATTCTCCACATTGATCGACGATTGAACAATGCGATGAATATAGGTAGGGTCAAGCATCACCAAGGTGAAATCACCTGGATTTTTCCACCGGAGTTGATGAGCAACTTGTGCAGGAATAATGGCAATTTCTCCACTGCCAACCTCCTCAATTTTGTGTTTACCATCTAGCGATCGCTCTAACTGCGTCGGTTGCTGAAATTGATGCACACAAACAACGTGCTGAGAGCCAGTTCGTTCCGGCAGATCGAATGCTGCTTGTTGATGATGCTCAACATAAATCCCGCTCCACCCAGACGCTTGGCTGTTCAGCCGTGGAGGATAAGGTAAAAGCGACAACGGATTAGTTACTTTTTGTGAATCAATCTGTTGCACCATTTCGACTACTTACTGCGATAGAGGTACTGGAGATGTATTATAGTTTTCTTGAACCAATGGCGCAATTTGTGTCCAAGCTGCGCTGGCAATTTTTCATTAATCGCTTTATTACTTCACCAAAAACTTGAGGGCTAACGGCTCGCTTGAGTGGCTGCAAGTAACCTTAAACTCAGTACCACAATCTTTCGGCAGTCCGCTCCAAGCGAATTATGGGGGTACGGGGCTGAAATTGAGTAGTACACTCGATTTCAAGACTCGGAGGAAGCGGGTGACGACTTTCCAAGCGGGTGACACCCGATGTCTATAACAATATCG
>JAHHHD010000079.1 GCA_019359505.1 Drouetiella hepatica Uher 2000/2452 | reverse complement strand
CCTGATAATTGTCGTTTTGAGTCAGCCGCGATCTCTTCTGTTTTTGATCTCTCAACCGATCTCAGCAGCTCAATAAGAGAAGAAAGTGCCTTTAAATTCACACGCCTATGTAATTGACATTTCACAGGCTATGTGCTTCCTCTGTTTAGCTGGGCGAATCAGTTGCTACAGCAAGGGCATCTATTGGCGTTAGTTTTTACAGTTATTTCGGTACTTGTGGCGATCGCTGCTGTAATTCTGCTCTGGTTACACACGAACTCATCCATCCAAAAATTCCTTTGTCTTAGCGGTGGTTTTGGTGCAGTCGCCTTGTCGTCTCATCTATTCATGTATCTTCTTCTCGATCTGGGATATCTAGACTAAAAGGTAATTGGCAATAAACACACAATTGTCTCTAACCGAAACAGGAAAGACAATTTGCGTGAGTGATGAGCTCAGGATTCACTCATCTCACCGAGAAGCTTACGATCGCTTGATCTCCAATACCAACAGACAAACTTTAAATTGGTACCCTCAACCGATAACCTAAGCGGTACACGGTCGAAAATCATTGGTGGTGATGCAAAAGTTGCTAACCGCTACTGAATGGGAGTGTTGGGCTGCCTAGTCCTTGGGTACTTAGTCTTTGGTAGGAGCGACCTGGCATCTATGGTACTAACACCATTGAGTGTATGCCCCGCGTCACTGGAATTGAATAACGAGTCTGCACCAGCATTGGCTGAGGGTTCAGCGGATCTGACGCGATGCGCCAAAAGTCGATCGATCCCCCTTGAATGCGATCGTCGAAGTGGTCGTAGTTCGTAACCGCCAAATACTGGCTGGAGGCATCAAACGCAGCGGCTTCCGGCAAAATGCCATCAAACGGATAATCCGCCACATGATTTAACTGCCCCGTCTGTGGGTCAAGCGTAATCAAACTCACCGATGAAAACCAAGTAATGCGATCGTCGCTGTAAGGTAAATAGCTGCGTTCTAGATTGGTTGTCACCACATACCGACTATCAGGACTGAGTGCTAATCCTTCTGGACTAACGCCTGTCATTGCTCGTGAGACAAGCGCATGGCGAGGTGAACCATCTGCCTGGGTTCCTGCTGCAAGTCGGATACTAACTACGCTGCCGCGTGGGGCTTCGCTCCAAGTTCCTTCCACATCTGCGCCCCAGTAGAGATTGTTGACCAGCACATGCCGACCATCGGCTGTGAAGCGAGCCATGAAGGGAAATTTCTCAACCTGTACAACATTGCCGCTGGGCTGAAGCTGAAAATCTGTGCCCTGACGCATCACTTGCACAAAAGAGACTTCTGCTCTTGTGTTATTGACTAGCGCTAAAACTTCCTCAGTTGGGTGCCATTCTGCATGAACAAGTTCATCTCCCTGTGGTATTCGAGGAACGATAGGATAGGCAGGTTGTCCCAATCGCCCATTTTCAAACGGAATCAACGCCAAGGGAGTTCTCACACCTGCCCCGTCTGGGTGAAAAGTCACTGCAACCAAAGAGCCAGCATGATGGATGCTGATAGAAGTAGGGCGCTCTGCGATCGCTAACTCCTGCAACGTTCTGGGACGAGTCGGATCGCTTAAATCGACCACCGTTATGCGATTGCCATGCGTCAGATCCGCAAAGGTTTGAGTCTGCTCATCACCTGTACGGGTCTGACAACGATTCGTGTAATTAGGTATCACGAAAGCAGCAAAATGCTTGCCTAGCAAAGCTTTTAGCGCTTAAAAGCTTTGCTTGAAGATAAGTTGCGAAGCTTTTACTTTGAGTAACGCAACTGCCAAAAGCAGACAGCGTAAGGATTACAGTAGTACACACTGGACTATTTTTGGACTTTTCAACAGTTGAAACTGGTAGTACATTATGAGATTTTATGCCTTTTCGTAGCCTGAAACCTTACACTTTCGTTGAGTAGTTGCACTGTAACGCAACTACTCAACAGGTTATTGAGGTTAAATTGCGTCTTATGGCACTTTTACCAACTTTAAGAGCAGTACAAAAGATTGATCCTTCAAACCCCTGATACAAGAGGGTTTGAAGTCCCTCATGATACCTAATTACACAGATCGTTGTCATACCCGTCCTACTGCCGCCATGCTGATTCTGGCTCCCACTCCTTTGAGTGTCGCCAACATTCCAACCGAATCTACAAATGGTACATTAGAATCGGGACGATGCAGTTGATACAGATCAATTTGCTCAACCTTGAGCCGTCTCAAACTTGCCTCACAACTCCGTCGCAGACTTTCGGGTTTACCATCAGCGCGAATGTTGTTGGGTGTGGGCTTGTGAATGCCACCTTTCGTGGCAATGATAACACCAGATGAATAAGGATACAGAGCAGAGGCAATCAGTTCTTCATTGAAACCAGAACCATAGGCTTCAGCAGTTTCAATGAAATTCACGTCGAGTTCGACCGCACGACGAAGAAGTGTTTCACCCTCTTCCCAGTCAGTATAAGGACCAAAATTTCCCGGCTGTCCGGTTAGTCGCATTGCACCATAACCGATACGGTTGACGATCAAATCACCACCGATCGCGAATGCTTTGGAAAACGTTGCTAAAGAATTAGGCATTTGTTGTTCGCTAGTTGGTTAAAATTTGCCGACTATTTCTTACTTGAGGTTTGAGTCTTGTCGTCCGCCGAGACGCTGCGATTGGGCAGGCGGCAAGGCATGAACCGAGATCGTTACGGTTGATCCCATCTGTTGCTGAATCATCAACAGGCGGATCAGGTCTCCAGCACTTTCAATTAACCGAGCGTGTCGCAACTTGCCACAATCGATCGCCTGAAAGCCAATCTCATTCGCAAGCTGCATCACCGTTTGCTTTGCCGACTCATCATCACCTGCCACAAACACTGAAACCTTGTAGTTTTTGAGTGGGTCTGGAGCCAGCTCAAACAACTCCTGTGCCATCGTGTTGAAGGCTTTAACCACTCGTGCCTTGGGTACTTCGGCAGCAAGTGTCTCAGCTAGCGATCGCGCAATTGCCGGATACTCAAAGTTCTCTGGAATCTCCTGGTTATTGCAATCAATCAGAACTTTATCATCCAGAACACTGACTGACGAAAACACTTTAGCCGGATTCACCCCGCGCACCGTGTACAGCAATACTGCTCCAAACGCTGCCGCTGCGTCATTGGAACCGCCTTGAGTCTTGTGACCTGCGTTCGTGGCAACCTCCTGACCTTTTTCTGTAGTACGGGCACCAAAAAACACCTCATGTCCCTGCTCTGCCCAGAGAATGCCGAGCGATCGTCCCATATTGCCACTGCCAATAATGCCAATTTTCATCGTTTAATTCCTATGTGATTCATTTACTTTTCCGTTAGTAAGAAATCTCTTGGCGATCGCGGAAAAAATTGCCGCTTAAATCAGGTGACGCGACCGTTGCCAGCCAAATCGCGGTGTCTGCACCCTGTTCGGGCGATCGGGTTGCTGATGCTCCCCCCATATCGGTTCGCACCCAACCAGGACACATGGCATACACTACTATCCCTTTTGGTTGCAGCGCCTTCGCCAGCATGATAGTTGCCCCGTTCAGCGCCAGTTTTGATAAGCAATAGCTAGGTACATCGGCAGACAATCCATCTAATGCACCATAGCCGCTAGAAACATTGATGATACGGGCAACAGCAGCTTTCTCCAATAGTGGTAAGAATGCTTGTGCCGTCTGAATCGCACCAAAAGTATTGGTCTGCATTGCTTGACCCAACAGATTGCGGTCAATAGTGAGAATGTTTACACCCTCATCGGGGTAAATGCCTGCGTTGTTAATTAAGACATCGAGCTGTCCCAATTCCTGACGTAAAGCATCGACTGCCTGATGGATAGAGTTATCATCAGCGACATCTAGAACCAGGGGATGCACCTGAGAAGATTGCAGTTCGTTGATTGCGGCTTTGGCTTTGTCGAGCGATCGCGCTGCCAAAATCACTTCAAATCCGGCTTTCAGCAGTCCCTGACAAATGGCAAATCCAATGCCCTTATTGCCGCCTGTGACTAAAGCGTATTTATTTTGCTGGTTAGAATTCACGTTCATCTAGAGAACCTCATGGTAATAGTGTTTAATCGATTAGACGTTGATACTCCTAGCAGTTGATTGAGTGAATGCGATCAGCGATCGAGTCTGATTACGAGAAATCAGGGCTAGGGTTCCTGTCCTAGTCGTTGAGTTCAACCAGTTGCTTGAGGTGTAGGTAGGCTTCTTCTGGCGAGAGTTGACTGGCAGTTTCATCTGGGATGTAAAACTCCCAGCTATCGGGAAAATGACGCACGACAAAGCTGGGAATTAACCCCATCGTCAGTGCCATTCGCCCCAGGGTTTCGGCTTGTTCTGCCAAAGTAGTCTCATCGGTAAACTCAGCGTGATGCATTTGGGTTTCCTTATGATTCGGGTGTGATCACTGCACTATTCAATAACTTGAGCCAACTGGGTAGGCACCGCTCACCAAAACCTTACAGTTCAAGGCATTCGCTCCAAAACTATTGCTTCGGCTTTGTCTTTGCTGCCTCTATCGGGAGCAACGCTATTTTTGTGGAAATTAGTCTACAAATAGGGCGCTGTAGAGTCATGAGAACCAAGCCGCAAACCAGCAGCAGTCCTCCCGCTAAGGCGTAGGTTGTGCCTAAACCAACGGCTTTACTCACAGGCTGACTAACTAACGGGGAGAGAAATTGCCCTAGGAAGAAGAACATTGTCGAGCCTCCCAGCGCCCGCCCCCTGGCAGCATCCGAAACTTCAGAAGCAATCCATAGATTTAGATTGGGCATTAGCAACCCCAACCCTGACCCTGCGATCGCCAATCCGACCAGCACTAACGCATAGTTATTTACCAGTCCGATGATGCTGTAGCCTGTACCCATTAACCCAAACGCCAGCACCAGAACGCTAAAGAAACCAAAACGCTGCTTGATTTTGCCGTAGAAGAAGGACGACATGGCACTGAATAGGGTAGCTAGGGCGATCGCCAGTCCACTCTGACTCGCATTCGCATTCGCCAACTCTTTCAAGTAAAACGGCAACTGTACCGGAATCAGGTAGAAGATGATTTGAGTGAGTAGGGCAATGCCATAGATAAATGTCAGTAATTTGACCGGAAAACCGGAACCAGAACCGTGAGTATTCCCTTGAGTGGAAGGTATCATTCGCTGCGGCTCGGAGATTGCCCAGATCATTGGAGGCACTAATAACCATGCAAACAGATAGATCAAAAACGGAAAGCGCCAGTTTTGATCCGCCAGAAATCCGCCGAGTGACAGAAAGACCACGCCCCCTAAACCCATAAAGGCAGCCTGCAAGCCGAGAAAAGCAGCGCGGGTTGCTCCAGTGTAGTAATCGGCAATCAAGGTGGTGGCAGTAACCATAATGCCTGCGACGGCAAAACCCAGGAATGCCCGCCCAATCAAGATGTGGAACAACGAGTCGAGGACGTAGCCCGACGCGCCAGCCAACCCATACAGAGCAACCGCCGCCAGCAGAAGCGGTTTACGCCCAAACCGATCGACCACTACTCCGGCAATCAATGAGCCAAGGACGATAAACAGGGCTGGCAGGGTGAGTACCAGTCGAACCCAAAGAGCCGCATTGGGGACTTCTTTAAAGTGCTCTTGCATGGCAGGCAGGGAAGGCGCGATCGTGGCTCCTGCCATCACGGTTAGCGTACTCACGAGCAAGAGAGTCGCTTTGGTGGGAAATGAGTTGGGGTTTGGTTGACTCATGGTGTTCTCTTGTTTAAGACTTATGCAGCTTGGAGTTTATGCAGTGTGCTGTCTGCACTTTGAGAGTAATTAATTACAATCGCTGCGTCGTCTTGAGCCAGTCGTTCGACGAAGCGCAAGCATGACGACAGTCATTCGCTCGTTCAATCCTGCGTGATGCTCCAGTAACGAACTGATAAGTCAGCGCTGGCGCTATCGCTACTTGTCTGAATCTGTTGAAACCCCAATCGTTGCATTAGTTGTCAAAATCTTCTGCTAAAGTCCGGGTATTATAGCCTTGCTCAGGTTTATCAGAATCTTCATAGCCCCGCATACAAGGAGCGATCACGGTAGACCGTTCTGCCAATGCAGGCATGATCTTTCGCCATCAATACTATGTCTCCAGGAAGCGATGCCATAGCAAGATGGGTTCACCTTGACCACCTGTGACATAGTGGAGTTGACACCGTTGAAGATCGCCATATGGTGAGTAAACTTCTGGTTCAATTCAGCATTGTGCGTCATTGGAATAACCTCTTTTAGGGGTTCTCATAAACCGGTGAAATGTCCATGTTCATGCGAAAGTCGTAGATTTTATCGGCACGAGAACGCAAAATACTCGCGCAAGGCAGTGTGACTTGAGTGCCGTCCTTGCGTGTGTAAGTGACATCTGTTTCCCAGACGGCTGAGTTGCCGTCATCCCCCAACCATAGTCCAGCTTTTTCGTGATGCATGGCTTCAATGGTGTCAAAAAATTGTGCTAAGGAATCTCGAACTGCCTGCTTACCAATCGCTGGGGGTTGGTTGCTAAATCGAAACTTACCGTCATCGGTAAAGTAAGCAGCAATCGCGTCGGCATCAAGCGTATCAACTGTTTTAAAGTAGTCGTGAACCCATTGAGTATCCATTTAATTCACCTTTGTTATTTAGGACTTTCGTTTACGGTGCTGGTTCAGTAAAGACTACTTCGTAAACGTGCAAATCGAGGAGTTAAAATTGAGCGAGCTGGAGATGGGGCAACATTCCCGCGTGCTAATAATTCTTTTCCTGCGATCGCGGTGGTGACTCTGGCAATATTTGCGCCATGATGCCAACCTGCTTGGGTCATGTCTTCAGTGATACCAACAGGTTCCATTGCCTTTCCACCAGAACGTCCATGCGCACCCCAATGCATTCCCGCCGCTTCAAATCCGGGAGTTGTTTTAGGCAGAGTCACAAGAATCATTCCACCTGCTGCCATTGCACTAAGCAAGCCTAGTTGAGCTAATTCACAACCAGCCCCACAATCGCCATAGCCACCACCAACCGTAAAGACTCCGCCGACTTTTCCCACAGTTTCATCGGTAAGCCAAAGTTGTTCGAGGACATCTTCAATGAATTTCTTGATGCGAGAGTCCGCCGTGCGATGACGCATGGGAGAACCTATGATTAGTCCATCACAGGCACACACATCATCTATCGTTGCCTCATGTGCCGTCTTTAAAACTACTTCTGTGCCATCAACTGGCCTCGCTCCATTTGTGACCGCTTCAGCCATCCGTTGAGTATTGCCAAGACTTGTCGTATAGACGATTAGAACATTTACCATTCTTCCTCTCCTATTTTTTGATTGAACCCGTCTGGTTAGCTCACCGCTAATCTGTCATGATCAATTTCCTTAAAACCATGAAACGACTGAATCTCAAACTTCTAATCACATTTTTGCGCCGCCGTTGGCACAAATATCCTGTCCAGTTAACCAACGCGCCTCTTCGCTTACCAAAAACGCTACAACGTCCGCAATGTCTTGGGGTGTTCCCACACGATTAAAGGGAGAACTGGCAGCGGCTTGCTGCTGAACTTCGGTTGGCATATTGCCAAACATACCGGGAATGGTGGGACCGGGCATCACAGTGTTGACGGTGATACCCCGATCGCCCACTTCCCTTGCCATCACTGCCGTAAACAGCTTGATGGCTGCCTTACTTGCCGCATACACTGCCATCCCAGCTTCAGGTTGAATCGTTGTAGTGGAGGAAATGTTGACGATTCTGCCGCCGTTACTCATATGTTTAGCGGCTTCTTGTAACGCAAACAACACGCCGCGCACATTCAGGTTAAACACCTTGTCATAGTCGTCTTCCGTTACGTCAGCAATCGCACCACCGATCGCAATATCAGCATTGTTGACCAAAATATCGAGCTGACCGAAATGCCGGATTGTTTCGGCAAACAAGCGGCGAATGTCCTCCACTTTGCTCACGCTTGCCTGGATTGCCACACTCTTACCACCCTTGGACTCGATCGCTTCCACGACTTGTTTGGCTTCTTGTTCACTGCCAGAGTAATTGACCACCACTGTTGCTCCGTCTTGTCCCAACCGCTCGGCAATGCCACGCCCGATGCCGCGAGATGAACCTGTGACGATTGCAACTTTCCCAGTTAAGTTTTCCATTACTTTGTGATCTCCTGATTATTTGCAGGTTGTTGTTGCAGGCAAGGCACACTCGATCGCAATCCTAAACAATGCCACCATTGGCGCAAATGCTTTGACCTGTAATTCGATGAGCATGATCGGATTGGCATTGATGCAGGTCAGCAAATGGTTTATTCCTGACGGTAATTAAACGCACTTCTCGCGGATTCTGCCTTCGTCCAGCCTCTACCTTCTGGACTCATATATGCCGCATACTCGCGGAAATGAGCAATCTTGCCCGCCTTAATCACAAACACCATGACGACCTGGTTGGAATATTCGTAGCCCTCGATCGTCCCCTCAATCCTTGCCTCAAAGCCAATTTCATTACCGTTAGTGAGGATTTGCTTAATCGTCCATTCTGTCCGAGTTACACTGTTGTGGTGCCCGAATAACCTGACTGCCTCATCTTTCCCGCATAACAATCCCCGTTCGGCGAACCCAGGAACAGGGGCATAGAAAGTAACATCATCTTTGAGCAGATCCAGAAAGGGCTGCCAGGTGCCTGTTTGCGCCCCATTTTGAATGCAGCGAAGCCCTTCTATTGCCGTTTGTAAGTCTGCATCGGCAGTTGGTTTGACCACAATGGGTACGATGTTTGTATCGGATTGAGTCATCTTGAATACTCCTTCGTTCTGTTTTAAGAGTGGTGTACGCTTGCGTGGATTTAAACAATGCCGCCATTGGCTCGAATGCTTTGACCTGTAATCCAATGAGCATCATCGGAAACGAGCAAGGCAACTGCATCCGCAAGATCTGAAGGTTGCCCTAGTCGTCCCAATGGAGTCTGAGCAATTAGCTGATCTACTTGTGCTTGCTCCAACACCAAGCCATCGGTTTCGGTCACACCTGGAGAAACCGTATTGACGGTAACGCCTCGTGCGCCTAGTTCTTTTGCCAAGGCTGCGCTGAACTGCTCGATCGCCGCCTTGCAGCCTGCATATGCGCCGCCTGCCGGAATTGCCATTGCCGTTCCACTGGTTGAGATGCTGACAATGCGACCACCATCTGCTAGATGATGCGCGGCTTGCTGGAGCGCGAAATAAACGCCGCGTGTGATGTCAAACATACTGTTGTATTCATCCTCAGTCATGTCTGTTGTGGGTTTGAAAATATTCTTTCCCGCCGCATTGTTGACCAAGATGTCGACTTTGCCAAACTGCGCGATCGCCTGCTCAAATAGTGATCGCACCTCTTCGAGCTTCCGCACATCAACTCGAATTGCCGTTGCTTTTGATCCAGCAGCGGCGATCGCTTGAACAACCTCTTCTGCTTTGTCTCGATTACCTGCATACGTGACAACAACACTTGCTCCGTCGCGTCCCAACCGTTCAGCAATGCCGCGACCGATGCCGCGAGACGAACCAGTGACGATCGCCACTTTTCCTGATAGAGATGACATGAATGATTCCTCAAAGTAGAGATGGGGTCAGCACTTTCTAAGGTAGACTCATACTGATGTTTTTGGAAGTACTTACTTTTTTGTCAGTGTCTATGGAGTTATGTGGAGATAGCGCAGATGTCAGAGCAAACAGCAGGCACAGAATTTGTACAGGCAACGCTCAACGTATTAGGTGGCAAATGGAAAATTTTGATTTTGTGGCATTTGAAAGATGAGATAAAACGGTTTGGTGAACTGAAACGGCTGATGCCTGAAATTACCGAAAAAATGCTGATTCAGCAGTTGCGAGAACTGGAAAAAGATGCGATCGTGCATCGAAATGTTTATCCCGATATGCCTCCTAAAGTTGAGTATTCATTCACCAATTACGGCAGAGGTCTTGAACCCGTTCTACGAGTTCTTTGCGACTGGGGCGAAGCCCATCTGCACCGAGATAAGCAGCTTCCCTCAGAAGATGAGGTGGGATAAATTTAGTGAATTGACATTCCAGAATCACTGTTGATGCTGAATCATTTACGCAGGTAGTTCCTCGATCGCATGGATTTGGACAAATAAATGAGCAGGAAGCTAGTCAGAGCGATCGCGCTGGTTGTGTCGCAAAAACTGTTTAAGAACAAATGACTGGGATTGCTTACATTCCCTTAAGCAGCAGTGCCAAAGATTGCTTCAATAAACTTGGCTTGAGAGACACTATTCCCTTGCTCGATGCCGTTGACTTGCCCTTTGCGGATGATATTCATTGCCTCAAACCCGCTCAAAGTTCTCCTCGCACTGTTGAATGACTTAAACCCCATCATTGGTTTCACGTTCCGCTTGATGTGCCGATGATCCTGCTCAATCATATTATTCAAATATTTGCTTTGCCTCAGTTCCGTTTCTTTTTCAATCGTTTCATCTGCTTTGAGAACCTCCATCGCAACAGGATAAGCCGCATTCTTGTCTACGTTAATCACTCGTGGAGTCTGAGTATGCTGAGCTTTGAGCACTTTATGAAAGAAGCGTGCTGCTGTCTTACCATCCCGTTTCGCACTCAACATGAAGTCTAAGGTGTTACCTGCTGAATCCACAGCGCGATACAGATATTTCCACGCTCCCCTGACTTTGATATAAGTTTCGTCTACCCTCCATGAGTCATTTGTGGGTTTGAGGTGGTGTGAATGAGCAAAAAATGTAGCGCAATTCGTAAATTGATGGCGCAATCGGTCAACGTGGCTCTAAGTAAACGTTCCAGCTTCTAACCGCTTGGGATGAGCTGTGTCTAAGCGGTAGTGGCTAGAACTGGGCTAAAAGCTTAAGGCACTTGTGTATTCTGGCTTCGCAAAACTGCGCCACTCATTCGCAAATTGTGCCAAATCTTTTGCTCATTCACAAGAACCCTTGAACAGTACAGTGCTTTTTCGCTTTACTCACGATTGCTTCTCCTTTTTGTCAACATGATGTTGTTGCCATCCTGTTTTTCATCGGGTGCTCGGCTCGGTTTGTGGATTTCCTTCAGCATTTGCTTGCTGTTTCTCCTGCTGACGCTGCTGCCTTTGGCGATCGGCATCCGTTTCTGGAACTAATTTTTCTAACATCCGCGCAATGATGGGTAAGAAGCCAACGACGGCGATAACACCAATAATGTTAAACATCATTTGAGCATTAGCAATTTGCCGTCCAACATCGTTACCTGAAAGTGCTTCGGTTAACCGAGAGAGCTGTGGAGCTAAAAGAATACCAACAGCAGCGCTACCAAGGTTAAAAAATAGGTGAAATAAACCCGTTCGGAGTGCGGCACTGCCCCGACCGATTGTAGCAACTAGCGTATCAGCACAGGTTCCAACCTCTGCACCCAACATAATTGCAATTCCAGTAGGTAGAGCGATCAAGCCTGAGCCTGCTAATGTGACAATAATTGCGACTGTAGCTGAAGAGGACTGAATAATTACCGTAAAAATAGCACCGACCAATGCTCCCAGAATTGGATTGCGACCCAAACTTTCCATCCAATTTAAGAATGGCTCATAGTCTCGAAACGGTTCCATTGCAGAGTCGATCGCTTCGAGTCCATAGAACATCAGTCCAAACCCTAGTAAAACGATGCCGATCGTTTTAATCCGGGGCGTTTTGCCGAGGAAGAATACTAGCAGTCCAGCAAGCATCAAAATTGGCACATACAGTTCGATGTTGAGAGAAATAATTTGCGCTCCAACGGCGGTACCAATATTAGAACCCAATACCACACCAAGCGATTGAGTAAAGGTCAGAACACTGGCGCTCACCATCGCAATAACTAAAATAATTGTGACGGATGATGATTCTAGAAACGTAGTTGCGACTGCTCCCGTTGCAACACCTGCAAGCCGATTGGTCGTGAATTTGCTGAGGAGACCTTTCATCCGTTCTTCCCCAATATCTTCCAACCCTTCAGCCAGTCGAGTGACACCATAAATAAACAACACCAAACCTGCGATCGCCCCCATCCCCATTTTGAAAAAGTCAATTCCTTCTTCTTTTCCTTCCTGACTTAAGGGAAGCTCAGGCTCTTTGGGCTTGCTAGATTCAGATTCCTCACCTTCAGGTTTAGGCGTTTGAGCACTTACCTGAGAAATGTCACTAGACAAGGCAAGGAATGGAAATTGAGGAGTTACCGCAGGTGGAAAAATAATTAAGGTTGTAATGACAAGTACAACACTTAAATAATTGAGTGCTTTCCGATTCAATCGCTTCAGCATATACATTTTAATTAGTCTCTATTGCAACTGAACAGGGATTCGAGCGCAGACCTAATAAAACAAAGCAATAGCTTACGGGACACAGAAAATTGTCTTAGTTAACTCTTGGCTATGATGATTCCGCTGAGCAATGGGGACTATGGAGGATGTATCTAACTATGATTCTGCATTTATAGCCACAATCAGATTATTTCGAAAATTTCTGTTTCCGCCTCCTCTCAAAGGCGTAACATTACTACCTAACGTTAAAAGATTTCCAAGATTGCTTAGATCTTGAAAAGGTTAAACTTTTCTAAAACCAAGCTTAATCTGTTTTAAGGAGCAAATTGGGGACAGTACAGATACAGCATCAAATTTATTGTGGAAGGTGGAGGGAAAGGGTGACACAAAACCCTAACGAAAGTAAAAGATTAGGGCGCATTCTTCCAAGCGGGTGTCTACTTGTGAATGAGCAAAAGATTTGGCGCAATGAGCGAATGGGTGGCAAAGTCTTGCAGAACTGGAACTTGCTACTGTCTCAATCGTTGAGTCTGCTTCCCATCGCTGCTGCTCACGCAGCAAATCTCATACCAATCTAAATTGAGTACCTGGCAGAAGGGGGTAGAGTCGGCTCTTCTGAGGTCTTGGTGAATATGGTATAGTGAGTTACATTTTGCTCTACCATCGGTTCATGGACTTTCATCTCGACACCCTGCTGAATCTACCGGACACGACTGTTGAAAGCTGTCTTCGCCAAGAGCAGCAAGTCGTGATGAAATTACGCTTTTTGTTGGAAAAAGGGAACTGTCCCGGTTGCCAACAGTTGAGTGAGGATCTCCACCAAAATCGCCCTGTTTTAGTCAGGGACTTGCCTGTTTTTGGTCAACCCGTACAACTGCAAGTGCCTCGTCGTCAGTTCTACTGTCGCCCCTGTCAACGCTATTTTACAGAATCTCTAAGGTTTGTCGATTGGGAGCGGCGCTATACCCAACGATACGAAGACTACATTTATCAGCGAGTGCAAGCCGCGAGTATTGAGCAGGTCAGTCGGGAGGAGAACCTGAGTTGGGATCAAGTTCAGGGAATTTTCAAGCACAAGTTTGCCCAGCAAAAAAACCAGACTGGGGGACAGTGAGGAGAGTCGGCATTGATGAGGTCAGCCAACGCAAAGGGCATAAAGATTTTGTCACTGTTGTCTGCGATATTGACCAAAGCAATCTCCTAGAGGTGATTGATAGCCATAAACAAGCCGATATCATTGAAGTGCTTCTCCAGCAACCCCTTGAGCTACGTCAACAAGTAGAGGAAGTCAGTGTCGATATGTGGGGAGGGTTTCCCAAAGTCGTTGCCGCAGTATTCCCCAATGCTCAGATTGTCTTCGACCGATTTCATGTCATAAAACCCGTCAATGAAGAGTTGAACAAAGTGCGAAAACGGGTTGATATGACGCTGAAAGGCAGTAAGTTTATTTTGCTCAAGAATGGGGTCGATTTAACCCCAGAAGAGGAGACTAAATTAGCCGTGATCTTGAACCAATCAGACCGCTTAAAACTTGCCTACGAGTTAAAGGAAGAATTTAGAAGCATTTTTGAAACTTGCCACACGGTTGAGGCGGGCAAAGAACAACTCCTAGAATGGCTAAAGAAAGCTCGCTCTGTCTACTGTGAGGTCTTGACGACCATTCGCTCTCATCTCGATGGCATCTGCAATTACTTTTTAAGTCGGACGACCAGTGGAGTCGTTGAGGGGATGAACAACCGGATTAAATTGATTAAGCGTCAGGCCTACGGGTTTGCCAACTTTGATAACTTTCGAGCACGGCTACTCGCTTGCTTCTCTGATTAGGCTCACTTATCACCATCAACCCAGAAGAGCCGTAGAGTCAGGAAAGTCGTTTAGTGGGTCTGCTGATGGTTGGTGTCACCTCAATTGACGTGAAGGAAAGTTTGGATGAACTGGGGGAACAATTCGCCTTCATTTAGCAACGGATGTTGTTGGCGAATTGTACTATCGGTGATAGAAATCTTGGGATTAGTGTCATAGCTTGGATTCAGCCTCTATTCAGATTAGGAGCATCTGAGCCATGTCCATTCAT
>JAHHHD010000016.1 GCA_019359505.1 Drouetiella hepatica Uher 2000/2452 | reverse complement strand
AACGCACCTGCGGCGAAGATAGTTGGGGGGTAGCTCCCTGCAAAAATAGCTCGGTGCCAGGTGGATTTTGAGAGAGGGGGTGTGATTCTAATCGATTAGAATCACACCCCCTCTCTCTTGCAGTCTTAAGAATTTTTGAATTCTCAGACTTTTGTGAAGTTAGCAATTTTTAGGCACAAATGTCACTGCTTGCTGATAGGGCTTCCTGAAGATTTACAGATGGTGAGGGTCAGGTGCTAATCTATAGCATTACCTGAAAAGCGTTTGTATTTAGTCTTCATAGCCCTACATCCACACATTAAGGGGATGCCATGACAGAAATTATACTGAGAGAGCTAAGCAGTAGTGACATTGATTGGATGGTTTCAGTAGGGAGTAAGTTAGAGGTTACGGCTGGCGATCGCCTCTTACAAGCCTGTGAGAATCTCAATGCTCTTTATTTAATTCTGGAAGGAGAATTTGCTCTGAACTCCCTTCAATCGGAGCATTCTCCTCCTTCAACACTTCCTCAAGTCTTTTACACAAGTGGTGATGTCATTGGAGCATTTCTTCTGCCGAGCGATCAGCTTTTACCTTTTGCTGTTACAGCTCTAGAAGATTCATGGGTATTAGCAATTGATAAACAGCTTTTAGCTGATAAATTGCATCAGGATGCAGGTTTTGGCGCTCGTTTTTATCGGGCGATTGCGATGCTTCTTTCCAGCAAACAATGGCAAATTACTGCTCGTCTACCTAAAGAGTCTATGCTTCAGTCGCATTTAGAGATGACCAAGAGCATGCTCTCAGTATTTGGTAGTCTACATGATAGTGATATGTGCTGGATGACCAGCGCTGGAAGGGTTAAGAGATTGAAAAAGGATGAAGTTTATATTCGAGAGGGGCAGCCTTTAGAAGCCCTGGATATCATTCTTCAAGGCAGCCTCTCCATGTTTATATATCAAGGCAAGCGCAATTCATTATCATTGGCATTTAACACCTCCCAGAATACTCAGCCTAGAAAGATTGCTGAAGCATTGTCTGGTGAAATTTTAGGCGTAACGGCATTTTTGGACATGACTCCAAATCTCTATATGTTGAAGGCAAGTCAAGAGACTTTGGTATTATCGATTCCCATCTCTGCTCTAATGCCGAGACTTCAGCAGGATATAGGCTTGGCTTCTCGGTTCTACCGGGCTCTGGCAAGTCTAACCGCGGAGCGGCTATTTCAGATTATTGATCAGCTACAGAAAAGCACTCGATATGAACCGGGGTGTAGCTTATGCGATAGCCAAGCTTACACAGGGGAGCTAGATATTGCTGATTTGCAGCAGCTTTCAATAGCTAGAGCTAGATTTAACTGGATGTTGCATCAACTCGGTGTAAAAGCTTGAAACTGAGGCGTGAAGACTATGGCAAGCGAACAAGAAAGCTTATTCCGAAAAGAGGCGCTAGAGCAGGTTTCTTCACCTGAGCAGCTTGACCAACTGATGCAGGTTGTTAATCTTAGAGACTGGTTGCCTTTGGCGTCTATCGGTTTTCTGGTAACTTTAGCGTTACTCTGGAGTGTTATAGGCCGTATCCCTATTTTCGTTGAATCTAAAGGTCTGTTGATTAAGAATAGGTCTGATTCTAGCCAGTTGACTAGCGTTAGCTACTTTCCTATAGTTGAGGGGAAACAGATTCAGGTTGGCGATCGCATTTTAATCATTCCTGAAACCAATAGCATCCAGGAATTTGGCGGTTTGGAGGCAACGGTCACTGAAGTGTCACCCTCTTCAGTCACTCAGGCATCGGCGCTGAAGCGAGTGGATGGTAACTTGGAGTTGGCAGAATTGGTTTACACTCCTGCCTCAATTGAGGTTTTAGCGCAGCTGAAACCCAATCCTGAGAATGTTACTGGCTATGAGTGGTCGATGTCTAAAGGTCCCAGCGAAAAGCTATCTGGCGGTACACCTGTTACTGCCAGGGTGACGCTGAGCGATCGTGCTCCCATCAGCTTCGTTTTTCCTTTTCTCAAGTAGCTTTCTGAATCTTCTAATCTAAAGTCTCTAAAGTTTTTTATGGTGAGATTGCTTCTAGATCACAGACAGCCACTAGAGTATGGACAAACGCTGCTGAAGCATTGGCAGAAATTGCGGAATCGAAAGCGCGATCGCGTCACAGCCCCAACGCTGCTTCAAATGGAGGCAGTGGAATGCGGCGCAGCGGCATTGGGAATTATCCTAGGCTATTATGGTCGCATTGTGCCCTTGGCGGAACTCCGTCAAGCTTGCGGCGTTTCACGGGACGGCAGTTCGGCTGCCAATGTTCTGACAGCCGCTAAAATGTATGGCTTAAATGCGAAGGGATTCAAGAAGGGATTGCCGAGCTTGATGGAGTTGCAGCCTCCTTACATTATCTTCTGGCAATTTGACCATTTTTTGGTGGTAGAAGGGTTTGACAAAGAGCAGGCGTATGTCAGCGATCCGGCAGTTGGACGGAGAAAAATTGCGCTAGAAGAATTCAATCAGGGTTACACCGGTATCGTCTTGCTGATGGAACCTGGCGTAAATTTTCAAAAGGGCGGTAAAAAAAAGAGCGTGATTGAGGCTTTGCAGAATCGCCTGCGAAGCTCGGCTGCGGCACTGGCATACTGCGTTGCGGCAGGGTTTCTACTGGTGATTCCCAATCTAGCTGTGCCGGTGTTTAGCCAGGTGTTTGTGGATAATGTGCTAATCAAACATCGTTTAGACTGGGTTCCTTACCTGCTGGTCGGAATGCTGCTAACGGTTTCATTGCAGGGTTTATTAACGGCGCTTCAGTTGCAGTATCTGCGCAAGCTCAAAATTAAGCTGTCGGTGGCAATGTCTAGCCAGTTTGTCTGGCATCTGCTGAAGCTGCCCGTAAGTTACTATGCCCAGCGCTATTCAGGAGAAATTAGTAGCCGTATTCGGATTAACGATCGCGTGGCTAGCGTCTTGACTGGGCAGCTCACCACAACGATGATTAGCGTTGTGCTGGTTGTTTTCTACGCGGCAATTATGCTGAGATACAATGCGCTGTTAACGCTAGTTGTGGTGGTGTTTGCGATCGCCAACGTTTTGGCATTGCAGTGGGTATCTAAGCGGCGGGTAGATGCCAATATTACCGTGGCGCAGAACTACGGTAAGGTGAACGGCGTGGCGATCGCGGGGCTGCAAAGCATCGAAACTCTGAAAGCTTCTGGATTAGAGTCAGACTTCTTTTCGCGTTGGGCAGGCTATTACACCAAAGCGACTAACGCGCAGCAGGCGCTAAACTTGGTTAACCAAAAGCTAAGCCTATTGCCTTCGCTAATTACCTCGCTGAGCACGGTGTTTTTGCTCAGCATTGGGGGTTGGCAAGTTATTCAGGGCAAGATGACGATTGGGATGCTGCTGGCTTTTCAACTCTTGACAGTGAGTTTTTTGGGGCCAGTTAATAACTTAGTGCGATTTGGCAGTACCCTTCAGGACTTGGAAGGCAATCTTCTCCGTTTGGATGATGTCTTGGACAATGTGACCGATCCAGCTCTGAAGGCGGAGCAAGATCGAGTAGAGCAAGCCCAAGCTCAACCTGAAAAATCCGAATGGTCTCTGATGCGCTCATCTTATAGGCTGCAAGGCTATATCGAGATGAAAGGTGTCACCTATGGCTACAGCCGGGTCACGCCCCCTTTAATTCAAGATTTCAGCCTCTCGATCAAACCCGGACAGCGTGTGGCATTGGTCGGGGGCAGCGGTTCGGGAAAATCGACCTTGGCGAAGATTGTTGCCGGACTTTATGAACCTTGGGAGGGAGAGGTTAACTTCGATGGCATGTCTAGACCTCAGATTCCGCGATCGGTTCTCACAAATTCTATTTCGGTAGTTGATCAAGATATTCTGCTGTTCGCAGACAGTATTCGAGCCAATCTCACCCTATGGGACTCCACTATCTCTGATCAGACTTTGGAAAAAGCCTGCCTGGATGCGGCAATTAATGATGTGATTCTTTCTATTCCAGGGGGCTATGATGCGCCGCTGATTGAAGGAGCGGCAAATTTGAGCGGCGGACAGCGTCAGCGTTTAGAGATTGCTAGAGCTTTGGTGAATGATCCGACGATTCTGATTATGGATGAAGCGACTAGCGCCCTAGATGCGGAAACTGAAAAAATTATCGATCGCAATCTGCGCCGACGGGGCTGCACCTGTTTGATTGTGGCACATCGACTCAGCACGATTCGAGACTGCGATGAAATTATTGTGTTGGAGCGCGGTAAGGTCGTACAGCGGGGAACGCATGAATCCCTGTGGCAGGAAAAAGGACATTACTCCAAGTTAATTATGAGCGAGGCGAGCTAGGACTTGAACAAAAATACCGCCTCGTACCCTCAGGCTGTTCGCCGAATGGGATAGAAGCGGTTTTTGACTTGGTTTAACTTAATCTGTCGTCAGCTAGTCAGGAGCGCTACCGGGATTAACGAAAGATTCTTTATCGAACGAACCTTCAGTTTGGTGCAGGAAGCCACCGTCTTCGCCACCTGAGATTTTAGACAGATCTTCTTGATTTAGCGAACCTTCAGTTTGGTGCAGGAAGCCACCGTCTTCGCCACCTGAGATTTTAGACAGATCTTCTTGATTTAGCGAACCTTCAGTTTGGTGCAGGAAGCCACCGTCTTCGCCACCTGAGACTTTAGTCAGGTCTTCTGGGCTGAGTTCTTCGCTTTCGTGTTGTACAGACATAATTACTCCAATCGATTGCTTGAATGTTAATTATTCAGGTCACTTGCATAGCAGAAGTTTACCTGACTCGCTTACCCTAAGAAATTTTTAGAGATCTTGGGATACCGTTAGAGCTGCCTTGGAAAACTAAAAATACAGGTCGTATTTGTTTGCCTTAAGACTGCCTATAGCCCTATTGTAGGATATTAAATTTTGAATGGAGGTGTAACGAGTTACACTCTCCTGCTTGGTGAGAGTATATGAAAAGTGATCGGCAGTAGAATGAGCAAGAATAGTTGATTGAAATCAAGATGATCTTTAAACACATGGCTTTGAGCCAATGATGATTCAGATTATGATTGCAAAAATTTACAAAACAAAACCTTTTTTGAGAATTTACAAAACAAAACTTTGAAGTTTTGAGGAAGATAATCGCTCATAGCTACTTTACAGATAAACTCAGCAGATAAATTCTGTCGTGATTTGCGTCCTGATGCCTCACCCGATGCTCCATTATGATCTCTAAGACGCTTCAAGGAAATTTGCCCCTGCTGCTGAGCGACTCTAGCTTGGTTTGGACAGTGCAATCTGGATCGATCGCCTTGTTTGCAATAGCCATTATTGATGATGCTCCAGAGGGCGAACGTCGGTATCTGTTTGATGTCAAACCTGGGGAAGCTCTATTTAGCGCTATATTGAGCCATTCAGAACATCACCTAGGCATTCTGGCAGTAGCTGTTGAACCCGCAGAACTCTGGGAGCAGTCGATCGCTACCGTCGGTCTGCCCACTCTGTTGCCGCTCGTAGAAACATGGGTTCATCAATTAGCACAGGTGAAAGGGCTACCGCATACTGTTTTTGCTAAGCCGACTCACTCCGATCGCTATGTTTCTTTAGTTAAAGATCAAGTCTTTCAGCCACCTAGAGATCAGGTGCTATGGATACAGTGCCAGCAGGGAACCGTGCAGTGGCTGGGATATGATTCGTTAACGCTGGTTCCTGAATCGGGTATCCTGCCGCTGGCAAGTGGAATGTGGGTGCAATCTACGGATAATGTTCAGCTTTTGGTGCAATCTACGACAGAAATAGATACGATCGACACTCTAGTTGCAGGATTAAATCATCTCCATAGTTATTTTCTGCGAGGGATTGAGTTAGTTACTACCCAGGAAACTCAGGCAGAATTTTCTAGGTTTCAAAAAAGACAGCAGCTTAATCGTCAGGTGACGCAAGATACGCTCAAAGATCTGGTGGCTCTGCTTCAGCCTAGACCCGCCAATCAGTTTGCAGAGGCGGATGAGCTACTGATGGTGGCTGGAGCCGTAGGCAAAGCCTTAGGGGTTGCCATCAAGCCAGCGATGGAGGCGGAAGATGCCAGTCGAATGCGTGATCCCTTGGAGGCGATCGCCCGATCTTCTCGGCTACGGCTGCGACGGGTTCTTCTCCGAGACAAGTGGTGGGAAAAGGATGGTAGCGCCATTATTGCCTATCGGCGTCAGGGCAAAAGCCCGGTTGCGCTTTTGCCGATCGCGGGTGATCACTATGTCATTTTTGATCCCCAGGCGGAAACGAATCATTCCTCTCAGCGGCGTTATCCGCGGGTGGATGCAGAGATTGCGTCAAGCTTGGAGCCGAGTGCCTACATCTTCTACCGCTCTTTTCCTGAATCGGTTCTACGAGCCTGGGATCTAGTGCGGTTCGCCTTTAAAGGACAGCTCAAGAATCTCATCATTCTGCTGAGCATGGGGATTGCCAGTACCCTAGCGGGAATGCTGGTGCCACTGGCAACAGGCATTTTAATTGACACGGCTCTACCAACAGGCAATCGTAATCTGCTGATCCAGATTGGATTAGGTTTGCTGTTCTTTGCGTTGGGTTCTGTCAGCTTAGAGTTGGTGCAGGGTTTAGCCACAATGCGGCTAGAAGCGGTTTCTGAAGCCTCAATGCAGGGGGCGGTTTGGGATCGGTTGCTCAAGCTGAAGCCGACTTTTTTTCGGGAATATACGATCGGCGATCTGGAGTCTCGCGTTTCAGGCATTGGTCAAATCCGCAGAAAGCTAACGGGTACCACCTTTCGCACCATTCTGACGGGCTTTTTTGCGCTGCTAAACTTTGGGCTGATGCTGATCTATAGCCCTAGTTTGGCGCTGGTGGCAGGCGTAGTGGCAGTGGTGGCGATCGCCTTTACTGCCACTTCTGGGGCGCTGCTGCTTCAGCAGACCCGTCCGCTTCTAGAGCTGCGGGGCGAAATTTATGGCTTGTTGGTGAAATTGATTGAGGCTGTGCCTAAACTGAGGAGCGCTGGGGCTGAGGAGCGTGCTTTTGCGACCTGGGGGCAAAAATACACGCGGCAGCTTCAGCTTGAGTTAAGCACTCAAAAGATTCAGGACGGCGTGGCAATTTTTAACACCGTGATGCCGGGATTGACGGCAACCCTGCTGTTTTGGGCGACGGTAATTGTGATTGGGCAGGCGCAGTCTGCGGGAGAGACAGGGCTTTCTACAGGGAGGTTTCTCGCCTTTAGCGCTGCCTTTGGGATTTTTATCAGTGGGGCTACCAGCCTCAGCAATGCTATTACTTCTGTGCTGGAAGTGGTGACCTTGTGGAAGCGATCGCAGCCTATCCTGGCTGCTGAGCCAGAGGTCGATCCCGACAAGGCTGATCCGGGTAGGCTGACCGGGCGAGTGAGGGTCGATCGTGTGACCTTCCGCTATCGAGACGATGGACCTCTGACTCTCGATCAAATCAGCTTTCATGCAGAGCCAGGAGAATTCATCGCGCTGGTAGGCCCTTCGGGCAGCGGTAAATCGACTCTGTTGCGATTGCTGCTAGGCTTCGATACTCCTAGCGACGGCAGTATCTATTACGATGGGCAAGATCTCTCAGGGTTGGATATTACGGCTGTGCGTAGACAGTTGGGGGTGGTGCTGCAAAATAGCCGCATTAATTCCGGCAGCATCTTTGCCAATATTTCTGCCAGCGCCTTACTGGCTGTCAGTGAAGCTTGGGAAGCAGCAGAGCGTGCGGGTTTTGCGGATGACGTGCGGGCAATGCCGATGGGTATGTATACGTTTGTCAGCGAGGGCGGCTCCAATATCTCTGGCGGTCAGCGGCAGCGGCTCATGATTGCGCGGGCTTTGGCGCTGAAGCCTCAGATTTTGCTATTCGACGAAGCCACGAGCGCGTTAGATAACCGGACGCAGGCGATCGTCACCGAAAGTTTGGATGCTCTGGGCGTGACGCGCATCGTGATTGCCCATCGCCTCAGCACCATTCGCCATGCCGATCGCATCTATGTGATTGAAGCAGGGCGGGTTGTGCAACAGGGATCGTTTGACGAACTGGCTCAGCAGGAAGGCTTATTTGCTCAGTTGATTGCTAGGCAGATGGCGACCTAGCCTCAGCAGCATTGCTGAATCTGGATACGAATTTTTTTGGAAAGGGGCGCTGAGGCAAGCTATAAGCGAAGCCATCAAGCAAAGTCTCTAGAAAAAGCTAATAATAGAGGCTATTAGGCCAATCAAATCTTGTCTATCCTGATATCGAGACTCGTCAAGGAAAATGATGATGAAAGACCCAACGACTCATTCTTCAATGAAGTGGGCTAGTGCCATATCGACGCGTCCTTCGCTAGAAGCTGCCGTCAAAGATGTGGCAGAGCAAGCCCAGCTTTGTTTGCAAGATACTGCGGATTTGGGGTTTGTTTTTATCTCATCTGCCTTTGCTAGCGAGTATTCTCGACTGCTGCCTCTCCTCAAAGAGCATCTCTCTGTTCCAGTTTTGCTCGGCTGTGGGGGCGGGGGCGTGATCGGCATGGATCACACTCAGCAAGTTCAAGAGATTGAGGGCGAAGCGGCGATTAGCCTGACTTTAGCTCGATTACCTGAAGTTGATATTCATACGTTTCACATTGATGCAGAGAACTTGCCCGATCTTGACGGCCCTCCAGACGCATGGGTAAGCCTGATGGGTGTATCCCCTCAAGACAATCCGCATTTTATTTTATTGGCTGCGCCGGGTTCCTCTGGCGTAAACGAGCTTTTACAGGGGCTAGATTTTGCCTATCCGGATGCGGCTAAAGTGGGAGGGTTGACAGATGTCAGCTCTTTTTCGGGCAGTAGCGGCCTGTTTGGCAGCGATCGCTACTACCGAGACGGCGTAGTTGGGGTGGCTTTGAGCGGCAATATTGTGCTGGAAACGATCGTGGCGCAGGGCTGCCGTCCGATTGGGCAAACCTATCGCGTTGTGGAAGGCGAACGCAATGTTTTGCTAAAGCTAGAAGAACAGGGAGAAGATCAAACTTCCTGCGGCTTAACCCGCACGCCTCTAGAAATTTTGCAGGGAATGTTTCAAGATTTGAGCGAGGCAGACCGAACCATTGCTCAGCGATCGCTGTTTGTCGGCATTGCTCAAAGCGCTTTCAAGCAGCAGCTTGAGCAGGGCGATTTCCTGATTCGTAATTTGCTGGGCGTTGATCCCCGCACAGGTGCAGTTGCGATTGGCGATCGCGTCCGTCCAGGACAACGAATTCAGTTTCATTTGCGGGATGCTGAAGCTTCAGCCACCGATCTGGAAATGCTGCTAAAGCGCTACCCCAAGAACGTTAACCCTTCACCTGTAGGCGCGCTCATGTTTGCCTGTATGGGCAGAGGTCAGGGGCTTTACGATCAGGCTAATTTTGACTCTGATTTGTTTAGCCAATATCTTCCCCATGTGCCGTTAAGCGGGTTTTTCTGCAATGGAGAGATTGGTCCTGTAGGCAACACAACATTTCTGCATGGCTACACCTCTGTCTTCGGCATCTGGCGACAATCTGCCTCTTAATATGGCTACGCTGAACAGCCTATCTAGCGTTCTGTAGCAACCGCCAAGGCGGTTAGGGCGGGGGGACATTTAGGGTGGGGCGCAAAGTGCCCCACCCTAAATGTTCTAAGCAAAATGTTCTAAGCAAACTGGCGACTGCTATATCTAGCGTTGGACAGCCCACATTGCCCGTTTAACCAAACTCGGAATCTGAGAAGGGCGATCGGCTAAGGGAATGTTGGCCTGTTGAAAAGCTGCAATCTTGCCTTCAGTAGAACCTGGGCTATTGTGCAGCTCGGCTAGCCGGGAAGCGCCAACGCTTGAAGGATTGGGCAGCCTATGCCCCGCAACATAGGCAACCACGGGCTTATCGATCGCTTCTGCAACATAATGAGCCGCTGTCTCTTCACCCTCGCATCCCATTTCGCCCACTAGGACAATCACCTCGGTCTGCTCATCCTCTTCCAAGATTTGCAGCCATTGCTGAAAAGAAGACCCCGAAATCCGATCGCCCCCGATTCCCACGGCGATCGATTGCCCTAGCCCTGCCTGAGTCAGTTCCCAAGCGACTTCGTACGCCAAAGCTCCACTACGGCTTATAACTCCCACGTGCCCTGGCATATAAAAAGCAGGCGGATGGGTTCCTAGCAGAATTTGTCCTGGAACAATGATGCCTGGACAATTTGCCCCGACCACCAAAGTCTCGGTAATCTCAGCTTTGCGCACCAAAGACACCATATCTAGGGGCGGCACCCCTTCTGTGATGATAACGAGCTGGCGAATTCCGGCAGCGATCGCTTCTAGCGCCGCGTCTAAGACCTCGTAAGGTTTCACCAAGAGAATAGCGGTTTCCACCAAACCTCTCTGCGCCAGCGCCTGACCGACCATATCAAACACAGGAATACCGCAGATCATCTGCCCACCCCGCCCCGCACTTATACCCGCAACAATTTGGGTTCCATAGGTTGTCATGATGGGCACATAAACAGAACTGAGAGGTTCTGCAATACCCATCACCATTACCCGACTGTTGAATGTGAAATCCATGGCTAACGTGTCTTACGATCGAGAAAAGGAGAGTCTGAGATATAGGCGGGCGTGAAGCAGAAGGTATTCAGCAAAACCCCTTAAAGCTAAGCTCTGAATCGAGAGCTAGAGGGATTGAGTTCCCTAATGGGTTGAGCCTTCGTCAAGGCGACTGCTTGGTCAATGGCTCCATCTAGCCGCTCAACTACCGAAATACCCATCGGCATAAGGAGTTCTTGAGCCTGATAGAACTGAGCACCTACTAATCGCAGAACAAACACAGGGGAAGGCTGCGAAGAGTACCGCCTGATGTGGTTAGCAAACGTTTCGGCGATTTGAAGGCAGGAAATTGAACTGCCCACGAGGTTAATCAGCACCACCTTCAGCGATTTGTCTTGAGCCATGAGCGACAGACTTTGCTCGAAATGCTCAGCGAACGAAAGCTGCGGCAAACAGTATCGATAGGCTTCCCCTAAATCAACAAAGCTTGCTGCCTTGCCTCCAGCCTGCTTCAACAAATCTAGAGTGGTCATTATCAGGCCAGCGCCCGCAGAAATTATGCCTATGCTTCCATTAGATTCCACTTGCTTAAATCGACAGGTCAATCTTGAGGAAACAGATGCCTGAGCCTGATAGGCTTGGTCACGGCTGTTGGCGACCATAGATGCCAGATCGTCTTGGCGACCCAAGGCTGCATCGTTTATGGTTACCCTGCCGTCTAGCGCCATTAATTCACCTTCTGCCGTTACAGCCAAAGGATTGATTTCTAATAGGTCTAAATCTTGACGTACAAATAGCTGATACATTTTCTCAATCACAGCACTGACCGATTGAATTAAAGCTCCTTTAAGCCCCATTTTCAGGGCTAGGCGGCGTGCATAAAAAGAAGAAAATTCTTGATCGACGATAACTCGCTGAATATGCTCTAGCTTTGGTTCAGCGTCAAGTCCTCCGTGCTGAGAACCCAGCAGCAGCGGACGACGAGTTGCGCTGTCAAGCACGATCGCCAGATAGAATTCTAAGTCAGTTTCGTACTTCGGTTCTGCCAACAAAACCTCTGGATATTGACCCATGATGGGCAGGTGAAAAATGGCTTGGGCAGATGCTATTGCGTCAATGGTGTTTTCCGCTAACCGAATTCCGCTGATTCTGCTGCGTCCTGCCTTGTGAATCTGAGATTTCAGAACAACAGGGTAGGGAATCTTCAGCTCTTTGACATCGGCAGGTCGGGCAATTCTTTGAGAGGGCAGTACAGGAATGCCCATCTGGCGGAACAGCTCTTTGGTTTGATACTCTAACAAGTCCATTTCACACGCTCTAACTAACGAGGACAGAAACTCCAGCACATTGACAGATGTCTCAATCTGTAAGGATGTAAAACTCGGCTCATGGCATTAGCCTTGAGCCACAACTTAATCACAGTACAAGCGTAGAAGTCTGAAGGTGACTTCCTTAAGAATGAATATTCGTAGGTCTAAAGCCGTCGAACATTTCACCTTTCCCCTTGAAGTCGTAACAATACCTGGTTGAAAACGAGAGCGCCTAAAAAGAGGCAATGCTCCGCAACCGGGTTAAATGCCGAACACCCTGACTCTATTACCAGATCTAAAGGTCATCTATTGTCTCCTCAAAGTCTAATGCGATCGCGTACAGCATTTGCCCTGCCGATTTGGATAGAATCAGAGAAACAAATGACCCACACAAGCCTGAGGATACCGAAGCAAACCAGTTAAAAAAATTCTGATTCTTCAGTCTCCTCTCAGTGCCGACGGAGTTAGCTGACGGGCTAGGGTTGAGAGGTACCCTTTTTCAGGTTTCTAAAAAAGCGAAGTCGAGTAGCTGAATTCAGCTAAAACCTACCTTATCTTTTCCAGTTCCTTGAGAATGCGCCCCAAGTTATGGTTCCTCCGCTTTGAACCTCTCTTTCAACTGCTTATGACTCAATCTGTCTCAGTAAGTCTGGACAAGTCGGTTGATGAAGCAGGTGGAGATACGAATTCAAATTAGGCTGACTTTTTGCATTGACATAGCCAAAATTACCACTGGATTGAGGGTTAGTCAACTGGTTAAGACTTAATTTTCTCTGAGCATTGCTTATGAATAACGATCTTGCTTACAGATTTAAGTTAAAGATATGAGGAGGGTTGGCTCTCAAATAATCCTGATCGACAGTGAGGTTTTATGAAAATTGGTGTGCCTAAAGAGACGAAAGATCAAGAATTTCGAGTAGGGCTGAGTCCAAGCAGCGTCAGGGGTTTGACCGATCGCAATCATGCTGTCTACGTACAAACTTCCGCCGGATTGGGTGCAGGTTTTACAGATGCAGACTATTTGCAAGCCGGAGCAAAAATTGTTGATGATGCCGCTACTGCCTGGGATCAAGAGCTAGTTGTAAAAGTCAAGGAACCCTTACCCGAAGAGTATCATTTCATTCAAAAGAATCAGCTGCTTTTTACCTATTTACACTTAGCGGCTAACCGTCCCCTGACTGAAGCTCTGATTGGCTCAGGGGTGACGGCGATCGCCTACGAGACGGTGGAGCTGCCAAACCGGAGTCTGCCATTGCTCACGCCTATGAGTATCATTGCTGGACGGCTGTCTGTGCAGTTTGGGGCACGCTATCTTGAACGCCAGCAAGGGGGACGAGGGGTGCTGTTGGGAGGAGTGCCAGGAGTACAGCCCGGTAAGGTGGTCATTTTGGGGGGTGGCATTGTGGGCACTGAGGCAGCAAAGATGGCGGTAGGACTAGGTGCCCAAGTGCAAATATTAGATGTCAATTTAGAGCGATTGGCTTACTTGGAAACTCTGTTTGGCTCTAGGGTGGAGCTGCTTTATAGCACTACGTCTCAGGTGGAAGCCGTTGTTCCGAGGGCTGATCTCTTGATAGGAGCGGTGCTGGTGCCGGGTCGCAGAGCGCCGATTTTGGTAGGGCGATCGCTCGTTGAGCAGATGCGTCCGGGGTCAGTGATTGTAGATGTGGCAGTTGATCAGGGGGGCTGTATTGAAACCTTGCGCCCGACTTCTCATACAAACCCAACCTATGTCGAGGCGGGGGTGGTTCACTATGGCGTTCCTAATATGCCGGGTTCTGTGCCTTGGACGGCAACCCAAGCCCTCAATAACAGCACCTTTCCCTACGTGCTGAAGCTGGCAGATAAAGGGCTAGATGCTTTGGCGATCGATCCGGCTTTGGCTGGAGGGCTAAATGTTCAGGCTCACAAGCTAATCCATCCCGCAGTGCGGGAGGTGTTTCCTGATTTAGCGGGCTGAGCCAATGAAACGGTCGGGCGAACTCAAATTGGGCAAACTCAAACTGGAATGTGACCCTTACTACATATTTTTTCGTTAAATACTGTATTTTTGGCTACAAATTTGGACAAAATTAGCGACAATGGGACTATATCCTCAAGCAGTTGCTTGAGTCCTTCGACGCTTAATCGTAGAGGTAATCCCATGGTAGAAGCTGTTTGTACAATTCCTGTGCCTCAGACTGTCCAAGAGTTAGAGCTGGCAATCCGTCGTTATAAAACCAGCGACATCAGTGGTGCTGAGCTTTTCTGTCAATGGCAAGCCATTCGTGATGCGGCTTTGGCTTTAAGAGCTAAAGAATCCTGGGATGACTCGGTGGCAGGTGAAGAGAGCTACTGAAGTTTTTGGGCAGTGTTGGTACTCATGTAATGAATACCAACACCAAATTTTGAAAGGGATATGTGATGTATCCCTTTCAAAATTAATTTACGTTCCCAGAAAATCTCTACACCAGCAATTCGCCTGTTTCTTGGAGCTTGTGTAGACGGTTGTAGATGCCGCCGTGGTTGAGCAATTCAGCGTGATTGCCCACTTCAAGAATTCGACCATTATCGAGAACGACAATTTTGTCGGCTTCCCGAACGGTGCTGAGACGGTGGGCGATGATGATCGTGGTGCGAGTACCCAAGATACTGCGCATGGCTAACTGGATCGATCGCTCCGATTCATAGTCCAAGCTAGAGGTAGCTTCGTCAAACACCAGCACATCTGGATTCATCAGCAAGGCGCGGGCAATGCCTAGCCGCTGCCGCTGTCCGCCTGAGAGGCGTACGCCCCGCTCCCCAACAACTGTTTTGTAGCTCTTGGGCAGCAGCCGCACAAACTCATCGACTCTGGCAATTTCGCAAGCTTCCTGGATCTCTGCCATCGACACGTGCGGGTTGCCGTAGGTGAGGTTCTCTAGCAGCGTGCCGTTAAACACGTCTACTTCTTGGTGAACGATCGCCAGTCGCTTACGATAGCCCGTCACATCTAGCGATCGAATATCCTGACCGTCAATCAGGATTTTGCCCTGTTGTGGGTCAAAGTAGCGGAACAGAAGCTTGACCAGAGTAGACTTACCGGAACCCGATCGCCCCACCAGCGCCACGGTTTGATTGGGTTCAATCAGCAGATTAATATCTTGCAGGACAAGCCGCTTCTCGTCGTAGCCAAAGCTAAGGCGATCGAAATGGACTTTGCCTGTGAACTGGTAGTTGCGAACGGCTTCTGGTGAACCATCCAGACTTGCCGCATCTTTGCCGCTGGGTAGCGCCAAAAACTCATGCAGGCTTTTCATGGAGGCATAGCGACGGGCAAACACTTCCGCAAGTTGGCTAATCGGCTCTAGCTCAGCATATGCCATGCTGGATACCGTCAGCGTCGTGACAAAATGACCCAGAGAAATCTGTCCCCGCACCGTTGCCCAGAGCGTCAGCGCCAACACTGAAAATACCGACGACTCGACGACTAGCCGCTGCCAAGAAGCCAGCTTGGTATATCCCAGATGAATTCGGTAGTTGAGAAACCTAAACTGCCGTTCGATTCGTTTCTGCTGGCGCTTCAGCTCATAGGCTTCTGTCGCAAAAGCTTTTACCGTTTTGATGTTGGTAATGATTTCGGAAGTATGGCTTTCGGTATTTTCTTCGTATTTATCGAGTCTCTCTTCTTTCTGAATTAAGTGGAGCAGGTTTTTGATCGTGAAGCTGAGGATGAAAACAAAGGAGAGCAGAAAAAGAACTGCAATTCGCCATTCGATTAACAGAATAATTACAAAAATTCCCAGCACTCGAAAGATTTTGGGAATCATTTGTCCGGCAACTTCTGGGTATGTCCAAGTGTGGTTAGACAATCCACGCGCCACTCGCCCAGCGATGCGTCCAGGGTTGTTTTCATCATAGAATTCCAGCGGCAGAGTCAAGATTTTAGAAATGGCTTCCACTGAGTGATCGCGCCTTGTCCTAAAGGAAATATCCCAGTGAAACCATCCTCCTAGCCAGGGCTGAAGGGGGGCGCGAACGACCGTCGCGACAAAAATAATGGCAAGCAATATCATCAGCTCAAAATTGCGATCGCCTGCTTGTCTCAGCCATTGAGCCATTTGATCAATCCACTGCTGCAAGAAGGCATCTAGCTGTTGCCCTGACAAGACATTGAGCAGTTGCCCGATCGCGTAGGGAACCGCTAGATCGATAATTTCAAAGGAGCTACTCGCCGCGATACTCCAGATGGAAAGCGACCAGTACGATCGGTAATATTGCAAAATATCTAAAAGTTTTTGCATGATACTTTTTCCTTGCCGTTGGCATGGGGTAGATACAGGGTGAATAGGTGGACAAGATGAATAGATGGCGATCGTAGAAGCGCTAATATCTGGATGCTTGATGAATAACCGCGTGCCGATATGGGGCTGCTGGATTTATTGCGGGCTTTACGTCAAAGACAGATAGATTAAGACAACAGGATTGAAAAGCGATACAGAAGATTATAACTACGTATTGTAATACTAATGTAGTATGTTTGGGCAAGCGCAAGATATGAGAATGGCGATAAATAGATTACTGTGAAGAAGCAAACTGGTTTTACAGCTTTCCCTTGACCAAACAACGCCTCGATATTCTCCTGGTTGAACGTCATCTCTGTGAGTCTCGCCAACAGGCTCAGCGGCTGATTCAGGCTGGCGAAGTGCGGGTGAATCAGCAGTTGATCGATAAGGTCGGCACAGAGGTAGATAGCTTAGCTGAGATTGAGGTGAAACAGCGATCGCCCTTTGTTTCTAGAGGCGGTGAAAAGCTGGCGAAAGCGCTGGTGGAGTTTCAGGTTAAGGTGAGCGATCGCATCTGTTTAGATGGCGGCATTTCTACGGGCGGCTTTACGGACTGCTTGCTTCAGGCAGGCGCAAAGCAAGTGTATGGCGTTGACGTGGGCTACGGACAGGTCGCCTGGAGTTTACGCCAAGATCCGCGTGTGATACTCCGCGAACGCACCAATATTCGCTACTTGAAACCAGAGGAACTTTACGAGCCTACTCATGCTTACCCAGATCTGGGCGTGGTAGATGTGTCGTTCATCTCTCTAGTGAAAGTTTTGCCTGCGCTGTGGAACTTGCTGCAAGCGCCGCGCGAAATCGTGCTGCTGGTCAAACCTCAGTTTGAGGTGGGTCGGGAAAAAGTTGGGAAGAAGGGCGTGGTGCGAGATGCGAAGGATCAGGCGGGGGCGATCGCTCAAGTCCTTGAATCTGCCCAAACGCTCGGCTGGGGCTATAGTGGTTTAACTTGGTCGCCTCTCGTAGGTCCGGCTGGCAATATTGAGTATTTGCTCTGGCTCCAGATGGATAGTTCTGCTCTGGCTCCAGATCTAGCAGCCCTTGAAGCGATTGCACAATGTGCTCGACAGAATCTTAAAGAGCAGTAAATGCTTCCAAAAAATAGGGTATTTGTGGCATACGCCACAAATACCCTGACTCAAACCTACTCGAAACCTAAGACTATCCGCGCCAAACTATCTGCGAACGTGTATTCTTGCATCCATGCCAAAATCTCGAAAATAACGATTCCAGCGGTTGGCGGCATCGCGATCGCCAAAGGGGCCGACTTGAACGTGAGGGCCTCTCGGTTGGCTGGTCTGCTGCACCAACTGGGCAATGCCAAAGCCATCCCCCAAGCGGATGACCTGATTACTGATAGCCTCTAGCTCTCCTTGCTTCCCTGGAATCACCACAAAATAAGCTCGCCCACCGCTGAAGCCTTCAGCAGATCCGGTTCGCGGTGAGTCAATCTGACTGCTGCGGGCGGCGCTATTGGTTGGATTCTCCTGGGGTCTGCGAGAACCATCGACGCTGCCGTTAGCCCCTGGCGGCAGAGGCGGCGGGCTGGGAAACTGATCTAGCGTTGGCTGCCCTCCATTAAAGTTCACTTCTCTGGGTACTGCTTGTGAAGGCAATAATTCGGGTGAGGGCAACAGTTCAGGCGGCGGCAGATCAGGAGATGCCATTCTGGGCGATCGCGCCTGAACAGAAGGTGAAGACAAAAGAGGCTGACTAGCATCGGGCAATCCGGCGTTGGGCAATTCGGCATTAGATAATCCCGTGGGCAAGGGCAAAATTTTTGCGCCAATCCCTCTAGATGCCAGCAGCTCCACTTGCCGCTCGGCGCGATCGGAGTCATCAAACGTAGCAACCTGAATCACGCGCTGTCCCTGATACTCTTGAACCGTTGCATCGGAGGCAACGCGCTGTACCTGACTCAGCAATCTAGAGCTGCCGCCATTGACAACCACCATGTAGCGGCGATCGGACATTTGCTGCTCTTGAGGTTGTGCCAGAGATCGATCGATCGAATCAGGCTGTGAAGGCAGGGCAGTTTGTCCAGGAGGTGGAGGCGGTAAACCCTGTACAACATCTTGAGCAATCAAAACGTTGGCTCCCTCACGAGTCAGGAGCGGCTCAGCCCCAACCCGCCCAGCCCCAAGCCCCTGCGCCAGCCCTGCCACAAATCCACTGCACAACAAGGTTGCTATGGATAGATGCCAAGCGGGGTGTCTATAGTTATTCGATCGCAAATATTTGTCAGTCATTGCACGCTATTCCCCTACATATGGGGGTCAACGGAAGTCCGTAACGCTAAATCTAAATGTTGGCTGCAAGTCTAGCACAGGAATTTAAATCCTGAACGCGATTATCCAAAATTGTGCTTTCCCCAATTGTTTAGCTGAGTGCTAGCGTAGAATTTGGAAGAACTGTACTTTTCCAGCTTCAAATTCTGGTTTTCAAGATTCATGAGTAAAGTCGTTGTCGGACTTTCGGGTGGGGTAGATAGCTCAGTAGCGGCTGCGGCTCTGCATCAGCAGGGCTATGAGGTGGTGGGGCTGACTTTATGGCTGATGAAGGGTAAAGGTCAGTGCTGCTCTGAAGGCATGGTGGATGCTGCTCAGCTTTGCGAGGAATTGGGCGTGCCTCATCATGTTGTGGATACGCGGGAGCTGTTTGAGAAAAATATTGTGGACTACTTGGTCAGCGGCTACGGGGCGGGCATTACGCCGTTGCCATGTTCACAGTGTAATAAAGCCGTTAAATTTTCTCCCATGCTTCAGTATGCGCAGCAGGAGTTAGGCATCGATCGCATTGCCACCGGGCACTATGCTCAGATTGCCTATGACCCCACTACCGATCGCCATCAGTTGCGACGGGCGATCGATCGCCACAAGGATCAAACCTACTTTCTCTACGACCTGAGTCAGGAGATTTTAGCGCATACGCTGTTTCCTTTGGGTGGTCAAACCAAAGCTGAGACCCGCCAACAGGCGGCGAAGTTTGGGTTGCACACTGCCGAAAAACCAGAGAGCCAGGATTTATGCCTGATTGAAGCGCATGGATCGATGCGGGAATTTTTAGAGAAATATTTGGCTCCGAAGCAGGGCGATATTGTCGATGCGACGGGAAAGATCTTGGGGCAGCATGATGGTATTCACAACTACACGATCGGACAGCGCAAAGGGCTGGGCATTGCCGCCGCGCAGCCGCTTTACGTGGTGGCGATCGATGCCGCCAAAAATCAGGTGATTGTGGGCGATCGCACAGTTGCCCAAGCTTCAGAGCTGACCGTGCAGCGCGTCAACTGGGTGTCTATTGCCGCTCCCGTCGCCCCCATTCGAGCGGAGGTGCAGATTCGCTATCGTTCAGAAGCGGTGCCCTGTGCGGTAATTCCGTTAGCGAACGATCGTGCCAAGATTGTCTTAGACGATCCGCAGATCAGCATTACGCCGGGACAGGCAGCCGTCTGGTATGACGGGGATATCCTACTGGGGGGCGGCATTATTGAAACTGAGGCGTAAGCGTCTCCATAGCTCAGCTGCTCACAACCTAGCCGCTCATAGCTCAGCCGATCGAGTTTGTAAGTCCGTAATAGAAAACACGGTCTGAAAGCGGATGCCCTGCTCGGCATACAGCTCTGCGCCCCCCTGATGACGATCGACCAGCGCAATAATTTCGTTAACCTGGTAGCCTGCCTGACGGAGTCGATCGACCGCCTTCAGAGCAGACTGTCCAGTTGTGACGACATCCTCTAAAACGACAACTGGCGTATCGGGCGGCAGCGTCAGTCCCTCAATGTAAGCCTGGGTGCCATGCCCTTTGGCTTCTTTGCGAACAATCAGCGGGACGATCGCCCTACCCTCATAGACCCCGACCACGCTGGTGGCTGTCACCATCGGATCGGCTCCCAGGGTCAGCCCCGCTACCGCCTGGGTTTCGGCAGACAGCATAGACAGCAGAATACGACCCACGGCAACTCCGCCTTGGGGATGCAGCGTCACCTGCTTGCTATTGATGTAATAGGCGCTGCGTTGCCCTGATGAGAGAACGAAATCCCCCTCTTTGTAAGCCACCTGACAAAACAAATCGAGCAGATACTGACGCAAAGACGGCAAATCGGTTTGAACAACGAAGGTTAATGATTCAAGTTGAGCTGACATTGGGCAATCTAGATAAAGAGAGTGAAAGAACGGCTGATGTATTAGATCAAAATCTGAGAAAGAGACGATCGCGCTTCAATCTGACTCCCCTATACAGAAGCAGTCTACACTTGAGAAGTTATGTGCCAGCTTTCATCATAGATTCTATGATGAGTTAGAGCTTAAAAATCTTAGTTAAATCATTGACTCGTTGAGTGGAAGGTTTAACAATGGTGATGAACTTCTAGATAAGGATTTGGTCGATCGGGCAAGACATCAAGTTCAGAGTCTTTAGAAGGATAAGTAAACCATGTATATCGGCAGAAACATTGATAGAGATCAGGCAAAAACCGTCTGTAAACTGACAAACTCCACAAGTAAAAAGCTTGAACCTGTCTTGGCAAGCTTGACCTGCCCAAAGCTCAAAGGGCTTTTAGGTGCATTTATCCTTTCGGCTACTTCGATTGCTTGGGTCGGTGGCATGAGCAGCGCCGTGGCGCAAGAAGTGATTGACGATCGCCCCACCGTCATTGACCAGATCGAGGACGCATACTACACGTTCGATCAGCCTTTTTACTTCAACCGTAGATTTCCCCGTAACACGTTTTGGTTCTTGCTCTCATTTCCTGAAAATGAGATTGCGGGTGATGGACGAGTGAGCCACAAGCTCTATAACGAGCTAATGATGCAGCAAAACACGAGCGATCCAACCCTTCGCACGGCAGACCTTCCCACTCCTTTTACCAGCTCTCTCCAATCTGATGCCATCTTTACCGAAGAGCCTGTACCAGCAGCGCCCTTTGCCCCTTCTTTCCGACAGTCGCCCAGCGTTGCTCCCACCGTAATAGATTCGGGTGCGGATAGAACAGTACAGGAGGCTCCAGTCCCGGCTCTATGGTAAGGATCGCGTACAAAATGAAACTCAATAGTTTTTTGGAAGTGCCACGCGGAGTGCGACACTTCCAAAAAATTATTGCAGGTTAATTAATTTGTGATCCTAAGTCCATAGCCCTTGTTTCCTGAAGGGAAGATAAATACCCCTGTATGTAGTAGAACATGCGGGCATTGTGTTGTGAGCGAAAATAACCTGGTATTTTTGCTTGAGCTTCGTCATGCCCAAATCGCGTTCCGCCTGAGTTTTATCAAGCGGGATAAAAAACTATGGGAAAACCATAAAACCTAATGTTGCTGGGATTGCAGCAAACATAGGCGTAAAGCCAGATTTCAATTCTTATACCAATAGGACTTACGCAAGCCCTCTAGCTGTGGTGCATTTTTGTGGTGTGTGGTGGGCGCAGCCCACCACACACCACAAAAATGCGTAAGTCCTAACCAATTTGAATTAGAACTACGACAGATCCCGGTACGGGCTTGGCATTGCCAAGCCCCTGCTGAGGTTCGATGTGCCCACAAATTCGTTTAAATCGGTATTACACGTCTTCAAACTATCCCTAAAATATTATTCAGCCCCCTTGACTCTCCATTCGACTGGAGAGTGCACTATAGAATTTAGTGAATAGAAAAGGGCTTTAAATCATGAATCTTCAGTTGACCGTTCCCAACATGGCGTGTTCTGCCTGTAGCGAGACTATTACTCAAGCCGTGAAAGCGATCGATTCTACGGCAACGATTGTGGCTGATCCGAAGACTAAGCTAGTGACCGTTGAGACACAGCAGTCCAAAACAGCCGTGAAAGCAGCGATCGTAGCAGCAGGCTACACCGTAGCAGAGTGACCGCTGTAAGCCGATCGCCACAAGCTGCAAGCCAGACACAAGAAGGAAATCATGGCAACCGAAAATGCAACTTTAAAGCTGCGGGGTATGAGTTGCGCCTCATGCGCACACAACATAGAGGAAGCGATTCAATCTATTCCGGACGTTAGCGCTAGCGTCAATTTTGGCGCAGAGCAGGCATCTGTCACCTATGACCCTGACAAAACCAGCCTCGCTGAAATTCAAGCGGCTGTTGATGCGGCAGGCTACTCTGCACAGCCGCTGCAAGAGGGCATCGTAGATGAGAGCGATAGAGAGCGGCAAGAAAGACAAGCCGAAAACCGTAGATTGACCCGTAAGATTTGGGTAGGCGGTGTTGTTAGCATCATTCTCGTGATCGGTTCCCTGCCTATGATGACGGGCTTGCCGATTCTGTTCATCCCCATGTGGCTGCATAATGCTTGGCTACAGTTATTTCTAACAACTCCAGTGCTGTTCTGGTGTGGCAGTTCTTTTTTCATCAACGCTTGGAAATCCCTCAAACGCCATACCGCAACGATGGATACTCTGGTGGCGATCGGTACGGGTACGGCTTACGTTTACTCTCTCTTCCCAACTTTTTCCCCTGATTGGTTCATCCGCCAAGGATTGAATCCAGATGTCTACTATGAATCTGCCTCAGCGATCGTCACGCTAATTTTGCTGGGACGCTTGCTAGAAAACCGCGCTAGGGGACAAACCTCTGAGGCAATGCGTAAATTGATCGGTCTACAGGCGAGAACAGCGCGCGTGATCCGCAACGGAAAAGACATAGATATCTCGATCGATGAAGTCGTTCTAAACGACATAATTCTTGTCCGTCCAGGCGAAAAAATTCCCGCAGATGGCGAAATTGTTGAGGGCGGCTCCACGATCGATGAAGCCATGGTTACAGGCGAAAGCTTAGCCGTGAAAAAGCAAGTTGGCGATGAGGTCATTGGAGCAACGATTAATAAAACGGGCAGCTTTAAGCTCCGCGTCACCCGCATAGGCAAAGACACTTTCTTGGCGCAAATCGTCAAGCTGGTGCAGCAGGCACAAGGCTCTAAAGCTCCTATCCAACGGCTTGCCGATCGCGTTACAGGCTGGTTTGTGCCTGTAGTTATAGCAATCGCGATCGCCACTTTTGTCATCTGGTACAACGTCATGGGGAACGTGACGATGGCGTTGATTACAACAGTTGGGGTACTAATTATTGCCTGCCCTTGTGCATTAGGTTTAGCAACACCTACATCCATTATGGTGGGAACCGGGAAAGGAGCAGAGAATGGGATTTTGATTAAGGCAGCCGAAAGTCTGGAACAGGCTCATAAACTCCAAACGATCGTTTTAGATAAAACGGGAACGATTACTCAAGGTAAACCGACTGTAACCGATTTTATAACGGTCAGAGGAACAGCAAATGGCAACGAGTTAAGGCTTCTGAGCCTTGCTGCTGCTGTAGAACGAAACTCAGAGCATCCCTTGGCTGAAGCAGTCGTGCAGTATGCTCAAGCTCAGGGCGCAGAATTAGCCAGCGTAGAAGATTTTGAGGCGATCGCGGGTAGTGGCGTTCAAGGCTATGTTTCTAACCCAACTTTTGGTCAAGCTTCTCATCAGCTTGTGCAGATTGGAACATATCGCTGGATGCATGAACTAGGGATTGAGACTGAGGTTCAGCTCCAGTGGGAGTCGTTGGAAGCGATCGGCAAAACTGTGATCTGGGTAGCGGTCAACGGCAAAGTAGAAAGCATCATGGGTATCTCAGATGCCGTCAAACCCTCCTCGGCGGCTGCCATTCGCACCCTGCAAAAGCTAGGACTAGAGGTTGTGATGCTGACAGGCGACAACCTCCGCACGGCCGAGGTGATCGCGCGAGAAGTGGGAATTCGTCGCGTTATGGCAGAAGTTCGCCCCGATCAAAAGGCAGCTCAGATTGCAGCGCTACAGGCAGAGGGGAAACGAGTTGCAATGGTGGGAGACGGCATTAATGATGCACCTGCCTTAGCGCAAGCTGACGTAGGTTTGGCGATCGGTACCGGAACAGACGTAGCCATTGCCGCCAGCGATATCACGTTAATTTCAGGTGATTTGAATGGTATCGTTACTGCAATTCAGCTTTCCCGCGCCACCTTGCGAAACATTCGACAAAACCTGTTCTTTGCGTTTATCTATAACGTGGCAGGAATTCCAATTGCGGCAGGAATTCTCTATCCTATTTCCGGCTGGTTACTCAGTCCTGTGGTCGCTGGAGCTGCAATGGCGCTTAGCTCAGTCTCAGTTGTAACCAATGCTCTACGATTGCGAAATTTCAAGCCCAAAGCCTTATTTTAGAAGGGATGATGATGAAAAAGGCAACACTTTTAGGAACATTGGCAGGCTTTGGGTTTTTGCTGGGAGTGCTTCCAGGTGCGATCGCATCTGAGATACCCGGATACCCGATTCAGAGAGCATCTGAAACGACGGGTCAGTTCCAGCGAATTGAACAGTCTTTGGGCAACAAAGTTGCTGTGACGCTGGGTGGAGTTGGGTTAATGGGCTTAGAACTTTGGTGGTTTTTGTTCAGCAAACCTAAGTCTCAGAAAGCTACTTCAGCAGATGACATTTAAGAAGTTGCTATCACCGTAGATGGCGGCTATGAAATATCCCCGTCCTAGCTGTCTTGGCGGTTGCCATAGTTCAGCCGGGTTAATCTGTGCGGCTGAAAGTTCGATCGCAAAGATCTATCCGATGAGGAATGTTACTCTACCAATGTCGGACGTAAAGACTGCCGCGCCCGAATGTCTTCTAGCTTGGCATCGGGGATAGCATGAATGAGCTGTCGTGTGTAGTCGCGGGTGGGATGATTGTAGACCGTTTCAGCCGCGCCGATTTCCTCAATTTTGCCTTGGTTCATTACCATAATGCGATCGCTGACAAATTTCACAACGCTTAAATCATGGGAAATGAAAATATAAGTCAAGCCGAAGTCTTGTTGCAAATCCTTGAGCAGGTTCAAGACCTGTGCCTGCACTGACACATCTAATGCCGACACCGACTCATCGCAGATAATGAACCGAGGGTTACAGGTGAGCGTCCGGGCAATGCAGATGCGCTGCTGCTGACCACCTGAAAATTCGTGGGGCATCCGGTTCATGACGCTGCCGTCAAGTCCAACCCTCTCCAAGAGAGCGATCGCCTTTTGTCGTCGCTGCTCGGTCGAACCGCCAATATTGTGAATCACCATGGGTTCAACCAGAGCTGAGCCGATCGTTTGGCGCGGGTCCATGGAGCCGTAGGGGTTTTGAAAGACAATCTGCATTTCTTGGCGCAGTTGGCGCAGTTCGGCGTTGCCCAATTGAAACACCGATTTGCCATCGAACTTAACCTCGCCGGAGGTGGGTTCGATCAGCCTTAATAGGACGCGGCTTAAGGTAGACTTGCCACAGCCCGATTCGCCTACCAGACCGAGAGTTTCACCAGGATAGACTTCAAAGCTGACATCATCGACGGCATTGAAGCTGCTCTTGCGTCCCAGAAATCCTGTGCGAATCGGATAGCTTTTGGTGAGATGGCTGACGGATAGCAAAGGCGCTTGTTGAAGAAGTTGCTGCGATCGCCTCCTCTCATCTTCTAGTGAAATTGGCGCAAAGCGAGGATTTTCCGACACTACGCTGAGGGGTTGAGAAATAAGCTGCTCCTGTCCCTCTGCGTCAGTGCTGATTTGCATAAAGTCCGAGACGGTGGGCAATCGCCGAATGTGCTGTTCTGGGCGAGGGCGACAGTTGAGTAAGCCAAGCGTGTAGGGGTGCTGAGCATGGGCAAACAGATCGTACACTGGGGCAATTTCCATGACCCGACCGCGATACAAAACTACAACGCGATCGGCAATTTCAGAAACCACGCCCATGTCGTGAGTAATGAATAGAATTGCCATGTTGCGGCGATCGCGGATTTCCCGCAGCAATTCCAAAATTGTTGCCTGGATGGTCACATCTAGAGCGGTTGTCGGTTCATCGGCAATCAAGAGTGCTGGGTTCCCACTCAGCGACATGGCAATCATCACCCGCTGAATCTGTCCACCCGAAAGCTGATGCGGATAGCGCTCCATCATTCCTTCGGGATCGGGAAGCTGTACCTCTCGAAAGAGATCGATGGCTTGCCCGTAAGCCGCTTCCTGAGACAAGTCAGCATGGAGACGAATCGCCTCTATTACCTGGTTGCCGCAGGTGTAGACCGGATTTAGAGAACTCATGGGTTCCTGAAAAATCATGGCGATTTGCCCCCCTCGATAGGCGCGCCGCTGGTCAGGCGTGAGGCTGAATAGATTTACAGGTGCGCGATCGGCAGCTTTGAACCAAATCTCGCCCTGCACCGTTGCCGAAGTCGCCAGCAATCCCATAGTCGCCAAGGAAGTCACCGACTTTCCCGAACCTGATTCGCCTACCACACACACTGTCTCTCCTGGCATCACGTTTAGGGAAATCTCTCTGACCGCCTGAACGGTGCGATCGTCTTGGGTAAACGCAACAGACAGATGACGAATATCGAGAATGGGGGAAGTCATAAACGGATGGAGGCAGTTAGCAACAGTTTAGCGGTGACAGTATTGTAGGGGGAGATTCCCAAATTCACCTAGCGTTTAGGCTCTGATGGCTTAATCCGAGGGAATCCTTCGCCCGATCGCTCCGCGCTTTGGATCAGTTTCAAAATCAATCACAGGCCCTAGAGGCACGATGCCTAGCGGATTTACCTTAGGATGGCTTCTGTAGTAATGCTGCTTGATGTGATCAAGATTGCAGGTTTCTTTGATGCCGGGGTACTGATAGATTTCTCGCAGGTAGCCCCACAGATTGGGATAGTCAACGATGCGACGAAGATTGCATTTGAAATGGACATAGTAGACGGCATCAAAGCGTAGCAGCGTTGTGAATAGACAAATATCGGCTTCAGTCAAGCGATCGCCACAGAGAAATCTTTGCTGACTTAAAATCTTCTCCCAATGATCTAGCGCTTCAAACAGCTCAGTCACTGCCTCTTCGTAAGCGGATTGAGTTGTGGCAAATCCAGCACGGTATACGCCGTTGTTAATAGGTGTGTAGATGGTATCAATTGCTCGATCGATAGTTTCGCGCAGTTTCCTAGGATACAGATCAAGACTGTTTGTGGCGATCGCCTCACACTCAATATCGAACATGCGAATGATTTCGCGAGATTCGTTATTAACGATCGCCTGGGTTTGCTTATCCCACAGAATGGGTACCGTGACGCGTCCAGTATAGTTTGCCTCTGCCTGAACGTAAGTTTCCCATAGAAAACTAGCATTGTTTACCGTATCGGGAATGCATCCAGGTGCATCTGAAAACTGCCAGCCGCGATCGCCCATGACCGGATCGACAATAGATACAGAAACTGCTTCTGTAAGCCCTTTGAGCTGCTGCATGATCAGAGTTCGGTGTGCCCAAGGACAGGCAAGAGAAACGTAGAGATGATAGCGAGCGCTTTCTGCCTTAAATCCACTCGACCCATCAGCAGTAATTGAGCTGCGAAACGTTGTCGAAGGGCGCACAAACCGACCCTTTTCATCTTCCTGTTCGCGCTCTGACACCCACTTGCCAGACATCAACATTCCTAACGCCATATTTCTTCTCCTGATCAGCCCAACCTTAATAAAGTAACGAACAGAGGAGTCAATTAGCTCTACCGAATGGTCAAATAAGCAAATAGGTAAACAAAATCAGAGCGCCATTGGCGCTTCGTATATGGCTGTCGCCAGTACAACCGATCTACAGGAGGGGCTTAGCATTGCAATCCCCTACCCCAAGAATTACATCTTGTTAAATCCATGTTCCTGAGGACATTTAGGGTGGGCGTGAAGCGCCCACCCTAAATGTCCCCGTCCTAACCGCCTTGGCGATTGCCATAACTCCACAAGCCTCTAAGAAACCCAGGCTTTTGTTCAATCCAAAATTTCTTTACTCATAATCCTGCTGAATCCTGCCCACTCCTGTGCCGGGGTAATAATTCTCCAAAATTTGCTCATAGGTATAGCCTTTTTCTGCAAGCCCCAAGGCTCCTAACTGGCTCATTCCTTTGCCCTGAAAAGCTTCTGCCACAATGTCATCTGATGCCGCATACAGCGACTCAACTACACCGCCCCGGTAGCTGACGAATTCACCTGCCGTCGCGTCCACCGCTCGATTGGTCGCATCCGCTTCTTTAGCAAGACCGCTGTACACCTGAAAATACTCGTCATCACCTAGCTGATAGAGCGAGTTGACGGGTTTAAAGTGGTAGGTCAGCGCGTAAGAGCGAGCTGCCACAGCCTGAGCTTTAAGCGCTTCCATCGGCCAGCTTGGAGACACTTCGCTAGCTACAACGCTGTAGAGATACTGCTTGAGGCTAACGAAATTTACGCCCCACAGATGGCTGCCGTTAGCGGCAAGCAGCAGCCGTCCCCGATAAGTCCGATCGCCTAGCGTAAAAGTGCCCCCTGGAGGGGGTTCAATCCAGACAGGGGAAGACAACTCCTGAGCGGCAAGGCTGATAGATGCCCCATTTGCTTGAGCCTTGTAGGCTTCTTCAGCAGCGAGACTGCCTAAGTGCTGACCGTTTTGGTCAACTAGCTCCGCGTCAGTAGAAACGTTCAGGGTAAGGGCAGAAACCCCTTTGGCGATCGCCACCCGCATTTCAATCAAAGAATCGACCGAAGACAGAGAAGCCTCAAATGCCGCTTTTGCCCGCTGATTCATAGCCTGTTGTTCTGGCGTCAGCAATGGCTTTGTAGGGGAAGCCTCGGCTTTAGGGCTGAGTGAAGTAGACGGAGTGGTTGGAGGAGACGGAGAAGTTTTAGGGGAAACAGAAGCGGTCGCTGTCCCAGAGATTTTGGACGCGATCGGTGTTTTGGAGGCAATGGGGGCAACAGGCGCGCTGTTTGCAGGTGAAGCGCTAGCGGTTGCCGTAGCCGTTGGAGCAGACTGCCGACTCAGCATTTGAGATTGCCCACCCAAAAGTACGCCTCCAAGAGACAACGCTCCTAGCAGCAGAAAAACCCAGGGACGCTGCTTCAGCAGTTTAAAAATGGACGATCCTTTCATTTCGATAGAGTTTAAGCATCAGGAATGGGTGACGTGTGCAGAGTGATTTTCATCCTTAACAGTATCTTCACTCACAGCAGAGACATCAGATCTTTGTATAGCTATAGACAGCTTCATCTATTCTTTACATTTCCTCCAGAATTTAGGGAGTTACAGGTCGATATGTTACAGTTCGCAACATATAATATGAGAATCAATTCAAAGGACAGTAGCGTTACATGCGGGTTGCGATCGCTGGAGGCGGGTTAGCCGGACTAACCTGTGCAAAGTACCTTGTGGATGCCGGACACACGCCGATTGTCCTGGAAAGTCGAGATGTCTTGGGCGGTCTGGTTGCTGCCTGGAAAGACGAGGAAGGAGACTGGTATGAAACTGGACTCCACGCTTTTTTTGGCGCCTATCCCAATATGCTGCAACTCATGAAAGAGCTGGGTATTGAGGATCGGCTGCAATGGAAACAGCACACGCTAATTTTTAACCAACCTGAGAAACCTGGCACCTATTCACGGTTTGATGTGCCGGATATCCCGGCTCCTTTCAACGTGATAGCGTCGATCGTTAACAACAACGATATGCTGACCTGGGAGCAAAAAATTCGATTTGCGATCGGTCTGCTGCCTGCGATCGTCCGGGGTCAGAAGTACGTCGAAGACATGGACAAGTACAGCTTCTCGGAATGGTTGCAGCGGCAGGGCGTAGGCGAACGGGTCTCCAGCGATGTGTTTATTGCCGCCTGCAAAGCTTTAACATTTATCAACCCTGAGGAAGTGTCTTCAACCATCCTGCTGACAGCACTGAACCGTTTTTTGCAGGAGCGCTACGGCTCCAAGATTGCCTTCCTGGACGGTTCACCCACAGAGCGCCTGTGTCAGCCGATCGTCGATTACTTTACAGAAAGAGGCGGTGAGGTGCGGATGAATGCTCCGCTGAAGCAAATTGTGCTGAATGAAGACGGCACAGTAAAGCATTTCCTGATTCGAGGACTGGAGGGCGCTGCGGATGAAATCCTCACTGCCGATATCTACGTCTCAGCCATGTCAGTAGACGTCATGAAAGTGCTGACTCCTGAACCCTGGAAGCAGATGGATCTGTTCAAAAAACTGGAGGGCTTGGAGGGCGTTCCGGTGATTAACTTGCATCTCTGGTTCGATCGCAAGTTCACAGACATCGATCAGCTTTTGTTTTCTCGCTCAGATCTGCTTAGCGTCTATGCTGATATGAGCATCACCTGCAAAGCCTATGAAGACCCCGATCGCTCTATGCTAGAGCTAGTGCTTGCCCCAGCAAAAGACTGGATCGACAAGTCCGATGAGGAAATCATTGCGGCAACGATGAAAGAGCTAGAGCGACTATTTCCGCAGCACCTTTGCGGCGAGAATCCAGTTAAGCTCCGAAAGTCTAAGGTCGTGAAGACGCCTCGATCGGTTTACACGGCTTCTCCGGGTCGTCAGGCTTACCGACCGACTCAAGAAACCCCGATCGCTAATTTCTTTTTGGCGGGCAGCTATACCTTGCAGCGCTATCTAGGCAGCATGGAGGGAGCAGTGCTATCTGGAAAAATGGCGGCCGAGGCGATCAGCCGTCAGTCAATTGGCTCTGTTTCTACCCCCAAGGACTTGCAAACTGTGGCTTGAACCTTTACTTTTACCTATGAAATCGCCAAATCTAGCGGTTAGCTGCTTAATAAATGCCGTTTCGTGGCACTGCCATAGGAGAATAACTGATAGCTGTTTGCTCCGAAGTAATAGCTCCGAAGTTAAACCCTCAGCGTCAATGTAATGCTGCAACTGCCTGAATCACCCCACGCCACCCCTCTAATTTCCTTGGACAATGCCTACGAACTCTGTCGTCAAGTGACGGCAGAGTATTCCAAGACGTTTTATCTCGGTACTCTGCTGATGTCAGAGGAAAAGCGTCGAGCGGTTTGGGCAATCTATGTTTGGTGCCGTCGTACTGATGAGTTAGTCGATGGCCCTCACTCTGCCGAAACAACCAATGCTACGTTGGATCAATGGGAAGGGACTCTAGAGTCTGTCTTTGCCGGACATGCCATTGATGACGCGGATGTGGCATTGATTGACACCCTAGAGCGATTTCCTATCGACATTCAGCCCTTCCGCGACATGATCGCCGGACAGCGAATGGACTTGTACCGATCGCGCTATGAAACTTTTGAAGAGCTGGAGCTTTACTGCTACAGGGTTGCTGGAACGGTGGGTCTAATGACGACGCCAGTCATGGGAGTAGACACCAGCCGGGGCACGGCTCCCTGGGATCAAGCCCATCCAACGGTGAATCCAGAGGCTAAAGCGATCGCCTTGGGCATTGCCAATCAGCTCACCAACATCCTGCGCGACGTGGGGGAGGATGCTCGTCGAGGTCGAATTTATCTGCCGCTTGAGGATCTAGAGCAATTTAAGTACTCCGAAAAAGATCTGTTTAATGGTGTAGTGGACGATCGCTGGCAGGCACTCATGAAGTTTCAAATTCAGCGGGCTCGTCAGTTCTTCAACGAAGCCGAGTTGGGAGTCAGGCTACTCAGCCCAGATGCCCGCTTTCCCGTCTGGTCGGCGCTAATGCTCTATCGCGGCATTTTGGACGTGATAGAGAAAAATCAGTATGATGTGTTTCGCAAGCGAGCCTATGTGCCAAACTGGCGAAAGTTCCTGTATTTGCCGATAGCAAAGTTAAAATCGGAAGTTCTCTAGCGCAAGGGCACAGGCAAGGTCTAGATGGCGTGCTGCTTCAAGTCGCTGAGCGCCGCGTATTCAATGGCGGCAGCATGGGTGGCTTCTAGCACCACAGGCGGAGCCATTCCTGCCTCAAAAGCCTCTTGCCAGCGCGAGGCGCAAAGACACCAGCGATCGCCCGGTTTTAGCCCTGGAAAGCTATACATCGGCATTGGTGTGGTCAAATCATTGCCGCGCGACTTGCTAAAGGCTAGAAATTCTGCTGTCACCTGAGCGCAGACAATATGCATCCCGACATCTCCGGCACCCGTGCTGCAATATCCGTCACGGTAAAATCCGGTCATAGGGTCGGTGCAGCAGCACTCTAGCGTTCCACCCAAAACGTTTTTAGCTTGAGACATATCTTCTCCATACTGTAAAAGTTCAGCTAAACAGGCAAAAAGCTAGCGCCCCTCGACCTCACAGAGATGAGTTTACATCCGCAGAGAGTTCAGGAGGCGCTAATTTTAGATAGGTCGCAACTTAGAACAAGCCCAGCGTCAGCGCCTTGTCGATCGGCATCACAGCGCCAATTCCTAACCACAGGGTAACTACCGTACCAAACAGGAAAACGGCTGTTGCCACAGGACGGCGGAAAGGGTTTTGAAACTTGTTGACGTTCTCAATGAAGGGAACCAGAATCAAACCCAGAGGTACGGCACCCATGCAGGCAACGCCCAACAGCTTGTTAGGCAAAACGCGCAAGATGTTGAACACAGGATACAAATACCACTCAGGCAAGATTTCGAGCGGTGTTGCAAAGGGGTTTGCAGGTTCACCCACCATGGACGGATCAAGTACGGCGAGAGACACGCAGCAAGCGATCGTGCCCAGAATCACAACTGGGAAAATGTAAAGCAAGTCGTTAGGCCAGGCAGGTTCACCGTAGTAGTTGTGACCCATACCGTTCTTCAGCTTCTCTCGCAGAATCGGATCTGCGAGGTCTGGCTTCTTAATTGTTGCCATGAGGGAGTGCTCTCCTTAAGTTATTTAAATTGAAGCGGTTTGCAGAGAACCAGGTTCAAAGGATCAGGCTACAAAGAACCCCATTACAAGGGACCAGAAATGCCCTGCTTGCGGATCATCAGGAAGTGCAGCAGCATGAACACCGCAATCAGCCAAGGCAAGACGAAGGTGTGAGCGCTGTAGTAGCGAGTTAGAGTGGCTTGACCCACGCTAGCACCGCCCCGCAGCATGTCGGAAATCAAAACGCCTACCACAGGAATCGCCTCAGGCACACCGGATACGATTTTCACCGCCCAGTAGCCGACCTGATCCCAGGGCAGTGAATATCCCGTTACACCGAAGGACACCGTGATTACTGCTAGCACAACGCCAGTCACCCAGGTCAACTCACGAGGCTTCTTGAATCCACCCGTCAGATAGACACGGAAAACGTGCAGGATCATCATCAAAACCATCATGCTGGCAGACCAGCGATGAATGGAGCGAATCAGCCAGCCGAAGCTGACATCGTTCATGATGTACTGCACAGAAGTAAAGGCTTCAGCTACAGTCGGTCTGTAGTAAAAAGTCATTGCAAATCCAGTGGCGAACTGGATGATGAAGCAAGTTAAGGTAATGCCCCCCAGACAATAGAAAATGTTGACATGGGGAGGAACATACTTGCTGCTGATATCATCAGCGAGCGCCTGAATCTCAAGACGCTCATCAAACCACTTGAAGGTTTTTGAGTCAGTAACTTGTTTTGTAAACATGAAACGAGAGTTCCAGGGGGGTATTATGACTGTCAATAAATGTAACACAGCTCTCAGGTGAATTGCACTGTGCAAGGCTCTGTAAAGCCAGGTTTGAGCGGATCTTAATGATCTCCTCAACTCACTCTTGCAGATGCTGCTACCGCACTTTTCCGCATTCACCCTATAGCCAGGAAGCCAGACTCACTTTAAGATCTGTACTATGAGAAATCGGATTTTTAGATCTGTCCTGCTGCTCGTGCTTTCGGTAAGTCTGGCAATGAGTTTGGCGATGGGCGTGTTAAGTTCGCCCGCGCTGGCGCTGACGGAAGAGCAGCGGCTTTTAAGTGAAGTTTGGCGAATTGTCGATCGCGCTTATGTAGACAGCACGTTTAACCATCAAAACTGGTGGCTGGTGCGGCAAAAGGCTTTGCAGCAGCCGATTAATAATCGTGAGCAGACCTATGGCGCGATTCAGAAAATGCTGGCGAGTCTGGATGATCCCTTCACCCGGTTGCTCAAGCCCGATCAGTATCGCAGTCTCCAAACCAACACGGCTGGAGAGCTAACGGGCGTGGGTTTGCAAATTACGCAGGACAACCCCAACAGCGAGTTGCGTGTCATTGCGCCGATTGAAGGATCGCCCGCCGAGAAAGCTGGAATTAAACCCCGCGATCGCATTCTCAAGATCAACGGGTATCCCACGACCAAGCTTTCCCTGGACGAAGCTGCCGAACGAATGCGGGGTGTCACAGGCAGCAAAGTAACGCTAACTATTGCGCCTGAAGAGTTTCAAGACGCCGATCGTCCTTCACCTCAAGTTCAGGACATCACTTTGGTACGCGATCGTATCAGTCTTAATCCGGTGTACGCTGACCTGCGCACCCAAGATGACGGGACACAAATTGGCTATATTCGCCTGAGTCAGTTCAATGCAAATGCCAGTGCCGAGGTGGGAAGCGCCATCAAGCATTTGGAGTCTCAAGGAGCAAATGCCTACGTGCTAGACCTCCGCAGCAATCCGGGTGGGCTGTTGCAGTCGGGGATTGAGATTGCACGGCTTTGGCTGGGGGAAGGGACTGTGGTTTATACCGTCAACCGCAACGGCATCCAGGACAGTTTTGAAGCAAGCGGTGCCGCTCTCACAGACGACCCGCTTGTGGTGCTGGTCAACCAGGGAACCGCCAGCGCTAGCGAGATTCTGGCGGGTGCGCTGCAAGACAACGGACGAGCGCAGCTCATTGGCGAACGTACCTTCGGCAAGGGCTTGATTCAATCCCTGTTCAACCTATCAGATGGCTCTGGCTTGGCGGTGACGATCGCCAAATACGAAACTCCCAATCACCATGACATCAACCGTCAGGGCATTGCACCTGATGTGGAGGTTTCGCTTGACCCCATTACGCGAGATGAATTGGCAACTGCTACCGATCGCCAGTATCAAACTGCCGTTGAGGTGCTGACTCAGGGAGCCGTAGTCGCTGGTGCAGCCTAGCGCGGGACGAACCTACCAAGATCCCTTACATGGGGCAATCACGCTAGATTTTGGCGATCCTGTAGAGGCGCTGCTGATTCGGCTGATTGATACACCGCCCTTCCAGCGACTGCGCCGAATTCGCCAGCTTGGTCCTGCCAGTCTGACCTTCCACGGCGCTGAGTCGTCACGGTTTACCCACTCTTTGGGCGTGATGGCGATCGCTCGACGGGCATTCGATCGGATTGCTCAAAAATATCCTGAACTGCGGGGTTATAGAGCCGTGGTTCTTTGTGCGGCTTTGCTGCACGACATTGGGCATGGACCTTTCAGCCATACCTGCGAAGAGATTTTTGGCAACCATCACGAGCATTGGACAGAGCGCATTCTGCAAGAGTCTGCTCCGGTGCGAATGCTGCTAGATGAATTTGACCCCGATCTGCTAGAGCAAATGCGGCTGGTTTACCACAAAAGTCATCCTGTGCCGTTGGTTTGGCAGCTTGTCACCAGTCAATTAGACTGCGATCGCCTAGATTACCTGATGCGAGACAGCTACTTTACAGGGGCATCCTACGGCAAGCTAGATCTCGATCGCATCTTGATGGCAATGGATTACGATGCGCTGACTCAACAGCTTGTGGTGGCTAAAAAGGGCATGGCGGCGATCGAGCATTACCTGATTGTTCGTTACTTTATGTATGCTCAAATTTACAACCATCCCAAAAATCTGGCGGCTTCCTGGGTGCTAGAAAGCGCATTCCGTCGTGCCAAAGAGCTTTTGGCGCTGCATCACCTCTCTGCCGATGACACGATGACGGCATGGCTTCAGCAAGACTGTAATCAGCTGCTGCTCAGCCAATATCTGGAGGCTAATGATGGCGTGTTCATGTATCACCTTCAAAGGTGGCAGCACTGTTCCGATCCCGTTCTTGCCGATCTTTGCCGCCGCTTTCTGGATCGAGACTTGCCCAAAGCTTTCGAGGTGACTGAATTAGATAGCGATCGCCAACAGCAACTTTTGCAGGCTGTTCTATCGACGCAGAGCCAGTCTGAATACGGCACTGCATACTACACGGGGCTGAGAACTACCTGGAGCCGAGGTTATACGCTTTATCAGCGAGGCATTAAGCTACAGATTGGCTCTGGCTTGCGAGAAATTAGCGAACTTTCTCCCTTAGTCAAAACCTTGACACAGCCCTGGCAGAGGAGTTGGCTAATCTACCCGCGAGAAGTTGATTTGGCAGAGATATTGGGAGAAGTAAAAGATTGAAGCGATCGCCCGGATAGGAGTAGGCGATCGATTAGCTTTTGTCAGAGAACCTGAGTCTATCTGTCACGCCTTAGAGGATGTTTGCAAAGTGGTCGGCTGTGATTTTAGGCACCTGTTGATCCCCCTGCCCCCCTTAAAAAGAGGGAAAATGAATTCAAAGTCCCCTTTTTTAAGGGGGATTGAAGGGGATGTGAAACGTTTCGCTACCAATAGTTGGACTTTTCAAACATCCTCTTCGGTCGATCAACGCGTCGGTAGTCCTCAAAATGTAATGATTCCGTTGGTAATGCTCCGCCACAGCAACAGAAATCATTACAGGAATGCTGCTGACAAATGCATCCTTAGACGAAGTAATTGCCAACTGACAGAGACGCTTTTTTGATATCTCCTGCCTTGAACTGAATACCCGTCACATCTGCAACCAAGTCAAGTCTCGTAGCGAATGCAGCCTTGGTATCATTGACAGACAGATAGGTGCGGCTGCCAAACTTAAAGAACAGTGCCTCATCTCCCTTGAGGGACTGTCTGCCTCGCTTGCTGGCGCTCTTGTCGGCGTAGGCGAGTTTAGTCGCTTCTGTCAGGTTTCTCGCTTTAATTGTACCCGCGTAGGACAACCCCTTGGGTCGCTGGGACGTGTTGAGGTTGTTGTCAAAGTCGAGCTGAAAGCGATCGCCTTGAGCAAACTTGAAGTCAGTCACCTTAGTCAGCTTGCTGACCGTAGAGCTTTTCAGGGCGGCAGCTTTGCTAATGCCAGAAAAGGTAAATTTGTCACCTCCTGCATTTCCTATTATGGTGGCTCCGCCGCCTCCAATAATAGTGTCACTACCCGGTGTGCCTCTTATGACTCCGCCTGCTGCTCCAGTCCCGCTGCCTGTAATTAAGAGACCATCGCTAAAATTGCCAGGTAATGGAGTACCATCTGAGGCTGTGACTTTGAAGTTGCCAACTTCATGAATATTCGTCGCTGCGCCCGTTGAAGCTGCAAAACCAAACTTGAGCGTAGAAGGGAGAGGTCCGTTTCCGGCTGCAATGACATCAAAAGCATCGATCGGCTTCTCTCCAGCATCTAAAAAATCGCCATCATTGTTCAAATCAATCTGAACTGTGAGCAAGCCTGTGGGAGTCAAATCGACTTGAGCCTGTTTACGAGAGTTCGCGCGAGTTGCCTGCGGGCTAGGGTTATCCAGGCTCACCGGTAGACTCGTCGGGGTTCCCGTTAAATATCTATAGCCAGTTGCTTCACTACCCCGAACTGCAATGGCATCAGGGGTTGTGCCTGGACCTAAAATCCGCCCTTCCTGGGCTGCTGAATAGTTGCCAAATTCATCAAATCCGACCCCCAAATATCCGCCAGCAATTCCCGCGGTAGTGGCGTCTTGTGCATAGCCTAACGAACCGCCAAAACCACCGGGCTTTGTGGGTGACTGTGCACCATCGATTAAGAAAAATCCAATACCATCGCCTCCGTTCGCTCCACCTGTTGATCCACTTGATCCACCGTAGGAGAAGAAGTCGAAGGTAATTGACAGCCCTTGAGTCCTGTCAACAGGAGTAGTGTAGAGGGCAAAAGATGCCTGGTTGATTTTAGCATCTGTTAACTTCAGGATGTCAGTATCTGCCATGGTTTAGCTGTTTGTAAAGGTTGGAATGAAATTGAGGTAGAGGCACGTCGGCTTGAAGATTTCGCCCAAACTATTGGCTCAAACTGCTAGTGCCGCAAGTTGATGAGAATTCATCTACAGCACTTAACAGACACGCCATTATGAAGATGAGTTAGGTAACCTCAGCCGCTGAAGCAATTAAACAAAGAAAAGTCTTCCAGGAATGAATGCTTTTTGCCTGACAGCCAAGCGCTTCAAATGCGCTTCAAATAGCTATTGCTATGAAGAATGGAGAACAGGCTGTCAGGGTGCGTGATCGAGTCATTGTTGACTACGCCGTTATTAAAATTGATACAAGTTTTCAGCACTTTCAATGAATATCTCCTCATGCACTCCTAGGTAGACACACCGCTCAATTGCGCTAATCAAGTAATCTAGGGCGATCGCTCTCAAAAGCTGAGCCGCTGAGCCACTGTGCATCCAACCTCTGCTTTGCAGCAGAAGCCATCCCACAGCGCTAAGCAGCTTTACGTATAGCTTGAAGCAAAGCTAGAAAAGTTCGTAAAAAAAAGCCGTGAACTTACTGAAGATTAATTTGAATAAGTTACTAAGTAAATTCCTGGTAAAGTTTCTCGACAAACTTTGTAGCGCTGTAATCATTTTGTAGAGCGCAGTTTCTTACAGTCTATTTGAAACTCTCTGGGCAGAGGCTTTTCAGTCCTTCTGCGTATGCAGAATCAGCCACCTGCCAGGAAGATGGCTGATTCAAATGTAAATTTAGGATAAATTTTATCTCTCTAAAATTTCCTAAAATCTCTCTAAACGGATGCTTGCTGCCGCTGATATAGCGACCAATACAGCCCCTTTTGATTAAGCAACCCATCATGGGTGCCGCGCTCGACAATAACGCCCTTCTCCATCGTCAGAATTAGATCCGCTTTTTTGAGAGGCGCAAAGCGGTGAGCAATCAAGAACATCGTCCGATCTTGAGAAATGCGCTTGAGATTTTCTAGTACCTGCTGTTCCGTTTCAGCATCCAGGTGGCTAGTGGCCTCATCCAAAATCAAAATCGGCGCATCGGATAGGAACAGCCGTGCCAGGGTAATCCGCTGCCGCTGACCGCCCGAAAGCGAGGTGCCACGTTCGCCCACATTGGTTTCGTAGCCATGGGGCAGATCGCAAATGAAGTCATGGGCAACTGCCATCCGCGCTGCCTCGATGACCTGCTCTGGTGACACATCTGGATTGCCGAAGGTGATGTTCTCTAGCACCGAGCCGTTAAACAGGAAATCTTCTTGCAGTACCACGGCAATTTGCGGTCGCAGGGAAGCCAGATCAGCACTCTTAATGTCAAAGCCATCAATCAAGATCCGCCCTGATTCTGCCTGGTAAAGCCTCTGAATGAGCTTAGAGAGAGTGCTTTTGCCCGATCCGCTACGCCCGACAATGCCGACAAACATACCGGGGTCAGCATTGAAGGACACGCCGCGCAAAATCGGCTCCTGCTCTTCGTTATAGCGGAAGACGATTTGATCGAACGCTACCTGACCTCTTAAAGGCGGCAAAGTTAGCCCAGTACCGGGTTCTGCCTCAGGGGCAACGTTGAGGATGTCACCAATGCGATCGACCGCCAACAACACCTCCTGGAGCGTTTGCCAAAGCTGAATCAGGCGTAGTAGCGGCCCCGTCACCCGTCCAGAAAGCATCTGGAACGCCACAAGTTGCCCGATCGTCAACTGCTGCTTAATCACTAACTGTGCCCCAAACCAGAGAATCAGCAGCGCCGAGATACTGGTGAGAAAGTCGCCAATGTGGTTGCTGATATTCGCTGTAGTAGATGCCTTGAAGCCCGTGCGAATGAAGCGCGCGTAAAGACCTTCCCAGCGATCGCGGGTGGTTTTTTCGGCGGCATGGGCTTTCACCGAATGAATTCCGGTGATGGTTTCTACGAGAAAAGATTGGCTGTCGGCGCTTCGATTAAAGGTTTCGTTCAGCCAGGTTCTGAGGATCGGCGTGGCAATCAGCGTCAGGATGGCGAACATGGGAATTACCGCTAGAGCCACACCCGTAAGCTGAATGTTGTAGTACGCCATCATCACCAGGTAGACTACCGAGAAGATGCTGTCTAGCACCACAGTCAACGCCGTACTGGTAAGAAACTGGCGGATTTCTTCGAGTTCCTGCACCCGCGCCACGGTGTCTCCGACTCGGCGCGCCTCAAAGTAGGACAGGGGCAGCCGCAGCAAATGCCGGAATAGCTGCGCCGAGAGCGCCATATCAAGCCGATTGGTAGTGTGGGTGAAAATGAACATCCGTAAGATGCCCAGCGCGCCCTCAAAAACGGCGGTTCCCAGGAGAGCGATCGCCATCACATCCAGCGTCGGCAGACTCTCTTGCACCATCACCTTGTCGATAATCACCTGGGTAATGATGGGAGAACCCAAGCCTAAAAGCTGAAGGGTGAAGGAGGCAAGCAGTACTTCACCCAGCAGATTGCGGAATTTCCAAACCGCGGGTAAAAACCAGGTGAGGTTAAATTTCTCCTGTTTTTGAATCAGATCCACCTGCCAGAGCTGACCGTCCCAAGATTGCTCTACCAACTGACGCGGAATGCTCTCGCAGGTTTGGCTAGGGTTCATGGGGTCGCCAATGATCAAGCGATCGCCCCTAATTCCATAAGCAACTACCCAATGTCCGGCTTGCTGCCACTGGAGCATTGCCGGAAAGGTGATTTGCCGAAAATCTTGCCAGTTGCCTACCAGCAATCGCCGCATTTGTAAGCCAACTTTTTCCCCGGCACTGACCAAATCCTTAGGTCGCTGTCCCCGGAGCTGCCGCTGTACCCATTCGAGCTGGACGGGGGTTTCTAGCCGCTGTGCCAGCATAGTTAGGCAAGCCGCTGCCGTATTGAGTCCTGAAACGAAAGGATAGCCAGAGACAGGTTGGGGCGCAGTGGAGAAATTGGGCTGATAGCGCGATCGCACCGATGACCAAAACTGCTTCATCTCCGGTGAGGCGACTGCCGACCACTCTGTATCCGACCACTCCAGCAAGATTACTTCCTTGCTAGCAGCCCTCGCCTTCCAGGCATCCGACAACTCTAGGGCATCACCAAACCAGTCGCCCTCCTTCAGCCGCACCGCATCCCCTTCGGTAGGAACTAGCCGCACGTTACCTGAAACCACGAGATAGTGACCCCCTGGAGTCTCAGTTGACCAAATCACCTCCCCCAGCGCAAAGCTGCGGGATTTTCCCTGAGATTTGATCCGAAACTGCTGCTCTGGCTTTAACCAGCTGAAGGGAGGGGCATCCCAGTTAATGCTGATGGGAAGGGCTTGAGTCATGGTAGATGATTAGTCAACTTGGATTTTGATGGGGAGGTTCTGCATTTTCTCAGCTAGCCAGTGTTCAAACAGCTCATCTTGTAGAGCCTGTCTCACCTGTGGGTCATCCAAAGCAGCAGGCAGAAATGCCTCGACTCGGAATAGCCCCCAGCGATCGTCTAAACCCAAAGGTCCAACGATTTCACCTGGATTTGCCATATCAACTGCGGCTCGCAGCATATCTGGCATCGTGCCGCGGCTGACTGGACCCACCATGCCATTCATAATCCGATCGTCGGTGATGGAGTACTCTTTGGCGAGCTGATCAAAGCTAGCTCCTTCCTGAAGCTGACTTTTTAATTCGTCTGCAAGTTCCTTCTCGTTAACGATAATTCGAGAAATAACGACGCGATCGAGATAGACCTTGCGCTCAATAAAGTATTCTGGCAGGCGAGCCTCAGTCACGTTGTTTTTTAGGTTTTTTAGGCGGAAAGTCATGCCAAGCTGAGCATGAAAGGCTTCATAGGTTAAACTGTTGCTGGTTAGCCAGTCTTGAAATTGCTTGGGGTCAGTCAACTGGTTTTGCAGCCGGAAGTCGATCACGGCTTGCTCAACGACCGCTGAACCAATGCTGAAATTGACCTGGGATTGCAGTTCTTGCTCGATCACAAACTGACGGACAATATCGCCAATAAACCCGTCTAACTTACCATTTGCCTGTAGATACCTGAACACTTGCCCCATTGAAATGGGTTGATCTGCGATCGTCAGAAAAGATTCGGATGTCATGAGTCATCCACATATAAACTTGCAACCTCATTATGCCCAAACTCCTTAAGGGTTCATCCAAACTTTATTAAGAAGTAAGGTTGCGCTGACCTGATCCCGAATCTATGTAGCTGTTGCTAGTTTGCTTAGGACATTTAGGGTGGGGCGCGAAGCGCCCCACCCTAAATGTCCCCGTCCTTACCGCCTTGGCGGTTGCTACACAATTTCTAAAGCTCCTGATTCATGTGGGGCAGGCAGGATGGACATCCTACAAGACTTTCAGACCAAGTTGCAGATCGCGTTAGTTCGTCCTCAGAGATTTAGAAAGCTCAGTAGATTGCAATTTAGGGTTTTGTAGCGCGTGCCACAAAACCCTAAAGGCTGGATTTCAAAGGCGCGGAACGCCTTTGAAATCCAGCCTTTAGGAAAAATAGGAAGACTCTGCGATCTACTAAAGCTAGCTAGCCAGCAGCTTGGGCTGTGTTTTGAGCAAGGGCTTGAGCCGGACTTTTCCTAGCTTCGAGCGCCGGATCAACTGTGACTAGCTCAATATGGTTGAGCAGCGTTGTTACGAAAGCAAATAGCAGGAAGGGTAGAGATAGCACCAAGATTAGCCCTACAGTCGCTAGAGCATAGATTGGACGGCTGGCTCCCATGAGTGCCATTGCAGCTGCCAAACTAATGAATAGGACGACTAACCAAATAATGATTTGACCGTAAATATCCCCGAAAGTAAGTGTGCAAGCAACCCGGTACTTTCTCATATCCATAAAACGTTTCCTCAGCAATATGCTTATTAGTGTTTTACATTAAGTCAGGCATAAAAATAAATATACAGAGAGCTTATCTAAATTTTTTTAAATAAGTCGCAATATTTCTTTACGAGACAATGTTTCTAAGATGCGGCCTAAAGAACAATAGGTTTTGTTCACTTTGGCATTAAATTTTTAACTTCAGCTTCCCCCTTTCTTGAATCATCTCTTCAATTAAGGTTGAATCTACCCTTATATTCTTTTTCTATCTTGACGATATGCCCGATCGCTTTCTTCTATTTTACAAACCTTATGATGTTCTCTCACAGTTTACCGACGAAAAATCTGAGAGTCAGCGCCGAACTCTAAAAGACTACATTTCGGTTCCAGATGTGTATCCGGTTGGAAGACTCGATCGGGATAGTGAGGGATTACTTTTGCTAACTAATAACGGTCGCATCCAGCATCAGCTCAGCGATCCAAGATTTCAGCACCCGCGCACCTACTGGGTGCAGGTAGAAAATATTCCTGATGACGCAGCTTTGGATCAACTCCGTCAGGGCGTGTGGATTCAAGACTATCGCACTCGCCCTGCTCAGGTAAAAGTCTTGCCACCACCTGATCTACCGCCTCGCAATCCGCCCATTCGGTTTCGTAAATCGATACCGACTGCTTGGGTTGAACTGACTTTAACAGAAGGAAAAAATCGTCAGGTGCGGCGGATGACCGCTGCGGTTGGCTTTCCAACTTTGAGATTAGTTAGGGTGGCAATCGCTCACCTTCACTTAGCAGAGCTACAGCCTGGAGAATGGCGCGAACTGGAGCCACAAGAACTTCAGCCTTTGCTGCGACTATAGAGCGTCTAAGACCAGATAGCCTACACCCCGAAAAGGGCATAGGCTTTTACCTCAAAAGCTGGCTCGAAAGCTACGTAAATTGAAATAACAAAAGACCTACTTCTGCTGTTCCATGCGCTGCTCTTTTTCCTTTTCTTGGCTGAATGCCGTTAGACGAGAGCCAACATTATAAGCATCTGAACCCGGATTTTCGTTAGTAGCGATTCCTTCTACAGAACCATCAATTTCTTGCCAAGCTGCAAGACCACCCTTCAGTTCTGCTACCTTTACAAACCCTGCATCACGTAGGCGAGTTGCTGCGGTCGCAGACTCTTCGTCATTTTCGCCATACACATAAATGTCTCGGTTTGATGCTAAACTCTGAGCCGCCTGGGGCAATTCATCTAGCTGCATATTCATAGCGCCCATGATGCGGCGATCGCCAAAAGCTTCATGGCTACGTACATCCAGAATCGTTAACCCTGGCTCTCCCCAGTTAAGACGGGATTTAAGCTCATGGGCAGTTGCTTGACTGTGAAAAGCAGGAGGCGTAGGAGTGATATCTGGCAGCTTATCTTTAGCAGCTGCAATCGCATCTTCAATTGCCATAATATTTGATTACTAGATACATCCCCCGTACTTTAACGAAACAAGTATGTAGAGCTATCCTTCTAGAGAAGGAGGGTAAAAAGATATTTGGACAGAAAGATATCCCTGTTGTTAGCTATTTTCATGTGTGTTCTAGAAGCCTACTGAATAGTTTTCTAGTCTGTGGAGCAGTCAGCAGAAGTTGTAGGTTGCTTTCTATACAAAGCTTTTCAAGCTAATGACTAAGATAAACGGCGGTAAATAACCTTCGCAGCACCACCAAGTTCTACCAACAGTCTGCTTCATCGACCTGTTCGACGGCGATCGCTACGATCAACCAATTACAAGCGGATATGGCGTATTTGCACGACCAGCCGCTTCAAAGGACGTAAGATTGGATGCCAAGTTGGAGGTTTGAGTTCAAGACCTGCGTGATGAGCAATTTCTTCTGCAACCGCCTCAATTGTTTTTTCTTCCGTATTGAGATGAACTGCGAATTTTTCATCTAATAATAATTTCAAGCATCGGTCAAGTTGATGTGCATTCCAAGAATTGCTGCCATCACCACGTCGCCGTAATCGACGAAGAACTGTCTCACGAGAAGCAAGCAAAGTGAAATGATGCACCTGCAACCCCCCGCGTCTCAACGCACCCACAGTTTGATCGTAGTAAAGAGGATCAGTAACAGTCATTGGAACAATGATTGTTCCGGCAAAATTCTCAGCAACGTATTGCAATCCTTGATGGGTATACTCGCGCCATATCTGATGATTTTGGAAGTCTCCTACATAGATTTCTGACGGTACAATCTTCCGGAGGAAAAAGCCAATTTGCTCAGGGTCAAATATGAAGCTATCAGAGATTCGGCTGTGTAGCTCGAAGGCGGTCTGGGTTTTGCCAATACCAAAGGCTCCGTTCAACCAAATAATCATCAGCGACAGAAATTTCCTAAATCGACTGCATCTTAGCCCTGATTTGATACTCGATAACGCTAACTACCTTCGAGAAATGTTACCCTGACGACCAATGAGGGATCTCCAGACTGCCACTACCTGTAAACGAAGCAGACGAACTCATTCCTAAGGGCGCTGATGCTTGAGATACTCAAACACGCTCTTGTCCCCAATGTCATCAGGGATAGCCTGCACTGTTTTCCGCAGGGCAAACACCATAAACAAAATTGCCCATGCCGCCAGCAGCCCTTTTCCTAGAGCGATCGGCAAAAGTCCCGTCAAGTGTCCTAGCAAGAGCGCAGGGACAATGAAGGTAAGGAATTTGGTTTCCAGGCGATTAAAACAAAAAGCTTCCTTGAAGAAAATTCCGGTCAGTGCCGCAAAGGTAAAGCCAATGCCCAAAATCGTCAGCGGCTGCTGATACACCGTCAGGGCAAAGGGTTCTGGATTCAGATGAGCGACGCTAATTGCCGCGATCGCCCCAATTACCCAAAATATCTGAAGCGCCCGATGCAGTAATCCCATATAAATATGGATAGTGAGCAAGCTAACCGCCAGCGCTCCAGCAAACAGCGTATACAACGGAGTTAGCGCCACTAGCACCTTGGGATTGCTTCCTTGCCAGAAAACCAGTGCCGTACCGATCGCAAAACTCAGAGCCGCCACCAGCAGACCCCCTCGGTAAACTTTTACCCCTTGGCGATCGCCATCCGTAATCGTAAATTCTCCAAACTGTCCTTGATAGCTTTCGGTAGGCTGATCGGTTATCTGCGCGTCCATGGTCATCGCTCTCGATCTGAGATTTTTGGAAGAATCAAGACTATTATCGCGTTTCCGCTTAGGGTCGATCAATTTGGGGTCGATCAATTTGGGGTCGATCAATTTAGGCTTTGATCAACTGAGGCTCGATCGCGACTTTGATAGAGTCCGTCCAATTTAGCCGCAATTGAAAATGGGCATCGCCGCCGTTGACGGCAATTTCGATCCAGCCATGGCTACCAATCAGCGCTAGAGGCTTTCCGGCAGGGACATCGCCATACACCCGACAGCCGGGAACCGTTACCCGATTGACGATAATTGACCAAGATTTGTCGCGTACCGCATCGCCTGGAATGTTGGTGATCACATTGCCGAAGCGATCGATATGCTGAATATTGCCCGTATAGCCCGTTGGGGTGGACTTATGGGCTGCGATCGGCAGCTCCACCAGTGTTGCTGGATCGATCGCGGTCCCCAAATCCTGAATGGCTATGCCGCTGGCGAGATGTGCTCCCACGGGCGCAAAAATATCCCGTCCGTGAAAGGTAGCGCTAAGTTCGGCAGATCTCCAGTACCGCGAGTTACTCAGCTCAACGGCATGAAGGATCGATCGCCGCCGCGCCAGTTCTGTGAGCAAGCCGTTATCAGCTCCGACGAGGAAGCCGTCTGTCAGCTCTAGGGCGATCGCCCGTCTTGTGCCGCCCACTCCCGGATCAACCACGGCAACATGGACGCTCCCTGCCGGGAAATAGGGATAGGCGTTGATCAGGTGAAACTGAGCAGCAGCAATATTTTTGGGTGGCACCTCATGGGTAAGATCGACGATCGTGAGCGCCGGATTGATCTGATAAATCACGCCCTTCATCATGCCCACATAGGCATCATTGAGTCCAAAATCGCTGAGTAGGGTTAAGAGTTTATGCGCCATGGTTACGTTAGAGAAAGAGACTGTTGGCGAATGTATTCGTAGATGGCGATCGCCCCGGCAGTCTGCACGTTTAGCGACTCCACCATGCCACTCTGCGGAATGCTAAGGGCGCGATCGCACTGATCCAAAATTGCTGCCGGAATTCCAGTTAGCTCTTGCCCCAGCACAAGCACCGTTTTTTGCGAGAACACAAATTCTGTCAGCGGCAGAGCGGCAGGGTTAGCATCCAGCGCAATCAGACTATAGCCTAACTGCCGCTGCTGACTCAGCCAACTTGGGAGAACATCCAGCGCACAGGCATTTAATGGCTGCCAGTGATGTGCTGAAGCCGCCAGATTGCGAAAGGGATGGGTTTCGGCGATCGCTAAATCAGCTAATACCATCGCCTCCAGCCGAAATGCCTCCGCGGTGCGGCACAGTCCACCCAGATTGACGGGGCTATGCACTAAAGTTGCGCAAACTATTAACGAATGGCGAGGTAGCTGAGAATAGTCTGCGCGATTCATGTCGCGGGTAATGGGGGTGCGATCGGGCATAGGTGAAGTTCGGCAGTTTTGAATCTTGGATTGGAATCTAGAATTCAAAATAATGCCAATCCATCTCGATCGGTAGATGTCGCTTTGGGGCAGACGCAGGATTCTGAGAGATAGCACTATTTAATTGCAGCAGAAAACTATGCTTTTACAGAACAAGCAAACTGGAGTTTTGATTGAGATTGAAGATACCGTTGCCTTAATTAATCCTGCGGAGGAAAAAGTCTGCGGCAGGGTGCAGTCTGGAGAGGAAGAGCAAGATCCTGAGAAAGTTGCTAAGTATGAACTGGTTTTTCCTTCAGGTGAGGCATTGCCCCGCTGCTGGGTTGACGCAGAATATCGGGCCGCATTGTAGCTAGCTGCTGCTATCGTCCGCCCACAACCACGTTTTGAATCCGTACATGAGGGCCGCCCACGCTGACAGGTAAGGGCGATTGTCCGCCTTTGCCGCAGCCGCCGTTTCTATAGACAGAGTCACTGCCGATCGCATCAATGTCTTTGAGCGTTTGAAAAACGTTGCCGCTGAGGGTGACATCGCTAACTGGCTCAGCAATTTGACCATTGCGGATCATGTAGCCCTCAGCCGCTGCGAAGGTGAACAGTTCGCCGTTAGTCTGTCCACCTAACATCCGCACCGCATATACGCCTTCCTCAATGTCGCTGATCATGTCTGCAAAAGCGCGATCGCCCGACTCGATCCCCGTGTTGGTCATGCGGACGATCGGCGGATAGGTGGCGCTCAAAGCACGGGCATTACCTGTGGGCGCTTCGTGCATTTTCCCAGCAGTTTCACGGCTGTGCAAGCGCTGGGTAAGAATGCCGTCTTTGATCAAATACTTACGCTGTGCCGGAACGCCTTCGTCGTCGTATTTAAGGGAACCTGGCAAACCTGGGATCGTGCCATCATCCACCACATTGAGCTGAGGGATGGCGATCGGCTTGCCTAGCACCAGCAGCTCCTGCATTCGCGGATTCTCGTAGACAAAGTCTGCTTCAGACAAATGCCCAAACGCCTCGTGGATGAAGACTCCTGACAGATAGGGATCAAGCACAACCGGATATTGTCCGCCTTTGACAGGCTTCGCGTCTAGCTGCCGTACTGCTCGCTCTGCGGCGCTTTTCACCTGGGCCTCTAGCCCTTCCAGCGCTCCGTAGTCCGATCGCGAATGCACAGATTCAAAGCCCTGACGCACTACGTTTTCTCCACGCGCAACTACGCCAAATCTGCCGTTGACATCCAGCCGCTCCTGCACAATGCAGGTGCCCGAAGAGTTAACAAAATAATTTGTGCGAAACCGATCGCCATAGCCCACCATCGTGGTTTGAATACGCGGATCGTAGTCCAGCAAAATCTGGTTATAGGTTTCAATCAATTGCCGCTTGCGATCGAGAGAAACACCGCGCGGATCGTGACCCAGATCGACAGCCACATAGTCCTGGATGGAATCAACCGCCGCTAGCTCCGTGGTTTCTTTGCCGATGAGATGAGCTTGGGCAATGGCATCTTCAATCCGATTCTTGAGGTCGCCTAGCCCGTCGAATGTGACAAAACTCCAGCCGCCTTTGTGACAGGCGCGGATGCCGCCCGATAGAGAAAAGCTGCGATCGACTGCATCTAGCTGCTTGCCGCGATAGGAAATTGCCGTTGCTTCGCCTTGCTCTAGACGAACTTCCAGATAGTCCACGCGATCGCGGTAGAGGGCGATCGTATCCACAAGCCGATCTTGCAGGGAGAGAGTTGTAACCACGGGCTTTTCCTCTGATGCTCGATTTTCTTTTAGTTTAGCCCTTCTCGAATTTCTCGGATTGCTGCTGTTCTAGCCATGCTTTCCAAAGATCAGGGCGACGGTCACGAGTGCGCTCTTGCTGCTGCCGTTTGCGCCACTGAGCGATCGCCTGGTGATTGCCCGATAGCAGCACCTCCGGAACCTGCATACCGCGAAACTCGGCGGGGCGAGTATATTGCGGATAGTCGAGTAGCCCTGCCTCAAAGCTTTCCAGCTTCAATGACTCCTCTTTGCCGACCGTGCCGGGAAGCAGCCGAATAACGCCATTCAGCAGAGTCAGCGCCGGAATCTCGCCACAGGTGAGAACGAAGTCTCCTAGAGAAACTTCACGGGTAACGAGATTGAGAACGCGATCGTCTACCCCTTCATAATGTCCGCAAACCATGACAATTTGCTCATAGTTCCCTAGATCTTGAAACATCTTTTGGTGCATGGTTTGCCCCTGGGGAGTCAGCAGGATCACCTCTCGATTGGGCAACACAGGCACTGATTCTACAGCTGCAAAAATTGGCTCTGGCTTCAGCAGCATTCCCACGCCGCCGCCATAAGGTTCGTCATCTACTCGGTGATGTTTATCGGCAGTAAAGTCGCGGGGATTTACCAAATTGACTGTGGCAATCTCTTTGCTCAGCGCTCTACCCAGTAGCCCAGAGCTAAGCGGCGAGGTGAAAAAATCGGGGAACAGCGTAATAATGTCGAAGCGCACTGAAGTTAAAGGCTCTGAATGAAATCTCTGCAAGGGTCGCTTTTGCAATTATCGCTTACTGGGACGAACCTAAGACGAACCTGGGGCGATCCTGGGGCGAACCTGGGGCGATCGCAGAGTCAGCGTTGGGGCTATGCAGTCTCAAAATAAACAGGCAGGTCTAGATCATGACCAGGTATGATATCAGAATGTAAATAACCGTTAAGAGAACTATGGCTGCCGATCTGGTTCATGGTTTGGCTTCATCAGCGCAAGATTCAGCGCAGGATACAGCATCTCTCCGGTCTGTGTTTGAAGCAATCACGGCTGATAGCTGCCCTCACTCCTACAATTTTCATATGCACACCGTTTTTTCAGACGGTCGGCTTCAGCCGGAGCAACTGATCGCGCAAGCTGTGTCGATCGGACTAAAGGGGTTAGCCATCACTGATCACCACAGTGTCAGCGGCTACCGTCGGGCGCAACAGTGGCTTAACGAACAGCCCGATCGCCAGATGTTGCCGAAACTTTGGGTGGGGATGGAAGTGACCGCAAGTTTGTTGCAAGACGAAGTCCACATTCTGGCTTATGCGTTTGATCCTGACCACGATGCCATTCAGTCCTATGCTCAGAGCAAAGCCCCTGTGGGAGACAGAGCTGAAGCAGCCAGAGTAATTGCTGCCATCCATGCCGCTGGAGGCTTGGCGGTGCTAGCACACCCCGCCCGATATCGGCGATCGCCTGCCGACCTCATTCCTGAAGCGGCTCAAGCCGGGATCGATGGCATTGAGGCTTATTATGCCTACAATAATCCTTCACCTTGGAAAGCTAGCCCGAAGCAAACGCAGGAAGTGCGATCGCTTGGGCAAGTCTATGGCTTGTTTAGCACTTGCGGCACAGATACCCATGGTCTTAATCTATTGCAGCGGCTCTAGATTGCAGCGGCTTAGGGCGATTGGCTCAGGGCGATTGGCTCAGGGCGATCGGCTCAGGTCTGGCAAGATTGCTTCGTTCTCGAAAGTGCCACTGGAGATACCGAAGTAGATACAGAACTTGCACTAGGCTAGATCTCAACATAACTCCATACCGTGCTTAAAATACTCAAAGCTTAATGGCTCTGAGTCAGTCAGTGTTCAAGTAAAGCGCCTTGTCAGGCTCTAGGCTAAATTAGGCTTTAGGCTGAGCGCATCAAAAATCTGTCTCAATTCCATTCGATCGCAGGAGTGAGTGCGTGCCAAAACTCGCAAAGTACCTTTTAGTTGGATCTCCAGAAACCTATAGCGGCAAGTCTGCCATCATTTTGGGCATGGCGCATCGGTTGCAAGAGAAAGGGCTGGACATTTCCTATGGAAAGCCCGTCGGAACTTGCTTGAGTGCCTCTCAGGCAGAGTTAATTGAAGAAGATATTCAGTTTATTACGCAAACGCTCAAGCTTCCCCCAGAAAGGGTTCTGCCTATGCTGCTGCCGCTCAGCCAATCTGCGATCGCCCAGCGCCTGACCGGAGAAGATATTGCTGACTATGCCCAGCATCTCTTGAGCTACACCCAGACTCCTTCAGGGGATTTGGTGTTGCTAGAGGGCGCAGGAACTCTAGAAGAGGGCAAGTTGTTTAATCTATCTCTGCCTCAAATTGCCCAGACGCTAGATGCTTCGGTGGTATTGGTGTCGAGATTTCACTCTGAGCTGGTGGTGGATAGCCTGCTCGTAGCAAAGCAGCAGTTGGGCGATCGCCTCATTGGGACTTTAATCAATGACGTGCCCCATGAGCAAGTCGATCTGGTCAACAGTCAGGTGAAGCCTTTCCTAGAGAAGCAAGGTATTGAAGTGCTGGCCGTTCTGCCCCGAAACAACCTGTTGCGGAGCGTCAGCGTGGGGGAATTGGTGAAACAGCTTGGCGCAGAAGTGCTTTGCCGCGCAGACCGCATGGATTTGATGGTAGAAAGTCTCAAGATCGGGGCGATGAACGTCAACTCGGCGCTGGGTTACTTCCGCAAAGCTCATAACATGGCGGTTGTGACGGGAGGCGATCGCACCGACATTCAGCTGGCTGCGTTGGAGACTTCGACGCAGTGCCTCATTCTCACGGGGCATATTCCGCCCATGCCCACAATTCTGAGTCGGGCTGAAGACCTAGAGATTCCGATTCTCTCAGTCGATCTCGATACGCTGACAACGGTAGAAATTATCGATCGCGCTTTTGGGCAAGTTCGCCTCCATGAGCCTATTAAGGTTCAAGCCATCTGCCAAATGATGGCGAAACACTTCAATGTCGATCGCCTGCTGGCAAAGCTAGGGTTAAACCCCGTTGCCATGGTGTAATAGCTGACAAACTTCCTGATCAGAGGTTTGTGGAAAATTTCTGTAGTGCTGACCAATAGAGCGCAAGAGAGCGGGCATTGCCAAGCAAACCATTTCATCAGCCTGGATTTTGAGCTGTTCAGAGCTGCTGGGCGAGGCGATCGGTGTCGCTACAACGATCCAGCGCGGCTTCTGGGGTTGCAATGCCGCTATGGCAACTCGCATTGTCGCGCCCGTGGCAATACCATCATCGACCAAAATCACTGTTTGGTCGCGCACACTCAGGACAGGGCGATCGCCCCGATAGAGTCGTTCTCGCCGCTCTAACTCGGCTTGTTCGGCGGTCGTCACCTGAAGCACATCCTGATCAGAGATGTGCAGCAATTCCACAATATCTGTGTTCATCACCCTGGCTCCGCCTGATGCGATCGCTCCCATAGCCAGCTCTGGGTGATCCGGTACTCCTAGTTTTCGCACCAGGCAAATATCTAGCCCAACGTGCAGAACTTGAGCAATTTCATAGGCAACGGGCACACCCCCCCTCGGTAAAGCCACTACAACCACATCCGATCGGTTGGCATAGTGACCTAGCTTTTTAGCCAAGAGTTGCCCTGCCTCTGTGCGATCGCGAAACTGCGGTGCCATTGCCTCATCCTTCCTGTCCATTAGACCTCTTTTAAAGTTTTGGGATGAGATTTAGTAGGGACGCAGCCCCACTAAACCTAATTTGCAAGAGGTCTATTGAGTCCGATCAGCTTCCCAATAACATCCCGATTAGCAGCACAAATCCTATCCAAACATTCTGCCCGAAGATTTCACCATAAACCTGGGGCTTGGGCGATCGCGGACGCAACTGAAGATAATGCCACCCCCATCCGACACTCGCCACCCCCAAACTGACCCAAAAACTTATGCCTAGATCCATCACTTCGCCCACGCCAGCTAGAAGCAGAGTTGTCCCTAGGAAGAAAATTCCTACTGCATCTGCTGCATGTCGTCCAAAAAATCGGGCGCTTGAGTTAATGCCAATCCGCTCATCATCCTTGAGGTCTGCCATGGCATAAACGGTGTCAAAACCCAAAGTCCACAGCACTGTTGCCCCCCACAGCAGCCAGGTGGGAAATTCCAGATTTGTTGTCACGGCGCTCCAGCTAATGAGTACGGCAAATCCCCAGGCGATCGACAGCACCAACTGCGGAATTGGAAACACCCGCTTCGCCAAGGGATAAAGCACAATAAACGGCACGGCGGCAACACAGAGGCAAAAGCTGAAGAAATTGAGATAGACCGCCAGACCGCAAGCGCAGATGAAAGCGATCAGCGCTACAACAATGCCCGTTCTGACTGAGAGGGCGCGCGAGGCTAGAGGGCGGCTACGGGTGCGACTGACCTGGGGATCAATATTGCGATCCCAGAGGTCATTCACCACGCACCCTGCCGCGCTGGTTGCCAGAGTCCCCAAAATAATAATGCCGACCAGAGGCAAGGGCGGCGCTCCCCGACCTGCCAGCACCACGGCCCAAAGCGCAGGCAGCATCAAAATTAGCCGTCCGGCAGGTTTATCCCATCGCAGTAGCCGAGCCACGGTGAGCCAAATCGGTTCAGGACGGGGGGAATGCTGAGTCAGCATGGCTCCAATATTTTTTTGATAGATCTCTCATACAGTTTATGAATAATTTGAGTTCAGATTCAATTTAGAAATTAGGCTGCCCCAGATTTTGCCCAAATTTCGCCCAGATTTTGCACCAGCGATCGCCCCTCAATGTGAGGGCAAGAAAAGTCATTACGTTAGAACCGACACAACAGAAGCATGGCTCATTCGGTAGGCTTGGAGTCAAGTAAATTCCTTGAGCAAAATCCAGCACTACTCTAAGGTCTACGTAAGGTAAGATACTGGATGGAAGAAAGCAGCAGCAGTAATGATGTCTTCGGTTGAGCAGTAAATCCAAAAAATTTGGCACTCAATTGACGCGCACTTCTCGAAAAAAATTAAGAAGGAAGAGTAGAATATTGTCTCTGGACACCAGAAGCAATTATCAAGAGAACACCGCCAGAGAACACCGCCAGAGAACTCTCACAGTCATCAGGCTAGCGATCAGGCAAGCTCATAAACATGCACAGCATCTCTTTCGGTTGGCTACTGGAGCGTCTAACTCACTTTATGCCCAGAACTACGCCCAGAGGGGATGTCATGCTGCAACTCGACCCTAGACTTCTTCAGCAAAGGATGCCCCAGCTCACAAAAACCGCCGTCATGGTCATTGGCGGAGCCGAAGACAAACTTCACGGACGGATTATCCTCCAAACTTTCTTTCAGCGCTGTGGCGGAGCCGATGCCCGCATTGCTATTATCCCCTCTGCCTCACGAGAGCCAGCTGCAACCGGGAGCCGATATGTCACCATTTTTGAAGAGATGGGTGCTAAGGCGATCGAGGTCGTAGACATCCGCGAGCGAGAGCATGGCTCCAACCCTGAGTGGCAGGCTTTCATTGAAGACTGCACAGGGGTCTTTATGACAGGCGGGGATCAGCTTCGGCTCTGTGGGCTGCTCTCAGATACGCCCATTATGGAATGTGTACGCACCCGTGCCAGACTAGGCGAAATTACGTTGGCGGGCACCAGCGCAGGGGCAGCCGTCATGGGGCAGCAAATGATCGCGGGAGGAGGCAGCGGTGAATCGCCGAATCGCTCTCTAGTAGATATGACCATAGGTTTGGGCATTATTCCGGAGGTGGTAGTTGATCAACATTTCCATAATCGGAACCGCATGGCGCGATTGCTCAGCGCTGTCGCTTCCAATATGGACAAGCTAGCGATCGGCATTGATGAAGATACTTGCGCTATGTTTGAAAATAACGGTACTTTTCAAGTGATTGGTAAAGGTACGGTGACTATTATTGACCCAGGCGAATCGTCTTACACCAACTATCCCCATGTTGGCGATACCGATCCGCTCAGCATTCATAACCTGCGTCTGCATATCTTGAGTCATGGCGATCGCTATGACCTCCACAAGCGTCAGATGGTTTCATCTCCCTAAACCTGTTCGCTTGAATTGAGGCGATGCTTAAATCTGAGTATAAATGTTTGAAAACGGCGAGAAGCGCTGCTCTCAAACATTCTTAGAGGAATCAGCAACGCCTAAATTGATCGAGGCAATGTATCGAGGCAATGTGTTTTGCGGGATTGGCGATCGTTGATCTATAGCTTTAGCTAGTAACGCACGACTCTAAAAATTTTGACAGGCTAGTATACCCTAGTAGCATATCCGGGTTGTTTAGTTCATTTAAGTTTGGGCGTAGATCTTCAAAATCTAGCCAAAGTTCAAAGCCACTGGACTACGGGTTCAGTGCCGCGAAGTTCTTACAGCATCTCTAAAAAGTTCGTCACGAACTTTTTAAGGTGTACCTAAGCTCAAGACTAGACGAATACTGCTTTCTGCTCCATAGCCCTATGACGCTCTGATCTTGTTATGCAAATCCTCAAAACCCTAACGCTGCGCGGTCCCAATTACTGGAGTATCCGCTACAAAAAATTAATCGTCATCCGTCTCGATCTTGAAGATCTGACTGGGCGGTTTTCCAACGAAATTCCTGGCTTTTACGCAGGGTTGGCAGAAGTTTTACCCAGTTTAGTCGAGCACTTCTGTTCGTTAGGACAGCGGGGAGGGTTCCTCAGTCGGGTACAGGAAGGGACGCTGATGGGACATGTTGTTGAGCATGTGGCGCTAGAGCTGCAAACGCTTGCTGGAATGCCAGTCGGCTTCGGGCGCACCCGCGAAACCTCTGATACAGGTGTGTATCAGGTCGTGTTTGAATATGTGGATGAGCAGGCTGGACGCTATGCGGCGAGGGCAGCTGTTCGGCTCTGCCAAAGTATTGTGAGTACAGGTAGCTACTCTTTAGAAGAGTTGAAGCAAGACCTTGCTGACCTGCGTGACTTTGGTGCCCAGGCTTCCCTAGGCCCCAGTACAGAATGCATCGTCAGAGAGGCGGAAATCCGCGGTATTCCGTGGTCGCAGCTCAGTGCCAGAGCAATTATTCAGATGGGTCACGGTATTTATCAAAAGCGGATTCAAGCAACTCTTAGCAGCAAGACAAGCATTTTGGGCGTTGAGCTGGCTTCCGATAAAGAAGGAACGAAGCGAGTTTTAGGAGATGCAGGCGTTCCGGTGCCCAAAGGGACGGTGATTCACTACCTAGATGAGCTGGAGCAGGCGATCGAAGATGTGGGCGGATACCCGATTGTCATTAAGCCTCTAGACGGCAACCACGGACGTGGCATTACCATTAACATCAATCATCTAGAGCTGGCGGAAGAGGCTTACGATGCCGCCAGAGAAGTGTCTAAAGGCGTTATTGTCGAGCGCTTCTACACGGGGCAAGATCATCGGGTGCTGGTGGTCAACGGCAAGTTGGTGGCAGTTGCGGAGAGGGTTCCGGCTCATGTGGTTGGGGATGGGATCTCGACGATCGATCAGCTCATTGAAGAAACGAATCGCGACCCGCGCCGGGGTGACGGACATGAGAATATCCTGACCCGTATCGAACTCGATCGCACGTCCTGGGAACTGCTCGATCGCCAAGGCTATGCTCTAGACACTGTGCTCGGCAAGGGAGACATTTGTTATCTCAAGGCGACTGCAAACCTTAGTACAGGCGGGATTGCGATCGATCGCACCGATGAAGTTCACCCAGAGAATATCTGGCTGTTTCAGCGAATCGGTAAAATTATGGGGCTGGATATTGCCGGAATTGATGTTGTCACTGAAGATATCTCTCGACCCCTGCGAGATACCAACGGTGTCATCGTGGAGGTAAATGCGGCTCCCGGCTTCCGAATGCACTTTTGCCCCAGTGAAGGCATTCCGCGCAACGTGGCAGAACCCGTGCTAGACATGCTGTTTCCACCGGGTACCCCCACCCGAATTCCGATTCTGGCGCTCACGGGCACCAATGGCAAAACTACGACGACGCGGCTGCTGGCGCACATCATGAAGCGGACGGGGCAGATTGTCGGCTATACCACGACAGATGGCATCTATATTGGCGGCTATCTGGTCGAGCAAGGCGACACGACCGGACCTCAAAGCGCTCAGGTAATTCTCAATGACCCAACGGTTGAGGTAGCGGTGCTAGAGACGGCAAGAGGGGGGATTCTGCGATCGGGCTTGGGCTTTGACCAGTGCGATATTGGCATTGTCCTAAACGTTGCTGCCGATCACTTGGGCATTGGCGACATTGATACGGTGGAAGACTTGGCGCACCTCAAGAGCATCGTAGTAGAGAGCACCCGACCCAACGGTTACGCTATCCTCAATGCTGACGATCCGCTGGTGGCAGCGATGGCGGCACGGGTACAGGCACAAGTCGCCTACTTCTCAATGAACCCTGATAGCGAATTGATTCGTAGCCATACTCAGCAGGGCGGACTGGCAGCCGTCTACGAAAATGGCTACCTGTCTATCCTGAAGGGCGACTGGACGCTGCGGATTGAGCAGGCGGTAAACGTGCCGCTAACCATGGGTGGACGCGCTCCCTTTATGATTGCCAATGCTTTAGCAGCCAGTCTGGCAGCCTTTGCCCATGGCGTGAAGATTGAGTACATCCGCACAGCGCTGGCAACCTTCCAGGCTTCGGTCGGTCAGACCCCAGGGCGGATGAACCTATTTAATTTGGGGCAGTTTCACGCCATGGTGGATTATGCTCATAATCCCCACAGCTATGAGGCGCTGGGCGAATTTATCCGCAACTGGACAGGCGATCGCATTGGTGTGGTGGGTGGACCGGGCGATCGACGCGATGAGGACTTTGTCACCTTGGGCAAGCTCTCTGCCGGAATTTTCGATCGCATCATTGTCAAAGAAGATTATGACAATCGAGGTCGCCCTAGGGGAGACGCTTCCCGATTGATTATTGAAGGCATTGAATCGGCGGGCAGCGCCGCTCGCTATGAAACGATATTGGATGAGACTGAGGCAGTCAACATAGCGCTGGATCAAGCTCCCCAAGGCAGCCTGGTCGTGATTTTCCCTGAAAGCGTCAATCGGGCGATCGACCTCATCAAAGCCCGCAATCCTCAGGATGATCTCAACCTACCTGCCAACGTTCAGCCCCAAAGCCTGATGATGGAAAACGGCAATGGCTCTGTGGGTGTGTCGTCTGTGAATGTGGAATCTTACGCTCAGTCAGGGGGTTAGCGGGAGTCAGGAGTCAGGAGTCAGGAGTCAGGAGTTATTCTGGCTCCTGACTCCTGGCTTCTAGCTTTTATTCTCATCCTCCTGCCCGTCAAGCTTCGCCGTTTCCTCGTCAGGCTTATTCATTTCTTCCTTAAACCCCCGCAAAGTCTTACCCAGAGCATTGCCTAGCTCTGGAATTTTTTTAGGACCAAAAACCAAAACGGCAGCGATCGCAATCAGACCCAATTCCGGCCAACCTAAACCAAACATCGGCAGTCTCCTACAGTGAACCCCCTTCAAATATACGGAACTCTGTGGAGCTTTGGAGCAGTAGGGTCATAACTGTCGCCACTAGACCCATAAAGACCACGCCGATCGCTCCTGCCAAGGGCTGCCCTCCCCAACCCGTTATCCACTCAGGCACCCGTCCTGTGTAGCGAAGGACTTGCAAACTGTCTAGACTAGCGATTGCCCAGATCCAGCCAGCGTGCAGCCCCCAGGCTAGACCGAGATTGCCGCCATCCACGCTGCGAGCCAGCACCAGAGCTATGCCCATTAGCCAGAGTCCGGGCATCTGAGGCAGGTTTTGCCGACCTTCCCAGACAAGATGTAGTAGGGCAAAAATGAGGCTGGCGATCGCCCCAGCCCACCCAATCGAATAGTCTTGCCGTAGCTGATTGAGCAAAAAGCCCCGGAAGACCAGCTCCTCCACGCCGCCAACCCCTAACCCCAACAGCAGGGTCAGAAATACCGTACGGGCTGTCTTTAGGGATAGGGGAGCAGAAGCCTCTAGCCAGCCCCAGCACCTTTGCAGCGCAAACGCGCTCAGTAACCCGATCGCCCCTATGCCTAGCCCTAATCCTAGCGATCGCATGACGCCAATCTGCCAAGGCAAACCTAAATGTGCAAAGGTTTCCCCGGTTAGAGCTGAACTTCCTCCTATGAGCAAAGGCGCAATCAGGTACAGAGAGGCCAGCAGCGGCAGTTTTTGGGAAAGTGTGATGGGCTGTGCCGGTTGCCATTTTACGGCTATGGCGATGGGCAAGGCGATCGGGAGCCAGCATCCTAGCCAGACCGCAAAAAACAGCAGCACTTTTAGCAGGGAGGACGCATTGTTCCAAAACAGAGCGCTCTGAGTCCAGAAGTCCTGAAGAAAAGACACATTCAACGCCATCGAATTAAAAATAGTGCTTTAAAGATTCTAGGGGGCATGGTACTGCCACGCCCCCTAAGAAATTCAAATAGATCCAGCTCACTCAAGGGGCGTTAGTCTACCGCACTAATCAAATTTCTTACATCTGCCCCGATCGCCGGGGAGGCAATCACAGAGCGCTTGAACTGATCCAGCGGCTGCTCTGCCAGCACGGGCAGCACTTGACGCACCTGAGCGGCAACCTCGACCGTTTTAGCATCATAGGTTTGGGTTGCTAGCTTGGGATAGACACCGATACCAATGATGGGAATCAGCAGGCAGAGGGCAATAAACGCTTCCCGTGGGTTAGCATCGGTCAGCGTCAGATTGGACAATGCAGCATTTTCTTCGCCGTAGAAAACGGTTCGCAGCATTGAGAGCAGATAAATCGAAGAGAGAATTACGCCCACTGCCGCCAAGGAGACGATCGCCACCTTGAAGGTTGTGCTGTAGGCATCGCTAGTGGCGAAGCCCAGGAACACAGAAATTTCGCTAACAAAACCACTCATGCCAGGTAGCGCCAGAGAAGCCATTGACCCTGCGGTAAACAGCGCAAACACGGTCGGCATTTGTTTTGCCATGCCGCCCATCTCGTCCATCATCAGCGTGTGAGTGCGATCGTAGGCAACACCCGCCAGGAAGAACAGCGTTGCGGCAATTAGGCCATGGGAAACCATTTGCAATACTGCACCGCTCAAACCCAGCTCCGTAAAGGCAGAGATGCCAATCAGCACAAAACCCATGTGGGCGATCGAGGAGTAAGCCAGTCGCCGCTTCAAGTTCGTTTGAGCAAATGCCGTCAGAGAGGCATAGACAACGCTCACTGCACCCAAAACCGCTAAGACGGGAGCGAAATAAACATGAGCGTTAGACAGCATCTCAATATTGATACGAATGAGTGCATAGCCACCCATCTTTAGCAGCACACCCGCCAAAATCATCGACACGGGTGCAGGAGCTTCACTGTGGGCGTCGGGCAACCAGGTGTGGAACGGGAAGATAGGCAGCTTGACGCCAAAGGCAATCAGGAATGCAGCATACATCAGCAGCTCGAAGGAAAGGGAGTAGTCCTTCATTCCCAATTCCTGCATGTTAAACGTAACCGTATCGCCGTAGAACGCCATTGCCAGAGCTGCTACCAAGATAAACACTGAGGCGATCGCCGTGTACAGAATAAACTTGGTTGCCGCGTACTGTCTGCGCTGTCCGCCCCAAGTGGCAATCAGCAGATAAACCGGAACCAGCTCTAGCTCCCAGAGAATGAAAAACAGCAGCAGGTCTTGTGCCAGAAATACCCCAATCTGAGCGCTGTACATCGTCAGCATCAGAAAGTAGAACAGGCGAGGTCTGTAGGTGATTTTCCAGGAGGCGAAGATCGCCAGCGTCGTCACCAATCCTGACAGAATCACGAGCGGCATCGAAAGACCATCGACCGCCAAAGACCAGTTCAGCCCAATTTGCGGAATCCAGGCATAGTTCTCAACCAGTTGGAAGTCGGCATCGCCTAGTGTGTAGTGCTTCCAAAAGGTGTAGATAATGAGGGCAAACTCTGTTAAACCTACTCCCAGCGCATAGGAGCGAACCGTCTTTCCATACTTGTCCGGCAGGATGGGAATCGCCAAAGATGCCAGTAGTGGAAAGAGGACGAGAACCGTAAGCCAAGGAAACTGTGCAGTCATAGTGGGAGCCTACCCAATAAAGTTTGGTTGATGTAGAGAGTTCAGTCTGCTGAGCGAGATGCTTGAGAAGCAGTGCCCTGTAGAAGAGGTGTACCCACCTTGAAGAGGAGGTCAGATGCTGAACATTCTCGGACTTGTTTGAACACATGCTTGAGTCAAGCAAGATGCGAACAAAGTGCGACGTCGCTAAACCTGTTAATCGGGCAGTAGTCTGAGGGCAATGAGTCCTGAGGCTAGAAATCCTGAGATCAGGCGTGACCTTTGCACCTATTCCACAAAATAATCAGTTAGGGACAAATCAAGCCATGGCTTGAGATCGATAGCTGATGTGTCGGTAGGAAAATGTACCTAGTTATTTGTGCTCTACTAGCATACCCCCAATGTTAAGTTAAATAAACTTACATTGAGATAATCTGTTGTTTTTTAGCCAACATTTCACAACATGAAGTGTGGCTTACCTCCTAGACATGGATGTTTCAGGCGATTCGATACTTTATTGACCTCACGATCGCTGTAACTTCCGTCACAAAAGTAGTCATAAATTGAAAGTCTGAACCATCAGCTTTTGCAAAATTTCGTTACAATGCGTATCCCTTCAGCCTACGAAGGTAGCGAGCGAGATTCCGGACACATTTCGCAATATACTTTTGTGGCCGTTCAGGTGAGCCCTGTGCTGCCCGGTCAAATCCTGGGCATCTTAAGTGCAGTGCTTTGCAATGAATCAGGGATGCATCTGCCCTTTCCTAAACAACCTGTAGATTGGTATACCGTTCGTCAGCGCTTCAAAGAAATCTGGGGTTATGAGGATTTTCGATCGCCTCAAGGTGAGATTATCCAAGCGCTGCTAAGCCATCAAGATGCCCTGGTAATCATGCCGACGGGCGGCGGCAAGTCCATTTGCTTTCAGCTTCCCGCTTTGTTGAGTCAAGGACTTACCCTTGTGGTTTCGCCCCTAGTTGCCCTAATGGAGAATCAGGTGCAGGAGCTAAAGCAGCGCCGTTTTTCCGCTGCGCTGCTGCATAGCGAATTGTCTAGCCGCGATCGCAAGCAAACCCTCTGGGCGATCGAGCATCAAAAGCTGCGGTTGCTTTACCTTTCTCCAGAAACGCTGCTGAGCGCCCCTGTTTGGGAGCGGCTGATCCGACCGGAAGTGCAGATTAATGGGCTAATCCTCGATGAGGCGCATTGTCTAGTGCAGTGGGGGGACACATTCCGTCCGGCATATCGGCGGCTGGGGGCAGTGCGATCGGCGCTGCTGCAAGCCAAACCCGGAGGCAGAATGGCGATCGCCGCCTTCACCGCTACTGCCGATCCTGATGCCCAGCAAACGATTCGACAAGTTTTGCAGCTGCAAAAGCCGCAAATTTTTCTACAAAGTCCCTACCGAGCTAATCTAGATCTGTCTGTGCAGGTTGCCTGGACTCCCAGAGATCGACGGCAAAAGCTTTTGCGGTTTATTCAATGGGGCGATCGCCAGTCGGGATTAGTCTATGTCCGCACCCGTCGCGATGGCGAAGAGCTTGCCGTTTGGCTAAGGCAGCAGGGGTTTCAGACCGCAGCCTATCATGCCGGACTCAGTCCAGCAGAGCGTCGCCAAATGGAATCCGCCTGGATCGCCGGAACCCTGCAATTTGTCGTTTGCACAAGCGCCTTCGGCATGGGGATCGATAAGCCAAACGTCCGGTGGGTTGTGCATTTTCATGCGCCGCTGCTGCTGTCAGAATATGTGCAGGAGGTCGGGAGAGGTGGTCGAGACGGCAAGCGATCGCAGGCCCTTACCCTGATTAGTGAACCCACGGGATGGCTCGATTCTGCTGACAAACAGCGCCAGCAGTTCTTCCAAAATCAGACGCACAAACAGCAGCAAACCGCCCAAAAGCTTATGCGGCAGCTTCCCGATCGAGGAGAAATTAGTGCCGTGACGCGACAGTTCAAAGATAGTGCGATCGCCCTGTCTCTACTCCACAGTACCGGACAGCTAGAGTGGGAAGATCCATTTCATTACCGGATCGATCGCGCTGTCAAATCACAGGTCTTAAATCAATCTCAAGCCACGCAGCAGATGGCAAAATATCTGACGATTAAAGAATGCCGCTGGAGTTTTCTGCTTCAAGCCTTTGGCTTTGCCCAAGAGGCGGAAGACTTGAAGATCAAAGGGTGTCAGCACTGCGATCGCTGTCGCACCAAAAGCCGAAGTTAACCTACTGGCGATTCATGCATTGCAGCAGCCATAGCGTGGCGATCAGCCCCACAAAGTGCGCCATGATGGTGTTGGTATTGGACTGCACCAAGAAAATATCCAGCGGCGTGATGAAGCGAAGAGAATTACCGGAGAATACGGCAAAGCCCTGGGAGAAGGATTTGCCCACCAGAGAACCAACGATCGCCTGAGCGCCAAAGATAGTGAGCAGCATCCCAATTAAATTGATGAACAGACCTATGCGCAAAGATTGCACCAAATCTTTCGGCTTAGGGCGAGTCTGGGAGTCAGGTGTTTTTAGCTTGCGAGAGAGGCGCGTGTAGCGGAAAGCCCAAAAAGCACCCACAAAAAGGCATAGCAGCCCCAGGATAGCCAGCACCAGTCCGATCCCCGTTTCTGCACTGGCAATTGGAGTCTGCCCCGGAACCTGTGTTCCGCCCGCCGAATTAACGCCCAACCCAGAAGCCGCAAACAGCAAAACGAGCGCCGAGACAAACGCCAGAATAATTTGCACCCAAAAACTCGCCCAACCTGTAAGCCAAAAAGCTCCGGCAACGCGCTTGACGGCAGCAGGGACAGAATAGGATTCCGATCGATTGGTCATAATTTTTGCCAAAAGAACTTAAGGAACAGAATGCTGCGAATGTGCCCAAGCGTACCATAGCAGAATCGTTGTGCTCATACCAGTAGATTTGCGCGAGTGGGCGTTCCTAACTTTAAGGTACGAATTTTTTGAAAGGGCGCTTTGTAACCCTTTCAAAAAATTTATGCCCACAGTGCCCGCGCATGAAGTTGCGCCAGCATCCCATCAGGAAGACTGTTTCCAGGCGCTAGGGTGCGATCGCCTGCCCATGTAGACCGCTAGCCCTGCCAGAAATAGAAGTCCAGCCCCCCCGGCTAGAGGATTCTTATCAATTCCAGTTAGCCATTCTGGCACTCGCCCTGAATATTGGGCAAGTTGTCCGACATTGACAATGTAGTATCCCCAAATCAATCCGGCATGAAGCCCCAAGGGCAAACCCAATCGCCCCTGATGAACAGCACTCACGGGCTGCGCTTGCCTCCGAGTCGATCGCTTTGCCCAAACTAAAGTCAAGCCCAGCAGCAGCAGCCCCGGAAACTGAGGAAAAGTTCGGAATGCCTCTGACAATGGCTTAATGAAATGCAGTAAAGCAAACAGCAAGCTGCTGCCCCACAGAGAAATTTTGTCTCCATAATCTCGCTGTAGCTCATCCAGAATCCATCCTCGAAACACTAGCTCTTCGGCAAACCCAGTGCCTAATCCGATCGCCAAACCCTCCAGAATGGTTTTGAGCAACAGAACTGAGGGCGAAATCTGCCAATTGAGCCAGCCCAGCCGCTCCTGAATGCTAAATAGACCCAGAAGACTGAACAGACCGATCGCCATCCCCTGCAACAGCTCTTTACCATTTTGGCGAGTGGCAATTAGCCCATAGGTATTGAAGATGCGGCGATCGCGGTAGAGCCATTTGCCCCAGCGCCCAATCAGCAGCAGAAATCCCACAAACAGCAGCGGCATTGTGGTTAAAGTCACCGTGTTGGGATCTTTAACCCAGAAAGCGATGGGAGCGGCGATCGGCAGCCAGCAAGCCACCAGGACAGCCAGTAGACCCATAATGCGGATGGGTGCAGGATAGCAGGCTAGATTGGCAAGTAGGGATTTCAAATTACGGTCTCAAATAACAATCTTCACCAGCTGCCCCAAAGAAATTGCCCAAGACTGTGAGAGGGTTTCCGGGCTAATCTTCAGGTTCGATCGTGCTAATCAAACCGTGATTTTTTAACATTTCACAGTAGAACTCGGCGTGTTCTTGCTCACAGGTAATGACTAAAGCAATGCCGTTGGTATGTGCTTCCATCATAATACTGACTGCCTGGGGCATGGTGAGGCTACTGACGCTTTTCATCAGAGCCTGTACTACATGCTCCATAGAGTTAAAGTCGTCGTTGTGAAGCAACACCTTATAACGGGGCGCATGTTTGCGAACGGTTGACGTTGACTGTTGTTGAATTGTTTCGACTGCCACAGGTCTATCCTCTTTGTAGACTTCAGACTAAGTAAACTTCAGAACCAAGTAAACTTCAGAACCAAGTAGACTTCAGACTGATTGACGAAGGTTGCGGTTAAATACCACCTTCGCGGACGTGTACTTAAGAATCTTCTTCAGCCCTAAAGATACCGTCCTAAGCCTATTGTTACAAAAACTTACAGAGTTGTAATATCTAATTCAGCATTTGCTCACGAGATCTTGAACCGGGATGAAGCTGATTAAACTAGCTTCACCCGATCGAATTCAGAAACGACTAGGTTTCGCGTCGATCGCGGGTGTCTCTAAAAAACTCTCTCAAAAAATCAGAGTGGTTATGACATATGTAGGCTATTGAAAAATTTGCTCAGCAGTATTACATTTAGCGCTACGTGAGTGATAAGCCCGCGTGGTTTTATCCGTATAAAGCGTTAAATTTGCCTCAAAGACAGTTCTACCTCTACCTGTAGCGTAATTCAGTCATGGTGCCATGATAGGAAAAAAATTATATGACCGTTCAACCGACTGGCTCTGAGTTTAGCGCTAACACAATCACGGTTAACAATCAGGAACATCCAGAAATTGCTTTCAGCTCTTCAGGTGAATTTGCGATCGTCTGGCAAAGCCAAAGCCAGAGCGGAGATTTAGACATATACCAGCGTTTGTACCGATCGGATGGAGGAAGTTTAAGTTCAGAATTTAGGGTCAATCAGGCTGCAAACAGTCAAACTGACCCCGCTGTGGCGATCGATGGGCTGGGGAACTCTGTGGTCGTTTGGGCAAGCACCACCCAGGATGGCAGCACGAATGTATATGCTCAGCGGATTAGCTCAACGGGGCAGCGCATTGGCGGAGAAATTTTAGTCAATTCCTCAACGGCTGGCAATCAGACCGTTCCGACCGTAGCGATGGATTTGAGCGGCAGCTTCGTTGTCACCTGGACAAGCAACGGTCAGCCTAATGCAAGCACAAAGGGTAAAGACAACAGCGGTACAGGAGTCTATGCTCAGCGCTTTACGGCTAACGGTAGGGCGATCGATCGAGAATTCCGCGTTAATTCCGTTACAAGTGGTGATCAGGCAAACTCGACGATCGCTATGAACTCTTCGGGCAACTTTGTGATTGTCTGGGAGAGTAGTGGGCAGGATGACGGCAAGGGCATTTACGCTCAAATATACGAAAGCAATGGTCGGCGCGTCGGCTCTGAGTTTCAGGTTAACAGCACGGCAACGGGAAACCAAGATCAGCCGACGGTAGGCATTGATGCAGCCGGAAATTTTGTGATTGCCTGGAGGAGCCAGGATAGCGATAATTCAGGAATTTATGCGCAAAGGTATAGCGCCAACGGCAATTCGCGAGGTCGAGAGTTTCAGGTCAATTCCACAAGCGGCGGCACTCAAACCACGCCATCGCTCGGTATGGATGCAGAAGGAGGATTTATAATCACCTGGGCAAGTAATGGACAGGGCAGCGGATTTGATATCTATGCTCAGCGTTACAACCTGGATGGAAAGCGCTCTGGCAGCGAGTTTCGGATTAACAGAATTCAAAATAACGCCCAAACCGATCCGGCGATCGGCATGGCAGCAAATGGCGATTTTGTGGTGGGTTGGGTCACGAACAGTCAGAGAGCCGACACCGATATTGCTGCTCAGCGCTACGTGGCGGCTGTGCCACCCCCCCCAGGAACTATTGAAGGTACCAGAGAAAACGACAGGCTGCGGGGCGCTTCAATGAATGAAAAGATTTACGGCTATGGTGGCAATGATACCCTCCAGGGCTACGGCGGCAACGACTGGCTGTTGGGAGGCAATGACAGCGATCGTCTATCTGGCGGTGCTGGCAACGATACGCTAATGGGAGGAGCCGATCGCGATGGGTTAGAGGGCGGTAGCGGTAACGACATCTTGTATGGAGACGGCGGCAGAGATACGCTAACAGGTGGTGGCGGCAATGATATTTTTGTCATTGGGCAAGCCTCTGGAGGAGACGTGATCAAAGACTTCAAGAGCAAAAGCGATCTCCTGAAACTATCTGAGCAGCTACAGTTTAGCGATTTGAGAGTTACTCAAAGTAGTGGCAATACACTCGTTAAAGTGGGCAACGATGTCATTGCGGTACTGGAAGGAATTAATTCCACCACCATCACGTCAGCGGATTTTACTAGAGCCTAGTGCTAGAGCCTAGGGCCAACTCTATAGCCCTCTCAAACTAGATACTCCCAAACTGGACAGAAGGATGCAGAACGCTATCATAGTAGGCAGCGTGATATTTCTTAACGATTCTGTTGGAATCCTTATCTTACTGAATGACAATTTCACTGCCTGGTTCTAATAAGCTCAAGCCATTTTTGACGGAAAAGCTGTTCTTTGGTAACGAGCCAACCCCTGAACTCATTGCCATCTTAATGGTCTACTTTGTTCAGGGCGTTGTGGGACTCGCGCGTCTAGCCGTCAGCTTTTTCCTAAAAGATGAATTGGGGCTGGGTCCAGTGCAGGTTTCGGCTCTAATGGGCATTGCAGCGTTGCCCTGGATGGTGAAGCCGCTGTTTGGGTTCATCTCGGATGGTCTACCGCTGTTTGGCTATCGCCGTCGTCCTTACTTAATCCTGTCGGGCTTTCTGGGAGCTGGGGCTTGGGTGGCAATGGCGACCGTAGTTCATACGCCCTGGGCTGCGACTTTGGCGATCGCCCTTGGCTCCCTCTCCGTAGCGCTGAGCGATGTGATCGTGGATTCGCTGGTGGTGGAACGGGCGCGCAGCGAAGAGGTGAAGGATGCCGGATCGCTGCAATCTCTTACCTGGGGCGCTTCTGCATTAGGCGGGTTGCTGACTGCCTACTTCAGTGGGTTCTTGCTAGAGCACTTCACCAACCGTGCAGTGTTTGGCGTTACGGCAGTTTTTCCCCTCATCGTTTCAGGGGTGGCATGGCTGATTGCCGAGTCGCGCGTGACGGAAGCCAGCAACTGGTCGGCCATTTGGGATCAGGTGAAGCAGCTTAAGGGAGCCATTACACAGAAATCAATCTGGATGCCAACCGCATTCATCTTTCTATGGCAGGCAACTCCGACCGCAGATTCAGCTTTCTTTTTCTTCACCACCAACGAGCTGGGATTTCAGCCTGAGTTTTTGGGAAGGGTTCGGCTGGTCACGAGCTTAGCGGCATTGCTCGGCATTTGGGTGTTCCAGCGTTTTCTCAAGGGCATTCCCATGCGGGTGATGTTTGGCTGGAGTACGGTAATCTCTGCGGCGCTGGGGATGACGATGCTGCTGCTGGTCACTCATACCAATCGGGCGATCGGCATTGACGATCACTGGTTTAGCCTAGGCGATAGCATCGTGTTGACGGTGATGGGTCAAATTGCCTTTATGCCTGTTCTAATTTTGGCAGCGCGGCTTTGTCCTCCTGGCGTTGAGGCGACGCTATTTGCGCTGCTGATGTCTATTTATAACCTGGCAGGATTTCTTTCCTACGAGCTAGGAGCTTGGCTGATGCATGGGTTGGGCATCAATGAGTCAAATTTTGACAAGCTATGGTTTTTGGTAGTGATCACCAATCTGACCACGCTGCTGCCGTTGCCACTTCTGAGCTGGCTACCTGCGCAGGAAGGGTCATCTCAGCACTCTACCACCGTAGTACCTCTGGAGGTTCTACCGCTAGAGGGGGTGGTTGCTCTTGCAGACTCAGAGCTAGTTACAGAAATCGGCAAGTAGCAGCATTTCTTCAAAACCACAAATAAATCACCGATACCATAAGGCATCTATAGGCACCTATGCAGATTCAGCTTGAGCAAGACTACTCCGCCTCTTACGACCTGCAAGAGTGGCAAAAGGGATATCGATCGCTGCTTGAAGAACGCGACTATTGGATCGATGAAATTGAGGGACAGGTTCCTGCTGAGCTAAGCGGCACATTGTTTCGTAATGGCCCTGGTTTGCTAGATATCAATGGTCATCCCTTCCATCACCCGTTTGATGGTGATGGCATGGTCTGTGCCTTCACTTTTGGCGAGGGGCGCGTCCATTTCCGCAATCGATTTGTGCGAACTCAGGCATTTGTCGAAGAAGAGAAAGCTGGCAAAATCCTCTACCGCGGCGTATTTGGCACTCAGAAATCGGGGGGCTGGCTGGCAAATGCCTTCGATCTAAAGCTCAAAAATATTGCCAATACCAACATTCTCTACTGGGGCGAGAAGCTGCTGGCACTGTGGGAAGCGGCTGAACCCCATCGGCTCGATCCGGCAACTCTAGAAACGATCGGTCTGGAGTACCTAGATGGCGTATTGAAGACGGGTTCTGCGTTTGCGGCACATCCTCGGATTGATCCCAACTGCGATGGCGAACCTCGCCTGGTTAACTTTGCCATCAAGCCGGGACTCTCGACCAGCATCACCCTCTACGAGTTCAATCCTTCTGGCAAGCTGGTGCAGCAGCAGACTCATTCTGTGCCAGGGTTTGCCTTCATGCATGATTTTGCAATTACGCCCAACTACTGTGTTTTCTTCCAGGCACCCATGAGCTTTAACCCGCTACCCTTTTTGCTGGGGATGAAAGGCGCGGGTCAGTGTCTCAAGATTCAGCCTAATAAGCCAACTCAGGTGATCATTATTCCTAGACATGGCTCAGCGCCAATACAGATTATTCCTGTGGATGCTGGGTTTGTCTTCCACCACGCCAACGCTTTCGAACAAGAGGGTCTACTCTGCGTTGACTCCATTTGCTATGCCGATTTCCCGACGATCGATCCCGCTCAGGACTATCGAGAGGTCAAGTTTTCGGCTCTGGCTCCTGGTCAGCTCTGGCGCTTCCGATTTGACCTAAAAACTCAAACCGTTGAGCGAGCGTTAATTGAAAGCCGCTGTTGCGAGTTTCCGGTCGTGCATCCCGATCGCGTCGGTCGTCCCTATCGCTATGCCTACATGGGCGCGGCAGATGCGGCAACGGGCAACGCGCCCCTGCAAGCTGTGCTAAAAATTGATGTTGGCACAGGCGATCGCCAGCTCTGGAGTGCTGCCCCGCACGGCTTTGCGGGTGAACCCATCTTTGTGCCGCGCCCCAACGGACAGGCGGAAGATGACGGGTGGCTGCTGACGCTGATTTTTAACGGCGAATTGGAGCGATCGCAGCTGGTCATCCACGATGCCCGCGACATCCGCAAACCTCTGGCAAAGCTATCCCTTAAGCACCATGTGCCCTACGGACTGCACGGCAGCTTTACTCCTGAGCGCTTTCTAGCGATCGCGTAGAGTACAGGGTTCCTCCAAAGACAACATATGCCTCCCTTGCCTCCACCTAGAATTGTTTCCCTGATTCCTAGCGCCACAGAGATTGTGGCGGCTCTGGGTCTGGCTGATTGCTTGGTGGGTCGATCGCACGAATGCGATTATCCGCCTTCGGTGGTGAGTTTGCCGATTTGTACAGAACCCAAGTTTGATCCAGAAGGGACAAGCGCTGAAATTCACGATCGTGTCACTGATCTGCTGCAATCGGCGTTGAGCGTTTATCGTGTCAAAACTGAGGTTTTAGAGCAGCTTCAGCCTACCCATATTTTGACGCAAGCCCAATGTGAGGTCTGCGCCGTGAGTTTGGGAGAGGTTGAGCAGGCAGTCGATTGCCTGACCCATAGCCAACCTCAGATTATTTCGCTTCAGCCGAATGTCTTGGCAGATCTGTGGACAGATATTGAACAGGTTGCTGCCGCGCTGGGCGTTGAAAGCCAGCCTGTAATTGACTTCCTTCAGCAGCGAGTCGAAACCTGTGCCCAAGGTTCAAGCCTGATAGCCGATCGCCCCAGAGTCGCCTGTATCGAATGGATTGAGCCTCTGATGGCTGCCGGAAACTGGATTCCAGAACTGGTCGAGCTAGCAGGGGGACGATCGCTGTTTGGTGAGGTGGGTCAGCATTCACCCTGGCTTCAGTGGGAGGCGCTGACGATTGCCAATCCAGACCTCATTATTCTCATGCCCTGCGGATTTGATTTGACGCGGACAACCCAAGAGGCGCGATCGCTGCCTACCCATCCAGAATGGGCGAATTTGTCAGCCGTAAAGACTGGACAGGTCTACGTAACGGATGGCAATCAATATTTCAATCGTCCGGGTACCCGGCTGGTGGACTCTCTGGAAATCTTGGCAGAGATTTTGCACCCCGATCGCTTTAATTTTGGTTACGAAGGCTCAGGCTGGAGGCGCGTCAGAGAATTCAAAGACCCGGCGTGACAAATTGCAGTAACAGGCTGGCGATCGACCCTAGGAAGCCCAGGAAGCTACCGCCGCCGCCCCCGACCCGTTCGCGGCGCTTCTGCTTATCTTCTGCCTCTTGCATGGCCACCATGCCCTCGGTGAACTGAGTGGAGATTTGCAGCCCCTGACTGTTGCCCTGTGCCGTGTAGATCTCCTCAGCCGCCTGAGCGTCTGCCATTGCCCCAGGGCGATCGCCCAATCGAAACCGCGCCACCCCTCTAGCCAGAATGGCATGGGCAAAGTCAGGCTGCTGACTCAAAGCCTGATTATAGTTATTAATGGCATCCCGAAAATTACCGCGCTCTGCTTCCGCCAATCCCCAGGCATAGAGGCGATCGGGTGTGGCAATTTCTGTGGGCAAGCCCACGGCTCCCATCAAATTGGCTGAAGTAAGATTGGTTTCTGTCCAGGTTGCGCCTGTCACAGTTGCTCCCCGCAGGTCTGCTCCGCTCAAATCTGCTCCGCTTAGGTCTGCCCCGCTCAAGTTGGCGTTAAATAAAACCGCTCCCGATAGATTTGCCCCCCGCAGATTTGCGCTGCTCAAATTAATTCGGCTGAGATTTGCCTGACTCAGATTAGCTTTACTCAAGTCTGCACCTGACAGATTGGCATAGGTCAGCCCTGCGCCGCTCAAATCACAGCTTTCGCAGCGTTTGGTGCTCATCAGCTGCTGAGTATGCTGGATGTTTTCAGCCTTTACGGGTGTTGCCAGACAAAGTGACAGAGCCAGAAGTGAGAAGATACGGGGTTTCATAGGTCACAACCATGAGGTCAGAAGAGAGTTACAGTTTTGTAGAGATAAACTAGAAAAAAGAATAAAGCTCTATATATAGTGCCCTAAATCCTTGATTGTGGATTTATGACTCTACTGATGTTTTCCCTGTTGGTATTCTGCCCAAGCAATATTGAAGAACTTTACCCTCTATCATTCATTATGATTTCAGCTTGACATTTCAATATCTTGGTACTTCCATATCTTGACATTTCAATATTATGGCTTCAGTCGCTCCAGATGAGGCGCGTTTTTTCATTGCGTTGATTCCACCTATTGAGATTCAGAATTATGCCAACAGCGTGATTCAGGAGCTGGGCGATCGCTATCACACGCGCACCTCTCCATCGCCCCCACACATTACCCTACAGGCTCCTTTTCTCTGGCAAATGACAAATCTCTCGCGGCTAGAAAGCTGCCTCAGCCAGTTTACCCAAAACCAATCTGCCGTCCCGGTCAAGCTCAGCGGCTTTGGCAGCTTTGCGCCGCGAGTGCTGTATATCAACGTGCTCAAAACTCCCGAACTGTTGGCGCTGCAAGCTCGCCTCATGGCACAGCTTGAAACCCATGGCATTTTCGATCCAATTGTCCAGCACCGAGCTTTTTCGCCCCATATCACCCTTGCCTCCCGCAATCTGACTCTGGCTACGTTTCAGCAAGCCTGGTCTGAGCTACAGCTACGGCAGGTGGAATTTGAATATGTGAGCGATCGCCTTACTCTGTTGCTCCATGACGGTCAGCGTTGGCAAATTCGATCGCAGTTCTTAATGAATGCCCGTTTTTGATGCCAGTACAACTGCCCGCGAGTTTCAAGGGCGAACTAATTGATAAAAGATGGCTATATTGACTAACCTTCTTTGTAACTGAGTGCTACAGTCGGAGTAGAATCTTGTACTGATTGAGAGCGATCGCTCCATGAGCCAGCCCCAAACCGCTTCTGATCCTGCTTCCAAGCCAACTGAATCATCAGGTGGTGAGGCTTCTGTCCCAGAGAAGGCGACTGCACCCCCCAGCTACGTCAAGCTAGCCATGCGCAACATGGTACGCAAACGGGGCACATCGCTTTACCACTTTGCCCTCAGCACGATCGCTCTACTAGGGGTGCTGGTGGGTCTTGCCTACCTGACTCGCTAGAGGAATTGCGAATGTTGGAATCCTTACCTGTGCAAGTCGAAGTGGCTGTACAGGACTGTTTTTTTGAGGCGGCAGGGCTGGATGCTCCAGTGTCTGAAGCAGAGTGGCAAATTTGGTTTCAGCAGTGGCTCAAGGCTCTAGCGCCCAACTTCCTACAAAGCCCTATTTTTGAAGGGTATCCCGGCGTTGCAGAGCATCAAGAATATGAGCTGAGCTTGCGTCTGACCAATGATGCTGAAATTCAGTTGCTCAATGCTCAGTATCGCCACAAAGACCAGCCGACCGATGTGCTGGCATTTGCGGCGCTAGAGACAGACTATCCTCAGCTTGAGGACATGGCGGAGCAGCCGCTTTACCTAGGCGATATCGTGATTTCGGTAGAAACTGCCCAAACTCAGGCTCAGCAGCACCCTCTGCGGCATGAATTGGCGTGGCTAGGCGCTCATGCCTTACTGCATTTACTGGGATGGGATCATCCAGATGAGGAAAACCTGATGCTGATGCTGAAGCAACAAGAGAGGCTATTACAGCTCGTGGGGCTACAGACAGAGAGACTCCAGAGTTATTATCATGAAGCACATCCCAAGGCGTAAAACAGGAGCGCCTGACTACGCCGGGTCAGAAACCGTGAACTTTAACATTAATTTACCTGGCGATCGCCTAATTAAAGTTCATAAGAAAGTTGCAATAATAGCCTGTGGTTATACAGTTCCTAACTGTTGATTGGTTTACACCCCACCTCGCACCTGTTTAAGTTGCTTATGACTATGACTCCAGAAGTCCCGACAGAGACTCCGCTGCGCCCTACCGTTGAAAATAACAGGGCGCTTTCTTGGCGGGTTGCCTCCAATTTGTTTGTCAGTTTTAAGTATGCTTGGGCAGGGCTGAGCTACACGTTTTTGACTCAGAGAAATTTCCGCATTCACGTCACGGTCGGCAGTTTGGCGATCGCCCTCGGCATCTATTTACAGGTCACTCGCGTTGAAGTTGCCATCATTGGGTTAACCATTGGCGCCGTGTTGACCATGGAGCTACTCAACACGGCACTAGAATCGGTGGTGGATCTCACCGTCCGGCAGACCTATCATGAGCTGGCAAAAATCGCCAAGGATTGCGCCGCTGGGGCTGTCTTGGTCTCTTCCCTAGCCGCCGTGATCGTTGCCGGGTCGCTGCTGTTGCCTCCCTTGCTCGATCGTTTACAGGTCAACTTTTTTTAAGTCCTCTTCTACGCCCCTATCCTCTCGCTTTTCCATAACCTCTCGCTTCCTTAAAATCGCTCCTATGATTCTGGTCATCGACAACTACGATAGCTTCACCTACAACATCGTTCAGTATTTGGGAGAGCTAGGGGCAGAGCTGGCAATTGCCTCTGAGGTCGTGGTCTATCGCAATGACCAGATTACGCTAGAGCAGATTCAGCAAATGCAGCCTGATGGGATTGTGATATCGCCGGGACCGGGACATCCTGATGAGTCGGGGATCTCTCTAGATGTGATTCGGCTCTTGGGTGTGAACACGCCCGTTTTGGGTGTCTGTCTGGGGCATCAGGCGATCGGGCATATGTTTGGCGGCAAAATTACGGTGGCATCTGAGCTAATGCATGGCAAAACCTCACCGATTTACCACAAGGGCACAGGCGTATTTACGGGGTTGGAGAATCCTTTGACGGCAACTCGATATCACAGTCTAGTGATCGATCGCCAAACCTGTCCAGCGGATCTGGAGATTACTGCTTGGGTAGAAGATGGCACGATTATGGGGGTTCGCCACCGCGACTATCCCCACATTCAAGGCGTTCAGTTTCATCCTGAAAGCGTACTCACTCAGTCGGGTAAGCAGCTTTTGAGAAATTTCTTGGTTGCTATTAACCCTGAGTAGACAGTTCTGAAAATACATAAGCCATGCACATCGCTTCTCAAATACTGCCCCTAATCCCTGTAAGCTAGGTAATTGCAATTGTTGGGTGGCTGAAGCCCATTACACTTGCGGGGATCGTAAACTGTGGGAGGAGACTATGAAACGACGACAGCTGATTCAATACGCCGGGGCTGGTCTTGCTCTATCTTTGAGCGGTATTGTGGGGCGATCGGCTCAAGCCCAGAGCAGCGCTGTTAGCATCCAGTCGCTAGGGCATATGTGCTTTTTATTTAGCGGCGACGGACGGCGGATTCTGGTCAATCCTTTTCGACCGATCGGCTGCACGGCAGGCTATCGCGCGCCTCGCGTCGGGGCCGACTTGGTGATGATTAGCAGTCGGCTCTTTGACGAAGGGGTCATTGAGGGATTACCGGGCACTCCTCGAATTCTGGATGAGCCGGGAGTCTACGAGTTTAGCGGCATGCAGGTGCAGGGCATTGGCACCGATCACGACACCCGCCAAGGCAAGCAGTTTGGCACAAATGTGGTTTGGCGCTGGAACCAAGGTGGAGTTAACATCCTGCACTTGGGCGGTGCGGCGGCTCCTATCACAGTCGAGCAGCAGATTCTCATGGGTCGCCCCGATATTCTGCTGATTCCGGTAGGGAATGGTGTCAAGGCATACACGCCCGAAGCAGCGAAGGCGGCAGCTCTGGCGCTGAACCCGAAGCTGATTATCCCGACGCAATACCGCACTCAGGCCGCTGATGCTGCAACTTGCGATATTTTGCCGTTGGATAATTTTCTGTCGCTGATGTCAGGAACGCCTGTGGATCAGGTAGGCGACACAATTTCGCTGGGCAACGCCGATCTGCCTAGTTCAGGCAGTCAAATTAAGGTTCTAAGCTACGCTTTCTAGGACTGTCTTAGAGCGATTAAAAGTTGCCTTTTCTAGGGTCTGGGTACAACAATAAGAATTGTCTACCCCTCATATCGCTCTAGCTATGCAAACGCCAGTCATGCAAACAGAATATGCTCAGCGTCGCGCAAAACTCATGACTAGCATCGGCAAAGGCTCTGCGGTTTTTCGCAGTGCGCCCATGGCGGTGATGCATAATGACGTGGAGTATAACTTCCGGCAGGACAGCGACTTTTTTTACCTGACAGGTTTCAACGAGGCGGAAGCCGTAGCGGTGTTTGCACCCCACCATGAGGAGCATCGGTTTATTCTATTTGTGCAGCCTAAGGATCTAGAAAAGGAAACCTGGACGGGCTATAGAGTGGGCGTAGAGGCTGCCAAAGAGCAATATGGTGCAGATATTGTCTATCCGATCGCCGAACTAGACGAGAAGCTGCCGCAGTACCTGGAAAAAGCCGATCGCATCTACTATCGGCTAGGACGCGATCGCGCTTTCAATGAAACGCTTCTCACCCATTGGCAGAAGCTGCTGGCAACCTATCAGCGCAAGGGATTTGCTCCAACAGCCCTTGAAGATCCGGCTTCAATTTTGCACCCAATGCGCCAGATCAAAAGCGCGGCTGAGATTGACTTGATGCGGAAAGCGGCGGCGATCGCGGCTGATGCCCATAACCGCGCCCGCGAGTTTGCCCGCCCCGGACGCTATGAATATGAAGTCCAGGCTGAGATCGAACATACTTTTCGGCTAGAGGGCGCACTGGCTGCCTATCCCTCAATTGTGGCTTCGGGCGCCAATGCTTGTGTGCTGCACTACACCGAAAACAATCGTCGGATGCAGGACAACGAGCTGCTGCTGATTGATGCCGGAGCCGCCTACGAATACTACAACTCTGACATTACGCGCACCTTCCCCCTCAGCGGCAAGTTTACCCCAGAGCAAAAGACGATCTACGAGATTGTGCTGGAGGCTCAGATGCAGTCGATCGCCCAAGTTCAGCCTGGAAACCCCTACAAGCAAACCCACGATGTGGCTGTGCGCGTCATTGTCGAAGGTCTGATGGAGTTGGGGCTATTGCAAGGCGACATTGAAGAGATTATCAAAGAAGAGAAATACAAGCCTTTCTACATGCACAAAACTGGGCATTGGCTTGGTTTAGATGTTCATGATGCGGGTGTTTACCAGCATGGAGAAACCCCCCATAATCTTGAGCCGGGACAGATACTAACTGTCGAACCGGGAATCTATATTTCGCCCTATATCAAGCCTGTAGAAGGTCAGCCAGAAGTTGATCCGCGCTGGCATGGCATTGGTATTCGGATTGAGGACGATGTTCTGGTAACCTCTACAGGCTCCGAAATCTTAACGGCAGGTGTGCCCAAGTCTGTAGCAGAAATGGAGCGCTGACGCTGAAAATACACAAACTACAATAGACCTCTTGAGACCTCTTGCAAATTAACGCGACGTGCGACTCTTTCTCTAAAGCTCTTGATCTACGTGGGGCAAGCAAGATGCCCATCCCACAAGGCTTTTAGACCAAGTTGTACATCGCGTAAATTAAGATTTTCAAATTGGATAGGTTGGGAGCTTAGGTTTTGTAGGGGCAAGGCTCTTACCAAACCTACATTTGCAAGAGGTTCAATAAAGATCGGCATGAAGCCTGATCTTGTCTATCTCACAGGAGGGACAAGGGCGCGATCGCAGGTTTACCCTTGCGACGGAGTGATCTAGCTAGCCAGCTTTGTAAGCTAACCCTTGTACATCTGTTCGCACACCAAAGGTTTAATTCAATGGCAAGCAAGGAAGAGACTAAGGGCAAGCAAGGTTTTGCATCAATGGATGAAGACAAGCGCAAGGCAGCAGCCAGCAAAGGCGGCAAGACCAGCAGCAAGTCTGACGATACTGCGTCTACAGACTCTAAGTCTTCCAAAGCGGCTGCCGAGGTTGAAGATGATGATTCAGAAGATTTAGATGCCCTGCTAGATGCTTTTGAAGAAGGCGATCTGACCGCGATCGACCTAGAGCAAGCCACCGAAATGATTGAAGAGTGGCAAGAGACGTTGAGCGAATCCAAAGAGTCTGAACTCAAGGCAATCGGCAGCAGCCTTAAGAAGCTGAGTAAGTCGCTCTCCAGCGGCAAAGCTAAAGCAGAAGATCTTGCCGAATTGCTAACTCATCTGGGTGAGCAGGTTGACGAATCGGCAAATAATGCTGATCGCGGCTACAAGACCAAGCTTCACACCTTGGGACGCGCTTTTAAGAAAGCCGCCAAATCTCTAGAAGAATAAGCAATTTAGCAGCGATCGATCGTTGAACTAGATTAAGGGGAGCGATAGATAAATATTGCTCCCTTCTTGTTGGGCTACTTGACGCAAAGTGCAATGCCAATTTAAGACCCAAACAGGTTAAGACCCAAACAGGGCAGATGATTTTTGAGAGCCTCACTCCGCGCGGCTCTCAAAAATTTAAATTGGTATAAGAATTGCACAGGGCGCAAGGTTAGAATGAACCATATTCAGCTCAAAGTTAGGCACGATAGACTATTACTGCGCTAGGTCATCGAACGATTTCAAGCCTCCCTAGTATTCCCTAGTGTTTAACCCTTGTGCGTTATCAAATTACTCACACCACCTTCTATAGCTACGATCGCCCTGTTCTCCTCTCGCCTCACATCATCCGGCTGCGCCCTCGCTGCGACGTTCAGCAAAAGCTGCACTCATTTTCGCTCCAGCTTGATCCGCCGCCTAAGCAAATGTCAGAGAACGTTGACTTGGACGGCAACGCCATCCTCAAGGCCTGGTTTACTGAGGAACCGATCGCCCAATTTACCCTTGAGGCAATTTCTGAGGTCGAAACTCTTTGCCACAACCCTTTCGTCTATATGATGGAACCTTGGGCTGTGAGTCTGCCTATGGACTATCCCAGCTCTATCCTGAGCCGCTTGCAGAGCTACTTACAGCCTTACTGGAGCAATCCGTTTTCCCAAGGTGCGATCGATCCAGAAGCCATGATGCTAGCGCAAGACATTTGGCAAGCCACAAATAGCACGACTGCTTTTCTGAATGAACTGAATCAGCGTATCTATAAAAACTGCGGTTACGGAATGCGCGAAACCGGATCGCCGCTGCCTCCCGGCATCACTTGGCGGAGCAAGCAAGGCTCCTGCCGCGACTATGCTGTGCTATTTATGGAAGTCTGCCGAGCCGTGGGCATTGCCTCTCGGTTTGTCAGCGGCTACCAAGAAGGCGATCCTGACAGCAGCGATCGTCATCTGCACGCTTGGGCAGAGGTGTATCTACCCGGAGCCGGATGGCGGGGCTACGATCCTACCCATGGGCTGGTCGTGAGCGATCGCCATATTCCCCTCATTGCCAGCGCTAGCGCAGAAGACACGGCTCCCGTCAGCGGCAAGCTCAAAACGCTGGGCGTAAATTCATCCATGCGGTACGAGCTGTTCATCAAACTCATACAGGACTAGCATCCCCTCACTCCCCCACTTCCTCGCTCCCTGCCTCCTCATTCCCCACATATTCCCACTCAATATTGGGCATCTGCTCAAAAGCTTGCCGGAGCGAGATCTCCCAGAGCTGGCGCATTTTCACCAAATAGGAATCGCTCGATCGTAGTCGCAATTGATGCCGTAGGTAGAAGCTATCAGTTTCATACATCACCAGATCGATCGGCGGCCCTACCGAGATATTGGACTTCATTGTAGAGTCGATGGATAGCAGCGCTGACTTGGCAGCTTCTTCTAGCGGCGTGTCGTAGGTGAGAGTGCGATCGAGAATAGGCTTGCCATACTTGGTTTCACCAATCTGAAGAAACGGCGTTTCGGGGGTTGCCTGAATAAAATTGCCCTGACTATAAATCATGAACAGTCCGGGGGCTTCGTCAGGCATCTGCCCCGCTAGCAGCAAAGTCGAGTGGTAGTCAATGCGGTCTTTCTCCAGCCAAGGGCGCTCTTGACTCTGAATTTGGCGAACCTTGCCGCCAATGTATTGCGCTACGTCATAGAGCGTTGGCAGAGAATGCAGGTTTTCGCCCTTCAGCTTTAGGTCTTGATTCAGGTCATTGATCACCGCCTGAGTAATTGACAAATTCCCTGAAGCTGCGATCAAAATAACGCGCTGTCCGGCATCAGAAAAGTTGAACAGCTTTTGGTAGGTAGAAATGTGATCTACCCCTGCATTCGTGCGAGAGTCAGCCGCAAGAACCAATCCATGACGGGTGATGATACCTAGGCAATAGGTCATGAAGCAAGTTGGGATAATATGATGTGTCTAAAGATTTTAATCTCTCCGCTTCCACAGCCCTATGACAATGCCGGATCATTCACAAGATAATTTGCCAGAGAGTTCATTGGATAGCTCACTGGATGAACTGCCAAACGCTTCGAGTGCTGCTTCAAGCCCCGCGATTAAGCTAGATCAATTTTTGAAATGGTCAGGGGCAGTGCAGACGGGGGGTGAGGCAAAGCTGCTGATTCAGAGTGGCGAGGTCAAAGTCAACGGCAAAATGGAGACTCGTCGCGGACGCAAGCTGATGGAGGGCGATCGCATTGCGGTTATGGGTGAGAAATTTATTGTGCATCTCTCAGAGCTGAAGTCTCAAGCTAGCTCTCAGGATTAGGCTGGTAAATAGCAACTGGAAGCAGAACGGCTCATCCTCTGGGGAGGCGATTTCTGGGGAGACGATCGCAGCTTTAGCCCAACCAGTTTCCTGGAGCCAGTTTTCTAGTAATCTTTGAGGAGTCTGCGCCTAATTCAAGAACTTTATGGCTGATATTATGCAAACTGCTGATCTGGACAACACTATTTCTATTCTTCAACAGGGTCTAAATTCTATCTCTTCTGAGGATGCCCTGAAGCTCGTTGAAAGCTGGAAGCAGCAGATTAGGGCAAACATTTCTAGCACGACTCTAGACGAAGACCTAGAGCGGCTGAAATTAGCATTGATGGGGGTCACGGATGCTTCGATCGCAGCCGCCATTGCCGATCTGGGTCAAGACACGATTCAATTTGCAGACAGCTTAGCTAGCGAATCGGCGGATGGCGAAGTGGCGGATGGCGAATTGATAGAAAAAGTCAGGCAGCTAGGGGCTTTGCTATCTCAGGCAGCTAATTCCCTGGAGTAGGTTACTCAGGCTGTAGCCATTACCCCCCACTCCGTACGCCCATCTGGACGCGCCAGAGATTGGTATAAATGCCTCGCTGCTCTAGCAGATCGTCATGGTTGCCCTGCTCCACCAGTTTGCCCTGCTCCATCACATAAATCCGATCGGCATTGCGAATGGTGGATAAACGGTGGGCGATCGCAATGGTGGTCCGGTTTTGGGTAATGCGCTCTAGCGATCGCTGAATTGCGGCTTCCGTCTCGTTATCTACAGCAGAAGTGGCTTCGTCCAAGATCAGAATCGGCGGATTTTTCAGCACTGCCCTGGCGATCGCCAACCTTTGGCGCTGTCCCCCTGAGAGCTTTTGTCCTCTTTCCCCCACGATTGTGTCGTAGCCTTGGGGCAACTGATCGATAAACTCTTGGGCTTCGGCAACTTCTGCCGCTGCCATTGCCTCAGCCAGCGTTGCCGATGGGCTGCCATAGATAATGTTTTCTAGCACCGTGCCGTGAAACAAAAACACGTCCTGACTCACTAGCCCGATGGCGCTCCGCAAGCTGTGTAGCTCCAAATCACGCAGCTCAATGCCATCTACCGTAATGCTACCCGACTGAATTTCGTAAAACCGCAGCAGCAGCTTCACCAGCGTGCTCTTGCCCGAACCCGTAGAACCCACGATCGCCGTTGTCTTTCCCGCAGGAATGTGGAGTGACAGATGCTCGACCACAGGAGCGCGATCGCGGTAGGCAAATGTCACGTCCTTAAAAACAATTTCGCCCCGGATCGATCGCCCGTTGCCCAACAAATTGTCTCCCAACAAATTGTCTCCCAACAAATTGTCTCCCAGAAGCTTGTGTCCTGAACGAATGGCGATCGGTGTATCCAGCAAATTCATGACGCGATTTGTCGATGCCATTGCCCGCTGATACTGATCCAACGTTTCGCCCAGCCGAGTCAGCGGCCACAGCAATCGCTGAATCATCACAGTCAGCGTGCTGTAGGTGCCCACCGCCATCTTGCCCTCGACTGCCTGCAATCCGCCATATACCAGCAGCGCCGTAAAACCCACCAAAATAATCATGCGAATCAGCGGCACAAAAGCAGCGCTGAGGGCGATCGCCTGACGGTTGCTATGGCGATAGGCTTCACTTTCTAGCCGCAGCCGCTCGACTTCGTAATTTTCGGTGACAAAGCTTTTGATCGTGACAATGCCGCTTAGGTTATTAGACAAACGACCGCTGAGTAAACCGACCTTCTCGCGCACATCCGCATAGCGAGGCGCCAGCAGCTTTTGAAAGGCGATCGAACCCCACAAAATAAACGGCATCGGCAACATCGCCATCCAGGCAACGCTGGGCGCCACCAGAAAGAAGCCGCCGCCCACTAGCAGCACGGTCGTGATCACCTGGATCACTTCATTGGCACCAAAGTCTAGAAATCGCTCTAGCTGATTGACATCATCATTGAGGATCGACATCAGCCCGCCTGTGCTACGCGCCTCAAAATACTCTAGCTCCAGATCCTGCACATGCCGATAGGCATCCAGCCGCAGGTTATGCTGAATTTTTTGTGCTAGATTGCGCCACAGCCGCGCGTAGGCATACTCAAATACCGACTCCAAAACCCAAACTAAGACTGTAAAAGCCGCCAGAATCAGAAATTGTTGCCTGACATCTTGAACGCCGAACTGGGCGATCAAAGAATTCTGGCGCTGTACGATCGTATCTACTGCCACCCCGATGAGCACAGGGGGGGCTAGGTCAAAAAACTTGTTGAGGACAGAGAAGAGAGTCGCTAGCCAAAACTGCGATCGATAAGTCTGCCCATATTGCAACAGCCGCACCAAAGGCTGTTCAGATGCTTTATGGCTCTTTGCTTTATGGCTCTCTATGTTATCCCCTTTAGTCGTTGCCAATCTTTTAATTCCCGCGTTGCATAATGGTGCTGATTGAGACTAAAACTTCAGCCGATGGCGATGATTATTGACCGATTCCACAATGCCCAGCGCTATGAAATTGGTCAACAGTGCCGATCGTCCATAGCTGAGCCAGGGTAACGGAATTCCGGTCACGGGAGCCAGCCCGATCGTCATGCCAATATTGATCAGCACCTGAAACACAATCATCGACAGCACGCCGATCGCTAGCAGAGATCCAAAATTATCTTTGGCATTTTGGGCAATAATTACCAGCCGCAAACACACCAACCAAAACAGCAGCAGCACTAAAATACACCCGACAAAACCCATCTCTTCACCGATCGCCGAAAAAATAAAGTCGGTATGCTGCTCTGGAATGAAGTTAAGCCGCGTTTGGGTGCCCTGGTTTAGCCCTCGCCCCATCAGTTCTCCAGCACCAATGGCAATACGCGACTGGATCAGGTGATAGCCGCCCCGCAACGGATCTTTGTCGGGATCAAGAAATAGGGTAAGGCGATCGCGCTGATACGATTTCAGCACATGCTCCCAGGCAAAGTTGCCTAGCCCTCCCGCCACCAGATTGATCACCGTAAAGAAAAACGTCCCAATCCACGCCCAGGGCAGCGTTCTCCAGGCGATCGCACCCACTACCCCAATCCACACCAGCCATCCCGGTAGAAACAGCCCAAAACAGATAGCAGACACCAGCGGCGAAACCATCAGCAGTAGCCAACCCGGCTTAGCATTTGCCCAGTAGAGCATTCCCAGCAAAATTGCCCCAAACACCAGCGAGGTGCCCAAATCGGGCTGTAGCAGGATTAATATCCAGGGCAGAACTGTAATAGCCAAAGCTTTAAGGACGATCGGGATACTGGATGCCCCCTGTTCTTGCAGCAGCGAAGCCAAGACAATGATCACGCCCACCTTGGCAAATTCGGAAGGTTGGATGAAGAATTCTCCCACACCTACCCAGCTCTGTGCTCCGTTAGCGGTCGTGCCGATGAAAATAATGACCAACAGAACTACGTTGGTAATGCCATAGATAATCCAGCGCCACTGCATTAGGTTTTCATAGCGCCAGCGGGCAATCATTAGCGTTGCGAGCAGCCCCACGCCGCCCGTCAGATTATGCTGCCACCCATAGTTTGCCAGCTCTGTATGCATGACCGTGCTGTGAATCGCTACGCCACCCAACAGGGTCAACCCAACGCTAAGCAAGATTAAAAGCCAATCTACTTCTTGCCAAGGCTGGAGCAAAGATTTCCAACTAATGCGGCTAAACAGGGATTTTTGCAGCATGGGTTTGGCGGTAGGTCAAGAACTTGGAGAACGGATGGGTGATGGGATAAAGGGGTGGATGGGTGACGGGGTAGAGGGGTGGATGGATGATGAGAGTGTCCGAATCTACCCCTTTACCCATTCACTCATCTACCCTTCTACTCCTCTACGTCAAGCTAACGCAGCGATCGAGACACGGGCGGCAATTTGCTGAGCGATCGCCTTCAAAGCCTGAGCCGATGCCGAATCCGGCAGGTCAATGACGATAGGAATACCGCGATCGCCCCCTTCCCGCACAGGCATCTCTAGTGGCACACAGCCCAGCAAAGGCAGCCCCAGCTCTTTAGAAGTCCTTTCGCCGCCACCAGAGCCAAAAATATCGTATTGGCGATCGGGCAGATCGGGCGGAATAAAGTAGCTCATGTTCTCGACAATGCCCAACACCTGCACCTGCAACTGCTGAAACATTCGCAGACCCCGACGGGCATCCATTAGCGCCACAGCCTGCGGAGTGGTGACAATCACGGCACCTGCCATGGGCACCGCCTGCGCTAGAGTTAACTGGGCATCTCCAGTACCGGGCGGCATATCTACAATCAGGTAATCTAGATCGCCCCAGCGCGTTTGGTAAAGAAACTGGCGGATAATGCCGTTGAGCATCGGCCCTCGCCAAATCACGGGCTGATCGGGGTCAATCAAAAAGCCCATCGACACCAGCTTCACCCCATAGTTGAAAGCAGGCTCAATAAATTCGCCCTTTTCATCTTGCTGCACCTGAATTTTGGTGTGAGCTAAGCCCAGCATTGTCGGCGCGTTGGGACCATAGATATCGGCATCGATCAGCCCTACCTTTGCCCCCATCTGCGCCAGAGCCACCGCAACGTTCACAGCCACCGTACTCTTGCCTACGCCACCCTTGCCGCTGGAAACTGCCAGAATATTCTTGACTCCAGAAATGCCCGTGCGATCGGGCAAAGCCTTTTGCTGAGGCGTTTCCGCAGTCACCTCTACTGAGACACTCTGTATTCCCGGCAGAGCTTTGATTGCCCGTTCGCAGTCTTCCACTATAAATTGCCGCAATGGACAGGCAGGAGTTGTCAGCACCAGCGTAAAACTGACATTGCCCTCCTCTACCCGGACGTTACGAATCATGTTCAGCTCAACCAAGCTCTTGCGAAGCTCAGGATCTTGAACCGGACGCAGCGCTTCCAGAATGGCGTTGGCATTAATATCAGACGTTATATTCTTCACCGTGTTCTCCACCATAGCAGCGATCGCTAGAGCTACCTCAATCTAAACAGCAAACAGCTTAAACAGGAAACAGCTCGCTCTCAATGCCTCATTCTACCGTTAGGCAGAACGGGTTAACCGAACAAATTGGTAGAAGGCAGATTAGCAGAAGTAAGAGGGGGAGACGATCGCTTGACTAGCACCCAGCAGCAGCACCCAACCCAAAAAATCTAAGCCATCTGGTTTAGCAAACTTTTGCCGCCGGGTTGTGTTAGTCAATAGCTCTCGCTCTACGGTCTGCGCTAGCTCACTCGCCACCTTTGCCGCATAGGGGCGAATCACCGACCAAACTAACGGCGACAGCCAACCCTTGAGGGTCACCGAATAGGAAACGTAGGTGCCGCAAACTGTGGATTCTACTCGGTAGGTAACGCGCTCTTCCACTCCGGGCAACGCGAAAATTCTGACGCTCAACAGCTCTTGGGGCAGCACCCGTTCCACAAAGATTTGGATGGGCATTGGAAACAGACGGCTAACAGCCTGATAAATTAATCCCGGCTTAGGAATCTGACCGCGAGGCACATCCGTTTTTGCCAGCAGCGGATGCCAGGACACATCTGCCAAATCAACTACTTTTTGCCACAAGTCATCCACTGAGGCTGAACTCAAGACCTGATAGGTCACAACTAGGGGCGAAAATTCCCTCCAGCTTCGTCGCACCAGACGAACAATTTTTAACCAGAAACCTAGCATGACGATTTCCCTCTATCGGTCTCGCAGCAAAATAGCATCAAGATTCTCCCACTGATGCTGCATCTCTATCAGCTTATCGCTCTAGAATAAATCAGCGCAGTTTGCTAAGGATCACGTACAAGATAAAACCCAATAGTTTTTGGGGTAGTCCTTACCTATATACCACTATCGTTTATTGGAAGTGTCGCGCGGAGCGCGACACTTCCAATAAACGATTACGAGCCAGCTAATTTACGCAATGTGTGACTCTTTCTCTAAAGCTCTTGCTCGTCCTATAAGACTTTTAGATCAAGTTGCACACTGCGTTAATTTGCCATCTTCAGTCAATCGCAAAGTCCTCCTAATTTTTCTAAAAGCTGGATTTCAAAGGCTCTCCGCGCCTTTGAAATCCAGCTTTTAGGGTTTTGTGGCGCGCGCCACAAAACCCTAATTTGCGATCTGCTAGTTCTACGTGTATTGAGAGGGCTGCCAGCCTGAATTCTATGCCTACCCCAGCCCCATATTCGTTACATTCATTAACGTAATGCTGCGCTAGAGTGCCACACATCGGTATAGGCTAGATTAACAGGAAGGTTTGACCTACAGGGCAGGGTGAGTTTTACGTCACTTGTCTCTCCCAAACAGCCTTCGATCGCGTCATCAATTTTGCTTCATTATCGTTTGAATCTCTTATTGCTATGGTGAAATCTCCAGTCTCCGGCACAGCTTCAGGCTTCTCTGGCGCTTCTGCGCCTCCTTCTGATTCACGGCAGCGCGTTAGCGCATTTCTTCAGCAGTTGCAGGATCACATTTGCACAGGGCTAGAAGCTGCGGACGGACAGGGAACTTTTCAGGAAGACAGCTGGAAGAGAGAAGAAGGCGGCGGTGGGCGATCGCGGGTTCTCAAATCAGGCGGCGTTTTTGAGCAGGGTGGAGTCAACTTTTCAGAAGTTTGGGGACAGGAACTTCCTCCTTCTATTTTGGTGCAGCGTCCAGAGGCGGCCGGACACGGGTTTTACGCGACGGGAACCTCTATGGTTCTCCATCCTCACAGCCCTTACATTCCTACGGTTCACCTCAACTATCGCTACTTTGAGGCAGGCCCCGTTTGGTGGTTTGGCGGCGGCATCGATCTCACGCCTTACTATCCCTTTACCGAAGATGTGGTGCATTTTCACCAGACCCTAAAAGATGCCTGCGATCGCCACCACAAAGAGTATTACCCCACCTTCAAGCGTTGGTGTGACGAATATTTCTATCTCAAGCACCGTCAAGAAACGCGGGGCGTAGGCGGGATCTTCTTCGACTATCAAGATGGCACTCGCAGCAAGCTCTATCACGGCCCTAATCCCAAAACTTCTTCCAACCCCACGGGCACTGCGGCTCAATATAGCGATGCTGTCGGAGAAATCTCTCCTCGAAGCTGGGAAGAAATCTTTGCTTTTGTGCAAGGCTGCGGCAACGCGTTCCTGCCTGCCTATTTGCCCATCATCGATCGCCGACAGGGCTTGGAATGGGGCGATCGCCAGCGCGATTTCCAGCTCTACCGACGCGGACGCTATGTAGAATTTAATCTGGTTTACGATCGCGGCACCATTTTTGGGCTGCAAACCAATGGGCGCACTGAGTCGATCCTCATGTCTCTGCCGCCCCTCGTGCGGTGGGAGTATAGCTATCAACCTGAACCTAACTCTCCTGAAGCTCAACTCTACGAAACTTTTCTTAAGTCACAAGATTGGTTGGGCGGGGGGTTCTAAATCTTTGAACTCAAGCTGAGCCAATCAACTTCTCTGGGAATCATGCGATCGGGTGTAGAGATTATGACTTTCCTGGGGCACCCTGGGTAATATTGGGTAGGCTGTACCGAACTCGTTGAGTCAATAGAAACAGGAACTATCCTTCCCGTCAGATATTTCTGTCATCAGACATCTCTGTCGAAGGTCCGCTAAGATCTGCTGCGGGTTTCTCACTCTATTTTTGGCTTCGAGATCTTCGAGCCTACTACTTTCAGTGCTTCTGTGAATGGGTACATCGATCGACTACGTTTCTAGAGAAGGGCAAAAATTCCAATGGAGCAGAAGATTCATACCACTCAAGACGGCAAAACTGTCGTTGTTCTGGCTCCCACTGGGCGGCTAGACATCACGACTGCTTGGCAATTTCGCCTCAAGCTACAGGAATGCATTGCCAAAATTAGCCCGTATATTGTGGTTAACCTGAGCCAAGTCAATTTTATCGATAGCTCTGGCTTGACCTCGCTTGTAGCTGGAATGCGGGATGCTGATAAAGTGAACGGCAGCTTTCGGATTTGTAATGTCCATCCCGAAGCAAAGTTAGTTTTTGAAGTCACTATGATGGATTCTGTATTCGAGATTTTTGGCACTGAAGAGCAGGCGCTAGAAAGTGTACACAGAGGCATTGCCAGCTAAATAGCTTGTCCTCTGTAAGAATACTGAATCTTCTCTTGTCAAATCCCAAGGTAGGGGCAAAGTTCCGTGTTTCAGCCCAGAGAGTGGCACCGGATTTCCCAGACCTAGATTGAATGATGGAGTGTTCTTCACTTCCCGGTCTGCGATGAAAAGCTTTCAAAACTCTTATAGCGAATCTTCTCAAAGCAGTTTTATTCCCGGTAGCCTGATGCAAGCCAGTAGCTTTGCGCAAGAAAGAGCCGCTCTCCTGCTGCAGGAGTATGCAAAAGGTAAAAGAACATTTACCCGCGCTGTTTTAAGGGGAAGCGGATTGCATATTGTGGCTCCCAGTTTAGAAGAAGCCAACCTGAGCCGTGCCTGCCTTTTCCAAATTGGCTTAACTCAAGCGAATTTGCAGGGCTGTAACTTTACTCAGGCGCAACTCCGCATGGCAGATCTGGCAGCCGCTAATTTATGCTCAGCGAATTTAAGCGGTGCTGATTTGTGCCGTGCTAACCTCAGCCATGCCATTCTCAGAAATGCTTGCCTCGTGGCTGCTAATCTCAGCGATGCCACACTGATTGGAGCTGATCTCACTGGGGCAGACTTGAGAAGCGCTAATTTATCTTGCACCGATTTACGGAATGCAATCTTTTTTCAAACCCTCATGCCCGACGGAACCGTTCGTAATTCTTGACCGCTCGTAACTCTTGAGAGTTTGCAGCCCAGGGTAATATGCGCTGGTGCGTGGCTCAGAACTTTGGGTTTTACAGCCGTATTCAATTTCTTTAGGACATTTTGGTTGGCGCGCTCTGCGCGCCAACTAAAATGTCCCCGTCCTAACCTAGGTGAATACAGCTATAGCTTTTGAATTCAGTCTGAAATCCAAAGCTCGAAAGTTGACTAATCTTCGTGATCTTCAAAAGGGTCAGCAAGCTGCTTAGAGGGCGGCCCAAAGGAGAGGTAGACCGTAATGCCCGTGAGCAGCACCACAAAAAATGCGATCGCCCAGCTGATGTAGGTTGCAGGCTCTGAAGTATCGATAACGCTAAGAACTATTGCAGGTACCATGTGTTGATTAATAACGTATGTTGAAATGACGACGACAAGTATTATTCTTATAGTATTACGGATCGTTAAAATCTTTAGATAGCGATAAGGGTCACTCATGGCACAGCAGACTCGGTTGGGAGACATCCTCAAGCCCCTAAACTCTGAGTACGGTAAGGTTGCGCCCGGTTGGGGCACAACGCCGTTGATGGGCGTTTTTATGGGGTTATTTCTCATTTTCTTGTTGATTATTTTGCAAATCTACAACTCTTCCCTGATTTTGGAAGGTGTGAATGTGGATTGGTCTACGCTCGGAAAGTAGGGTCTGAACAGCAAGCTCGTTCTGGGCTTGCTTGAGACTCTCGCAAACTTAAGCTTTTTCCCTGGCTCGGCTGGGGATTTTTTCTGCATGAGGTCTGGCGCTATGGCTTTCATCACGGTGAGCCTGTCTGCATCCGGTCGATGCACGCTATTCGTATTAAAGTAGGGAAGTAAGGCTGTAGGACAGGTATGCTGCATCTATTCTGTGGCTCTCGGTCTAGGTACTACGCGATCGCTTTCAGGAGAATGCTATGAATATTTTTGGAGTTGGTTTGCCAGAAATGGCGGTGATTATGACGTTAGCACTGCTGGTTTTTGGTCCTAAAAAGCTCCCCGAAATCGGTCGTAGCATGGGCAAGGCGATTCGGGGCTTTCAGGAAGCCTCCAAGGAATTTGAAAATGAGTTTAAGAAAGAAGCAGAGCGCATCGAAAAAACGGTGAGCGAACCTAAAAAGGAGCCTCAGAGCGAACCTATGAAGGCAACTTTAGAACCCCCCGAACTCAAAGCCCTGGCATCTGCGGATTTGGATGCTGGGTATGAGACTGAAGACCAGCCTGAAGCTAATCCTGAAGAAGCGATCGCCCCTGTAGACCATGGCTGATACGGATGAAGCCCCAATGCCACGCCTGATTGTCGGGTTGGGCAATCCCGGCGCTAAGTATGACCACACACGTCATAATATTGGCTTTGCAGCGATCGATACTCTGGCGCAAACTTGGCAGATTCGGCTTGCCGAACATCGCAAATTTCAGGGCTGGTTTGGTGAAGGGGTAGCGGTGAAGGGCGCGAAGGTTTGCCTACTGAAGCCTACGACTTTTATGAACCTATCTGGACAGTCCATTCGGGCGGTTGCCGATTGGTACAAAATTACCCCGGCGGAAGTGCTGGTTATTTATGACGATATGGATCTGCCGATCGGCAAAGTCCGTTTACGTCAGTCGGGTTCGGCAGGCGGACACAACGGCATGAAATCGGCGATCGCCCATCTCAATAGCCAAGATTTTTCCCGGCTGCGGATTGGTATTGGCATTCCTCAAGACAAAGGCACCGAGGGAGAGGTGATTTCCCATGTGCTAGGTCGATTCTCACAGGCAGAAAATCGGTTAATGGCTGAAGTTCTGAAGCTTGTCGTAGATGCCGTGGAGCTGAGCTTCAAGCAGGGCTTTCCTAAAGCTATGAGTCTTTACAACAACCGAACTGTCGCCTTGGAGAGTTGAGAATATCCTGGTATAGCATTACGTAATTGAGTTAGGACGAGTTATTTTTTGAGAGCCGCGCTCCGCGCGGCTCTCAAAAAATAACTCATTGGATCTAAGCGCGTAGCGCTATACAGGATAAAGCCGCGCATTGCTTACGATCGCGTCGGAATTACAGCTGTAGCCATTATGGTTAAGACATTTAAGACATTATTGCCGAGGGTGTGACCAAAATCTGATGTTACCCTTCTGCTAAGTTAAAGCCATACTGATCAATTTTTGACCAAAACTGCTGCCAACGACCTTGGGAATAACTTAACGTCCGTAGACTCAAAACAAGGGCAGCACCCCGTTCTTTCCATTTCGTTCCTGCTGCATACAAGCGGGCTTTAATAAAAGGCAAAGACTGAAAAACCATCCATTGTTCGGGTTCAATCGCAATCATCACTTCTCGATAAGTAGTCGTGCAGCTTGATGCCGACAGCCCTGCTCAAAGTTTCGGCATTCAAGTCGATTGGGGCTTTGATTGCGCTTTTGAGTGGTCAATGGTTTAGCGTCCTAACCGCTGGCGCATCTGCTGTCGTAGGCTCAGGGCATCTTTGTAGTCCGGTTGAACTTGCAGCGCTCGATCGACAGAGACGATCGCCTCATCAAATCGCTGTAGGCTCCACAGCGCAGCTCCGCGATTGCTCCAGGCTTCTGCAAAGTTGGGCTTCAAACGGGTGGCTTGGTCAAATGCGGCGATTGCTTCAGTAGAGCGGTCGAGTTGCAACAGCGCAGTGCCTTTATTGCTCCAGGCTTCTGCAAAGTCAGGTTTCAAGGCGATCGCCTGTTCATACGACTCCAGCGCCTGCGGGTCTTGCTGTTGTCGATCCAGAGCATATCCCTTGCTCCACCAGGCTTCTGCATAGGTGGGCTTGATCTTTAGGGCAGCGTCACAGGCCGTGATTGCCTCAGTAAACTTTTCGAGAGTATTCAGGCTGTAACACCTTCCCCAGTGGGCTTCTGGTAATTTGGGGTTAAGTGCACTCGCTTGCTGGTAACGCTCGATTGCCTGCTGAAATTGGCTTTGCGATCGCAACTGATCGGCTTGAGCTAGCAGTGCAGACGCTTGAGCCACTGGATCTGGACTGGGGGAAGCTGAGGGACTCGGAGATTGAGCGGGTAATTGAGCAATCGGCTGTAGGGAGGATGCAACCTGAATCACCGTCGCCACAACGCCAAGGGCAGCTATGCTTACCAGCACCCGCCTCAGAGTCTGCCCCTGACCTAGCGTGGTCAACATTGATAGCCAACCCTTTAGCTTCATTGGGGCTGATTCGATCGGTTTATCAGGAGCCAGCAGCGGCTGAGTTATTGCCTGACTGAGTGCGTTAGGGGGTGGGGGGAGTAGGTTGTTTTTCCAAGGTAGAGTAGTAGATGCATCTAGCGATGGTGGTGGAACCGATTTTTCTATCGGAAATGACGTTTGATCAAGAGCATGAGTAGCCGCAGAGCCATCAATAAGCTGCTCGATCGCGGCTAGGGCTACCGCCGCTGAGGGATAGCGGGCGCGAAAATCGTAGCGGATCATTCTATCCAAAACAGCTATCAGGGCTGGACTCACCTGCGGAGCGAGATGTTGCCACTGAATTTCGTGAGTCTGAGGATCAGGTCTGAAGGATTGCGGTGACATGCCCGTTAGCGTTTGAATGGCAACCATGCCGACCGCATAGATGTCGCTACTGAAGCGAGGCATTCCTGCGAGTTGCTCACTGGGCATGTAGCCCTGGGTACCGATCGCGATCGTCTGTGATACACCATTAGCATGAGTGAGAGAAGTGCTAACTTGTTTGACCGCCCCAAAATCAATTAGGACAATTTTTCTATCTCGCTCACGGCGAACTAAATTAGCCGGTTTGATATCCCGATGAATGACATTCTGCTGATGGACAAAGTTTAGGACACCCAGAAGATCTCGTAAAAACGCGATCGTCTGATCTTCTGTCCAAGGTTGAACCGCCATCAGTTCAGGAATCAGCGTTTGCCCAACAATTAATTCCTGCGCCAAGTAAAACTCTTGCTGATGCTCGAAGTGTGCCAGCAAGTGAGGGATCTGATCATGGCTACCTAGCTGATAAAGCACTTCTGCTTCAGTGTCAAACAACCGTTTTGCAGTTTGCAGACTGGCGGCATCCGTAATTTGAGGCTGGAGACGCTTAATGACGCAGCGAGGATTTCCGGGTAAGTGTAGATCTTGAGCCAAAAAGGTTTGACCAAATCCACCGCTCCCCAATTTTTCAATGAGCTGATACCGCCCACCCAAAGGTGCCTCTGGCGGTTCTGATGACTGCTGAGAGAAGCGAAAACGGTTCACGCTGGCTACCCTACCCACATTGCTTGTCTTCGCCTATCTTACTCGTCTAAATTTAGAGTTGCAGCGAACGAGCTGCTCAGAGGGCCTATGAGTGCAGGGTGTGTGGAAACTCACGTATCACAATACGGGCTATTTTCCCCCTACTCATCTACAGAGAAAACCAGGGCATTGCTTAATCCGGCTATGAAATTTATTTTGAGAGGTGCGCTCCGCGCACCTCTCAAAATAAATTTCATAGCTAAAATCAGCAACGCCAAAACCAGTATGAGTTCTGAGGATTCTGAAACCGAAATTCTTGAAGAGGCAGAAGAGTTATTTTGAAAAAGGGGTTCTGGCTGTCTTGTTATGCCAAGTATCTTGCCCCCGCAGATTTGCCGTTTGTCTCGCTTGAGCAGTCATTCTGCTACAAACTTCATTGAAGGAGCGATCGCGCTTAACCCTACAAATTGGTAGTCCTATTTCTCAAGGCGAACTTATAGGATTAGATCGTTGTGTCAGATAATTTCTAATGCATCTCCGACTTAAACCTTCCCATTTCTGCTTCACTGATGCGACCTGCCTGCTGGAGTGTCTCGATCACCTCCGAAATTGTAAGCACCGAGTGTGGCTGATACCCATTGGTTCGTAGCCTATCTTTAACATCCTGTTCGTGATCTAAAAACACTACAATATCCAGCACCTTCAGTCCTACAGATTGAAGCTTGGCGGCTCCTTCCATTGCGCTATTGCCGCTGATCAAAATGTCATCTACCACCACAGCCGTTTCTCCCGGCTCAAAATTGCCTTCAACCATGCGGCGCGTCCCGTGAGCCTTGACTTCTTTACGAGGAAAGATCATCGGACGATTCATCTGCAACGCCAGTCCGGTCGCAGTGGGCAAAGCTCCATAGGGAATCCCGGCAATGCGATCGAAGCTCAAGTCTTTAAGAATTTCTGCATAAGCGCTCAACACCTGTTGGAAAAGCTGTGGGTTAGAAATAATCTTGCGCAGATCAATGTAGTAGGGAAAAGTGGCTCCAGAGGCTTGAACAAAGTCGCCAAAAAGAATGCAGCCCACATCATACAATTGCAAAATCAAATCCAGGTGTGGGTGCTGCTTCAGGGTGCAGACATTAGAGAACCATACATCGCAGCTTAAGTTTTCTTGAACCGTCTGCGTTCTGACCTGATTAACCTGCTCTCGCAGCGATCGCACCTGCTCAGCTAAATTTTCCTGGCTCATCCAGTCTTGGGGGATCGGAATCAGCAGCCCTTCTCCGTTGTGGTTCAATCCCGCTGCCAAGATTTGAGGCAGGCTCACCTCTTCCTGCCAGATACTCCGCACCAGAATCAGCCGCTCTGGAGCGATCGCCCTCACTTTCTCTAGTACATCTGGTGTCGTTGTCCCAATCTCTAATCCCAGTTGATCGGTCGTGCCCCAATTCTTGGATTCCTGAACGACATGGAGATAGAAAGGAGATTCAGATGTTGGGTCTTCCTGTAATTTGGCAGCAGATGCGTTAGCAGTACGACACAGCACAAATACTGCCTTGCCGGGATAAACCAAAAAGGGAGCAACCAAATCCTGCCCAGGGTAAGCGCTAAGTGTGATTGCATCAACTTGCCACTCGATAAAAACCGTTTGGGCAATCAAACTGCTGGTATTTAAGTCGCTGTGCTTGGCATCCAGAATGACGGGAATATGGGAGGGAATGGAATGAAGAATATCTTGAAGCAATTCCATTCCCGCACTGCCCAAAGCTTGATAAAAACCCAGCGTAGGTTTGTAAGCACAGACTAAATCTTTTGTTTGAGCAATAGTCCATTGCAACCAAGCCCGCAGGCTCTCAATGAGCGCATCCTGGCTGGAGCGATCGCCATAGCCAGCAGGCATCATCTCTGGATTAGGGTCAAGTCCAACGATCAGAAGACTGGAGTTGCGGCTAATCGTAGCTTCTAACTTATTGGAGAAATGCATTGCTTCTAACTATGAGCAACCTCTTTACACTACACCCAGACGCTCTCCGGAGGCACAATAGTAACCTGCGCATTCTCAGTAGATCTCAAATTAGGGTTTTGTGGCGCGCGGAGCGCGCCACAAAACCCTAAAAGCTGGATTTCAAAAGCGCGGAGCGCTTTTGAAATCCAGCTTTTAGGAAAAATAGGAAGACTTTGCGATCTCCTGATTCTGGGTAAAGCGATCGCTTTACTCCCCAACTTCAGTAGCTTGGGGTGGATTGCAGCTCAGGCTACCTAACCCACCAGATTGGGGCGCGATCGCCAAGGCTTGCGTTACCAGAGTAATGGTATTGTTTTTATCCCTAATCCAGCCCTGAGCCTCGGTAATCTGGGATGGGGCTGGAGTCCGCATTGCTCGACGGTCAGCTACTCGGCTATTCTGCCGTGAAATCGGCTGCTCCTGCCTCGGTTCTGTTGGCAAACTTGCCCAGTCTACGATCGCCGCCTCAAGGCTGCGGGAATCTGTGGGGTTAGGCGATATCCCCCCACGACCCGTGATGACAAACTTATTCAGGTGAGTGTCAGCAGTGCTACAGGCGCGATCGATGAGCTGAGCATCCAGGACAGTCAGCGGTTCAGTAGCGCTCCGAGTTGGGTTGGTCTGGGTAAGAAGCACCGTGCCGCTCTCTCCCTGATCACGGCTGATCGCCGTGACATAGCTATCATCTAACAAGGAGAGTGTACCGCCAAACAAGAAAATCACCTCTCCTCCATCACCCAGTCCCAGAGTTGGATTGGCATCGGTCGCAGCAGAGACATGACTGCTGTCCCGTAGGGTAATATCTGTATCGGTGTAAACAAAAATATTTCCTGCATTGCCAGCACCTGTAGTGACGGTCAATAAGGCAGAACTATCGTTGAGCGCGAGGGCATGAGCGCGAATGACGAGGCTACCGCCATCGTCACTGCCGAAGGTCGAGCTATCGATCGTACTGGATTGTAGAGTTACATTGCCATTCGCTTTTAACCCAACATTACCGGAAGCGTTCAATTGACTAAAGCTAACGCTACTGAGTCCACTTTCATTTAGCTCGATCGCCCCTTGAGCTTCCAGTTGAATGCTGCCAGGTGTACCAGAAGCGCTTGGGGTTGCTCTTAGACTGGCGCGATCGAGCTGAATCTGGTTTGCATGGATGGTTAACTGATTGCCTTTAAGACTGGCTGTACTGGGGATACTCCGACGACCATCGATTACTACATCAGATCGTCTAGCTTGCGTAGGAAAGTCGATTTGCCAGCGGTTTGCTTCATGGGCGATCGCAATCTGCCCTGATTCTGCCAGTCCTCCCAGCGCAATCTGCCCTTCTGATTGAAGTAGACCGCCGTTCACCTGCACTCTCCCGCCCAACAAGGCTAAGCCAGTCCTACTCTCTAGCTGTGCCTGCTGGGTCACGATCGGTTGAGGTTGCGTGTTGAAGAGCAAAGCCGATGGTTGAACGGTTAGCAGGGGTAAATTGGCATCAGGATCAGTGGCACTAAAGCTGCCCTGGTCGGCAAAGTGGATGGCAGCCGCCGTCGTAGCAACAAAGGCTCCTCTGATATCTAATCGGGCGTTTTCTCCAAATAGAATGCCGTTGGAGTTAAGCAAAAATAGGCTGGCATCTCCCGCGACACCGAGTACGCCGTTAATTGTAGAAGCCGAGCTGCCCGTCACCCGTACCAGAATACTGTTGATACCCGATGGATTTGTAAAATAGATGCGCTGTCCAGCTTGCACATCGAAGCGGCGAAAGCTATGAAACAAATTGGTGTCTCGGATAGCACCGCCCCCAATTTGTGTGCCTTGTCTGCCTCGAACTTCAACATTTTGCTGAACTCGTGAGCGTTCGCGTCCCAGGGTTTGATCGGGTATCTGCTGTGCCGTTGCTTGGGTCGCACGACTAAACGCCAGAATCAGACCCAGTGCGATCGAAGTACCAATATTGAGCTTTGAAACTTGCGATCGCCCTTTGCTGGTCATAGATCGCTGTCTTTTGGAGAAGAGTCTTCTGGCGGAGGAGTTTGCTCGGTAGAAGTCTCTGTTGGGATTTCAGTAGACGGTTCTTCAGGTGGCGTTACGGTGTCCTCGATGAGTGGATCTTGTTCCTCTAGTTGCGATCGGCTAAACAAGAGGACAAAGAGGGTAGAGAGGAAATCTCCTATGTAGCGAATCAGGGTGGTCGCGGAGAGAACCACAAAATCTAATGCAAAAGCTAGTACATTCTGGTTCGGGGTAACCCTATAAGATAATCTCAATTCACAGCCTCCAGCCTGTTGGATAGTAGCCTGCAAAGTTATGGTTCTGTTGTCGCTCTGAAGCGGGCTAACGGAAGGATAGCTCGTGTAAATTGGCTCAGACTCACCGATTTGGTAGAAGCAGATTTTACCCTCGACCCGAAAGGAAAGATTAATGGGCTGAGAGTTCCCGTTTGGGCAAAGTGTAATTGTTTTACATTGCCCTGACTGAGGCGCGTTTTGAACGCATATCCTAAGCTTTTTATTTCTCAAACAAGGAATACAGGTGATGCTCCTGATTCTTAAGGTAGCTGCCATGCTTGTCTCCTATATGCCGCTGTTCCTAAACCTTTGTGGCGTGAGCAGTTTAACCTCTAATTTTTCTGAGCTACTATCTCTAACAGAACGCCGTTGCACCCATTCTCAGGTGTTGCGTCAGCGATCGCCTAGTACCCATGCAGGTACTTCTGCTGCTAAGCAAGAGTGTCTTTAACTTAATCGGGTAAACCCTCAGCTCTGCTGGGGAACTCGCAAAGTTTGACGGTTCCAGGAGTCACAGTTTGACAGAGATGTAAGTGTAGGAAAGAGTCTCTTTACCACTTATCAAGGAAGGGTAGGTGCAAAGAAGACTTATGAAAGACGCAGGCAGTTTAAGTCATACAAAATGGGAGTGCAAATACCCGGTGGTGTTCATCCCAAAGTATCGGTGCAAAGCGATGTACAAAGAGCTACGGCAGTATCTAAGAGAAGTGTTCTATGAATTAGCGCGGCAGAAAGAGTGCCGGATTGAAGAAGGGAATTTGTGCTCGGATCATGTACATATGCTGATCTCAATTCCACCAAAGCACTCGGTATCTCAAGTGGTAGGATTTTTCAAGGGCAAGAGTGCCTACGCTTTTGGCGGAGAGAAGCTCTATGCAATCGCGCGCAACTATGGAGGAAAGCGAAAGAACTTTGTGGGGGTAACATTTCTGGGCGCGGGGGTATTACGTCTCAACGGTGGGACGCGAAGAAGCAACGGTGCGACAATACATCCAACGACAGGAAGCGGAAGATCAACGCATAGACCTGAAAATTGCGCCACTTTACATGCACAGTCACACTTGCGATCAGCGACATTTATCGTGCGGCCGTACATTGATTTACTTATATGCCAGGAACCAGACTTGAACTGGTGACACGAGGATTTTCAGTCCTCGTAAAACAACGCAAAGATTAGGCTTTCAAGCTTTTTGTTAATAAATTCCCCCAATTTTCCCCCAATCAATAAAACTTTGGGTCACTTTGGTGCAAGTTAGGTCATTTGAATTCAGTGGGGATGGGGCGAAATTGCAAACTACTTCGGCGATCGCCCTCAAAAGATTGAAATAGCTTTTAGCTTTTTGCAGAGGGTAAATCTAACACACCTGCTTTGATAAATAGCTGGCGTTCCTTGACGCGATCGCTCCGATTCAGTTGTAGTAGGCGAACAGTCACTCGACCCACTGGAGTCAAAGGAGTAAATTCTGCCCCTACAAGGCAAAAATGCTCAAGCCAGTACTCGCGTCGAGGATGATATAGAGGTGTAATTTCTCCCGTTTGGGGGTCGATCGAAGCGAGATCAGATCCCTTGTGCTTGTTACAAAGGGTGCAGGATAAAGCTAGGTTATCTTCCTGCGTCAGCCCACCATGCTTCTCCGCAATGATGTGGTCAACCTCGTGAGAAGCAAACGAAGCGATTTCGGGCGTAAAACAGTATTCACAGCAGCCCTTGGCCCGGTCGTATATTAAACGACGCAATGCGGCGGGGATATAGCTACTCACAAAGCACGCTGTTTTAGCTTGATCAGTGCTTGAGCTTTTGCAATCCGAACGAGATGCTCAAGGTATTGGTATTGTTGCCAGGTTTGCTCTTCGTCTACTGTTAGCGTCTGTGTACGATTTTTCTCCAGCAAGCTGTTGATTTGAGCCTGAAGGGTTTCAGAGGGTTGCAATGAGATAATTTCCTCTGGAGACGGCAATGCAGCCAGAAACTCCAGTACTTCTGCTGCTCCAGTAAAACCGACCTGAGCACCTGCGTGCAATTCCCGTAGTCCCAACTGTAGGATCTGAGGGAGTTGGTCTTCTAAAGATCCTATCTGGGAAGCCAAGTCGTCAGGGATTTCCAGTGTAATCTGCATTGCTGTCTCTGGGTGCTTTAGATTCAGTGTAGCAAGGACAAGCAGCCCAATGAGGTAGCCCAAACTGATACCATCACTTAGAACTATTGAATCAATACAAGCAAATGAGAAAGGTCTATAACAAGTTAGTACGCGATCGCATCCCCGAAATTATTCAGGCGACAGGACAGAGGTGTGCGGTAGAAGTCATGAGTAAGGAGGAATTTCACCAAGCACTACGGGCAAAACTGATGGAAGAAGCCCAAGAAGCTTCAGCAGCAGCTTCTACAGAGTTGGTTGCCGAGTTAGCCGATCTATGTGAAGTAATGAATGCACTTATGGCAGCCCATAACATTGACCACGAGGCAGTGTTAGCAGAACAGAAGCGGAGACAGACTGAGCGCGGCGGCTTTAGTCGTCGTATCCGATTGCTGTGGAGTGGGGCAGACTAGAGACAGAACAGTTGGGGGCAGTCTCATTGAGTTTGAAGCATCTCGATCTACGCAATCAATATCGTAGTGACCGCCACAGCCTACTGGAAGATTTTTACATTCCTTGCTTAGAGCGATCGCTTACCTACGATCGCGCGGTCGGCTTCTTTTCCAGTTCTTCCTTGGCGGCAGCAGCCAAGGGCGTTACGGCGCTGATTCAGTCAGGCGGTAAAATGCGGCTGATTGCCTCTCCTCACCTATCCCAGGACGATGCCGAGGCGATCGCCCAAGGTCTAAAGCAGCGAGAAGCGGTGATCACAGTCTCTTTGCTGCAAGAACTGGAGCAGCCAGAATCAACTGCCAACGATCGTCTGGGCTATCTGGCATGGCTACTGAGCAAGGGGCTGTTGGAAATCAAGCTAGCGGTGCATCAAGACCCCTATCAGCGCGGTATTTACCATGAAAAGTTGGGAATTTTTAGAGACGCAGATGGCAATGTCGTTGTCTTCACAGGATCAGCAAATGAGAGTGCTAGCGGGCTGATCGATAATTTTGAGTGTGTAGATGTGTTTCGTTCATGGCGATCGGGGGATGATGAGCGGGTTACTGAGAAACTTGAGGACTTTCAACGCCTCTGGGAAAACCAGACTCCAACGCTGGAGATTTTAGAATTTCCTGAAGCGGCAAGGCGATCGCTCTTGCGGCTGTGCCCGACTCAATTTCCGGTGACGGAGCAGCCTGCAATTAAAAGTCAGGAGCCGCAGGGCGATTATTCTATCTCCCCTTCAGAGCCATCTAACACTCCGTCTTTTTATCCGGTGACTCCAGCTTGGTTAACCCTGCGTCCTTATCAGCAGGAAGCGATCGCCAACTGGTTTACCAACAAGGGGCAAGGCACGCTGAAGATGGCAACCGGGAGCGGGAAAACCATTACGGCACTGGCGATCGCGGCGGAACTCTATGAGGAAATCCAGCTTCAGTCGTTGCTAATCGTTTATCCATATCGGCATTTGGTGAAGCAGTGGGCGCGGGAGTGTCAAAAGTTTGGGTTAGCGCCTGTACTGGCGTTTGAGAATGTGCGGTCTTGGCAGGGACTTCTTTCGACTCAGCTTTATTGTGGGTGTTCTGATAAAGTTTGAAAGTACGGATCACAGTGCAGTCATTTAATGAGAGATGAAGTAGCCAAGATAGAAGCTCTAAGCTACTATGCTAAGAAGTTTCAACGGTTGCGAGTCGATCGCGCTCATGGAGTTGCACCGCATAAGCCAATTCTGCTGCTATCTGTCATTGACTTAATTAGGAGAGAAACCATAAGCATAAATGAGATTTATTTGTCTTCTGAACTAAGCGACACATTCCATAAATATTGGAATTTTCTAGGCTCAGAGCAACATAACCCAGATATTTCTCGTCCATTTTTTCACATGAGAAGCGGTAAGTTTTGGCACTTATGGGCTAACCCAGGTTTTGAAAATCTCATCTCCTCTAAGATTAAGTTAAAAACATTATCAGAAGTTAAACAAGCAATAAAATACGCTCATTTAGATGAGGATTTATTTGAGTTCCTACAAGATCCACTTTCCAGAAGTAGCTTAATGACAGTTCTCATCGCTCGATGGTTTCCTGGCAGATTTGAGGAAATTCAGCAGATTATTGATGAGGCGTGATCCAAGATGACTAAAGATCTCAGCTTTTACGTGAAAAAGTTTTCTAAATTACGAGTCGATCGCGCTCATGGTAGCGTTGCACCTCATAAACCGATCTTACTGTTGTCTGTAATTGAGTTACTTCAGCAAGGCGAAATTCAACAAAATCAGATTTTTCTATCGGCTGAGTTGATTTCTACGTTCCTGAAATACTGGACTCATTTAGGTTCAGATATTCATCGCTCAGATATCGCCTTACCATTTTATCATTTAACTGGCGATGGTTTTTGGCATTTGTCGCCTAATCCTGGATTTGAGTCTACGATCGCTGCCAAAGTTAAACTCAAAAGCTTGACGGCTTTGAGAAATGCAGTCAACTATGCTTTTTTAGATGACGATCTATTTAATCTTTTATATGATTCAGAATCAAGAAGTTATTTAATAACTGCCATAGTCCAAGAATGGTTTTCTGAATGGGAAAGAGAGTTCCAAACCCTGTATCAGGTTGATGCTTTTCAGGAATTTCAGTTACGGCTTTTTGAGAAAGGCGGTGAAACCTACAGCGTCGAGGATCTAGCAGACGAAGCAAAAACCGTTGTTAGGGATGCAGCCTTTAGAAAAATAGTTGTCTCCTTGTACGGTCAGCGCTGCGCGTTTTGTAGACTGAGAATCATTAGTTTGGATAGTCAGAATATTGTGGACGGAGCGCACATTAAACCATTCTCTGAATTTAGAGACGATCGCTTTGATAACGGTCTAGCGCTCTGCAAAAATCATCATTGGGCATTCGATCGCGGATGGTTCGGCATCAACGAAGATTACCGGATTATCATTCCGCACGATCGCTTTACTGAAGAATCTCCCCAAGACACAAGATCGATGAAGGATTTTGATGGAGAGCTAATCAATTTACCGACTCAAGCCACTCACTATCCAAGACTTGAATCACTGGATTGGCATCGTCAACGCTGGAATATCGCCTAAGCTTCCGAATCATCAACATACCGACTTCTAAATTCTGCTGCTGCATCAGGATTAATTGCCTCTAGTGCTTTGATAATGGCAATGACAGTTTCTGATGTCGGATCTCTCACTTCATTCGCCCAACGATAGACATTAGAAGAGCCAATATTCATTACGGCAGCAAGCTTTCCTTGACTGATGCCGTACTTTTCCATAACCGCTTTCAGAACTCTTCCTGCCTTACCCATACCTCTAAATTGCACAATTTGACTGAAGCATAATCAATCGTGTCAGAGGTTTGCATTCTCGTATACAGTCCAAATGGACTGTGATAATCTATAAAGACTAAATGGACTGTGACAATTTAGTGTGACAGTTTCTCTTTGTAGCTTAAGGAGTGCTTAAAATGTTCGTTGATAGAGGCTCTTCAGGCGATTCTGACCAACCGCCTATGGACAGTTTTGTTCGATTTTCCCCAAATGATGAACCTGTAAAAATGACGCTCACTGCTTCCCGTCAAGCCGTCGATCGCATGATTCTGTTATTGCACAACCGCAATATCATCGCGGGTAGCGAGTGGAGCCATCCTGTTGAAATTAAAAATACAGGGGAGTTTATTAGCGTTGCTAGCCGAAGAATTCAAGTAGAGTAGCAGAAAATAGTACAGATGTAGTTATTTTTGGTGAGCATAAGTTAAGATCACGCTATCTTTAGCGCAATGTTGTGTTTCACCTAACTACTCTGTACTAATGACTAAGGTTGCCAGGATAGATTTTTACACCATTGAAATGCCGGAAAATGCAAACTTGAATTTTGAGGATTTCCTTAAACAGATATATGCTTTACCTGAGAACGATAGAACACAGACTGTTAACACCGCACCCGTTCGCATACATCGACTATTAGAAGTGGAAAATCTTGGTAATAAATTTCTTGAAGGCGAAATAGTGCGAATTCGCATGAGTGGGTTGCCTTTCATAGCGGGCTTGCAAGGTGGAGTCGAAGATTTGAATCTTCCAGTGAACAAGGGCTTAGGAGAACAAACAGCTTTTCTATATCACTCTGCAACTAAAACTTTGCTTTTTCACGCTACTCAAGTAGGAGTTTCTATTCCTTCCTTTCTGAGATACTTGGAAATTTTGGGATGCTCTGTATTAAACCTCTTTCAATCGCAGATTTTTGCAGATCCAATTATTGTGAAAGATGCTTTGCAGCGACTTGGGAGGTTGAGGAGTATTAGGACATTCGAATACCGACTTCGAGTTGCAGAAGTAAACAATATGGAATTTCTCCAAGATCAAGGTTTGAGTGTGAAACAAGAAATTGATTTGATGAATAAGTACAAAGCACCAAGTATCGGTCTAAAGTTTTCTATTGGACATCTTAAAAATGATTCCTTGGACACAAGCAGCACACAAACTACAGTGAAATCTTTACTTAGATGGGAAGGCAAGCATCCAGGAGAAATCTCTAGAATAAGGATTTCAGGGGCAGACGAGGATAATGAAGCTATCCATATCAAAAATCTGCTCAAAGAAACAATGAGAGAGACTGTAAGCTTGCAAATGGGGCAGGAGCGCAGTATTCCATACACTTCACGTTGTGATGCACTTCGTAGAGCTTGGCAGAGACGACAAGACGAAATCTTTAGTTTAAAGGAGGTAAACCAGAGACTAATCTAGCGAACGAAGAATAACGGTGAAGATATCAATTGCTCGGTAGTAGCTGAGAAAAGCAGCAGCAAGTGCAAATGACCATAAGCCAATGAAATATGGCTGCCAAGCTGAACTCGTACGGAAGTCAAGGACTAAGCCAATTGCACTTAGCAACAATATTGTAAAGAACCATTGAATTGAGCTTATAAAATAATTAAAGATTCTTTTATAACTACCAGTCTTCTTAAGCTGTTTGATAACGTGTTGATCATTAAATGCAAGAATGATTGTTATTACAGTAGCAAGGAATCCTATTGTAATTCCACAAATATTAATGACGGCGGAGAAAATATCTTTAAAGTTCTCAGAAACTCCATAGATTTTTGCAGCATAAAGACTTGCAATACCTACCAAGAAGCCAAGCAACAAAGGATAGAATTTTTCGATCCGTGCGCTCATCTGCTTTCCTGAAGAACATTTACGTAAACTTATTATAGCACTTGAAGTTCATTTGTACTATTCTGATGTAAAGATTCGACAGCGGTGCTTCAGCTAGTGTGGAATGCGATCGCCGCCCTTCCCCCTGAAAAGCGTACCAAGACCATTCATGTCATCACCACCGATACGATGGTCAAAAATCTGGTCGTCTCTGCCTAGGTCGATAAATCGCTCACCGTGATGGGGGCGGTTGCCAAAGAGAAAAATATGCCCATTGAGCCAATTCTGCTTAAACCCGCCGTCAAAGATACCTTTTGGGTAAATCTCATTGGCAAAGGCTATCCTGCGCCACGGCAAGGATTTCGCTGGTGTACCGCGCGTCTCAAGATCAAACCGTCAGATAACTACATCTGCGAGAAAATCCGCGAAAGTGGCGAAGTTATTCTAGTTCTGGGAACCCGCAAGGCTGAGAGCGCATCGCGGGCAGCCCTGATGGAAAAGCACCGCAACTGGCGTGTCTTTTCTCACCTCAACTACAACCCCAGCCGCCCGAACTCCCTCATCTATACCCCAATCGAAGATTGGCGCACCGATGAGGTTTGGCTGTATTTGCTGCAATGGCAAAACCCTTGGGGCAATAACAACAAAGACCTATTTGCCATGTATCGAGGTGCAACGGCAGACAACGAATGTCCCTTGGTTGTTGACACGTCTACGCCAAGTTGCGGTAGCTCTCGGTTTGGCTGCTGGGTCTGCACTTTGGTCAGCGCCGACAAATCAATGGAGGCAATGATCCAAAATGATGAAGAAAAAGAGTGGATGCAGCCGCTCCTCGATCTACGAAACGAACTGGATATGGAGAATGACCTCGATCGCCGTGATTTTCGACGGCGACAAGGACAAATTCAACTGTACGAGCGCAATGTGGACAGTCTGAATGCCAAAGAAATTGTTAATATTCCAGGTCCCTACACCAAGCAATGGCGAGAAGAATGGCTGCGACGAGTACTCCAGGCTCAAACAGAAGTGCGGGAAAATGCCCCTGCGTTAATGCAAAACATTGAACTGATTGCGATCGATGAAATCAGCGAGATTCGCCGGATTTGGCTAGAGGAATTTCACGAGTTCGACGATGTTCTGCCATCAATTTACAAAGAGGTGACAGGGGAAGACTTTATTGATCCCCGCCCCAACGCTGGCAGCACTCAACTTGGCTTAGATGAATGGAGCATCTTAGAGGAAATCTGCGATGACCCCATGCACTTTGAACTCATGACTCGGCTCCTCAGCACCGAGCGCAAGTTTCAAACCATGTCGCGGCGGGTTGGAATCATCGATGCCCTCGAAAAACACTTTGACACCAGTTCTCGTCCTAAAGAAGAGGCGATCGACAACGCCCACCGCAACTGGAACATCAAAAAAGCTGCCAAAGCTGGAGATGTAGAGACCGTCAAACAGCTAACCGATGGCACAGCCTCGACCCAAGAGACTCAGCCAGCGCCTTCCTGGGCAAACCTAAAATTCGGCAACCGTCAGGAAATCTGAATCAGCGAGAGTCCATAATTGGAAAAGACAAGTTAGCACTGAGCCATCCAACGATGCGAACCCTACAGATTACAGCCACAATTACTTCCGATCATGAACTAAAAATTCAGCTTCCTCCAGAAATTCCTGCTGGAGACTACCAGATTGTTTTAGTTATGGAAGAACAGCCTACTCAGGAGCAACGCCAACCCTTCAAATTTCCAGTGGATGACTATGGCCCCTGGCCCACTGATCTTTCACTAAGACGTGAGGATATGTATGGTGACTTCGGGCGATAGAGCTATTTTTGTTGATACGAATGTTTTGATTTATGCCAACGTTAGTTCTGCACCCTATCATCAACTCGCCATTGAAAGATTGCAAAACCTGGATAACTCAGGGGCAGACTTATGGATCAGTCGGCAAATTTTGCGCGAATTTATTGCTGCATTAACGCGTCCTCAAACCTTTGTGAATATTCAACCGCCTGAAGTCATTGTTGAAAGGATTCAGTTTTTTGAGCAACGCTTTCAGATTGCTGAGGATAGTTTCCAAGTTACGGCAAGATTATTAAATTTGCTCCAGACTATCCCGATGGGCGGTCGTCAAATTCATGATGCCAATATCGTCGCCACCCTGCTCACCTCTGGGATTGATCGGCTATTGACCCATAATGTGAAAGATTTCGATCGCTTCTCCGACTTAATCACAGTCATTCCTTTAGTTGCGGCGACATGATTTTTCAAGAACTAACTTTAGAAAACTTTGGTCCCTACAAAGGGCGGTGGGTGTTCAATTTGCGTCCTGGAAAGGATCAGCAAAGCATCATTCTATTCGGCGGCATGAACGGCGGTGGCAAAACGACGCTGATGGATGCTATCCGTCTGGCACTCTATGGGCATCGCGCTTCCTGTTCAACTCGCAGCAACCTCAGCTACCCCGAATTCCTCAAACAGTGCATTAATCGGCAGGCACAAGATGCCGCGATCGAACTGGGCTTTCAGCAAACGCTAAATAACGAGGCGCAACCCACCGAATTTAGAATCTACCGTACCTGGACTGAGCAGATTAGTCATCGAGACATCCTAAGAATTACCGTCAATGAAGACATCGCCCCCGATCTTGCACAGAAATGGGATGAGCGCATTGAGGATTTGTTACCCCTGGGAATCTCCCGCCTGTTCCTATTTGATGGCGAGCAGGTCGGCGAATTGGCTGACCAGGACACACTGCCACAGTCTGTCACCAGCGCCATTCGATCGCTACTGGGACTCGAACTGCCCGATCGCCTCTCTGCCGATCTCGATGTCTTGACTTCTCGCAAGCGTAAAGCCATAGCAACTGCTCAAGAGCAAGCGCAGCTATTAGACATTGAGCAACGCCTAGAAGTTCAGGAGGAAGAACGCCGTACCCTTAAAAAGAAAACCGCAGCGGTTCAACAAAAATTGGAAAAAGTAGAGGAGAACCGGCGGCAGGCAGAAGAACGATTTCTATCGGAAGGGGGGAAAATTGCGGCAGAGCAAACTCAGCAAGAGAGCCAATTACAGCAGGTAAGAGACAACGCTAATGCTCATCGTGCAGCCTTACGTGAAATCGCATCTGGAGTATTGCCTTTGGCACTGATTCAGCCATTACTTCAACAGGCGGAAGCTCAAGCTCAGAAGGAAGTTCGACAACAGCAGTGGTCAGTTGCCAAAGAGTTGTTGGAAGAACGGAGTCAAAAGCTGCTCCAGTTTGTTAAGTCGCTGGACTTAGAGACAAGGAAGGTAAAGCAAATCCAATCGTTTTTGGCGAAACAGGACAAAGCAGTTGCCCAGGAAACGGTCGAAAACTGGCTGGGTGTGGATGTAGACACGCTGCATCAACTCACCCACACGCTGCAATACGCCCTACCTCATCAGTTTGAAGTAGCAGCGGAACAGCTACAGCAGCTTCAGGCCTGCCAGGAGGAGATTGAGACGATCGAACGCTACTTGGCAACTGCCGCTTCCCCAGAAATCTATGCCAAGTTAGTGCAGCAGGTACGGCAAGCGCAGACGGATGTTGTGAGCCTCAAAGCCGATCGTGAACAGAGCCAGCGGCTTCTGGAACAGGCAGAACAGACGATCGCTCGTACCCAACAAGAACTGATGGACTATGGCAAGTTGGCGATCGACCAAAAGAACGATGAGCATATTCTAAGCGCAATCGACAAAGTTCAAGAAACGCTCAAAGTGTTCAAACAAAAGCTAATGCTTCGCAAGCTCAACCAGCTTGAAACCCTAGTGACAGAGTGCTTCCTCTACTTGCTGCACAAATCTAACTTAGTGCAGCGCGTTCAAATTGACACTGAAACCTTTAGCCTTTCCCTTTTTGACTATGAGGGACAGCCCGTACCCAAACATCGGCTGTCCGCTGGTGAAAAGCAGCTATTGGCGATTTCACTGCTGTGGGGATTAGCCCGTGCCTCTGGTCGGCAACTCCCTGTGGCAATCGATACCCCTTTGGGTCGGCTTGATTCCTCCCACCGCAATAATTTAGTCGATCGCTACTTTCCGCAAGCCAGTCACCAAGTGCTGCTGCTCTCAACTGATACCGAGATTGGCAAGACGGAGGTGAAGCGGTTGCGGGAGAATGGTGCGATCGCCCGTGAATATCTGCTGAAGTACGATCGCGCCAAGCATCAAACTCAAGTAAAGCCTGGTTACTTCTGGTAAATCCTATGGAACCCCCTGTCGATCGAGTTCGCATTTCCCAATCCGCCAAGGATCAGCTAATCAAGCTCAAGCGCGTCACCAAAATTGACCAATGGAACATCCTTTGCCGCTGGGCATTTTGCCGCTCTTTAGCAGAACCAGCCCCACCGTCACCTGTTGCAGTCCCTACTGACAGCAATGTGGAGATGACTTGGCAAGTGTTTGGAGGGGCGATCGGAGATTCACTGGCGATAGCACTTAAACAACGATGCTACGAAGATGGCTTTGATACAGATCGAGAGGCATTAGCAACTCAGTTTCGACTACATCTCCATCGGGGTATCGGATACTTAGCAGCTGATTCAAGCATTAAAAGTAGCGAAAACTTAATAATAACAGTCCTTAAATCCACTGAAATTATTCAGTATGAAGACCTCACCTAATTTATTCTTCAAAAGAACTAGGCATGATCATTATTGAAGCCATCAAAGAAGTTATGAGAATCAAAGGTCAGCCCATGACCGCAAAGGAAGCTTATCAACAAATCGTGAAAAACAACTTTTATGAGTTCAACACTGCTGATCCAGTCCACATCGTAAATGGTCAGATCAGAAAACATTGTAAAGGAATTCCTGAACAGAAGTCATACTCTAGGACAAAACATTTCATCTCGACTGAAGATAACCGATATTATTTTTTAGAGCCACCAGAAAGAATCCAAAACAACAAGGGCAAGACTCAAAGAAAATACTATCTTCCAAAACTTGATAGCATTAAGCCAGTGTCATTGCAAGATATCGCTGACGGCGACTTAGAGTATCAAGTTAGAGCATTAAAAGAGTGGTTCTTATCAGAATATAAGCCCGCAAATAATGTAGAGGGGAACTCTGTGTCTGTCCTAGATGGTCCCTACGAGGCGTTAGATGTTCTAAACAATGAATTTTCTGACATTTTGTCATCCGCTATTATTCTCAAGATTGCTAAAGAGATAGAAGATAACTTTTCCTGTAAAGAGTGGTCTAAAATTCCCAAGGATGATGATATAGATGAGTACTTTATAGAAAATCTGAACACGGAGTTCTATAAAAATTTTGAAGCGGCAGTTAAGAGTATAGAAAAGTTAAGTAAGCAATCCCCAAACTTGAAGGATGAATTAGAACAAGCGCTTAATCGAATGCTCTATGGTCACATCATCACGGCAATGGAAAGTTATTTGTCAGATGCATTCATTACTACAGTACTCTCTAATGAAGAAAGTGTTAGGAAATTGGTAGAGAAAGCACCAGAATTACGAGCCAGAACCTTAAATTTAGGTGAGATATTTCTGCGGTTTGACTCTTTGAAGGATGAAGTTCAAATATACTTAATGGATTTGGTTTATCACAGGCTAGATAAAGTAAGGGAGCTTTACCATCATACTTTGGGTATTAGCTTTCCAAAGAATCTTTCAATAGTTTTCAAAGCAATACTAAATCGACATGATATTGTTCACAGAAATGGAAAGCGAAAAGATGGAAGCGCACTAAACATTACCAGCAATGACATTGATTTTCTACTGAAAGAAGTTACTGCTTTCATTCGAGAGGTAGATAAACAATTGAGATAGTACCGATCGTCGTATCATGCCTTTAACTGATACTTGTTATCAGGAAGCTTCTTAAATAATCTAATTCCAGTTGAATTTTTACGATCGACACCCTCACATCGCCGTTCGATCGCCCCACGCACCATGGCCCTTGGGTCTTTTGTATTGAAGCTGTAAAGCCCCTTATTAAGGATTACCTGGGTAATTTCGGCTGCTGTCATGGGCTGCTTTGCTTCCTTCAGTACCTCGATCGCTGCCTCAGCAATGGTTCGCTTCTCCATAAATCTCCTCTCACACTTTGTAGTAAATTACACTTGATTGCGACGTCCCTTAGTCTGCGTCATTATATCCGCTACAGTCAGCCCATCTTGCCACTGGTGGTGATCTTTTGTATAGTCACCGCTTCCCGGCATCAAACTGGTGAAGAAAGCGCACTATGCTAGTCTGATTCCTTGCACAGCGCCGCCAAACCTTGTCGTCTAAGCTCCATTAGAGCCATTGTCTGGAGACTCATCCAACAGGATCAAATTCAGAATTATCAAACAAAAGATTCTGAATGCTTCCATCGGGAAGAATTTCAGGAAGCCATTCATCACCCCGGTGTTCAGTCCCATCCCACTTTTCAGGATAGGTGTTTGCAGCAATCAATTCTTCAATCCGCGACAGTTCTTCATCGTTAATCAAGCTGATTTCTGGTTTACTCAGCAATTTTGCTGCCGTATTTACCTCTGCTTGAATCGCTAAAACCTGCTCTAACATCCAACGACGAGCATCTATATGAAGGGGTCCCAAGCGGTTCTGTTTGGCTGCCAAAGAACCGTTTTTATTGATCTCTCCATGCTTACGATGACGATACTGCGGCTTTTTAATTTCCCAATACAACGGTCTAAGCTTTTCCAAGGGTTTCAGGTATGCCCACTCCGGCTGGGCCACAACGCGATCGAGTGCAGCATCCTTCTGGACAAGGGGACAGCCAATACAGCCCGTTCTGGCATTGATAGGCTCTTCCCCATCGCTAACGTCCTGCCCATAAACCTTCGCAATCTCTAACGTCGGGAAACCCAGTTCCAAATCCGCATGAAGCAGCCAGTCCCATACATGGCAAACACGCCAATGGACGATCGGCGCTAAAGTATCGGCGATCGCACTCGACGTAGATTGCTGAAACCATCCTTGCCCGCATTCGCCACCATCTTTGGTACAGCTCACGGCGATCCGCTGGTCACGGGCAGCACTTTCGCCAATCCTTACTCCCGTCAGCATCAGAAACTTTTCGCCCCGCTCTTGGCGTAACGCCTCTAGTTCCCGCTCCATGCTCATCACTTTCAGCTTGGGCGTACACCAGCGGAACGTATTTGAGGGCGGCGGCACACCCCGACCCAGGATGTAGACAAAATAGCGGTGATCCAATTCAGGCAGCACGACACGAGTTTCAAAACTGCCTTTGTTAAAGAGAGGCTGAAGGCGATCGCGCAGGGCATCCAAAATATTGAGCGCACTCGTGTGGAGCGGCGGTAGCTCTTGGCGAGTGTCGGCATAGAGGATCGTCAGGCTTTCGGGCTTGGGAATCTGCCCTGTTTCAATCAGATGGGCAACGAGCGTGACGGTAGCTGAAGAGTCTTTTCCTCCAGAGAAGGCGATCGCCCAGTGTTTGTAGAAAGAGCCATAGTGACGCAACGATTCCACCGATAGCTCAATGCTTTTCGGCAACGTCAGGCGCTCCTCTTCAAATAGACTCAGGGTCTTCATGGCTTGCCTTCTTGTCTTCCCAATGGCTCCTAACAGTAGCAGAAATTTTGAGGATCACGCTAGATGTGGTGGTAAAAAAGCCAAAGCGCTATTTTACGCACTAGGTAAGATAGATTTACTTAGATTTAGTATAACCGTACTGAAACTCTTTCTCTCTGCCTTATCTAGATCAATACCCTATGCTGGTTTTAAGCAACTGGGTGAGCATCATGGACAGCTTAGAGCAAGTAGCGTTTGCTTCAGAGGCGATCGAGCAGCAATTCGCTGAAATTGTGGCGTGTTGTAATCAAAGTGCGATCGGCAAACGGCTACTGGGTGCATTTTACATTCACATTTCGGCTCTGCCAAATCTTGACCCAACACTACAAAGTTACGAGCAGCTTGCCCGACGCTATCTTCCACAGCCGATTGCTCCAACGCTGATTAAATTCAGCACGGCTCAGCCCAAACTCTCTTATTTGTTCTACCCAAACTTTGAGACTGATGCCCATCCCGCCCTTCAGCAAAGTATTCAAGTAGACCTGAGTACTGGACAGGTTAGCAGTCGTGATTACCAAGATGCCGACAATCCACCCGTGCTGCATCGCAAAGAAACCTTTCTCTTGCCTAGCCATCCTCACCACAGCAAATTTGCTGAGCTAACGCGACAGCAGGTTAGCTTGGGTTTGCTCAACAACTCTCGTGAGATTGGCACTCGGTTTGGCTGGCAGCAGCGATTGAACGCTCACCAAATTGAACTGCATGGACATCGGCTGGCTTGTCCGCTCCGAGCCGATCGCCCGCCTAAGATCGATCGCCACAAAGCTGCCTTGGTTCGTACCGCTCTTTCTAAGCCTGTTCGCTTAGCCCTAGAAGCAGGGTTGTTCACGCCGGAAACCACGTTTTTTGATTACGGCTGTGGGCAGGGTGGAGATGTTCAGCGCATGGCAGAGCAGGGCTTTTCGGGTTCAGGCTGGGACCCGCACTATCAGCCTGATACTCCCTGTGTCTCTGCCGATGTCATCAATTTGGGTTATGTCATCAATGTGATCGAAAATCCAGCAGAACGGCGAGAGGCGTTGATCAAGGCTTGGGCGCTGACTCAGAAAGTGTTGATTGTCGCCGCACAGGTTTTGGTTGAAGACCGCATTCGCGGCACGGTGATTTATGGCGATGGCGTGATTACGCGTCGCAATACCTTTCAGAAAAATTATGAGCAGGAAGAACTGAAGGGTTACATCGATCAGGTGTTGAGAGTCGATGCGATTCCGATCGCCCTGGGTATCTACTTAGTGTTTCGGGATGAAGCACAGGCACAGAGCTTTCGGGCTTCCCGGTTTCGATCGCGCACCACGACCCCCAGAGTCAAAGCCAGCGTCCGGCGATTTGAGGAATACCAGGAGCTTCTGGCTCCCCTAATGGCGTTTGTCAGCGATCGCGGACGCTTGCCCATCGCCGAAGAAACTCAAAATTTCGCATCGATCCAGACAGAATTTGGCACGCTTCGTAAAGCATTTCATCTGATTTTACAGGCGACCAACGTTCAGGAGTGGGATGCGATCGCCGATAAGCGCCGTCAGGACTTGCTGGTGTATCTTGCCCTCAGCCACTTCAGCCGTCGTCCCAAACTGCGCGAGTTTTCCTCAGTCGTGCAAAACGACATCAAAGCCCTCTTCGGTGGCTATCAGCAAGCCTGTACAGCGTCAGATTTGATACTGTTAAGCCTCGGCAATCTAGAGATCATCGGCGCTCGCTGCCAAAACAGTGCTGTTGGCAAGAAGCTACCCAATTCGCTTTGGGTGCATGTGTCGGCGATCGAAGCCCTTGATCCGCTGCTCCGTCTTTACGAAGGTTGCGCCTCTCGCACGATCGGTCGTCCTGAAGAGGCAAATGTGATCAAGTTTCATTTCCGTCAGCCCAAAATCTCTTACCAGGTCTATCCAGATTTTGACGCTGATCCCCATCCTGCCCTAGACACCAGTATGCAGGTTGACCTGCGGGATTTGCATGTCAGCTACCGAGACTATGACCATAGCGACAACCCGCCCGTGCTACATCAGAAGGATTTGCTGGTAATGACGGATTATCCGCTCCACGAGAAGTTCGCCAAGCTGAGTCGGCAAGAAGCAGATTGGGGATTGCTAGATGATTGGAAACAGATTGGCGATCGTCGGGGTTGGCAGAAATGCCTGGAAGACCACTGTGCGGAGTTGAAAGGGCATCGGGTGGTGTGGCGCAAGGATGCCGATCTGTATCGAGTGAAGCTGGTGCAGGCTGCGCGTCGTCAGAAGACTGAGAAAGTTCAAGACTCAGATTAAGCAAATCCGCCTAATTCAACTATTTTTACCCTAGGGTTTGGATAATAGCGATTAAAGATTGATGGGACTGCACTGAATCAGGAGGAGAGAAGCTGTGCTTGAGCTAGTAAAGCTAATTGACATTATTGTTGGTTTTGCCAGTCCAGTGGTTCAAAATAAGCTCCAGCGGAGTGAGGTTGTCATCAAGCTACTGAAGCAACTCAATCTTGACCCAGATCACCCCCCTGCCGACTTTACAGCAGTCTATCAGTACACCTTGGTGGAATATGGCATCGGTAAGCCTAAGCCGGTGCTGGAATTGTTCCGACAAGCAGAGATTCAAGAAATTTTTCGTAAGGCATTAGATCAAAACAATCCAAGTCTGCTGCTTAAGGAAGGTGAAGCCTTTCTCTCCGGGCATACGTTGGGTGATCAAATTCAGGCTCTTGGTATTGATGCTCGACAAGAGTTTTATCAGTTTGCAGCGGTTTTTATAGAAATTGCCAAGCGCACCCGCACGCCTGCTGAAGTTTTAGCGAATCAGAAACTTGAATCTCTGCATCGGCAAATTGGCAATATTCAAGAGCGGCTGCATCGGCTGCCTACACTGGAAGGAATGCGGACAGAGATGGCGCGGCTTGCGGCTCAGAGTTACCCGGCACTGCCTGGGGCGATCGCCACTCCCGCAGCTATTCAAGAACGCCAGTTTCAGGAAAGCCAGTGCCGAGCCTTTGCCCTCGCCCAGCAGATGAAGGGTTGGTTTGAGACTTTAGGCTATCGCTTTGAGTCCTATGAGGTATGGCAAGATGACTATTTTGAATGGATCATCGATATTCCTGTACGGCGGGGACGGTACGATCGCATCCTGGTACGGGGCATCGATGGCGAGGTGGGGCTGAAGGACATCAAGGCGTTGCGGCGGTCGGTAGAGGTGCAGCGGGCAGATGAAGGCTGGCTGGTAACGGCGCGACGCATCAGTCGAGCGGCACGAGAGGAGGTTGAGAAGGAGGAGAATCATGACCTAGGCTGCTACACATTCGATGAACTGCTAGATCAAGATGCAGACTTTGGCGGCTATCTGGACTGGCTGGAATCCGAAATTCAGCGCCGGGGCATCGAGCAGAAGTATGTGCCGCTAGCCTGCACCAAAGAGGAAATTGACCCCGACACCAAGCAGCGGATGGGGATGAGCCGCTATGACGATCGCGATGGCTGGATTGATGGCTACATTGACCTGTGGCTAGACGATCCGGCAAAAGAGCATATTTCGGTTTTGGGTGAGTTTGGCACGGGTAAAACCTGGTTTGCGTTTCACTATGCCAGTCAGGCTCTGAAACGCTACCGGGAGGCACAGCAGCGTGGTGTGGAGCGTCCCCGTTTGCCCTTAGTGATTCCACTACGCGATTATGCTAAGGCAGTGAGCGTGGAGTCGCTATTTTCAGAGTTTTTCTTCCGCAAACATGAGGTGCGATCGCTCACCTATTCTGCGTTTGAGCAACTGAATCGAATGGGTAAACTGCTGCTGATTTTCGACGGGTTTGATGAAATGGCAGCACGGGTCGATCGCCAGGAGATGATCAATAACTTTTGGGAATTAGCGAAAGCGGTGGTACCTGGGGCGAAGGTCATTCTCACTTGCCGGACTGAGCATTTTCCAGAAGCTAGAGAAGGGCGGGATGTGCTAAACGCCCAATTGCAAGCATCAGTCTCAAACTTAACGGGAGAAATGCCCCAGTTTGAGGTGCTAGAACTGGAGAAATTTAACGATGAGCAAATTCGGCAGGTAATGTCTCAGCAGGCGGAGTCCGCTACGGTGGAAAAGGTAATGGGCAATCCGCAGCTACTAGACCTGGCACGTCGTCCAGTAATGACAGAGTTGATTCTGGAAGCGCTACCAGATATTGAGGCGGGTAAGCCTGTGGATATGTCACGGGTGTATCTTTATGCGGTGCGACGCAAGATGGAGCGAGACATCAAGGAGGAGCGCACGTTTACCTCACTGGCAGAAAAGCTCTATTTCTTATGTGAGTTGTCGTGGGAGATGTTGTCCACTGACCGGATGAGCCTCAACTATCGCGAGTTTCCCGATCGCATTCGTCGCTTGTTTGGGTCTGTGGTTCAAGAAGAAAAAGATCTGGATCATTGGCATTACGACATGATGGGGCAGACAATGCTGATCCGCAATGCAGATGGGGATTATATGCCAGCCCATCGATCGCTCTTAGAATTCTTTGTTGCCTATAAGTTTGCAGCTGAGTTAGGGGCAGTCGCGCCTGATTTTCTGGAGTTGGCACAAATGCAGTCTTGTGTAGGTGTCAGTGCAGAACCGCAAGATTACACCTGGTCGGCTTACTTTCAGCGAACATTGGATGAGACAGGACGGAGTGTGGCGATCGCACCTTTGAAGAACTTCGTGAGTGAAGATTTGCAGAGATTACGGCTAGGAATAGGAAAAATTCCATTATCAAAAGCAGTGATGGATCTGCTGTTGCCAGTGTTGGCTCCTAATGTTCACTCAAATCAAAATGCTTTAATTAAAATCCTTGAAGAAACGCAGAACAAAACTGAAGCAGAGGTTGAGTATGTTGGTGGTAATGTGGCAACACTACTAATTAAACTTGATAAAGGAAGTCTAGTAGGCAAAAACCTCTCTCGTACCATAATTATTGACGCTGACCTGACAAGCGCTAATTTGTGCGATGTCAACTTTGCTGAAGCAAATCTCAAAAATTCTAGCTTCACTCAATGCTTGGGAAGCGTGCTGTCGGTAGCATTTACTGTAGATGGAAAGATTTTGGTTACGGGTGACACGAATGGAGAGATTCACTTGTGGCGAGTAGAAGACAGCGAACGACTCTCTACTTTTAAGGGACATACTGACTGGGTACGGTCGATTTCACTGAGTCCCAGTGGGCAACTGCTAGCAAGCGGGAGTAACGATCGGACAATCAGATTATGGAATATTCACACAGGTAAGTGCCTCAAAATCTTGCAAGGACATTCTGATTGGCTCCGAGCAGTAACTTTTAGTTCGGATAGTCAAATTCTAGCCAGCAGTGGTGGAGATCAGACGGTTCAACTGTGGAATATTGACACAGGTGAATGTCTGAAAACCTTGCAAGGACATACTGCTTCTGTTCAATCCGTTGCGTTCAGCCCTGACAGTCAACTACTCGCTAGCTGTGGCGGTTGGGGTGATCAAACTATACGACTCTGGAATGTCGATACAGGTAAGTGTTTAAGAGTCTTGCAAGGACATATTGATTCAGTTACTTCGGTAGCATTCAGCCCTGATGGTCAACTGCTAGTTAGCTGCGGTAGCAATGACGACCGAACATTGCGTTTATGGCAGGTTCATACAGGTGAATGCATGAATATTCTCGAAGGGCACACCGCTTCTGTACGCACAGCAACCTTTAGCTCAGATAGTCCATTACTGGCAAGTGGTGGCTTCGACCAAACCATACGACTCTGGGATGTCGATACAGGTGAATGCCTGAAAATTTTGAGAGGGCATTCTAATTGGGTTCGCTCAATTTGCTTTTCTCCTAATAACCAAATTATTGCCAGTGGTGGAGATGATCAAACTGCAAGACTGTGGGATAAGTCTAGTGGACAGTGCTTCAGGATTATCCAAGGCTATCATCATCTTGTTTTGTCTGTTGCCTTCAGTCCAGATGGTCAAACATTAGCAACCGGAAGTGATGATGGAACACTTAGATTGTGGGATACCAATACATACAACTGTTTCCAGATTCTGAAAGTAAGCGAAAACTGGGTATCAAACTTGATTTTCAGCCCTGATGGACAGGTTTTAGTGAGTGGAAGTTCTAACAGAAGCATCAAGCTTTGGAATTTGAAAACCAATGAATGCTTTAAAACGTTAGAAGTGAGCGGTCATAATTGGGTAATGCCAATGGCTTTTAATTCCGATAGCATACTTGCTACTTGCTCTGAAGCTATAATTCAACTTTGGAATAGCAAAACTTGGATGTGTTTAAAGTCTTTACAAGGTCATACCGAGTTGATAAAGTCGCTTGCCTTTAGTTCGGATGGTAAAATTTTAGCCAGTGGTAGTGATGATAAAACACTAAAAATTTGGGATTGTCTTACAGGTCAGTGCTTAAACACGATGGAGGGACACCTTGATCGAGTTTGGTCAATTGCTCTTAGCCCTGATAACCAATGCCTAGCAAGCGCCAGTGCTGACGGAACAGTAAAACTATGGAGTATTACAAGCGGCGAATGCCTTAAAACTCTACAAGGACATGACAATCAAGTTAGAGCAGTTGCTTTCAGTCCGAATGGTCAAATTCTTGCCAGTAGCGGTCATGACAGGACGATAAAGCTATGGAATGTCGAAACTGGTGACTGCTTTAGAACGCTAGAGGGACATAGCAATTGGGTAGTATCTATTACTTTTAAGCCGGATGGACAAGTTTTAACAAGTGGGAGTGAAGATGGAACTATTAGGCTATGGGATGTGCAAAACAACACTTGTCTTCAAGTGCTTAGACCTAAGAGACCTTATGAAGGGATGAATATTACAGGGGTAAAAGGCTTGACTGAAGCAGAAAAAGCCACTCTGAAAGCACTAGGAGCGATCGAGCATTAAAACCTAAAATGTACCAAGGAGAAAATTTATGAACAGTACAACCATTAACTTCCAGCTTGTCGAATCGCTCATTCAGTATTACAGTGGTATTTAAGTAGAGGAGTGCGATCGCCTTTTGTAGTGGAAGAAGCGAGCAGTGGCTTGATGGGTTCTGCGCCAAAGTGACCAGTGCAGTACCTGTTCTAATGACCAAACCACCGG
>JAHHHD010000078.1 GCA_019359505.1 Drouetiella hepatica Uher 2000/2452 | reverse complement strand
TTGAACACTGGTGGAGCGTGCTAAAGAATTGGATGCGACAGCGATGGGATGAGTTTGATACCTTTCGAGATTGCGTTGATGCTGCCTTTAAAGAGTGTCCTAACGTATGTGCGTAGCGCTATACTTGAGCAACTTGATCATTTTTCTCAAGACTAGATCTTATAGAGAGTATCTTTTGTCGAATCTCAGGCATTTTAAGAATTTCTTGATCTAACTGGTTTGTATCTTTCTCTAACAGAGTAATCAAAGTTGATAAGACTTTTTCTTTGGGATTAATTAGAGCTAATTGAATCAAAACTTTTTTTGTTCTTTATCTGTTGCAAGAGGATACAAGCTACCAAATATAGCAGCAGCTTTCTTTTCATCTTCCCCTGTTAAAATATCTACCGAGGCAGTAATTCTTGTAGAGAAATCTTGTGAACGGGTAAGCTGAGCTGTAGCTATCCCAGTGACTACATTAGAAATAGAAGTAATCACTCCGAAAACTGCGGCTGCGAGCGCTACACTTTTAGTCGATAAATCTAGTTTTTTATCTAACAAAGCAAAGTCATCTTTTTTGGGAATTTCCTTGTTCTCAGAGGTCATCAGCTACCTAACATATTAAATTCTTTGTCCTAAAAATATCATATGCTTTTGCATATAATGAAAAAATTCTAGAAGTTTTTAGCTTATTTTTCGGTGGTCGGTATGTGTTTAAAGCAAATTTAGGTTTAGTTCGTAGTATTCCTTTAACAGGGATATTACGATATAGAAGAAGCAAAAGTGCTGAGAATCATCACCGAAAATTTTAGGATCAATAGTGTTTTGCTTAAAGTATTAATCAAGCGGGGCAAAGCGATCGGGCAAATCTTCCAGCGTTTTGTCGTTGGCGCGAAGTAGTAAATCGAGAGATTTCATTTGGGCGATCGTAAAAGTAGGAATGCTGTCTCCAGCTTCCCAGCGGCTAATGGTGCGGGCAGATGTGCCAATTTGTCGGGCAAATCCTTCCTGAGACAGCCCCAACTCTTCCCTAAGTTTTTTCAAAGGCGAAACAGGCGAATTGCTTAAAGCCTCTCTCTTTTTAATCACGGTATTCGGCAAAAGAAAAACGATCGCCCCCCTACATCACAGGTTGCAGCATTTCCCGCACTGAAATCACGCAGTCAGGAAATGCAAGGGGCGCAATATCCATGGTTTCTCCTAAAACCAATTCGCTTTGATATCCCTCAGCGTTGGGAGAGCGAAACACATGGAGTTTGCGATCGACTATATCCAGCACCCAATAATCTGCAATGCCTGACTTGGCGCAGGCGATCGCCTTCATCCCGCAATCTAGCCTCAAACTTGAATCGGCAATTTCAATGACCAGCAAGACCTCGGTCGCCACAGGATGGTGATCGGTATATTCCAATGAACGGGGGATAACGATCGCAATATCAGGTTCTGGCTCAGAGTAGTCATCCAGCTGAATCGGCTCCTGCACCCGGACTAGAGCGCGAGTGCCCAAACGATTTTCAATTGAGCGCCGAGTGCGAGTGTTAGCAACGCTGTGTGCCGTTCCTTTCACCGCCGTCTGGATGACCTGTCCTGCCAGTAACTCAACCCGTTCTTCTGAGTGAAAAATCCCAGCTTCAGCCATCCGGTGGTAATCTTCAACCGTTAAAAGACGAACCTCTACAGCCATCTTTTACCTCCAAAAACCGTATCTCCCCTCTTAACTATCAAAAACCACCGCGTGCCATGCCTTCTTCTGATCGCCTGTGATATCAAACATGACATGCTTGACGATCGTGTATTCTTCTAGCGCGTAATAGGACATATCCTTGCCGATGCCGCTCTGCTTAAAGCCGCCGTGGGGCATTTCGCTGGCGATCGGCAAATGGTCATTGATCCAGACCGTGCCGCACTCTAGAGCCGCCGCCATGCGCATGGCTCGCTGCACGTTGAGTGTCCAGACGCTGCCTGCCAGACCGTAGGGCACATCATTTGCCAGGTGAATGGCTTCGGCTTCATCGGAGAAGCGGTTCACCACAATCACAGGTCCAAAAATTTCGTCTTGGACACAGCTTGCCGATTGAGAAGCCTCTACTAAAATCGTCGGTGGATAGAAATAGCCTTCGCCTTCGAGCAAGGTACCACCCGTCGCCACCTGGATGCCCTGCTGCCGCGCTTCTTCCACAAAACCATGGACTTTAAGCCGCTGTGTTTCGCTGGTCAAAGGGCCAATGTCTGTGTCTTCGGCGAAGGGATCGCCGACTTTGAGCGATCGCGTCAGCTCCACAAAGCGATTCAAGAACTGGTCAAACACCTCGCTTTGGACATAAATCCGAGTGGCTGCCGTGCAGTCCTGCCCTGTGTTCATGAATGCTGCCGGAATTGCGCCCCTTGCGGCTGCCTCAATATCTGCATCGGCAAACACCACAAAGGGAGCCTTGCCGCCCAGTTCCAGCGTGACCCGCTTGACGCGCGGACTGGCTAGTTCAGCAACACGCTTGCCTGTGCGCGTACTGCCCGTGAAGCTGATCATCCGAATGTCTGTATGGGTGCAGAGGGCTTCACCGACTGCTGCGCCTCCGGTCACAACGTTGATCAATCCGGCAGGGAAGCCGCATTCTAGAGCAATTTTGGCTAACTCGATCGTCGTAATGGGCGTATTGGGGGCAGGTTTGATCACGACGGCGTTTCCAGCTGCCAATGCCGGAGCTAGCTTCCAGATTGCCATCATAAACGGGTAATTCCAAGGGGTGATGGCTCCGACTACGCCGATCGCCTCTCGTCGAATCATGCTGGTGTAGCCGCCGACATATTCACCCGATGCCGCCCCTTCAGGACGACGCACTACGGAGGCAAAGTAGCGTAAGTTATCGATCGCAAAGGGAATATCGCCGCCTGTGGTCAGCTTCATGGGCTTTCCGGCATTTTGACTCTCCAGCTTTGCCAGATCTTCGCTATGGGCCTCCAAAGCATCAGCTAGCTTCATGAGTGCCGCACTGCGTTCGCCATAGGACAAAGCCGCCCAGCCTTTTTGCGCCTGTTTTGCCGCTGCAACAGCGCGATCGACATCTTCTACCGTTCCCAGCGCCACCGTAGCAAAAACTTTGCCTGTCGCTGGATTAAGCAAGTCTTCGCTGCCTGTTGCCACCAGCTCACTACCGATCACCATGGGATAATGCGTCAGTTTTTCCATGAAAACCTCCTGATTTACTGCTATCCGATTTTGTAGTTTAGATATTGCGCGGTTCAAATATTAACGGTATCCGCCTGAAGATTCTGCCAGTCTTGCTGCAAATGCTTTGCCCAGTCGATCGCCATGGGCAACCCCGTAAAGGGAATCTTGATTTCTTCTTCGGCAAGTTTAAAGGCGATGGCGACTTTTCCAGCCTTGTCGGGCGGATTCTCTAGATCAATAGGGCGATCGCCCACCACGCTAATATCTTGCACCTGCTTGAGCGAAAAGGTTTGCAGGTCTTTGGGAGATTGGCGATCGGGCTTGCCCCAGGTAATATCGCTACCTTTTTGTCCTAGAACCGCGTAGATATCGTACTTTGCGTGGTCAAACGGCTCTGCCCAGATGCGGTAAGCCTCTAGCTTTTGATATTCGCTACGACCTGCCCAAGCCAGCCAGATAAAGACCGCTAGTAATGGAAACCAGAGAAGTCCGTGGATCATGGCAACACTCAATCACTTATAGCAATACTCAATCACATGACTCTCTTCATCATCGCGCAAAAACCTGCTCTACCGTCAGATTGACAGCGCTTTGCGCTGAGTTCAGCGCAGCTCCTAAAAGATAGCTGCGGTTTATGCAATTGAAATTGCTGTAAGTTCGGGAATAGGCATGAACAGATGCGATCGCTTCCCTGAAATCCCCGCGTCTTATATCTTGCATCCATCAAGCTACAGATGGTGAATGTCGGCTGCTGAGGATTGCCAGTGAGATAGTTATCGCGCCATAGGATTATGTCTGTCAGGGGTGAAAGTTCTAGGATAGATTAGAACACCCAATCATCTGTTCTAATTCCTTCTCTGATTTCCCCATGACCGATCGCCCTGCATCTCCAGACCCCCAGCTTGCCGATCTGCCCGATCGCCTGATCAAACATGCCGTGCGCTACGCCGATCATCGATCGGTCAATCGGGCAGATCTGACTCCCATGATTCGGCATTATGTGGAGATGAAAGATCTGCATCCCCAGGCGTTACTGCTATACCGAGTCGGAGATTTCTTCGAGACTTTCTTTCAGGATGCTATCACCGTCTCGCGGGAGCTAGAGCTGGTGCTGACCGCCAAAGATGCCGGAAAAGAGATTGGCAAGGTTCCGCTGGCGGGTATTCCCCACCATGCTCTCGATCGCTACTGTGCGCTGCTAGTCGAGAAAGGCTTTGCGGTCGCCATTTGCGATCAGACCGAAGATGCGGCAGAGGCTCAGGGGCGGCTGGTAACGCGGGAGGTGACGCGCATCATTACTCCCGGCACCATCCTGGAAGAGGGAATGCTTAATGCCCGACGCAATAACTACCTGGCGGCTGTCGTCGTGGCAGGCGTGCATTGGGGGCTGGCGATCGCCGATATTTCCACGGGCGAATTTCTGACCACCCAATCTAGCGGCTTAGAGCTGTTGACTCAAGAGCTGCTGCGCCTACAGCCTTCTGAGGTGTTGGTGCCCACCAATGCGCCAGATTTGGCGGGTCTGCTGCGACCGGGAGAAAAGTCGAGCCATCTGCCTGACTATCTGCCGCCGCAGTTTTGCTATGCCCTGCGATCGCAGTCTCCTTTCTCCCTATCAGAAGCACGGCAGCGGATTCTGGAGCGATTTCGAGTGCGATCGCTGGAAGGTCTAGGCTGCGATCATTTGCCGTTAGCCACCCGTGCTGCTGGGGGTTTGCTGGAATATGTGGAGGATACTCAGCGAGAGCGGCAGGGATCTGCGCCAATACAAAATCTGCTTCAGCCCCTCTGCACCTACGCGCTGACAGAATTTCTCACCCTCGATCACCAGACGCGCCGCAACTTAGAAATTACTCAGACCGTGCGGGATGGCACCTTTCACGGCTCGTTGCTGTGGGCACTCGACAAAACCGTGACTGCCATGGGCGGACGGGCATTACGGCGCTGGCTGTTGCAGCCGTTGCTGAAGATTGAGGCGATCGCGGCTCGACAAGCCACCGTTCAAGAGCTGGTGGACAACAGCGCTTTGCGACAAAACTTGCAGCAATTGCTGAAGCAAATCTATGACCTGGAGCGACTGACGGGACGCGCCGGATCTGGAGTTGCAAACGCCCGCGATCTGGTGGCGCTAGCAGACTCTCTGATCAGATTGCCGGATCTGGCAGAGCTGGTGGCACCTGGAAAATCGCTCTATTTGCAGGCGCTTCAGACGGTGCCCCCTGTACTCGATCGCCTGGGCAAGCACTTGAAAGCCCATCTGGTGGAAAATCCGCCGCTCTACCTGACGGAGGGTAGCCTGATTCAATCGGGGATTGACCTGCACTTGGATGAGCTACGGCAGCAGATTGAAGCCGACGAACAGTGGATCGCGCAACTTGAGGTGAGCGAACGCCAGCGTACCGGAGTCCCTAATCTAAAAGTCGGCTACAACAAGACCTTTGGCTACTACATCAGCATTTCCCGCAACAAATCTACCGAGCAGCCGCCAGAAGGCTACACTCGCAAGCAAACCCTGACGAATGAAGAGCGCTACATCACCACTGAGCTGAAGGACAAAGAAACCGCAATTCACAGCGCCCGCGAAGAGCTAAACAAGCTGGAATATGAGCTATTCGTCAATCTCCGGGCTGAGGTGGTCGAGAAAGCCGATAGCATTCGGGAAGTAGCAAAGGCGATCGCCGCGATCGATGCCCTTTGCTCTTTTGCAGAAATGGCGGCACTACAAGGCTACTGCTGTCCCCAAATAGTTTCGACGCGGGAAATTACAGTTCTGGACGGTCGCCATCCGGTGGTGGAGCGAGCGATCCCAGCAGGATTTTTTGTCCCCAATTCAGTGGAGTTGGGGAGTCGGGAGTCGGGAGTCGGGAGTCGGGAGTCAGAGACTCTATCCTATCCCGCATCCCACACCTCAACTTCCACCCCCCATTCCCCCCCGGATCTGATCATCCTCACGGGGCCCAATGCCAGCGGCAAAAGCTGTTATCTCCGGCAGATTGGGCTAATTCAGCTCATGGCGCAAGTTGGCAGCTTTGTTCCGGCAAAGGTGGCGGTGTTGGGAGTATGCGATCGCATTTTTACCCGTGTTGGAGCTGTGGATGATCTGGCAACTGGACAGTCCACCTTTATGGTGGAGATGAACGAAACTGCCAATATTCTCAATCACGCTACATCTGCTTCTCTAGTGCTGCTAGATGAAATTGGGCGCGGCACCGCAACGTTTGATGGACTGTCGATCGCCTGGGCGGTTGCCGAACACCTTGCCAGCGAAATCTGTGCCCGCACAATTTTTGCCACCCACTACCATGAGCTAAACGAGTTGGCTGCTTTGTTGCCCAACATCGCCAACTATCAGGTGACGGTCAAAGAGCTGCCCGACCAAATTATCTTCCTACATCAGGTGCGCCCTGGCGGAGCCGATCGCTCCTACGGCATTGAGGCAGGACGGCTTGCCGGACTGCCTCCCTCAGTGATTCAGCGGGCAAAGCAGGTCATGAGTCAAATTGAGCAGCATTCCCATATTGCGGTAGGGCTACGTCAGCCAGACAAGGGGCAGCCAGACGAGGAGAAAAAGAGCGAGGGGCAAGTCAAAGAGAAAAGCGATCGCAGTAAATGGCGAACTGTGCCGCCTACGGGACAGTTAGATATTTTTGGCTAATTGCTCTATCCGTGAGAAAACTAAACTTCTGTTTCAGCTAGGGTGACGATCGCCTGTGCCCACTTCACATATTTCAGCGCTGCTAAATCACCAATGGTTTTGACATTAAAGGCTTTGCCCAACATCGCGGCTTCGTCGGCTGTGACTCCCTGGAGGGCAGCGACAGGAGCAGCAACCAACTCCTTCAATGTTTTTCCTTCGTAGGCTTTATCGAGCGCTTTGTCGAGATTCATCTGAATACCCCGCAGTGTGATGGATTTGCGTCACATCTTATCAAGCCGCAGATAGAAGAGTGGTGTTCGCTAGATTACAGCCTCGCATACTTGCTTCATGAAGTCACAGCCGCAAATGGCCCATATCTAACAAGGTTTCACGCAACCTTCTGAAATGCCCTTGTCGTTCGATCGCCAGAGAACGGCATAATGGGCATGAAGTGAGTTAAACCAGACATCCCGTGAAATACTTTTTCCTATCGGACGGTTGGAGTGTCGGCAGAGTCTGGGAATTCGGCGGGTTGTGGAATGAGATATCCTGGCAACGCAAGCCCGAAATCCATCAGACTCATTTATGCCTCTGGGAAAACGGCGAGAAGCTGTGGCTCTATCGAGTGGAAGAGGCAGTTTTAATGGTGGAGGTAAAACCGAGCGCCGCTGATAACCCTGCCACTCGCACGATCGGACAAGTGGTTCTGAAGCGTTTGATTTCAGGCGATCAGGCGATCGAACTTCTTTCCAGAGCCGAAGTTTATGTCAACATCGGCGAATTTAGCGAACTTTAGCCATCATGAAAACCATTGGCTTGATTGGTGGATTAAGCTGGGAATCGTCGCTAGAGTATTACCGAATTCTCAATCAAACTGTGAAGGCTAAGCTGGGTGGTCTGCATTCCGCCAAGGTGTTGCTGTACTCCTTCGACTTTGCTGAAATTGAGGCACTCCAGCACCAGGGAGACTGGCAGCAAGCCAGCGATCGCATGGTCAGCGCGGCTCAAAGCCTGGAGCGCGGTGGCGCAGACCTGCTGCTGATCTGCTCAAACACCATGCACAAAATGGCGGAAGCTGTGCAGGAAAGCGTCGCCATTCCTCTGCTGCATATTGCCGATGCGACTGCTGAAGCCATTAGGGCTAGAGACATTCATACCGTTGGCTTGTTAGGAACGCGCTTCACAATGGAGCAGGATTTTTACAAAGGTAGGCTCGATCGCTTCGGTCTACAGGTCCTGATACCCAATGAAATGGAGCGATCGATCGTCTATAACATCATCTATGACGAGCTTTGTCTAGGACAGGTTAACCCTGCATCTCGGCAGCACTATCGCCAAATCATGCAATCCCTCGTTGCTAGGGGCGCAGAAGGCATCATCTTGGGCTGTACCGAAATCATGCTGCTGGTTCAGCCCGGAGATAGCGCCGTACCGCTGTTTGATACCACCGCGATTCATGCAGAAGTGGCAGTAGCGTTTTCAATCTACTAGACCCCTTGGAGATTAGAGTTTTGGGATCAGGTTGGGTGAGGGCACAGCCCCCATCATAAAAGTCCCCGTTTTAACCGCCTTGGCGGTTGCTACACAGCTATGGCAAGCAATAAAAGGGGGAGGCACTGCCTCCCCCTTTTATTGCTTGCTGAATGAGCTAAACGGGCTAAATGAATTAAACAGTAAGGGTTCGACGCTTCGAGACTAGACGGAAGGCATCCACAATGTCACCTTCAGCCCAATCCTTGAAGTTGTCCAGACCAATACCACACTCATAGCCGGAGTTGACCTCCTTCACGTCATCCTTCATCCGCTTCAGAGAGTCCAGATTCCCCTCATGCACCACGGCTTTATTGCGCATGATGCGGATACGACAGTTGCGGACAATCTTGCCAGACAGAACATAACATCCGGCAACTGCACCACGACCGACTGGGAAGACGGCTCGTACCTCGATCTGACCCAACGGCTCTTCCACCATTTCTGGATCGAGCAGACCCTCCATTGCCGCCTGGATATCTTCCAGCAGCTTGTAGATGATGTTGTAATCGCGGACATCCACTCCGGCTGTATCGGCAGCTAAACGAGCGCCGCTGGCAAAAGTAGTGTTGAAGCCCACAATGACTGCCGAGCTGGCAGCAGCCAAATCTACGTCAGTTTCAGTGATTTCTCCAGGCGCAGCTAACAAGACGCGCACCTGAACCTCTTTCTGAGGCAGCTGCTGCAGGGCACCCAAGAGCGCTTCTACTGAACCCTGAACATCCGCCTTCAGAATCAGGTTGAGTTCCTTTAACTCGCCCTCTTGTACCTGTGCCGAGATTGTGTTGAGGCTGACTCGACGAGAACCCATAGCCTGCTGCAAGCGAGACTGCCGCTGCTGATCCATTCGGCTCGAAGCAACTGCCCGTGCCTCTTTCTCGTCAGCATAAACCTCAAACTCATCGCCAGCCGCCGGAACGTCGCCCAGACCCAGTACCTCGACCGCAAAGGAAGGAGAAGCTACTGTGACCCGCTTACCGCGATCGTCCACCATGGCTCGAACCTTACCAAATACAGAGCCAGCCACTAAGATATTGCCGACCTTGAGGGTACCATTCTGAATAATCAGCGTTGCCACAGGCCCACGAGATTTGTCCAGATTGGCTTCAATCACAGTCCCTCTAGCAGAGCGATCGGGGTTGGCGCTCAGATCTTCAACTTCTGCTACCAGAAGAATCATTTCTAGCAGCGTATCCAGATTCTCGCCATTGATGGCGCTAACTGGAACCATAATTGTATCGCCGCCCCATTCTTCAGAGACTAGACCGTATTCAGTCAGCTCTTGCTTCACCCGCTCAGGCTGCGCTCCTTCTTTATCGATCTTGTTAATGGCAACAATCAGGGGCACTCCGGCTGCCTTAGCGTGGCTAATCGCCTCGATCGTCTGAGGGCGAACGCCATCATCTGCCGCAACGACCAGGATGGCGATGTCCGTCACCCTAGCACCCCGTGCCCGCATCGCCGTAAACGCTTCGTGACCCGGAGTATCCAGGAAGACGACTTGTTGCGACTTGCCATCATGCTCCACATCGACGTGATAGGCACCGATGTGCTGCGTAATGCCTCCGGCTTCGCCCTGTGCCACCTTGGTTTTGCGAATAGAATCCAACAGGGTTGTTTTACCATGGTCAACGTGACCCATGATCGTCACCACAGGCGGACGACGCTGGAGACTGTCCATATCGGCGAAGTCCAGCATTTCGGTCACTTTCTTGGCTTCTGCTTCCGCTTCACCCGTTTCCACCTCGATCTCAAATTCCTTTGCCACCATAGCAGCCGTAGGAATATCAAGAATTTGGTTGATGTTTGCCGCGATTCCCTTGATAAACAGAACTTTGATCAGCTCAGTTTCAGGGACAACCAGTAGGTCTGCCAGATCATGAACAGATAGGCTGTTGGTAAGAACTAAATGCTCTGGACGCTGACGTACTTCTTCTTGACGACGATCGCGCCGGAACCCTCTAGACGAAGACTCGCCGCCGCTGGTCGATCGCTTGTTCCGCTGAGGTGCAGCTGCCGTTGGCTTGCTTACCTGACCCGGCTTACCCTTGGGCTTCGGCGGACGCGCTAGAGAGAGACTTACCTGAATCGGGCTAGGCTCGTCGCTGTAGCTGTCGTCATCATCTAGCAACGGCTCATCTAGATCGATCTCATCATCATCTTCGACAACCTGAGTGCGGCTTCGCTTCGCTTTGGGAGCCGCAGCCTTGGCGCTTTCTGCCTCCTCTTCTTCTTCCTCCCAAGATTTGTTGCGCTTGGGCGGGCGGGGTGGCGTTGGGCGACGCAAATCATCTGTACCCTCTACTCCAGTAGGAGCCGCTCCCGGAACAGCCGTCTTGCCGTTTTCTTCAGTGCCGCCAGCAGGGCGTACGGGTTTGAGTCGCAGCTCAATGGCAGGCTTGGGTCTGAGGGCAGTTTCGCCTCCAGGAGTGCGATCGACTCGTCGAGGTCCATCCTTGATCGGAGCCGCAACGCCAGACCGAATAGGTTCGCGTACTTCTTCTCCCTGACCTTCCGAAGCGCCCACTCTGGCTCGCTTCAGCATCGGACGACTCACTAAATTAGGTAACGGCGCATCGGATCTTGCGGCGGGACGAGGAGGAGGAGTTAGCTCAACGGGGTCTACAGTTTTGATGGCGATCGAGTTGGCAGACGGAACGCTGCGGGGCGGACTCGCCTGTTGGAGAGCGGGTTGATCTTGAACGGTTGGAGCTATTGGATCTAACTGCTCACTTTGCTCCACTTCGTCCAGTTGAGCAGGTTCCGCTAAGGAGCTAGTCGTCACGCTGGCGACCGAAGGACTAGCCGAACTGTTTGCTTTAACAGGACGCACAGGTAGGCTAGGTTTTGCTGTGACCCTAGGTGAAACTGGAGCCGTGTCTACGACGCTTTCATCTGATTCAGAGTCAGGTCTTCTGGGAGGCTCTGCCAGAGGGCGGTTGCGACGAATCTCCAGAATCTGCTGCTTCTTGACAGGCGGAGGAGAGATGGGCTGCCTAGGAGCAGTTGCAGCAGGAGAAGAGGGTGCTGGATTAGGTCTAGAAGCGACTGGGGAGTGAACGTACTTTTCAGCAGCAACCCGAATTTTGGCTGCTTCAGACTCTGTAATCGTGCTGCTGTGACTCTTGACTGAAATATTTAGCTGCTCACAGACCGCTAAAAGATCTCTATTATCCAAATTCAATTCCTTTGACAACTCGTATATTCTCACTTTGCCGTTGTTCATCCACTACTTCCTCTGCGTCCCGACTGATTTTACATAATGACCTACTGCTTTTGTTGAAACTACGCTCAAGATCCCTAAATTGAATGCAAGTTGCTCACACCCAATCGATCGCGGTAGGCAATCGATCGCAGCAGTGTAGAGGCTCAGCTATCTCATACAGATCCAGCCAAAGTTGGCTTTGATGAACCAGTACACAATAGGAGAAAAATGTTTTCTCTAACCCTGGTATAGCTTTCTCTACCATATTGCACGAATTTCCGGAAAATTGGAGGCAGATTTCGGGCGGGATTTCCCCTGTTTAGAGCGGCAGCTTTAGACCTAGGACTGCATGAGTTGGCATCCTATCCGGCTTCAGCCGATCGCCCCATCGTTGTCACCCAACCTCCCCGAACGCCACATCACTCAAATCGCTAATATTGATGTCGTTTGTCCTTCTGCTCTGCTTGACTACTTTTGAGCCGGGTATTTACTGTAGCACTTGGGAGCTTGCCTTACTTGCCGCTCTCCACTACAGACCCTTTACTCGCCGTACTTCCTACTATCGTATCTGAAGCTGATAGGTGTTGCCACAGCCCATGATAGATCTCCGGAGGCACGACTGCCTTGAGCGATCGACCCAGCCGATCTTTCTTCTGCGCCAATTCTAGACAGGTAGGCTTGCGACACAGGTATACAGAACGCCCCATGCCATCCAATTGTACAGCGCGAGAAGGAAACACTCGAACAATTCGCAGAAGATCTGCCTTGGGAGCGACCTGACGACAGCTCACACAGCGGCGGTAGTTGGGTTGCATGAAAGTAGATTTAGGACAGCCGTACTTTAGAGTCAGAATTCTGATCCTGCGCAAGAAAATTATGCCTGAGGGCGCTGCATCGCCTCGCTGGTTTCCGTACCAAAGCCGTCTTCAGCAGTACCTAAATCTTCAAGCATCTCATCTCCCGACATCTCATCTTCGGGCATCTCGTCTTGGGGCATGTCCTGTGGCTCCTCTTTTTCAGAGTTATCTGCTGCGTCCAGATCGCTCTCTTCTACGATTTCTTCTTCAATGTCCTCATTTTCCCAATCAGACTCACGATACTGACGGCGCTCTTCGAGCAAAGCCTCAAGTTTGCGGTCTTCAGCCTCATAGTCGTACTTGGCGGCGTCTTTAATGTCAATCTTCCACCCGGTTAGGCGAGCCGCCAGCCGCACGTTTTGCCCTTCTTTGCCGATCGCCAGACTGAGCTGATCGTCTGGAACCAAGACATGGGCTTGGCGATCGTCCGGATTCATCAGCCGCACTTCCTCCACACGGGCAGGGCTGAGGGCATTAGCGATATAAGTAGCAGGGTCGGGCGACCAGCGAATCACGTCGATTTTCTCGCCGCGCAGCTCGTTTACCACCACCTGAATTCGTGAGCCGCGGGCGCCAATGCAGGCTCCGACCGGATCAACATCACGCTCTAGCGTGTCTACCGCGATTTTGGTGCGTGGACCTACCGATCGCGAAGGCGGATTGGCTTCACGGGCAACCGCAACAATGCGCACAATTTCTTCCTCAATTTCGGGAACTTCAGTAGCGAACAAGTCCACTACCAGTCCTGCATCCGATCGAGACACGAGGAGCTGAGGGCCACGATGGGAACCCTCCAGCACTTTCTTGAGAAATATCCTAAAGGTGGCGTTGGCTCGGTAATTATCGTTGGGCAACTGATCGCGCTTCAGCAGCTCTGCCTCGACTTCGGGCTGACCGAATCCGCTCGTGACTGCCATAATCACAGACTGCCGCTCAAATCGCAGCACACGAGCCTGTAGGATGGTGCCCTCCAGCTCCTGAAATTCTTCCTGAACGAGCTTGCGCTGTTGGTCACGGAGCTTTTGCGCCAAAACCTGCTTGGTTTGAATCGCCGCCATCCGCCCAAATTCCCCTTGCTCAGGAGTCACATCTAGCACCACCGTGTCGCCAAGCTGAGCTTCAGCCGCGACTTCCTGCACTTCGTCCAGAGAAATTTGGTGGTCGCCATTGGAGACTTCTTCGACGATCGTTTTGGTTGCCAGCACTCGGAAGCCTTCGTCTTCGATGTCTAGCTCTACCTCAAAGTTATTAAAGTATTCTTCGTCAAAAATAGAGCTATCTGGACGATGGGTACGCCGATAGCGTTCATAGCCCTTGAGCAATGCTTCTCGCAGGGCAGCCTGAACGGCATGTTTGGGCAAGTTACGGTCGCGGCTGATGCCTTCGATCATATCTTGTAGCCCTGGTAGAGTGACCATTGACATAGGATGAACCTCGTTTCAAGTTTTAAGTTATTAAGTTTCTGAGTAGTGGGCAGCTGTGACCGATCAGCTACGATCGACAAGCTGCACTTTACTAACCAGGTGACGGGGAATGGTGATCGCCCGTCCTTTTTGATTGAGAAAAACGCTTGTCTCGTCTCGCCGCACTAAGTTACCCGTCCAGGAAACCTGACCTTCATAGGGCTGATCAGCCGTCACCACGACCGGAAACCCTTTGAAAGAAATAAATTCGCGATCGGTTTCTAGCGATCGGGAGATGCCGGGACTGGAGACCTCCAAAACATAAAGATCGGGAATGAGGTTGACGGCATCTAATGCTGCTTCTAAAGCACGGCTCATGCGTTCGCAGTCGCTCAAACTTGTCTCGTCCTGCCGATTGCGGATATCAACCCGTAGCACAGGCGGACTCTGATTGGTTTGAAACACAGCGCCCACGACATCCAGTTCAAGGGTTGCTGCAACGGGAGTGGCGATGTCGATGACCTGGGGAATCAAAGGATGAGTCATGATCGGATGAGAAAATTAAACGCGCACCTAAAACCAAAAAAAGTGGGCACTGACCCACTTCAAGCATGGAATGATGTCTTCGCAACATTGTCCCGAAAACAATGCCTCAACTACAAACCCCCAACGCCAAAAATTAGGGATATAGAACATCCCTGCTTTCCACAAGTCTAGCGTATCCACTTTAATGGTGTCAGTTTTTTGCAGCAATTGGGGCTAAGAAAGCCTCTCTCCAACTTGGAGAGAGGCTTTTGCTACTTGTATGGCCCTACGTAATTGAGTTAGGACAAGTTATTTTTTGAGAGCCGCGCTCCGCGCGGCTCTCAAAAAATAACTCATTTGGAGCTAAGCGCGTAGCGCCATAGTTGTTATGGCAACCGCCAAGGGCTCTTCCCAACTTTTGGTGATCCTGAAATCCTTTTTCAGAAGGTTTGTTACTCTACAGGTACGGCCTGTGGAGTAAGGATAAAGCGTTTGCTCAGTAAGTCTAAATTGGCTCGTCCATACATC
>JAHHHD010000077.1 GCA_019359505.1 Drouetiella hepatica Uher 2000/2452 | reverse complement strand
GGGAAGGAAGGCGATCGAGCTGGGAACACTAGCCAAAAGAAAAACCCCTCAATCACTCAAGGGAGCAAGTGAGGGGTTTCATGGCAATTCATATCTTTTAGGCTAGCTTTCATATATTGTTTCATTCTTTTTGTATGACAGTTCTGTCTGCTTTCTTCCTTCCACTTCTCTAAAAATTACTTCCTTCCGTTTGTCTAAAAATTACTTCCTTCCGGCTGTAGTCACCCAATATCAACGATTTAGAGAGTGCTTCATTTTTGGTAGGAAGGAAGCAGACACGGAAAAACCCCTCAGAGTTACACTACAAACTCTGAGGGGTTTTTCTTCTTAGACTCTAAGGAAAACATACGAGGGTTGAAACCTCTATCGACCTTAGGCAAGCCGATAAATTTAGATTAGCCTTTATTTTCCCTGTTAAGGAGCTAACCTAGACAGTCTTGTCAACTAGCTCAAAGCATCTATCAACATAACCAGAAAATACCCTAGACATCCCAGCAACAGAAATTCAACAAAGCCCTTTATAGCTAGTATCCTAATCACTTGCAAATTGAGATTATCCCAAATACTTTCTATTTTCTTGTTTAGTTTGGGCTTGAATCTGTTTATCTCAATTGCCTCATCAAAGCCTATTAACCAGACAGGCATTAAACAATAGTGAATATCAATGTCTCCTAATGTCTCCTCAATTTTCATCAACTCCTCTAGCTTGTGATGCTCTCCATACTGGAAAGAATTCCAACGCTGATACATATTTGTCGATTTGCCAATGTAGAGAACTTGCCATCCTCGGAGACAGTAGTAAACCCCAGACAATCTAGGGAGCTGCATTTTGTCTCTGAGGGGTACTGAGGGATAATTCCTAACCTTCATCAGATGAGCGATTTTAGGGGTGAGGTAGTGACTGATCATGTTTAGGCTCTATATGGCAATTTTGGGCATTTTCCACCTCACCTTGTTTCACCTTAAACCTTGATTTATCAAGGCTTTTCAGGTTTCACCCACCTTAAAACGGGCTTCACCTTGAAGGTGCAAAAAGCAGGTGACACGTTAAGGTGAGGGTGTAGCCTCAAACCCTGACGTATCAGGGCTTAAGGCTAAAAGCTAAAGGGTTTTCTTGATGCACTCTACTTGTGCTTTTCGGGTGGGGTAGGGTTCATTACGACTAGGTGAGATACCCCATACCTCTTTCACGACCTTGGAAGCGCTCAAACCCTCTCTTAGTAGCTTTTCTACCTTCACCTTCTCTTTAGAGGTGAGTCCTAACGTGAGGTCTTTTTGAGTCTCTTGTGAAGGACTTACAAGCCTCTCTAGGTTTTGCTTAGCAGAGTCCAGATCAAACTCAACTAAGCGGTTTTCTAGCTGTACCTCTTCCTTGCCCTCGTCATAGCTCCTTAAAGCCTCTTGAGCCTTGCCTAGAGCAAAAGTATCAGGCTTAGGCATAACTGCCAGGAAAGGACGACCCGTTACGGTCATAGGACGGCATAGGCAGAGATATCTAAGCTCTCTAGCTTTTGCATGATGCCATTCTTGGCGAAGCTTAGAGCTGTAGGAAGGATCATCATTAGCATCTGTTAAACCACGCTCTACAGTTGCACCAAGATAGAACCCAATAACGTTTTGAACGTCCTCCATATTCAGGCTGAATTTCCCGACTAGAGCAGATTGACCCAAAACCCATAGATACCGTTTCTGATGTCTACCGGATTTCCACAAATCTAAAACCATAGGTAAAAGTTCTGGATGATTTTGCATCATGCGATCGAACTCATCCATGATAAAAACCTTGCTCCTGTTACTCTTTTCTTCCCCTCTATCTAGTCTTTTGAACTCCTCATAAAATCGAATGAATCCAGCTACGCAAGAATCCTCACCCTTGTACTTTGGTTTCAAGGTTTTCCATTCGCTCTGACCTGCAATGAGAGGATCAGCTAGTTCAATCTCAACTAGGGGAATACGTATGATTAGCACTCCCACAGCGTTACAGACTAAAGTGCTTTTCCCTGTCTCTGTAGAGCCTGAAAACCTAGCGTGATGAGTAACTGTCTCTCCACTTTTCTCAAATACTAGAGCCTCCTGAAGCCAGGTCGGATCGACTCTGAGATACTTCGCCTCGTTTTCAATTTCCCCCCTGTGTATGGTGATTCTCAGCTTATCCCCATCAACTTTGAGGGTAGGCAAGGAAGAGAGGGAAAAATCGATCTTCATTTGTTGAGCGTATTCTCGGATTCTAAAAGAGTCCTTTTGATTGCGAAGTCTGAACACTAGAACCCAATCAGAGCCGGATACATTTGCTGATTCTGCATCAACCAAGAATTTAGCCTTGCCAAACCATTCAACGACCCTATTTGCAAAATCGTTTGTATCAACTCCCTCAGCTAGGGTCTTAGCCCTGTGCAGTCGGGCTATCTCGTCTCTCAGAACCGCTACCTGTGCTTCACTTGTGGCTAGTGCATCTCTAGCCTCATCTACATCAGCATGAGCCTTCTCAAGTTTCTCTCTAAAAGACTTTTGAGCATCTTTTAGGTTTTGCTCTAACTTGCGAGTCTCTTCTCTCTGGATGTTGACCTTTTGATCTGTGACGCTTCTGTGTGTATCGAGCTGGACAGACATACGCTCATTGTAGAGATCAAGCTCTTTTAACTCAGCTTCTTTAGCCTCTACTTGCTTCAGTGCTTGACCTGTGGCATGGATAGCTTTAGACAGCTTGTTTTCTAAAGCCTTGTACTCATTTCTGATCCGAGCTGCTACCTTTTCGGCTTCATCTGCTCTCTGCCACAGAAGGCGATCGGCTTCTTTCAGTGCAGCATTTTCTGATCTCTGGCTTCCAAGGTCATAGCTAAGCCTTGTATTCTCAATCCTCAAAGGCTCTGTAGCAGCTCTCATAAGCCTGTCATAGTCCCTTGTCTCAATCTCCTGAGTGATAACCCTTGCAGACTTGAACGCAAGCCCTAAGCTTGATAAATAGAGCGCTAGAGCGTCTTTCTTGATTCCTCCCACAATGAGCAAGAGGATCAAGCTTGCTAGACTCGAAACATTCAAAACTTGCTTGCCTAATCCTCTTGCCTGACTCATGATTTAATACCTCCTTTAGTAATTACTGAATCCTGAAACCCCATCAAACTCATAGAGTCTGCGTCTTTCACGGCTGATCTTCTCATCGTTGAACTCTCGCTTGATGGCTGTCAGCTCTTGAGCCAAATCACGATCCTGTTGGGCACCTGTTAAGCCGATACCCTCTTTTTCTCCTCTGGTCTGTGCAATCTCTAGAGAGGTTCGCTTAGTCTGCAAGTTCACATCTAGAATCTCTACTGAGGTCTGCTCTATCTGTTGCAGGATGGGCGTTTTCTGTTGCTCAGCGGTTAGCTTGTTTTCCTTCTGTGTCAGCTTTTCACGCTCAATTTGCTCAGCTACAGCCGCAATCTGCCCACTCAAACCAGAACCACTTGAACTGTTACCAGGTGAAGCGCTAGAGCCTCCCCCACTAGAGGTCTTGGGTGTTGCCTTCTGTCTTGCCATCTTGTTTAATCTCCTTAGAACTTAGTAATGAAACGAACTCAGAACACACGAACAAAACCAGTGAGAGCAGCATGAAATAGGTCATATCTTGCCCTCATCCACTGGCATCAATTGAGCCTGTCCAACGGTAGAGGCATGAACTAGGCAATCTTTCAAAACTTGTGCAGCAATGACAACACCAATCTGTTGCAGAATGCCTTGTAGCTTGGCTCTGTCTTCTGGCTTGTCACTGGTCAAGATTCTCTGAATGTGTTGATGGATTGCTCCTGGTAGCTGGTCACGTATCAGAGCCTCTGCAATCGGTTCAGCATAGGCAGAGATGAGATCAGAGCTTTGAGCTGCTACAGGCTCTAGGACGGTCGTTTGAGAAGTCTTTTTAACTGGCATAATGATGTAATCCTCTAAGGTCATTGGATGGATAGAGAGGCTGTAAATTCCCTGTTTACAGCCTTTCGTTTTAGTCTTCAGAATCGTCTGAATCGTCTTCCTCTGTCTCTGCCTGAGAGCTGCTAGAGCTGTCATCAGAGCGACCCATAACCAGGTCTAGGTAGTCGGTATCGTAGCCACTGGCGTTATCTGCTGTAACAGGCTGAGGCATGGTTTAACCCTCGATAATGTTGATTTGCAAGAATCCAATGCAACGATGCGAGGCAGAGGCAAAACAGAAAAACATTTTTCCTTCCTCTAGCTCTGTCATCTCTGTGTCATGGTCAAAACCTGCTAGAACCTCTAAAAACTCAAGGTACTGATCAGGGTAAAGATCAACCATCAAAGGGTCTTTCTCGGTAGCCAGTCCAGAGCCTTGGATTAAGGCTGTCATCAGGGTTCTAGTCTCCTTTGAGACTTCTTTAGGCATGGACATCGGAGCAGTTATAGTGAGCATTTACCGGATTTCCTCTAGTTGGTTTAGGTGATGATTGAGAACCTGTGAGTAGCCGTGAAAGATGCACACTGTAGGGATAGTCAGGGTTAGCAGTAGCAGAATGAGTTTGATCACTCTGTTACTAGCTCTTGCTTTTTTTCCGTTTGGTCTGCCAGAGTTGAAAATTTGCTCTGAAAGCCCGATTGATAAGCTTCATAGGCGATAGCCGCATCAGCGTCACCCATAGCCGCAAATCTCTGTACAAGAGCATTTCGAGAGTCTAAAAAATTGCTCTCCCCTGTCTCTACCAGGTTCAAGACATCAGCCTCAATTTCGCTCACCAGAGCACTTGAATCATGCTGAGTGTAAGAACGTCTAGCCAGTGTGCTAGAGCGTCTTACAAGGGCTGTAGAGCTTGATTTCTGTGTGGCTTCAGGCTCAATAGGATCAGGAGCTTGCAAGGGTGAGAGCTTAGACCGAACATCGCTCATATAAGCGCTGTAATCCTGTTTACCCTTAACAACCTTCATCACATAGCGCTGAATGGCTTGATACCCAAATTCTGTGATCAGTTTGCCATTCTCACTCTTGAGCGCTGGACACTCAAAACCTGAGTAGATGGGTTCAATCTTTGGAGCAAAATAGTTGTTTTTCAGAGTGTTGTAGCTGATGCCCTCATACTCAGCGATTTCTTTTAGTGTGGCTGGGAGCTGTAAAGGTGCTGCACTCACAGCATCATGACCCGTAACCGTCGCACCTGATCCTTGAAAGTCTTGTGTATCAAACATTTGAGCAATCTCCTAGATAATTTTGATTTCCGTCGCATCTGGTCTTTTGGGAGTGCTGCATCTGATGCCGTATTGGTGCTGCACCCATGAATCAAATATGAATCCATATGGATTCAAAGTCAATAGGTATAAATGCCTATTCTGAATCAAATTTGATTCATGTTACGATCAAGGCTGTTTCGTATACCATATTTTCTTTAAGATGGCAAGAAAAGACAGATTACAAATCCCAAATTTAGGTGAATGGTATGAGGACTTACTTAGAGTAGATTCCTTGATAAACGGTCGTTCTATGCCTCAACAAGGTCAGAGTCTCCTATGTGCAAAGCTGCAAGAGAGGGAAGAGAAAATTAAAAAGAGAGTTGCTTATCTTGCATCAAAAAGGGGTATAAGCCCTGATGAGATGTGGAAGCAAATGGTTTTAGGGACTTATGAGCCAATAACTAGGGAGGAAGTAGATGAGTTAAGAAATGGGGATTAAATCTACTCAAAAAAGTACATAAAAAAGCAGGTATGATTTTCTTTGAGAAATCTACCTGCTTTTTTATGGCAATATTGACTCTTACAGGCTTCAAAGGAGGGGTGGGTAAAACGACCTCAGCTATATGTATAGCCTGTCTGCTAGGCTCTGACACTCTCTTAATCGACTCTGATCCAAACCGATCAGCTACCCTATGGGCAAGAAAAGGGAAGCTTCCTTTTAGGGTCTGCGATGAAAAGGAAGCCCCTAAATTATTGAGTAGAAATCAATACAAAAATATAATCATCGATACACCTGCTAGACCTGCACAGGATGAGATTGAATCACTTGCTAAGGGGTGCGATTTGATGATTCTCCCTACAAGTCCTGAACCCCTAGCGATAGCAGCTCTTGCCCAGATAGCCTCTAGCTTGCCCGTAGGGACTCAATACAGAGCTTTGCTTACAATGTGCCCACCGTCACCCCAGAAAGACGGTAGAGAGGCTCTAGACGCTCTACAGAAGCAGGGATTACCAGTTTTTGAGAGGCTGATTCGTAGATACAAGGTCTATATCAAAGCTTCTGACCTAGGCTTGCCTGTGGCTTCTGTTCCCGGTTCCTCTGTTGCATGGTCTGACTGGAAAGAGCTTTATAAGGAGCTGAAGGAATATGTCTGATTATGAGGGAATCTTCCAAGCTGCTAAACAGCAACCTAGTGATACATCAGAAAACCTACCTAAGCCCTCTAGGAGGGCAAGGAAGGCTATCGTTTTAGACGATTTGATAGAGGGTAAGGGCGACTCTGTACGGCTCAATCTAGACATATCAGAGGAGATGGATAAAGCCCTCAAAGCTAAGGCTAAGCGCTTGAAAATCACTAAATCAGCCTTAGTTAGACAGCTCATAGGGATTTACCTGGAAAATACAGACTAAAAAGCTCTGAAGAGATTTTTCTTCAGAGCTACTAAGCTTGACACTTTTGTCAATATTTAAGCGGGTTCTGTCTCTGTAGATGGCTCTACCCATTCCTTATCCATAACAACCTTAACCTTGCCTTGCAAAACGTCCTTAATGATTGTCTGGGGATCAAATCCAGATTCTTGAATCATTCGCCTATTTCCACTGGTATAGATTGATTTTTTGATTGTCTTAACTGACATAGGTTATTCCTCAATAGTTTGTGAATAGTGAGCTTAAAATTCAGCCTCTGATAACTTCGGTCTTTTGTCGTTTTTCTGGATTAATCAGATCACTAGCTTTTTGCACATTGTAATGACCTAGAATTACTCTGCCTAAATCTTCAGAATCCCTGGAATCCATACTCCCAGCTAGGTAAGGCAAAATATCTTTATCCATCCATAGAGTTGTTATAAGCTCATCCGTTTTGCTATTAAAAATTTGTAGAACCCCTAGAAACCCAGCACCATACTGATAGATAGTTAAAAGAAGTATGCAAGCAATATCATTCGAGGGATAAGGAAGGGAAACATTTTTAGCCCAAAAAGAAGACGAAACAGTCATAATTAGACCTGTAAAGATACTCAAATGATAACCCATGAAAGACTCATATTCAGTAATAGGATCGTATCTTGATCTAGATGGTATAGCTTTTACTCGTTTCAATTTGGAGGGCAATAAATTTACTGTTTTAAGGGCAATAGTTTTAGATGAGTTGCCTAGCTATGAGTCTATTTATAGCTCATTATTCGAGCTTGCCAGTATGGGTAATGGAAAGGGTGAAATAGTAACCCTTTGCAATTTTGGGGACAGTCTCAAAGCCTATCTGGTTTCTAGATTTAATCAGGGAAATATGTTTTTTAGGGTTCGCTCTACAGAAGTTAATAATGAGTCTCCTGTATTGCTGCAATGCCTATTAAATGAGCAGAGATTGATTCTACCTGAAGACTCAGCAAGAGAAATAAGAGAGTGTCTAGACCTTTGGAAAAGTGACAAAGATAAGGAAAAAAAGCATCACCTTGTTTATTCTCTGCTTCATTCAGTGAGTTTTTCAGAATCGAGGCTGATTGCTGAGTCTATATTTTCGTCTTCCTCTGACCATGTTGGGATGTTAAAAGTATTAAAGTAAGTTTTCTTTTTTAACACTCCTGAGAGCTTTAACATAAACATAGCCTCGCAAAACATAGCTGCATAGAAAACCCCATCAGCCTTGTCTTTAGGTCGTTCCCATAAGCCACTATCAGAATCAAAACTCACAGAAGTGAGATGTCTGATAGGGCTTTTTTCTGTGTTCAAGGCTTGCCATTTTTGCCACTCAAGAGGAAGCCTATACAACGGCATACCATCAGAAGCCCGTTGATAAAAGCCTTGCATAACCTGCTTCATGTATTTTCCGCTTCTCAGTTTCCAAACCTTGAACTCTTTCCCCCCATCCATTGCTATACCCGCTTTGAAGTCGTCTAGAAGGTTTGCTTGCTGATCTGCTAATTCAATAAGGCTTTTTCTTGATAGTTCAAAAGCTGTCTCAATATTGGGTTCACTATCGATCAAACAGCGTTCAACATTCAAGGTTTTAATTTTGTCGGGAATGAATGATCTTACAATCCCTCCTCCCCATCTAACCTGTCTAATCGCTCTAGTAAACTGCTCTTGAATAGTTGACCCGCCATCCAAGTAAAAATCAATAATAATCCCCCAATCCTCAGAGCGACCTTGATCAACTCCCATCAATCGAGCGTAAGGCTCTTGACCTATTGGAGCAGGTAAACCGATCGAGGCATTTACAGAGTCTAGAGAAATTGTGTTTTCCTCATTCTGATACCACCACCCTAAAGCTTGCTGTTGCCAGTCAGTAGCAGAAACAGCGTCTAACCCTTCTGCTATGAGTCTTTCAGCTAAATTATGGTCTTTTCGAGTGAGGGGTGAAAAGTGAATACCTACGCTGTAACGGGTTTTAAGTGTGGGAACAATCTCATCTAAAAAATGACTTAACCGGATACCTGTTTTAAGACACTCAAAATAGGCGTTGATCCTAGTCTCTGGGCTTAAGGGTTTCTCGCAGACTCTACAGCCTATGTAGGCACTTCCGATAGGGTCATCTACATTCGAGTGTAGCCACTCTTCCGGCTTACCTGAAACACCGAAATAGTGATCAACCATCTCCCCAAAAGCATTTTCTCGCTTAACGGATTTTAGTAGGCATCCTTTAGGGTCTAGAGGTTGCTTAGCTCCACAGTGGGCACATTCAACATGAGGGTAAAAGTGATAATTTGCTTTCAAAAATTCTGTTTCAATACCGCTACCACTCCCAAATGTTCCCAGCTCCCTTACGGGTCTAGATGGAATCCTCCCAGCGTCAAGCCGTCTTGTCACCCCATCAGCAGCAGATGGAAGCCACTGAGAACGCTCCTCTAGGAATAATAGAGAACATGAAAAGCTTGCCCCAGCCGACCCCACAGCCGCCAAACCTTTACGTAGAGCGGTCGGGCGACTGGTAGAGGCATAGCTAAAAATCTGAGTTGCCCCATGATAGGTAAACCGTTCACAGTTACGTCTATCACCTGGTCGGCTAATGGGAATACCTGTCTTTTTAGCTCTCTTCTTTATCCACTCAAGAGCGATCGGCTCAAACTGTTCAGGCTCATTACGTCTAAGTGCTGATAAGTCAGAGTAAAACCATCCTATGTTTTGACCTGACTCACAAAGAGAATCGATAGCTAAAAAAGTGTTTGCTAGGGTTTTCCCAATTTGAGCGCAACCGCTTGTTAATACGATGGGGATTCTCAAATCTCCTAAACACTGGAGAGCTTCAGAGAACCAAGGATCAAAAGATATTGCATCACCTTTTTCTGTACAGCCATAGAGCCTGACTCGTTCTACAAAGCTCTTGCCTCCATTTTTCTCTATATCCTCTAGGTAGTTTGTAAGCTGTCTTTGTCTATCTATGTCGTTGCCCTCAATAGCTTGAGGCATTTTTTGAAGCTGTTTAGGAGTAGGAGGAAGTTGAAAAAGCATATTTTCTAAATTAGGTAGTTTTACCTATGGTAAATTATCTTAGATAGAGTTATCTTAGGTATATCGAGACAAGGTAATGCAGATGAGCAGACCCACGGTTACAGAATTGGTAGAAGGCTTGGAAGGCTTAAACACTACTCAGGAGATAGAAACGTATATCAGAGAATCATTAATCGTAGAAGGGCAAGCGTTCAATAAAGATCACTGTACGGGATACAAAAGAGCGATTGAAACTATAGATGTTTCCATGATACCCGAACATCTTTTGTATCAACTTTCAACCGACAAAAAAGGCTTAATGACTGTTCACTATGCCCATAAAGTTGTTTCTGATTTACAAAAAGATTTGACTGAAAACAAGACCAAAGTAACAGCCTTAGACAGAGCTGAAAAAAATATTAAAGCCTCTCAATTCCCTATTGATGCTCTAGCTTTTGTTCAGACTGCTGAGGATGGCTTAACCTCTTCTGACTGGAGAGTAAAGCTGTTTTCTGTATGTCTCCTGACAGGTAGAAGACTTGGAGCTGTAGCCTATGAAGCTTCTTTTGAGGCTATCAGCCCCTCAGTAATGAAAGTCACATCAGGACAGAAGCAGAGGGGAGGCATTAACACAATCCTGATACCTGTCCTAGCTGACTCTGAAGCTATCTACGAGGCTATTCAAGAGCTGAGAATACAGGCTAGAGAAACACATCAAACAACTTATCAGAGATGGGAAGCTGACCCCACTGGTAGCAATGATTCAAGGCTGAGTAATTCAATCAGTGGCAGTCCTAAATATAAAGCTGCTTATGATCGCACTTTTCGACCTCTGTTTTCAGGAAACCCTGAAGACTACTTACACGCTCTGAGAGCTGTCTATGGATCGATCATTGCTAAGTGCCATCAGGCAGTAACGGGAAGTACAGAACCCACAGATTTTGTAGAACACGTACTTGACCATGATTCTGTAGGCACTACTCACAAATATCTAGACTCTCACCCTCTGACAAACATTGATCAAGTTCTAGAAGACCTATCGGATGATTTTGTAAAAGCTATGAAACCAGGAAGCCTTAAAATGAAAACCCCAACACTTATCTCTTTTGATTTTGATGCCTTCATTAATGCGATTGGCAATGAAGATGCTAAGACAGAAGCCGCTCTCATGTTTGAGAATCCAGAATCTTTTGCTGCTAACTTGGGTTCTACCTTCAATCGTCTTTTCTCTATCGCTCAACACGCTAAACCCTCAGAGGATTCTGCATCAGCTCAGATTGAAAGCATTATCAGAGCCATTTTTGACTACAACATCAGTCAGGAGGGGTCTAGCAAAACAGCTTATGTCTACATCACTATCCCAGTTATTAACAAAGTGGGTCAACTGGTTTACGGGAAATCTTTTGACACAGGCACAGTTACTAAAATCAGAGGAGGGATGCAAAAAGGTAAAAAGATTGTGGGTTCTATGGAAGCTGAAATCGATGGGCATCATCAAAAAATGGGCATCCAAGACAACAACAACCTTTTCTATAGACGTACAGATAAACTAGATGAAATTGTCAAGGAAATAGCTGCTCAACATGGTTAATTGTATTTGTAAAATTTGCAAGAACGGATTGAGAGAGGTCGCTGAAAACCTCTCTCAGTCCCTACCTATTGAAAGGGTTCTTAAATCACTTAAAGAAGACTATGATCTAGATTGCAATAGCTACAGCTTAAAACGCCATCTAGACTTGTTTGGGATACCTTATAGTTCTATCTCTGATTCACTGCCTACTATAGCTCTAGAGCCATTAGACGAGGGAGTAGGGAACTATCATCAGCCTGTAAGTCTTGACTCTCTTAGCCTTTCAAGATGGGGACTCTCTACGGATAGCCCCACTGATATAGTTTCCTTCCTACAAGAAAAGTTACTGGTTTTAAGCCTTAACCAAATTGAGATAGTAGCAGCTCAACAGCAAGCTTATCTAGAGGGTGAAACCTATATAGAACCCTCTAAAGATTCCATAGGCAACCTCCAAAAACTGCTCAGCTTAGCTGATAAGTTCACATCCATTTCACTTCATGCTAATCAGCAAAAAGCTGTTCAAATCTATCAGGCTTATGCTGAACAATTATCAGAGACTTCTGAGCAATTAGCATTAGAAGATACGAAACCAGAATTAAATCAAAAAAGTGAAAATCCTTGACATTCTTGTCATGGGTTGCTTTTCATAACTATAAAATGGTACTAAGATAGAACCAGTACAGGAGATAGAGCTATGACTCAAGCAAATCCCAAGATTAGAGCCAATCTGTATTTTGATTCCACAAATTACAACAAATTAAAAGAGTTAGCTGGAAATAATCACGGTGATGTAACACGAGCGATTAACGAGGCTCTAGCTCTTTATGTTGAGACTAAAGAGCGTGAACTAGCCTCTAGCCGTTCTAAGTAAGATTTATCTGACTTGACAAACTTGTCTAGAAAAGCTGCTAAATCACTCAAACGACTTTCAAGGCTACGGTTACGTGTACGGACAATAAAAAACCCGCTTTTTATGAGCTGCAAACTCTAAAGCGGGTTTCTGAAATAAAAACATTTGTAGGACTATTGTAAATGAATACGACCCCCAATGACAAGATTGCTACCGCAGATGTAGCTGCGAATGCTGACTCTGTAAACGTTTCAAGTATTCTCTCTAGCCTAACCCAGCAAGGCTATGATCACCTCAAAAGTGAGGGATTTTCAGACAATCACCTATCTAGCATGATCTCTGATGGCGTTAGATGGGTGAGCCATGAGGAAGCCTTTAAGCTGGGTTTCAGGTGGAGACACCGAAATGAAGGGCTATACTTCCCATCAACTCAGCATCTAAAACCCTTCCCAGCCGCTACAAAAGAGAATGGAGACTCTGTTAAGTATCTCAGGTCTAAAGCTGAATGGGTGATGCCTACAGGCTCTTACGTGGTAGAAACTGAGGGCGCTAAGGATGCCTATGCAGGATCAGAGATTCTAGGTATCCCTACACTAGCAAAACCAGGTGTGAGCTTTTATGCAAAGGAGAAATGGCGATCGCCCTCAGTTAAGGTCGTTTTAGGAGACTCTGACACCTGGGTCAAGCCTCAACTTATCACCTCAGCCATTCTAGGGTCATTGGCTCAAAAGACTAAAATTCAGGTTGTACCTGATTGCAAGGGCTTTGAGAAGTCTGGTCTAGTAGAGTTTGCGAAGTCAGGAAAGACTAAGCAAGACTATCAAAAGCTGATTGATTCAGCTATGACTGTGGGTGAGTTTTTGACTGAGCTGCCTAGCCACTGGAAAGACCTTGATAAAAGACAAGTTGAGAAGCTTACACAAGCAACTCTGAGGGTTATGGGTAAAGTCAATCTTACCCATATGGAGACAGATAAAATTTTAGACGCTCTAAAAGAACACACAGGGTCAGCGAAAGGAGTTCTAACAAATGAGATCAAGAGGCTCAAACTTTCCAAGAGTCTAGCCACAGTCAAGACAGACAAAAGGTTTGACCCCAATAGACAGGTTAAAGATGAGACTCTAGAGGTTCATATTCTCAAGAGGGTCTTTAGAGGCTCTGAGACTCCCTACAAGGTGATCAATGCAGTCTTTTACAGATACACAGGCTTAGGCTACTGGGAAGCCGTATCTGAAGCTTCCCTAAAAAAAATATTGGCTGATGAATGTGAGAAATGTTGGACTCTAGAAAAGTCTGGGGAAGAGTGGTCAGGAGCTTTTGAGTTTGGTACTAAAAAGAATATTGAAAGCTGCTACACCTTTTGTCTGTCTTCCCTCACAGATGAAATTCTGAGTCAGGATGCAGAGTTAATATGCTTTCAAAATTGCACTCTAAACATTGTCACAGGTGAAATTCTTGATCACTCAGCTAGTCATTACCTAACTAGCAGAATTGAAGCTAACTATGAGCAAAATAAAGAGTGCCCTAAAGTATTCTCTGACTTTGTAGAAAAGGTCTTCGGAATTGAGTATACAAAAGTGATTCAGACAATCATATCTATGTATCTCGATCCGTCCTGTTTCTATGGTAAAGCTGTACAGCTTATAGGTCAGAGTGGAGCGGGAAAAGGCACTTTTATAAGATTCGTACAGTCTCTTTTTAATCCCTCTTCCGTTCAAGCTGTAGGTTCTTTCAGCGACCTGTCTACGCCTGACAAAAGACACCAAAACTTAACAGGTAAAAGATTGATATGCCTACCAGATTTAGGAGGTTATCAGCAAAACCTTAGAGATTATTATGAATTGGTAGACAATGGAAGACTATCAGGTAGAGCTTTGTTTAGTAGTGAAACCTACTCTAAAGAATGGATGACCAGATACATTTTAGCTTCTGTATCAGAGCTGAAAATAGAAAATAGTGGGGATGGCTGGGCAAGACGAACAATTACACTAAGAGTAAAAAACCGTGAAGGAAAGCCAGACAGAAGCCTACTTAAAAAGCTGCAAAGTGTAAAGGCTGATGTTATCTCATGGGCTTTATCCATGCCTAAAGATGAAAGGGATGAGATACTAGAAAGCCCTGAAACGGTAGCGCCAAATATTGCTAAGGACAATCACCAAGCATCAATCTCTGGAGACATTATCAAGACATTCTTAGATAGCTGTTTTAAGCGCTCAGAGATCCCCACAGACAAGGCTCAAGAGCAAAAGCTAAGAATCTCTAATACTACTCTTTTTGGTATGTATCAGGCATATTACAAAGCTGTAGGAAGTGGTAAGCCTATGATGCTTAATAATTTTGTCTCACATCTAAAAGTAGTTTTACCAGACAACTTTAGAGGAAGAGATAAAAGTAAAGAGCAATCCTCTCAATGGGTTGCTGCTGGCTTTGCAGGAATTGAATTAATCAGCTCAGAGATATTCACTCAGCAAGCTAGTTATGACGGAATACAATACTACTGCAACATAGACAAAACCGTAGAAGGAAGCTTCTACACAGAATTTAATGGTGATGACTCAGAGAATGAGTTTGAACCCCAGACAGAAGCTACTCAGGAACTATCACAGGAACTTAATTTTGTTGATCCTGTAATAGTGGATGATCACGTTCAAAACATAATGACAGCTTACAAAGTAGACGATCTAGAACTCTGGGGAGCTGTTGAAAAAATGGTTTCACTAGATAATGCACTTAGACAAGCTGTATGGGATGGGATCAAGAATTACCTAAAGTTACATGAGAAAAACGCAGAAAATCGCAAATGTATTAAGAACATGATCACAAAAATGGGTAAACAAATTAGAGCTAAGCAAAACCAAGCTAATTAAATTTACAGTATCGAGCTTTCCAAGCATCCTGATAAATGGTCTGGTAGCCAATCAGGAAAGCATTAGTTAAGGGCAGGTCTAGATCATGATCACTCTGAACACGGTCTAACAGGGAATCGCTAGAGAGGTCACTAAAGAACAAATCAGGCTGAATAAAAAAACTATCTGGGGTTTCAATCTCAGGTAGTTTTGCCATTGCCCGATATTGCCAGATTTGGGTATTTAAGGACTCTTCCCTAATAGCCCCATAAACGGCTGTAGAGGGCATTGATAGATAGTCTGTGATAGTTGACTTGTCTAGTAGTAGTTCTGAAGCTCCATAAGCCTTGCAGAGGGCTTTTAGATTGAAAGCTAATGAATCAGGAGTACAGATAAGCTTAGTTGCTGCTACAAGCTTGTAAGCTGAGGTAGTTTCAATGAAATTAGAAATTACCTGACCGGATACTTGAGCCAGAACATTAAGAGAGTCTATCTTTTGCCAAATGCAGTAACCAATATTGAGAGGAGTTTGAGACAAATTAAAGTATGCAGAAATGATAGACATAGATGTCAATAAAAATAGATTGAGGAGATACATTAAAGGTAGCTTAGAAATGTAGTGATTAAATCGCCATGAAGCGACCTAGAGAAATTCTAGGTCGCCTTTTCTGTGGGTCTACTCTAGGAAATCCTTGAGCAACCTAATGAAAGCTATTGTAGTGCCGACAATAGGAGCCATACGCTGTAATCTAGCAAGCCATCTTTTTTTGTTTTTCATTTTGTGTACCTGTAAACGTTTTCTGAAAAAGAGTATCGGAAATGAAAAGTGAACTCTTGAGAGCTACTAACCTTGCGTTATCGGTCTGGGTCGTGCTTTTTGGTTTTCCCAGCGCTATACGCTCTAGACTCTGCTGCACACACTTATTAAGTAATGTCGTAAGACGTTTTTTCATTTTCAATAACTCCCTCACCTGTACTCATAAACAGAGCCAATCTGCTCAACACCCT
>JAHHHD010000015.1 GCA_019359505.1 Drouetiella hepatica Uher 2000/2452 | reverse complement strand
TAATCGCCTTCTGGGTTTGCCACGCGATTTGGATGAGTTTGACCCGCTTTTTAGCAATACCGGGAACTTCGATCAACCGCTCGATGTGATGCTCGATGATGTCGAGGGTTTCCAGCCCAAAGTGCGCCACAACTCGTTTGGCGGTGACCGGACCCACCCCCTTGATCAACCCACTGCCCAGATATTTCTCAATGCCCGTCAGCGTGGCGGGCTTGGTTTCCCGATACTGCGTTACCTGAAACTGTTGACCATACTGGGGATGCTCTCGCCAGATTCCCTGCATCTGCAGAGTTTGCCCTGCCTGAATCGTGGCAAAGCTACCGACGATCGTCACGAGTTCACGGGTGCGAGGGGCTTTGAGCCGCGCTATGGTGTAGCCTGACTCCTCGGAATGGTAGGTGATGCGCTCTACTACTCCTTGTAGGGGTTCAATCGGGGGCTGCGCGTTCATCGCCGGTTGCTGTTGCATAGTACAAATTTACAGCACTATTAACGGTGTGAACCCGTTTCCCATCCCTACGATCGTCGTTTGGACTAAGCTTAAACCCGTGGGTCGATCGGTCTTCCACTCATTATGACTATATCCAGCATCTCATTGAGCCACACGTTCAAGATTTAGCGATTATCTTAAAAGTCAAGCGGGAAGGATACCTTTTTCGGGCTTAGAATCTCCAGCGGGAGGCACCCAAGCCTTTCCCTGCTTTACGATTGCATTTTTTGTAACAGTGCCCAGTTTGCTATGGTTCAGCAATTAAATTAAAAGAGTCAGTTTTTCAGGCTTACCCGCTACTAGTTTCAATTATGATTCATGACTTGCAATTCCAAAGAATCTGTCAGGCTCAAAAAGTTGGGTCGATCGCCCTAATGAGCTTCGTCATTTTTAGCGCAGCTTTCCAGACCATTGCCCAACCGATTGCGATCGCCAGCACTTCAACTGATCGAGCCATTACCGCACAACTCAATGACTCTCAATTCTTGACCAACGGATTACCTCAGCAGGTTGTCCGGCGAGTTCGACGAGATTTAGCCCAGCGCTTCAATCTAGCTCAGCGCGACTTAAAAGTGGTTAACTCTGGCCGAGAAACTTGGTCAGATAGCTGCTTGGGCTTGGCAGCACCCAACGAACGCTGCGCAATGGCAACCGTTGAGGGCTGGCGCATTGAAATCACCAACGGGCAGCAAAACTGGATTTACAGAACTGATCTGAGAGCACAAGTGATCAAGTTGGAAGCAGGAAATAGGTCTGAGTTACCTCCGCAGGTTGTTGAGCGTCTGTTTGAGACGATCGCACGCCAAGCTAACGTTCCAGCCAGCACCCTGAAAGTGATAGAATCTCAACCCAGAACCTGGGACGGGTGTATGGGAATTTTTGAACCCAGACGCGCCTGCACTCAAATTGCCATTTCTGGCTATCGCGTGATTGTAATGGGCGATCGGCAAAGCTGGGTTTACCATGTCAATCAAGATGGCTCACAGATTGTGCAAAATGCGACCGCTAGTGGCAGTGGCATCAGCATTACACCGTCCTTTACAGCGAGTGAGGCACAGCCACCTCTCCCAATTCAAGATACTATCTTCCAGATGACTGTGTCTGGCGGGTTAAGAGGCGACACGACTGAGACAGTCCTCACCTCAGAGGGAATTCTGTACCGTAGAAGTACAGGCATGCGCGCTTCGGTCATCTCCGAGCCAACCCTGATTAAACGCCTTTCGTCACTAGAACTACAGCAGTTTCAACACCTACTACAGCAACAAAGATTTCCAAATCTTGATGGCATGAAGTATTTAACGTCCGCTGCACTGGCTGATTATCCAACAACCGTTGTACAGACTACGAAGAGCACGGTGGCTTATATTGATCTAGAACAGAACCAGCTTCCTCAGTCGTTACAGACTATTATTCAAGCATGGAATCAGTTGCAATGAGTAGCGCAACGGTCCTACTAGCGCGGGAAACTTAATTTGCTGGGTCAGGATCACAAATTAATTAACTTGTAATAGTTTTTTGGAAGTGTCGCGCGGAGCGCGACACTTCCAAAAAACTATTGGATTTTGTTTTGTACATGATCCTAAGCCCCTACCCCAGATCGGTTGTACAGGTTACTTCATCCACGATCCTTAGCCAAATCGCCTCAGATCTGAACCAGAAAACTCATCCAGGGTTATCCTATAAATCCTGTTGCGTTCTGTCCCATTTTTATGGATCGTTTTTTCACCGTCGAGGTTCTTTCTCAGTCAGCAAATCCTCAGCAGCTCATCTATGCGGCTATGCATCAGGACTATGCTGAAGGCTTTGTCTGGGCAGAGCGCGATCGCTTCCCCGATGAAGACAAGGCAGGCGATCTGGTGGTCAGAAACCTGCTTTCTGGCAACCGAGGGCATTACGGCCCCCTAGAGCATCCGCAAATTGTCCTCAACTGCGGCTTTTTTCCCCACTCCACCATGCAGCAGATCCGGACTCACCGGGTGGGAATTTCTTTCGATGTTCAATCTTTCCGTTACACGGGCAGCCGGATTACGGACGTAGTGGAGGGCAAGCGCGATATTGAGGAGGTGTTCTACCTACGTCCGTTAGGGGCATACACCGATCGCCAGGGCAAACGCTATGAGTACACCGAAGAAATTCGGCAGCAGGATGTGGAATGGTGCCTTGCCGCCTGCAAGCGCTATCAAGAGCGGATTCATCAGGGCTTCTCCGAGGAACATGCGCGGGGCATTATTCCTTTTGACGTGCGGCAGCATTGGGTGATGTCGGCAAACGTCCGATCGCTCATGCACCTGCTCGACCTGCGTTGGAAGCTAGATGCCCAGCTAGAAGCTCAGCAGCTTTGCGAACTAATCTGGAATTCTTTCGAGAAATGGACTCCAGCGATCGCCCAGTGGTATGAGAGCAATCGGGCAAAGAAAGCCCGTCTTGCCCCATGAGGTGATGCTCTAGACATGTTGTTGATTTTTTTGAAACACTACTCCCCATAAGACAGTTCGGCGTTGCTAGAATCGCGTTGCTAGAATCCTTGTTTTACTAGCCAGAGCCGATCTTCAGGTTTACCTGGATTCTCGTCTTCGTCTTGGCAGAGCAGCAGCAGTCGGGAGCCGCGTTTTTCTAAAAGGTTCTTGAGGCGATCGGAGGGATTGAGCAGAAACACAGAGCCATATCCTGCGGCAATCTTGAGCCTCCTGGGACTGGTGATCAGCTGAAACTTGACATCTGGCTTCAGCTCGTAGCTAAAAGACAAAATATCTTCAGTCTGATCATCACTAATCACCAGGGGGCGATCGGCGTGATTAATGAACCCAGCCGCCACCGGATAATAGCCGCTCTTGCGAATGCTTTTGCTCCAGCCCACCTGAGTTTGAGTGTTAACGGCACAGGCAAGCGTGCCGCTGACAATCAGCAGAATCAAAACCATTCGCCCAAGCTTCTGTCCCCAAGTCTTTGCCGCGGCCTGAGTCGCAAAAAGATGGGCAAAAGCAATTTGAATTCCTAGATAGGCGGGAATCAGATAACGAATCCGCAGCGATCGCTCCCCCCCCATCAGTAGATCGGGCAATGCCAGCGCCAGAAACGGTACCGCAATCAGGCAGAAAATAAATGCCCAGGTGCGTCGCTGCGTTTTGCGGCAGAGCCAGTAAAGAGCGGCGATCGTCAAGACAACCAGCAGCAAATTATAAGAACCGAGTTCGCCGTTGATAAACACGCGGTTGATATTCAAAAACCACTGATCCAGCAAATAGCTCAGAGGGTACTTGCGCGTTGTGGCGATGGTGGCGGCATTGACTTGTTCAATGTGGCTGAGCAGCAGCACGAGCCAAGGCACAAATGCCAGCACTCCCCCCAGCGTTGCCCACAGATACGGCAATATCAGGCTTCGGCGCTTGGGCAGAATCGCCACATACAGTCCCTGTGCGATCGCCACCAAGGCAAACAAAAGCTGGGTGTAGAGTCCAAGGGCGATCGTCACGCCATACACCATCCAGCGATTGCGGCTCGGCGATCGCATTGCCCACAGCAGCACCGCGCTCGACAGAAGCGTTGTGACCGTCCACAGGCTGTAGGGACGAGCCTCCTGAGAGTACAGCACATGCAGCGGCGAAATGGCAGCTAGCGCCAGCGCAACCCACCCTACGGCACTATCTTTAAACAGCTCACGACAGAGCCAAAATAAGCAGGGAAACACCAGCAGGCTAATGACTGCGGAAAGACTGCGAATTGTGGTTACAGAATAACCGAAAGTCTCTGTCCACACCCGCGCCAACACAAAATAGAGGGGCGTGTGCTCAGCGTTACCTTTCAGAGCATTAAAGGTATCGCCCCAACTCGCCTCACCCGGACGCTGAAATTGCTGCAACTCATCTAGACCGATCGCCCTGCCCTGAGAGCCATCTTGGTAGACTGTCTGAATAAATTCAGTCTTGGTATGTCCCGACATCCGTAGCGATGTGCGAGCTTCATCCAGCCAATAGACTTTTTCATCAAGGTGGTAAAACCGGAAAAAGGTGCCCAAGATCAACAGGGCGATGGCAATATATTTCAGCATATTTTGCATCAAGGGAGTCGCTTCAGAGAATGGTTAAGCTGCTGCGCCAGCCTTCTTCCTCAGCTTCTTCCTCAGTATTCTCCCAAGGCTTCCACCGCCTGACGGTAGGCAACGATCGCAAACTCATGCTGATATTCTTTTAAGGTATAAAGAATCACATTCGAGAGATCTTGAGACACGATCGCTCGAATCTCAACTGGAGTTGCGGTGTGAGTTTCGACTCTGGTTTCTGTTGTAGTCTCGCCGCCGTCTTCAGACGCAACCTCCACCAGTCTTGGACACCGTCCTTCGCCCGACACTTCTGTGATCGTATAGCTTTTTACCTTGAGATTTTTCAACAGAGTCACAATGCTGTCTTTCAACACTGTTTCAGTGGCGATCGTGACTAGCGTTGCGGGTTGAACTAGAGAAACTTGCTCAAAATCTAACATTAGGGACGCACAATGTAATCAGAAGAAATTGGATCTAGCTTACCAGCCGCCACTAGCGCTTGATGAATAACAGCTGAAATTTCGGCTCGCGTAATCGGCTGGTTAGGATTCAAAGCATCTACAGCGGGATAATTCACCACCATCCCCGACTCGGTCGCTGAAGCAGCAACAGGCACAGCCCAAGCGGGAATCTGAGCGCTGTCCTGGTAGCGCTTGACCACATCTGCTGGGGCTGTAGACTGCGATACGTTCAGACCGCTCACTAGGGAAGCTAACACCTGCACCCGCGAAATCGGCTGGCTCGGCTGAAACGTTTCATCGGGATATCCCTTCAAAAATCCAGCTTTCACGGCGGTATCGATCGCTGGGACAGCCCAAAAATCGCCCGGAATATCTCTGAACGCGATCGGGTTTTGGGTAGCTGCCGACTGAAAAATCGTTTCAATTATCGCGGCATACTGCGATCGATTGACGGTTTCATCAGGCTTAAAGGTGCCGTCTGAAAACCCAGTGACAATGCCCCGCTGCGCCAAGGCTGTAATAAACGGGTATGCCCAGTAGTCGGTAGGCACATCCGAAAATTCAACAGCCGTCTTTGCCTCTGGAACTACAAGGACAGGAGGTGGAGCAATGCTGAGGGGCGAGGTCGAAGGAGCCACCACTGCGGGAGAAACGACAGCGGGAGCTACAACTACCGGGGCTACAACCGCCGGAGCCACTGCGGGAGAAACGGCAGCAGGAGAAATACCGGGGCTAGGAACGGCGACTTGAGGCGATCGTCCGTCTTGAATCCTGGCAGGTGAGGGAGTTTCAGAAGTTGGGCTGGCATTTCCATCAGGAGAGACCAATCCCCTAAGCAGGGAATCATCTGCTCCTAGTGAAGGAACTGCCTGTCCCCCTTGCACTAGATCTGCTTCCTTTTGGCTTAGCCCCCACCAAAGAATCGCGCCAACTGCACCAAAGGCAACCAGCATAGCAATGGCTTCGTCAAATCCTAGGTCACGATTACGGGCACGGCGATCGGCGGGAGGTGGGTTAGTCATAGCTATCTTTTCAGCAATACCCTGACAAGTTTAGTTTAATGCGTAGCCTACCATTTGTTTAGTCTAATACTCATTGCTAAGCCTAATACTCAAGTTGTTCCAGGGTTGCTCGGTTATGGGGCAGATATTTTTTGAGAGCCGCGCTTCGCGCGGCTCTCAAAAAATATCTGCCCTGCTTCCATCGCTATCTCGGTATGCCGTCTCTTGGAGAAATCTGCTGCAATCCAATAGCTCAGCGGCTATACAGCTTTGTCAGGTGCGACAGCCGATCGCTCACCGCCTGAGTGAGCAGTTCTGACTGGGTAAACCGCCAGCGCCACTGACCCTCGTTAATGCTGGGGTCATTCATCCGTGCCCGACCATCCAAGCCCAAGAGATCCTGTAAAGGAATCACGGCAAGGTCGGCAACGGAAGCCAGCGCCAAATGAATAAACTCCCAGTTAATCTCTTGCACCTCTTCGGCAGAGCTATAGCCCAGATATGCCGCCACATGCTGCTTTTCAGCCGCCGATGCCGTTGTCCACCAGCCGATCGCCGTGTCATTGTCATGGGTGCCGGGATAGACCACGCAGTTGTGGACATAGTGATGGGGCTGATAGGCATTCTCAGAGCCGTGGCCAAAGGCAAATTGCAGAATTTTCATGCCGGGGAACTGGAAGCGATCGCGCAATGCCTCTACTTCAGGAGTGATAATGCCCAAATCCTCTGCCATCACAGGCAAGCTGCCTACCGAAGCTTCTAGAACCTCGAAGAATTTGGCATCTGGCCCTTTGAGCCATTCGCCTTTCATGGCAGTTGTTTCTCCAGCGGGCACCTGCCAATAAGCTTCAAAGCCCCGGAAGTGATCGACCCGGACGATATCGACGTACAGCAGAGTTGCCTTGAAGCGGTTAATCCACCAAAGGAAATTGGTCTGCTCTAGCTTGTCCCAGTCATAGACCGGATTGCCCCAAAGCTGCCCCGTGGCGCTGAAGTAATCGGGCGGCACCCCCGCCATGAATGCTGGATCGTAGGTTTCTGGATCAAGCTTGAAGTTCTCAGGACTTGCCCAAACATCTGCACTGTTGTGGCACACGTAGATCGAGACATCGCCCACGATCAGGATATCTTTGCCGTTGGCGTAAGCCCGCAGATTCGCCCACTGGCTAAAGAACTTAAACTGCAAGAACTTTTGGAAGCGGATGCTGTCCTGCAATTTCTCAGTCTGCTCCTTGAGCGCCAGCGGATCTCGACGCGCGATCGCCGCTTCCCACTGGTTCCAGGGCTTATAGTCATGGGCTTCTAGCAGCGCCATGAATAGCACAAAGTCATCCAGCCACCAGGCTTGCTCCTGGCAAAACTTCTCGTAGTCTGGCGTGGGCTGAAAGCGATCGAAAGCCTGCTGTAAATATTTGAACTTGTGAGGAATGACCTGATCGAACTGGACGCGGCTATAGGCTGAATTAGCTGCATCCGTGTCAGGCAGAGGCACTAGCGCTTCGCTATCTAGCAATCCTTCTGTAGCTAACTGCTCCAGGCTAATCAGCAGCGGATTACCCGCAAAAGTGCTGAAGTTCATAATGTAGGGCGAGTGTTCATATCCAGTCGGCCCTAGAGGCAAAATCTGCCAGAGTTTTTGACCACTTCGCGCCAGAAAATCCACAAATTCATAGGCGGATTTTCCTAAGTCGCCAATGCCAAACTGTCCGGGGAGACAGGTGGGATGGAGCAATACACCGCTAGCACGTTGAAAAGTCACAATAATTCCTGCCTCACAATAATTCTTGTTTAGGGGATATCTTAGGTTATGTTAGATTTCCAAGGATTCAATCAGACTCGATCTGTAGAGATAAACCTACAGATTGAGAGCCGCAAAAATAGAAGCGTAGCTAATTTGACACGAAGATTGTCTCGTACGGATTAGTTAAATCCGAGAAGAGATTCAGCGCTTAGCCTGCGAGTTTGCTAGGGGCAAGAAGTAAACAACCTGACTCATAAATTTGATCGGATGATCAGATGAGCGCGATCGAATCCATAAGTCAAGCCTATTGCAGCCCAATGTAAAGCGATGTGATTTCCATCTTATTTATAAGTCTTGCTTGATAAGGATTACGTCAGCAACACATCACAAATTTACGAAGATCAAGTAAAGGTTCCCCACAATTCCGAGTTTATTCGGAATTATCTTCCTAAAATCAATATGAGGAAGTGCATTCGACACTACAAAATTGGTCGAATTGAGTCAGGATTTGCGGGTACGAACTTACTCCAACTTCATATCAGCAAATTCGGAACAGCCCTTACTTTTAGCTTTTAGGATTTCTCATAAACTTAACTCTGCGCATCCTGCTGAAGCGCAGACGCAATCGTTTAACTCATGAGTTCAGCTTATGAGCTAGACAGTTAATGAGGTTGACTCACGCATTCACCTTTTTACGAATAGGGAAACCCATTTGCGTGAGGTAACTCATTCATAATGGATCTAGCTTTCTGTAAAACTTAGATACATTCCTACGCTTCTCAATCCCCACGCAACTCGCACAATTGGGACAAACTTGTACCCCCTGGAATCCGAACGACACCATGCAAAAGCCAACCTTAAACGATGATCCGCTCTGGTTCAAAGATGCCATCATTTACGAAGTCCCGGTCAAAGCCTTCGCAGACAGCGATGCCGACGGCATTGGCGACTTTCGAGGACTCACCGAAAAGCTGGATTACATTCAGGACTTGGGTGTTACCGCGATTTGGATTCTGCCCTTCTTTCCTTCGCCGCTCAAAGATGATGGTTACGATATTGCTGACTACATCACCGTTAACCCCATCTATGGGAATCTCGAAGACTTCCATACCTTCCTAGATGCAGCCCACCAGCGCGGTATTCGCGTCATTATTGAACTAATTGTCAACCACACCTCCGATCAGCATCCCTGGTTTCAACGGGCACGCAAGGCATTACCTGGGAGCAGCGATCGCGATTTTTACGTCTGGACAGACAACCCCGAAACCTACAAGGGCGTACGGATCATCTTTAAGGATTTTGAAACCTCTAACTGGAGTTGGGACCCCGTTGCCCAAGCCTATTACTGGCATCGATTTTACTCCCACCAGCCCGACCTCAACTATGAGCATCCTGAGCTGCAAAAAGCCATCTTTGATGTCGTGGACTTTTGGCTAGAGATGGGTGTGGACGGTCTGCGTATGGATGCCGTGCCCTACCTGTATGAGCTAGAAGGCACCAACTGCGAAAACCTGCCCCGCACGCATGTCTTCCTGAAGCAGCTTCGCGCCCATGTGGATAGTAAGTTTCCCAACCGGATGCTGCTTGCCGAAGCCAATCAGTGGCCTGAAGATGCCGCCGCCTATTACGGCGAGGGGGACGAATGCCACATGAACTTCCACTTTCCGCTGATGCCGCGTCTATTCATGTCACTGCAAATGGAGGACAGCTTTCCGCTGATCGACATTATTCAGCAGACTCCGCAGATCCCTGACAACTGCCAATGGGCGCTGTTTTTGCGCAACCATGACGAGCTGACCCTAGAAATGGTGAGTGACGAAGACCGAGACTATATGTATCGCGTCTATGCCCAAGATCCCCAGGCAAGAATCAACCTTGGCATTCGCCGCCGTCTGGCTCCGCTGCTGGGCAACAACCGCCGCCGGATTGAGCTGCTCAATAGCCTCCTGCTCTCGCTTCCAGGTACACCTGTGCTGTACTACGGTGATGAGATTGGCATGGGCGACAACTTTTATCTGGGCGATCGCAACGGAGTCCGCACCCCCATGCAATGGAGCGCCGATCGCAACGCTGGGTTCAGCCGCGCCAATCCGCAAAAGCTGTTTTTGCCGACGATCGTTGACCCTGAGTATCACCATGAGACGGTGAATGTGGAGGCACAGCGAGCGAATCCTAACTCGCTCTGGTGGTGGATGAAGCGGCTGATCGGCATTCGTAGCCGCTATCAGGCATTTGGGCGCGGCACCTTTGAGCTGCTCTATCCCGAAAATCGCAAGGTGCTGACCTTTATTCGCACCTATGAGGGAGAGCATATTTTGGTGGTGGCGAACCTGTCCCGATTTGTCCAGGCAGTCGAGCTGGATCTGTCGGCATTTAAAGGCGCAACCCCCGTCGAGATCTTTGGACGCACTTCCTTTCCAGCGATCGGCGATGCCCCCTACTTCCTCAGCATTGGTCCCCATGCTTTCTATTGGTTTACGCTACAGCACCAGCCCAGTGTGTTGAGTGCCAGCACGCCGCGATCGCTCCCCACTGTCGGGGTGAACGGCGACTGGCAGGATGTTTACAGCCGCGCTGAGTCCAAAAAGGCTCTAGAAGCGATGTTGCCAGACTATCTCATGGGCTGTCGCTGGTACAACAGCCAGGGTAGAACCATCCAGACTGCCAACATTCTGGATGCCATTGCCGTAGAACCTGCCTTGCAGGAAAATAGCCGTTCCAAAAAAGAGAAGGTTGCGAAGGAAGAGTTTAGCCCGGTTATCCCCAACGCCTACGACATTGTGCTGGTGAAAGTGGACTACACCGAAGGGATTGCCGATACCTTTGTGCTGCCTCTTGCCTATGCGGAAGGCAGCGATGGCACTGCCCAAGGCGACACCGCGATCGCCTATCTGCAAGGCAAAAATCATGCAGGCGTTTTGTTTGATGCCCTGGCCGATAAAGAGTTTTTGGCGATTCCCCTAGAAGCGATCGCCCACAAGCTCCGGTTCAAAGGCAGCTTTGGAGAAATTACCGCCACCCAAACCGAAATCTTTCAGCAGCTCTGGGTTGATCAGACAGCTCAAGCTCAGAAACAGGCGCAACCTGCAACAACGCTTGCCTCTAGCGCCCCCTCTACTTCTCTTGAGCCGCACCTGCTCCGGGATGAGTACAGCAATGCTTTGACGGTATACGGCGATCGCTTTTTCCTCAAGCTATTCCGCCGTGTTGAGGAATGCATCAACTCTGACTTAGAAATTGGGCAGTTCCTCACCCAATATGCCAGTCAGCCCGACTCCACCATGGCCGAGCACGTTGCGCCGATCGCGGGTTTCCTGGAATATCGCCGCAAAGGGTCAGAACCGATGACGGTTGGCATTTTGCAGAAATATATCCCTGACACGCGCGATGCCTGGTCGTACACGCTGGACAGCTTGCGGGACTGCTTTGAGCAGGTGATGACCAAACAGATTGACATTGGCGAAATTTCTCTGCCGCCTGCCCAGCTCCTGTCGGCGCTGACCGTCGAAATTCCGCCCATGGCATACGACATCATGGGCACGCTTCTCAGCTCGGTGGAGCTATTGGGACAGCGCACGGCTGAGCTGCATCTGGCATTGACTTCTAACATCGAGAATCCCAGCTTTGCGCCAGAGGAGTTTTCTTCGTTCTACCAGCGATCGATCTACCAGTACATGCGCAACCAGTCGGGTCAAACGTTTTTGTTGCTGAAGAAGCACCTCAAGCATCTGCCTGTCGATGTCCAGCCCCAGGCACGACTGGTGCTGAATCAGCGAGAGCAGATTTTAGGACGGTTCAAGCTGATCTTAGACCAGCCGATCACCGCTATGCGCGCCCGCTGCCACGGCAACTACCATCTGGAAGAGCTGCTGTACACGGGCAAAGATTTCATCATCGTGGACTTTGAGGGCGAACCCAACCGTCCTTTGAGCGAACGCCGGATGAAGCGATCGCCCTTGCGAGACATTGCCGGAATGCTGGAATCTTTCTACTATGCCTGCCGGGTTGCCCTGCGGCGAGAGATCGAGAGTGGACTGGTGCGATCGGAGAATTTGCCGCTGATGGAGCAGTGGGCGCAGTTCTTTTACTCGTGGACAAGCTTGTTATTCGTAAAACAATATCTGGCGACCACCGGAGAGGCGGCTTTCTTACCCAAGACGCAGCTTGAGCTAAAAGTTCTGCTGGATGCTTATCTCTTGGAAAAGGCGGTATACGAACTCGACTACGAGATGCGAAACCGTCCTGACTGGGTAGAGATTCCGCTTCAGCGAATTTTGGAGCTATTAGAGGCTTCTAAGATGGGCTTCTAGAATAGCTAGATTGTAGTAGGTAGATGACTTTCAGGAAGCAGTACGCTACTTCCTGAAAGTCACAAGGGTGCTTGATTTTTGGAGCAAGAAGGTGTTGCATCAATCCCTCAATTACCCTTTGCCTTCTTTAACAGAGGCGATCGCCCCCATCAAACACAATTTCATAAGTTAGCGCTGGGTTCATCCGCCGCAGCACTTTCACATAATCCTCGGCATCGTTGCGTTTGCGAAAGCGGGCTATCAGGGCATATTGCAGCTTGGGCAAGTGCTGAATCACGCACCAAGGAGACAGGCTATCCCGATAGATCATCGGTGTGCCTCCGCTGGTGGTCTGTCAAGGATTAACTGACGTGCTGGGGGAGAGGGGGAAAGGGGTGGATGGGTGGATGGGTGGATGAGAGGGGGAAAGGGGTGGATGGGTGGATGGGTGGATGAGATCTTCATCTACCCATCCACCCATCCACCCGCTAACTATTACGCGACTAACCACTACTCTTGGCGCAAGAATTGGCGCAAGAATTGGCGCAAGACAAAGCTCCGCCCTCGCAGGCGACTGCATTCCTGATATCATGAAGCTACCTCCCGTCATGGGAATATGCGCGATCGCTCTCCAGTTTTCCAGGCTAAGAGGAGCGATCGCTTTTGATGTTGTTCATTCATTAAACGATGCAATTGCATCGCTGTCAATATAAAAATGGGGCTAGTTAGGCTACGGATCAAAGAACTTGCTGAGACGAAAGGCTGGACGCTCAAAGAAGTTTCAGATCGCTCTGGAGTTGCCTATAGCACCGTCAGAAGCTATGTTCGGCGTGACAAAATGGCGATGATTGACTATGCCGCAGTTCAAAAGATTGCTAGGGCGTTTGAGGTGGCGATCGAGGATTTGGTTGAGGTGTTGGAAGAGTAGGGGCGATCGTCAGACTTAAAACTTATGGAGGCACAGCCACGGGAAGTAATCTTATACGTGACAGCAGACGATACCTGTCCCTTTGAACTCTGGTTAAACGCTCTACGAGATAGGCAGGCGAGAGCTAGAATCAAGAAACGGCTTGATCGAATTGAACTAGGCAATCTGGGTGACTTTAAGCCTGTTGGCGAAGGGGTCATGGAACTCAGAATTGACTATGGATCAGGTTATCGAGTTTACTTTGCCCAAGCAAAGGCAACAACTGTTCTTTTGCTCTGTGGTGGAGATAAAAGTACGCAAGATCAAGATATTTATCGGGCAAAGCAGTACTGGGCAGATTTTCAGAAGAGGCAAAATGCCAATCCATAAAAGCTATCATTCTTACCTGATTGAATCCCTGAAAGACCCGGCGGAGGCGGCTGCTTACCTGGATGCCGTCCTAGAAGATGGCGAGTTTGAGCCTATTTTATTGGCATTGAAAAATGTGGCAGAAGCCCGTAGAAGTCTGATTGACGCTGCGAATGTAGCTGATTGGGAGAACTGCTACCAATTGCTTGCTCAAGGAGAAACGCTAGGACTGCCAGCGATCGCACTTCTCTTAAGTCAATTGGGGTTAAAACTATCTGTAACCGTTAAGCAAGAGCAGGTCGCATAGTCGTAGTCGTGTGGCAGGTCACTCGAAGCTCCACTGTCAACGAAATGACAAGATGAAAAGTTACCATATCAACATTTTCTATAGCGAAGCCGATCAGGGATACATTGCCGATATTCCTGACCTCAAATACTGCTCAGCCTTTGGAGATACCGAAGAAGAAGCGCTCCGAGAAGTTTTGCAAGCAAAAGCCGTTTGGCTGGAAACTGCGGCAGTAGAGCATAAACCCATTCCTGAGCCAAAATATCGTCCTGCGATCTATCAAATTGCTTCTTAGCGATCGAGATTGGGGTGAAGTGTTGGCAGAGTAGGGGTGAGCACTCTAAAAAATTCAGCGTTGAGGTTTGAAGATTCAGCGTTGAGGTTCGGAGATTCAGCGTTGAGTCTCTGACATTCGGCGTTGAGGTTTGGAGACTCGGCATTGAGGCTTAGAGACTCAGCGTTGAGGTTCGGAGGCTCGGCGTTGAGGTTTGGAGACTCGGCGTTGAGTCTCTGAGATTCGGCGATCGAGCTAAAATCATCGGCGTTGAGGTTTGGAGGGTCATGGTTGAGGCTTGGGCGATCGAGCTTCACCTTATTTCTTTCCATCTTTTTCTGCCTGGAGGAGTTTGAGGATGTTGTTGTCCAGCAGGGTGAAGATTTGGGTTGTGCCTTGAGTCCAGGTTGAGGTGCAGGTGTCGAAGAGACGGGTTTGCTGAGGGGAGAGATCGTCTTGTTGATTGGAAAGCCAGAAGCAAACGCTGCCAGAGAGCAGAATATAGCCGTTGGCAGTGAAGAAGATTAGGAGGAAGATTCGCAGGAGACTTTGGGCGATCGGTTTCATAGCGCTGGTGGGTTGAGTGACTAATGTTGATGTGTTTAGCTTCTCAAGAACGCCTCAAACCAGGGTCAGAATCAACGTTCGGCTTGTTGTCAGAGTGTCAGATCTGACAGAATTGACAGAACGGAATTGTAAACACCCATGGCAACTCGATCGCTCCAAGCCTCGACCGCAGGAATTCAGGCAATCAAAAAGGCGCTAAAGCGAAAGTCAGGTGGACAAACTTACCTTGCTGGTGCGGTCGGTTGCTCTCGCCAAACAATTTGGAGCCTGCTCCAAGGAAACGCGACCGACTTTGATTTTTTTACGGCAGCTTGCGCTGAACTAGAGCTGAACTGGGAGGAGATTGCCGAGCCAGAAGAAACAGAACCAGAGCAACCCGAAGCCGATCGCATTGCTGCCCTAGTTCAAGCAACTCGTGAGCAAGTGCGATCGTCCATTCAGCAGCAATGTGGCACGATGCGAGTGCTAGACATGACGCAGCCGATCGCCCTCACGGGTGAGCAGGGCATCTACACCAGCGTCAATATTTTGGAGAAGCTGATGGGGCGGCGGCGGTTAGAGTTGCCCGAACTGCTGAAGCACCATGATTTAGATGAATTCGATCGCTTTGGGCTGAGCCGCATCACAGAGAAGCGGGTACCGGGGCTGGACGCAGCGCGGCGCTACCCCAAACTGATGGTGTTGGGCAAGCCGGGAGCTGGAAAGACGACGTTTTTGAAGTATCTGACGATGCAGTACATTGCAGGGAATTTTGCACCCGATCGCGTTCCTTTGTTTGTGACGCTAAAGGATTTTGCAGAAGCAGAAAAGCAGCCGAGTCTGTTGGAGTATATGGTAGGGTTGATCCCCCCAACCCCCCTTGAAAAGGGGGGCTTTGAGAGCGATCGGGTAGCTTCCTCTGATCACTCTCTTGGCTCGGTTCCCCCTTTTTTAAGGGGGGCTAGGGGGGATCTAACCCAGATTATTTCCGCTAGCAAAGCGCTGATTTTGCTGGATGGGTTGGATGAAGTGCGTGAAGAAGATACCAAACGCGTGCTGCGGCAGATTGAGCAATTGTCTGGACAGTTTCTTTGCAATCGGTTTGTCATCACCTGCCGGATTGCCGCCAAAGAATATAGCTTGGAGCAATTTACCGAAGTTGAAGTTGCAGACTTCAACCCCGAACAGATCAAAAGTTTTGCGACCAAATGGTTCTCTGCCAAAGGCGACCCCGATCGCGCCAAGCTGTTTCAACAGAAGCTAGATGACAACGAGCCGATCGCAGAGCTGGCAACCAATCCGCTGCTGCTGACGCTGCTCTGTTTGATGTTTGAAGATGTCACCGATTTTCCGGCGAATCGATCGGAACTGTATAAAGAGGGGTTGGATATTCTGCTGAAGAAGTGGGATGGCAAACGCAAAATCGAACGCGATTCAGTCTATAAAAACCTGTCGCTCAAGCGCAAAGAAGATTTGCTGAGCCAAATTGCCCTGACAACCTTTGAGCAAAAAGAATATTTCTTTAAGCAGCGCGCCCTAGAAGATCATATTGCCGATTTCATCCGCAACTTGCCCGATGCCAAGACCGACCCAGAAGCGCTGCATCTAGACAGTGAAGCGGTGTTGAAGTCGATCGAAGCCCACCACGGGCTATTGATAGAACGCGCCAAGGGCATCTATTCGTTTTCGCATTTGACCTTTCAAGAATATTTTGCCGCACGGGAAATTGTAACGCTCTCAGATCCGGCGATCTTGGAGCGGCTTAGCCAAAATATTGCCGAAAAGCGCTGGCGCGAGGTATTTTTGCTGACTGCGGGCATGATGCGAAATGCCGATGAACTGGTGCAGTTGATGAAGCAACAGATTGATGCACTATTGGCAAGCGATGAAAAACTTCAGAAATTCCTAATTTGGGTACAGCAAAAATCTAATTCTGTAGGTAAGCCTTACAAACCTGCTGCCACTCGCGCCTTCTATTTTGCCCTCGCCTGCGACCGCTACAGCTACATCGTTTTTGACCGCGACCTCGTCGCCCTTGACCGCGACCTCGACCTTGCTCTCGACCGCGCCCTCGCCCATGCCCTTGACCGCGACCTCGCCCGCGACCTCGTCGCCCTTGACCGCGACCTCGACCTTGCCCTCGCCCATGCCCTCGCCCTCGCCCTCGACCGTGGCCTCGCCCCTGACTTCTACCGCGCCCTCGACCGTGCCCTCGACCGCGCCCTCGACCATATCCCTGAATTGCAAGGCAGTCTGCAAAAACTGAAGCATCAACACTCTACTGCTTATCAGAAAAGTCGCGATACTTTCATGCAATGGTGGCGATCGAATGGCGAAGCTTGGACAGAAGAACTACGATCAATCTTGATTGAACATCGCAACATCGGACATGATTGGCAATTCACCGATGAAGAGAAGCAGCTATTGGAGCGATATCACGACGCAAACAAACTGCTGGTCGATTGTTTGAACAGCGATTGTTACGTCAGCCGATCGGTCAGAGAAGCGATCGAGGATACCTTGCTATTACCGATCGAGGAGATCAATCAGAGGAAATCATCCAAACCAGAAACTTAGGACTTTGAACACTATGCCTCAAACCGAACTACGTTTTCTCAGCTTTGACGAGTATCTGTGCTTCGACGACGGCACAGACAAGCTGTATGAACTATTTAATGGAGAACTGATCGAAGTGCCGCCCGAATCAGGAGAGAACGTAGGAATTGCCACCTTTTTGCTCTTACACTTTGCCGCGATCGTCGGACACCTCAGAGTCAGAGGTCACGGCTTAGAACTAGAGGTCAGAGGCGAACCCAGAAACCGCTATCCTGATCTAACGATTCTACGAGAGGAGCATATCGAACAACTCCGGCGGCGCAATACAATTCGGCTAACGATGGCTCCGCCTTTGCTGGTGGTCGAAGTCGTCAGCCCTGGCGAGTTGCAGCGCGATCGCGATTACGTGGCAAAACGCGCCCAGTATCAGGACTTGGGCATTCCAGAATATTGGATCGTCGATCCGCAAACTCAAGCCATCACGGTCTTGGTCTGGCAAGAAGGACTTTATGTAGAAGCTGGAGTGTTTTGCGAGGGCGATCGCATCATTTCCCTAGCCTTCCCAGATCTTAATTTGCAGACTAGCCAGGTGTTTGCAGCCGGACAGTAATTCCCTTCATACGGCGATCGGAATTTCGATAATAAACTCCGTCCCCTGCCCCAGAGTCGATACACACTGCATGGTGCCTCTGTGCCTTTCCACCACAATTTGATGGCTAATCGACAGCCCTAGCCCTGTGCCAGAACCCACAGGCTTCGTGGTAAAAAACGGATCGAATAGGTGTTTCAACACCGTTTCATCCATTCCAGATCCGTTATCTGAAATGTGAATGGCAACGCGATCGCCCAAAGCTTCAGTTTTGATGCAAATTTGGGGAGGGCGATCGTCATCCCCATTCTGATCTATCCCCATCACTTCTTCCACCGCATCGATCGCATTACTCAACACATTCATAAACACCTGATTGAGCTGTCCGGCATAGCATTCCACCAGCGGCAACTCGCCATAGTCTTTGGTGACAGTGATGGTTTGACTGCTTTTACTGAGGCGATACTGCAAAATTAGCAGCGTGCTGTCAATACCTTCATGGATGTCTACAGACTTTGCTTCTGACTGATCGTGCCGAGAAAAATTCTTGAGCGAAGATACGATTTGCAAAATCCGATCGGTGCCTAGCTCCATGGACGACAAAATCTGGGGCAGGTCTGTCTCCAGAAACTCTAAATCAATTGCCTGAGTGCGATCGCTAATTTCGGCTCCGGCAGCAGGAAATTTCTGCTGATACAGGTTGAGCAAACCCAGCAGATCTTCAACATACTGCCTGACATACGTGAGATTGCCATAGATGAAGTTGACGGGATTGTTAATTTCATGGGCAACCCCAGCAACAAGCTGACCCAAACCAGACATCTTCTCGGTATGGATAAGCTGTGATTGCGTTTTCTGCAACTCTTGCAAAGCCTGAGAGAGCAGCCCTGCCTGTTGGCGCGTTTGAGACAGCAGCTCCGCCTGAGCTATGGCTACCCCCAGCTGAGCCGCCACCTGAACCGCAAACTGGATCTCTGAAGTTTGCCAATGGCGAACCCCTGAGTGCTGGTAGGTGGCAAGCAACCCCCAAAGCGTCGATCCTACAAAGATCGGAGCCAAGAGAAACGCCCGAATTTGGTAGCGATTCAGGATTTCTCGATGACAATCGGAGAGTTCAGAGTGCCGTGTGTTGTCAATTACATAGGTTTCGCCTCTGCGAAAACGCCCGCCCTCATTTTTTTGAATATAGCTATCGTTCCAAATAGTCGATTTTTCTAATGGCATATTGAGCGGCATCTCTTTTGTCCAATTAGAGTGAACAAACTCGCAGTTGCCCACAAATTCGCCGCCCCAATCGGCATTAAATCGATAGACCATGACGCGATCGGCATTCAGCAACTCACAAACTTCCTGAGTCGTGGTTTGAAAAATCCGATCTAAATCAAGCGATTGCCGAATTTTAGTAACAACTTCAAACAAAATTCGCTGCTGCTGCGCCGCCTGCTCTAGCTCTGCCGTTCGTTCTTGCACCTGCTCTTCCAGGTTAGTATTGAGCGCCTGAAGCCGTTGGTGCATTTCATATTGCTGTACCGCAGTGCCAAAGTGACCGCCGAGCGTCTGTGCCATCTTTAGCTCATCAGCGTTCCATGCGTAAATTTGACCCTGCCGCGTTTCACACCACAGCTCAAAGGACAGCCGAGGATTGGTCTGGCGATAGTCAGGATCGAACTGCCCCGCCCAAAGCACCTCAGTATCTACAGCATCCCGGAAGATCGTGATGTAGCCCCAAATCTGCTGCCGATATAAAAGTGGAACGACCAGGATACTGCGAATGCTAGTCGGTCGAAAAGCGGGTTGCAAATTGCGTAAACTCATCTCTTGATAGAGATCTGGAATCATCCAGGTACAGCCCTGATCGGCTTGGGGCTTGTCTGAGCCGGGCTTGTCTAAGTCGGGCTTGTCTAAGTCGGGCTTATCTACGTAGGGCTTATCTACGTAGGGTTTCTTTCCCTGAAAGTGTTCTTGCCAAACGCTGTAATGTTCCATGACAGAATAGCGGGCGTTAGGCAAAATGAGGGGCTGGGTGCCGCAGGTGTAAAGCCGAACAGGGTAACTCGGAATGGTGCGACGAGTTCCTTCTAGAGCAGTAGTTTTCGGGGCAGGTTCCAAGGCGGAGCCGCTGTGGAAATCGAGCGCATCGGCGTTGATGTATAGCCTGCCGCCAGAGCCACCTAAAGCTTCTACAGTTTCTTCTAGAGCTTTTTGCAGTTCGATCGTCTGCTGAGAATGGAGTAGCGTAATAATTCGGTTGATCGTTGCCTCGCGCTGAGCGCGATCGTGAGCCTCAGTTAGCAAAGTCGATTGGGCGATCGCCACCGATAGCTGATCCACCACCATCTGCATTGCCCAAAGCTCTTGTGACAAAATCTCCCTAGATGTCGAATGATGGACAACCAATAGCCCCCAAAGATTTTCTTGGTGGAAAATCGGCACCACCAGCGATGACTTAACGCCCATTGCCGTCAAATATTCGGCATGGCAAGGGTCGAGCGGCACAAACTGAATTTCTGCAAGCTCTATTTCGCCCGTTTCTGGGTTGCGTAGCGGGCTTTGACCAATTTGCCGAGTCTCGACGTTGACGATCGAGCGAACCCGCGCTTCAATAAACAGCTGGCGCGTCTGGGGCGGAATGTCATCGGCTGGGAACGTCAGCCCCAGCAGAGAAGGCAACCGATTCTCATAGATTGCCTCAGCCACCACCTCGCCGCTGCCATCCCCATTGAATCGGTAAATTTTGACGCGATCGCTGCCCAAAAACGCTCGCACCTCAGCTGCGGTAGTCGAGAGAATGTCTTGCAGCTCAAGCGATCGGCGAATGCGGTGCGTGATACGACGCAGTAAGCTTTCCTGATCCAGAGTAAAAGCGCGATCGGACAGGAATGAATACTGCATCGGAAGTTTGCCTTATTCTTAAAAAATGGCTGTTATTAAAGTTCGCTTTTGCTCCCTTCGCTAGTTTTCCCAAAATAGTGAACTTTGACAAGTGATTTCACAAACTTTAATGGGAATTCCCCTACTTTAAGGCAGATTAAAGCAGCAAATTTTCGCGGGGATTGAAGGCTTCAAGCTGGCGGAGCTTTTCATAAAGCTCTCGTTCTTGCAAGGTTAGATCCTTGGGGGTGATAATCTGAACTTCCACAATTTGATCGCCCCGATCGCCCTCCACCGGGTATCCCTTACCCCCCAGACGCAGCCTTTGTCCCGATCGAACGCCTGCCGGAATCATCATTTTCACCAAGCCATCTAGAGTAGGAATCTCGATCGCTCCTCCTAAAACTGCCTCTGTGGGCGTGACGGGAATCTGACAGAAAATATCGGCTCCCTCTAGCTTAAAGAACGGATGGGTTGGCACCTCGATCGTCAAGTATAAATCACCCCCTGATACCCCCTGGCCCTTGAGGCGAATCCGTTGACCTGTGAGCATTCCGGGGGGCATATTCACCTCTAGCGATCGCCCATCCTCTAGCCGCACGCGCTCCCGACCTCCAGTGTAGGCTTTGTCGATCGGGACAGTTAGTCGCGCTTCGGCATTGCGGGGGCTAGGGCGCGATACCGTATATGCCGTTTTTGTAGTTTTAGGGCGATAAACCTCTTCATCAGTTGGCATAGTAGAAGCTTCTGCCTGCCGACTCAGAAGCTGATCGACAAAAGAGTTAAAGTCGCGGTATTGCCCAAAATCATCCTCATCCTCGCCTCGCCCGTTACGATTGCCCCAGGCTTTGGCGCGTGCGGCAACGCCCTGAAAGCCGCTCTGATTCCAGAAACGGCTGAACTGGTCATACTGCGTGCGTTTGCTAGCATCAAACAGCACTTCATAGGCTTCCCCCAGCGCCTTAAATTTTTCCTCAGCCACTTTGTCACCTGGATTCAAGTCCGGGTGATATTGCCGCGCCAGCTTGCGGTAGGCTTGCTTAATTTCTTCAGGCGTAGCTTCTTTGGGAACTCCCAAGATTGCGTAGTAGTTCCGAAAGTTCTGCATATTCAGGGAATTTTGAGTTCTAATTTTTTAGCTTCAGGATTTCAATGTTATGTAGCGGGCGAGGTCACGATCGCTTCCTATCAGTGCCCACAATCGTTCGCTACAGGCGTTCGCTACAGGCGTTCGCTACAGGCGTTCACGACAGCCATTCATCGTCATCATCCCACCCATCATCTAAATCGGTGTACCCGGTATTAGGATTGGCTGGAGGACGACGAACGGAGTCCGCAGGTCGGCGGCCATCACGGTCTTGAGGATAGCGGTCTTGAGGGTAGCTATCTCGCGAATTGCCATCTCGATAGCCCTCGCGACCGTTGACATCTCGATCGCTGCCGCGGCTGGCACCCTCTCGCGGATAAGGAGTGCGATCGCCGCCCTCTCGACCGTAGGTGTCTCGGCTGTAAGTGTCTCGGCTGTAAGTGTCTCGCTCGTTGCGATCATAAGCCTCTCGATCGTCTGAGCTGTAGGAATCGCGGCTATTTCTGGGGCTAACTTCTCTGGAAGCCCTGTCTCTGGTATAGCTGTCTCTGGTGTCTCTTGGATAATTTTCTGCTGGGTAGGCGTCTCGGCTACCGCGATCGTAGGCATCATCCCGGCTGCTGTCCCGACTGTAACTATCACGGCTGTAGGCATCTCGACTATAGCTGTCCCGACTGGAATCGTCCCGGCTGTAGGCATCTCGACTATAGCTGTCCCGACTGCCACCGCGATCGTAAGCATCTCGACTGTACGCATCACGGCTGTAGGCATCTCGTCCGTAATTGTCCCGGCGATCGTCGTAATACTCGTCATCATCGCCAAACAGGTCTTCCCCAATGCTGGAGAGCGTGCGGCGGATAGAACCAAAGAAATCAGTTTCGCCTTCCTCTTCCTGCGTGAGCTGGTAAACCTCTCGTTGCAGATCGTAAAGGGCATCCCGCAGATCGGCTTGGGTCATGTCAATGCCGCGATCGTCGTCTTGCTTGAGGAATCCACGCAGGTCTTGCACCAGATTTTCGATGCGGCGGCGGTAGGAGCTAGCAAACTGCATCCCAAAGTCTAGCGCCACCTCACGGAGCTGCCGTTCAGATTCGTAGGTCAAAGCCTCAGCTTTAGTGCGTTTCTCAATGCGATCGCGCTTCTGGCGATCCTGATCGGCGTACAGCTCTGCTTCTTGCACCATGCGGTTAATCTCGGCTTCATTCAGGTTAGAGGCACCCTGAATGGTGATGCCCTGCTCTCGTCCGGTGGTTCTGTCCATTGCCGTCACCTGCAAGATGCCGTTGGCATCAATGTCAAACGCGACCTGAACTTGGGGAATACCGCGCGGAGCCGGAGGAATGCCCATAAGCTTGAAGCGCCCAAGGGACTTGTTATCCGTCGCCATCTCGCGCTCGCCTTGAACCACATGAACTTCTACCATCGTCTGGTTGTTCTCAGAGGTGGAGAAAGAATCCGATCGCCGGACTGGAATGGTGGTGTTGCGAGGAATCAGCTTCTTCATCACGCCGCCGATCGTTTCTAGCCCCACTGAAAGCGGCGTGACATCCAGCAGCAGAATGTCCTGCACTTCCTGATTGAGGATACCTGCCTGAATGGCTGCACCCACTGCCACCGCCTCATCGGGATTAATGTTTTCTTTAGGTTCACGCTCTAGCAGTACCCGCACGACCTCTTTAACCATGGGCATCCGGCTGGCTCCACCCACCAAAATTACGTCGTCAATCTGGCTTGCTCTTAGCCCAGTGTCGTTCAAAGCCTGCTTAACGGGGGTACGCAGTCGGTTAACTAGATCGCCACACAGCTCCTCAAACTGCGATCGCGTCATCCGGGTTTCCAGATGCTTAGGGCCATCCTCAGTTGCAGTGATAAACGGCAGATTAATCTCTGTAGAAGAGACTCCCGAAAGCTCGATCTTGGCTTTTTCGGCAGCCTCCATTAAACGCTGTAATGCCTGACGATCGCGCCGCAAATCCATCCCTTCCTGCTGCATGAACTGATCGGCAAGCCAGTCTACAATGCGGCGATCGAAGTCGCTGCCGCCGAGTTGTGTATCGCCGCTGGTAGCTTTCACCTCAAACACGCCATCGCCAATGTCTAAGATCGATACGTCAAAAGTGCCGCCGCCCAAATCAAACACCAGGATGGTTTGGCTATCGATGCGATCGAGTCCATAGGCCAGCGAAGCAGCGGTCGGCTCGTTCAAAATTCGCAAAACTTCTAGCCCAGCAATGCGTCCGGCATCGCGGGTTGCCTGTCGCTGGGCATCGTTGAAGTACGCCGGGACGGTAATCACGGCTCCGGTTACAGTTTCGCCAAGGTAGCGCGTAGCTTCATCTGCCAGCTTGCGCAGCACCATTGAGGAAAGCTCTTCGGGTGCAAATTCTTTACGCAGACGCGGACACTTGATCCGCACAGCGTCATACTCGTCTTTGCGAATCGTGTAGGCTACCCGCTTGAGTTCAGCACTGAGTTCGCTGTAGCGCCGCCCAATGTAGCGCTTTACGCCGTAGTAAGTATTTTGTGGGTTGAGCACAGACTGCCGACGCGCCATTTGCCCAACCAAGCGCTCCTCATCTTTAGTGAAGGCAATCACAGAAGGAGTAGTCCGCATCCCTTCGGAATTGGCGATGACGACGGGTTTGCCACCTTCCATAACGGCCACAACAGAATTCGTTGTCCCTAAGTCAATGCCGACTACTTTTCCCATTCGATGAGGTTCTCCTCGCCTGAGCTACTAGAGTGATGAAATGCCTTGTGTACAGGAATGCCGCGAGAACTTCTAAGCATTGCTGCACCTATTGTATCTTGCTACTTACAATGCTTACGGTGGGGATTTCCGTTCCATGATGTTCGATGTTGATAGAGTGCACGAGAAAATAGAGCGATCGCTCTTACAGAACATCAGGATTATTCCACATCAAAGGTCTGCCAACTGCTGGGCGGTCAGAACCGTAGGCTAAATCTCTAGGGGAATTAGTTTCTAGGATAGGCGATCGCAATTTTGGATTTTAGGCTCTGGCAAATGAGGGAGTCCTGGCTTTTTGCGATCGACATGACTAATTTTTGCCACTCCTCAGATTGGGTGAGGGCATGGGCACTGAAAAAAGTCCCTTGCTCGGAGAAGTATGTGGCGAAACTGTTGACCCAATCCAGCAGGGTTTCAGTCAGGAGGTAGGGCGTATAGTCGAGGGATTTTCGCAGGTATTGCGCCATTTCAGGGAGGCGATCGCTGCCATACAGCCGTCCTGCACTCCATACCAGCGTGTGATAACGGCACTGACTTTCCTGTTGACGAATTTCAGGAGGGATATTAGGTAAAGCGAAAAACTTGTCTAAAATGCGATCGTTTTCCTGGGCTTGCAGCAGCGTATTGCGTGAATCATTGCGATCGTGTTCTCGGTAGCAAACCGTAATTTGCGGCAGCCAGAGGGTTTGGCAACCTGCCAGGGTCAGCCGGAGCGCCAGGTCAACATCGCAAGCTTGCTTAAAGCTGGGATCTAGCCCGCCAACTCGCTCTAGCCAAGATCGCCGAAACATCATGGCGCTCAGCAGCACTGTTTTCCACCATATCCATTCATAGAGATTGAGCTGAGGAGCATAGCGCCAAGGTTCAACTTCTCCGAGAAGAGCGCCCTCCGCATTAATTCTTCGCCAGCCGCTGTGCACCATGCCAATTTCAGCCGCAGATTGCTCTAGCTTTTCGACTTGCAAAGCCAGCTTATTGGGCAAGAAACAGTCATCTTGATCTAAAAAGGCAATTAGTTCACCCTGCGCTAGGGCAATGCCGCGATTTCGGGCGATCGCCACCCCTTGATTAGGCTGATATTGATATCGAATCTGGCTTCCGTAGAGCTGTAAGACCTGCTGCGTTCGGTCTGTGGAGCCGTCATCTACGACGATGATTTCATAATCAGAATAGGTCTGCGCCAGAACGCTGTCGATCGCCTGACGCATGAAGCGATCGCCATTATATGCCGGAATAATGACGCTGACTTTGGGAAACATAGAGCTTGATCGTTTTTAAGCTTGAAAGGGGGTCGGCAATGCCAACCCCCTAAACTAGCCTCAACCAGGAAATATTGGCTAGTGAAACTTATCTAGAATCGCTTTGGGCTTATCGAGAAGCAGATGCCGCGCCCAGAACTTCCAGACTGACGGGTGCAACGCCAGACTGAACTAGACCAATAACCGATGCAGCACCGCGCGAGAGGTCAATCACGCGATCGCCAGCATAGGGCCCGCGATCGTTGATCCGCACAACGACCGACATACCGTTATCCATGTTGGTGACGCGCACCTGCGTGCCAAAAGGCAGATCGGGGTGAGCGGCTGTAAGGGCGTTTTCGTTGAAGACTTCGCCACTAGCGCTGTAGTTGCCGTCAAACCCAGGCCCATACCAGGATGCCCAGCCTGAGATTGTGAACTGGACAGAGCCAAGTGAAAGGGTAGAGGCGACTTCAGGTCTACCAGGAATTTGATCGATCGGCGGCGCGTTGCCCATCTGCCGACGAATCAAATTGGTAGCTTGCAGGGCGTCCTCAGTCGGATTCTTAGTCGTGTTTGGCAGAATGGTGTTGGCATCCATTGTCACCAAGACCTCATCTCCCGCCTTGATGACGTACTGCTGCTGTTGCGTATCCCAGATAACGTTAATCGTGCTGGCATCTGCGCTATTTTGGTTGAACTGGTTCAGTCGAGCAGATATCTCGGTGGCTCGCCAGACCGGATCATGGGGATTGCTAGGGGCATTCTCAGCGATCGCCCCTGAAGCAAGCTGCAAGGTGTCTGCGTCGTCAAGGCTGCTGTTCTGTGTACTCGCAACCTTGACCTCAGAGCTTGAGCCGTTTGCCCGACTCTCATCCGCAGCTTGATTCGATAGTTTCAAATCTGTTCCGCTAGCAGGAGTGTTACCTCTAGAATCGGCATCTACACTGGAAGCACTGGGTGCTAAAAAGGTCAGAACCGGAATGTTGCGCACATAGAGGGTTGCGGCTTGCCGCTCTGCCATCTGGTGAGGATGGATAATTGTGATAACTTCCTCAGGGCGGGCTAGATCCTGGGACTGGTATTCACCAACTTTGAGCGCTTCGTCAGGTCGGGGCTGACTGACCTTGGGCTGAGACGAAGCAGCTTCGTTGGCTTCTGCTACCTGAGTAGAGCTAGGTTCTTCTTGACTGGAAGAAGTTGATTCTGCGGAAACTTTTACCGTCAGACTTTCGTCTACTGAACCTGATTGATCAGCGTAGCTGGGAAGATCTCCCAACGTCGCTATCAATAAAGCTACGGTGAAACCGCTTAAAAATTTGTGATTCATACGTCCATCGTGAAAGGTACAGGGAGTAGCGAGATCGGAACATCCAAAAAAAGTGCTGAAAGCAGTATTTGGTATGTCTGCACCCGTCTCTAACTCGTACTCGTTACGTGTTCACTCCTGGTTATTGAACTGCCACAGACTAACACGAAGATTTTGCGATCGGGATCAGGGACGGATGAGAAACCGTCACAACTTCACACGAACTTCACAATTGCATTTCAGCCGAAAGCCTTTTCGCGAAAGGTTTAGCCCTGGATTTTGCCAATGGCTACCCCATTGAAACTTTATATTAACTTCACACAATTCCCAGGCTGATCTTGTACGAAATATTGCGAGTCAAGTCGAGGAGTTTACAGCAGCCGCAACTGCTCAGATTCCCGTTCTCTGATCCCCATTTTGATCTCGTCTTTGATCCCCTGATTCAGGAATGGGCGATCGCCTTCAGACGAAACGGGTTCTATGAAATCTAGGCTTGCTTCTGAGTCACTGCTCAGAAGCAGTTGAGCGGTTTGCATCATCTCATCGGCAATATCGGTCAGGTGAGGCTGGTGAAGCAGATAAGTTTTAAGTGCCGACAGCGGGTCGATGCTGCCTGTGCCTAGCTCAGGTGAGCGCGATCGCGCCATTTGGCTAATCAATTCGGCCTGAATAGTGTACGTATGCGCTGCTTCAAGCGCCTGGTGTAAAATACTGCTTTCAATCAAGGGCATTTGCTCCGATCGAAGCTGATAAATCAAGCGAACTACTACATCCTTAATTTCAGCCGCCTGAATCGCTTTTAGCAGTTCTGCTTGAGGCTCTTCGGCTTTGGAGACATCTATATTAATGGTGTGGAATTTACGGACAGGCAGAGAACAAAATTCGACTTGCGTTTTGCCCTTTTCAACGTCCGCTAAGATAAAGCCCTTCTCTTCTTCCTCTTCGCTGAAGTCTACTCTTTCAATGCTGCCGGGATAGATAATGTAGGGCTGCTCTGACAGAACTTGATGGCGATGCACATGACCCAGTGCCACATAGTCAAAACAGGATCGCGCCAGTAGCGACATGGGCACATTAAAGCCTTTGCCTACCGCCAAAAATCGCTCTGCGCCAAAGCGGGCGGTATCGGTCATCAAATGGGCTAGCAGCACGGTCGGCAGATTGGGGTCGAGCCGCCGAATTTCACCCTCTAGGGCAACCCGCAGGCGATCGAGTAACAAATGATTCACCTCTGCCAGGGAAAAGCCTTCTGTTTCAGGGCGAGTGAGCAATGCCGAGCGAGTCAGCCAGGGCAGAGTAATGATCTGAATAGCGCCACCCCGCGTCTGGATGCGGTGAGTCTGAAGGCGATCGCCCACGACAAAGCCCGGAACCCCTAGCGTCCGGTAAATGCACAGACTCGCACCACCTAAGCCCTGGGAGTGCTGGTCATGGTTGCCTACCAGCAAAACGGTCGGAATGTCGGCATCGACTAAGCGACGAAACTGGCTGGCAAATGCTTCCTGGACAATGGGTGGCGGAGTGGCATCGGGGAAGGCATCGCCGCCGAATAGCACCAGATCTACAGGTTCAGCAATGGCGCGATCGATACAGCGCCCCAATGTTTTGACAAAATCTTCCAGGCGAGTATTGATCCCGGTTTCAGGATTGATCCGCCCATGGGAGAACCCGCTCCCCATATGAATGTCAGACAAATGCAGAATTTTAACCATATGCCTCATTATGCTTAGGTTTGGCAGGCTGTTTACGCAGTCTGCTTTTATTGGGCAAGCTGTTTAGAACCCGACGACTCACCTACAAGCTCTAGAATGGTTAAGATGCTTAACAAAGCAATAAACTAACCAACTCAAGCAGGGCTTATGTCAGTTTTAGCGGCGATCGCGGTTCTTGCACTATTAATTGTGGTACATGAGTCAGGGCATTTTCTAGCGGCTCGGCTTCAGGGCATCCATGTCAACCGCTTTTCCATTGGGTTTGGACCTATCCTTTGGAAGTATCAAGGTGCAGAAACCGAGTATGCCATTCGCGCCATTCCCCTTGGCGGCTTTGTGGGCTTCCCCGATGATGATCCTGAAAGCGCTATCCCGCCTAATGATCCTAACCTGCTGCGCAACCGTCCTATTCTCGATCGGGCGATCGTCATCAGCGCGGGCGTAATTGCCAACCTGATTTTTGCCTATTTTGTGTTTGTGGCACAGTTCACCGCCGTAGGCGTTCCTGAAAAGTTTGATTACCAGCCCGGTGTCTTTGTCCCTGAGGTAATTTCACAAGATTCCCCCGCCGCTCTGGCAGGAGTCAAATCGGGTGATATTGTAATTGCGGTTGACGGTGAAGAGCTAGGGGCATCTGACGCAGCACTGAAGTCTCTAATGGAAGCGATCAAGACAAAGCCTGACCAGGCGGTGGCGCTGAAGGTACAGAGAGGCGATCGTCAGATTGACCTAAGCGTGACTCCCAAGGCGGGAGACGATGGTGTGGCGCGTATTGGTGTGCAGCTTGCGCCCAACGGCAGCATCACCCAATATCGCCGACCCAAGGGTGTAGGCGAGGTGCTGAGTCTTGCAGCCGACCAGTTTCAAAACACGGTTGTCCGCACGGTGCAGGGATTCGTCATGCTGATCACAGATTTTTCGTCTGTTGCCAATCAGGTGGCGGGACCCGTCAAAATTGTGGAGCAGGGTGCAGGTTTAGCCGCCAGCAACGCGAGTAGCCTCTTCCCTTTCGCGGCGATCATCAGCATCAACCTTGCGATCATCAACATTCTGCCGCTGCCTGCCTTAGATGGAGGTCAGCTTGCCTTCTTGCTCATTGAAGGCTTGCGTGGCAAACCTCTTCCCAGCCGATTCCAGGAAGGCGTCATGCAGACAGGTCTAGTGCTGCTCTTGGGTCTAGGCGTTTTTCTAATTGTGCGGGATACCACTCAGCTTGAAGTCTTCCAACGGCTATTTCAGTAGCGCAAGTTTAATGCCACAAACGCGCAAACGCCCCTCTAAGAAGCAGCGGGCACTCGAAGTTCTGGCTCGTCTGAAGCAGATGTATCCAGATGCGGTATGTTCGCTGGATTACGAGACTCCCGTACAGCTCTTGGTTGCCACCATTCTGTCAGCTCAATGCACAGACGAGCGCGTCAACAAGGTGACACCTGAGCTGTTTCGCCAATTCCCTGATGCGGCAGCTTTAGCCAGCGCCGAGTTGGACGAAATTATCGAGCTGGTGCGATCGACTGGCTTTTATCGCAACAAGGCAAAAAATATTCAGGGTGCCTGCCGCCTGATCATGACGGAGTTTGAGGGCCAGGTGCCTCGCAGCATGGCGGAATTGCTGAGGCTACCCGGAGTGGCGCGCAAGACTGCCAATGTGGTTTTGGCTCATGCTTTTGGGATTAACGCTGGAGTGACGGTGGATACCCACGTCAAGCGCCTGACTCAGCGGCTAGGTCTAACCCAGGCAGATGATCCAGTTAAAATTGAGCAAGATTTGATCAAGCTGCTGCCCCAGCCCGACTGGGAAAATTGGTCAATTCGGTTGATTTATCATGGTCGAGCGGTCTGCAATGCCCGTCGTCCGCTATGCGATCGCTGTCTATTCACCGATCTATGTCCCTCTGTCGATCGTGCCCTTGTGCCGATTGTCCCCTCTGAGCTGACTTCTGTGTCTCTTGCTTCGGCTCCTGAATTGGCGTGATTGGCGGCATTCTGTCGCTCTAAAACCATCCTCTGATCTTTTTGATTTTCTTCTCCTAATCTCTAGGAAAAATTGCGTATAATAGGAAACGCTGTTCTAACTAGGGTAATAGAATCTTTTCATGGCAAAGAAAAGCATGATTGAGCGCGAGAAAAAGCGCCAAAAGACTGTGGAAAAGTTCGCTGAAAAGCGCAACGCTCTACAGGAACAATTTGATAACGCCGCATCTCAGCAAGAACGGCTCACAATTCATCGTCAAATTCAACAGCTCCCTCGCAACAGTGCGCGAGTCCGTTTGCACAATCGCTGCTGGTTAACAGGTCGTCCCAGAGGCTACTACAGAGATTTTGGTCTTTCTCGCCATGTTCTGCGGGAGATGGCTCACCAAGGTTTGTTGCCCGGTGTTGTCAAGTCAAGCTGGTAGAACCTGCTGTAGTTTTTGGGGTAATTAAATTCTAAAAAATTATAGATAGCTGGTGAAAAAGATATCCATAAAGGCGATCGCATCTGTGTAGGGGTGCGATCGCTTTTTAATAGGCAATCCAGCAATAGGCAATCCAGCTAGCAACCCAGCAGTGATATGCTATGTGACGAATATCACGTTATGTACACGTTATGTAGCTGTCGCCAGTTTGCTTAGGCTATTTTTGGTGAAGCGCAAAGCGCCCCACCAAAAATGTTCCCGTCTTAAACGCCTTGGCGGTTGTTACGAGTTGGCTACTGTCTAAAAAACAGGAGGTTTGGTTGCAGTTCATCCAGCATCCCCTTAAGCAGGGACAAGTTTTTCAGAGCCTTGGCGGACATTTTGCCTACCGAGTCGTAGGACCTTGCTGCCGATTGTTCGATCGAGAAGAGTTGCCTTGGCCCTGCTGCCGCATTCAATGGCGCAGCAAAGAGCCAAGCTGGCGACGGGTCGGAAAACGATTTGTGCTGGATGTTGCCACCCGAAACAGTCCTTCTTATGTTGTAGAAGTTTTGGGTCAGGAGTCATCAGGGCGGGCTTTTGTCGTCACGCTGTATGCTATCAAGCTACCGCAGCCCCTTAAGGAATGGTGGCATAGCTCACGTTCTCAGCAGGCAACTCTACCGCCGATCGCGGCTGCCTCTTCTCGGTAGAGATCTGAGTCAGGCAAACCCCGCACTGAATCTGGCATTGCTCAATCTGGGGATAAATTTTTTGAAAGGAGCGAAATTCATGCCTGCAATCAAATGATTTTTTATGGGGTGGGCAAGTCCTACCCCATAAAAAATCATCACATAAATATCAGTACCGACCAGTGATGGTTTGACCCATCGACTTGCGGGAACGCTAGAGCATATTGCTGTCAATTGCTTTCAGAACATCGGGTTCGATCGCTCCTTTTGACTAGCGTTTTGATGGGTAATGAGGCGGTTGAGGGATGAGGTTACGTCAGAAAGCGCTTCTGATTGTCGGGACAACATTGGCAGGGTTGAACCTGGCGCTATACGCGATCGCTTCCCATATCTTTGTGGGCAGCTTTCAGGCAGTCGAACAGGAAAAGACTCGTGAAATAGTCATAAATTTGGTGGATACCCTCGACCAAATCAATCGTCAGTTTAGCGATCGTTTTGCGGACTGGTCGGCATGGGATGATTCCTACGCGTTTGTAGCAGACGAAAAGCCAGAATTCGAGAAAGTCAATCTCAATGCTGAGTCTCTAGCCAATATTCGAGTGAATCTCATTCTGTTTGTTGATGTTTCAGGACGCATTGTTTACGGTACGGGCTTTGATCTCAAGACAAAGAGCTTTGCCCCTGTCCCGGCAACGGTACGGCAGCACATTGTACCCGGTGATGCCCTCTTAACCCACGCCACGCCAATCGACAGTCGCTATGGTCTAATTATGCTTCCTGCTGGAGCCATGATGCTGGCGGCGCGTCCGATCGTGAATAGCGACGGCACGGGCACCATCCGAGGCACTCTAATTTTGGGACGCTACCTCAATCAACAGGAAGTGGATACTCTGCCCGAAACGCAGCGGTTCTCTCTGGCGCTCTTTTCCCTCAATGCGGCATTGCCTGCCGATTTTCAGGCAGTGCGATCGCAGTTCTCGCTGCAGCAGCCGATTGTGATTCGCCCGATCGATGAAAATACGATCGCTGGGTACACGATTACGCCCGATATCTACGGCAAGCCTGCTCTCATGCTGCGGGTCGATTCTCCTAGAACGGTCTACCAGCAGGGACAAACCGCAGTTCGCTATCTCACCTGGTCAATTTTGGCGGCAGACCTTGGCTTTGGTCTAATCACGGTCGTTGGGTTAGAAAAACTGGTGCTGTCTCGTCTGACTAAGCTCAGCAGCGAAGTAAGCCAGATCGATATTCAGGAAGGTTTGGCGACTCGCGTATCGACCCTCGGACGCGATGAGCTGGCAGGGCTGGGCAGCGCCATCAACGAAATGCTGGCAATGCTAGAAGCCTATGAGAACGATCGCCAAAAGGATGCGCTTTTGCTTCAACAAGCCAAAAACACGGCGGAGGCAGCTAATAAATCTAAAAGTCAATTTTTGGCGAACATGAGCCATGAGCTGCGCACGCCGCTCAATGCCATCATTGGCTACAGCGAAATGCTGATGGAGGAGGCTGTTGAAACAGGCCAATCGAGCTTGGCAACCGATCTTCAGCGCATTCATGGCTCAGGGCAGCATTTGCTAGGGCTGATCAACGATATTCTCGATTTGTCAAAGATTGAAGCCGATCGCATGACCTTTACTTCAGAAATCTTTGATATTTCGATACTCATTCAAGAAATCGTCACGACCCTTCGCCCTCTGGTCAACCAAAACACCAACGTGCTGCAAGTTCAGTGTCCTGAAGATCTAGGAACAATGGATGGTGACATGATGAAAATCCGCCAATGTTTGCTCAATCTGCTCGGCAATGCCTGCAAGTTTACCCACCAAGGAACGATTACGATTACGGTTGCACGCAGCGTGAGTCAGCATGGCGCAGAATACATTACCTTCCAAATTTCTGACTCTGGCATCGGCATGACTCCTGATCATCTTGCAAAGCTCTTCAAGCCTTTTAGCCAAGCCGATGACTCGACAACGCGCAAGTATGGCGGTACGGGGCTAGGTTTGGCGATTACGCGCAAGCTTTGCGAACGTATGGGAGGCAGCGTCAGGGTTGAAAGCGCGATCGATCGAGGATCAACGTTTACAATTTGTTTGCCTGCAATTCTGCCAGAGCCAGCCGGAACTTTTGATGCAGAGCGATCGTCTACCTAGGTCTAGTAGGAAGCTCTAAAATTACAGTCCAGAATTTCACAACAGCAGGTACCAACAGAACACTTCTGAAAAGCCTCAGACATAACTCTGCCAAAAACCCGATCAGATATTTTCATTAGCCTGAATTTTCATCAACCCGGATTTTTATTAACCCAGATCAATCAACCGAGAGAATTTTGCCATGTCGAAACCATCCAGCTTCTTTGACCAAAACGCTAGTCAAGCCAGCCTTTACTCTAAACTTCAACGCAGTCTGAGGCTCGCCTTGCCGCTGCTACTCAGCACCGGGGCGCTAATCAATGCTGGAGCAGGATTAACCCAATCTAATCCAGGTTCTGGAGCAGATAATGCCCGTTTTACCTGCGAGGTTAGCAGCAGCGAATATACCGTCATGTATCGTCCTCAAAGCCAGCCCAGCCAGAGCTATGCTTGGGCGAAACCGGGTGAGCTAGGCGGCGGCTGGACTCCTGAACGGCGCTGTGCTGAAATTAGCCGTCGGCTGGAGTTCTATCGCCCTGATGGATTGCTAGAAATGCAGACCGCGATCGAGAATGGCTACAACACGATTTGCGTTACGACCGAGCAGGTTCCTGGCTGCCGGATTGTGCTAACCGTTCCTCCCGGACAAGACCCAATTGCCACCCGCGATCGCGTTTTCTCAAATTTGACGGTTGCGGATAGTGGAGAGCAAACCAGCGCGGTCAACACCTTTACGGGGAACAACGGCGGCGGCATCATCAACCGAATTGGGCAGGCGATCGGCGTTGATTTGTCCTCTCTGTCGGGTCGTCGCTCTAACGCTGGCAGCGCTGGCAACATTAACCTTCGCCCTTTTCTAGACACTGCGGATGGCGGCACCGGAACAAAGCTCAGATAAGATTTTTGGCGTTGCTGGATACCGGGAGGAGTCCATCTCTCCCACACAAAAATTCGTCCCTAAAATCAGCAGCGCCAACTCCTGTAGGGCTTACGCATTTTTGTTGTGTGTGGTGGGCTGCGCCCACCACACACAACAAAAATGCACTACAGCTAGAGGGCTTGCGTAAGTCCTATCCTGATTACTTATATTGAATTCTGGGATCAAGGAAGGCGTAGGAAATATCGATGAGGAGATTGATTAAGACAAAGACGATCGCCACAAACACCACGCCGCCTTGCACCACCGGATAATCTCTCGCCAAAATGCCCTCATAGATCCAGGAGCCAATCCCTGGCCATGAAAAGATAGTTTCCGTCAGGATGGCGCCGCTCAAGAGCGTCCCAAATTGCAGCCCAATGATGGTGATTACAGGCAGCAGCGCATTTTTGAGGGCGTGCTTCATGATGATCCAACGCTCGATCAAGCCTTTGGCGCGAGCGGTACGAATGTAGTCTTGAGACAGCACCTCTAACATGGCGCTGCGAGTGATGCGGGCAATGATGGCGAGGGGAATCGTGCCTACCGTAATGGCGGGCAAGATTAGATGAGACAGCACATCTAGAAGCGCCGGAAAATTCAGCCGCAGGATTGAATCGAGAATGTAGAACCCTGTGATCGGCTGAAGCTGTACACCCACGCCCAAACGACCGCTGGGGGGCAGCCAGTGCAAATTGACGGCAAATAGATAGATCAACAGCAGCCCTAGCCAGTAGACAGGCATAGATACACCCAGTAGCGATGCACTCATAGCTAAGTTATCAATCCAGCCATTTTTGCGGACGGCCGCCAGAATTCCGGCAGGGATACCTAGCAGCATCGCCACCAGCATGGCAGCCACCGAAAGCTCAAAAGTTGCGGGCCAGCGGATGGCTAACTCCTGAGCGATCGGTACGCCGCTGAGAATGCTTTTGCCCAGATCAAACCGAATGAGTCTGCCCAGAAAAGCAAGGTATTGCAGCGGCAGCGGTCGATTTAGCCCAAGCTGCTCTTGCAAAGCGACAATTTGATCCGGAGTGGCGCGAGGTCCCAGCAAAACTACTGCCGGATTGCCGGGAATCAATTGGAGAAACAGGAATACCAGTAGGGTGATTCCTAAAAGGACGGGTAGAAGATCAAACAGGCGTTTGCCGATATATTGCAGCATGGCAGATGGGGGGATATAAAAACGAGGTCTTTGGATATCCAAAGACCTCGCTAGAACTACTTCTTCTCGATCGCATCAAAGGGTTCTGTAGCCAGCGGGCTGGGCTGCCACCCTGAGATATTGCTGCGCTGCGCCAACAGCGGCTCCGAATGGACGATCGGAATCCGCACCGCCTCTTCGTAGGTAATTTTGTCCACCTCAGCGTACATTTTGGCGCGCTCGGTTTCCTTGCTGTCCTGACGAGCATTCTCTAGTAGGGTAGCGACCCGATCGCTCTTCCAGTTACCAATGTCCTTGGTGCCGCTGGGGCTGAAGTGGTAGTAGAGGAAGTTGTCGGGGTCGCCATAGTCGCCTGTCCAGCCCATCATGTAAGCCTGAAAGCCCGGAGCTTTGAGGCGATCGGCTAGATACGCCGCCCAGTCTTTGGTATTGAGCTTGACCCGAATGCCGATCGCTCCCAAGTCTGCGGCAAAGGCTTCGGCGATCGGTTTGGGAGTGGGGTAATAGGGACGTGAGACAGGCATATACCACAGCTCTAAGTCAAAGCCGTCGGGATAACCTGCCGCCGCCAGCATCTCCTTGGCTTTGTCAGGGCTGTACTCATACTCCTTCAGGCTGGCATCCTGGTAAGCCTGCATTGAGGGGGGAATAAAGTGAGCGTCCGTTTTTGCCAGACCGGACCAAAAGGAATCGACGATCGCCTTGCGGTTAATCGCCATGGCTACTGCCTGACGCACCTCTTTTTTCTGAAATGGCTCAAAGCTGGGATTGAGCGCCAAGTAGCCCACGTTAAAGGACGGGCGGCGAATCTCCTTCAGGTTAGGGTCGGCTTGCAGCTCTTTTAACTGGTCAGGAGCAATATCTACCGTGAAGTCAATGCTGCCTGAGCGCAGTTCTGCCAGACGGGCGGCAGGTTCTTTGATGGTACGGAAAATCACCTGCTGCATCTTAGGTTCGCCCTTCCAGAAGCTAGGGTTTTTGTCTAGCACGATGCGATCGCCTGATCGCCATTCCTTGAGAATGTAGGGACCTGTGCCAACTGCCGTCGAACTGGGAGTACCATAGCTAGCTCCAGCTTTTTTGATGGCATCGGGGCTGGCAATCCCAAAGTAGTTAGAGGCGATCGCGGCTGGAAATGCGGCAAACGGGTCTTTCAAAACAAACTGGACGGTTTTAGCATCAACGGCTTTCACGTCCTGCAACAGCGAATCTTCGCTGCCTTTGAAGCCACCAAACAGGCTTGACCAAATGGCATAGGTTTTCCCAGCATCGCGGAAGCCCAGCGCGTCTTTTTCGTCCCACCAGCGATTGACGTTAGCCACTACGGCAGCGGCGTTGAGGTCTGTGCCATCATGAAATTTCACGCCGTCTCGCAGCTTGAATGTCCAAGTTTTGCCGTCAGCAGACGCTGACCATTCGGTTGCCAGTCCTGGCTCTAGATCGGCAGTTCCAGGCTTAAAGCGAATTAGTCGATCGTAGATTTGATCCTGAACGTAGCCAGAGTTGCTGTCTTCAAAGTTGCCCGGTTCCAGGTTGACCGGATCGCCGCCTGTGCCAAATACCAGGGCTGTCGCTGCCGGAGCGCCGGATGCGAGGCTGGCGCTGGCTCCAGGGGTAGGGGCGGTACTCTGCTGGGCGCAATTGGCAAGGGTAATGCTGAGGACGGCTGCCAGGGCAAATAAACCCATCTGCCATCGTTTTAGCTGTCGAATCATATTAAATTCCTTTAAGGTCTGAAAGTGATATCTGACTAAGCTTATATGAGCTAGGTGATGCTGAGCGCTGAGATGAATTTTTGTTTGAGAGGGGCGCGGAGCGCCCCTCTCAAACAAAAATTCATCCCTTTAAGGCTATGGGCAACGGGAATAGACCCATTAAGATTCAGCGTCTCAAAGATTGCACTTTTTCACTTAAGGTTCTGTAGCAAAAGGTTCTGTAGCAGAGTACAGCTTTCTCTTTGCTATTGAGTACAGATAGGAGTGATAGTGTGCCGAGCGATCGTCTTCGGTCTACTTTGAGGCGTTGTCCTGATGACAGATGCGGTGCGTCTCTACTGACCTACGGCGTTGAAAAGGATTTCTTGATTGCTGCTAGCTAAATCATTCCGCAAGATTTTTGGGGTTAAGCCTGTATGCTTTCGCATTAAGCGAGTTAAATGACTTTGGTCTGCAAACCCGGTTTGGCTAGCAATATCTCCAATCGACATCTGGGTTTGGATCAGCAAGGCTTTCGCTTTTTTGATGCGCTGAGCCATAACGTATTGGTGTGGAGTCAATCCAGTGGATTGCTTGAAAAGAGTCAAGAAATAGGAAGAACTCATGTTTGCCACTCTAGCGATCGCTTCCAAAGAGACAACGGCATCAAGATGCTGATCGATGTAGTCTATGACAAGCGCGAGTTTATGGGAAGGCAATTTCCTATCTATCGCCTGATCTATCGCTTGATCTATCGCCTGATTTTCCATAACTGCATATTTTCTAACGAGATGCGCGATCAGGGTGTGAGTTAATGATTCAACATAAACGCGATCGGGCAGTGCATCCTGACTCAACTCGGCAATGAGATTCAACGCTAACTGATGGAGCAAGTCATCACGAAGCTAAAGCGACAACAGTTATTTCCCAAGTTCTTTGGCTATTTGCTGATAGTAGGTGAATAGAATACCGCTGCATCAAGACCAAGTGCACTGCTTAGTCATCATGGTTTCTCCATAGTGGGAAACCGTTAGACTGCCAGAACCACCGCCTTGGGTCACAACTTTGTACTCGTAGTCATTGTTATAGAAAAGGTAGGTTTCACCGTCGCGGGTGCCATTAGTTAGAAAAAGACCATCTGTCAAATAGGAGTAGCTGTCGCTAGCTGCACTGCCTTCGGTACGGATGGTGATCGTGTAACCGCCACACTGTAAAGTAGCAATCCGAACATTCTGTTCTTGAGCCAGAAGCATCGGAGCTTGGTCAATGCCAGCACGAGCGGCAGTAGGAACCAACGGGAGACAGAGCAGACCGCCAATTATTACTGAGCCAGCCAGTTTTCGTGCGTTAACGATCGTATTCCAGATAATCATAGGATTCCAGGTTTAAAGGGTACAGGGATATTGCAACGATGATGGGAACCAATAGCAATCTGCCGCTGCGTGAGCCAGCCTGATCTATTCAGTCTTACGTTCCATACTGACATCGCATTGAATATTCGAGCTGACAGTAGCAATAAAAGATAACGAAACAATATGGCATTACGTAATTGAGTTAGGACGAGTTATTTTTTGAGAGCCGCGCGGCTCTCAAAAAATAACTCATTGGATCTAAGCGCGTAGCGCTATATCATCACAGCTCAGGTTATGCAGATGCAAAACTTGAGAACAGAACTAATTCGAGATGACATACCCCTTCGTTGGTGAAAATCGCAAATGAGAATTTGCCTTTTACCTTAGAAAATTCATTAATAGAAGATTCATTAAATGTTGTCGCCAGCTCAACATTGAGTTTTACACCTATCAAAATGTTGGGATAGCTAGCGTACCTCAATTGAATCAAACCGACAAATCCACGATACCCCGCTGTACTGCTGTAATCACCGCTTGAGTGCGATCGCTCACGCCCAGCTTGCTCAAAATATGGCTGATGTGAAATCTAACCGTACTCTCGGCGATGTTCAGGTCAGCGCTGATCTGAGGATTATTTTTACCCTTTGCCATTAAGCGAAGCACCTCTAGCTCTCGATCGCTCAACTCTGACGTGCCCATGCGTTCTGCTAGTTTCGCGCCTATGTGAGGCGGAATGTAGGACTGGTTACGATAGACCGTGCGAATGGCATTTAATAACTCTTCAAGCCGAGTTCCCTTGAGCAGATAGCCCTTTGCGCCTGTTTGCAGCCCGCGATAGATGTCTTCGTCGCCGTCATAAGTCGTTAGTACAATAATTCGAGCCTGGGGAAACTCCGCCCGAATTGCGGCGATCGCTTCCACTCCGCTCACTTCTGGCATCCGTAAGTCCATTAGCGTGACATCGGGTTGGTGTTGACGAAAGAGTTCAATGGCTTCCCTACCATTGAGAGCCTGTCCGACGACCGTGATATCCGGCTCACATTCCAACAGCATGGCTAGTCCTTGACCCAATACGGGGTGGTCATCCGCGAGCAGAACGCGAATAACAGGAGATGAATTCATGAGAGGTTCCCTGAATGACCCATATCTTGATTGACCCATACAAGGATTTCCGTTCCCTGGCTCAGAGCGCTTTGGATGGTCAACTGTGCCCCAATCCGTTCAGCCCGTTCCGTCATTCCCAATAGACCAAAGCCGCTTCCAACAGTGTCCGAAACGCTATCCAGCGCAAACCCTATCCCATTATCCTTAATTTGTAAAACACACTGGGCTGGCTCGTACCTCAAACTCAGCTGAATTTCAGTTGCCTTGGCATACTTGCAGGCATTCATCAACGCTTCCTGCCCAATACGAAGTAGATGATGCTCGGTTTCTGGGAGAAGCGAATAGGGCGTTCCCTCTTGATTAAAGACAAGCTGCATTGGACTGTGGGCGAACATCTGCCTAGCCAACTGACAGAGGGCATTGTAGAGATCGCCATCTTCTAAATAGAGAGGGCGCAAAGCGGTAACCGATCGCCGCGCCTCGGATAGTCCAGACTGAGCTAAGTCATAGCTGGTTTGAATGCATTCTTGAGCAAGGATAGGATCGATCGTCAGCTTACGCGTGGCAACATCCAGGTGAACAATAATGCTGGTAAACGCTTGGGCTAGCGTGTCATGAATTTCGCGGGCTATGCGGTTGCGTTCTTCAAGAACAGACGCGGCTTCCGCCCGTTTGCGATCGCTGAGATCTAACACAAAGCCGATCGATCGCTGCTGCTCTGCATCAAAAACGGCACAACCAAACAGCACTGGAACTCGGCTGCCATCTTTACGGTAATACTCTTTCTCAAATGCGCTGCAAACTCCCTGAGTTTTTTGTTCTGCGATCGCTTGCTGATCCAGTTGAACATACTGCGGTGGAGTCATGTTAGCCCAATTCATCTGATTTGCGCTCAGATCATCTTGGGTATAGCCGACCATCTCCAAGAAGGCATCGTTGGCTTCAAAAATAGCTCCATTAAAATCAGCGACATAGACCCCAAGCACATTAGATTCAGCAAAGCGTCTAAATTTAGCTTCGCTCTGTCGCAAGGCTACTTCTACCTGCTGACTCTCTTCCAACAAATCGGTTCGCTGTCTCTGCAAGGTTTGCTGACTCATCAGAATACCTGTGAGCATTCCCAGGAAAAAGGCTGCCAGACAGAGAAAAAGCGCTATGTGGAGATTGGATTCAACCCACTTTAAGAAGATGTCTGAGAAGTGCAGATTGCTACCCAAATCGCCCCCCAAATCCCTCAATTCTAGGGGACTTTGAACAAGAACTGGCTCGAAAGTCTCGCAGAATTGGGGGGTTGAGGGGCGAATGCAGAACATTTGATACTTTTCAGATAATCTCTAAAGCATTGATTTTGAAGAACACAATCGCAACTTGATGATTTAGCTCTCAAAGCTTAATATTTTCCATTTCCCTCTACTCTGCACCGCTCTAAAGTAATAATTCCTACCCTCTTATTTAGGGCGATCGCCCTTTGCCGCCAGTTGAACCCTAAACGATTTTAGCTGTTCTATGAGTGTAGTATTTTGATTGAGACATGGTTTTGATTAGGCTTGTCTTGATTAGATGTATTCTGATTAGATTTATTCTGATTGGATTGATCAGAGAATTCTGTTACTCTGCCTAGATTCTGCTCTTTGGTATATTCCACCTCACCCTGCGCTTTTAGGAGAGCCGCTATCTTTTTCCGCATCATAATTCCAGGTTTGTCTGTGAACATATGCTGTTCCTGGTTTAGACTTAGCGGCACATCATAATCAGTCGATTCTAGAATCCGCTTGTCTTCTAAAGTAACAGCTCGATCGAAGGCAATTACATCTTGGCTGGGTGTATCTGTCTCCGTATCGTTGCGGAGGCAAAACTGTACCATCTGAGAAGTTGAGTCATTAATAGGCGTCATGGTATTCACGATGACATGAGCCAGTCCGTTAGGATAATTAATCCGCAACCTAACCGTAAACGGCATGAACCAAACCATATCTAAAGTACGAACTGTTTGTTGTTCATTCATGCCTAGATTCTGTTGCTGCAACTCTGGATTGACAACGCCTAGAGTCCCCCGTACTTGGAGTCCCCATTCAGTTTCAGTCACTTCTAGCACATCGGGAATAGGATGGTTTTCGCTACCAAAGGTTGCGGTGTGAACGAAGGTTGGATGAGCCAAGTCAAACTCGTTTTCCATCACGCGTAATCCAGCGCATCGCCACGGTTCGTAAAACTCATGAATTAGACGGAAGGCAGGATCAGTTGCTTCAGCGATCGTCGGAATGTCCGTCAGGGGTTCTCCTAGACAAACCCAGACATAGCCATATCGCTCCACACAGGGGTAAACCTGTATTTGGTAACTCGCAGGAATTGCCTGATCTGGCTTCAGTTGTGGAACATGAACGCAAGTGCCACAGCCGTCAAATTGCCACCCATGATAAGGGCATGAAATATTGCCGTTAATCACAGTGCCCAAGGAGAGTTGAGCCGATCGATGGCAACAGCGATCTTGAGCGGCGATCGGTCGATCGTCTGAGTCTAGCCAGAGGAGAATTTTCTCGCCTAGTAATTCAAATGTCTTCAACCCATCTGATAAATCCGCAATAGGAACAACTGGATACCAGAACCGACGCAATACAGACTGTTGTGTGACTAACATTGCAGTACTATTCCAGACCTCCGCATAAAAAATGAATCCACTTAAACTGTACCAAGATGCGAAAAAGCAGAGAGGTTTAGTTTTACAATTTCTTAACTGTATACAGTATACATAACAAATTTTATCGGGTAATTTTGTATCGTTGAGAACTTTAGAAGAGCAAAATTCAGAGATGACTGCGGCGCGAGTAGAAAAACTATCAAAATGATGGTTTGTTGTTAGCAAATTGTTGGCAAATTGTTAGTAGATTATTAGCAAGTTTGATGAGTCATACAGAGCTATAGTTTTATTGAAGCTAAATCGTTTGAGCAAGAGCATAGAAAAATAGTTAAATACTCTAAAGTAAATGGATTGAGCAGAGGGTTAGTTTGCGGCAATATTGTATTAAATGTGACAACTAGAGCCTGACAATCTTCTTATTATTTGAGCAAAATAACGCCTTGCTAAATTTTTGTTAGTAAAAGCCGGAGTTGCACCGGAGTTACACAAGTTGGTGGGAGAAAGCTGCTTTGAAGACAGATATTGACATTGAACGATTAGATCCGCCCCAACCTCCCCCCTATAACGGTTGGCAAACTGCGATCGCGAATTACTTTAAATTTAATTTCTATAAAACAGGGTTCAAAACAGAAATTCTGGCGGGCATCACCACCTTTATGACGATGGGATACATCTTGGTGGTAAATCCCATCATTTTGTCAAACGCCATTTTTCTGGAAACACCTGGCGATTTATTTTCTCAACTCGCCGTGGCTACTGCGATTGCATCGGCAATTGGCACTTTTTGCATGGGGTTTTTCGCGAACTATCCTTTTGGGCTAGCTCCAGGGATGGGCACAAACGCCTTCTTTGCCTTTTCCGTCGTCATTGGACTTAAAATCGATTGGCGATTGGCATTATCTTGCGTATTTATTCAGGGTCTAGTCTTCATTGTTTTAACGTTCACCGACATTCGTCGCCATTTGATTCAGGCAATTCCTTCCTCCATTAAGCACGCGACAGCAGGCGGAATTGGTCTGTTCATTTCCTACATTGGTCTGTCGGGCGCTGTGAACGAGGGGGGTGCAGGATTAATTGTGGCAAATGAAGCAACCAAAACCGCCTTCGGCAGCTTTGCCGAACCTAATACGCTAATGGCGGCAATTGGGCTGCTGATCACCGCAGGACTGGTGGTGCGGCGAGTCAGAGGAGCGCTCTTGCTGGGTATTATTGCAACGGGTTTACTGGCGTGGATCTCAGGAGTTGCGCCCTGGCCCAAAGGCATCTTTGCTTTTCCAGAGCTTCCCCAGGCGCTAATGGGACAGGCGATCGGCGGTCTTGCCCAACTGAATAGCCAAAACTTTATCGACTGGCTGGCCGTGCTGTTTGTCTTCTTGTTCGTCGATATTTTTGACACCATTGGAACATTGACGGGTGTGGGAATGCGGGCAGGCTATATTGGTCGTGATGGTCAGCTTCCACGGGCAAACCAAGCGCTGATGGCAGATGCCTTTGGAACAACTGTTGCACCTTTACTCGGAACCTCCAGCGTCACCGTATATGTAGAGTCAGTAGCGGGTGTTGTTGAAGGCGGGCGAACGGGCTTCACTGCGATCGTCATCGGCGCTTTATTTGTGGTCGCGCTGTTCTTTATCCCACTCTTCGCGGGTATTCCAGCCTTTGCCACCACGCCGACACTCGTGATTGTGGGAGCAATGATGCTGTCAGAGATTAGAGAGATTGATTGGGACGATATGGCGGTGGCGATTCCAGCCTTTCTAACGGTTTTTATGATTCCTCTGACCTACTCGATCGCCGAGGGATTGTCGATCGGGTTTATTAGCTATGCAATTCTCAAAACGTTCCAGGGCAAAGCGCGTGAAGTGTCATGGGGTACTTGGATCATTGCGGGTATCTTTGTCGCTCGGTTCATTTTCATGACGCTACGATTCGGTCGCAGTTAGTGGTATCAGAAGGGTAAGGCTTTATGGTATAACCTTCAACATTTTTTGAGGTAGACCTTACTCCTAGAGCCAACACTGGCTGTCTTTTCCTTCTCGTCGAAACCTTTATCAGAAACGTTGACATAAGCTCATGCAGATACAAGTAAAACAATCAGACTTTACTCGATCGCCGCTCTTTCTCATTGCTCCTTTCTTCTTCTTAGGAACGGCGATGGTCGTGATGAAGTTCATCATTCCCGACACAACACCGCTCTTCCTTGCCGCCTTTCGCCTTCTGCCAGCAGGTGTCTTAATCTTGGGTGTTGCAGCCCTCATGAAGCGCCCTCAACCTACAACTTGGCAGGCATGGCTATGGATCGGCTTATTTGCCCTTATCGATGGCGCCATCTTTCAAGGCTTCCTCACTGAGGGATTGGTGCGTACGGGAGCCGGGATAGGCGCTATTTTGATTGATGCCCAGCCCTTGGTGGTTGCCTTACTCTCAAGGTTTCTATTTGGCGAGTTAATTGGACTCTGGGGCTGGCTGGGTTTGGGCATTGGGCTAGCAGGCATCTGCTTGTGTGGCTTACCTGCCTACTGGTTCTTTAATCTCCTGAAAAATCTGGGAATTTCTGTTCCTTATGCTGTTCAAGCGGTTTTGAGCAGCAGTGATAGCTTGGTTAACTCGCAGCCTGTTGTTGCTTCTGGATTTAACATTCAAAATCTGCTAAACAGTGGCGAATTACTAATGCTGTTGGCAGCTCTAGCCATGTCCTTTGGCACCATCATTATTCGTTACGTCAAGCAACATGCTGATCCGCTTGTGGCAACGGGCTGGCACATGATCTTGGGTGGGCTACCGCTTGCAGTGCTGTCCTTTATCTGGGAAGACAGCCAGATAGTAAACCTTCACGCTGGAGAATGGGCTGGATTAGGCTATGCGACGGTATTTGGCACAGCAATCACCTACGGAATATTCTTCTATCTGGCATCAACGGGCAATATGACCAGCGTTAGCGCTCTCATTTTTCTGACTCCGGTTTTTGCCCTACTGTTCAGCAGCTTACTTCTAGATGAGACGCTATCTGGACTGCAATGGATTGGTGTTGCTTTAACGCTAATCAGCGTGTATCTGGTGAACCAGCGCGACGAAATTGCTAAGAAGTTTGCAGGGGATGGAGCGATCGCCCCAGCGATTACAGTGACAAACCCTGCTAGTTCAGAAACATCAACGCCCCTTGTTGCTGAAAATACAGCATTAGAACAGGATGCATAGCTGAATAGCAAGATCTTTTAATGAACTAGAGATGGTATCGTATACAAGTTTGGTACATTAAGGAGAACATAATGATTCGTCGATTGATTTTGGTTGCTATAGGTGTTTTCTTTGCTATGGCTACATTAATTGCCAGTCCTGCATCGGTTAATGCAGCAGGATTTTTGGATCGATTCCAAGGAGTACAGCAATCGAATCAAAAACTTCAAGAAGATCAAAGCTCTAAACAAGAGGAATATTTACAACAGAGTCAGTACGCTCAAGATAAACAGGCGGATCAAATGCAGCAGGCAGCTCAAGGCAAAGACGGACAGTACAGCTACTCTAACAACCAGGCAAATCAGCCGGACTCCCAGAATGCTGGACAGTCTGCTCAGGTAAAATCAGAATCCGCTGCTACCCCAGATTAAGTTAAGTGCTATTTCAATGCGTAGTTCATTCGCTTAACTTAGAAGGGTTTTAAGCCCTTGTTTAGGATGGTGGATTACATAACCTGTACAACCGATCTGCTGTAGGGGCTTAGCAATGCTAAGCCCCTACCCCAAGAATTACTTGAAAAGCCTGATAGCAACTTAAATCGCCCTCTACATCCTCCAATTCTGAGGGGCAAATGCAGAACTTTTGATACTTTTCAATCATCTTCTTAGATCCTTCTTTCAAACCTGCTGGAGAATTAAAATTGCGCGCGTATCGCTGTCGCTAGTTTGCTTAGTCGCTAGTTTGTTTAGGACATTTTTGGTGGGGCGCTTCGCGCCCCACCAAAAATGTCTCCGTCCTAACCGCTTTAGCGGTTGCTCTATCTGAATCTTTGAACTGACATGGCAAGCCTTGCTCAATCCCCACAACATTCTCTTAAGGCGTTTCGCGGCTCCTTTCTAGATTTTATTGATGATCCTTTCCATAGCTCTGTATCAGAAAGTGTCCGTTATATTTCTGATGGATTGCTGATTTTGGAAGACGGTAAGATCAAGGAGTTAGGAGCCTACGACGTTCTGAAGGATAAGTATGCGGCGATGCCCATCACTTCGTACGTTGGGCGACTGATCATGCCAGGGTTCATCGATACTCACATTCATTTTCCTCAAACTGAAATCATTGCTGCCTACGGTGAGCAGCTTTTGGAATGGCTGAATCAGTACATTTTCCCGACTGAAGGTAAGTTTAGCGATAAGGCTTATGCTCAGAAAGTTGCTTCTATTTTTCTAGATGAGCTACTGAAAAATGGAACAACAACGGCTCTAGTGTTTACTGCGGTATTTCCAGTCTCAACTGATGCGTTTTTTGAAGAGGCAAGCCGTCGCAATCTCAGAATGATTGCAGGCAAAGTCATGATGGATCGCAATGCTCCAGATTTTTTGGTGGATACCGCAGAAACCTCGTATCAAGATAGTAAAGCCCTCATTCAGAAGTGGCACAAAAACGGGCGTCTACTGTATGCCGTTACGCCCAGGTTTGCGATTACCTCTACGAATGAGCAGCTGCGTCTTGCAGGAAAGCTGCTGGATGAATTTCCAGATGTTTATCTGCACACGCACATTTCTGAGAATCTGAACGAAGTGGCATGGGTGAAAGAGCTATTTCCAGAGAGCAGTGGTTATTTAGATGCCTATGACCAAGCTGGGCTAGTGCGAAGCCGCTCGGTATTTGCCCATGGAATACACCTGACGGATCAAGAACTTAAGCGGCTGTCGGAAGCTGAATCAGCGATCGCCTTTTGCCCAACCTCCAATCTGTTTCTCGGCAGCGGCTTATTCAAAATTGAGCAGGCGAAGTCGGCAGAACACCCAGTGAAAGTAGGGTTGGGAACTGATGTAGGGGGCGGTACCAGCTTTTCGCTGCTACAAACAGCAAGCGAAGCCTATAAAGTGGCGCAACTGCGACAGCAAAAGCTTTCTCCTTTTCAGGCGCTGTTTTTGGCAACGCTGGGGGGAGCAAGAGCGCTGTCACTAGGCGATACGATCGGCAATTTCGATCCGGGAAAGGAAGCTGACTTTGTTGTGCTAGATCTGCGCTCCACGCCGCTAATGGCGTTCCGCAACCCAGAAACCATTGCAACTTCAATAGATGAACTGGCAGAACAAACATTTACGCTGATGATGTTGGGCGACGATCGCGCCATTGAGGCAACTTACATCATGGGGGAACCCGCATACGAACGGGAGGCTAAAGCTCAATCCCTTAGTACTTGAAGTAGCAGTAGTTGAAGTAGCAGTAGTTGAAGTAGCAGTAGTTAAAGTAGCCCTTAAAATCATGACCTTCAAACCATTCATTGTTTCAGTGCTGATGGCAATTGCTGTGATTTGCTCAACTGTTCTTGTGCCGTTTGCATGGGCGGATAATAGCAGCAATCAAAGCAACCAGAGCCTGAACCAGCCGAGTGTGCTAGTTGCACCGGAGCCAGATTTTGAGATTAACGTTTATCCCAAGCCAGGAACCAACAGGCAGCGAGTTGGGTATGGACTGGGGGGCGATCGCGTCACCGTCCTTGAGCAGGTGGGGAGTAATGAGGGCTACCTGTGGAATTACGTGCAGTTTTCTGATTCGCCGATGCTAAAGGGATGGATTCGGGAAGAGTTTGTTACCTCTGATACTCAGAAAATTCGCCAGCCTCAGAATAGTAGCAATCAGCGCAGGGGGCAGGGCAGTAGCTTGCAGGCAGACCCAGGCTATTGGGGCGATCGCCAGAGCCAGCATCAAGGGAATCAACGACAGGCACGCTCCAGCCAATACTCAGACCACTAGAGCCAGACTACCAGAGAACGCCAGCATGAGCCTTCCGACCGATGAAATTTCTCCTGCAAGCTTGGTCGTTGAGCATACGGTGTCTAGAGGAAAAGGCTCAGCCTTTAAGCGATGGCACGCCGATCTAACTGATTCTGCAAAGCATCACGAAGGATACATCCGTACCGATCTTTGCTCTCCAGTTCAAGGTTCTCAGCTTAAGTGGTATTCTTTAATTCACTTTGATTCTCCAGAGCATCTGCACAGCTGGCTTAAATCAGAGGATCGGGAAAAGTTGCTTGAATCCGGGCAGCAGTTCTTTAGAACCTACCGCTTCAAGTCGTTTAGCACTGGGCTAGAGGGGTGGTTCTCTCAAAAAACAGGATCAGAACAACTAGGCTTAGGGTCACCCGCCTGGAAACAAAATCTAGCTGTTATCCTAGGACTGTATCCTACTGTAGTCATTCAAACATTATTGTTTACTCAGTTTAGTATTGCCCAAAATTGGTCACTGGCAAACTCCATGCTGCTGAGTAACTTTATCTCATCTTCTACTCTAACCTGGGTGGTGATGCCCCTCGTATCACGGCTGCTGAGTTTCTGGTTGCAGTCTAAGTACGAACCGATACCAAAGCAAACGAACGCGCTGGGAATATTCTTAATTGCCTGTGCGCTTACATTCATGAATTCTATTTTTAATCATGTTCAGTAGATTGCAAAGCACGACATTACTTTTCGGTTTTTGGGGCGCGCAAAGCGCGCCCCAAAAACCGATTTGCGATCTACTGATGTTTGAATAATCAGCTGTTTGAAAATCTAATCCTGGCAGGATTAGCGATTATGAATCTAGTTCATCGCCTACTGTTCAACGTTCTGAAATATTTAGGGTCTATTATTTTGCCGTTAGCTTGCCTGACTCTGGGCGCTAGCTGCCTCATTACCACAGAGGCTTTTGCTGATATTCATCTCAATGCTGAGGTAGCTGGTTCTAAACTGATTCGAGTCACGAATACTGCGAATAGCGGAGTTGGCTCACTGCGTTGGGCGATCGACCAAGCTAATGAGTATCCAGATGATAATTTAATTGATCTTAGCGGAGTCAGCGGCGCGATCGCGCTTAGCAGTCCTTTACCTAAAATCACCCGTAATTTGAGGATTGTGGGTGATGGTAACGATACCATCAGCGGCAATCACGCCCATCAAGTCCTGTATGTCGAACGAGGAGACGTGACTCTGAGCCACCTGACGATCGCCGATGGCTTAGCTCAAGGCAGCAGCGGACAAAATGGCGCAGGGGGTTCCGCAGGAATGGGCGGTGGACTATTTATTAGCCAAGGCAGGGTCACGCTCAACACCGTTAGATTTGTAAACAATCAGGCGATCGGTGGAGAGGGAGCCTATCGCAGCACCGATAGTCAGCAGGGTGAGATGCAGCAGGCTGAGACAAGACAGGCTGAGCTTCAGCCTAGCCTTCAGGATGTTAAGCCCAGCATCCAAACTAGCAAAAGTAAATTGAAGGTCAATCGAGGGGCAATCCTGGGCGTGAATGGCGTTAGCTTGACGCTAGATCCCTCATCTACAAAAACCAGCCCGATTACCATTGACACGCATAACGATAAACTGTGGGCGAATCGAGGAGCGATCGCAGGGGTAAACGGTATTGGCATCGGGGGCATCGGCAGTATTGCCTTTGGCGGTGGCGGCGGATTTGGCGGATTTGGGAACGCGGGTAACGGCGGCAATGGCGGCAATGCAGGGGTGAGCGGTGGAAACGGCGGCAACGGTGGAAACGGCGGCAATGGCGGCGTGGGAATCTTTGGTAGCTTTGGACTTTGGGAGAATCAAGGCGGCATTGGGACAGTTGCCTTTGGCGGTGGCGGCGGATTTGGCGGGTTTGGAAATGCGGGCAACGGCGGCAACGGCGGCAATACTTCTCCTGAGATGGCGAACGGTGGTAACGGCGGTGATGGCGGCGACGGCGGCTTTGGGGGCGGCGGCGGCTCAGGAGGATTTGGCGGCACAGGGGGAACGATAGGTAATGCTGGAAATCCCGGTCAAGGCGGATTTGGCGGCAGTGCGGGCGGTCTGGGATTTGGCGGCAGCGGTGGGGGATTTGGCGGCGCAATTTTTATCAAATCCGGTCGTCTCATTTTGAGGGAGACTCTGTTTGAGCATAATAGAGCTATTGGCGGAACTGGAATGAGTGCAGGACAGGGTAAAGGAGGCGCAATCTTCATGGTCACTGAAGATTTGATGGAACAGATAGGAACGTTACCTTCACCCAAAGTCATCTCTTTCAAGCAACTGCCGCAGTTCGTAAAAAATACTGCCTCTGATGCAGGACAAACATCGATCGATAATGCGGATATCTACGGGACAATTAATGTGGAATGAGCTACTGTCTTATTTCATCCACCCGATGCCCTTGGATAAAATTTAGGGTAGTGGTATTTAGGTAAGGACTATCAAATTTAGTAGGATGAGCTGAACCTGGCTAGTTCTGCTATTTCGATCGCAGTAGCTTCATCACAGCCCCCGTATTAATGCGAACTTTCTGGATGGGGAAATGGTGTAACACGTCCATGAGCGTGACATTTTTGGGCTTGGCTTTTGCAGCTTCAACCAAAGCAGTTTCAATGGCAACCTGACCATTTTCACCTGATTTTGTTTGAATGAATTCTCCCAACCAGAACAGCCACGCATCCCCTGTCGATGAGTTAAGGATCTCAGCGACCTCAACAGAGCTGACATCCAGCGGGTATTGCAGCGCCGATCGCATATTCTGCAAGGTCTGTTCATCCAGAAATTGAGCGTAGAATCCCAGTGGACTGGTTATCTCTCCTGAATCAACGTAAGTTTGCAGCGTTTCTACAGGCAGCGTAAAGTCGATCGCGCTGACTGCAAAATAGAACTTTTCTGCTCCCACAGCATCAGAGGGGGGAGCTACTAAAGAGTTCTGAAAGGAAGGGGAATTACGAGTAGCGTTTAGGCTCGTAATTTTTAAGCGATCGTGCTGATATTGAAATCCCAAATGGGTTTCGGGAAGAGGGATATGCTTCACTCGAAGTTGGCTAAGGCTAACATCTCCACCGATCGCCGTTGCGTTCAAGTCGCCTGTCACCGTTGCAGAAGTGCTTAAGTTCCCTTCCAATGGCATCGATACATTCATCCACTTTTGAATTGCAGCAAGCGGTAAATTTGTGAGCTGAATTTGTCCGTTGTTGATACTGCCATATTTCCCCGTCAGCAGAATCTGAGTATCTAGATTCTGAATTATTTTGCCTTGACCATCTGGATAAGTTATCCCCTTTAGCTGTAGCGGATGCATCACCACTTGCTGTCCATCATACTGACCACTTGCTGTGATCTCTCGAACTCCATGCTGTTGCCATGACCAATCTTGACCCTGGATATCAAAGCGGGTTGAGAAACCCGATCGCAGTGAGCCAGACAGAGCAGCATTTCCTGAAAAGCGACCGTTTAACGACGCAAGTTCGGGCAACTGATGGGTTGAACTAGGCTGAATTTTTTGAATTTCCGCCAAAACCATTTGGAGGTCACTTAGCTCTCCCTCACTCACTGAAACACTGGCGCTCATTTGCGGATCTTTGTCCAAGAGAGCCTGTCCGTTGAAGCGGTAAAGACTTTTGCCTAACCGGAACTCGCCCTTGTTCAGCGTGGCTATCCGATCGCGATACTGAATCGTACCCGTAAGCTGATCCTGCTCATGCCCTAAACGATTCGACTGAGAAGTGCCAATTGTGGGCTGAGTAACGCTGATTTTTGCGACTCCCTGCGGATGGGTATTGAGAGCATTGAAGTTGAACCGCCCCGACAGCAGACCATTTACACCTTGGATAGCTGGAGAAGCCTGCGTGAGCTGGTAAACAGACTGAAGCGGTAGTTTGTTCACGGTTCCGGTCAACTGTCCCTGATGGTAGCGTCCTTGGAGAGTTGCCTGATCGGACTGAACCTGAAGGGCAACCGTTTGAAACGGGCGATCGATCCAGCCTTGAATTCGATCCTGCGATCCTTTGAGGTCGAGCTGTAACCCTGTTGTCGTGAACTGAACCGCACCTGTCAATGGCTCAAACTGAAACTGATTGAGTGCAAGCCCATCGACCTGAAGTTGCCCTACGAGATGCGGTTCAATCAGGTTTCCTGTCAAGCGTCCGTCAAAGCTAGCAAATCCATTGAGACTGGCAGCCTTGGAGACACTCGGCAATTTAGCTACTAAACCTGCCAAGTCTTCTCTAATCTGCACTGCCAGATCCATCGCTTCGAGGGTGGGCTTTGTTCCGGTGAAACCGAGCTTAACGACACCGCTCAAATGGCTGTTCTGGGTTTCAGCATTGATGATGTGTAGTCGATCGCCATCCCACTGAAATGCTGCGGTCAGCGGTTGAGGAAGAATATTGGTTTGAGAAAGCTGAAGCGTGCCTACTGCGTCTATGGCGTTGGCAGATATCTGTTTCAGCGTACCTGTTACTTTGACCTGCCCATCAAGAATACCTGGCAGAGCTGGATCGATCGCCTTTAGCTGCACCTGAGAACCTTGAATATTCGCGTTCCAGTTCTGATCGGTCAGCGTGCCCTCAATCTGCACAGTTCCAGCAGCTAGATGTAGCGGCGTTGTGTTGATCTGTGCCTGCCATTTACCCTCGATCATCTGCCCTGCTCCAGTAATCGTCCCGCCTGCAAACTTCAGAGAGGTATTCTGTACCCTCAGTCGCTTATCCGCCCAAATGGCTTGTCCTTGAGCTGGATAATCGCCCTGAAGCTGCCAATTAGCCTGTAGATTGGGTCGATCGCCTGTTCCAGTAACCTGAGCCTGAGCCTCAATTTTTCCTAACTTCGTAGATGAGAGAGTTCCAGTCGGTAAAACTTCAGACAAGCCATAGAGCTGCGCCAGCGCATCAGCAGAAAGCTGTTCTGCACTCAAGTTGACCTTTAGTGGAGCCTGATCGTCCTCTAGGGTGATGTCGGCATTAGCTATAATTTTGCCGCCGCTGTCGGGCAGAAACTCGACCTGTTTCAGCGTGAGCTGATCGGTTTCCTTATCCAGAATAAATTGTGCTTGCGCTACTGGAACGGTGAGGCGATCGATCTGAAAGGGTTGAGCAGCCTCAGCCATTCCCGAAAAGATGACGTGATCAAAGGCTCCTGAAACGCGAACATCCTTTGATTTCAGCGCTCCAGTCACCGAAAAAGGCAGATTTAACTTAAAAGTCTGCATAAAATCGGCAGCGCTGACAAACGGCACGGTTGCCCGCAGATCTAAACCCTGTTGTAAATCGATCGTTCCTCCCAGATCAAACGGAATTTTGCCAAAGCGAATATGTCCCTGCTGTACCTGAATTTTCTGTCCGTTAAAGCGCAGAGTTCCGGCAACATCAGAAATAGGATTTGGCTCACCTTTTGCTCGCAAGGCGCCTTGTTTAATCTCTGCAACTCCCTGTAGCGCGATCGGCTGATGCAAAGATTTATTGATCTGGATACGTCCGCTGATCGTTCCTTGGTCTACCGTTACCGGGATAGGTAGCAAGGAAACAAACGGTGCAATTTCTACATTCTGAGTGGTCACTGCAAGACTCACCTTCTCTGTCTTCAGATTGGTCTGCCCTTTGATTCCCCAGTTTCCCTGTCGAAATGCTCCACTTAGATTAAGGGTGAGATGCTCATCGTCTTCAAGTTGGAACGATCCCTGAAGAGGAAGTACTGTCATTGTCCGTTGACGATTAGTATCCGAAACTCGATCGCTCAAGAAGGGGATCAAAGTTACTTTGGCATTCTTCATCTGAATTTGCTTAATTTCCGCAAAATCTCCGCTTTGAAGATTTAGCTCAGTCTCTAACCAATCTCCTTTAGCATTCTGTTCTAGAGAGACTTGCGGTTCAATCAGCGTCACGTCAAGCTTCAACTGCTGGTGTAGCAGCACATCAGCTAGATCAAAGTGAATTTCGACAGCTTTGATGCGCATCTCATCGGGATCGTTTGCAGTGGCAGGAATACTGGATGCTCCAAGCCGCAAGCCAATCGGTGTGACCCGCTCAAGTGCGCCGAGCTGCACCGGGCGATCGAGTGCCCTCTGCAATTCGGCTGCAATTTTAGGGAGAAGCTGGTGGTTTACCTGCTGGTGAATCTGCTGCCCAATCCACTGCGATCCTGCGACTCCAGCGATCGCTAAAAATCCGCCCGCTCCCAGCCCAACGATCAGCCACTGTCTGCCTTCCAGCTGCCGATTTGCTCTCCGACCACCCCGATATTTAAAGTGCGACATGCTGCTTACAGATGTGATAACCGACTAATGACGTGAACTATCGTGATCTGGTTCCACTCGAATTACATCTCGTAATCCTAGCCAATTGTGGCGTTTAATTCCCCAAGTGAGCAACGCCAGAACCGTTATGAACAACCCTAGGAAAGCCAGAAGAACAGGAAATCCAATTGAGATACTAGAGCCAATGAATGTTAGTAGAAATGCACAGGGAATGATTCCTAAAAATGCTGACCTAGCGTAAATTGACAGGGAAATGCCTGAGGTTCCTGCCGCATAGCTCATCAATTCATAGGGCAGAACAGGCAGCAGATGCACCACAAAAATTAGCCAGCCGATGTAGCGATCGCCCCGATGCGTTGAGAAGTAGATGACTTTCCCCGTTAATGCCCGCATTGCCGATCGCCCCAAGGTACGCCCAATAAAATAGGCAAGCAGGCTGCCTACAGAGATGCCAATCACCGCATAGATACCTGCCGTCATGGGTCCCCAAATGGCTCCTGCTGCGATCGTTGCAGGAGTGCTAGGAATGACACTAACCACGATCGCCACAATCACAAAGCCAATGTAAAACAGAACGCCCCAGATGCCTTGCTGTTGAATGAGCTGAGTAATTTGCTCAGGCTGCGACCAGTTAATATGGGACTGCGAAATCACCCAGATGCCTGTTGCAATACATACCCCCAGCACAAGCAGAGCGATCGTATTTTGCAAGCTAAAGAACCTGGCTATGCGAGTTTTTGACCTCAAGGGTTCCATTAAAGCTCCTGCTTTTTAAGGTGCCTCCTTCAGAAGTATAAAAGATTCACAATAGAGATTTCTTCACCCATCCGTCTAGCCCGACGGGTTGAACTTTTACTAGCGCGGCATTCTCACTTTAAGAGCAACCGCCAGCTCGCGACCTTTCATGGCATAATCTAGAAAAATCGGCGGCTCAACCAAGGCGTACATCTCAATTATTGGTGGTATTCAAGTAATAATTTTTTGTGGCATAGACTTTGCCCGCGCCACAAAAAATTATTACCTCCTGGAGAATACTCAATCATCAACTAATAGTGATGTAACATGAGATTATTTTCATTCACCGATAGAGATATATGTCAGTACCCTTAGCTTATTATCGATCGGTACTTTTGTTCACTACGGGCTTGTTAAAAGTAATCTTATGGGATTCCCTATTTGCACCTGCAAGTTGGGCACAGTCGATGGAGACAGAACAAGTGCTGCAAACTCCTAATTATCCACTGGAGCTTGTTCTAATTGGTGAATCAGATCATAAAGGAGCGGCTGACACCCATGAGATTAGAGTGCAAGGTGTTCAATTGCCACTTCTCTATCAAGCTGCGACACCCCCTCAACCCACAGCAGAAATTTTGCTCGATCGCCCTTCGACTCAAGCCGCAGATTTGCTGCCAGAAACTCAAGATGTTGAACAGACAGACGGGCAGATTGATACCGTAGCTTCGGTACAGTTTGCCGATCTCTCTCAAGCCATCACGATTGAGGAGCAGTTTGCTCAAGTGCAGACTGCTCCCGCCGATTTACAAAATGATTCGTTCTCCTTTGGCTTTAACACTCATCTGTTTGATCCAACGGCTTTGCGAGGCTCCCTCCGCACTAGACCTGCACGTACTCCAATCAAAGTGACAGGCTTAGCCGCTGCTGTCAGCCTCAATCAAGGCTTAGGCAATGGCAATGCTCTCAACTTGGTGGTGGAAGGAGGAGAACATATCGTTGCATTTGATCTCGGCTTCACTAGCGCTACCGATGATCCTCGACGTGGATTTGGAGTCAATCTCTCTAGCCAGCAGTCTTGGTTTCCTGCTTTTCGGGGTGGGGATAATGATTTGGATTTACCCAACGGAAATACACCTTGGATCGATCGCTTGACTGGAGGTGTTGAGGTACTCTTGCCGCTAGGGAGTCAGATTGATTCTGCGATCGGCGTTTCCTATCAACGGGTAACAGTGCGCGACGAGCTATTCACCTCTAAGGTTTTTGCTTCTGATGAAGATGGAAATTCTTTGACCATCGATGATGATGGCGTGGATGACTATATTACCCTCAACTTTGCTGCCCTGCTTGATCGGCGGGACGATAGAACGTTTCCTACAAATGGCTTCATTGCCCGCGCCGGGGTGGATCAAGGCTTTAAGATCAGTGGTGATGAACTGGCTTACACGCGGCTATCAGGGAGTTTCATTCAATACCTGCCCGTCAATTTTATTGGGTTTGCTCCGGGGCCTCGAACTTTAATTTTGCAACTTCAAGCTGGCACAATCCTGGGAGATGTTCCACCTTACGAAGCCTTTAATATTGGAGGAGATCACTCTGTTCGCGGATTTGATGAAGGGGGAGTAGGAACAGGATCAAGCTTCATTCAAGCCGCTGCTGAGTATCGTTTTCCTATCACTTCTTTTGCTGTTTTCTCTCGAAATATTCGGCTAAGAGGATCGCTGTTCGTCGATTACGGAACCGATTTAGGTACAGCCGATGAGGTAATCGGCAGACCTGCCGAAGTGCGGGATAAGCCGGGTGATGGTTTCGGCTTTGGCATAGGACTCAATGCTGAATCTCCATTTGGAATGGGCAGACTGGAGTTTGCAATCTCGGACGATGGGGATAATCAAGTCATTGTCACGATCGGCGATCGCTTTTAAATGCCTATCCACCCAAACTCTGGCCCTAGGGCGTGTTTTAAAACTGGTTGGGAGGGTTTTTTTTTCGGGCGCTCCGCGCCCGAAAAAATAACTTTTAAGACACGTCCTAGGTATAGCGATCGCCAGTAATTCTTGGGGTAGGGGCTTAGCAATGCTAAGCCCTTGCAGATCGGTTGTGCAGGTTATTTAATCCACGATCGTTAGGACATTTTGGTAGGGCGCTTCGCGTCCCACCAAAATGTCCCCGTCCCAACCGCCTTGGCGGTTGCTATACCTCAACGCAACATTTGGAATCTCACACAGCAGTTCTCACTGTCTAGGATCGTAAATTCAGACATTAACCCGCTGGTTGGTTCTCGCAATTACAAACCTCTTTGGCAATGGCAGCCTGCACATTCACTAAAAAGTCCTCCAAGTTTTGAGCCTCATTAACAACTAACCCTCTAGCTCCACCGGAGGCTGCGACCAGACGCGCCAGTCTAGCTAGCCGCATTCCATCCACATACATCTGGGGTAGCGGATAGTTTTGCAAGAACTCCAGGAAAGTGACGTGATTGTCATCACGGGCTGAAAGGATCAGTGCCGATCGCAGCGCCTGAATATTTGCCTTACCTGAACCTGTTTGAACAATCTGACCCACTTCAAACAGAGCAAATTCTCCCAAAACATTGCGGAGATTTTTATCCAAGAAGGTAGCATCCACCTTCACGCTTCGATTGAGCAGCGTTTGAACATTCTCTGGAGAAACTTTGGCGAGTCCGAGTAGAGACTTGAGCGATCGCGATGGCTTTCCTGTCTCCGCTAAGGTCGTTAAATCGGCGATGCTCAGCGATCGCCTTAAGGGGCCGTACTTAACCACTATCTCCTGAGCTAGCTGAGGAGGAGTGTAGTCGGATGATGCCTGAACCAGTAGCGGAGTTTCCTTAGCTCTAGCGCTTGCCATCGTTCCAGTCATGGGCTTAGAAAAATTAGCTTGAAAACCTTTTAATTTTGGCAGGCTAGCCAAAAGACTAAGAGTGTCAATTTGGCTGGACTGATAGGCTTCAAAAAGCTTCTTAGCAGATGCAGTAGGCAAATCAGCTGGCGTTGAGGACATTAGAGCAGGTCCCGACTCGACTCCGCAATCGCACACCAGATCTTCAAGCAATCCATCTGACTGTTGCAAGATGGGTTGAACTCGTTCCACAAACAAGCTGACATCGCTGTGAACGCGATCGAGTCTGCCTAAATAGACTTTCACGTCTGACTCTGGATACTTATCAATTAACTTCAGAATCGAAAAGCTATCATCATCTGCCAACGCGGAGATTACAACGGTTTCCAACGCATCCAATGACTCACGACCATAGGGTTCGCCCATGAGATGATTGAGCTGGAGAGCCAGAAACTCGTTTAAGTTGGAATTGAGCCTTAGACTAATCTTAGGAACGATCGGTTCATTCAGCAAACGACGAGCTTCGTCTGGAGTCAGAGGAACTTTTTGAAAATAGGCTTGCAAGTTGTCAGAAACTTCAGTGCCGTTAGCAAACTCTAAAAACTCTTGATTAGAAACAGGAATGCGCGTGTCTAGATAATTTAGAATCACGGTCTCGGCGGCATCCGCTCTTCCCACACTGCATAAGAGACTAGCGATCGCCCCAAGCAACAGCCCTACAGCCCGGATGAACACTGATTGAATAAATTCTGATTTCATGCGTGAAACGTTCAGCATTGCTTTCCCTTGGTTAAAGCGCAGGTGTGGAACAAGGCACTGCATTCGGCAGTCCAATCATCTCCCCGAATGAGAAGCAAACAAACGGATTTTCGGGCACTGGAACACTGCCACCTGCCACCCAAAAAAGCAGCCGCTTGTCATCGAATAGCTCCTGCCGCAGTGCGCCGTTGCCTCCGACGCTGACATCGTCGTCAAACACAGTCAAGGGGCTGGATTGTAGGGTAGTGGGATTAGTGCGATCGCGCAGAATCTTCACCATCACTTCTGGATCAACTTTGCCATACTCTGTGTAGGGAGTGTTGGATTCAAGCAGTTGCTCTAGACGCTTGAACCGAGACAGCGTTGAGCCTGAAGGCGTAGGATCCTTCCCTGCTGTTGCTGGGGCGACAAAGTGATTCGTCATGTAGACGGTGCCATTGTCGCGAATTTCCCGAATACCCAGCTCTCGACCAAGAATCTCAAACACTCCAGCCTGTTGAGATTTTCCATCCGCAATCAGGATCAAATTGGCGCGGGCGCGTTCCCAAGTATTCATCAACGTCTTGGCTTCATCATAGCTATGAGCCTGTTTCATAATCCGCGCCATCAGCTGCACATTGCTGGCTCCCCTAAGCGAAATGTCATCGATGGTTCGAGGATGTGCGGTATCTAAGGAGATAGATATGCCTTCGGCATTGAAACCAGAGTTGGGCCACACCGCTCCGGGGATACCGATGAACACATGGGGAATTCCATCATTGGGCTGGCGGATGAAAACAGTTGGATTTTTTACCCAGTAATCGACCGGCTTTTTATTATTATCCAGGGTGCGAGCATGATAGACCTCACCATCGCTTGAAGCGTCTCCCAAGGCTACAAAGCCAGCACAGCCGTCATGGAATAAAATCGGCGGTAGTAAGTAAGCAAATTGCTCTTGAAACACGTCGCCATAGGCTAAGACCATGCAGCCATCAAACGTCAGACCAATATCTTGAGTCGCAGATGACAAACCTCGGCATTCCTCAATCACATCAGGAAACGATCGCCGCATAGCCAACCGCCCCAACGCCAATCCTCGACCTGCAAAACTCAGTGCTTCGATCGCTTCTTTACCTATTGAAGCAATCTCATCATGTAGTAAAGTGCCGTGCTGACGACCCATCTCATAAGGCGTTCCTTCTAGCCAGACGACTTTAATCGCCCCCCTATCCTCGCGGTGAGAAGCAACGGGCTGCCAGGTGCCTTGAGCAGGCTGCCACATGGGCCGCTGAGCTGGAGCAGTTTGGGAAATGCTGGGGCTTGCCTGGATACCTAAAAGTAGGGCTACAGCACAAGCTAGAATCGCCAGAGCTGAAAATCTACGTCGAATGAAATCGTTCATGGTGCGATCGCTCTACCTACGGATATATCGGATGCCCTTGCCTCGCCGCTACTTGAAAAGCTGAAAGCCTCTTCACAAGCAACCAAATGCCCGCTTTGCAGTAGAGCTGAGAAGATGATACAGAATCAGACCATTGATGACAAGTCCAACAATCACAAGCCCAACGATTACACCAGCAACGATTACACCAGCAATGATTGACAAGATAACAAGCATAGTTACCCCTGTGGGTATCTGCGCGTAGTCATAATTTGCTGCTAAATTTCCTAACTTCTCCCACAGAAGTCCGCAATAGGAGAGCATCCATCAGAGAAGCAAAAGTCTATATTCTCTGATAGAGGCTTCTGGCAGATTAACTAAACAAGTTAGCGCCACGTCTAAATCCAAGGAGATAGGGAACGCTTTGCCCCCCGCTCGTAATCCGAACAAAGTAGGTACCACGAGCTAGGGTAGCGGTAATAGTTTCAATTTCTCCTCCCTCTATTGTTTGGCTACGGATACGTCTACCGCTACTCTGCTGTAGCTCAACCCGCAATTCAGGAACAAATGCGCTGAAGATACCGCCAGCCTCCTGATTTCTTGTGGAGAGGCGAACTGGAGTACGGGTATTTAATGTGAATCGGTAAAATATTGGATCATCTTCGCGAGTGCCCACTCGTCCAGCATCTTGAAAGCTCGATCGAGTGATGCGGATGGCTTGACCTCTCGTTGCCTTGGAAGCGCTTAGCGTAGTTATTGCGCCGCCTTTAAGCAAAGAGGTTGACTTAATCGAAGCGCTAGCTAAGCTGGAGAAACTGCTGTCTGCGCCGAGAGAAGTGAAGGTCATAGGTATCCCAGGACTTATATGAACTTGGGAGATTATAGGGGTCTGGCAACAGCATAATCTTGAACAAAATCACTATTTTTGGAAAATTCCAACTATGGCTGTATTCCCCTAGGTTAGGACGATGCGATCGCCAAGCTGTAACCCGGAATTGATTTGGATGCAAGCTATAGCAAACGCCAAGGCGGTTAGGACGGGAACATTGAGGGTAGGGGGCGCAAAGCGCCCCACCCTAAACGCCCTAAGCAAACTGGCGACAGCCATAACAGACAAATAAAGCAGCGTAGAAAATAGTAAAAATCGACGTTACGATCGCAAATAGCTAGCTCCGTTCACGTCCACAATACCGCCCGTCAAAAACTCGGCACCCTCAGATGCTAGAAACAGCACCGTGTGGGCAACTTCTTCAGGACGTGCCACTCGATTAAGAGGGCTTTGTTGTCGGACTGCATCTCCGGCAGGGCTTTCTAGAATGGAGCGCGCCATGTCTGTTTCAACAAATCCCGGCGCAACGGCAGTGACAAAAATGTTGTGTGGGGCAAGATGTTGAGCCAGAGATTGACTAAAGGAATTGAGTCCGGCTTTGCTAGCTCCATAGGCGATCGCCCTCGGCTCTCCTCGAAAGGCTCCCCGTGAGCTGATATTAATGATTCGTCCGCTATTGCTCTGAGTCATGTTGCGTTGAATCATGTGTTGAGCAACGCAAAAAGTGACGTTGGCAATGCCAATCAAATTGGTATCTAAAGTTTGCCGCCAGACGGTCTGCCAATCTGCGTAGTTTGTAACATCCAATGGATTTTCCTGATAGACTCCAGCACTATTCACCAGGATATCAATCTGTCCTAAATAGGCGATCGCCTCATTCACCATTTTCTCTACAGCGCTGGCATCTGCGATATTTGCCTGAAAGATCTGATGATGATTATCCGCAAGCATCTCTTTTGTTTGCTCAGCCGCTTCCTGACTGTGTCCGTAATGAATTCCTAATTTCGCTCCCGCTTGAGCAAAGGCAATGGCGATCGCTCTACCAATACCCCGCGATCCACCTATCACCAAGACCTTCTTATTCTCAAAAGATAAGTGAGTCACGTTACTTCCCTAAATTCCTACTGACTTCCAATTCCTACTTGTTTTCTAAGACCCAGGCAAACTAGCTGACTTCAGCGGATTAAAACCATAGTCTGGTAGCGGCTGATAGTCGTTTGCGTTGAGGCGCTTAATACGATCGCCCAACACGTCATGAAACTGTTCCAGGTAGACACAGAACCACTGATAATATTCAATCCACTGATCGCGATCGGCAAGATCAACATCCGCCAAAGTACAGTAAATCAAGCAGGTTTTTCCGTCACCTTCCGCATCCCATTCTAAGGGAATACCAATCTCAGCTTCAATCGCCTCTTGTTGTTCTTCCAGCAAATAGAAGTGGGGTCTTGCGTCTTCACCGGAGAGCAACAGCCCCACAGTTAGGCTCTGCTCTGGCTCATCTGCGTCTAGTTCATTTGAGCCTGGTTCATTTGAGCCTGGTTCAACTTGATCAGATTCATCCAATCGGGTATACAGCCGAAATCCAGCTCTCCCAATAGCAAAGCTGATGTTATCTTCAGTCGAAGGGTGACTCGGTTTTACAATACTGCCCCGTCGCTCTAGCTGATGGCACAGCCCATACCAAAAATCTAGATTCTGCTGTTGTGCCTCTGTCAGAATCTCTGGAAGAATCTCTGGAAGAACCTCTGAGAGATCTTCTGGTAAAAGCTCTGCTAGAGAGTCAGACACAGCGATCGTTTCTCTATGGGGTTGGACGACCCAATTAAACTTGGGAGCTACTGATTCACCAATGCGCCACAGCTCAATCTCTACCCCAAAGAAGTGAATTCCTGGAGCAATCTGATTTAGCCAACTCAACGCTGCCTGATGCTCTGAGGTAAAGCTACTGGCGATCCAGATTACCGCAGCTGCCTGAAGCGTGTTTGCCTGAAGCGTATCTGCCTGAAGACGCGCCATCGCTGTCAAAAGCTGTCCCAGATGATAATGATCGGTTGGCTCTAGCTGAGTCTCGATCAAAATAGGGCGATCGTCACCATCCCGACAAAGAATCTCGGCTGAATCAGTTTCTTCCTGGGACACCGTTAGCTCTATGCCAATGGCTTCTCCCAACAGCTTGATGATGTCTGCTTGCGCCAGCCAAGACGCGAACTCAGCATTCTCCCCACTCCAGTAGGTGCGCAAGTCAACTTTTTCCAATCGTCCCAAAGTTAGCTTTTGCAGAGGCTCAGATGGCATATTCAGCAGCACGAATGATTTCTCTCTCCATCCTACGCTGCCAGAACACAACCTTTCGAGCAACCTATGTAAGGTAATCGTTAAAGAGGAAGGATTTTTTGTTGCGTGCGCAACAAAAAATCCTTCCCTGAATACCCCCATCTCTACATATAGCTGTCGCCCGTTTGCTTAGGAAAGTTAGGGTGGGGCGCTTCGCGCCCCACCCTAACTTTCCTCGTCCTAACCGCCTTGGCGGTTGCCATAGCATTGGGCATAGTATGGCGCTATGCGGCTTAGATCCAATAAGTTATTTTTGGAGAGCCGCGCTCCGCGCGGCTCTCCAAAAATAACTTGTCCTAACTCAATTACGTAGTGCTATATCAGACGTAATATAGGAACTATTGCACTTGCTAGATGCCATGACTCCAGAGCTTTTAGCCGAAGAACTTGTCATTCCTGACATCAGCCACATTGTTACTGAAGACGACACGCCCGTGGATAATTTTCAGTCTGAAAAACAGCAGCGGCTTCTCGTGGAGCCGCTTTACAGTTCTCAAGCTGTACCCCCTCCTTTTATTGCGGCTGCGAACGTTGGGCTATTCTACGGACTCAAGCTTGACCCGATCGTCCCTGACGTCTTTCTGAGCCTAGAGGTGCAGATGCCCGAAGACTGGAGCCAGAAGCAAAACCGCTCCTACTTTGTCTGGGAGTTTGGCAAGATGCCCGATGTGGCGATCGAGATTGTCTCCAATCGGGAGGGCAAAGAACTTGGCAAAAAGCAGCAGATCTATGCTCAAATTGGCATTCCTTACTATGTTGTATTTGATCCGCTAAAGCAGCTTCAAAAATCAGACGAGATGAATGGCGAATCTCTTAAGGTGTGGGCACTCAACGCTAGGCGGTATATGGAACTGCCCGCACCTTTCTGGCTAGAAGAAGCAGGCGTGGGGCTAACGCTCTGGGAAGGCGAGTTTGAGGAACAGATAGGAACCTGGCTGCGCTGGTGCGATCGGACGGGCAAAGTTGTTCCAACAGGCAAGGAAAGGGCAGTTGCATCTGAAGCAAAAGCCCAGGAAGCTGAGGTAAAAGCCCAGGAAGCCGAGGCAAAAGCCCAGGAAGCCGAGGCAAAAGCCCAAGAAGCTGAGGCAAAAGCCCAAGAAGCCGAGGCGAAAGCCCAACGTTTAGCTGAACGGTTGCGAGCAATGGGCATTGACCCCAATCAGGATTAACCGCGAATCCCTTAAGTCATCTTCACCATCCCAACGGGTATCACCGTGAAAACAATTCACTTAGCTTCTGGACAATCCATCCCGGCATTGGGTCTAGGGACTTGGCGAATGGGAGAGAATGCCAGCCAGCGCCAAGCTGAAATTAGAGCTTTACAACATGGCTTAGACTTGGGCATCTCTCTAATTGACACTGCCGAAATGTATGGTGAGGGAGGCGCAGAAGCGGTGATTGCTGAAGCGATCGCCCCTCATCGTTCAGAGGTTTTTCTAGTCAGCAAGGTCTATCCCCATAACGCTTCCTCCCAAAAAGCGATCGCTGCCTGTGAGCGCAGTCTGCAACGGCTTAAAACGGACTATCTTGACCTATATTTGCTGCACTGGCGGGGTTCTATCCCGTTATCAGAGACGCTGGAGGCATTTCAAACGTTGCAACAGTCTGGCAAAATCCGCAGCTATGGGGTGAGCAATTTCGATCGCCGTGATATGGCAGAAGCCAGTGGAATCAAGGGCGGAGAGGCGATCGTCACCAATCAGGTACTCTACAATCTCATGCGGCGCGGCGCTGAGTGGGATCTATTGCCTTGGTGTCGGCAGCGCAGTATGCCGATTATGGCGTATTCCCCCATTGAGCAAGGTCGTTTGCTCCAGAATCGGATGCTCCAGAAGATTGCCCAGCAGCGAAATGTGACTGCGGCACAGGTGGCGATCGCTTGGCTGCTGCATCAGGAAGGCATCATTGTCATTCCTAAATCAAGTCGAGTAGAACATATTGATCAGAACCGAGCCGCCCTGGATTTGAAGCTGAGTTCAGAAGAACTCATGGCACTAGACACCGCATTTCCAGCGCCTACCCAAGCTGTACCGTTGGAAATGCTCTAAATCATGGGCAGGGAAACTTAGAAACTTATTTCCGGAATTAGCTCACAAATATTTATCTTTGATTGCGATGCTCAATTGCAATCCCAATTTTGTATAGTTAAAAATATTCAGCTTGCCTAAATTGAAGTAGATTATTTAGACAATTTTGAATATTGCTTAATAGGAGTAGCGATCGTGCAACTCCTTACGCTACAGGGCATCTGAAGAGTACCCGCGCGGGTAATGTACTCTAATAATCTTTTTTGGCACGATAAATACATCAAGCGGTAGCAGCCAAGCGGTAGCAGCTTTCAAAACAATAGGAAGCTCCTCAATAACCCGATGCTTTCAACCTATTAAAACTTCGCCTAACTTCAGCTCAAGATCAACAGCTTGCTCACCCCCTAGTTCAATAACCTGGAAGAATCATTATGACGGACAACATTAATCCCATTCAGCTACAGTCTGCTGTTTCTGCTGCCGGAGCGCAGTGGCAAGCCAACGAAACCACCATTTCTCAGCTTTCTACCCTTGAGAAAAGGATGCGCTTAGGCTACGTTCCTTCAGATGGGGAACTGACGCTAGAGCAGCGCGAACAGTCGGCGCGGATGAACTTTGCCGTGATGCAGTCGGCGATCGACAAAGGGCAAACCTTCAGCTATCCCTCGTATCACAACCTGCAAGATGGCGGCTACGTCACACCAATCAAAGATCAGTCGAGCTGCGGTTCTTGCGTAGCTTTTGGAGCCGTTGCCACCGTAGAAGCAACCTACCAGATGCAAAAGAACAAGCCCAACTCAGGCATTGATCTTTCAGAAGCTCAGCTTTTCTACTGCTATGCCAGTCTGGATGGCTACGGCTGCGGCACAGGCTGGTGGGTGTCTCCTGCTCTAGAGGCTTTTGTCACGGGCATCAGCGATGAAGCTTGCTTTCCCTATATACCCGGAGATCAGGCTTGCGTCGTCTGTGCGGACTGGCAAAACCAAGCCATCAAAATCAAGAGCCACCACGAGATTACCGACCTGGCTGAAATGAAAGAGTGGCTGTCTACCAAAGGCGCACTTGTAGCCTGCTTCACGGTCTACAGCGACTTTTACTACTATAGCAACGGCATCTATCGCTATGTTTCAGGCGACTACGAAGGCGGGCATTGCGTTTCGATCGTCGGCTATGACGACGTGGCAAGCTGCTGGATCTGCAAAAATAGCTGGGGCGAAGGCTGGGGCGAAAATGGCTTCTTCCGCATCGGCTACGGCGAATGTGGGATTGATGCCACCATGTGGGCAGTTGATAGCGTAGTAGAGCCTCTGGCAATGATCGCTCCTGTCTACGAGTACAACGCCACCGCACCCTGGCGCTATCAGTATTCCACTAGCCCCGATGTGCAAGATGGCTGGACGCGCCTCGGCATCGGCTTCTATGCTTTTGGAGCCAGCCAACCCGGAACCGTTCCGGTCTACCAGTGTCGGGCAGAAAATCCCTGGCGCTATTTCTACTCTACTCAAGGCTGCATTGGCGAAGGCTGGACAAACGACGGTATTGCCTTCTACGCCTACGAAACTCAGGTGGAAAACACGATTCCGGTCTATCGCTATGTCGCGGCTGAACCCTGGCGTTATCAGTATTCCACCAGTCCCAGCATTGGAGACAGATGGACGAATGAGGGAATTGCCTTCTACGTTTATGCTGCTAAACCTGCGTAATCGCGCCAGTGCTTGAAACCTGGTGCTTGAAACCAAGACGACTGATGAGTGCAGATGGGATGTTGGCGATCGCTCAAGGTGTCAAAACAGGAGGCGATCGTCAGCACCTTTCCTATCAATTGTTTTATTCAGAGAGCCAGCTAAAGATCTCTCCAACGCTTAGCTTTAACTCCCCTGCAAAAGCTGGAACGAGAAGCAGTTGTTCTGGTTCATCGAAAATCATCGTCTGCTGTTTGGGCAAATAAATCAACACCGTCTGTTCAGCCGGGTCAATCAGCCAGCCTATTTCAGTTCCGTGATCGAGGCAATGTAGAATGTTTTTAGTCACTTTCGTCTGACTTTGCTCTGGCGACAAAATCTCAATAACCCAATCTGGCTGCATTTGAAAAGCGTCTGCAATTTCTCCATTTTCGTCACGCGGAATTCTAGACCCAACAAACACCGACACATCGGGCACGATCGATCGCTCTCCAAAAGTACAACGCAATTCTGAAAAAGCTCTGGCGATCCGGCGAGGTTTAAGAATGACATTGATCGCGGTCGCCAGCTCTGTTTGAATGGCGCTATGTTTCCCTTTTGGCATCGGTTTTTGAATAATTTGCCCATCAATGTACTCGCTAGCAGGTTTGGTTTCTGGCAGCGTCAAGAATTCCTCTAAGGTCAAAATTCGAGGCTTTATCTGTACCACATGAACTCCTATAGCGGTCGCCAGTTTGCTTAGGGCATTTTCGGTGGGGCGGTGCGCCCCACCGAAAATGCCCCCGTCCTAACCGCCAAGGCGGTTGCTATAAAAGAAGACCGATGGGCGATGTGCTTTTATTCTATAAGCTATGCCACAACCGCTAAACCCCGATCGAATGCTAGGTCTTCCAGCAATATCTTTCAATATTCTTAGGTCTGTATTGATACTTGTCTTGCTGGCAGGCGCGATCGCTCTTCCATCTTGCTCATTCAGTCCTTCTAGCTCAGCATCCTCTCAGCCAACCGGGAGCCAAACCATGCCTCTAGCCCTCACTGCCGCCGATTCTGGCAAAACCCTTGAGGTTAGCTCAGGTGATATCCTGTCGATTCAGCTTGCTGAGAACCCCACAACAGGCTATCGCTGGACGTTGCAAACTCCGGACGAGCAAATCCTGGAGCTGCAAAGTTTAGAATTTTCTCCCGCGAATTCAGGCATTGGGGCAGGCGGTCAACGCACTTTCACCCTCCAAGCAAAATCTCCTGGCACAGCTCACCTTCAGCTCAAAGAATGGCGGCAGTGGGAGGGGGATCGCTCCATCCTCAATCAATTTGAGCTAACAGTGCAAGTCAAATAGAAATCTCTACTCTCCCCAGAGTCGCCGTCTAGATTTTCCATTGAGCCGATCATGGGTGTCGCGCAGCAAGCGGGGAATATCTAGGTTTTCAGGGCACCGGGGCAGACAGTCGCCGCAGTCTGTGCAGCGATCGCCCTTCCGTCCAGGAAACCAATGTCCGGCGTTTTCAAACATCCGGTAGCGGTACTGTCCGTAATCCGTCATGTCGTAGGCGATCGCCAGATTTCGCAGCCGCAGCACTTCTGGAATATTGATTGCCTCTGGACAAGGCAAGCACTGTTGGCATTGGCTGCACTGATCGGTGCCCAAGGCTTCAGCATGGTGACGCTGCAATCGTTTCAACGCCATTGACTCTTCCGGCGTGAGGGGATCATCACTCACATTCAACGCCCCTAGCTCATCAGGATGGGCAGCGCCCACGCTCAAGGTGGTAATGCGACAATCGCTTAGCAAAAACCGATAGGTCAACGCTAGCGGCGAAAAAGGCTGGCACAGAGCTTTGAGGGCAAGCGGCGGCGTGTGCAGCATTCCCCCCTTATCGGCAGGCGAGATGATGAACACGCCCATATCGTTGGTTGAAGCGAGAGAGATTGCCGGGGCGTTGCGCTGGTTAAACCAGTAGTAGTGCAGATTGACAAACTCAAATTGATGGGTGGCGATCGCCCGCAAAATCACTTCCAGCGGCGCATGGGTAGAGAACCCCACATGGCGGATGCGTCCGTCGGCAACAGCTTTGCCCACGGCGGACATACAGCCGTGCGGGTTTTCGATCCAGGCAAGATGCTCGACAGTATTCACCCCGTGAAGGGCAAAACAATCGAGATAGTCAACGCCTAATCGGTGCAAAGATTGGTCGATCTGCCGCTCCAGAGTGTCAGCATCCGGCGTGGGCGGAATTTTGCTGGTAATGTAAACCTGCTGCCGGGGCACCGATCGCAGCGCCAAGCCCAGAAATTTTTCGCTGCTGCCGTAGCCCTGAGCGGTTTCCAGATGATTGATGCCTAGGGCGATCGCTCTTTCTACCGTGGCGATCGCATTTGCCTCAGATGCTAGATAGCGCATCGTCCCCAACGAGAAAATTGACAGGCGCAGATCGGTTTTGCCAAAGCGCCGATACTGCATCCCTACCCCTCGTCTTGTTTGCTGAACCGTCCGCCCTGTTTAAAGTCATCTGGACGAATGGTGTCCAGAAAGTCTCTAAAGGCTCTGCGATCGGCTTCATCGGCATCGCGATCGACGGGCATGGAAGCATCAGCAACCACTTCTTCCATCACCCAAATGGGGCTTTTGGTGCGGATAGCTAGGGCGATCGCGTCGCTAGGGCGAGAATCCACTTCCTTGCGAGCCTCGCCCTGACGGAGCTGTAGGATGGCATAAAACGTATTGTCTTGAAGGGAATGGATGACAATACGCTCTAGAACCATATCCCATTCATTGAGAAGATTGACCATCAGGTCGTGGGTGAGGGGGCGAGGCGGAGCCTGGTTTTCTAATGCACTGATGATCGCCCTTGCCTGATCTTGTCCGATGTAGATAGGCAGCTGACGGCGCTCTGTCGCGTCTCTCAGAAGCACGATCGGACTGCGAGATACCGCATCCAAGGCAATTCCAGCGACTTTCATCTCAATCATTGGCTTAGCCTCTAGAATCCGTTAGAGATAGAAATAAGGATAGCTGAATTGAAGAGTAGGCTGTAGGCAGTTTACCCGCAGTCACCTACCAGTAGTTTACCCACTATTATCCGCCCACCGCTTGCTCCTGTCAGGACAGCCGATGAGGCGGACGGTAGAGCTGCGACATGACTGCGATATCCCAGCTGAAACTGCCAGCAATTGCCAGCCGCCAGCCCATATCCGGTTTACTGATTTCCAGTATGCCCTGATCTGAGGTTAAATCTGCTAGCTCAAACTTGAAACTTTGATAAAAGATTAGGTACTGGTATCCAGGTAACGCGATGTGCGACTATTTTTCTAAAGCTCTTGATCTACGTGGGGCAGACATCTTACCTGCCCAGATTCGGACGGGCGAGACGCTCATCCTACAAGACTTTCAGACCAAGTTGCACATCGCGTTGTCATGATTTTTGAGGACTACCAAAGATCACAAAGATGAAGAGATCAAGAGTTGGTTAAAGGCGCTTTTCAAAGGTGTTTCAAACGGGCATTGCGTCCAACTTTTGGCTCAGCCATTTCATGAGTAGAGGATCGGCAAAATCTTTGATCACGATCGCTGCTCCCAATTTCTTCAATTCTTCTGGATCATGGGTTGAAGCCACGCCCACGACCGCGATTTCTGCCGCTACCGCAGACTGAATGCCCGATGGCGAGTCTTCAAAGGCGATCGCTTCTTCGGGTGAAAGATTGAGCAGCCGCAGCGCCTCTTGGTAGGGCAAAGGATGGGGTTTGCCATGGGGCAGCTCGCCGCCCAGCACCACCAGCGAAAAAGCATCTGCCACCTTGAGGGACTTCAACATAAATTCAGCATTCTCTTTGGGCGCATTGCTGACCACGGCACGGATGAGGTGGCGATCGCTTGCCCAGCTTAGACAATCTAGCAGCCCGTTTAGCGGCTCTAAAGCCGCCTGTTCCCGAAAAACTGCCTCTTTATGTTCGGCAAAAGCAGTCTGCTGCTCTGAGGAAAGATGGGGCAAGAGATCTCTGACAATGTTGGGATTCAGCCGACCGCTGATCTTTTGTTTATAGGCTGCGTCATCAATCTCTAGCCCTTCTTCTGCCAGCACCTGACGCCAAATCTCGTAATGGAGCGTATCTGTTTCGACCAGCGTCCCGTCAATATCAAACAGTAGAGCCTTTAACATAGAGATTCCTTAGCATATTAGATTCCTGGTATAGCTGTCGCCAGTTTGCTTAGGACATTGAGGGTGGGGCGCTTCGCGCCCCACCCTCAATGTCCCCGTCCTAACCGCCTTGGCGGTTGCTACAAAGCTCAGATTCCCTGGAAGACCAGATTCTTTACGGACACCTCTGCAATATATCAAGCCCTTCCCCTTCCTGGCTAAACTCTTCCATCAGGCTCTTCTTACTCCCACCCGCATTCGAGTATAATTTCCCACGAGTTGGAGCTTTACTCACTATCTTTTAAGAAATTATTATGTACATCGTTCAGATCGCCTCCGAGTGTGCCCCCGTTATCAAAGCTGGCGGTTTGGGCGACGTGGTCTATGGGCTGAGCCGAGAGATGGCGATTCGGGGGCATACAGTCGAAATCATTCTGCCCAAGTATGACTGCATGCGGTATGACCAGATCTGGGGACTGCACGAAGCCTACCGAGATCTGATGGTGCCTTGGTGCGATGGTGCAATCCGCTGCCAGGTTTTGTGTGGCTGGGTGCTAGGGCAGCTCTGTTTTTTCATTGAGCCACAGTCGCAAGACCAATTTTTCAACCGGGGCGTTTACTATGGCTGCTCGGATGACAACCTGCGCTTCGCCTTTTTCAGCAAGGCGGCGCTAGAGTTTCTGTTGAAAACCAACAAGCGCCCGGATGTTTTGCACTGCCATGACTGGCAAACGGGCTTAGTGCCTGTGATGCTGTACGAAATGTATCAGTATTCTGGCATGGAGAATCAGCGCGTTTGCTACACCATTCACAACTTTAAGCATCAGGGCATAGCCGGAACAGAGCTACTGTGGGCAACCGGGCTAAACCGGGCTGAGTATTACTTTGAGTACGATCGCCTTCAGGACAACTTCAATCCCTTTGGCTTGAACTTCATGAAGGGTGGTATTGTCTATTCCAACTATGTCACCACCGTTTCGCCCCATCATGCCTGGGAAGCGCATCATACCGAGATTGGCTATGGTCTGGGGCATACGCTGCACATGCATCAGCACAAGTTTAGGGGGGTGCTAAACGGCATTGATTACGATGTGTGGAATCCAGAGGCGGATGGCTACATTCCCTACAGCTACACCGTCGAGAAGCTAGACATTAAAGCAAAAAATAAGCGGGCACTGCGCGATCGCCTCCTCCTCAGTCAGGACGATGAAAAGCCGATCGTGGCGTTTATTGGGCGGCTAGATGAGCAAAAAGGAGTTCATCTGGTTCATCACGCGATCTATTTCACGCTGGGGCGTGGGGCACAGTTTGTTTTGCTGGGTTCGGCAACAGAGTCTGGCATCAATGCGCACTTCTGGCATGAGAAAAACGTTTTGAACGACAGTCCTGACTGTCATCTGGAGTTAGGCTTTAATGAAGAGCTGTCTCACCTGATCTATGCGGGTGCAGATTTCATCATTGTGCCTAGCAACTACGAGCCTTGCGGACTCACCCAAATGATTGGCTTGCGGTATGGCACGGTGCCGATCGTCCGAGGGGTTGGGGGTCTGGTAAATACGGTGTTCGATCGCGACTATGACGAGTTTCATCCGCTTGAAGAGCGCAATGGCTATATGTTTTACCAAAGCGACAACTATGCGTTGGAATTTGCGATCGATCGGGCGTTGGGTCTGTGGCATGGCGATCCAGAAGGCTTTAAGGATCTGGTGATTCAGGGCATGAAGTACGACTATTCCTGGAATAATCCGGGTCAGGATTATCTGGCAATTTACGAGTTAATTCGCCATAAGTAAGTTTATTCGGTCAAACTTGCGCTTTGCTTGTTTCCTAAAACAGACTTTACTTCAAGTCAGTTTATTCTCTTGGTCGTACATCTAGACATCATTTTTGCCGTCTCTTTTTTCTCTCTTGCTTCCTCCTGCCATTGATTCTCAAATCCCATTAGAGTACCCTGCCTAATACTGTTTTAAGGTCTAAGCGCGGCACTCAAAAAATATCTGCCTCGTAAGCACATCTGGGTATAAATTTTTTTGAGAGGGGCGCTCCGCGCCCCTCTCAAAAAAATTTGTGCATAAAATCAGCAGTGCCAGAGTGTTAGCCCAGGGCTTGCATCAATGCTGCGCCCATTTCTTTGCAGCCGACAAGCTTCATGCCGGGAGACATAATATCGCCCGTGCGGTAGTTTGCGTCTAGCACCGTCATCACGGCTTGCTCTAGGCGATCGCCTGCTTCCGGTTCATTTAGCCCGTAACGCATCATCATGGCGGCACTCAGGACTTGAGCTAGAGGATTTGCCTTGTCCTGTCCGGCAATATCAGGAGCAGAGCCGTGAACGGGTTCAAACACGCCGGGGCCTGAAGCTCCCAAACTCGCAGAGGGCAACATACCAATACTGCCCGTCAGCATGGCAGCCGCATCAGAGAGAATATCGCCAAACAGATTGCCTGTAACGATCGTGTCGAACTGCTTGGGGGAACGCACGAGCTGCATTGCGGCGTTGTCTACGTACAGGTGAGATAGCTCTACGTCGGGGTAGTCGGCGCTAAGCTGGGTGATGCGATCGCGCCAGAGTTGCGAGACTTCCAGCACGTTGGCTTTGTCTACTGAGCAGAGTCGGCTGCCGCGTTTCCGGGCTGCTTCAAAGGCGACCTTGCCAATGCGATCGATCTCGCTTTCGGAGTAAACCATGGTGTTTACGCCGCGTTTTTCGCCTGTTTCGGTCGTAAAGATACCCTTCGGCTGCCCAAAGTAAATGCCGCCCGTTAGCTCTCGCACCACCATAATATCGACACCTTCCACAACTTCGCGCTTCAGGGTAGAGGCATCAATCAGCTGCGGCAAAATCTTTGCCGGACGCAGGTTAGCAAAGAGTCCCAGCCCAGCCCGCAGATCTAGCAGACCCCGCTCTGGACGCAGGTTGTTGGGCAATGAATCCCACTTGTAGCCCCCGATCGCTGCTAGCAAAACGGCGTCGCTGTCCTTGCAAATCTCCAGCGTCTCATCAGGGAGAGGATTGCCTGTAGCATCGATCGCCGCTCCGCCCATCAGCGCCTCCTTGAAGCTGAATTGCAGGTCGAGGTGTTCCCCGACGCGCTTCATCACGGCTACCGTCACCTCCATAATTTCGGGTCCGATGCCATCGCCAGGAAGAAGGGTAATGCGGTAATGTGTCATGAGTCGTAAAAAGAGGGTCGGTGGGCGATTCAGTATTTTATCTCAAATGAGGGGGCGCTCAATCTTGCAGCAGAAACTCAATTTGTGGAATCAGCGGATCTTGCACCATGCCCACGCCGATAAATCCCCAGCGCTTGATCAGGGCTTTGAGCTGAGTGCCCGGAAGCGACTCTACCGAAAATCGATGGGCGACCTCGCCGCCGTGGGTATTCAGATAGCTGAGGGCATCGGCATGTTCTTTAAACATCAGTAGGTAGCCAGGGTTGGGAGGTGCATCGGCATTGGGCTGGGTGCGTGCCACCAGATATTGACCATCTGCCCTAGAGCGAACGAGATAAAAGATTTGGGAAAGCATTGGGTGACAAACAGCTTGGAAACGTAAACGTATTAGTAAATTTACCTCAAACTCCTCTCGCGACTCTTATAGCGCTACGCGCTTAGGCTCAATGAGTTATTTTTTGAGAGCCGCGCTCCGCGCGGCTCTCAAAAAATAACTCGTCCTAAATCAATTACGTAATGCTATGCAGCAATTTTCAATTGCCTAAACCACGGTTATTTTTTATAGCTGTTGCCAGTTTGCTTAGGAAATGTCTCCGTCCTAACCGCCTTGGCGGTTGCTATAGAAGCCGCGCTCCGCGCGGCTTCTAAAAAATAACCGACACTTAACCCAGCGCAAAGCGCTGTAAGAGAGTATGACGAGACAGACATTCGGGGAATAAAGACCGCATGATAGAGGAGAGAGGACTACACAAGATACAAGATTCATGACTTTAAAGTACGCCTATTTCCCAGGTTGCGTCGCCCAAGGAGCCTGCCGGGAGCTGTATATGTCAACGCGATCGCTCACTCAGGCTCTGGGTATTGAGCTGATCGAGCTAAAAAAAGCATCCTGCTGCGGCTCCGGCACCTTCAAAGAAGATTCTCAGCTCCTTGAAGATACAGTTAATGCTCGAAACATTGCCCTGGCAGAATCGCTAAATCTGCCGCTACTGACCCATTGCAGCACCTGCCAGGGCGTGATTGGTCATGTGGATGAGCGGCTTAAAGCAGCTCAGCAGGACGATCCCGCTTATCTGGCTCAGGTCAACGGCTTGCTGAAGCAGGAAGGCTGCTCTCCCTACCAGGGCAGCACTGAAGTCAAACACCTGCTGTGGGCGCTCGTAGCTGATTTTGGCATCGAAGCCCTGCAAGAAAGGGTAACGCGCAAGCTGGCAGGTTTGAAATGCGCCGCTTTTTATGGCTGCTATCTGCTGCGCGCCCAGGATCATTTGCCCTACGACGATCCTTACAATCCGCAGTCGATGGAGCGTGTGTTTGAGGCGATCGGCGCAACGCCCGTCTACTACCGGGGGCGAACCCAGTGCTGTGGCTGGCCGCTGTCGAGCTATGCCACAACGGAGTCCTTTAAGATGGCAGGCGGACATATCCAGGAGGCGATCGCTGCCGGGGCAGACTGCATCGTTACCCCTTGCCCGCTCTGCCATCTCAATCTAGATTCGCGTCAGCCTGAAGTCGAGAAGGTGGTGGGGCAGGCGTTGGGTCTGCCTGTGCTGCATCTGCCGCAGCTAGTGGCACTGGCGCTAGGGGTGTCGCCCAAGGAGCTAGGACTCGATCGTCACGTGGTTTCTACGCGATCGGTCTTAGATAAGCTAGGCGTTTAACTAACCTCCGCTACAGGTGGAGGAATTTCAATTTTCTACGCTACATATGCCGCTTATCTCTGTCAGAAACGCTCTAAAGATCTATGATTAAAGTCACTTATTCTTTTTTTGGAGTAATGGGCTGTGGGCGATCGGCAGATAGAGTTGGCGCGTACGGGAAATGAAGAGGCGATCGCCCAACTGATTCAGAGAGCGCTGCTGAATCAGACAGTTCAGGTGGAAACGCTGCTGCAAGGCGGCAATTTGCAGGTGGTTTTGCAATCATCCCGTTTGCCCGATCGCCCGTTGGCACGGGTCGTTTACGCGACGCTGCTGGGTCTAGATTCTCCTGTAATTCAATCTCTACGGGTCTTTGGGCAGCAAGGACAGCAAACCGTGTGGACGCAGAACTTTGCGCTGGGAGATGAAAGAAATCGAGCTGCCCATAGCCAAACGCTGAAGAGCGATCGTCCTTCCCTTACCCCCTTACCCTCCCACCCTCCCACCTCCTCACCTCACCCCAAAATCGCCTTGCTCCTGCTGCCCACGATTCTGGTTAGCTTCTTGACCGGAATAGGCTTAAGCTTTTTTTCCCAGCGTCAGGCTCCAGGCTCTAGCCAAGCTGCTGAGGCAAATTCTGCAAGAGTCGCGTTGATTCCACCAACGGCTGATGTTGAATTGCCAGCGCCTAAGCCCAGCCTTGCCTCGCCCCTGGCGGCGTTGCCCTCTAGCTCAGCCAAGCCAATCATTTCGATCAAGGCAGTCGGCGATATGGTGCTAGGAACCAATTTTCCGGGCGATCGCCTCCCGGCCGACGGCGGACAGTGGCTATTTGACGACGTTAAGCCCTACTTCGCGGGGGCAGATATTTTGTTCGGCAATTTTGAAAGTACGCTAACAGATTATCCCTACTCGGCAAAAGATATCAACCAGGGGATGACTTTTGCTTTCCGTACGCCGCCCGCTTTTGCCAATGTGCTGAAGGACGCAGGCTTCAACGTTCTCAGCGTGGCAAACAATCACTCGTTCGATTTTTCTGATCAGGGCTTTGCCGACACGATCGCCAATATTGAGCAGTTGGGGATGACGGCGATCGGTCAGAAGGGTAAAATCTCCTATCTCACGGTCAAGGGTGTGCCGATCGCCTTTATCGGCTTCAGCTATTTGCCAGATCACAACTGGATGCTGGATTTGGATACGGCAAGGGCATTAGTCGATCAAGCCAAGCAGCAAGCTCAGATTATCGTGATTTCAGTTCATGCGGGAGCCGAAGGCAGCGATGCCATGAATACACCCGATCGCTCAGAGCTGTTTTTTGGCGAAGATCGGGGAAATTCTGTCCAGTTTGCCCATGCCATGATTGATCAGGGAGCCAGTCTGGTGCTAGGGCATGGGCCGCATGTGCCGCGATCGCTTGAGCTTTACAAGAGCAGGCTGATCGCCTATTCGCTGGGCAACTTCGTGGGCTACCAAACGCTGTCTAGTCAGGGCGTTTTGGGCAACTCGATGATTTTACAGGCTGATTTGAATGATGAGGGCAAGTTTGTCGGGGGCAAGGTGATTCCGGTGCTCTTGGATGCCAACGGTGTGCCCTATGTTGACGACACGTTCCGAAGTGTCAGCTTTGTGCGCAATTTGATTGAAAGTGATTTTCCCGTTACGCCGCTGCTGATTGAGGATGACGGCACAATTGTAATTAATGAGGCTAATTAATGAGGCGAAATGAGCAATAGGCAAGCTCAAAAATCGCCCTTATTTTTAGGAAGCCGGATCTTGCTCGATCGCCCCAAAATCATCAGGAATCTCATCGGCGGTTAAGTTCAAGATCTGCATTAACGCCTTCCACTGCCGAGGCGAGAGTTTGGCTTCGGTTTTGCCAGCAATCCAGCGCTGATAGGTGCGGGGTGGAATATCGCAATGTATGGCAAACTCGTTCTGAGACAGCTTTGTGCGCTGAATTCTCAGAAGTTCGATCGGTGATTCACTATCTTGAAGTCGCCTCTCCCGCTTGCTGTTCATCTAAATTAGTTCGCCATCTTGACGATTTATCGTAAGTTCGTCATAATGACGAATAAGAAAATAAGAACGGGGTAAGCAGCCAGAGTCCTCCAGGAGTAATAGCTTGCCCTCGCTTTCGTGTCTCATTTTATCTAGTGCAAATAAATTATGCTCTATTCTGACCAACTCCGTCCCTGGGTGGTCTATCGTCTGCTGCCCAATTGCCAGCGCCTGATGATGGAACGCTTCCGCAACCGCAACAATGCCGAAGATTATGTGCGAATCATGCGACAAATGCAGCCCGATGCTCAGTTTGAGATTGTGTTTGAGTCTAGCCCAAAGTTACCCGGTGAGCTGTCTTCATTTGAGCAAGGACGATATGAGGAGGGGCGATCGCTCCCAATTTATCTCAGAACCAATCGCTTTCTTGAGCGCTAGGGCATTTGCCTGATAATGTGCATCGTTTCGACGCTGACGGTGCAGACCCGTTGCAGCAAATCTATCACCTGAGTTTTGTAGTCGGCAAAGCGATAGGTGTTAAATTTGGCGGCGATCGTCCCATCTTTGGGCTTTTTCTCTTTGTATTGGTCGAGAATCCATTCCAATGCCGATCGGTTGCCGAGCTTGTAGTCCCAGGCGATCGCAAGGATGCCTCGGAGCTGAGTGTTGTCGTCTAGATAAATGATGCCTTGGGCGTGGTCGGCTTTGAGTTTGGGCTTGGGTTCTGTGAGTTTGAGGGTGGCAGTTTCGAGGCGCTCTAGGCTGTAAGGGGCGATGGAAATCACTGAGGGCGATCGCCCCTATGCTGGGTAAGTTATTACTTCTTGTTTTCCCAAATCATTTTCCCAAATCATTGAGAGCAATAAAAAAGGCTTTCCAGAGCAGTACCCTAGAAAGCCTTCTTCTTATTGAATTATGACGCACTCTACACGCCATAAATTAGTGAGCTGCGATCGCCTGAGATTACTTATCTTCAGAGAACTCAGCATCAATCACGTCATCTTCGCCACCTGTAGGAGGTACGCCACCTTCAGGGTTGCCCATGCCTTCGCCAGGGGCACCTTGATAGAGGCTGCTGCCGATCGTGTACAAGACCTGCTGAAGCTCGGTGGTCAAAGACTTGATCTTGTCAAAGTCTTCTACCGTGACGGCATCGCGCAGATTTTTTACTAGCTCGTCAACCTTGGCTTTCTCCTCGGCAGGAACCTTGTCGCCTAGGTCAGCCATCTGCTTCTCGGCTTGGTAAGCCAAAGAATCAGCCTGGTTCTTCATGTCGATGCGTTCGCGGCGCTCTTTGTCCGTCGAGGCATTGTTTTCAGCATCGCGCACCATTCTTTCAACTTCATCGGAAGGCAGCGTAGAAGCTCCCGTGATGCTGATGGACTGCTCTTTGCCTGTGCCCTTGTCCTTTGCCCGAACGTTCAAGATGCCGTTTGCGTCGATGTCAAAGATGACTTCGATCTGAGGCACGCCACGAGGAGCGGGAGGAATACCGTCCAGACGGAAGGTTCCCAAGCTCTTGTTGTCATTAGACATTTCACGTTCGCCTTGCAGCACGTGAATCTCTACATTGCTCTGACCATCAGCCGCCGTCGAGAAGACTTCCGACTTTTTGGCAGGAACGGTCGTGTTGCGAGGAATGATTTTGGTCATCACGCCACCCAAGGTTTCCACGCCCAAAGAGAGCGGGGTCACGTCAAGCAGCAAAATATCTTTGACTTCGCCAGACAGTACGCCTGCCTGAATTGCCGCACCGACTGCAACCACTTCGTCAGGGTTCACGGTCTGGTTGGGATCTCTGCCCAGGATGCGCTTCACTAGCTCCTGCACAGCCGGAATCCGGGTCGAACCGCCCACGAGAACCACTTCGTCAATGTTGCTCTTGTCTTTCTTGGCATCACGCATCGAGTTTTCGACGGGAATGCGGCAGCGATCGATCAAGTCGGAACACAGCTCTTCAAACTTCGCCCTAGTCAAGGTGGTGTCCAAGTGCTTGGGGCCATCCTGCGTTGCGGTGATAAAGGGCAGGTTGATCTCAGCTTGAGTCACGCTAGACAGCTCAATCTTGGCTTTTTCTGCCGCTTCGGTCAGCCGCTGCAATGCCTGTTTGTCTTTGCGGAGGTCAATGCCTTCGGCGCTCCGGAAGCCTTCAGCCAGGAAGTCTACGATCTTCTTGTCGAAGTCGTCACCACCTAGGTGCGTGTCACCAGAGGTAGACAACACTTCAAACACGCCGTCGCCCACTTCCAGAATCGATACGTCAAACGTACCGCCGCCTAAGTCAAACACAAGAACGGTTTCGTTGCTCTTCTTGTCTAGACCGTATGCCAGAGAGGCAGCCGTCGGCTCGTTGATAATCCGCAGGACTTCTAATCCGGCAATCTTACCTGCGTCCTTGGTCGCCTGACGCTGAGAGTCGTTGAAGTACGCTGGAACGGTGATGACTGCCTGAGTCACATCTTCACCCAGGTACTTGCTGGCATCTTCCTTGAGCTTCCGCAACACCTGAGCCGAGATTTCTTCGGGCGAAAACTGCTTGCTTTGAGCTGGGCAGTCAATCTTGACATTGCCGCCCACGTTCAGCACTTTGTAGGCAACCTCAGTCGCCTCATTTGTAATTTCGTCAAAGCGACGACCAATAAACCGCTTCACGGAGTAAAAGGTATTATCCGTGTTCATCACGGCTTGACGCTTGGCAATTTGCCCCACCAGGCGATCGCCATTCTTAGCATATGCCACTACAGAAGGCGTCGTGCGAAACCCTTCGGCGTTGGCGATAACGGTGGGCTTTCCTCCCTCCATAACTGCAACGCACGAGTTTGTCGTCCCTAAGTCTATTCCAACAACCTTTGCCATAAATCGATTACTCCGGTTCTAACGTAGCTCTATGCTGACTAACTGCTGACTGATAACCGCGCCCTTAAGGATGGTCGGCACATGATAAATGAGAGCCTGAATGCGCGACGATCGCCACGCCCTATATCCGCACTACTTATATACTGTGTACCTTTATCCATCTGATGAAGGGGTGTTTACCGAACAAGAATTTGGACGGTTTGGAAATTTTAGAGTTTAGAATTTGGACTTTGGATTGAAGACCCCAAAAGCTCAGGGTTTTGGCAGCCTCAAAGCTAAGTGAATCCAAATTGCTTCTAAAATTGCTCTAATGCTCTTAGTTTAAGGATTTTGGCGATCGACGGAATGGGGGCGAACCGTAAGGAACAGGGGGGTTTGCCGCCTCTCCTAGCTTCTGACTCTCCCGAATGCTAGCTTCTGACTCTGCCCCTACTGCGTTCCAAATAGGATCTGCCCAGCTTGTACTGCCTGTAGATCAAGCCGAATACCCGCCGTATAGGCTTCTTCAGCCGCGATCGCCTGAACTTCTATAGGCTGCTCAACTTTCTTAAGCTGCTCCAGAAAGCTGTAGAGGCGATCGCGGTTGGCAATTTGGATGGTTTCAGGCACAATTCCGGCTTGTCGCGCCCGAAATTGAGCGGCAGTAATCATTTGATTAATTCGCATCTTGAGTTCGTCTTCGGGCATGGTTTTAGGATCAACCGTTGTAGAGGCAACCACTTCGCCCTGACGGTAAACAAGCTGATTGGGAATGGCGCTCACATTCACCTGAACGCAGTCTTCCCCTGCCAACACGCAGGGTTCGCCCACCACATAATTACCATCTGACAAGACGCGAATCACGTAAACCTTGCCGTCTTGAATCTGATCGATGATTCGGGTAGCTTCGGCATTGGTGATTTGAATGATTTGCTCGGCAACATCAGTCGTGTCGGGGCGGAGGCGCTGAGCTGCCCGGAGATTGGCCGTCTGCAAAAGCTGATTGATCACCTGCTGTGCCGCAGTGGGATCGCTGACCCGCACAGCTCCAGCCGCTAGCGTCTGGTTGCGAAGAATGGCAACGTTGCCTTGCCGCAGGTCTTGATATTCTTGCTCTAGCGACTGGTATTGGCGATCGAGGATATCAATTTCTTGCGTCAGAGAACTCCGCTGCACTTCAAGCTGCCGCAGCTTTGCCTCTCGTTCGGCAATGGCGCGATCGCGTTGGGCAATGTCCTGATCGCGTTGGGCAATTTGCGTCCTCACCTCATCTCGCTGGCGGACTAGATCTTGGCGATCGGTCTGGAGCTGCTGAATTTCGCTTCTTAGAGCGGAAGCCTGCTGTGAAACAGAACCCAGCAAGGTTTGCGCCTGCTGAAAGTTGGACTGAATCTGCTGAAGCTGGGATTGCGTGGTGCTGAGCTGCTCTTCGGTACGAGCCTGTTTGTCGATCGCGGCCTGAAGCGATTGATTGATTCGCTCTAGTCGTCGCTGAGCCGTAGACTGCTGACGGCGAGCATTCTGAAGCCGCTGCTCGGTTTTATTCTGCTCCGTTTTGGCTTGGGTCAACTCGTCACGAGCCGATTTCAGATCATCCTGAATTCTTTCTAGCTCAAAGACTCCTGTCCTGAGCTGGTCACTGACTGCAAACAAAATCCCTAGCGTCGATGCTGAAATAATTCCGCCCGTAAGAATAGTAATTAAGGTTGCAGTTTTGCGAGGGCGTAGATTAAACAGCGTCAGCCGCGCTTTGCCCACCTTCGTACCCAAGCGATCGCCTACCGTGGCAATCACCCCTCCCAGTATTAGCACCGCTACAATCAAGACCAATCCTGTGGTCATCGCCTACACACCAGAGTTCAAGTCCAGCCTACTATCTCTGGAATCAAATCACCTAACGATTTGATTAGTATTTGAAAGTATTTGAAAAACTGGAGCCTTAAGAACCTCAAAGCTTCGGGTGCAGACTTGGACGATCGCTCTCTTCCTTGCGCTCAAGCTTTGCCTTGCGTTCGCTGTGCCGATCGGTCAAATAATCCACCTTGTCCCGCAGGAGCAGCGTGAACTTGTAGAGTTCTTCCATCACGTCAATCACGCGATCGCGGTAGGGCGAGTCTTTCATTGTGCCGTCGTCGTTGAACTCCTGGTATGCCTTGGCGATCGAGGACTGATTGGGAATGGTGAACATCCGCATCCAGCGCCCCAGCAAGCGCATCGTGTTGACGGCGTTGAACGATTGCGATCCGCCGCTCACCTGCATGACCGCCAAGGTTCTACCCTGAGTGGGTCGGACGGCACCGATGCTGAGGGGAATCCAGTCAATCTGATTTTTCAGGATGCCTGTGATCGTGCCATGCATCTCTGGGCTAGACCAGACCTGCCCTTCAGACCAGAGGCTTAACTCTCGCAATTCCTGCACTTTGGGATGGGTGTCGGGCACGCTGCCATAGAGAGGCAACTCACGCGGGTCAAAAAACCGCACCTCTGCCCCAAATTCTTGAATAATCCGAGCCGCTTCTTCGGCAGCTAGTCGGCTGTAGGAGCGATCCCGGAGAGAGCCGTACAAAAACAAAATTCTGGGCGGGTGATCCAATCTAGTCATACATCAACTTTTAGCGTTCTTGCTAAAGCGAATTCATCATAACTGAGACATTTCATCTAGACAGTTGGTTAATTTGATCTCTAAACTGTTCAGGAGCAAGGGACGCAGCAACGGCGAACAGAGCCTTAGCTTCCTTAATACGTTCCTGCTGTTGTAAGACTAATGCCTTGCCTAGAACTGGACGGAAATCTTGGCGATCGCTCTCAATTACCTGGTTGTAGACAGCGATCGCCTCATTGAATTGCCCCTGTTTAGCATGAATTGATCCTAATAACATTTGAACTGCAATGATATCTGTTCTAGACTGGCAGGTATTAAGGGTTCCAGTATTCTGGGTATCAAGGGTTCCAGCATTCTGTAATGTGTCTTGTAAAAGGCTAATGGCTTCTCCTGAACGGTTTTGCTGCACCATAAGATAAATTAATCCACTGAGGGCTCTAATTTCTAGTGGTCGAATTGCCAAGACATCGCGATAGGCTTGCACAGATCCCTCAACGTTGCCAAACTGTTGCCTCATCTGTGCTAGAAGAATTCCGTACTCGACTCTATTAGGGTTTAATTCAACCAGTTTTTCTAACGGAGTAATTGTTGCCTCAAACCTACCTTGTCGAAGACGAATGTTTAGCAGTCCCGCAAGTGCAGTCTGATTATTGGGTTCTTGCTGCAAGATAAGCTCATAACCTCTCGCCTGTTCTTCTAAATTTGTCTGTTGAGTAACAGGATCAGGGGATGCGGTCGCCACAGTATAGAAGTTCATCTGAAATGTCGCTAAACTAGACAGTGAGAGAATTAAAAAATTTAAGAAAATAGCTCTCATCGTACTCTTGTTGTATTGTTACTTTTTCAAATAGGAGAACTGTCTCAAGTCTAGTTATAGAACAGAAAAATCCACAGGGTGAGAAAGCGATCGAGAAATGAAAGTTTTGGCGCTTGGGGCTTGGGGCTTTATCTTAATCTACACCTCCGGCTTTTCATTCGATCGCTTTTTGGGGCTGCGGATCAGGCAGTTTCAGCAGTTCGACGAGTTTCTGAATGTTCCGTTCAAGCTGAATTAAGGGAGACTCTGTAGTGGTTTCATCCAAATCGCGCACCCGCCAATATTCCACCGTATCGACCCATTCAGGAAATTGAGCAATTACCAACGGTCGGTGTTCCGGCTCATCCACAGCGATGATGTGATCGGCTGCCCTTAAGTCTGTGTCGGTAACTTGCGTAGGATTTCTTAGGCTATCTGGCACCTGCACACCGCGCTCCTTCAGAACGGCAATCACGTCTGGCGAAACTGCTCCCACATTATTGTTCTCGCGGTGCAGCCCTAATCCGCGAGATGTGGCGCGCCAGTCTAAATTCTGCTGGGTTGCCAGGTGGTTGAACCAATGCTCGGAAAATCGACTGCGGTAGTAATTGCCCGTACAAAGGAAGAGGATGGTTTTCATCTGACTCCTGCCAAGGTTTGCAAGAATAAGATTTGAGTCTCTCGAAGATCGAGGTCAGAATTAGCGCGATGGATCATCTGCATCGCATCTGGGTAAGACAAACCGCCAGCAATCAAGTATGCCGCTAAGAGAGTTCCGGTTCGGCGCTTGCCGTTAGTACAGTGAACCGCCACCGCGTGACCCAAAAGATTTTGGCTATCCACAAAATTCTGTAGCTCCTGAACTTGCTTTTGACTGGGAGGCGTACCCCCTTTAGTCGGCAGCCAGCGGTAAGGAATTTGGATCTGCTGATACAAATCCAGATTAGAGGAATCATCCAGCACGGAGACGATCGCCCCCACTCCCGCAGCCTGTAGCTCAGCCAATTCCTCTGCCGTCGGCTTGCGCACTCCCGCTAGCTTGTCTGGAATCACCCACCATAGGGTTTCCAGGATCGGCTGAATAGCTTGTTGCTCCATCGTTCTGAACCTCTCTCTAGATATAGCGCTACGCGCTTAGATCCAATGAGTTATTTTTTGAGAGCCGCGCTCCGCGCGGCTCTCAAAAAATAACTCGTCCTAACTCAATTACGTAATGCCATAACACAATTAATCCAGCGATGCGACCTTAAAATAACGCCTCTGAAACCAGAGAGAAACATTGACTAGACTAATCAACATCGGCACCTCTACTAGAGGCCCGACGACAACTGCGAAGGCAGCACCCGAATTGATGCCAAATACGGCAATGGCGACCGCGATCGCCAGCTCAAAATTATTGCCTGCGGACGTAAACGCCACGCTAGCGGCTCTGGAGTAATCCGTCTTGACCCGCCATGCCATATAGAAGCTGATAAAAAACATGAGGACGAAGTAGAGGATCAGCGGGATGGCAATCCGAACTACATCTAGCGGAATTTGCACCAGCAGATTGCCTTTGAGGCTAAACATGACGGCGATCGTAAACAGTAGGGCAACCAGGGTAATCGGGCTGATTTTTGGCACAAATTCCTCGTGATACCATTGCCTGCCCTTTGCTTTCACCAGAAAAAAGCGCGTCAGAAATCCAGCCAGAAAGGGAATGCCAAGATAAATCATCACGCTTTTGGCGATCTCGGCAATGCTGATATTGACCACGCTGCCCTGTAACCCAAACAGCGGCGGCAAGACGCTAATAAAAAACCAGGCATAAGGGCTGTAGAAAATCACCTGAAAAATGCTGTTGAAGGCAACTAGCCCAGCCGTGTATTCCGTGTTGCCCCGTGCCAAGTCGCTCCAGACGACCACCATAGCAATGCATCGCGCCAACCCAATCAGGATTAGCCCCACCATATATTCTGGGTAGTCGCGCAGAAAGATAATCGCCAGAAAAAACATCAGGAACGGACCAATGATCCAGTTTTGTACCAGCGAAATACCCAGAACCTTGCCGTTGCGAAAGACATCGCCCAATTCCTCGTACCGCACCTTAGCCAACGGCGGATACATCATCAGGATCAACCCGATCGCGATCGGAATATTGGTCGCACCCACCTGAAACTGGTCAATGACTCCCTCAACTCCAGGGAAGAAATAGCCTATCCCCACCCCGATCGCCATTGCCAGAAAAATCCACAGAGTGAGAAAGCGATCGAGAAATGAAAGTCTTGGCGCTTGGGTCTTCATTCTAATCTCCCTCTCCGGCTTTCCAGGCGATCGCTTTTTGGGGTTGCGGGTCAGGTAGCTTTAATGAGATCAGCGCTGCTGCTAATACAAAGAAGCTAGACACCCAGAGACAGCCTACTAGGTTAAAAAACTGAAACACCAGACCCGACAGAACCGTGCCGATTAATCGCCCACCAGAGTTCGCCATGTAATAGAAGCCAACGTTGAGGGCAACCTTGTCGTCATCAGTGTATGCCAGCACCAAATAGGAATGCACGGCTGAGTTGAAGGCAAAGACAATCCCAAAAATCGTCAGACCCACGACAATTACTGCGTCTGGGGGAAGGTTCATCTGAAGGGCGATCGCAATTCCTGCGGGTACTGCGATCAGGGCAAACGTCCAAAACTGAATGGTGTTGGCATTCGGCGGCTGCCCGTTGCCAAATCGCTTCAGCAGCACCGGAGCCAGGAACTGCACCAAGCCATAGCCGATCACCCAGCAAGCCATGAAACCGCCCACCTGGTAAAACGACCAGCCTAATGGTCCACGTAAGAACACAGGCAAGCCCACCACAAACCAGATATCCCTGGAGCCAAACAGAAAGAACCGAGCAGCCGAAAGAATATTGATTTCTCGGCTTTTGGAAAACAGTTGACTAAAGCCCACCTTCTTCTTAATTTTGCCCATGCCGTTAGGCAAGAAGAATCCTGTCAACAGAACGGCGATTAGTCCTGCCGCCATGATCAGCAGCGCATTCTTAAACCCAAAGACTTCCAGCAGAGCCGCACCGAGGAAAAAGCCTACCCCCTTTAACGCATTCTTTGATCCGGTCAGCACTGCCACCCACTTAAACAGAGAAGACTGCGCCTCCTGGGGCACGACCAAACGAATGGCGCTTTTGGAACTCATTTTGGTCAAGTCTTTGGCAATGCCTGAGAAAGCTTGAGCCGTCATGACATAGGCGATCGCCACCCCCTGCGACCAGCCCGGATCGAGGAAAGCCAGCATTCCCAGACCCAAAACCTGTAGCGCAATCCCGGCGTACAGCGTCACCTTTAGCCCCAACTGAGAGCCAATCCAGCCGCCCAAAAAGTTTGTGATGACGCCAAAGATTTCGTAGAACAAAAACAGGAACGCAATTTGCAGCGGCGTGTAGCCAATGTTGTAGAAGTACAGCAACACCAGCATTCGCAGCGCGCCATCTGTGAGCGTGAAGCCCCAGTAGGCGATCGTCACCAGCATGTAGTTGCGTAGATTAGCTTGAGAGGCGGTAGCCATGGGTTTAGCGTCAGAATGTAAAGGTCAAAGGCTCAACGCAACTTTTCTGGCCAGTTCCACCATGCGGTTGGCATAGCCCCACTCATTGTCATACCAGGCAAAGATTTTCACCTGCGTCTCATCCACCACCATCGTAGACAGGGCATCGATGATGGCAGAGCGCGGATCGTCTTTGTAGTCGATCGACACCAGAGGACGTTCCTCATAGCCCAGAATGCCTTTAAGCGGCTCTTGCTCAGAAGCGGTTTTCAGCAGGCTATTAACTTCTTCGACGGTGGTAGGACGCGCGACTTCAAAAACGCAGTCAGTCAGAGAGGCGTTGAGTAGCGGCACCCGCACGGCTAAGCCATTCAGCTTGCCGTTGAGTTCTGGATAGATTAGACCGATCGCCGTTGCCGATCCCGTGGTGGTAGGAATCAGCGACAGGCTGGTAGCTCTGGCGCGGCGCAGATCTTTGTGGGGGGCATCGACGATCGTTTGGGTGTTGGTGTTGTCGTGAATCGTCGTAATCACGCCATGCCGAATGCCCAGCCCCTCCTGGATCACCTTCACTACGGGCGCGAGACAGTTGGTGGTGCAGGAAGCGGCAGTTAAAAGGTGATGCTGATCCGGCTGATAGAGGTCATCGTTCACGCCCATGACAATGTTCAGCGCGCCCTGTTTGACCGGAGCCGCAACAATTACCTTTTTCACCCCGCGTTTGAAGTAAGGGTCGAGGGTTTCGGTCGTGCGGAACTTGCCGGATGCCTCTAGCACCAGATCGACGCCCAGATCGTCCCAAGAGACTTCGCTGGGTGAAGCGCATTCACTGAAGCTAAGGGATTTGTCATCAATCCACACCTTCCCGTCTTTGGCTTCGACTTCAGGTGCCCAGCGTCCATGTACAGAGTCAAATTTCAGCAGATGTGCAGCCGTGACCGCGCCGCCCTTCAGCTCGTTGATATGGACAAACTCTAGTTCCGACCAGCCCCAAGCAGCCCGGAGCGCCAATCGCCCGATCCGCCCAAACCCATTAATCCCAACCCTTACACTCATGATTTCTTCCTGCACTTGAAAATAGCGAGATCTGATCGAACGGCTTTAGAAAGTTTGTTCTTTCAGAAGCACCTCCCGAATCGTCAGGTAAGGCTGAGGCTTGCCGTCGTAAGCTGTGCCGACTTCACCCTTGTAGAGGTGGACTGAGCCAATGTCATAGGCTTCTTGGGGCAGCGGCGCGTAGCCCACCGTTTCCACGATGCGCTTAGCGTTTTTCAGGTAGAACTGCACGAAGTCCCGCAAGCCTGTGTTTTTCTGGGATGCCTGAAGATTGATATAGATAAACAGCGGACGCGACAGCGGTTGATAAGCAGCGCTCTCGACTGTCTGGCGCGAAGGCAAAACGGCTCCTTTGCCTTTGCCATCATCGATCGCCACTGCCTTGAGACGATTCTGATTCTTCTCAAAGTAAGCTAGACCAAAGAAGCCCAGAGCCGTCGGATCTTTGGCAATGCCTTCCACCAAAACATCGTCATTTTCGCTGCCCGTGTAGTCAGTCCGGGTATCGGCTCCGCCCATGATGACCTCTGCGAAGTAGTCGTAGGTGCCGGAGTCTGTCCCCGCTCCATAGAGGGTGATTGGCTGATTAGGAAACGAGGAGCGCACCTGCTGCCAGGTTTTGATTTTGCCCTGAGCGGCAGGCTCCCAAAGTTTTTTTAGCTCCTCTACCGTCAAGTCTTTTGCCCAATCGTTTTGGGGATTAACCGCTACCGTCAGGGCATCAAAGGCGATCGGCAATTCAACATATCTAATTCCTGCGTTCCGACATGTCGCGATCTCCTCAGTAGAAATGGGACGAGAGGCATTGCTAATGTCGGTTTCTCCAGCACAGAATTTTCTGAATCCGCCCGTCGTCCCAGAAGATTCAACCGCCACCTCTACACTGGGATTGGACTGTCGAAACTCTTTGGCAACTGCGTCGCTGATGGGAAAAACTGTGCTAGACCCATCAACCTTAACGGAGGCTGCCGACCCTGCGACTGGACTCCCTGAAGCGGCTGATGGGGAGGAGGTTGAAGATGGAGCGCTACAGGATGACACAAACAGGATGGCAGCAGTGACCAGAGAAATAGGTAGCCTCAGCCTCATCTGCATTAAAAAAGTCATAAATTTCCTTACTTAGGTAAATGTCTAATACGCAAAGGGGCAAAATCTTTGAAACTTGATGTTTTTTGAAATTTGCATCTAAAAATATTGATACATCAATTAAATTTGTTTAGTCAAGCAGCGAAGAACACAAGTTCGACAATATTTGTTAAGAACGCTATCTCTTGAAAACGCTATCTCTTGAAAATGCTATCTCTTGAAAATGCTATCTCTTGAAAATGCTGTGACACCCAACCAAAACGCCTAGTCATCGCAAGGTCGAGCTGAAACGATGGGGCTAAATCGGCGAAACTCTCCCAAATGCTGCTCCAGCACCACAAACTGCGGCAGATCAAGGCTGTAGTACATCCAGCGTCCTTCTTGGCGGGCGCGCAGCAGCCGAGCCTCTTTCAGCACCTTGAGATGAAAAGACAGCTTAGATTGCGACACGCCTAAAGCTTCACACAAGTCGCAAACACAAAGCTCTTTGCTCCGCAATAAGTCTAAAATCTGTAGTCTCAGCGGTTCGGAGAGGGCATGGAAGCCAGAGGCGATGAGGGGAGATATCGTAGCTAATGGCATCAAGTTTTCTTTAATTAACTTTTGTTGAAACGTTCTTCGATTCTAGAACCAGACTGAAGAAATGTCGATCGCTCCTCTTTAGAATTTCACGATGAGGCGATATTCGGGTAGTGATTTATTTGGGACGACCCATGACAAGTCTGTATCTTGAACGCCTGTATCTTAAACATGGTATTGTGCAGGCTCAGTAAAACCAGATCTCCATGCGCCTTCTTTGTCTCAGCAACGGTCACGGTGAAGATGCGATCGCCCTGCGTATCCTGCAAGCGCTTCAGCAAGATGCTTCTCTAGAAGAAATGGAACCTATGGAACTAGCCGCCTTGCCGATCGTCGGTGAAGGACAAGCTTACAAACAACACGGTATCCCAGTCATCGGTGAATCAAAATCCATGCCGTCGGGCGGCTTTCTATATATGGATGGACGGCAGCTCGCGCGAGATTTGCAGGGCGGATTGCTGAGTCTGACGCGATCGCAGCTCCACACCATAAAAACCTGGGCGCGGCAAGGCGGCATGATTTTGGCGGTTGGCGATATTGTGCCTCTCTTATTTGCCTGGTGGAGCGGTATCCCCTACGCCTTTGTGGGCACTGCCAAGTCGGAGTATTATCTGCAAGATGAGCAGGGTGTGCTGCCACGCCCGTCCTGGTTTGAGCAGCTGGAAAGTTCGCTGGGTTCTGTCTATCTACCCTGGGAGCGTTGGCTGATGAAGCATCCTCGCTGTAGAGCAGTATTTCCCAGAGACAGGCTGACGGCAGAAGTGTTGAGAAGGTACGCTATTCGGGCGTTTGATTTGGGCAATCCGATGATGGATGGTCTGGAACCAACAGGTCTGGACTTTCTAGCTTCTTCTGAGAGCCTAGCTTCTTCAAGCATCCCTCTAACGATCGCCCTTCTCCCCGGCTCCAGAGTGTCAGAAGCTTACGAAAATTGGCAAATAATTCTTCAGGCTGTGGCTGCAATACGGATCGAGTTTGCGGCTCAAGAGCTTTTATTTTTGGCGGCGATCGCCCCCAGTCTCGATCTCGCGCCCCTGCAACAAATGCTAGAGCAGGCTGACTGGCAAAAAGTAACGTCATCACCCGCAGCTTTTAGGCAGAAGAACGCTACATTGATCATCACAACCGCGTTTAACGACTGTATCCATCAGGGAAAGCTAGCGATCGCTATGGCGGGCACAGCAACCGAGCAATTTGTCGGACTGGGAAAACCCGCGATCGTGATGCCTGGGAAAGGTCCACAATTCACGCCAAAATTTGCCGAGGCACAAACCCGCCTTCTAGGAATTTCGGTTAGTCTAGTAGCATCTCCTGAAGCGGCAGCAGGAGAGGTGCGATCGCTGTTGCAAGATGCCCCGCGACTGCAACGCATTGCTGAAAACGGATGTCGCCGCATGGGTGAATCAGGGGCGGCAAGCCGGATTGCTGACTGCTTAAATCAGATTTTCAGTGTTGAAGCGATACAAAATGCTTCGAGTTGATGGATAATGCAGCCATGGGTTTTTGGGTTGTCCTAATTCGCACTGCCGTTCATACAAATTAGTAATAGCAATCAGCTTAGTAATAGCGATCAGCCGCGCGAAACGGCTACAGAACTAGCTTTGAGTCGGGTGCGTTTATTGGTTATTCAGCACAGTCGAGGTCGAACATGCATAATAAACAGCTATCCACTCATTCTGCGTCAGATTATTCTGCATCGGAAAGAAAAAGCTTTAAAAAACAGGATTTACGGGGTCAGTCCTTTAAGGGCGAAGACCTATCTGGGCTGGACTTCAGCGGGGCGGATATCCGAGGCACAAATTTTACCAACGCAATTCTCAGAAACGCCGACTTTAGCCATGCCATCACCGGACTCAATCGCGCTGAAACGATCGCCCTTTCGGTAGTTTTGCTAGCGACAGCCTTGCTGCTAGGCACTTTGGCAGGATTTATCGGAGCAACCATCGGGCTACAGTTTCATACCAATGCCCTAGAGATTTCCGCTAAGGCGATCGCAGTTCTGGTTCACATTGGCTTTTTGCTGATTGCCCTGCGCAAAGGCATCACTGCCGGGTTCAGCATTTTTGCCCTCGCGCTTGCCCTGGCTTTTGCAGCGGTAATCATTCATTCGGCTGCCATTCCTATTGCCGGAGCGATCGCCATTGCCATCGTGATTGATTTTTGCGTCGCTGCCGTCACCATCGTGGCTGCAATCGTCGCTATCGTGGCGCGAATTGCGATGAACACCCGGATTGCCTGGGCGGCAGCGGCTATTTTTGTGATCGCTTTTGCCATCACCCTGCATCAAACTCGCACTTCGGTTGCTGCCGTGGCAATCGCCACAACAGCGATGATCCTCAGTGCCTATGTGGGCTGGCGCACGCTTCGACTGCGAGAGCAGATTCGAGTTTTGGGCAGAACTGTATTTGCGCGTTGGGGCACTAGCTTTAGAGGCTCAGATCTAACGGGAGCAAACTTCTCTCAAGCAGTGCTAAAAAACACGGATTTCCGACGGGCTACGCTGACCAAGACTTACTGGAATGAGCAATCGATCGGTATTTTGGAAGGTTTGTGAGCTAACCCGATGCCCACAGCCCTCAATTCCTACTCTTCTCTAATCTGGTCATGAATTTTTCGGAAAGGGGCACACTCCTTTCCAAAAATTCATCCCTAGCACCGAGAACAGAGTCTATGCTGTGTGCTTTACCAATACGCCTAGCTCACGCTGGATAGGCAGCACATCTAGAGTATCAAGTTGAGCGCAGTACTTCAGGTCATCTAGACAGTCAAGGCGAAGCAATCGCTGACCGTGGGTCGCATGACAAAGCAGGTCAAGCAGCCGATCCTGCCATTGAGTGTAGAGCGCTACGGCAGCAAAAGCTTCATCATTTCCCGCAATGCTCTCTAGCGTCTGCCCTTGGCTGGCAAGATGGGCGCTTAACGAATGGACGATCGCCCCTGCGCACACCGTATCCTCTAGGGAATAACTCCCCTCCCAGCCCGATCCGGCAATCCAGATCGAGTCGGGCTGCTGATTTAGCAAATACTGGACGATCGCCGCACGATTAATCAGCGCTGCCGCCAAAACCGTCTTGGCATGCTGAATTTTTTCCAAGCAGCGGGTGCCGTTGGTGGTACTCATAAACAGCCGCTTGCCGCCCACCAACTCAGGCGTACAGGCGAGGGGCGAGTTGCCCATTTCACAGCCTTCCACTTTAGCTCCGCCTCGTTCTCCGGCACGGAGTCGCCTATCGGCTGGCCATTGTTCACTGACCCGCATCAATTCATCCATTGAGCTGAACGCCTGAACCGCTTCGGCACCTGCCGCCAGCGCCGTTGAAATGGTGCTCGTTGCTCGTAAAACATCAATGGCGATCGCACAATCAGGTTGGCTATCCGAGGGGATCAGTTCAGGAGTATGAAAAATAGAGACTTTCACAAGTAAGGTTAGGAATAGGGAACGAGAGTAGGTGACGGCGAAACGGCGTAGTAAAGCCAAGTCACACTGGGTCGGACGCTGTGCGTGAAGTCGTCAGAGTATTATTTTAGGGCGATCGGAGACTATTGCGCGCAACTTTGCTGGGATAGGTTCTCATGGCGATACATCTTCCTGGAACTTCTCACCCTTAGAATGATTCTGATTATTTGAGCTGTTCGATATTGAGTTTCGCGTTTCCGCTATGATGACCGCCTTATCTTTGCTGCCTCAATCTAGTTTTAGTCGCTCCAGCGATCGCTTTGGGATGAGTCGTTTGATGTCGCGATCGCTGTGGGTCGGCTCCCTTGCCCTCATGGGACTGCTGTGCGGGTGGGTGCCTATACAGCAGCCTGCCAGCACGTTAGCCGAAGCCTCAAATAGTCCGTCTTTTAACCTTTCATTCGACAGTGCCGCCTACGCCCAATCTGCCGTTACAGAGGGTGAGATTCAGAGCTATGCGCGATCGGTGCTGCAAATTGAGCCAATCCGTCAAGCCGCCTACGATAATATCAAGCGAGCGAGCGGTGCGGAAGTACCGCCTATTCTCTGCCATCGCCCCAGCAGCCTTAATAGCCTCGACACTAGCATTCGCCCGATCGCCATTGATTACTGCAATCAGGCAATCGCGATCGTCGAGACCAACAACCTCAGCATCACCCGCTTCAACGAAATTACGATGGCGCACAAGTCAGATGCAGGGTTGGCAGGGCGAATTCAACAGGCAATGGCAGTGATTCAAGGACAGTAGGGACTTGGGCTGTACGCTCTTTAGACATACAGCTGACTGCTGCAAAACCGCTTAAAATAGGGTTGGTTCGTTTGAAGGCAACCCTATGGCTCGGTTCGATCCCTACACCCTGCAACTGCAAGTCACTCGTTTGTTTGAACAGGGGCAGTCTTTTTTTGCTGTCACTAAGGTGCAAGACTGGCTACGAGATCATAATCAAGACCCGATCGCCTACAACATCCTGTTCCATCAAAAGCCCGCTCCTGTGGGGGCAGCACAGGCGATCGCTATTGAAATTGAGCTACAGCGTAAGGACGGTCAGCCTGTGGATGCATGGCTCCAGCAAGAGGTGAACCGACAGTCCTAGGCATTTTTCACTAGATTTTCAGGCGTGGCTAATTTTATGTGTGACTTTTTGGAAAGGGGTGTGCCCCTTTCCAAAAAAAGTTTATACCCAGATTAAGCAATGCCGATTTTCACTGTAGCGTTCGCCAGTTTGCTTAGCACATTTAGGATGGGGCGCGAAGCGCCTCACCCTAAATGTGCTTGTCTCAACCGCCTTGGCGGCTGTCATACACAATATTAGCTAGCTACATCCTCGAACTTGTACCCTACCCCAATCACCGTTTTGAGAAAAGCTGGATTGGCGGGATCAGGCTCGATTTTTTTGCGAAGACGGGCTACATGAGTATCCACCACGCGCTCATCGCCGAAGAAGTCATTACCCCAGAGTTTTTCAATGAGCTGAGTCCGGTTCCACACGCGTCCGGGATAGCTCATGAAGGTAGTCAGTAGGTCAAACTCTAGCGTGGTTAGCTCTAATGGCTCTACCTCGCCGCCCTCGATCTGGCGACTCGCAACGCGCTGATCGACATCGGCTGAGAAGTGGGGCGTTTGAAAAGTACGAGTTTGTCCGCCTTGGCGCAGCGTTCGCCGCAAGAGCGCCCTGACCCGCGCCACTAGCTCTCTGGGGCTAAACGGCTTGACCATGTAGTCGTCTGCACCTGTGGAAAGACCGATGATGCGATCGATCTCTTCCCCTTTTGCCGTCAGCATCATAATGTACGGGTCTTTGCTTCCCGGCTTTTGCCGAATGCGGGTGCAAACCTCTAACCCATCCATACCGGGAATCATTAAATCCAGAATAATTAGATCCGGCTGATGGTCTTGAAACAGCTGAATCGCCGTCAATCCATCTCGGCAGGTGCGGCAATTAAATCCCTCTTTCTCCAAGTAGAGCTGGATAAGCTGAGAAATTTCGGATTCGTCTTCAACAATCAGGATGTCCATCTTGGGTTCGGACTCTGAGGAGTAGGCATAGGGTTTTATAAGTAGATCGGGCAGATTTTTACTCAGCCTATCTAGAATCTTAACGTCTGAAATGTGACTCAGGTGACAGCAAAAATCGGAGTTAAGTAAGTTATTTCATTCTCATGGAGTCTAGCGATCGTCTCCCTTTTTGCTGTACTGCTACCTTAAGCAAATTTATTACTGAAGGTAGTTCACATTTTGGAGTTCTTATTTTATAGTTCACGTTTACAGTTCACCTGACAGTCTATTCTCCGGCACACATTCTCTGGCACACACTTCACCTAGCACCTAGCACCCTAGCGATTCGCAGAATCTGATGAATACAATGTCTAAACTCTCGCGCCGCTTTAATCCTAGATCTCTTAGCCTCAAATCTCTCAGCCTCAAATCTCTTAGCCTCAAATCAAAGTTGACGAGTCTCGCGGCTCTGTTGCTCAGTACAGGAAGCATCTTTGTCGCGAACAGTGCCCAGGCCGTTGAGACTATTCAGTTGCGATATTATGGCTCTGACCCTTCTGTTCCTTCTGAGGTGACGCTCTCTTTAGATGAGATCAAGCAGTTTGTGCAGTCTGGTGAGTTGCGACAGGAGGCTAGAGAATTTTTCAATATTAATCAGCAAGATCCGGCTCCTATTCAGCAAATTTTGACAGAGCAAATTCAGGTGCCCTCCAATTTTGGGCAAGATTTTGTAGACAGTTCTATCGGCAGATTTGTAGTGCTTCAGCTTGAAAAGCTGATTCAAGGCTCGAATGCTTCGCCCAATTTGCGCGCAGCAATCCAAGGTTCAATCCAAGACGATCGCAACATCTCTTTACTGGAAATTATTGAAAAGTATCCTGCGGATCGGGTCAGCGTCAATGTGACGAGCCTGGTAGGAATTTACGGAGACATTAGCTCTTTCGTCGGTCGCGTTTTGCCTGCGCTAGAAGTAGCCAAAGAGTACCTCCAGGACATCATTTGTGATTGTGAGCAGCCTGCGGCAGGCGAGCCTCAGAGCAGCAATGTTGAGGGCGATCGTGCGGTTGCCTGTTCCACTTCTCCTGCTGCCTCTGGTTCTGCTGCCTCTAGTTCACCTGTAACGACTCAGCCCTCAGGTGCAGTTCTTTCAAGCCATGGCGCTTTATCTCAATCATCTTCTCCCACCCCCTGAGACAGTCCCTCATGAAATGTTTTTCTTCACCGCTTTTCCAGCGCTTGCTGAGTCGGAATCTGATCAAATTGATGGGAGGGGCTTGGGTTCTAGGAATTGGCATTTCTGCCGCGCTGCCTGTGCCTCCGGCTGTGGCGGCGCAGCGTCTAGTCTTCACGCTTGGCCCGATCGGACGCTCAATTCCCATTGAAGATTTGAGAACATTGGCTGAGACTGGAGAAGCAACTAGACAGATTCGGTGGTATTTGAATCTTGCCGACCTCAGTCCTGAAGCCCTTCAGCAGGCGTTAAATCAGGAAGTGAATTTGAGCCAGCGCTTGGTCGATCGCGTCACCTATTCCTTACCGGGGGAATTCATTCTGTATCAAATTGGCAACACGATTCGCACCCGTTCCGATCGCGCCAATATTCAGGCAAATCGAGCGGCTTTGCTGCTTTCGACTAGCGAAGACAACAAAATTTCACTGCTGGAGTATCTGGAAAATTACCCCACCCCAGAACTCTATATTGATGGAGTATCTCTGCTGAAGTTCGTCAAAGACGTTGAACGAATTAAGGACAGAATTGAGCCGATCGTTGCCACAATCGAGACTCTGCTAGAAGGACTGATTTGTGACTGTGAAAATACTCCAGCTCAGACCTCTCAGCCCTAGTCAGATTGGCAGCTTTTTGGAATGATCACGGTACGCAAATTTGACCTTTAATCATAGAAGAATAACCTCATCGAGTAGAGACACAGCATGGACTCGATCGCGCTAGCCGCTCAAGAATCTTCATTTCAAAAAGCTAAGAAACGATTCCTCAAGTCTATTTCAGGCAGAGTGGGGCTAGTTTTGACGATCGCCATTATTCTTCTCGCCCTGCTCGCGCCCATCCTACGCCCCTTCGATCCGGCAACCGCCCGTGACTTTGCCGCTCGGCTTAAGCCGCCTAGTGCCGTTCACTGGTTGGGCACAGATGGGCTAGGGCGCGACATGCTGAGCTTGGTGTGGTACGGCATTCGCGTATCGCTGTTAGTCAGCATTGTGTCCGTAGTGCTGGGGTTGATCATCGGGACATTTTTGGGGCTAATTGCCGGGTATTTTAGAGGCTGGCTAGAGCGAGTCATTGGCTGGATGACAGATATTTTGCTGGCATTTCCTTCGATTTTGCTGGCGATCGCCATTGCCACGGTGATTGGAGCCAGTCTGCAAAGCGTCATGATTGCGGTGGGCGTGGTAGAGATTCCCAAGTTTATTCGCCTGACGCGCAGCATGGTTTTGTCTTTGCGAGAGCAGGGGTTTGTCCAGACGGTGCGCGCCTTTGGTGCCAAGCCTGGACGGATTATTTTTAATCACATTTTGCCTTCTAGCCTTGCGCCGATTGTGGTTCAGGCAACCTTATCGATCGGGACGGCAACCTTGGAGGCGGCTGGGCTGGGATTTCTAGGATTGGGTGCAAAACCGCCCACGCCAGAACTGGGCACGATGCTGTCGGATTCTTTCACCAACGGCTACGCGCTTTCGGCTCCCTGGACAATTCTGATGCCCGGTTTGATGATTACGCTGATCGTGCTAGCGTTCAATCTTTTGGGAGATGGATTGCGCGATAGTCTTGACCCCAGAGGCAATCGTTAAAACTCTGGAACTGCATTTGCCTAGAAGTGCCCAGAGCGCTGCTCGTAGCCTTACTGGTCTTCAATCTGCTTCACCGAAACGTCGATCGCCTCAACATCGACGGTTCCGGGTGGTGTGACTCGCTGAAAGTGCCCCTTGTCAATGTGGAGAGGTTCACCGCAGCTAGGACAGCGCATATCTACACCGTTGATGCCAGCCACCTCATTGCGACAGACAGGACACTGATCAGAAACCAGGTTGCGTTTGAGCCACCAGCGAAAAACCAAAAACCCAACAATGGGTGCCAGAATCAGCAGAACTAGCAAGATAAATATTGACTTGACCAGCCACCCTAGACCGATCGCCCCTAGTAGCCAGATCACTGCGAAAAGGACAAGCCAGAAGCGTAGACCCGATAGGTTAAATTGCCAGCTTCTAAAGCTATTTGGGTTCACAGTGACCTCCTGCTTTGAGATGATTAAACGAAGATTTCAGTCGGTGAATTCGTTTTCTCCAGCATAAACGACAGACGGATCGCCAAACCTATCTAACGATATGTAATGAAGTAGGGATTATCCCCCTATCGCGTTCGGGTTGCTCAGCATTGCTTAGGGATTGCGATATTGGACAGGGCGATCGCTCTACTCATCCCCTAGTTCCTCTGAATCATCCAGCAGGTTGCCTAAATAAAGCTGAACAAATTCTTGGGCTGCATCTGAGTTAATCTGTTTCAAGGCTTTGGTGACTTCCACGATCGTTTCAGAAGTCGGCTCTCGCTGATCATGAACCCATTTGAATACCGCAGAGCGATCGATTCCAAGCGCGACTGCCAGTTTGTTCTGGCTGATGCCAAATTTTTCTAAAACCTGTTTTAGCGCCTGACTTGCCCTTCCCATGCCCCAATCCTGTCAAAGGATGGCAAGCCCGTAAATGTTGTCTAGATCGACCACATTCTGTGTTATGTTGTCTATGTGGACAACATTATTGTAGAAGGTGAAGTTGATGACTGAAGATTTCTTGTCCGATCGCCCAGATTCCAACAGCTTGCCCCCTAGCGAGTTGTAGTACTCCAGAGGCGATCGTGAATCCGTGCGACTGATTGTGGTGGGTTCACATACGATCGCCATCAGCGATGACCCACACCTTTGTAGCCACACCAGCAATCATTACTCGCCTGTTGCATGGACTATGTTGGCTGAGCGGCGATTCTCATCGCCTAGTGCGTGAGGAGTGTTCTTTCGCTAACGGCGGCATAGGTGTAGCAGTGAATGATACTTAACGTTATTGGTATCTTCGCCAGTACACTGCACCTCCAATAATTGCACTTAAAGAAGGCACTATTCCGATTAGTCGAACTGCTAAATCAGCCAACTCAAATGGAATTGAAAGAATACAGGTTTGGGAACTATCAATGCAATGAATTAAGCCAAGAGCTGTTAATAGGGCTATCGAGAATCCAATAAAACATCCACTCAATGTCCAAGGGAGAACTTGAAGGGCATCATAGTCATAGCTAGATCGGCTCAATCGCTCAATCACGATCGCTGAAATCATAGCAGCCACCATACCTACAAAAACTCCGACTGTGCTAAACAAGATCAAACCTATTCCGAAGTAGAGGCTAAAAAGTCCATCTCCATCAAGATCATCCATCTTTGAACTAATCGAGTGCTTCGTCTATAGGATTCCCAAGCTCTAACAGTTATTTACGTGATGAGATGCGCTCTGGAGGATATAACTACTCCTGGCGATCGCCCTATTCATCCTTCAATGTCTCTGGGTCTCCTAGCAGGTTGCCCAGATAAAGCTGAACAAATTCCTGAGCTGCATCTGAATTGATTTGTTTGAGCGCTTGCGTGATCTCAGCGATCGTTTCTCCGCTGGGATCAACCTGTTCGTGAAACCATCGGTAGACCACATACCGCTGAACGCCTAAAGTGACAGCCAATTTGTTTTGGCTAATTTTGTATTGCTCTAATACTTGTCTGAGGGCTTTTCCGGCTTTTCCCATGCCCCCAATCGTGTCAGAGGATGATGAACTCGTAAATGTACACGTTTTTGTGGTCATGCTGTAAGATTGTTCTGTTGAGTGGAGCAATTTGCAGCCAGAGACGATGACGGGTAAATGGATGAGTGTGGTGACGAAATATATTCGGCTGGAGTAGCGTGAGCGGTGGGGGCGATCGCTCTGATAGCCTGATGTATGCTGGTTTGAGAGACTTAAAGATGAGTAAGTAGATGAATGCGCTGTTGTCTGTAATTTTGCAGGAGTTAAAAGAGCAGCTAGAGGATGTGTATGGCGATCGTCTCTGCCAGATAATTCTCTATGGTTCTCAAGCTAGAGGCGATGCCCACCCTGATTCTGATATTGATATTCTGGTGGTTTTGAAAGAGCCTGTTGATTATGTAACTGAAATCGAGCGAACAAGCTATCTGGTTTCGTCGATTTGCTTAAAGGATGATGTCTTGATTTCTTGCACATTTGTAGGGCGCGATCGCTTCAGTCAACAGCAGGGCGGCTTTTTACGTAACGTTCGTAGAGAGGGAATTGCTGTATGACTCCTGAGCAGAGAGCTTTACTGCAAAAAGCCTACAGAAGCTTAGATGCGGCAGAACTTCTCAATCAACAAAATATGCCTGAATTTGCAGCCTCTCGCGCTTATTACACGATGTTTTATGTGGCAGAAGCTTTTTTAGAGGGCAAGGGCTTGAGTTTTTCCAAGCATTCGGCTGTAATTTCAGCTTTCGGACGAGAGTTTGTGAAGGCGGGAGCAGTCCCTACTGAATTTCACCGTTTTCTAATTACAGCAGAGCAACTTCGGCTGCAAGGCGATTACGATGCTAATCCAGACCTTACAGAAGCTCAAGCCACGGAACAGATCCATAGAGCAAAACAGTTTTTGGAACTCGCAGAGGCTAAATTGACTCACCCCCCAATCTCATAGTGACTGACGATCGCTCTACTCATCCTCTAATTTCTCCGGGTCTTCCAGCAGGTTGCCTAAATAAAGCTGAACAAATTCTCTTGCAGCTTCAGGGTTAATTTGTTTCAAAGCTTTGGTGATCTCAGCAATATTTTCGGCACTCGGATCTAGTCCATGAAACCAGCGACCGACGTTGGCTCGGCTAATGCCCATTGTGACAGCTAGCTTGTTCTGGCTGATTCCATAGGTTTCTAAAACTTGTCTGAGTGCCTGACTTGCTTGACCCACCCCTAGAATCTCGCCTAAGTAACGCTGAACAAATTCTCTCGCAGCTTCAGGATTGAGTTGCTGTAGGGACTCTGTAATGTTGGCGATCGCCTCTCCACCAGGATCGGTTTTTTCTTGTACCCAGCGATGGACATGAGTGCGCTCAATGCCCATCGTAACCGCTAGCTTATTCTGACTAATGGCATAAGCCTCTAAAACCTGACGGAGCGCTTGACCTACTTTTCCCATGCCCCAATCGTGTCAGAGGATGATGAAACCGTAAATGTTACTTATTTGATTTCAAAACAAGAATTTAGTGTATTATTTGATCACACTTTAGTTGAGATGATTTTATGACTGAAGATTTTCTATCCGATCGCCCAGATTCCAACAGCTTGCCCCCCAGCGAGTTGCAGTATTCGAGGGGCGATCGTGAATCGGTACGACTAATTGTGGTGAGTTCGCGCACGGGCGTGATCACGATGATTCACACGCTGCACCTAAAGGCGGTTGCCAATGCCGATGAGTGGAGCGACTTGCAGCCGGAGCCGATGACGGGCAAATGGATGAGTGTGGTGACGAAGTATATTCGATTAGAATGAAAACGGCGGTCGATAGGGCAGAGAGTTTAGGCGCTAATCATGCAGCAAACTGAGAAAACCTCTACATTTCAACAGGCGATCGAGGCTGTGGAAGCTCTGTCGCTGGAGGATCAGGCAGCATTGCTAAACCTCGTTCAACAGCGCCTTAAACACCAGCGCAGAGAAGATCTGCTAGGGCAAGTCTCTGAAGCCGAACGGGATTACGCCACAGGTAATGTTCAACGCGGCTCTGTCACTGACTTAATGACAGAACTGGATTTAGGGCAAGAGGAACTTCTGCCTTAGCGCTTGGCTCTCATGATGAGGTTTATTAGAGCGAGAGTGTCAGCGATCGCCCCTCAAAAACAAAAATTGCGATCGCCCTCTCCATTAATGTCACTTGAAACAGCAGTGTTTTGGTTTGAAATAGAAGTATTTCAGTTTCAAGTGAGATGTTTCGTGTTCTGAACTGCATCATTGGAGTAAAAAGTGTGGCGTTTCCTGTTTGAAGCTGCATTGTTCTTGTTTCAAGTGAGACGTTCCGAGTTCTAAACAGAAATGTTCTCGAAAAAAGTGTGGCGTTCCGTGTTCAAAGGCTGGCGTTTCGTGTTCAAAGCTCGACAGTTGCTGTTCAAAGCTCAACGCTTCGAGTTCAAAGCTTGACGTTTCTCGGTGAGAGTGAAAATGTTGGCATTTTCTGCGTTGCGAGCGCCCAATAGCAAGCAAATCAGCGACAAATAGAGGCGGCTGAAGTAAAGTTAAGCCAGTAGTTTTCTGCGTTTTCCCCCCATGATTGAGCAAATTACGCTGCTGCTAGCTACGCCGATCGCTAAGGCAATATTGGATAAGTTTTATGAGGGCGTGGGGTCTAAGTTGGGCGAAAAGGCGGTGGAGATGCTGCCGGATAAGGTGCAGCAGTTGGGCAAGTTGATGTGGGAGAAATGTTTACGGGGCAAACCGGGCACCGATCAAATCTTGCAACAGGCAGCGGAGGGTTCGACAGAGGCTCAAAAGCAGTTGATAACCTATCTACATAAGGTTTTGGAATCTGATCTGGCACTGAAGCAGGAAGCGCAGAAGCTGGCGGCAGAGATCCATCTGGAAGTAACGAACAACGATATTCAGGCGCGGAACGTGCAGTATGTAACCGGGCAAGCGCAGGGATTACAGGTGAATGATCCCAATCAGCCCGTGATTCAAGTTCAGGGAAATCCGACCTTTCATTTTGGATCTGCTCCCCAATCTGATTGACTGGAGTCGTCGGGAAGGGCACCGACAGAGCGAGGCACGCCCCACAATTTGCCCTACACCGGAGCCACTGAGTTTGTTGGGCGAGAAGCCGACCTAAAAACGCTGCACGATCGCCTCCAAGAATCTAACCTGCTGGCAATTACGGCGATTCAGGGCATGGGCGGCATTGGCAAGACTGAATTGGCGTTGCAATATGCCTATGGCGCACTGGCGCAAGACCAATATCCGGGGGGGGTGTGCTGGCTGCGATCGCGGGAAGACATCGGCACTCAAATTGTCGGCTTTGCCAGAATTTACCTAGACTTATCGCTACCGACTGAGCTGGATTTGTCGCAGCAGGTCGCCTATTGCTGGAGCCACTGGCGCGAGGGCAAGGCGCTATTGATCTGGGATGACGTAAGCAACTATGCCGAAGTTCAGCCCTACCTGCCGCCGAGGGGCGATCGCTTCCAGATTTTGTTGACCACGCGGGTCGATCTGGGGGCATCGGTGCGGCAGTTGCGGCTGGAGGTATTGAGGGAAGAAGCGGCGCTAGATTTGCTGAGGGCGATCGTCACCCAGGGCGGAGAGGTCAAAGACCTTCGATTTCTTGAAGAAATCGGAGGTCTGGAGCGGCAGCTTTGTCAATGGGTGGGCTATTTGCCGTTGGGATTGGAGCTGGTGGGGCGGTATCTGGCGCGCAGGAAAGAGGTGTCGATCGCCACCCTGCTGCAACGGCTGCAAGAAAAACGGCTGGAGGCAAGGGCGCTGCTGCAAGCCGAACCGGGAATGACGGCATCGCTGGGGGTGGCGGCGGCGTTTGAGCTGAGTTGGCAAGAGCTAAAGCCGTCGGCAAAAGAGCTAGCCGCATGGCTGAGTTTGTTTGCCCTCGCGCCGATCGCTTGGCGGCTGGTGCAAGCCTGTTTGCCAGAGTGGAATGAGGAAGATCTGGAGGATGTGCGAGACGAAGACCTGCTGGGGCTGCATCTGCTGCAACCCTCAGAGGCAGGCATATACCAACTGCATCAGCTCTTGCGAGAATTCTTTGCGGCAAAGCGGCAGCAAATGCCAGCCGAAGCCGCGATGCAGCAAACCCTGTGTCGGGTGATGGTGGCAGAGGCAAAACAAATTCCCCAAACCCTGACGCTAGATCTAATCGCCCAATTCACGCCTCTCATTCCCCATCTAGAAGAAGTGGCAACCGCCCTCACCGACTGCCTCACAGACGATGACTTGATTACGCCCTACATTCGAATTGCCTGGTTTTACGAAGGACAGGCGGCCTATGCTCAGGCGCAACCGTGGTTGGAACAATGCCGAGCAACCGCCGAAACCCGTCTAGGCAAAACCCATCCCGCTGTGGCAACCAGCCTCAACAATTTGGCATTGCTGTACCAATCCACCGGACGCTACAGTGATGCCGAGCCTTTGTATGTGCGATCGCTGCAAATCAGAGAGCAACAGTTAGGAGCCGACCATCCCGCCACAGCCAGCAGCCTCAACAATTTGGCATTGCTGTACCAATCCACCGGACGCTACAGTGATGCCGAGCCTTTGTATGTGCGATCGCTGCAAATTAATGAGCGACAGTTAGGAGCCGACCATCCCGACACTGCCGGCAGCCTCAACAATTTGGCAGCGCTGTACCAATCCACCGGACGCTACAGTGATGCCGAGCCTTTGTATCTTCGGGCAGTGGTAATTTTTCACGATCAACTGGGCGAAACCCATCCCACCTTCCAAACCGTTTGGGGTAATTTCGTTGAGTTTTTGAGGCAGGTGATTCAGGCAGGGCAAACCGCGCAGTTGTCCGATCATCCAACGACACAGGACGTGCTAGAGCAACTGAGGCGATTGTAGAGGCAAAGAGTAGTATGGTGGCATAGCCTAAGTCTTAAGCATCAGCTTAGTAGACACCCACCTGAAGACCGGAGACAATCATGTCTGAGCTAACATTAGATCAAACTCAACTTAAAGCGATCGTCAAAGTTGCACTGCTTGAGCTGTTCCAAGAAAATCGCGATGCCTTCACCGATCTAATTGCAGAAGCGATCGAAGAGATTGGGCTAGAACGGGCGATTGTAGAAGGCGAAGCTACCGAACCAGCTAGCCGAGCCGATATCTTCAAACTGCTGGAGCAGCAAGCGTGAAGGTTGAGTTCCGAAAAAGCTTTGAAAAAGACCTGCGTAAACTCCGCGATGCCTCACTGCTGCAACGAATTGCCGCTATTGAAGAAGTAGGCTGTCATTGAGTAAAAGGGGCTGAGAGTCTTGAGGCAGTCAGCAATCTTAGCAAGCTTAAAGCCGAAGGCAACCACTATCGTATCAAGATTGGAGATTACAGAATCGGCATCGCGGTTCAATCTAATTCAGTGGACTTTATTCGAGTTCTACATCGCAAGGAAATTTATCGCTACTTTCCTTGAGGCTAATTCTATCGAATGATTGGAGAAGCAATGTAGGCAGGGCAAACCGGGCAGTTATCCGATCATCCAACGACACAGGCAATGCTAGAGCAACTGAGGCGATCGTGAAAGGCTAGGCGCGATCGTCTTGGCTCAAAGCTGAGGGGCGATCGCGGGTAGACTGAGATAGAACAGAATTCGGAGACTCTATGAAATGGCGCGTCATTCTAGAACCTGATCCTGAAACTGGAGAATGGGCAGTTTGGTGTCCAGAACTACCCGGCTGCGTTTCTGCCGGAGCTACTGAAATAGAAGCTTTAGCGAATATTCAAGAAGCGATTGAACTCTACTTAGAACCCGATGCGATCGAACTTCCCGCTAGCGCTCTCACCCGCGAGGTTTTTGTGGGATGACCCGCGATCGACGGATGAATGTTGACCAGGTTGAAGCGATTTTGCGCCGTTACGGTTTCACATTAGTTTCTCAGAAAGGCAGCCATCGCAAGTGGCGCAACTCAGAACGACAGCTTCAGGTGATTGTGCCGTATCACAAGGGACGCGATCTTCCTATGGGCACCTTACGAAACATCATGACAACTGCCGATATTTCCACAAGTGAGTGGAAAACTGAATAACAGCGATCGTGACAGGCTAAGGGCGATCGTCTTGGCTCAAAGCTGAAGGGCGATCGCGGATATCATTAGGGTCAGCCATCCATCAGCGGCATGAAATTACCCAACGGCGATCGCCTTTATTAAACGATGAAACCTACACCCAAACTCCTGGATACGGTTGCATTACTGAAAGATATTCCAGCCAATCGCCTCACCCTGCTAGAGCCAGCCTACGCCAGTGTTCAACAACTACCTGCTGAATTAATTGGCGCGATCGTCGAAGTTTACGAACAAAACGGCGATCGATTCTATCAAGTAGAGTTCTCCGATGCTCAAGGCTGCGAGTATGCAATGGCAACTCTCAATGCTGAAGAGTTGTTAGTTTTGCACTCAGAGCTGGCAGTTTCATAGGTTCCAGCAGCAAAGCTCCAACCACACAGGCAGTCCTGAAGTAACTGAGGCGATCGTCAAAGGCTAGGGGCGATCGCTCTTGCTCAAAGCTGAAGGGCGATCGCGGGTATAACTGAAATTGAACCTCAAAGATCAGGACGAGCCGATGACTGAAATTATTTTCTTAGTTGAAGATGATCCCGACGGTGGCTATACTGCCAGGGCGATCGGAGAATCTATCTTTACCCAAGCAGATAGCCTGGAAGAACTCAAAGGATATGTCCGAGACGCGGTTCACTGTCACTTTCCTGATGAGCAAACCCGCCCCAAGCTGATTCGCCTTCATGTGGTACATGACGAAGTGATTGCCTCATGAAACTGCCGCGAGACTTGTCGGATGAACTGTTGGCGCAGGCACTCAAATCACTGGGATATCAGATTGATCGCCAAACCGGAAGCCATATTCGCCTGACAACACAGCAGAACGGCGAACATCACGTTACGATTCCAAATCACAGCCCCATCAAAGTGGGCACGCTCAATTCGATTTTGAAAGACATTGCCCAACATTTCAACCTGACGCGTGATCAATTAGTCGAGCGGCTGTTTTAGCAACTGTTGGTAAATCGCGTTAGGATAGCCCTCAGATCACCCCGTGACACGGGGAATGCTACAGCAACTGAGGCGATCGCGCCTAGCCCGTCACGATCGTCTTGGCTCAAAGCTGAAGGGCGATCGCGGTCGTGGCAGAGACAGGGTTACAGTAGCTTCAGTCAAAAATTACTAGAAGCCCCAGAAAGCCCCAGAAGACGAGGGGCTATACCGGAGCAATGCAGGAAGTTTCCTCCGAAACCCCCTCAGTCTGGAGGCTGCCTTGTTAGAACTAGAAAAACCGTGATCGGCAATGATTTGCCAAGTTTCATCCGAGACTTGAAAGCGCTCAAAAAATCTCTCATTTACGAAACGATTAGACATTTAGCATTTGAAGAAATTCCTACCAGCGGCATTGACCAAATTTCTGACCTCAAGAAAATCAAAGGATACGATCGAGCCTATCGAATTCGAGTGAGCGACTACCGCATCAGTCTCTTCATCGAAGACAACGCTATAACCTTTACCAGAGTCCGCCATCGACGCGAGATTTATCGCTATTTCCTCTAAAAGAAATCCGGTTAGGATGACCATACCCAAACTTCTGAATACGATCGCGCTCCTATAGCTGTCGCCAGTTTGCTCAGGACAGCCATAACTGCCTTTTTCTAACTTGATTGGTTTAAAGTCTAGTTATAAATATTTCATATTTATCTTTCCCATGTCTCTGCCACTCCTTGCTCAATGGTTGACAGGCGAATTTGACAATAAGGCGCAAGCCCTCGATCAGCCCGTCTGGTTTGTGCATTTGCGGCTGTGGCATCGCCCTTTGCCTCAGCGGATTAATGGCAACCTGGCGCTGTTTGCAGAACAAGCAAATATCCTGTACAGCGATCGCCCCTACCGTCAGCGCATTGCCGAACTAAAGCCTACCGACGATCCCCAGGTGTTTCAAGTTCAGTATTGGGCATTTCAGCAGCCTGAAAAATTTAAAGGAGCGGGAGCCAATCCTCAGCTGTTAGAGACGCTAAGCCTGGAAGATCTGGAGGCTCTGCCAGGTTGCTTGCTTATCGTGAGGCAATCTGGCATTGGGTTTAAAGCAGAGCCAGAACCCGATACCAAATGCTGCTTTCAGTATGATGGGCAAACCCGACAGGTGAGCTTAGGCTTTGAGGTGAGTGCCGATCGCTTTCTCAGCTACGATCGCGGCGTTGACCTAGAAACGGGCGCTTCACTCTGGGGGGCAATTATGGGAGCCTATGAGTATCGGCGGCTTCAGGCTTTTGAGTGGCAGGTTTGAGTCACACCTCAATGCCCATGAGTGGGGCAGGGCGGTGCTGAAATGGATCGATCGAGCCAGCCTACCGATTGGTGCAGCCTTGCCAAGGCTTCTTGAGGCTGATCTTTAAGCAGGTATACGAGCGCTGCTGCCGCCTGTTCTCCAGCCCGCACCTTACGGTTTGACTTGAGGCGATGCCAGTCGTCTGGGGCGATCGCCAGACGTTCTGCTAGCGCCTGAGCCAGTTCTACTGTACTCAGCTCAGAAACAGGCTTAGCACCATCTGACAAGCTACTGGCTCTAGGACTAGGCAATGCTTTAATCGGCACCTGATTAGAGACAATTTGAGAAGTAACCTGACTTGAATCAGACATATTCATTAAAATGATGAGCTATTGTAGCAACCGCCAAGGCGGTTAGGACGGGGAAATTTTTGGTGGGGCGCGAAGCGCCCCACCAAAAATGTCTTAAGCAAACTTACGACAGCTGCAAACTGACGAGCTGGGTGAAATGCCAGCGCTATCTCTACTGTACAACGTCAATAAAACTCCCCATAATAATGTCTCCTCAACCTCCTCAACCCGATGCTGACTTTCATGAAACTGACTTTGAGCAATCTCTCCAAGAGGTAGAGCAATCTTTGCTGCTGCTCAAGGCGCGCTATGCCCAAGTTCAGGCAGATCGTCAGCAGCAGGAGGTTTTACAGCAGCGCCTTAGCGAAACCCAACGCCAAATGAGGCGCGATCGCTCTCAGTCTTTGAAGGCTGAACTGAAGCAAATCCAGCAACAGCTTGAAGGACTGGAACTTGCCCTAGAGAGCCAGCTTTTTTCTTGGAGCGGGTTGAAAGAAGTCTTTTGGCAGGCCGTTCGTTTTGGTGGGCTGGGCGTGATGTTGGGGTGGCTGCTAAAATCTCTGGCAGGTTAGTAGCATCCCGTCCGAGGCATTTTACCTCTTGCCTTCTCACCCTAGTCTGATGCTATAATTCATAACCGTACGGCGAGCGTAGCCAAGTGGTTAAGGCAGAGGTTTGTGGTACCTCCATTCGTGGGTTCGATCCCCATCGTTCGCCCTTTTTGTGTACAGTGTCTCTTTTTTGTACAACGTCTAAAGTCTAGGTCGGCGGCTGTTCCGTAAACGGCATTTGGCTAATCGATCGCTGCAATGCGGCTAGAGCGCGATTGTAGCCCAAGATAGTCTGAAGACGATTGCCCTCTGCGCGAGTTAATTCAGTTTGCAATCGAGAGATATCGGTTTGGGTGTCTACCCCCGCCTGAAATCGCAGCCTCGCCAGATCCAGAGCTGCCGCTGCTGCATTGACTGCCTGAGATGCAGTCTGAGTATTGTCGAAATTAGACTGTAGCGTCAAATAAGCTTCTTCCACTTCAAGGCGAATTTGGTCACGGGTGTCAGCAAATCTGGCTTCAGCGATCGCCACATTTGCCGCCTCTTGAGCTGCCCTGGCTTTAGATGCACCGCCGTCAATGAGACGAAAACGCACTCTAGCACCCACCTGGTAATCGTCATTCAAACCATTGCCTTGAAGGAGAGAACTTTGAACGCTGTAGTTAGCAAACGCCGAAACTTGGGGCTTTGACTCTGCTAGAGCGGCACGACGCTGCTGCTGGCTAATGTCTCGCTGCACTAGCTGTTGTTCTAGCTCAGCCCGATTTTGGTAAGCCAACAGAATCGTTTCTTCCAAACTAGAATTCCAGGTGCCCGCCATTTGCACCGGGTCAGCTGCCGATAGACCAATCGACTCGGCAATATTCAGCCGTCGCTTGATCTGGCGGCGCACGACCTGCTGCTGACTCAAGGCAATCACTAGCTCCTGTCGAGCATTGGCTAAGTCAACTTCCGTTTGTAGGCGATCGAATCGAGTGCCGATGCCTGCCTCTTCTGTGGCGATCGCATTCCGTAAACTCAGCTCCGATTGGGCGGCTGCAGCCTGGGCAATTCTCACCTGTCCATCGGCTTGCTGAAGATCATAGTAGGCATTGGTGATATCTAGCTCCAGCGTTTCGGCAACCGTCTTGACTTGCAGCGATTGTGCCTGCACCCGTCCCTCAGCCGCCCGGATCAATGCCGATCGCCGTCCCGAAGTATAGATGTCATAGTTAACCTCTACCGAACCACCCAACAGAGCATCTGCGGAAGTATTGTTATCGCGATCGTTTGCCCGTTGTGCGCTCAAATCAGCCGTGGCATCCACCGTAGGCGAGTTTGCCGCCTGAGCCTCTTGCAGGGCAGCCTGAGTCCGCTCTAGCTCTAGTTGAGCAATTTGCAGCTCCAAATTATTGCGGCGTGCCAGCTCTAGTGCCTGCTCCAGAGTAATAGGAACAACCTCCTGGGTTTCCACTTCGTCAAGCTGCGTCGGGCGAAAAAGATTAGGCGCAGGCGTAAAGTTATCTAGGGCGGGTGAAACTGCTGTTGGCGCTGGTGGGGAAGTAAGAGTTGGGGAGGTAGGGGGTAGGGAGTCAGGAAGCAAGGGCAAAGACTCTTCTGTTGGCGATTCCTTAGCTTCAGCCGGGATAGGGTAGGGAACCGGAATATCGATCGCTTCTACTTGCACAACCAGAGGTCGCAGTTCTAAGGACGGAGCAGACGGAACCGAGGGATTTGGAATAGGGTCTGATAGGGGAATAGGGTCTGATAGGGGAATAAGGTCTGGTAGCGAGACATTGCTTGGCGGTGCGATATTTTCAGGCGGTGCAATATCAGGCGCAGGAATATTCACATCCGGGACAGGCAGACGCTGGGTTGTGTCTCCTCCGCTCGAATCGCCTGCTATGAGGGGAGCCGCGATCGTCCGCTGATTAATATCCCTGCCTAAAATAGCGGCAAAAGCACACACTGTAGCAACTGAAATACGCATAACCTATCCTTGAATTGCAGCCCGACGAAGACAAAGTTCGTGATAGGCAAAACACTTTTCGCCTGTCTATGCTCTTTGCCTGAATCAGTACCAAAATTAGCAAAAGCCTTTAGAAAAAGGTTTTGTCTATTGACTCCGATGATCCGAGTCCTGCTTCATTGATACAGAGTGAAGCCTAGAGGTCAGGAAAATCGATCGCCATTTGCAGCAGATTAAACCGCTATAAAATGAGTCTTACAGGATTATGTTTTTATAGTGAAGAAGCAGCTCGCTACTCGTCATGCCAATTTCATAATCATTTGTAAAGATAATAGAAATACACTGGCTCAGATAGATTTCTGCTCGATCGAAGGGTAAAGCAGAAACCGCATAAAATGCATTAACCCACAAACCTATGAAACTTAAAACTCCCTTACTATCCCTCGCTTTTGCTGGAACCCTGATTCTGAGCGCCTGTTCCAATCCTGATGCCAGCAGCCCCTCTGCTAGCACCTCGCCAGATGGGGCACAATCCATGCCAGGGATGGATCATGGCTCTATGAAGGATCATGGCTCTATGAACATGAGCCTAGGCCCCAAGGATGAAAACTTTGACCTGCGCTTCTTAGACGGCATGACTCCCCATCACGACGGAGCCGTTGTTATGGCGCAAGAGGCACTGCAAAAGTCGCAGCGACCTGAAATCAAGCAGTTGGCTCAAGCCATTATTGAGGCTCAGAAAAAAGAAATTGCCCAGATGCAGCAGTGGAGAAAGGCATGGTATCCCAATGTTGGGGATACGCCAATGATGTACAGCGCAGAAATGGGGCACATGATGCCGATGTCTGCCGAGATGAAATCGAGCATGATGATGAACGTGGACTTGGGAGCCGCAGATAACCAGTTTGATCTGCGCTTCATCAACGCCATGGTTCCCCATCATGAAGGCGCGCTCGTGATGGCACAAGAGGCATTGCAGAAGAGCGATCGCCCCGAAATTAAGCAGCTCGCTCAAGAGATTATCAGCAGTCAGCAGCAGGAAATTTCTCAGATGCAGCAGTGGAAAAAAGCGTGGTATGGGCAGTAGCCAGCGGCTAGGCGATCGCCCCATCAAAGTCTACCGAAACGGCCAGACTTGCATCATACATCCGTCTCTCAAAATCTCCCATGGTGGAGGTTTCGGTCGGATCGTATCTGCCGTAGATTTTTGGCAATCTGTCTGTCTTCACCAGGATATTATGCACTTCTGAGTTGGCGATATCCGAGAGGTTACGGTTGCTGAGATGAGCGATCGCCATGGCAATGCCAACCGCCTGTCCGACCGCCACATTAAATTCCACAATTCGTCCCACAGCGCTAGCGCCGCCTGTAAATCCAGAGGCTGGACTAACTACGGCTAGATTAGAAATCTCTTTGAAAAAAGCGTGGCGCATCCCCACGTTTAGCAGCGGCGCTTTGAAGGCAAACTTTTTCACGCCGACCTTCGCTGCCCGCTGCCACAGACCGAGAATGCCGCCGCGCGTGTCAAAGTGGTAGCCGAAGGTGCCCAATGCCTGAGCAGCAGATACGCCACCCGCCGTCATTTGGGCACCGCTGAGCGGCTCGACCGCACCGACAATATTGCCCGCATGGCGAATGTAGAGTTCTGGAGCGACCCTCACTGATGTTGCCCCTAAACTCTTGAGCCAGCGCTCAACATAGCCCATTTCCTGTAGCATCTCGGCTGTGGGTTTGGCTCCACCACGGGCTAAGGCTTCAGCTTGGGCGGCGTTGACAAAAAACAGCACTCCGTTCCAGAACAGGCGATCGCCCGGAAGCACCGCAATATTGGGATTGTCGAAAATGGCTTTGCTTTCAGGCAGGTAGTGCTTGGAGCCTCGGAAGGCATGATAGGCGATCGACAAAGCACGGCTATAAACATCGATGTAGTCTGTGCCCCAATCCATAGTATTGAGCTGTCCATAGGCACGGGTCAGCGAGTTTCTTAGAAACTGCGCCAGAGAATCATCGCCGCCTGCCGCTATGTCGATCCACTTCTGGGCTTCTACATCCGATGCGTTGATGAAGCGCTTGAGGTAAGCATATTCAATATTTCTCAAGGTCTGCGGACTAAGTCCCTGAGTTGTAAAAACCAGCGTTACCGACAGCTCAGCCTCTGGCAAGCCCAGCGACGCATATCCTACCAGCTTTTTAATGCCTGCCAACTGTGCCAGTTCACCATTTACCGTAGAGTCAATGAACTGCTTGCCCAAAAAAGTCTCGCCTCTAGCAAGCTGCAAGCCCGTAATTTTGCCGCCCGATTTAAGCACAGAGGCAACCTTGGCGTTGCTGAGAATATCTATCCCAACTTCGCCCATCATCTCCCGGAGTACCAGAGTAGCATTGCCGGGGTCGAGCGCCACTTTGTCCACACCCGATCGCTGCAAAAACTCCCGATAGATGGCGGGGGGATCGCCAAAGTTCTCCAGGTAAAAGTTTCGGCGGGTAGGCTCTGGGACGCTGCTGCGATCGAGGTAGGCTAGCCTGCCGCGCACCAGATGACCGCCCACACCGTCTTGAGCATTACCTCGCAGCATCAGGACGCTCTTGGGATAGCGACCTGTGCGGCTGTAGTATTCTCTGGCAGCAGAGACTAGCGCCAAAATTCCGGGAACTTCATCCCCAAATCCAATAAAGTCATAGGAGCGAGTGGCTGTAGTCATAGGTTGCGGCGCCGCTATTTAACATCCGTGATTTCTTGAAACCAGTCATCCTGAGCGAGTTCGCTGAAATTGGTATCGGTCTTGGCTTCCTTGCGATATTTGGGGTTGAGATCGATCGCCTTTTGCAAACTTTCTAGGGCCAGGTCGGCTTCGCCGCGCAGGGCATAGCAAGCCGCCTTGTTGTAGTGGGCGCTGGCATAGTCGGGCTTGATTTTAAGGGCGCGATTAAAGCTGGCGATCGCCTCTTTGTCGCGTCCGAGTTGCAGCAGGGCATAGCCGCGACTGTCCCAGGCTTTGGGCGAATCAGACTTGAGTTGGGTCACTTTGTCGAAAGAGGCGATCGCGTCTTCGTAGCGCTCTAGCTCAAGTTGAGACAACCCGCGATTGAGCCAGGCGGTGGAATTATCGGGATCAGTTTCGGTGGCTTTGTCAAAGGCGGCAAAGGCTTCTTCAGGGCGCTGCATTGTGCCCAAAATTACGCCGCGATTTACCCAGGCTTCGTGGTAGTCGGGCTTAATCTCCAGGGCTTTATCGAAGGCGGCGATCGCTTCATCGGGCTGCTTCAGCCGTCCCAGAGTCACGCCGCGATTCAGCAATGCCTTGTAGTCGTTGGGCTGGAACTTGAGAGCGCTGTCGAATGCCGCCAACGACGCGTCGTACTGCTTCATTTCCTTCAGGAGAATGCCTTGGTGATACCAAGCGATCGCGCTATCGGGCTGGAGCTTGAGAGCATTGTCGAAGGCGGTCAGAGCTTCGTCATTACGCTTTAGCTCTGCCAACGCCATGCCGCACGTCAGCCACAGAGAGGGGCTATCGGGCTGGGTGGCAATCGCTTTTTCCGAGAAGGCGATCGCGGCTTCATGCTGTCCGGCGGCAAACAGCGTTTCGGCTTGCTGAATATAGTCGGCAGGGGTAAAGAATAGCTCCGGCTGGCTTTGTTTCAACGTCTCAAACTGGCTGTAGAGATCGTCCAGGCGCTGCTGAGTGGCGACGATGAAGGAGTCAGCAACAAACTGGGGAGTTACTTCCGAGAGCCGCTGCATAATCTGGTCTTTTTCGGTCTGGGCGGCGGATTGCAGTGCCGTCAGCTGGGTGGCGACCTCCGTTTCTAACGTCCGCAAATTTTGAATCGTCGCCTCGCGCTGGGCAACGGCTCCCGTTTGCAGGTCGGCAAGCTGGTCGGCAAAGCGCCCCTCTAACCTTTCCAGGTTTTGCCGCATTTTATCGCGCTGCGCTTGTACATCTGCCTTCAAGGTCACAAGCTGCGCCACCAAATCGGCTTCGGTTTTTTCTAGACTCTTGAGGATGGCATCTCGCCGCTCTTTGCCGCTGACCTGAAGTTCGGTCAGCTGAGCCGTGAAAGCCTCTTGAAGCTGGTTGATGACTTGCTGCAACTCTTCTTGACGGACTTGGGCAATGCCCTCTAAGCCCGATCGCTGGCTGGCAAAGTCGGCTTCCAAACGATCGAGGGCTTGCTGGAGTTCGGCTTGCTTGGCTTGTGCATCGGTCTGCAGACGCGATCGCTCTGCCGCCATTTCGGTTTCAAGCTGGGTGAGCAGGCGATCGAGATCGGCTCTTTTTGCCTGGGCAGCCTGCTGGAGGTCTGCCTGCTGTTGGACAAAGGCGGCATCGAGCTGCACCATATTTTGCCGAATTGCTTCCTTCTGATTCTGAATATCGGCCTGTAGCTCTGCCAACCGCGCCTTAAACTCAACGCTCATCTGCTGAATGTTCTGGCGAATGTCGGCTTTTTGGCGTTCGGTATCGGCGGTCAGATCCGATCGCTGCACGGCAAAATCTTCGCTCAAACGCCGTAAGCCCTGCCGCATTTCGTCTCGCTGGGTCTGGGCTTCAAGCTGAAGCTGCGATCGCTGATTTGCCAATTCGATCTGAAGCTGCTCCAGGCTTTGCCGCAGGGTATCTAGCTGATTTTGGGTATCAGTTTGAAGCTGGGAGAGCTGACCCATCAGATCGGCTCGGAGGCTGTCCAAATTAGCGAAAACCTGATCTCGGCGCTGAGCAGCATCGGTCTGAATGGCGACAAGCTGTCCAGCAAATTCGGCTTCGATCTGGCGGAGCTGCGTCAGGGCTGCCTCTTTGTGCTGTTGCGTTTCGGTTTGGGTAGATTGCCGTAGATTATCCAGATAGGGCGATAGCTCAGCTTGAAGCTGTCCCAACTGCTGGTAAGTTGCTTCTTTGTGCTGCTGGGCTGCCGATCGCAGTACATCCAGCTCTCCAGCAAATTCGATTCCTGACTGGGCAAAGGACTGTAGCGCTGTATCTTTCTGAGCTTGCGCTACGCCTTGAAGATTAGCTAACTCTGCCGCAAATCCTGCTTGCTGCTCATCTAGATGCCGCTTCGCAACGTCTAGCTGTTGGGCGATCGCCCCAGCAGTCTCCTGCTGACGCTGCGCCACTTCGGCAACTAGCCGCACCAATGTCCCCCGCTTTTCCTCAATTTCCTGCTGAAACGACTCGGCATCTTTGCCCAAATCCTCAGCATAATGCTCGTAATCTCGCAATAGCTTTCTAACTTCTTGCTTCGCTACGCCAATCTGCCCTTCTAGATCGCCCAGTTCTTTCAGGTGCGTTTGAACAATGGCCGTGACTTCTCGGATTACCGATCGCCGCAACAGATAGAGTCCAGCAATTGCTGCCGTCAGTAGTACCGCCAACACCCCCAGCATGATGTTAAACAGCGTTGTCGTGCGGCTCAGGCTACGCAGTCGCTCTAGCTCTTGCTGCTCGTTCTGTGAGAGTGATTGGGCGAGGAGCGGCGAACGGATCGTCATCACTTGGCTGTCTGGAAGCACTGCTGGCATCCAGTTCGCCGATCGCGCTGTAGCTTGCGCTGTAGCCGCAGACAGCAAAAGAATTGAGAGAACCGCGCTGCTCCGCGACACCCCTATGAAGATCTGTCGAGTGAAGATCTGTAGATCTTGGCGCTTCATCCCATTCCCCCTGTCGGTCAAGCTGAGCTTGTTGAGTAATCTTGTTTAGCTATTATCTCAGACGGTTCCTAAAATCTGCTATTGAAAAAGGGGCTGCAATCCTGCAACCCCTTACCTTGTCTAAATGAATCCAGAATTTACACAAATCTAGCTCAAAGAACTCAGCAATTCTTATTTTGAAACAAAGTCCGAAAAAAGCCCGCCTGCGGCGGGCTTTTTTCGGACTTTGTTGGGGGAGTTTGCGCCCTGCGGGCGCAAACTCCCCGATATGAAATTCATCATGAGAGCTGCTGCAAAGAACGCTGCTGCAAAGAACTACGTCTGCGGGATAGAATCCTCGACTAGGGTCATTCCGCCCACAAATTCCTCGCCGTAACCTTCTTCACCATGTTCGCTGACATCCAAGCCCTGATCTTCAATGGAAGGCTTGACACGCAGATCCATAAATAGCGCCAGAAACTTAAGAATGAGGAACGTCCCGATACCCGCAAAAATATAGGTGACAGCCACTCCCAAGAACTGGTTCCAAAGCTGACCTGGGTTGCCGTACAGCAGACCATCAAAACCAGCAGCATTCACCGCCTTGGTACAAAATATGCCTGTGAGCAGCGCTCCAACCGTTCCCCCAACTCCATGGATTGGGAAAGTGTCCAGCGAATCGTCAAACTGAAGCTTCGCTTTCAGGCTGACTGCAAAGAAGCAAACCACTGAGGTGATAGAGCCAATCAAGATTGCGCCGATCGGGGTCACAAAACCAGCGGCAGGTGTAACTCCCACTAGACCAGCCAGGAAACCACTGGCAATACCGACCGCAGTCGGCTTACCGCGCAGCACCCATTCCATCACGACCCAAGTCAGACCCGCAGCAGCAGGAGCGATCGCTGTAGACACGAAAGCCACCGTTGCCAAAGATCCGCCTGCCGCCACGGCGCTTCCAGCATTGAACCCAAACCAGCCGAACCAGAGCATTCCAATCCCTAACATCACGAAAGGCACGTTGTGAGGAACGGTGGGTTGAGCCGGATAATTTTTGCGTGCACCCAGAACCAAAACGGCGACGACCGCTGAAATACCAGAGCTAACGTGAACCACCGTGCCGCCTGCAAAGTCGAGAGCGCCGATATTAATCCCAATGAAACCCTTACCCCAGACCCAGTGAGCCAGAGGAGCGTAAATCAGCGTAGACCACAGCAAGACAAACCAGAAGTATGCCTTGAAGCTCATGCGCTCAACGATCGCTCCAGAGATGAGTGCCGGGGTGATGATGGCAAACATCATCTGGTAGATCATGAAAACCTGGTGAGGAATGGTAGGTGCATACCCGATTGGATCAGGTTGACCTGCCTCAACACCTCCTAGAAACAGCCATCTAAGGCTACCGATAATTGGATTTGACGTATAGGTAAACGTGGGCACACCGTCAGCAGCCACGGCAATCGGGGAAACATCAGTTGGCGCAAAAGCAATGCTATAGCCCCACAACACCCAAGTGACTCCCACAATACCCATTAGCACCAGACTCATCATCATGGTGTTGAGGACATTGCGAGACTTCACCAAGCCCCCGTAGAAAAACGCTAGTCCAGGCGTCATGAACAGAACCAGCGCCGAGCAAATCAACATAAAAGCCGTGTCACCACTGTCAAGCAGACCCGCGACCCTATCGTCTTGTGCCCAGGCAGCGTCTGCCAGAGGACCACCAAAGAAACAGATGGCAAGTAGTACAGTCAGGAAAACTTTCTTCAACACGAGCATGATCCTTAAGATATGTCTGAAACGTACGTTGTGGTAAATAATACCGTAAACTCAGAAATCTCTCTGAGTTTACACGGGCAAATGCTAAAGATCGGGGAGATTCAGTACACAGCCGCATCAGAAACACCAAATTTTTAAGATCTGGGCATTGTTGCGGGAAACTGATGCGGAAACCATTTATCAAAACCACGGCTTGAATGATTGCACCAATTCTGAAGAAATCATTTTGCATCTGAGACTACATTAGTGAGGGCAAACTCGCCTTTTGACTATAAAAAATTTTATTAGGTCGCAATTTCTGTCCAATTTGGCTTTACATCGATACAAATTCACCGCTCAAATGCCGGGGTGAACCCTCACTGCGGTACTATGATTCTGCTTTGCCTGAAGTCGCTAAATCCGAAGTGGCCATTGAAATAATGCTTAGAGCTGAGACGAGGAGTGCCTATGTGATAGGGTTGGGGCGATCGGGAATTGCCGCTGCTCACCTGCTACACCAGGTAGGTTGGCAAGTCACCATCAGCGACTCTGGAACGTCTGATGCGCTCCAGCAGACTCAGCAGGAACTGCAAACAAAGGGTATTGCCGTTCAGTTGGGGCATCGGCTTAAGCCCCAGCCTGATCTGATGCAGCGGATTGTGGTTAGCCCTGGTGTACCCTGGAATCTGCCTGCGCTTATAGAAGCCCGATCGCTAGGCATCGAAACAATCGGCGAGATGGAATTGGCATGGCGATCGCTCCAGTCTTATCCCTGGGTGGGTATTACAGGCACCAATGGCAAGACCACCACAACGGCTCTGATTGCCGCCATCTTTCAGGCTGCCGGACTTCATGCCCCTGCCTGTGGAAATATTGGCTATGCGGCTTGCGATCTGGCGCTCGACACACTCTATCCGGCGTCTGCCACGGGTCAGGTTGACTTTCAGCTTGACTGGGCGATCGCAGAACTCAGCAGCTACCAAATTGAGGCTTCTTCCACCCTTGCTCCCCAAATTGGCATCTGGACGACTTTCACCCCTGATCACCTCAGTCGGCACAAAACCCTAGAGAACTACTACAGCATCAAAGCCCAGCTGCTAAAACAGTCGCAGCATCAGATTTTCAACGGAGATGATCCCTATTTGCGGGGAGCCTCTGATCAGTGGTCACAGGCTTGCTGGACGAGCGTAACAGGTAGAGCCGGACTCTTGGGCGATGCCGATCGCGGGGCATACCTAGAGAACGGGTGGGTAATGGCTCTCGGTGAACCGATCGTCGAAGCCTCAGCTTTACGGATGGTGGGAGCACATAACCAGCAGAACCTGCTGATGGCAGTCTTAGCGGCAAGGCTTGCCGGAATTGAACGAGAGGCGATCGCTGAAGCAGTTGCGGCTTTCCCTGGAGTACCCCATCGCCTAGAATATCTCTGCACATGGGAGGGAATTGATTTTATTAACGACAGCAAAGCGACAAACTATGACGCGGCGCAAGTCGGCTTATCTTCAGTAGCAGCACCCGTGATTTTGATTGCCGGGGGAGAGGCTAAAGCCGGAGATGATACAGGCTGGCTGCAAACTATTCATGACAGAGCGATCGCCGTTTTGCTGATTGGCAAAGCCGCTCCTGCCTTTGCAGAACGCCTCAAACAGGTGGGCTACGCCAATATAGAAATTGTGGAAACGATGGATTGTGCCGTGACAAGAGGGGCAGAACTAGCGCACCAGCTTGGAGCAAAAGTGGTTTTGCTTTCACCTGCCTGCGCCAGCTTTGACCAATATCCTAATTTTGAGCAGAGGGGCGATCACTTTCGGCGATTGTGTCAAGATTTTTTGAACGATCGCTGAGTCATGTTCAGGCTATTCGTAACTGTTCAATATCCCGAATCGGCGGCGCACCAAACATCCGAGAATATTCACGGCTGAACTGTGAAGCACTCTCATACCCCACCTGATAGGCAGCATTAGACGCATCGGAGTTCTCGGAAAGCATTAGACGGCGCGCTTCTAATAGTCTTAATTGCTTTTGATATTGCAGCGGACTCATAGCTGTCACGGCTTTGAAGTGGTGATGAAATGAGGAGGCAGACATCTTCGCTTGTCCTGCTAGATCCTCAATCCGCAACGGTTGGACAAAATCAGCCTTGAGCCGTTTTATCACCTCTGCAATCCGTTGCATATTGCTGCTAGATGTGGCAATTTGACGAACTGCTTCGCCTTGCTCACTCATTAAAAGGCGATAGTAGATTTCACGAATCATTAGCGGCGCAAGGATTGGAATATCCTGTGGCGTATCTAAAAGCTTTGTCAGTCTGAGAACGCAATCGAGCAATGGGATGTCAATAGTGCTGACAAACAGTCCTCTCACAGCGTTCTCTTGCTGACGCTGAATCGTACTGGTTTGAGTAATTAGGTCACACAGCTGATGGGAATCTAACGTTAGTTTAAATCCTAGATAAGGCTTGTCGGGAGTCGCCTCTGTAATAAATGCGCTTAACGGCAAATCAACTGAAACAACCAAGTATTGAGCCGCACCATACCGATAGATTTCCTCATTCAGCAACAGTTCTTTTCTACCTTGAACTAGAATTGCAAAGATCGGGTCACAGACACCGCGTAGTGCAGTGGAAACTAAAGATTCTCGCTGAAATTCCAATTGAGCAATCGCGGTTTGATGAAACCCATCCCCCTTGCCATCCGTGTGCCGGGTGATCAGTGCCGCTAATTCTTGGAACTGCTTCGCGATCTCACCTTGATTGATAACTGAGCCAATGATTTCAGTTGTCATGTTGTTCTATCGACTCATTGAATCCTGCTCCATTCAGCATTATAGAGCACTCAAAAAATTCCAACTTGGAGGATTAGGCAATAACTTGCGAGGTCTGTGTATTTAGCATTCTTGCTTTTACTTCTAATGTAAATAGAAGCAGATCAATCAGGAAAAATGACTATGTTGAACATTAACGAAAAAGTTGTCGCTATTACTGGCGCCAGTAGTGGAATTGGTGAAGCAACCGCTCGATTGCTATCTCAAAATGGCGCAAAAGTCGTTTTGGGGGCGCGGCGGACAGAGAAGCTCGGCAAGATTGTCGAGGAAATTCGTGATCAAGGTAACACAGCAGAATTCAAAGCAGTCGATGTCACAAATCGCGAGGATGTGAAAGCATTCATTCACTTTGCAAAAGATAAATTTGGTCGCGTGGATGTGATTTTTAACAATGCAGGTGTGATGCCTCTATCGCGGATGAATGCCTTAAAAGTCGAGGAGTGGGACAACATGATTAATGTCAACATCCACGGCGTATTGAATGGCATTGCGGCGGGACTGCCAATCATGGAAGCGCAAGGCGGTGGACAATTTATCAATACGGCATCGATCGCCGCGCACATGGTGGGACCCACCAGCGCCGTCTATTCCGCTACAAAATATGCGGTGTGGGCAATCTCTGATGGGCTGCGTCAGGAGTCAAAAAATATCCGCGTTACCCTCATCTCTCCTGGCGTAGTCGAAACCGAACTTGGCTCTGATATCACGGATGATACCAGCAAAGGTTTTTTACAAGAACTTCGCAAGACTGCACTCATGCCAGATGCGATCGCCAGAGCCGTTTTATATGCAATCGCTCAACCTGAAGATGTGGATGTCAATGAAATCATTGTTCGCCCGACAGCAAGCGCCTTCTAGAGCATTGCATATTCATTCCCCTCAGATCACAACCAGGAAAACAGCACATGTCAGAAACGACTAAGCAGAACACTGCGATCGATCTCTCTTACGGACTTGCGGTTCTCAATCAGGGCGATCGCCTTGTTCCCTGGGCATTTGAGCGTCGGCAATTGCGACCGACCGACATCACCATAAAAATTCAGTTCTGTGGCATCTGCCATAGTGATCTGCACGCCATTCGAGGGGTAAGCCGCTTTCCGCTCGTTCCAGGGCATGAGATCGTGGGTGAGGTGACGGCGATCGGCACAGATGTCACAACGTTCCGAGTCGGTGATGCGGTGGCGGTGGGCACGATCGTCGATTCTTGCGGTCATTGCTCTTCGTGCCAACGCCAGCTGGAACAATATTGCTTGGAGGGAGTGACCACCACCTATGATGGCATCGACAGGCAGGATGGCAGCATCACGCGCGGCGGCTACTCCAATGACTATGTCGTCGACGCTCAGTTTGCCTACCATCTCCCCGCTGGTCTTGATCCGGCAAGCGTTGCACCGCTGCTCTGTGCAGGAGTGACCACTTGGTCACCCCTACGTCATTGGGATGTAGGGATTGGCAAGACGGTTGGGATTGTCGGTTTGGGCGGTCTAGGTCACATGGCAGTGAAATTCGCGCATGCGCTGGGGGCTGATGTTGTGCTGTTCAGTACCTCGCCAGATAAGCTTGCCGATGCAAAAGCGCTGGGAGCAGATGAGGCAATCCTCTCAACCGACGAAGCGCAAATGGCAAAGCAAGCCTCACGCTTCGATTTCATTCTCGATACTGTTTCATCTCGTCATCCTCTAAACCCGTATCTGCGATCGCTCAAACTCGACGGGACGCTCTGCTGTCTTGGCATTCCCGCAAATCTGGATTTCAGTCCCGTCTTCCTGACGTTGGGACGGCGACGGCTGGCAAGCTCAGGGGTGGCAGGTACGCTTGAAACGCAGGAGATGCTGGACTTCTGTAGCCAGCACCATATCTCTGCTGATGTCGAAATTATCTCGGCTATGGATATTGAGGATGGGTTTGAACGGCTCGATCGGGGAGAGGTGCGCTATCGTCTGGTGATCGATATGTCTACGCTCGATGTACCAGTCGGGACTATCGCCCTATCTTGATTGTCACGAGATTAGGGTAAGCGGTTCACTACCTTGCTTGCAACGGGCGGCAGAATTGCACCTAGGTAGGTGAGATGTGTCCACTAAAAGACAGTGCAGCCTAATGGCATAGTTGAGCCGACGCAGATAATCTTGCGACCCTAACTAATTCAGCTCAAGGCGTTCGGCTCCAACGTCGTTGGGCTACAATTGCTTGTCCTAGCACTCTTCAACTTCATTAGTTATGCCGAGTGGGAGCAACCATAATTACTATTCCACTAAGCAAGATAAACATGCCCCACCCAATGCCATACCTGAGTCTAGCCAAAGGACTAGCACTTCCTTTGACTATTGCTTGGTGAGGATTACTAGAGTCATATACAATCTCTACTTCTCTTCCCATGCAGAGACTAGAGTTCGGACGATCGACACACATATCATCATCGCCTTCAAATGTGATTATCTCTCCATGTTGAGTTATGAATTGAATAGTGGAGACGTTAACTGCATGCGATATGGGAATACCACCACTCGACGCTGTTCTAGATTCAAGACTTGTCTTAACGATGGTGCCTCTAGTTTCAATAGCATTATTCCAGAAATCACCCGCAGTTTGATAATCTGAGAGTCCTCGGATTGATACAGCTGTTCCAAACAAGATGCAGAGACTAGCAGGAACTCCAGGAAATATGAGGTATTGTATTGTTTGCCAAATGCTGCTTTTTTTCATTTTTATGAATTTCTCCTGCTTACCCACAACCTTGAAATATTCTCCTTGTATATAGCTTAAAGCAGCCCAATGGCAAAATGCAGCGGCGGCAAGTAACCTCGAACTCAGCACCAGGGGCTTTCGACCGTCCGCTACCATGAAGGGTTAGCTCGCACCACGCACCCTAGCATACATAAACGCATCTCTAGGAATTGCTGAAATATTAGGGCGGATCAGATAACAACGCAACCTCCCTTCACACACTAAACCACTCTTCTCCAGAACTTTAACTGAAGCAAGGTTCTCCGTATCGCAAGTTGCCCAAACCCGATAAATTTCTGGCAAGCTGATTGCCCAGTTCACAACCGTACGAGCAGCTTCTGTTGCGTAACCTTTTCCCCAATATTTCTGATTGAGCAGATAACCAAAACCAGCCGCATGATCTTCTAACCAACAACCGATCGTGCCAATGGGGCGATCATCGGGCTTGACTGTAAGTACCCAGGAGAAACTACCTGATTCCCATTCTGCCGGACGGCTCTCAAGGGATTTTACAACCTCGCTGACATCAGTACGAGAACCATAATCCATGTAGTGAATGACTGTTGAATCGCTGGCGTATTCAAAGATTGCCTCTGCATCTGAGAGGCGAGGGCGGCGTAAAACAAGCCTTTCCGTTGTAAATACTTCAGGAGCCTGTAACATGAGGGCGCTTTCACCTTTTCAGCAAGTAGCGGGTTCACACGTTTGAGATTATTGGATGTAACCCAACTTTTGAATTCCCCTTAAGGGTACTCTTGAGGATTTTGCGATCGCCCTTAAATATCCTGGTAAAGCTGGACTTTGAACACTAACCGATAAGGTTGCTGCCCTCTCCCCGCAGACAACTGAACGGGCTAACGGTAAAACGCAGCGGCGGCAGATAACTTTGAACTCTCACAGATAGCCTCTGTAACGTCCGCACCAACGCAGTGTTGGGCTGCTGCTGCCGCCAAATTACTCTGTTTCGGCACAGGCTGGGTATTGCTTAATTGGAAAACCAAGCTCACTAACGTCCATGTACTCTCCTTTATAGTTAATAGCGTAGAAAATAAGATGATAAAAAAGAACATTCACTTTAAAGATAAGGTTAATACCAATTTAATGTGAAGCCACATAGAAGAGTGCTTCCAAAATAAAGTTGTAGGACGAAACCGACATTACTTGTTCTAGCGTCAGTTGATCAAACAGGTCTTGAACTCGTTCCCGCAACGCTT